>NZ_JBFBMU010000002.1:0-1211428 GCF_040687205.1 Microbacterium sp. NPDC076768
GGTTACATTCCGAACCCGGAAGCTAAGCCTCACAGCGCCGATGGTACTGCAGGGGGGACCCTGTGGGAGAGTAGGACACCGCCGAACTTCTTTTAAACAAAATGGCCACCCAATGTTGGGTGGCCATTTTGCGTTAACACGTCGCTATCGCACAACCCACGTAGGTGTCGGCACGGTTCATCGCTTCACACGAGCTTCGAGAGCGTGGGCGCATGCGCGCACCGCTGTGGCTAACGCCTCTTCATCGAGGTTATGGTCAGCCCAGGTGACTGCGACCGCAGCGATCGGCCAACCGGCGTGGTCCCGGACCGCGGCACCTACGCTGCGGAGCCCGTCTTCGATCATGCTGTCTTCGGTGGCGTAACCGCGCGCCCTCACCTCTCGAAGCAGCTCTCGGAGCTCTCGCGGAGTCTGAGGGCCGTTTGCCTGTCGGTCCGAGAAGGCGGAAGCATCGGGGTAGAGCGCGCGTACCTGCTCACCGGGAAGTGCCGCCAACATGGCTCGCCCTGACGCTGTCAGGTGCGCTGGTAGACGCACACCCACATCAGTAACCAACGCGGGCCGGCGTGGAGCGCGCTCTTCTACGATGTAGAGCACATCCCCGCCACTCATGACAGCCAGATGAGCGCTCTCTCCGAGCTGGTCAGACAGTGCGGCGACCAGTGGTCGTCCGCGGCGGGCGAGCGGCTGTTGTCTGGTGTATCCACCCGCGAGTTCGAACGCTGATGTGCCGAGGCCCCAACGTCTTTCTTCACGGAGATGAAGTACGTAGCCGTGCGCCGAAAGGGTAGTGAGCAGGTGGTACACCGTGGATCGCGGGAGCGTCAGGTCTCGTGCAATCGCGGAGGCTGCAACCGGGGTAGGGCGTCCAGCGAGATAGGTCAAGATCCTCAGGGTTTGATCGGCGGCAGGGACTACGGCGCCAGGGGCCACTGTGGCAGGGACGGCTGCGGCGTTGTCGTTGTCTGGGATCACAGACAGAGCATCCCACAATGCCGTGGTGGGGCGCATGGTTCAGGTGTGAAATCGACTCATGAGCGTTCCTCCCTCCATATCTGTCGGTCAGCTACCGCTGACACCCGCCGAGGTCGTCGCTGTTGCACGCCACGGTCGGCCAGTGGTGGTCGACCCAGCGGCTGTGACCAGGGTCGCCGAGACGCGCAGGGTCGTTGATGCTCTTGCGGCAGACCCGCACCCGCATTACGGCGTCTCGACAGGGTTCGGCGCACTCGCCACGACGTTCATTGCGCCCGATCGGCGGCTGCAGTTGCAAGCGAGTTTGATCAGGTCTCACGCCGCAGGCACGGGGGCTGAGGTCGAGAAGGAAGTGGTGCGCGGCCTCCAGCTCCTGCGTTTGCAGACGCTCGCCTCTGGGCGTACTGGTGTGCGGCCGGTCGTGGTGGAGACGTATGCGGCGATGCTCAATGCCGGTCTCACCCCCGTGGTTCGCGAGTATGGCTCTCTGGGCTGTTCGGGGGATCTGGCGCCGCTGGCGCACGTCGCTCTCGCCGCTACAGGCGAAGGCGAGGTGCGCGACAGGGCCGGAAATTTGCTGCCGGCAGCCATCGCCCTCGCGGGGGAGCGGATTGAACCGCTGACGCTGGTGGAGAAAGAGGGGCTCGCGCTCATCAACGGCACTGACGGCATGCTGTCTATGTTGCTGTTGGCGATGCACGACATTGAGATGCTGCTTGTGACCGCCGACGTCGCGGCTGCGATGTCGGTGGAGTCTCAGTTCGGCACGGACGCCGTGTTCGCCGAAGACCTCATGGCGCTGCGGCCACAGGGCGGGCAGTCCACGTCTGCGTCGAATCTGCGCGGATTGTTGCGCAATTCCCCGATAGTGGCGAGTCATAAAGGGCCAGACGATGGCCGTGTACAGGACGCGTACTCACTTCGCTGTTCGCCGCAGGTGCACGGCACCGCACGGGACACTCTCGCTCACGCGGCGATGATTGCGGATCGCGAGCTTGCCAGCGTCATCGACAACCCGGTGATCACCCTGGATGGACGTATCGAATCGAACGGGAACTTTCACGGTGCCCCTGTCGCTGCTGTTCTCGATTTTCTGGCGATCTCGGTCGCGGACGTTGCCTCGATATCTGAGCGCCGAACGGATCGGGCGTTGGATCCGTCGCGCAGTCGCGGTCTTCCGCCGTTCCTGGCAGATGAGGTTGGGGTCGACTCTGGGCTCATGATCGCGCAGTACGCGGCGGCCGGGATCGTCTCCGAGCTCAAGCGCCTGGCTGTGCCAGCTTCGGTGGATTCGATTCCATCGTCGGCGATGCAAGAGGATCATGTATCCATGGGCTGGGCTGCTGCCCGCAAGCTGCGTCGCGCTGTCGACGGGCTTGGCCGGGTGCTGGCTATCGAGGTACTCACCGCTGCGCGTGCGCTCGACCTGCGGTCGCCGCTGCAGCCGGGACCCGCGACAGGGGCGGTCCGTGATTTGGTGCGAAGTGTGGTGCCTGGACCGGGCCCCGACCGCTTTCTCTCGCCGGAACTGGAAGCCGTCACCGCACTCGTTCAGTCGGGCGACATAGCCCGCATTGCAAAGGAGCATCTTGATGACTGAAGAAACCACAGCAGGACACCGTGTCGTTCGCGCGGAGCGAGGAAGCCACCGCACAGCGAAAAGCTGGGGTGCTGAAGCCGCTAAACGCATGCTGATGAACAACCTCGATCCAGAGGTCGCCGAACATCCAGAAGACCTTGTGGTCTACGGGGGCACAGGCAAAGCTGCGCGCAGCTGGGAAGCGTATGACGCCATCGTCCGCACACTCGACGAGCTGGAACCGGATGAAACACTGCTGGTGCAGTCCGGTAAACCCGTTGGCGTCTTTCGCACGCATGAGTGGGCCCCTCGAGTTCTGATCGCCAACTCCAACCTGGTGGGGGATTGGGCCAACTGGCCGGAGTTTCGCAGACTCGAGGCGCTCGGCCTCACCATGTACGGGCAGATGACAGCCGGCTCGTGGATCTATATAGGCACGCAGGGCATTTTGCAGGGGACGTACGAGACGTTCGCCGCCGTGGCACGTTCGCTGGGTCGCGATTCGTTGCGCGGCACCCTCACCCTCACCGGTGGGGCAGGAGGAATGGGCGGCGCACAGCCGCTCGCCGTCACTCTGAACGAAGGCACAGTACTGATCGTCGATGTCGATGAGTCGCGCTTGGCGAGGCGCGTGGCGCACGGTTATCTCGACGAGTACACGACGTCCCTCGACGATGCGGTCGACAGGGTGGTGGCCGCCCGCGATTCAGGCGAAGCGCTCTCGGTGGGAGTCGTCGGTAATGCCGCTGCGGTGTTCCCCGAGCTTCAGCGACGGGGCTTGCCGATTGACATCGTGACTGACCAGACCAGCGCGCACGATCCGCTGGCCTACCTTCCTGTCGGCATCAGCATCACAGATTGGAAGAGCGAAGCCGAGCGCGACGCCGAGGAGTTCACACGACGCGCTCGCGCGTCGATGGCTGCGCAGGTCGAAGCAATGGTGGCGTTCCAGGATGCCGGCGCCGCGGTATTCGACTACGGCAACTCGCTCAGGGCTGAAGCGCAGTTGGGAGGCTACGACAGGGCCTTCGAATTTCCCGGATTCGTACCCGCCTACATTCGCCCGCAGTTCGAGGAGGGGCGTGGGCCGTTCCGCTGGGCCGCGCTTTCGGGCGACCCAGAAGACATCTACAAAACAGACCGCGCGATTGCCGAACTCTTTCCCGAAGACGCAGCCCTGCATCGGTGGCTGGAGAAAGCGAAAGAGAAAGTGCAGTTCGAGGGTCTCCCCGCTCGCATTTGCTGGCTCGGGTACAAAGAACGCCATCTCGCCGGTCTCAAATTCAACGAGATGGTGGCTTCGGGTGAGCTTTCTGCACCAATCGTGATTGGGCGCGACCATCTTGACGCTGGCTCCGTTGCCTCCCCTTACCGTGAGACAGAAGCGATGCAAGACGGGTCCGATGCCATCGCCGACTGGCCGCTTCTCAACGCGCTGCTGAACACGGCCTCTGGTGCATCTTGGGTGTCGTTGCATCACGGAGGCGGGGTGGGCATCGGGCGCTCCTTGCATGCCGGACAGGTGTCGGTTGCCGATGGGAGCACGCTCGCGGCAGAGAAGCTCGAGCGCGTGTTGACCAACGATCCGGGAACAGGGGTGATGCGACATGTGGACGCCGGGTACGAGCGCGCTCGCGACGTTGCACGCGAGCGCGGCCTCCATATTCCGATGCTCTGACCCGCACCGGCATCAGCCCTCTCCGAAAGGATCCAGATGCGCACCCTGATCACTCATATTGCCGAGTTGACGACCAATGTCTCCGAGCAGGGAGATCTATGCGGAACCCGCTATGACGCGGCCGTGCTGATTGACGGCGACCGGATCGCCTGGGTGGGGGATGCGAAGGACGCACCCTCGGTAAATGCGGCTGGGGATGCGACGGTGGATGCCAGCGGGCGCGCGGTTATCCCCGGATTCGTGGACAGCCACAGCCACATTGTGTTTGGTGGAGATCGCGCGACCGAGTTCGAAGCGCGCATGGCGGGACAGAAGTATGCGGCAGGCGGCATCCGGTCGACCGTCGCTGCCACGCGCGCCGCGAGCGACGACGAACTACGCGCACGATTGCGGGCACTGCAGGAGGAAATGCGTGCGCAAGGCACGACCACGGTAGAGATCAAAAGCGGTTATGGACTCACCGTGGTTGACGAAGAGCGCCTGGTGCGCCTGGCCTCTGAAGTGACATCCGAGGTGACTTTTCTCGGTGCACACGTTGTGCCCGCCGAGTACGAGGGGCGAGCAGAGGAGTACGTCGATCTGGTTGTCGGGCCGATGCTCGACGCGTGCGCCCCGCACTCCCGTTGGATCGACGTGTTCTGTGAGACAGGTGCCTTTACGGTGGCACAGTCGAAGCGGGTGCTGGAGGCTGGCGTGGCGCACGGGCTGCTCCCTCGAGTGCATGCCAGCCAACTGGGCCCGGGGGAGGGCGTACGCCTGGCAGTGGAGTTGGGGGCCGCCTCGATCGACCACGGCACCTACCTGACAGAGGCTGACGTGGCCGCACTCGCTGGCTCGGACACCGTACTGACTCTGCTGCCCGGCGTGGAGTTCTCGACGCGGCAGCCCTACCCGGATGCACGGCGTCTGATCGATGCCGGAGTGCGCGTCGCGCTCGCTTGCGATACCAATCCAGGGTCAAGCTTCACCTCGTCGATGCCGTTCTGCATCGCGGTGGCAGTACGCGATATGGGGATGACTCCTGCCGAAGCCGTCTGGGCCGCCACCGCCGGCGGGGCGGCAGCGCTACGGCGAGACGACATCGGTGTCATCGCGCCGGGTGCCAGGGCAGATCTGTTGCTGCTGGAGGCTCCCACCCGCATCCACCTCGCCTATCGACCAGGCGTTCCGCTGGTGCGGACGGTGTGGAAAGACGGCAGCGTCTCTTAGATGTGCGTGATTTAGGCAGATGTGCGTGATTTAGGTGATGTCGCGGGCGGCGAGACCCGTGAGCAATTCGAGGACGCACAGGGCGGCGAGCCGCACGGTACGGCCATCCTCGACGTCGGCGGTCGCGTCGACTTCGGCGAGGTCGGCGCTGGCGACACGTGAGTCCGTCGCCACAGCCCTGGTCAGTGCGCGCAGCTCCCAGGCCTGGAGCCCGCCAGGCACGCTTGCAGGGCAGCCAGGGGCGACAGCCCGGTCGCACACGTCGACGTCGATGTCGAGGTGGATGCGTGGATCTGCGCCCGCTCCCGCAATCTCGACCGCCTCGGCGACCACGTCGGTGATGCCTCGTCGACGTACCTCATCGAGTGTGATCACCCGGATGCCCCACGCGGCTGCGCGCTGGGCGTAGGCGACCGAGTTCGCGAAGTCTGCGATGCCGATCTGCACGATGCGCGTGGGGTCGATGGGAGCGGTGGGAAGCGAAGTGGCGGCGGGGCGGTCCTCGACGAGCCGTCGCACTGGCGTGCCGTTGGAAACGCCGTCTCGGAGGTCGAAGTGCGCGTCGAAAGTGATGAGCCCTGTTGCCTCAGCGCCGAGCGCCACAGGGTACGTAAGGGAGTTGTCGCCACCGAGCGCGATCACGAGGTCTGCCGCGTAGGCGAGTTCTCGTACGCGGGAGATGACGGCTGCTTCGCCATCGTCGCCGTCTGGGTCGGTCACATCACCGGCGTCGGCGATGTCGAGGATCTCGTTCAGGTCTGCGGCGGGCGGCCCCATCACCGTCGCGCCGTAGCGCGGCAGTGCTTCGCGGATGGCGGTCGGCGTGGCATGTGCCCCTGTCGGTGAGAGCGAAGTGCGCCAGGTCGGCACTCCGAGCAACACGGCATCTGCCATGCCGCTGAAGGCCGGCCACGATCCGGCGCGCGGCCACAGTGGATCAGAAGCCAGCGGATCAGAAGACAGGGGATCAGAAGAGAGTGCCATCTCAGACTCCTGGAATCAGTGCGTGGGCGACAGTAAAGATGACGAGACCGGCCAGGGCTCCGACGAAGGTGCCGTTCAGGCGGATGTACTGCAGGTCCCGGCCGACCATGAGCTCGATTTTCTCTGTGGTTTCCACAGGATCCCAGCGTTCGACGGTGTCCGTGATGATCGACGCGATGTCATGGCGATACCGATCAACTAGGAAGACCGTCGCATCTGATACCCAGGTGTCTACGCGATGTTGCAGGGCAGCATCCGTCGTCAGACGCTCACCTACCTCTTCCAGTGCCTCGACGGCACGGCGGCGCAGGCCGCTCTCTGGGTCAGCGAGGGCTGCGAGAAGCCCGTTCTTGGCGGTGTTCCATGCCTCGGCGGCGAGGGCCCCCACTCGTGGGCTGTCAAACAACGAGGCTTTGGCGTTTTCGAGTTTCGCACGAGTGTCTGGGTCATTCTGCAGGCTGTCTGCGAGACGTCCGAGGTAGCCATCAATGGCGAGCCGAGCCGGATGCTGCGGGTCGGCCTGCACAGCCCGAACGAACTTGATCGCCTCGTGATAGACGGTGTCGTCGACAAGGCGGTGGGCGAGTTTGGGAACCCAGCCGGGGAGACGTCGCGAGACCAGCCCCGTGAACGATTCTGCGTTCGTTTCCAGCCAACGCTCGATACTGTCTGCCGCGAGATCGACGGCTCCATGATGGGCATCCGCTTCGACGATCTTCTCTAACCAGGCACCCGCAGGGGGCCCCCATTCAGGGGAGACCAGGTGCTCGCGGGCGAGGTCGGTGATGAGGTCGCGGACATCGTCGTCGCTGAGCGCATTCAGAATGGCGGTCGCGATAGTTGCGCCCTCTGCGCTTACCCGCTCGGCGTGCGGAGTCTCACGCAACCATTCCCCTGCACGCTGGGCGATATGCGTGCTTGCGAGTTTGGTGCGGACAACATCGCCCTCAAGAAAGTTGGTTTCGACGAACTCGCCCAGCGTGCGCCCGATCTCATCTTTGCGGCTGGGGATGATCGCCGTGTGCGGGATAGGCAGCCCGAGGGGGCGGCGAAAGAGCGCCGTCACCGCAAACCAGTCCGCGAGCGCGCCGACCATGCCGCCCTCGGCGGCAGCACGTACATAGCTGAGCCAACCGATGCGCTCTTGGAAAGCGAACGCAAAGACGAAGACGACGGCCATGAAGATCAATGCGCCTAGCGCGACCGCCTTCATGCGTCGCAGCGCGCGAAATCGGTCTTGATCGGCTGGCGAGAGCTGCGTTAGGGGTGTTCGCGGCATGACGTCATCCTTTCACGGAGCTTGGGTGACTGCGTTGGTTGATGGCAGGTACTCTCAAGACGTGATCGAAGACATCAAGAAGCGTGCTCTGCACCGCACCAGCATCCTTGAGGGACAGATGCGCGGCGTCGCGCGGATGATCGAGAACGAGGAGTACTGCATAGACATCATCACGCAGTCGCGCGCGATTCAGCGCTCACTCGAATCCTTGAACCGGCTGTTGCTGGAAAACCACCTCCGCACGCACGTCACCGAGATGTTTGACGATGGCGGTGACGAGCGTGAGAAGGCGGTGAAGGAGCTGCTGAAAGCGTTTGACTTCGACTCGAAGTAGCTCCGCACCGGCCACTCGTGGTGACTACTCCTCGGTGTTGCCACCGGACAGCGCATACTCCTCTTCGGGGGAGAGCACGAGGCGGTGGCGGAAGAAGAGTCCGAAGCCGAGCAGAATGATGGCGTAGACGATCGCGATCGCGATGATGGCGGGGCCGAACGTCGGGTTCAACAGGAATCCGACGAAGATCAGCGCGGCGATCACGAGGGCGATTGCGGCACCTGGCACACCCCACGGACTGCGGTATGGGCGGTTGGCGTTGGGGTACTTCTTGCGCAACACCATGAAGGAAACGAGCTGAAGACCGTAGGCCAACACCGCTCCCCAGACGGCGATGTTCAGCACGATGGCGCCGGCAACTGTTCCGGCTCCTTCGGCATCAACGACCGTGAGTAGGTCGAGGGATACGAGGGCGACGAAACCGATGGCTGCACCGACGACGAGGGCAACCCAGGGCGTCTGGCGCTTGCCGGTGAGGGAGAGAAACCGCGGGTAGTACCCCGCGCGAGACAGCGAATACATGTTGCGTCCGTACGCGAACATGATTCCCTGCAGTGATGCGAGCAGCCCGATGAGGGCGAACAGTGCGAGAACGGCGGCGAGCTGGTCGCCGACGATCGCACGGAAACCATCAAGCAACGGCTCTCCTGCCTTGCCGGTGGCTTCGGCGCCGATCACTCCGGTGTTCAGGAACAAGACCAGGAGGCCGGTGACGATGAGTGTGCCGCGTGCCCAGAATCCTGCCTTCGGGATGTCTCTCGTGGGATTGTGCGACTCTTCTGCGGCCAGCGGCAACTCTTCGATTCCCAGGAAGAACCACATGGCGAAAGGAAGGGCGAACAGGATCGGCAGTACGCCGTGCGGCAAGAATTCTGTCTGGCCTTCATCGGGAACGATGTCCCAGAGTGCGTCCCAGCTGAAGGCGCCGGAGAACGCGGCCATCAGCGAGAACACGAGGATGATGCCGATGGAGATGATCGACACGATGATCGCGAATCGGAACGAGATCGCTGCGCCTGCGGAGTTCAGCGCGATGAAGACGACGTAGAGGATCAAGTACCACAGCCACCCGGGGAGCTCGAGCCCCAGGAGCTCACTGGTGATGCCGTTTGCATACGATGCCGAGAAGTACACGATCACCGCAGTGGTGGCGACGTACTCGATTGTCTCTGCTGCGCCAGTGACGAGGCCGCCCCACGGACCCATTGCCGACCGGGCGAAGGAGTACGCACCGCCGGTGTGCGGCATCATGGCGGCCATTTCGCCGATCGCGAAGATCATGCCGTAGTACATGACGACGAGGATGGCGAAGGCGATCAGCATGCCGCCGAAGCCAGCGAAGTCGATACCAAAGTTCCAGCCAGAGAAGTCACCGGAGATCACCGCGGCGACGGCGAGTCCCCAGAGTCCCCATACGCCAGCCGACCTCTTCAGTGTGCGCTTCTCGAAGTACTCACTTCCGGCCCGCGTATAGGTCGCCCCAGCGACCTTGCGTGACTCGTTTTTTGACTCAGACATCCGCTCTCCGTTCGCATGCGTGCAGGCGCCGGGTGCACCTTGCGGATGATTGTGACAGCCAAATGGTGGTTTCGTCTACCTTTAGACGTCGACTTGATCTACTCTGAGGGCGAAGCAGCTCGGACGATCGCTTCACTGCATACATGACGGGAGACAAAGATGTCGGGGAACTTGAGCATCGAGCAGTTGGATGCCGGCATTGCCGCCGGCGAGATCGACACGGTGGTCGTGGCGTTCGCCGATGCCCAAGGGCGCCTGACAGGTAAACGGGTATCTGCGCGACTTTTCCAAGAAGACATCCTGCATCACGGCGCGGAGGCGTGCGACTACCTGCTGTCAGTGGATGTGGATATGAACACGCGCGATGGCTATGCAATGTCGAGCTGGGAGCGGGGCTACGGCGACATGGTGCTGCGCCCAGATGTGGAGACGCTTCGCCGCATTCCCTGGCTGGAGGGATCGGCGCTCGTGTTCGCCGACCTCGTGTGGCAGTCGGGTGAGCCGGTGGGGCCATCGCCGCGCGCGATTCTTGACCGCCAGCGCGACCGTCTCGCGGAACGCGGGTGGACGGCATTCTCTGGCACTGAGCTGGAATTCATCGTGTTCGACAACACCTACCGCGACGCGTGGGCACGCAAGTATGACGGGCTCACGCCAGCGACCGACTACAACGTCGATTACAACCTCCTCGCTTCCACTCGGGTGGAGCCGCTTCTGCGCGAGATCCGAAACGGCATGGATGGTGCAGGGCTCTACTGCGAGGGGGTGAAGGGCGAATGCAACCTGGGTCAGCAAGAAATCGCCTTCCGATACGCGGAGGCCAGGGAGACGGCTGATCAGCATGTGCTTTATAAGAACGGTGCGAAAGAGATCGCGGAGCGGCATGGGAAGTCGCTGACTTTCATGGCGAAATTCAACGAGCGCGAGGGCAACAGCTGCCACATCCATTTGTCGCTGCGTGAAGCGGACGGTACGCCGGTGATGGCCGGCGACGGGGAACACGGTTTCAGTCCGGTAATGGAGCACTGGATTGCGGGGATCCTCGCCACCCTGCGGGAGTTCACACTGCTCTATGCGCCCACTATCAACTCGTACAAACGCTTCGCGAAAGGCAGCTTTGCCCCCACAGGGGTGGCGTGGGGCGTCGACAACCGCACCTGCGCGCTGCGTGTGATCGGGGCAGGGGCTGGCTTGCGCGTGGAGAATCGGGTACCGGGCGGCGACGTGAATCCGTACCTTGCAACGGCCGCAATCATCGCGGGCGGTTTGTACGGGATTGAGCACGAACTGCCGTTGCCTGACCGGCTGACGGGCAACGCATACGAAGACGCGGTCGAACACCTGCCAACGACGCTGCGGGAGGCTGCGCAACTGTTCAGCGAGTCAAAGATCGCGCGCGCTGCCTTCGGAGACGACGTGGTCGAGCACTACCTGAACCAAGCGCGCATCGAAGTGCAAGAATACGACGCCGCTGTGACGGACTGGGAGCGCATCCGTGGTTTCGAACGACTCTGAGCCGACGCCACTGGTGGGCGTCTCGACCTATCTCGAGCGTGCGCAGCAGGGAGTGTGGGATGTGCGGGCCGCGTTTCTGCCCGAGCAGTATCTCGCAGGAGTGACAGGTTCCGGAGGAATCGCGTTGTTGCTACCGCCGCAAGATCCGGAGGCGGCCGATGCAGCTATCTCTGGCATGGACGGACTCATCCTGACAGGCGGTGCCGATGTGGCCCCCGAGCTTTATGGCGAGCAACGGCACCCGTCCACTGACCCTGCGCGGCGCGATCGTGATGCGTGGGAACTGGCGCTGTTTCGTGCAGCAGAGCGACGCCACATGCCGGTGCTTGCGATCTGCAGAGGGCTGCAACTGGTAAACGTGGCACGAGGGGGCACTCTCCAACAGCACCTACCCGACTCGCTTGGCACCGAGCGTTACCGCCTCGGCGGGGGAGTGTTCGCCGAGAACGCGATCACCATTTCTGACGACACCGTGCTGTCGGAGATTCTGGGGGCGGGCGAAACCCATGTGCACAGCTATCACCATCAGGGCATAGGCAGGCTCGGAAAAGGGCTGGTCGTCGCCGCCCGCTCCGACGATGGGCTCGTGCAGGCGTTCGTTGACGCGTCAACACCGCACATCGTTGGCATCCAGTGGCACCCAGAAGAAAACGCCGATGATCGGCGTCTCTTCGAAAATCTCGTCTCAGAGGCTCGTGCGTTTGCTGCACGACGGAAGGAGGACGCCAGATGAGCGCGTTCACAGTGATCAACCCCGCCACCGGAAGCGCAATTCGGGAAGTTGCCAGAGCCGATGTCGGCGAAACCGATGCCGCGATTGCCAGAGCCGTCGCCGCACAACGCCGCTGGGCGGCTCTCGCTCCGGTGGCGCGCGCAGACGCGCTTCGGTCCTTTGCGCGCGCCGTGGAAGGAGCAGTAGAGGAACTAGCTCAACTCGAAGTGCTCAACTCAGGGCACCCCATCGGGTCCGCGCGGTGGGAAGCAGCGCACGTGGCGCAAGTGCTCAACTACTACTCCGCCGATCCGGAACGACTGTCTGGCCGGCAGATTCCCGTCGCAGGTGGTCTGGACGTGACCTTCCATGATCCGTACGGCGTGGTCGGGGTGATCGTGCCGTGGAACTTCCCGATGACAATCGCGTCGTGGGCGTTCGCGCCGGCGCTCGCCGCGGGGAACGCCGTCGTCTTGAAACCCGCAGAGTTGACGCCACTCACAGCTATTCGCCTGGGGGAACTGGCGCTGGAGGCAGGGCTGCCGGAGGGGCTTTTCGAGGTTGTCACCGGTTCGGGGTCCGTCGTCGGGCAACGGCTTGTGGAACACCCGGACGTGCGCAAGGTGGTTTTCACCGGTTCCACAGAAGTGGGTATCGAGGTGGCAGCGGGCTGCGCGAGGGCGCTCAAGCCTGTGACGCTCGAACTGGGCGGAAAGAGCGCCAACATCGTCTTCGCCGACGCCGATCTCGAACGGGCAGCTGCGGGGGTGCCTGGATCGGTGTTCGACAACGCGGGCCAGGACTGTTGTGCCAGGAGCCGTCTGCTTGTGCAGCGTTCGGTGTATGACCGCTTTCTCGAGATGCTGGAACCCCAGGTGGCCGCCTGGAAGGTGGGGGATCCCGCTGCAACCGAAACCGAGATGGGCCCCCTCATCTCGGCGAGCCACCGCGACAACGTCGCTTCGTTCCTCGAGGGGGCTGACGTCGCCTTCCGCGGCAGCGCTCCGCAGGGTGACGGCTTTTGGTTCGCTCCCACAGTCGTGCTGGCGAATCCTTCCGACCGCATCGCCCAACAAGAGGTCTTCGGCCCCGTGCTTGCGGTGATGCCGTTTGATGACGAAGCTGATGCCATTCGCATGGCGAACGACACCGCATATGGACTTGCTGGGTCGGTGTGGACCGAGAGTCTCGGACGCGCGGTGCGCGTGACAAGAGGGGTGCAGGCCGGAGTGCTCTCGGTCAACTCGCACGCCTCGGTGCGCTATTCGACCCCCTTCGGCGGCATGAAAGCCTCGGGGCTCGGGCGTGAGCTCGGTCCGGACGCCGCAGAACATTTCACGGAAACCAAGAACGTCTTTTTCGCGACCGATGAACTCTAATCGTCTCGCAAATCACCCCATCAGGAACGGAGAGCCCACATGAGCATCGATCTGACCCAGCGGCTGCACGAGCGCGTCGCCATCATTACCGGCGGTGCCAGCGGGATCGGGTTCGCCACAGCGAAGCGCTTCGCGGCAGAGGGGGCCTTTGTCGTGATTGCCGATGTTGACCCCGCCACAGGAGAGGCGGCGGCTGCGGAGGTCGGCGGGGCCTTCCGTCCGGTTGATGTTGCGGATGAAGCAAAGGTCAACGCGCTGTTTGACGGAGTCGCCGCGGACTTTGGACGCATTGACATCGCCTTCAACAACGCGGGAATTTCACCCGCTGACGACGATTCGATCGAGACGACCGAACTGCCGGCCTGGGACCGCGTGCAAGATGTGAACCTGAAGAGTGTCTATCTGTGCAGTCGGGCAGCGCTGCGGCACATGATTCCCGCAGGTCGAGGATCGATCATCAACACCGCTTCTTTTGTCGCCTTGCTGGGGTCGGCGACCTCGCAGATCAGCTACACGGCTTCGAAAGGTGGCGTACTGGCGATGTCGCGCGAACTCGGTGTGCAGTTCGCACGGCAGGGTGTGCGGGTAAACGCGCTGTGCCCTGGACCGGTGAATACGCCTCTGCTGCAGGAACTTTTTGCGAAAGATCCTGAACGCGCACAGCGGCGACTCGTGCACGTGCCGATGGGACGTTTTGCTGAGCCGGAAGAGCTTGCAGCAGCGGTAGCTTTCCTTGCCTCTGATGACTCATCGTTCATTACCGCGAGCGCATTCGTGGTCGACGGTGGCATCAGCAACGCCTACGTCACCCCGCTGTGAACACTCCTCACCTCGCTGTGACAGGGTGAGGATATGAGCAGCGAGCACTCCAGCGATGGCGACCTCGTCGAGGTGCGAAAGGCGGTCTACCGACCGCTCAGGCGCGGCAACGCTCTGGAAGACACGGTGGCACGGCTGGTGCAGACTATCCGGCTCGGGGTAGTCGCTCCTGGCGAGTCGTTGCCCCCGGAGCGGGAATTGGCTGCCTCGTTCGCCGTGAGTCGTGACACCGTGCGCGAAGCGATTCGTGAGCTCGCCGATGCGGGCTACCTCCTGCCGCGGCGAGGCCGTTACGGGGGCACATTCGTCGCTGATCCGCTTCCACATCCCTCCGCATCTGCCGCGGTGACACAGGAGGGGATCGACGACGTGCTGGGGTTGCGCAGTGTGCTGGAAACCGGCGCAGTGCGTGCCGCGGCAAGTCGATCCCTCGATGCCGCTACCCGTGCAGACCTGTGGGCGCGGCACGAGGCGGCGCTGCCCGCGGGGCCAGAGGAGTACAGGCGACTGGATACTCTGCTGCACCTGGCGATCGCAGAGGCCGCTGGCATCCCCTCCCTTGTCGCGCTCGTGGCAGAGAATCGGGCGGCTGTGAACGCGTGGTTGGATGCGATTCCGCTGATGCCGAGGAACATTCAGCACTCGGGAGCGCAACACGAGGCCATTGTGAGCGCCATTCTTGCGGGGCGACCAGACGCTGCTGAGGCGGCGATGCGCGATCACCTTGAAGGGTCAGCGACGCTGCTGCGCGGCTTTCTTATCTGATCGGTTACGCCTGCACTTCGGTCAGCCCACGATTGCCTCGTCGGCGACGGTCAGTGCTTCGTCGATCACGGCAAGCCCGCGCACCAGATCTTCTTCTTCGATCACCAGTGGTGGTGCGACGTGTACCCGATTGAAGTGAGTGAACGGCCAGACCCCGGCCTTTTTGGCGGCAGCGGCGAAGGCAGCCATAGGTGCCGCATCTGCGCCTGTCGCGTTGAACGGTACGAGGGGTTCGCGCGTCTCTTGGTCGCGCACCAACTCGATCGCCCAGAACAGTCCCAGGCCTCTGACATCTCCGACGCTCGGGTGCGTGTCGATCCAGGAGCGCAGAGTCGGCTCGATGACACGGTGGCCGAGATCGAAAACGCGCTCCAGGATGCTGTCGCGGCGAAAGACCTCGAACGTCGCCACACCCGCGGCACACGCGAGCGGGTGCCCTGAGTATGTCAGCCCTCCCGCAAACGGCATGGTGTCGAACACGCGCGCGATGCGATCAGAGATGACGACCCCTCCCAGCGGGACGTAGCCGGAGTTCACCCCCTTGGCAAAGGTGATCAGGTCAGGTTCGGCATCGAACGCGTCGATGCCGAACCACTTGCCGAGGCGTCCGAAGCCCACCATGACCTCATCGGCGATGTACACGATGCCGTAGCGGTCACACAGTTCTCGCACACCCTGCAGGTATCCCGGCGGCGGCACCAGCACACCGTTTGTGCCAACGACCGTCTCGATAATGATCGCCGCGATGGTTTGCGGGCCCTCGAGTTGGATCGTCTGTTCGAGATGCGCGAGTGCCCGTTCGCCCTCCTGCTCCAATCCCTCGGAGTGAAAGGGCGAACGGTAGAGGTAGGGCCCAAAAAAGCGCACCGTGCCTGTGTCGACCGTGTCGTTCGCCCAGCGGCGTGGATCGCCGGTGAGCGAGATCGCTGTCGCCGTCGAGCCGTGATAGCTGCGATACATCGACAGGACTTTGCGGCGACCTGTGAACTGCCGTGCCATGCGCACGGCGTACTCGTTTGCTTCGGCCCCTCCGTTCGTGAAGAAGACCTTCTCGAACCCCTCAGGGGCAACTTCGGCGATGAGGCGTGCGAGTTCGCCGCGCACATCGTTCGCGATCGACGGTTGAATTGTCGATAAGCGCCCCGCCTGCTGTTGAATCGCTGCGACCAGATCAGGGTGCTGGTGCCCCAGGTTCAGGTTTACGAGCTGGCTGGAGAAATCGAGGTACGCGTTTCCCTCGTAATCCCAGAACGTCGCACCCTCTCCCGCTGCGACAGGCATCGGGTCGATCGAGGCCTGCGCGCTCCAAGAATGAAACACGTGGTTGCGGTCATCCGCGCGCACCTGTGCCTCAGCTTGCGGGGCTGGCAGCTGCAGGGAAGCACCGTGTCGATCGGTGAAGTGTGTCATCAGCGGCGTTCCTCGTTAGTGGTTGCTCGGAAAGCCGAGGTCAATCTGGGACGGTGTGTGGTCGGGCCAACGGGTGGTGACGACCTTGGAGCGGGTGTAAAAGTGCACTGATTCAGGGCCATAGATGTGTGAGTCGCCGAACAGTGAATCTTTCCAGCCTCCGAAGGAGTATGCCCCGATCGGTACCGGAATCGGTACATTTACGCCCACCATCCCGACCTCGATATCGAATTCGTACTGTCGGGCGGTGCCACCGTCGCGGGTGAAGATTGCGGTGCCGTTGCCGTAGGCGTTGGCGTTCACGAGGGCAACAGCGTCAGCGTAGGCGTCCACGCGCACGACGGCTAGTACCGGACCGAAGATCTCGTCGTCATAGACCTTCATGCCGGGGCTGACTTGGTCGATCAAGCTGACGCCGAGGAAGAATCCCTCGGAATCGAACTGTTTTTGCGTGCCATCGACAACAACTCGTGCTCCTTCTGCTGCCGCGCCTGTGACATAGGAGGCGACCTTGTCGCGGTGCTCTCGGGTGATGAGTGGTCCCATCTCGCTCGCCGGATCTGTGCCTGGCCCGATTGTGAGTCCGCCGATGCGGTCGGCTATTCCCGCGACGAGGTCGTCTGCCACATCGCCCACAGCGACCAAGACGGAGACCGCCATGCAGCGCTCGCCCGCGGAGCCGTATGCTGCCGAGACGGCGGCGTCTGCTGCGGCGTCGATGTCGGCATCTGGCATCACGACCATGTGGTTTTTGGCGCCACCGAGGGCTTGCACGCGCTTGCCCGCCGTGGAGGCACGCTGATAGATCGACCGGGCGATAGGGGTGGAGCCGACGAAACTGATGGCATTCACGCGGGGTGAGTCAATCAGGGCGTCGACTGCTTCTTTATCTCCGTTGACCACATTCAGCACGCCATCGGGGAGGCCTGCTTCTTGGAAGAGCTTGGCGAGCCAGACGGAAGCGGAAGGGTCTTTCTCGCTGGGCTTGAGAACCACGGTGTTGCCGCATGCGATTGCTGAGGCCACCATCCACAGCGGAACCATGACAGGAAAATTGAATGGTGTGATGGCCGCGACGACTCCGACCGGCTGTTTGACGGAGTGCACGTCGACCCCTCGGGAAACCTGCTCGCTGCGTTCGCCTTTGAGGAGGTGGACGAGGCCGGCGGCGAACTCGATGTTCTCGACGCCGCGCGAGACTTCGCCAGCCGCGTCAGCGAGCACTTTGCCGTGCTCGGAGGTGACGATGGCTGCAAGGTCCGGCGCGCGCTCCTTGAGCAGCTGACGCAGCCGGAAGAACACATCGGCGCGCTTGATCAGGCTCGTCTCCCGCCAGGAAGCAAAAGCGGCGGAGGCGGCGGTGATGGCGGCATCGACCTCGGCGGTGGATGCCAAAGCGACGTGCGAGGACACCTGACCGGTTGCCGGATCGAACACCTGGCCTGTGCGAGTTGCTTCGGCTGTTTCTGAGCCGTTGATGAGGTGAGGGATGACGTTCACGGTGTTCCTCCGAGCGCTGAGTCGTGCAGTGTCGAACACTCTGACCGAGGTTCGCTACGCTGATGCTTCTCAAGGTTCACAGAGTTAAGGAGGGATTCACGGTGTCAGTTCGTCGGGACTTCGGGTCTAATCAGACAGATCGTCCGGGTGGTGCCGCTGATGCATTACTCACGGTGGCGGATGTGCTGGCGATGACGCAGCTACAGGTCGGCGACCCTACCGTGGTGGTCGGCGGTGAGGCGCTGAACGTGGGGGTGCGCTGGGCGCACATCTCTGACAGTGCGGACGTGGCGCGGCTGCTCGATGGCGGTGAGCTGTTGCTGACGACGGGGGCTGGGTGGCCGGAAGAACCCGCTGACCTGCGACACCTGGCCCGCAGCCTCTGCGACGCCGGTGTGGCGGGGATAGTGGTCGAGTTGGGCAGCCATCACGCGGACGTTCCCGATCCCGTTGTCGAAGTCTGTCGCTCGGCCGGAATCGCTCTGATCTCACTGGCGAGCGAGGTGAAGTTCGTCGCGGTGACCGAGGCAGTGCACCGGGCATTGATCGCCGCTCAGACGGGTGCGCTTCGCGAGCGCCAGCATTTGCACGAGGTGTTCACGGAGTTGAGTCTGCGTGGTGCTCCTGCCGACGTTGTTGTTGCGGAAACCGCACGGTCCCTTGGTGCGCCAGTGCTGTTGGAGAACCTGGCGCGCGAAGTCATTGCCGTCGAGGGACTACGAATATCTACCGCGGACGTACTGGCCTCCTGGCAGGAAAACGGTGCACAAGAGCGCGTTCCCGTGCAGGCTCGCGGTATGAAGTGGGGAACGCTCGTTGCACTCGCAGGGCCGCCGCATCCAGCCGGAAGAGCCACTGTTCTTCAGCAAGGGGCCACAGCGCTCGCCTTCGGGTGCCTCGCCGATGGCGGAGATCAGGCCTGGACCCTGCTAGCGCAACAGGGCTTGATCGACGATCTTCTCGGCGCGAGATTCACGCGGACAGAAGACATGGCTGCCCGGTTGGAGGCCAGTGGTCTGCCGCTTTCTGGTCGTCGGTGTTATGCCATGGTGCTGCACGGTGCAGGGGCGACGGAGGGGCTTGCCGATCGCGCACTGCGCGAGCGCGTGAAGCTCGTGACGCGCAGGATCGGTGACGCAGATGTCGCTCTCGTGTCGACACCGGAAGGAGTCCACCTCTCCGACGAAGTCGTTACCCGCATCGCCGGCGCAGGACGCACGGCCTTTCTCGGACCGGCCGCCTTCGGGGTTCTCGAACTGCTTGCCTCCGTGCGTGCCGCCCTTGATCTCGCGGAAGGCGACCGCGGCGGAGGCGCTCATCGTGTGCACAGGGCCGAAGACCGCCCGCTCGACCTCTTGGTCGCATCTCTGCGCGACGATCGGCGCGTGCAGGCACACAGTGAGCGCATGCTCGCACCCCTGCTCCAGTACGACCGGGAGCGCCGCGGCGACCTGCTGGAAGTGCTCTCTGCGCTCGTGGCTCACCCCGGAAACCGATCGGCTGCGGCAGTAGCCAGCCACCTCTCTCGCTCGGTGTTCTACCAGCGCATCACGTTGATTTCAGACCTTCTGGGAGCTGATCTGGAGGACGGAGAGACTCTCTCAGCCCTCCATCTCGCCCTGCTGACCCACCGCCGGTCTTATCGCGTTCCCCAGTTGTAAAGCTGCTTCTGCAGTTTCGCGTAGATGAATGTCTCCGTAGAGAGCACCCCGTCGATCGGGCGGATGAGGTCATTGACGAGCGCAAGGAGGTCGTCGTCGTCTTCGCAAACAACCTCGGCGAGGACATCGAAAGAGCCGACAGTGATAACCACGTAGTCGACGTCATCGATCGCGGCGATCGCTTCGGCAACGCGTCGAGCATCACCGGAAACCCGCACACCGATCATCGCCTGCCGATGAAAGCCCAACTGCATCGGATCTGTCACGGCGACAATCTGCATCACCCCTGACTCGGTAAGCCGCTGCACTCGCTGGCGCACAGCTGCTTCGCTCATTCCGACAGCGCGGCCAATATCCGAATACGATCGACGGCCGTCTTCTTGGAGCAATTCGATGATCGTCTTGGAGACCGCATCGAGGGAAGGGATCTTCTTCGCCGGACTCATGGTGCGATCTTCGCACTCTACGAATCAGTCGGCAACTGATTTCGTGGACGAGAGCATAATATGCGGGGGATTCGGCGAGTTTCGCTACCCTTCCAGCGGTCCGAGCCACGCGCTCGCCGCGGTGGCGTGGGCGGACTCAGGGTCTGAGGGGTGAAACGCTCCAGCCAGCACGTCGCGGTAGAGCCGGGAGAGCTCGTTCGCGGCAAAATACGACCCTCCGCCGGCGACGAGCATCGCCTGATCGACGACGAGCTTGGCCATGGTGATCGCCCTGTGTTTCACTCCGGAAAGTGCAGGGAACCATTGGCCGCCTCGATCGACACGGTTGTCGACGTCGTCGGCCAGCGTGGAAATCTGCGGGGGGAGGGCGTCGTACGCGATCGCCATCTCTGCGATCCGCCAGCGGATATCGGGGTCTTGCGCGTACGAGCGTCCGGTCTTCTTCGAACGCCGTGCCTGTGCGGCCTCGACCGCCAGCTCCACGGCGCGGCGAGCGATGCCGGTGTACACCGAGGCGAGGAGGATTTCGAAGACGGAGAAGATCCCGAAGACGATGGGGTCAGGGCTCGGTCCAGGGTCGATGCGGCGAACGACGTGTGCGGGGTCTGCGACGGCACCGTTCAGTCGTGTCGTACGGCTTTGCGTTGCCCGCATACCCAGGGTGTCCCAGTCGTCTGAGGTGGTGACAGCGGCAGTGCGCTCCACAAAAGCGAACACGAGTTTCGGGGCATCTGGGCTCGTGGTGTCGAGACCGTGGAGTCCCAGCCGTGTCCACACGGGGGCGAGTGAGGTGAAGATTTTGGTGCCCGTAAACGTGTAGCCACCGCGATCGTCTGGCGTTGCGGTGGTGTCGCTCCCGAAGAGCACGAGGTCGTTGCCACCCTCGCTGATCCCGAAAGCGAACACTTCGCCGGCGACAGCGCCGTCCTGCACGAACTCGAGGCCAGAGACCCCTCGGTCGGAGAACACCTTGGCAACGCCGGTCCAGACAAGGTGCATGTTGATCGCGAGCGCGGTTGCAGGTGCAGCGCCGGCCAGACGCTGCTGCAGCGCCGCAGCTTCTGCGAGACCCAGACCTGCTCCGCCGCGGGACTTCGGCACCAAGATCGACAGATAGCCCGCCGCCTTCAACTCGTCGAGATCGTGTTGAGGGAACGTGTTCTCCCTGTCATGAATCGGAGCGCGCTCGCGGATGCGCTGGAGGAGGTCGTCTGGAAGGAAATCTGCCGGATCGAAGTCGCTCATGCCAGTGCCTCCACAAGGTGCCGGATGGATTCGTCTGGTCGGTCGCGGTGCAAGGAATGCCCTGCGCTCGCGACGACAGACATGGTGATGAGGGGATTAGAGGCAAGAACTTCGGCCGCCACGTCGCCGGTAAAGAGGCTGTAAACCTCGGGATCAGCGCCAATCACGTGCGTGGGGACAGCGAGGCGGGTGGCCTCGGGGCGCACATCCCACGGCTGGTTCTGGACGCTGGTCTGCTCGATGGCCCACGCGCTCGCGCGCCGCACGGCGTCTACCTTGAGCTCGTGATCTTGCGGGTGCCAGTGCGGATGCTCCTGCTCGACGGTTTCTACCCTCGCGTCGGCGAATGCGCGCTCTTGGCTGTTGCGGATGATCGCCGCATCGCGGCCGTCGACGTAGATCGCCGGATCGATGAGCACGAGACGACGCGTCCACTCCGGCGCATTTGCCGCTGCGACCGTGGCGGCAGCGGCTCCCAAGGAGTGCCCGATGACCGCATCCCACGCTCCACCGTCTTCGGGGAGCGATGCTGCGAGGTCAGCACTATAGGCACCCACGGAGTAGTCCAGAGCGCGCGGGGCGTCGCCGTGCCCGCGAAGATCAACAGCGGTGGCATGCCATCCCTCCGCCGCGAGCGCATCTCCCAGGCGCCACATGAGGGCGGCAGACGAGCCGAGCCCGTGCACGAGGAGGGCACGTCGAGACGCCGTGGGGTAACCCCAAGAAATGCGGGGCAGGGTGAGGGGCGCAGGCATGCCACCAGCCTACGACTGTGGAAACTGTCCAGCCGAGTATCAGTCCAGCGGAGGCAGATCGGCGGCTATTGTCAGCACGCGTTCCGCCGCGGCGTGACCGGCAGACAGGCGTGCAGCAAGATCTGCGCCATCGAGGGTGGCGGCAAGGAACCCGGAGGCGAAAGCGTCGCCAGCGCCGACAGGTTCGACGACATCGACGACGGGCGCTGGCACGAAGACAGGCTCGGCGTCGCCTTCGAACGCCGTAGCGCCGACATCGCCGTCTTTGACCACCAGCAGTGCGCAGTGGGGGAGGAAGGCGCGGATTTCGGCTGGCGTCACTGTGCCCCAGATGCGTTCTGCCTCATCGCGTCCCACAAAGGTGATGTCGGCGGCATCGGCAAGGCGGGCCAGTGTCGCAGAAGCCTCTTCCCGGCTCCACAGCGGACGGCGGTCGTTCACGTCGAATGACACGAGGGCGTTTGCCGCGCGGGCGGCAGTGAAAAGCTCATCGACCATCTCGCTGCATGAAGCGGAGAGCGCAGGGGTGATCCCGGTGGTGTGCACGATGCGCACGCCCTGGAGTCGGTCCGCCGTCAAGAAGCCTGCGGCCATCCGGGCGGCAGCCGAGCCCTTTCGGTAGTAGTAGACGGCGGAGGATTCAACGCCGGGGTCTTTGAACATCACTCCAGTGGGGGCGTCGTCGTCGCGCTCCACCCATAGATCCATGCCGCGGCGTCCCAGATCGGAAAGGATGCGATCTCCCAGCGGGTCGTTCCCGAGTCGAGAGGCCCAGGCGACTCGGTGACCGGCCGCGACCACGCCGGCGGCCACATTTGCTTCGGCACCAGCCAGGCCGATCGTTGCGTGGGTTGCCTGGTTGAGTCCGGCATCTGTCGGCGTGATCAGTGCCATGTTCTCGCCAACGCAGACGATCTCGGGGACAGAGGTCAAGGTGTCAGGGGAGCTCATGAAGGTGTGACCGCCAGGGGTTCAGTGTCGGGATGGGGGCTTGCGTCGCGGTGACGCAGATCAGGAAACGAGCGAACAAAAACGATGGAGACGAACAACCCAGCCGCGGCGAAGATCGTGGCAGCCAGGTAGGCACCGCGCCAGTCGCCGACATCGACAAGGAAGCCAGCGACTGCCGACCCGGCGGCAGCTCCGATCAGCTGACCGGTGCTCGCCCAGCCGAATGCCTCGGCAGTCTCGCTGAACTTCACGCTAGCCGAAGTGATGGCAAAAAGAACGGCGAGAGCGGGGGCGATCCCGATACCGGCGAGGATGAGGGCGCCGCCAAGCCAGTACACGTTGAGCATGACCATCGTGAGTCCGAGGCCCACCGTCAGGATCAACAGGCGTCGCGCCATCGCCCAGGGGCCGATCGGGATGTGGCCGAAAGTGAGTCCGCCAGCCAGGCTTCCCACCGCGAACACCGCGAGCACAAGGCCCGCAGTGATGCTGCCGTGTTCGAAGGTGGCGACAACGCCGACTTCAACGGCGGCACACGCGCCGATCAAGAGAAAGCCGATCACGGTGGCCAGCATCACCGGAGGTTTGAGGACAACTTTTCCCAGGGCGCTGCGACTTCTCGGGATGCGCACGCGTCCGACTTCGGGGGAGAGGACGAACCATGCCCCGCCAGCGACGAGGATGATCGCTACCAGGATGAGGCCCTCGGTCGTGCCGACCTGTGTGGACACGAGGGTGATGACGACAGGGGCGAGGATCCAGATGATTTCTTGCAGGGAGGCGTCAAGAGAGAAGAGCGGCGTGAGCTGGGAGGAGTTCACCAGCTTGGGGTAGATCGTACGGACGGCAGGCTGGATAGGAGGAGTAGAGAGTCCGGCAACCATGCCGAGAGCCATATATCCAGGGGGCGACAGCGGAAGAAGACCCAAGGTCAACACCGACATCACGCAGACGGTGAGCGTCAGCGTGATCACCTTCCGCATGCCCCATACGCCCATCCAACGACTGGTGACAGGGCCGGCGACGGCTTGGCCCACGCTGGTCGCGGCGAGAACGAGTCCGGCAGACCCGTATGAGCCCGTCTGCTGTTCGACGTGAAGCAGGATCGCCAGCGACAGCATCCCGTTGGGAAAACGTGCGGTCAACTGAGCAGCGATCATGCGCGCCACTCCAGGCGTGCGAAGAAGATCTTGATATCCCGCCACGAGATAAAGCTACCGGCAGACGGCCCGCACGCGACACGCCGAACCTCCAATTCCACAGGGGGTGGAATGTCGGAAGCCCGTCGTAGCGTCCCTCCTGTGGATGGATCGCTCACAGCGGCTTGCCAGCCGCGATTTCATGCGGATGAGATGGCGCTGTGAAGAGGTGTTGCCTGTGGAGGAAACGGTGGAGAACCTGTGTTGAACCGGTGGACAACGGTGGATAACTACACGGATGTAACTACTACCCCTTGTGGTCGCCCTCAATGTCGGTCCCCATATGTAGTATTGAAGTCCCGGCGGAGGTTGCCGGAAATTGCCCGCTGAAAACGGGCCAGAGATTTGAGGGGTAACAAAAAAGATGTCGATCACGGTCTACACCAAGCCTTCCTGCGTTCAGTGCAACGCGACCTACCGTGCACTGGATGCCAAGGGCATTGAGTACGAGATCCACGACCTGTCAGAAGACCCGACGGCGCTGGAGCAGGTCAAGGCGCTCGGCTACATGCAGGCTCCTGTTGTGGTGACCGATGAGGGCCACTGGTCGGGCTTCCGCCCGGACAAGATCGACGAGCTCGCATCTCGACTGGCCTAGTTCGACTGGCCCAGTTCGACAGGCTCACTAACCCGTAGTTCGACTGGCCTAGTTCGACAGGCCTAGTTCGACAGGCTCACTAACCCGAGGAGATGACTATGAGCGCCGTTGCTACCGCTGCGCCGCTTCTGGTCTACTTCTCGAGTGTGTCGGGCAACACGGCACGGTTTATCGAAAAGCTCGGGTTCCCCGCCCGAAGGATTCCCCTCCAACGGCACGAAGAAGACCTCATCATTGATGAGCCTTTCGTGCTGGTCACTCCTACCTATGGTGGGGGTGAGGGACGCGGCGTGGAGAAGGGCGCCGTTCCCAAACAAGTGATCCGGTTTCTCAACGACGAGCGCAACCGGCGTCACATTCGCGGAGTGATTTCTGCGGGGAACACCAACTTCGGCGATTCTTTTTGCCGCGCCGGCGACATCATTAGCCGCAAGTGCCACGTGCCGCACTTGTACAGGCTCGAAATTTTTGGCACACCAGACGATGTGGATCGCGTGAGCGACGGATTGGAACGACAGTGGAAGCTCCAGTGACAGAGGCAGTGGCATTCAAAGCGAATCCTGCCTACGAGGGTCTCGACTATCACTCGCTTAACGCGATGCTGAACCTGTACGACGCGGACGGCAAGATCCAGTTCGATGCAGACAAGCGTGCGGCGCGGGAGTACTTCCTGCAGCACGTGAACCAGAACACGGTGTTCTTCCACTCGCTTCAGGAGCGTCTGGACTACCTCGTAGAGAAGGAGTACTACGAGAGCGCCGTTATCGAGCAGTACTCGATGGAGTTCATCCAGAAGCTCAACGATCTGGCTTACGGCATGAAGTTCCGTTTCGAGACGTTCCTCGGAGCTTTCAAGTACTACACGAGCTACACGCTCAAGACTTTCGATGGCAAGCGTTACCTGGAGCGTTTCGAAGACCGCGTCGTAATGACGGCTCTCGGTCTGGCAGGCGGCGATGAGAAGCTTGCCGTTGCGCTGGTGGAAGAGATCATCTCTGGCCGTTTCCAGCCCGCGACCCCGACTTTCTTGAACTCGGGCAAGGCACAGCGTGGCGAGCTCGTCAGCTGCTTCCTGCTGCGCATCGAAGACAACATGGAGTCGATCGCTCGCGGCATCAACTCCGCGCTGCAGCTCTCCAAGCGCGGCGGCGGCGTGGCGCTGTTGCTCTCGAACATTCGTGAGTCTGGCGCCCCGATCAAGCAGATCGAGAACCAATCGTCCGGCATCATTCCCGTGATGAAGCTTCTCGAAGACAGCTTCAGCTACGCCAACCAGCTCGGTGCTCGTCAGGGTGCTGGCGCGGTGTACCTCAACGCGCACCACCCGGACATCATGCGCTTCCTTGACACGAAGCGTGAGAACGCCGACGAGAAGATTCGCATCAAGACGCTGTCGCTCGGTGTCGTTGTGCCAGACATCACGTTCGAGCTCGCGAAGAACGATGAAGACATGTACCTGTTCTCGCCGTACGACGTAGAAAAGGTTTACGGAGTGCCGTTCGGCGACATCTCTGTCACCGAGAAGTACCGCGAGATGGTCGACAACCCTCGCATCAAGAAGACCAAGATCAACGCGCGCGAGTTCTTCCAGACCGTCGCAGAGATTCAGTTCGAGTCCGGCTACCCGTACGTCATGTTCGAAGACACGGTGAACAAGGCCAACCCGATCAAGGGTCGCATCAACATGTCGAACCTCTGCAGCGAAATCCTGCAGGTGAACACGCCAACGACCTACAACGCCGACCTGTCATACGACAACATCGGTAAGGACATCTCGTGCAACCTCGGTTCGATGAACATCGCGCTGTCGATGGACGCCGATGACCTCGGCCAGACGGTGGAGACGGCGATTCGTGCTCTGACCGCGGTGAGCGACCAGAGCCACATCGGTTCTGTGCGCTCGATTGAAGACGGAAACGACCGCTCTCATGCGATCGGCCTCGGCCAGATGAACTTGCACGGCTACCTTGCGCGCGAGCACGTCTACTACGGCTCCGAAGAGGGCATCGACTTCACGAACATCTACTTCTACACGGTGCTGTTCCACGCACTGCGGGCATCGAACAACCTCGCCATTGAGCGCGGCACGACGTTTGATGGGTTCGAGGACTCGACCTACGCGTCTGGAACGTTCTTCGACAAGTACATCGAGCGAGCCTGGGTTCCTGAGACCGAGAAGGTCAAGGAGATGTTCGCAGGCAAGCACATCCCGACGCAGGATGACTGGGCGGAGCTGAAGGCGTCGATCCAGAAGCACGGCATCTACAACCAGAACCTGCAGGCCGTTCCGCCGACCGGTTCCATCTCGTACATCAACAACTCCACGTCGTCGATTCACCCGATCGCGTCGAAGGTCGAGATCCGCAAGGAAGGCAAGCTCGGCCGTGTGTACTACCCGGCGGCGTTCATGACGAACGACAACCTGGAGTACTACCAGGACGCGTATGAGATCGGCTACGAGAAGGTCATCGACACGTATGCCGCTGCGACGCAGCACGTCGACCAGGGGCTGTCGCTGACGCTGTTCTTCAAAGACACCGCCACCACGCGCGACATCAACAAGGCGCAGATCTACGCATGGCGCAAGGGCATCAAGACGATCTACTACATCCGTCTGCGTCAGCTGGCGCTTGAGGGCACCGACATGGCCGAGTGCGTCTCGTGCATGCTCTGACGCGCTCCTGAAGCAAATTCGACAGTCTCAGTGACCCAGGACTTAGGAACGATACAGATATGACCCCCGAACCCCTCAAGCTGGTCGACCATGTGCAGGCGATCAACTGGAACCGCATTCAGGATGACAAAGACGTAGAGGTCTGGAACCGTCTCGTCAACAACTTCTGGTTGCCGGAGAAGATTCCGCTGTCTAACGACATTCAGTCGTGGAACACGCTGACCCCCGATGAGCAGCTGCTCACCATGCGGGTGTTCACCGGGCTTACGCTGCTTGACACCGTGCAGGCGACGGTGGGAGCTGTTTCGCTGATTCCGGATGCGATCACCCCGCACGAGGAAGCCGTTTACACGAACATCGCGTTCATGGAGTCGGTGCACGCGAAGAGCTACTCCTCGATCTTCTCGACGCTCGCGTCGACAAAAGAGATCGACGAGGCGTTCCGGTGGTCTGTCGAGAACCCGAACCTTCAGAAGAAGGCTCAGATCGTCATGGACTTCTACCGCGGCGATAACCCGCTGAAGCGCAAGGTCGCCTCCACTCTGCTGGAGAGCTTCCTGTTCTACTCGGGGTTCTACCTGCCGATGCACTGGTCTAGCCGGGCGAAGCTGACAAACACGGCCGACCTGATCCGTCTCATCATTCGTGACGAGGCCGTGCACGGGTATTACATCGGCTACAAGTTCCAGAAGGGGCTGGAGAAGGTCACCCAGGCGGAGCGTGATGAGCTGAAGGACTACACGTTCACGTTGCTGTACGAGCTGTACGACAACGAGGTGCAGTACACGCAGGACCTCTATGACGGAGTCGGTCTGACCGAAGACGTGAAGAAATTCCTCCACTACAACGCCAACAAGGCTCTGATGAACCTGGGCTACGAGGCGATGTTCCCCTCGAGCGTCACTGACGTGAACCCGGCGATTCTGTCTGCCCTGTCTCCGAACGCGGACGAGAACCACGACTTCTTCTCCGGGTCTGGCTCGTCGTACGTCATCGGCAAGGCCGAGGCGACGGAAGACGACGACTGGGACTTCTAAACCCCAGCGATAAGCCCCCAGCGGTAAAACCCGCGCTGTATACCGAAAGCCCTCGTCCGCACCTCCTCCGGGAGGGTGCCGACGAGGGCTTTCGCGCTATCTCACCCCATCGTGTTGACGATGAGTCCGATGTGCGTATAGAAGTTCAGTGCTCCAAAAAGCAAGAACACGACTCCGGTGATGCTCCACACAACGCCGAGCACCTTGGCGACGGCGTTCAGCGGGGTGGCGCTAGAGAATGACCGGAGCGCGAACGGGAACAACACCGCTCCGACACCGACGAGAGCGAACAAGCCGGACATGAAGAGAGCTTCGATCCACGGCCATTCGGCGAATGCACCGGAGATCGGCTCCTGTGCAGGTGCCGCGAACAGCTGGAAGATGACGCCGGCTGCGGCGATGCCGAACAGTGCCAGGCCGAGACCGAACACGAAAATACCGAGCGGCTTGGCTGTTGCTGCTGCTTCCTCGGCACGGTCTTCAGCGGTAGCGAGTACGCTTCCGCGCTTCCAGAGGTAGAACGCGGTGGCGAGCAGCAACACACCGAACGCGAGGCTGGTCTCACCGAAGATGATGTTGTCGAACGGGAAGTACTTCGCGAACGGCCATGTGAGGGTCATGTGCCCACCGGTCAGCGTCAGGATAAACCCGAGCACCCCTGCGCTCAGCGCCCAGCCTTCGGGTCTGAAGGTCTTGTCGCCGTGTAGGGAACGGCCAAGTCCAATCAGAAGCAGGAGCCCCGCGCCCGCAGCGATCGACATGATGGTGTTGTAGGTCGCCATCTGCGTCCAGTCAATAACGAGCCCACCTTCTTCGCCCGTGATGAAATCCACCGTTATTCCTCCATTCCTCGCGCAAATTACGCACTATTTCCTCCAGTCTCCCAGCGATCAACGGGTGAGGGCGATTCGAAGAGGGGCGCGACGGACGCTAGGCGCGTCGAGGATTCGCTCGTGCTTGCTTCCACCCACGAGATGCCACGGTGAAGTCGTGGCTGAGCCCACCACCAAGGAGCATTCCGATTGCGATGGCAGTGAGGGATCCGAAGGTGCGCAAGATCGTATCCGTCGCGCCGGAGGTTCCAGACGCCGCTTCGCTGAGGCCGATGAACCCCATTGCTCCAGGCACGAGCAACCAATACGCACAGGTGAGCATGACAGCGGTCGCTGGCGCAGATTTCAGGTGGCCGGCGAGCATTACGGCGGGGATAACGATCATCGCGCCGATGAGGCCAGACATCTCCGGCCCCACCAGCGCATCCCCGAGCAGCTGTGCAGCGTATGCGACCAGCAGGGCGTACAGAATCCATACGAGCGAGCGTCGTGGCGCTGCGGAGAACAGGTAGTAGCCCAAGCTCACCAGTGCGATACCCACCCATGGCGCCCAGGCGCCCAGCTGTGTGGGCGCGGTTGTCGGCGCTGGCGGCTCACCAGCAATGGAGATGCCAGCGTAGACGCCGAAGGCCAGGAGCCCGAGTCGCGCGATGCCGTAGACGAGCCGGCTGGCGCCAGCCATCATCTGCCCGGAGGTGAGTTCGACCGCGGCGATCGTGAGGGTGAGCCCAGGAAGAAACGAGACGAGCGCCGGGGCGACGAGTCTGAGCACATCGTCGTGCACGAGCGGACGCACCAGAAGCGATATCAGGAGGGTGACGGAGAAGGCGGTCACTACCGGCAATATCAGCGACAGTGTGGCAACGCGACTTCCAAACAGCACGATCGGACCCACGATCGCACCCAGTACGACGTACACGGGGAGCGCGGTGACGGTGGGATTGAGCACCATGCCGAAGCCGACAGTCAGGAGGGTGTAACCGAAAACGGTGAGCAGCGCCCCGAACCGGGCGTGGCTCGCACGAATCTCCGTAAGCCGCGCCACGACATCGTCCGGAGGCGTCGACTCTTCAATGGCATGGCGCACCAGACGCTCGACCGCGTCTACCTGATCGAGACGTAGCGCTTCTCCTTTGACCGGAAACAGCGACGTCTGGGACGTCGTGTTTCCGGGATCCTCGATCAGCACAAGCGTCGGGAGAACGAACACGCGCAGGTCGCCTCGACCGTAGTGCTCGGCGAGCAAGTTCAGGGTGTCCTCGACATCGTTGGTCGCTTGCGATGACGACAAGAGCGCTGCCCCGAGCTGTCCGAGCATCGCGGGGATCCCGACCTCCGGCACAGGGCGGGGAGCAGTCGACGAACGAGGTCGAAGCGCCTGGAAGGCGCCGAGGGTGCGACTGAACACGCCAGGTTTCGGGTCTTCGGTGTTGTCAGGCAACGGGGTCACCTTCCCTGTGCCGCACCATCGGGGAGAAGGTGATACCTGATGGCGGCGGCGATCGCTTCTTCTCTGTTGGAGCAGTGGAGCTTGCGGTAAAGCGACTTCAGCTGCGACTTGATCGTGTTGGGGGAGACGAAAAGAGCGGCGGCGATCTCAGCGGTGGTCTTGTGCTGGGGGAGAGCTTTGAGCACTCTGAGCTCGCTTGGCGTGAGGGCAGGAGGGCGCAGATGGTTCACAGATCCAAGGCCAGCCGTTGCTGCATCGAATGCGGCCGCTTCGAAAGACGGCAACTGTTGCTGCACCTTGCGGATGAGCTGCGTCGGCATAGAGGAGAGCAGGCGCCGCATGCTCGGCCGCTCTGCAATCCTCGCTACCTGCAGTGCGGTTTCCTCGCTGAGGGTGTCGGTGAGCAAATACTCCAACCACGCAGAAAGCAGTCCGCTCTCTGCGCGAGGACCAGGCCCCAACGAACGGTCGCGCGCAAGCTCTCGAAGACCCCGCGTGGCATCGTCGAGTTGCGCGTCAAGGAGGTCAAGTCGAATGATCGCCAGCTGCGTGAGGTATCCGGAACGTGTCGCCGACGCCACGACTCGCCGTGCGGCAGACCTATCGCCGGCCGACCACATCGCCTCGATTGATGTGGCGTTGATCACGTCGGAGGCAAAAGCGCCATGCTGGTCGAGATGCGCGTCGCGCGCTAGCTGCACGGCCTCGAGTGCTTCGTCGGTGTGATGGGCCGCAAGCAGGCGTCGTGTGCGTGCCAGCAACGCGAACGGCCAGGTCAATTCGAAGCTGTCATAAGTTTCGAGCTGACCTAAGAGCTGGTCGCTGTCTGATGCCATCCGCTCGATGCTGACGAGCGCTCGTGATGTGCGCTCCGTCGCGTTCGTCGAGACGCGATGGGCTGCAGACGGTGCCGGAAGCGCATCAATCGTCCGCAGCGCGCGCTCGGCGTCGTCGACCGACCCGCGAACCGCATGCGCAAGTGCCATCCGCCCCAAGATCATCCGCTCGGCGTCTGGTTGACGGGAGATTACTCCGAGGTCATACGCCGTGCCGAACTCCCGCAGTGCGGCGGATGAGTCGCCGGCGGCCAGGAACGTTGATCCGATCTGGTGGTGGTAGAACCAGAGCGGTCCATCAACGCGATCGCGAGCCTCACCGTGCTCGCTCATAATGCGTTCTTGGAGACGCCGTGCATAAATCATTGCTGCAGCGACATCTCCGCTCAAACGAAATGCGATCATCTGCACCATCGTCAAAATGTCTAATTCGTCCGAAGACATGTTGCGTGCATCGTCCGGATAGATCAGCGGCTTAAACGGCGCGGCGGTGCGCGCTAAAACCGGAGTCATCCGGTGCAGAATTCGCAAAACCGGATATCTGTGAAGTACCGGCACCGGGAGGGATTCGACGGCGGTGGTCAGCTCATCAAAGTGATTGTTGTAAAGAGGCCAGATATTGCCCATGGCCGCACGGGCAACCATTTCGGGGTCGCCAGTGGCGCGGGAATCTCGCAGAGCTTGAGCGGCACTGATGGCATCTGTCAGGTTCATTTTCTAGGGGGAATCATCTCTTCCGCGGACGAAACCAGGGAAAGAGTGATCCAATCACAACGCCGGCAGCCAGGACGGCGAGAAACCATCCCCAGGCGGGCGTGGTGAACTCCAGAAAAAGAAAGCGGAGTGTCGCCGGACCGACATTCGAAAACACGAATGCGAGGGCAGCGATGGTGATGATAATCGCCACGACAGCTCGTGCGTTGTTCGACTTGGATTGTGGCTCGACTGGTCCACCGGCAGGGTTCTTCGTACTAGACATCGATCTCCTCATACATCCCGCACCGAGGCGAGGGTCCTGTTAAGGACATTACCCACTCTCGCGGTGGGAGACGAGAGGGTGATGACCGGGTGAAACAGAGATTATGCGCAAGATTATGCCCCGAGTGATGCAGGGGGGGAAATCTACCGCGAGGCCCAACGCGGAGGAGGGGAATCAGCATAGTCTCGCGGCCATGACCCCAAGAACACATTCCCCGCAAAGAATCATCATCCGCAACGTTCGTGTGTTCGACGGCGTCAACAACAAGACGCAAGACAACGTTGATGTTCTGGTCGAGGGCCCCCACGTCGTCGCCGTCTCCTCTTCTCCCGTCGCCGGAGATGCCTCGGAAGGGGTCATCGAGATTGACGGCAAGGGCCGCTTCTTGATGCCAGGCCTGAGCGACGCGCACGTGCACCTCATGGGCAACGCAAACAGCATGACGGAGTTCCTGCAGGGACCGACCGGCGCTCTCTACGGCAACACCATCGCCGAGGCGAAGCGGATGCTGCTGCGTGGGTTCACCAGCGTGCGCGACATGGGCGGTGACACAGCGCCGGTGAAGTCGCTGATCGACCGCGGCGTGTTCGAGGGCCCCCGCATCTTCCCCAGCCAGGCGATGATCTCGCAGACTTCAGGACACGCAGACTTCTCGTTTGTCTACGACGTTCCGGAAGAGTTCGGCGGCAAGCCGAGCCGCACCGAAGACATCCACTTCACCCGCGTCGCTGACGGTGTGCCTCGTGTGCTTGCTGCGGTCAGAGAACAGCTCAAGATGGGTGCGAGCCAGATCAAGCTCACACTCGGCGGCGGCGCCGCCTCGATGTATGACCCGCTCAGCACGCTGCAGTACCGTCCGTCCGAGATCAGAGCTGCCGTGCAGGCGGCGGCCGACTACGGCACCTACGTGGCGACGCACGTCTACACGCCAGCGGGCATCGCCCGTGCGCTCAAGGCCGGCGTCACGTCGATTGAGCACGGCCACCTCGCTGACGAAGCGACCATCCAGCTCATCGGTGAGTCGGGTGCATGGCTATCGATGCAGCCGTTCGCCGAAGACGACCACCACTACCCCGACCCTGTGCGCGCCGCCAAGAACACTGAGATCTGCCACGGCACCGAAGAGGTGTACGGCTGGGCCCAGCAGTACGGCGTGAAGACGGCGTGGGGTACCGACCTGTTGCTTGAGCCGCAGTCCGCCGCTCGCCAGAGCGTGATGGCTGCTCGCCTCAGCGATTTCTACAGCAACGTTGACGCCCTGAAAATGCTCACCTCAGGCAACGCCTCCCTGTTTGAGCTTGCGGGGGAGCGCAACACCTACCGCGGCGCCAAGCTTGGCGTTATCGCCGAGGGTGCATGGGCCGATCTCATCTTGGTGAACGGAGATCCGCTCGAGGATCTCTCGCTCATCGCTGACCCTGACTCGAACTTCGCGCTCATCGTCAAGGGTGGCCAGGTCATCAAGAACGAGGCTTAGGAGGCGTCTGCCGCACGACCCGTCCCCCACACACGCAAAGACCCTTTCCGATCTCTTCGTAGGAGCGAAAAAGTGACCACCAACACCAGCAAAGCCCGCCAGTCGAACAACCTAGACGCGACTCTCAGCCTGAACCCTGTCTTCGTCCGTCCTGGCGAGGCCACAGAGTTCGACAAATTCTCCTTGCCTGCAGGGCCCAGCCTCCCGGAGACGGCGTACCAGATCGTCCACGACGAGGCCATCCTCGATGGAAACTCGCGCCTCAACCTGGCGACGTTCGTCGGCACCTGGATGGACGACGAGGCGAAGAAGCTTTACCTCGAAGCTGCCGACAAGAACATGATCGACAAGGACGAGTATCCAGCGACCGCGGCCATTGAGGACCGCTGCTGGAGGATGCTCGCAGATCTGTGGAACGTGCCGGACAAGAACGACACGATCGGCACTTCCACCATCGGCTCGTCTGAGGCCTGCATGCTCGGCGGTCTTGCCATGAAGCGTCTGTGGCAGGAAAAGCGCAAGGCAGAAGGAAAGTCGACAGACAAGCCGAACCTGATTATGTCGGCGGCAGTTCAGGTCGTCTGGGAGAAGTTCTGCAACTACTGGGACGTCGAGCCGCGCTATGTACCGGTCTCGCGCGATCACATCATCCTCGATGGCTACAACCTTGAGGACTACGTCGACGAGAACACCATCGGTGTGGTGTCGATCCTCGGTCAGACGTTCACCGGTCTCTATGACGACACGATCGCGATCTCGAAGAAGCTCGATGAGATTCAGGAGAAGACCGGTCTCGACGTCAAGATCCACATCGACGGCGCCTCCGGGGCCATGGTGGCACCGTTCTGCCAGCCTGACCTGGTGTGGGACTTCCAGCTGGATCGCGTCAACTCGATCTCGACTTCTGGTCACAAGTACGGCCTCGTGTACCCCGGTGTGGGCTGGGTCGTCTGGCGCAACACCGCCGTTCTTCCCGAGAGCATGATCTTCCACGTCAGCTACCTCGGTGGAGACATGCCGACGCTGGCGCTGAACTTCTCCCGCCCAGGCGCGCAGGTTCTGTTGCAGTACTACCAGTTCCTTCGTCTCGGCTTCGAGGGCTACCGCGCTGTGCAGCAGAACTCGATCGACGTTGCCACCTACCTCTCGAGCGAGATCGCGAAGATCGGCCCGTTCGAGCTGGTGAGCAAGGGAGACACGATTCCGGTGTTCGCTTGGGTCCTCAAAGATGGACACACAGACACTTGGACTCTCTACGATCTCGCTGACCGCCTGCGTATGAAGGGCTGGCTTGTCCCGGCCTACCCGATGGCTGACGACATGTCTGATGTCATCCTGCAGCGCATCGTGGTCAAGGTGGGGCTCAGCCGCGACCTCGCGTCGTCGCTGCTGGCTGACATCAAGGGCGAGGTGGCGTTCCTAGAGTCGCTGACCGTGCCGCTGCCTGACAGCCCCGGCAGCGGATCGCACTTCCACCACTGAGTTGACGTCATCGGGGAGGGCACCTGCGGGTGCCCTCCCCGAGCGTCCCAGAACCCTAAACCGAAGGAGATGTGAGCGAGCATGAGCGGCGCCGCAGCGACCAGCATCGATCCACCTCGCAGAATGTTCGTCCCCAGCGTCACCAAGCAGTGCTGGGGGTTCATGATCGGCTCAAGCTTCTTCGCTGTCGGGTCAGCCCCTGGTCTCGGAGACCTGCTGGGCTCGAACGGAGCGAACCTTCTGTTCTTCATCGGCGCGTGGTTTTTTACCGCTGCCGGTTTGATTCAGCTCTTCCTCAGCGGCGCGATCTCTGTTCCGGTTTCGTACGCGCCAGGGCGGATGGTGCGCGCTGAATGGCTCACGGCGGCGACCCAGTCGTTCGGGACGATCATGTTCAACATCAGCACAACGAGTGCGCTCTACGCCAAGTCCGTCACGGCAGAAGAAGAGTTCGTCTGGAACCCAGACGCTGGCGGATCGGTCGCCTTCCTCATCAGTGGTGTGGTGGCTTTCATCGCCTACGCCCATGTTGCGAGCCTGTGGGATCTTGGACGTCGCGCGTGGTGGTCTGTCTTCATCAACTTCGTCGGATGTGTGGCCTTCGGCGCATCGGCCATCGGTGCCTACATCTTGCCGAGCGGTGACGCGATGAACGGCTCCCTCGCCAACAACGGCACGTTCATCGGTGCGCTCTGCTTCCTCTTTGCTTCGCTTATCGTGTTGCCATTCTGGGACCGCTCGCGTCGCCAGAACGTTCAACAGTGAACCTGGTCCGGGGGCGACGCGCACGCCGCTCGCTGGACGATGAATCGCTCGCGCTTTTAGTCGGCACCTTCTTCTTCGCCGTATGCGCGATTGTGGCCCTTTTCGTGTTCTGGGATCGCCAGGTTCCGATCAGTGGTCGACAATCGCTCGGAGACTTTGCCGCCGTGGCTGGTGCAACGGCAGCCACGGCGAGCTTCGCTCTGTCCCGGCTTCGGCCGCGATCAGGGCGCGATGGCGAAGCGCCAGAGGCGAAGGTCGCGAAGTACTGGTGGATCGACCTTGTCGCGCTCGCGGCCGCCTATGGAACGATCGCCTTGATTGGGTGGATCGGCGTCGCGATGATCCTCAACCACAGCTTTATCGGAGCAACGTTGTACGCAACACCCGCCGTGATTCTGGCGGCGACCGCTGCGGCTCTCAGCTCCTACCTTGCCTACGTGAGCGGTGCGGGGCTCTCGCCTCGACATCTCGCCCTGGTGCTCGCGGTTTTCCTCGTGGTCGGGATGCTCACGGCGATGTTGAGTTCGGCGGATCCGCACTGGTGGCAATTGAACCTTTCTGCCCTCGGCAGGACGCACGACATCTCGGCGCTGACGTTCAACCTGACGCTCATTGTGTCTGGAGTCATCGTCACCACGATTGCACGCTTTGGGACAGCCTCCGTGCCCGCCCAGACGTCGTCGGAGCAACGAAGGCGAGCAGTTGTGCGCGCCCTCTTCGTGCTGCTCGGAGTCTTTCTCGCCTGTGTCGGAATCTTTCCGGTTGATCAGTTCTTCCTCATCCACAACACCGTCGCCACGGGAATGTGCGTCGTGTTCGCGGTGCTGGTGATCGGTCTGCCTTGGCTCATTCCCTCTATGCCGCGAACATTCCTCGTGTTGGGCTACGTCTACGTGGGCGTAATCGTTGTATTGGCGGTGCTTTTTATGGTGGGCGTCTATAACCTCACTGCTGTCGAGCTGGTGTCAGCGCTACTGATCTTCAGCTGGATCATCCTGTTTCTGCGCAATGTGCAGAGCCCGCAGACAGCAGTTCACGCATGATCGCGCTGCTTGCTGACCTGCTGATCTTGGGCGTTGCCATCGCCATCAGCCCCCTGTCGATCGTCGCCGTCATCCTGATGGCCACCTCCGGCAAGGGGCGCACAAACGGTACAGCCTTCCTTATCGGCTGCTATACGTGGGGAGTCGTGTTCGTGGGGGCCTTGGTCCTTCTCGGGCGGTCATCAGGTGCCGATGATCCGGACTCGGGACCGCACATCACAATCGACATCATCGAGGTCGTTCTTGGGGTGGTGATGCTGTTTCTCGCTGTGCGGCAGTGGCGGAGCCGATCATCGGACGAGCCCCCGAAGTGGATGGCACGCCTTGACGGGCTGAGCATGGTGAAGGCGTTCGCGGTCGGCATTGTGCTGGCAGGCCCTGCTTCCCCCAAAGATCTGCCGTTGTTGGTCGCTGCGAGCGGACGGATTTCGCAGGCCGTACTTCCCGTCGGCGAGGTGGTGGCTGTGATCTTGATCTTCGGAGTGCTTGGTGTGACCGCGATTGCCGTGCCCTGGTTGGTGAGCGTGGTCTCGCCCCAAAATGTCGAGGTGCGACTCTCTGGCATGCGCGCGTGGCTTGTCACCAACCACGCGGTGATTATGACTGTGCTGTTCGTCATCCTCGGCTTCAAACTCATCGGCTCGGGCATCGCCGACCTCACGGGCTAATGATGTTCGGTGAACTCCACGTAGAAAGCGAAAAGTGACGATGGAACTGGAATCTGCACCTCTTATCGGAATCTCGCTGGCACTGGGATCGGCGGTCGCGCTGGCTGCCGCAAACATGTTGCAGGCGAAGGGGGTGCGCAACCTGCAAACCCAGACGGCTCCAGGTGGCACGAGGTCAAAGGCCGCGCAGCTCATGCGCAGCAAAGTGTGGCTGTTGGGAGCAGCGCTGCTCGGGGTGACAGTGCTTTTGCAGATGGCAAGTTTGACCTTTGCGCCGTTGATGGTCGTGCAACCGATCGGCGTTGCAGCCCTTGTGTTTACGGCGGTGATCACAGCGCTGATCACCAAACAAAAGCCGTCGTGGGCTGTCGTGCGTGCCATCAGCCTCTGCGTGCTGGGTGTCGCTGGCTTTGTGACGGTGGCGGCGCTGGTGAGTAAGCAACACGCGGTAACGGATGTGCAGTTGATAGCCGTGCTCATCGTGCTCACCGTCCTCCTTATCGCTACGGCTGTGATCTGGGTGTCTGGGCGTCGCAGGCGAACACCGCCGATGTTCTGGGTGCTGCTGGGAGGCATCTATTCCGCCTTCGTCGCCACGCTGGGTAAGACAGTGATTCTGCGCGTGCAATCCGCGATTCGAGAGGGCGGCTTCCGCCTCGACACCGCGGATCTGCTGACGATTGCCTGCGTCATCGGAATTGGCGTTGCTGGAGCGCTCTCGGTGTATTTCGTGCAGCGTGCCCACGATGGGAATCGTCCTGAAATTGTCGTCGCCGGGCTCACGGTGGTCGATCCAACGGTCGCCGTCATCTTGGGCATCGTCATTTTGGGGGAGGCCAGCGGAGCCGAGCCGTGGGCCTTCGTCGCCCTCGTTGCGGCAGGCGCGGTGGCGATGAGTGGTGTCTTTGCGCTTGCGAGGGAAGAGAACGGAGCGAAGTAACGAGGCTGACGCAACGCGGGTGAGGGTGAGGGTGAGGGTGAGGATCTGGGTGATGCGATAGCCTGGCCCCATCTGGTGCGGCCGATATATTAGAAATGAGTCACAGGGCCCGTAAAAAGGCCGATCTACCAGGGCGATCGCCGTCGTAATGCGTCGGCAGACCAGGAGAAATGATGACTCGAAACCTCACCTTCGACAGCATTAACTCCAACGCGATGTCGCGCGGGTTAACCCACCGCGACTCGACGACGGCTCCCCGGCTCCCTCTCCAGAGCGTGTGGAGGGCAGCGGCGTGAACCACACCGATACTGACCGGGCACGAGACGATCTCGCAAAAGCGGTCCGTGCTGGCGCGCCCGAGGGCATAGCTCGAGCCATCATCAACAACGTCTGGCCGCTTTACACGGAGCACTCCGATGCTCTGACGGCGGCGGTGGTGGAACTGCCAGCTGCCTTGCTGGATCGGCATCCCATTCTGCGGCTTCTGCACCCGATGACGCCCGTGCTCGCACGCAGGGCGCGCACGTTCAAGCCGGTGGCGCACGCGCAAGACGTGCGCCTTATGAGTGCGGATGAGGCAGACCTCCTCACCCTCGCTCAGATGATCTCTTTTCGCGTCAACGGCGACGTCACGGCTGCCGTGGTCTACGCACGGAGGCTTGAGGACCGGTTGATGGAGGCCCCGGCAGATGGGCGAGATCGCTTGGACGGGCCGTTGTGGTTTCTTCATCAACAGATCGGTTCGACCTGGCTCGCTGCCGGCGAGACGGGGCGAGCGCTTCTCGAATTCGCCACAGCCCGCCAGCTCGGCAGGCTTTCCCGGCAGCCATACGCGGAGCGGATGGCACTTGCAAAGACGGCTCTCGCGCACGCCATTCGTGGCACGCTCGACGATGCAGAGCGCGCGCTCGCCGAAGCAGCACAGATGCCGGAAGTGACGACCTCGAACACGAACGCCACGACTTCTTCAGAAGCAATTGCCGCTGCCCTCATCGCAGTAGAGCGTCGCTCTGCCAACATCGCTGATCTGCTGACAGCCGCCGTTCAGATCGATACCATCGAGCTCAACTGGCCGTTCTCGTTGCTGGCACGCTGTCGTTTCTACCTGTCGAGTCATCGTCCAGAAGATGCTCTCGAGACGATCCGACTCACGTCAGAGAGCCATCCGGTGCAGCACGGATCGTTCGCTGCTGATGTGATTGCGTCGCTGTCTATCGAGTCCCTCATCGCCACTGGTGAGGTGGCGTACGCGTGGTCGATCGTCAAGAACAATCCGAAAGCAGGGGTGCTCACTCAACTCGCGACAGCTCACTTGGCCCTGAATGATGGGCGCTTGGAGATCGCGGCACAGGAGCTACGTCTGTTGGCAGCCGACCAGGCGCTCGGACCCGCTCAGCGTGCGGAGAGTGTTTTGCTGTCTGGGTGGCTGGAGTTCGCGCGAACGGGCGATGTCAGCCCAGAATCCGCGCGACAGATCTCCAGGATCGTGCAGCGGCGTGACCGGCGACGGTTGCTCGAGGTGATGCCGCGTCAGCTCGTTGAACGAGTGCGCGAAGCAATCGCGAGCGAGGGTGCAGGAGAGTTCGATACGGTGACCGAGAAGCTGGTTTTCGGTGATCATCAAGCGCGGCCCACGCTGACCTCCGGAGAGCTACGCATTCTTAATCCGTTGCCTGCGCAACGCTCGACGGCATCGATAGCGTCGACTTTCCACGTATCGCCGAACACGGTTAAATCGCAACTGAGATCGATCTACCGCAAGCTCGGCTGCTCGACGAGGGAAGAAGCAATTCGCGCTGCAACGCGCATGCGGTTGCTGGCACCGACCGCCCACGACTGATTCTCGTCGTGAGCGGCCGGTCGGGATCTACGCCCGTGAGCGGCCGAGGGCTGCTGCGCGTACGACGTTGACCACGCCGAGCACGACAAGCGAGATGCCCAGCAGCATCCAGAGCACCATGGCACCCCAGAGCGGCGCGAACAAAATCACGACGCCAGCCGCAATGGAGAGGATGGCGAAGAGGATCGGCCATACCTTGGAGCCCGAGTCTGGCAACGTGGTGAGTGCCACCACACCCTCGACAATCCACAGCACACCGACGAGAACTCCGAGGAAGATCCCCAGCCAGGTGGCTGTTTGTCCGAGGTTCGCAAATGCGATCACTCCTGCGGCGATGAAGACGAGACCGAGCAGCACATGGCCGACGCGCGACCATCCGCTCTTGCGCTTGCTGAGCCCACCGATACCCGCGTAGACGAGGCCAGCAACCACGACATACACGGCCACGATGGCAGCAACGATCATCGCTGTCTTATCTGGCCAGATGAGAATCACCACGCCGACGGCGAGCGAGAGCAGACCGCCGATTCCGATCGCGATGCGAATCCCGTCAAAGACGTTCTTCATGGGAGCGGGTTCAGACGCTACAGCTGTTTTCATTAATGGTCACTTCTCAATCGGGGGAGGAGGTTAGGCGGCGTGCGAGCTTTTCGTGCCGACCAAGCTCTGCACGGCCTTCGCGATCGAGGCGAACTCGTCTTGCTTGCGTGCAATGAACTCGAGAGCCTGTGTGGCGGTGGCCAGAACTTCGTGTCCCAGCTCACCCACATCTTCGAAGTGGTGGCTCGCGTTGCCCACCAGACCACCTTCGAGAGCCAGGCGTCCGACCAGGTCCAGCTTGAGTACCTTGCTGCCCTCGTTGAAGCTCATGTCATCGAAGTCGACCCAAACGATGTTCGGACGAGTCGTCGACTCGAACGCGTACCGCTTGTTGGTGAGGTCGAGCACAACCTGCCAGATGGTCTGGGAGGCGTCTGGCTTGCCCTCCTCGGGAGTACGGAACGGCTGCGCGGCGTTGCGGATGATGCTGAACATGGCCGCCATCGCCTCGATCTGAGTCTTCGGCTGCTTCTGGTGTGCCACGTAGAACGAAGCGCGAGCGAAGCGATCGCTGGCTAGCGTCGAGCCCGGCAGCGGCTTGCTGCCTCCCAGGCCTTCGACCTCTTTCACCAGTTCGAGCTGCTTGTCGAAGGTGGGGGAGTTGGTCATGACCTGGTACTCGCGGCCGTGGTACACCTTCGGAGTTCCGTCTGTGTACTCGATGATCGCTGAGTCGCCGCTCGCGTCGTTGATCGCCAGGTGCAGCGTCGGCACGAGGTGCCCTGTGGGATCGAAGAGCTGAGAGATCTGTACCTGCGTGTCGTTCGTCCACGCCACAGCTTCAGCGACTGTCGCGAAGTTGTCGAGGTAGTACTGCAGCCACACTGTCTGGCTGAGCTGGGTGGCGGTCGGCTCGGGGGTTCCGTAGTCGGACTCTGCCAGCCAGAGGATGTGGCCGGCGAACCCCTCTTCGTTCATTCCGTCACAGGCGATGAGGTCGAAAGCTGTGGCGACGAGGCTGCCGTACTTCGACGTCCACTTCAACGTCCCGTTCACGCCGTCGGAGCGCTCCATGCCCCGGGGGAACTTCCAGAGGTTGGAGAGGAGGTCCATGTGGAAATCCATGTTTCGGCCAACGATGACCGCACCGTTAGCATCGGGCCATACAACTCGTGTGCACATGAGCGCCGTGTTTCCAATCGTCGAGGTGGGCGCCCGCGTCAGAAAAAAGACACAGGCTCCCTGCCGATTATTCGACGATTTCGGGCGGTATTGCGCGACAATCCGGCGAATTCACCCTCACCAGTCACCCGAGCCCCACCCCGGGATCACCCGGCCTATGCGCCTGCCCCAGAAACGATCGTGATTCCTGAGGTGATCGTGGTCACTGCGCCGATGATGCCCAACACGATCACCACAGCTCGCCCCCATTTTGCGGGCACTCGATGGTGCAAGAGCTGACCGCCGATGAGTCCGCTGGCGAGCGCGATTCCGACCAAAACCCACACTGTCAGAGAAAGCTGGGGCACGGCGTCTGGCGTCGAAGAAAGGACAGCGCCGGCGCCGATCAGCGAGGAGAGTGCGACGAAGGGCTGCATAGTCGCGGCAAATCGGTGATGCTCCCATCGGGTGGCAACTGCATAAATAGACATGGGTGGTCCGCCGATGCCAGACATCGTGACGAGCATTCCTGTCGCGCCTCCGGCGACAAAGGTGGCAGGTGTAACGGGAACGACGTGTCTGGTTCTGCCGAGGAGCAGTGACGCGACGATTCCCGCGAGCAGAATGCTCCCCACAACGATCCGGAAAACGCCGACGTCGAGACCGCGCACCACGAGCGCTCCGGCGAACGCGCCAACGACGCTCATGCCGGTAAGGATGATCAACCGTTTTCGATCAATGTCTGCCCGTACTGGCCAGATCAGCGCGATAGCCGCGATAGCGCCGCACAGATTCGCGAACACGACGCCCTGTTGGCCAGACAGCAGTAGCACAGCGAATGGTGCCACCACCATTGCGAAACCCATACCGGCGATGCGCTGAAGTGCTGCGCCGAGCAAAACAGTGCACACGAGTGTGATCTCGACTATCCCACCTGTCATTCCGCTCCCTCGTGCCGTGTCTACGTTAGTCCGCGGGCAATGTCGGGTGATGGGAATAAGATGCGGAAAATGAGCACGACCAGAAACAGAGCCAGCGAACCATGCCTCTAACGCGCGAGCTTCTCTTGCAAGAGATGGAGGCGACGCTGAGTCGCGCCGGGGTCAGCATGAATGCGTGGCCCGAAGACGCCGATGTTGAAGAGCTATCCCCTCGTGGTCAGCTCGTGGCGCTGTTGCTGATCATGGACATCAGCCCGGCGCGCGTGAATGGATGGCCACACGGGTCAGTGGAAGACACGATCGTGAGTTCGCTGCCTCGCAAGTCTCTGCCCTGGGATTCAGACACGGCCGTCTTCGCGTTGCAGGCTGCCCTGAAGGTCGACTGCATGAACTACATCTGTGGTCCGGCGCTGCGCGGTGCAGAGAAAGCAATGGCCTCTGGTCGCTTCGAGTCTGCGCTCTACGAGGCGCTCGACGCCTGTGCGACCCATCTCGCAGGACTCATGCACGGACGGTTCGCGCCGCGTTGGAACGTCGACAAAGATCTCAAGACCGCCAATCGGCTGCTGGCCACATTTTTGCCGCCGGGCGTGCTCGACCTTACGGCCGTGCACGACGGCGACGAGTGGGCGGAGCCCGCACGGAGACTGGCGCGTGCGCATTCCGCAGACGACGTCGAGCCCCTCGTGCGACATCTCACGCTTCTCGGACATAAGGCACCCTCCCAGACATGGCAGCGTCAGCTGCGCGAGATACTGCGTCTTGAAACAGCACGCGCTCTCGTCAAGGAGTGGGTGAGCGCGGCAGAAGCGACGCGAGTTGCGGACGACGGGCACCTCTACACACCATCGAACGAGGACTTGGTGCGGGCGGCTGTCATCGCGGCGCGGTGGTTGCCTGCCACGGAAGTGTCCGCGAGGCAGCTGGGCGCATTGGTACGGCAAGGAGCTGAGACTCGCCCTCCCGCCACAGAATCCTTGGCTCTTCGCGTGGCCAGCGCTGCTGTTGACACGCTCGCCCAGCGCGGGACTGAAGCCGATCTGGCCGAACTGGAGCGGCTGGTCGACAGTGTGTCCCGGCGAGACTTGCTGAAGCGAATCGGTGCCGCGCTGGGACCGGAAGCTATCGCTCGCGCGGGGAAGCGCGACGCCGAACTGAAAAAAGAGAAGGCCGCCGCAGTGCGTGCAAAGGCGAACCCGACACCCAAGCTCCTGCGGGCGGAGGTAGACGGTATGCTCCGCGAGCGAGTTGATGGCACGATGCGCGAGCTGGGGTTCCGGAAGTCGGGTCGCACATGGCGACGTTCGATCGACGCTCGCGTCGAACTCGTTGAGTTCTACTCCAGCGGCCTGTTCATGAGTATTCAGTACGGCGTGCTGTTTGAAGAGCTTCACCCCGTAGATGGGCCAGCTGTGCAGCGGGATCCGAAGCGCGTCAAACCTTTCGAGCTTGACTTGCTTGTCTCCGAAACCGGATGGTACGCCGACGCAGAACGCCTCGATCTCCTCGCAGAGCGGGTGCGTACCAAAATTGTTCCTTTTCTAGGCCGTTGCGGGGATCGCGCGGCGCTCGCCGACCTCTTGCTACGAGGCGTCGGGTTTCCGCTGGCCGTCAGTCCCAAACCGGCGAGATCTGGTGACGGGGGACGCCCCGTGTCGTGGCGGAACGTGCCCACTCAACCCGGTCTGATGCTCGGCGCGCTTGCGTGCCTCGACGGTGACCGCGTCGCCGCCGAAGGTTGGCTCGATACGGCCCGCCCACACAGCCGCCCCGAAGCTGCACAGGAACTCGACTACTGGCGCAAGCGCGTCGCTGCCTTGCCCGCGTCGTAGAGGCGTCTCCGTGCACCCGATCTGCGGGAGGGGTCTGCATGTGATCACGCCAACACGGTGTGTCATGGGGCGATCTGGCGCGGTGTCCTCCTAACGTAAGCCTCGACCGCTACACGCGTGCGTTCGAAAGCGCCTCACCCGACGGCGCGGGATGCGCGCTGGGAGATCTCCGATGAGTGAGAAGAAGAGCGAGACGAACACTTCAGGACCGGCGATGCCGTCTCCCAAGAAGATCCTGCGTGAGGTGACGCACCCGGCGCTGATTCCAGGAATCGGAGTGGAAGACACCCCTCGGGTCTTCAGCACGAACTGGGCCGTCTTCGGGATCGCGGGTTTTTCCGTGCTCGCCGTGGTCATTTGGGGTTTCTTAGCGCCGGAGAGCATCAGTGAGGCAGGAACGGCGTCGCTCAGCTGGGTGACCACGAACTTTGGTTGGCTGTTCTCGCTGCTGGCTGTGGTGACGATCATCTTCATGCTCGTTGTCGGGTACGGCCGCACCGGAGGTATTCGCCTCGGGTCAGACGATGAGTCGCCCGAGTTCTCGACGGTGTCGTGGATCGCGATGCTGTTCTCCGCCGGCATGGGTATTGGGCTGTTGTTCTGGGGGCCAGCAGAGCCGCTCGCCTACTTCAACGACGTGCCCTATGGCTTCACTTCGGAACCGGGAACCCGGGACGCGATGCTGGACGCACTGGCGCAGTCCATTTTGCACTGGGGTCCGATGGCGTGGGCCTTTTATGCGTTGGTGGGTGGCGCGATCGCGTACGCCGCGTATCGCCGAGGAAGGGCGCCTTTGATCTCGGCTATCTTCCGTCCGATCTTTGGAGAGCGCACAGAGGGATGGATCGGCGCGGTGATTGACGTGTTTGCGATCATCGTCACGCTGTTTGGCACCGGAGTCACCCTCGGCATGGGGGCATTGCAGATTTCCAGCGGTATCGAGGTCGTCACCGGCATCGGTCCGCTGGGGAACACCGGACTGGTCGTGATCATCACCGTGCTTACCGCCGCGTTCGTGGTCTCGGCGGTCTCCGGTATCAAGCGGGGCATTCGTGCGCTGTCGAATATCAACATGGTCATCGCCGCCGTGATCGGTCTTTTCATCCTCATCGCTGGCCCCACGCTGTTCATTCTGAACATGGTGCCAGCGAGCATCTCCGCGTTCTTCGGCGACCTGTGGACGATGCTGCTGCGCAACCCCGCACAGGGTGACGAAGCCGCTGCCTTTATGTCGAGTTGGACGAACTACTACTGGGCATGGTGGATCTCGTGGACACCGTTCGTGGGTATGTTCATCGCGAAGATCTCGCGGGGCCGCACTCTGCGGGAGTTTGTGACCGTGGTCATCGTCGTCCCCTCGGCAGTGTGCGTGGTCTGGTTCGGCATTCTGGGCGGCACCACCATGCTGTTCGAGTCGGAGGGACGCGGAATCAGCGACGCAGGGTCGTCGGAGGCAATACTCTTCGCCGTACTGCAGGAGCTTCCCTTCGGCGTGATCCTCTCTGTACTGGCGATGATCTCGATCATCCTGTTCTTCGTGACGTCTGCCGATTCTGCGGCGATCGTCATGGGATCGATGAGTCAGCGCGGCAAGCCAGAGCCGTCGACTTGGGTGACGATCACTTGGGGCGTGCTGCTCGGCGCGGCTGCGCTAGCACTGCTCCTGGCCGGTGGGGAAACGGCGCTGTCTGGGCTGCAATCGATCATGGTCGTTTCTGCTCTTCCGTTCGCCGTAATCGTCGTCGGGATTATGATCTCGTGGGCGAAGGAGCTTCGAACGGATCCGTTCATCCTGCGCCGACGCTACGCAAGTGCGGCGATTGCCCAGGGTGTTCGTTTGGGTATTGCCGAGCATGGAGACGACTTCGTGTTCGGTGCGACCGAAGTCGCGGCAGACGAGGGTGCAGGAGCCGGTATCGACTCCGACGATCCTGCCCTGACCGAGTGGTTTGAGACCGCGACGGGGCAGATTCCCGTCGTGACGGCGCTTGACGTGACGAGAACCCTCGAGCCTGGGCGCATTCAGCCCATGGGGCCAGGAAATCCCGCGCACACCGCCTCTGGCGATGCTTCCCTCACCGTGGGTGAGGAGCGTCGTGAACAAGCGAGGAAGCGGAAGGACGATGAGTAGTCAGCGTCCGGGCTATCCTGGTACACGGCACCGACGACAGGAGATCCCGTGATCCTCAGCTTCTTTTTCTTCATGTTCCTCTTCCTCGGAGGCTTCTGGCTGATGGGCATCTCTTTTGGGTTGCCGGAGTTTCAGGCGTTGGCTTTCTGCGGAGGACTGGCGCTGGTAACGCTCGCGATGGCATTCATGCTGCGTGAGCGCGGCACGGCTACCCGTCGCACCAAAAACTGGGCTGGCAAGCCCACCGAGTAAACGCTGAAGGCACCGCCAGCGCGTTACTCCTCGATATCGAGGTCGATGGCGATGAGGCAGTGTCCTGTATCGAAGGATGCGTCGAAACTCACGTACCCGTCGGCGACCTCGAAGGGGAGGGGTTCCCCGTCGAGCGGCGTCACTGATCGCGGCTTTTGGCCGTCGAGACGCACGCGCACTGCGACGTTGCGCGCGGGAACCGGATCGAGCACCGTCTCCACGTCTGCGAGCATGCGGCGTGAGGGAAGGTAGCTCAACAGGTGCACGAACGACGCCGTAGCGTGACGTTGTAGCGTGCCCTCCAGATGCGCGGGGCCGTCGAGGTGAAGAGCTGGGCGCGGGAACACCGCTGCGAGCGCGGCTTGTGCGAGATCTCCGATTTCAGGGATCGCTGTCGCGCCGTAGGTTTCAAACAGTTCGAAGGCCGCTGAAGCCACCCGTCCGCGCACCACGATGGCCGGGTGCGTTGTTGCGTGTCCTGCTGGCGTGTATTCGTGGCCGCTGAAGCGCTCAGGGGTGCGGTCAAAATATGGTTCGGTCACGGTGGCGAGCACGACGGAATCGTCGTCGGTACGCACGCGCCGCACGCTACCGGGGAGCACATAGTCGAAGTCGGCGAGGCCGGTTTCTGCAGGAACGGGGCGGACGAATTCGCGGGTGAAGGCGGCGAGGTCGTTTCGCGCGCTGAGCCCGGTGAGCTCACGGATCGCGATCAGGTCATCCGGCAGGCCAGACAACACGAGGGCGCCGTCTGCTTCCACATGCAGGGTGAGCTTTTGCACAAGCTTGTCTGTGAACTCGACACCTGCCAGCACGATGATCGCCCGATAGGAGGAGAGGTCGTGATCGGCATCGACAAAGTCGAAGTCGATGCCTCGCGCGGTGAGGAGGCGCAGGGCCGCGAGCTCGCCGGGGCCAGGGGCGTCCGCATGGATGACATCGCCCTCAGCGCTGGCGGGGGCTCGCATGACGGCCACCTCGACAACCCTGGCCGCGCCTTTTGATTCGTTCTGCACTCGGCGCACGTGCGCAAAGGTCTCTGCAAGGCGCGCCGTCACCGCTTCATGGGATCGCCCTGAGGGCGGCAGTGAATCACCGATACAGATACCCAAGCCCAGCGCGCTCATCTGTAAGGACTCGTACTTGAGCGCCGCTGCGGGATGCACGCTTGCGCTGTCGCCCCAGCTTCCGAAGAAGCGGCCGGTCATCCCGATAGCGCGTGGCTGAATGGGGATGACGCTTCGGGCCACGGACGGCGCATAGGCATAGCCCCACCCTCCCGTCGGCAGGGCTTCGATTTCGTCGTGGGTGCTGTAGCCGAGCTCATCGGCAAGGCGCAGTCTGGGGCGGGAGTTGAAGAAAACGCTGCGGGGAACGCCGTCATGGCCCGCGCCAGCGACCATGTCGCGAAACTCCCGCATGTAGTCGTGCGAAACGGCGGATGCCGCGTCCCGCCTCCCCGTTTCGTGGTCGGGATTGAACCCCGAGGCGATGGCGGCTGCGCGCGCGCTGGCGCTGAATCCCGGCTGGTCGAAGCAGATGTCGAAGAAGAAGCCATCGGCGTCGGGGAAGTGCTCCAGCACATCGGTGATTTGATCGGCGAGGTACGAGCGGTACCCGCTGGTCATATCGAGGATGCGCCACCCTGGAACGCCGTGGGAGTCGACGCGAGTGGGGGCACCGTTGTCGTTTCGCGCCACCCACTCGGGGTGCGCGGCTGCGGCATGTTCATCGAAGAGCACGCTGAGATAGATCGGGGTGCGAATCCCGAGGGGACGAAGCGCCTCGATCTGTGCGCGGAGCAGATTCACCTCACCAAGACCAGGGTGCCGCTCTTCGCGGCTCGTGTCGTAGTAGAGCTGACCGTGGTGACACTTCGCAAACAGCGTGACGGAGTCGACCCCCAGTTGCGCGAAGCGCTCCGCGAATGCCTCGGAGTCGAACTCCTGCGCGATCGGTGTAATCAGCGGCGATGTATGGAAGTCGAGGTGGACCGATCGGCGGGGGAGATGCGCGGTAGGCAAGGGGTGTTCCTTTACTTCAGCAGGTCTCATCGTTCTCACACTTCCGCCAGGAGGGCGATACCCCATGGCGGCAGGGTCACCTCGAGCGAGAGCACTCCGTCGACCGCCCTGTGCCGTTCGACGAGGAGCGTTCGTGCCGCGTCGTCAATCGCGGACTGATCGGCGCGGCTGAGGTTCAGGGGAGCTCCGCGTTGCTTCCACGTCGGGAGCGCGTTTCCTGCTTCATGGGTGACGATTTCAAGGGTGAAATCTGCGTCTGCTGCAACACCAGTGATCTGCACGGTGAGAGTGCGGGGCGTGCCGCTCGCCAACGTCTGTTCAGCGATGTCCCACTCGTCGATCGAGGCGGGAACCGTCAGCGTGACTTCCTCGGGGTAGTGATACAACGCGCCGACGATCTTGCCGTCTGTGCTCCGCCGTGTGATCGCGCCCGTGTCCGTCACGGAGAGCAGCTCATCGCCGAGCTCCTTGAGGAACCTGTAGGCGTGATAGGTCGGTTTGGGAATGCCGTGGTGATTCAGTAACCCGAACCCGCCGTGGAAGGGTTCCTGACCGCCACCCGCTTCTTCGAAGATGTCGCTGAACGCCCAGTACGACAACGAATCGACCAAGCCGATGGTGTCGAGGTTGGCCTTCAGCACGAACGTGGCCGCTTGGAGATGATCATGGGTGCGGTCGCGCGAACTCGACGAGGACGACCATTCAGTGAGATGGATTTCCGCATTCGGATATGCGCACTCGTCGATCAGGCCGCGCAACAGTCGCAAGTCGCGTGCTGTCGCATTCACATCACGCGTGAGCTTCGCCCCCTGCCCGTGTTCGTCCAGCGCCCAATTGGTGGGGTACGGATGCACAGACACGAAGTCCACTGGCAGGTGCTCTGTCTCGGCGAACTGCAAGAACTCGGCAAGCCAGACCGGCTTCCAATCCAGCGCGGCCAGGTCATCAGCTTCCAACACAACTGCATGCTCGCTCGTGTCTTCGGTCTCACCGTCGAAGCGGCCGTCCGGCACAAAGTTGCTTGTCGCTGGACCTCCGACTCTGAGCTGTGAATCGACGTTTTTCACGGCACGGACTGCGCGTCGATACATCTCGAGATACTCCGAGCGCGTGCCTTTGAAGAATGGAGGAAGGTTCGGTTCGTTCCAGACTTCGAAATACCACGTTCGAATCTCTTCGAGTCCGTAACGGTCGCGCCAGTGCTCTACCGTGCGGGCGACCAGCTGCTCCCACTTGTCGAAGTCGGTGGGAGGGCTACCGTTCGCTCTCCACCAGAACGCCGTTGCCGTGTGCACGGCGATTTCACTGGGCATGAACCCCAGCTCTACGAAGGGGCGAATGCCGATATCGAGCATCGCGTCGAAGAGACGATCCACGTATTGAAACGACGGGGAGACGGTGCCGGACTCGTCTTCGCGGTAGACGAACATGTCGTCGTGGAAGAGCCCGTGGAATCGAAGGTACTGAAACCCATGAACCTGCACGACTTCCTGCAACTGCTGCTGCCAGTCGGCGCGTAGTCCCTCGTTGGCACGCCCGGCTCCGACCACCACATTCCAGTGATGGGCGAGAGGTGTTCCTGCGGCGCGCGCGTCTACGCGCATGCCGTGGTCGTTCGCCTGCGGATTTTCGCTAACCTGCGGATCTTCGTTGATCATGATGCCTTTCTGGTTGGGGGAGGTCATGGCAAGGTCGCTCGCCGGCTGGCTTCTACGTCGTCGAACCAGCTATGTAGTGCCGACGTCATCGAACGCAACCGGTCTGGTTGGGTGGCGGAGAGGTCGCACGCTTCCAACGGGTCAGCGCGCAGGTTGAACAGCAGGGGAGCGGAGGCTGCTGGCCGCGTGAACTGCGGAGTGGGATCGGCGTCGAGCGCAACGAGCGCCTCCGGATTTCTTTTGATCTCCGCATCACGTTCCAGGTCGCTCTGTAGTGCGTCGAGAGTGCCTTCCCATGCAGGGAATACCAGCTTCCAGTCGCCGTCGCGCACGGCGGCATTCGATTCGGCGAGGGGCGTGTATCTCGTCCACTGCCAGAAACGCAGCGGCCCTTTCGATGAGTCGCCGCGGAGGGCGGGAAGCCGGCTGATGCCGTCAACTGTGGCCGTTGACCCTCCGACCCCCGTAGCGTCGAGGAGCGTGGGCATCCAGTCCACGAAGTGCACCAGATCGTCACGTGTGACGCCGCCGTCGAGCCCTGCGGGCCAGCGCATGATCATCGGCACTTTCACGCCGCCTTCGAAGACGTGGGTCTTTGAGCCGCGCAGGCCTTCATTGAAGCGGTGAGTGGAGTGCTCGCCCTTCCCATGAAAATCGGGACCATTGTCGCTGGTGAACATGACGATCGTGTTCTCGCTCAGTCCCAGCGCGTCGAGATGCTGCAACAGTGCGCCGACGCCATCATCAACCATTGACAGCATTGCGTAGATAGTAGCCACCGCCCGCGTAACTGTGCCGTCGCGGTAGAAGTGATCGACGAGGTATTCCGGAGCCTGCAGAGGAAAATGGGGGGCGTTATAGGCGAGGTGCAGGAAGAACGGTTCGTCGGCATGCCTGGTGACGAAGTCGATGGCCTCCGCCGTGAAGACATCGGTGAGGTGACGACCGTCGCTTGCCAAGACGGCCCCGCCTTTTTGGATCGTCCAGTTCCAGTAGTCCTGCCACCCGCCCTGGAAACCGACGAACTCGTCGAAGCCTCGTTGAACGGGATGAAACGCCGCATCAAAAGCACCGTTGTGCCACTTGCCTACCAGGCCGGTGGCATACCCAGAGGCAGCCAGTTCATCGGCGATGGTGCGCTCGCCGACAGCGAGGCGATCGGTGCCACGCGCCTCCATGGTGTCGATCACCCCGGTGCGCTGCGGATAGCGTCCGGTGAGCAATGCTGCTCGGGCAGGTGCACACACCGGCGACCCAGAGTAGTGCTGGCTGAGACACACTCCCTCTGCCGCCAGTTGATCAAGTACGGGCGTGGCTGACGCGCCGTTGTTGATGCTCGATAGATCTCCGATCCCCATGTCGTCGACGACGATCTGAAGCACATTGGGGCGGGGATTCATCATTGATCCAGTTCTGCGTCGAAGACGTCGGCAGAGACGTCGGCGGAGAGAGTTTCTTGTGAAGGCTCCATCCAGACTGGCACGTCAACGCAAAAATGGAAAGCGGTTACCGTTCGACATTCTTGATCCGCGACTGGCCCCACGCTCGCCAAGAGATCTCGACCAGTACTGCACCGATAGCCACGATCCCCACCGTGGGTACCCGGAAAGCCAGAATGACAGCGGCGACGGCGGCAGCGAGCGCCAGTACGCTCACCAGCGGGCGACTCACCGCGAGGCGGATAGCTTGTCTTGCCGTTTCCCGGCGGCTCACCCCCGGTGTTGCGGCGACGGGGATTGCGAGCACGAGGATCGAGAAAGCGGCGAGCGGAGACAGGATCGCTGCCATCATGATCACCCCGAGGGGAGCGGGGGCGACAAGCCAGAAAGCGGTAGAGATCCAGCCCACGATCCCCAGGGTGACAACGATGGGGCCGAGTGGCCACAGCGCTCGGAAGTGGACCCTTGTGCCGGAAAGGAGGGTCCTGACCGGAGTGGATGGACCACTCATGCTCACCTGTTTGCGTGCCTCGATTGCGGCAGCCGATGCGGGCCCTGCTGTCACGACGCCGAGTAGCAGAACGAGCAGGGTTACCGAGATGATGATCATGTCGCCTACTGCGGTGAGCGTGCCCAGGAGGGTGCGTCCAGGCTGAGGTTTGTTGGGGGGCGTCTCCGCGGTCATTTGTCCAGTCTTGCATCACTAGTTGGTTGTGAAGCATTGACTATGGAATGCGCTTTCCGTAGCATCAGTGAAATCGCATTCCCTGCCACGCAGTCACAAGGAGGTTCTCGTGGAGATTCGATCACGGTCCATTGCATCGGTCGCAGCGATCGGCGCGCTCGCTCTCGTCGTTGCCGGATGTTCCGGCGGCGCCGAAGAAACCAGCGCCGAAGATGCAGCAGAGGTGACGGGTACGCTGCGCGTACTCACGCCGAGCTACCCCGCCAGCAACGAAGGCACAGCCGCATTCGACGCTGTCGTCGCCGAGTTCAATGAGGTGTATCCCGGGGTTGAAGTCGAGGCGGATTTCGCCACGTTCGGCAACCTGAACGAAAAGATCTCGACGTCGTTGGCTGGCGGTCAGCCCTACGACATCATCGTCACCGGCATCGGCTGGGTGCCGCCGTTCGCGTCCCAGGGCGCGTTCCTCGACCTCGCGGAGTTTGGTGTCGATGCCGACACGATCGCCGAAGACACCAATGAGGCAATGCTGCCTGCGGTGACGTACGAGGGTGACGTATACGCATATCCGCTCGTGATGGGAGCGAAGCCTGCTGCCCTCAGCCGGTCCGCTTTTGAGGCGGCAGGGCTCGACCCCGATTCGCCGCCGGAGACTCTTGCCGAGCTCGCTGATGCCGCGGAGCTTTTGACCGTGCGCGAAGACAACGGCACGATCAGCCGCGTGGGGTTTGATATGTGGGCACCGACAAGTGGCTACCGACACACCTACACCACCATTTTGGGCGCGCTCGGTCCTGACCTTTACGAAGACGGCGCTCCCGGCTTTGACGGGGCAGAGGGAGAGGAAGCTCTCGACTGGATCTCCGACATGGTCAATGACAAAAACGTCATCGACTATGCGCAGGTATCCGCCTCTGGCTCGCCTTTGATCTACTCCGGTGAGGCCGCGATGGGTTTCACCGGTGGCTACATTGACTGCGAAGCCGTGGGGCAAGCGGTATGTGACGACCTGGTGTTCTTCAACATCACTGACGAGCGTCCTGTGCTCTTCACCGGCGGTCAGGTCGCTTCCATCGGTGCAGGCACCGATCTGCCGGAAGCGGCATGGAGCTTCATCGAAGCGATGTCGACCCCCGAGGCAGAAGCAGCGATGGCGGAGATGAACTTCGCCGTTCCTGCCGCATCTGGTGCGGAAGACAGCGACGTTGTCACGAGCAACCCGGCGAGCCAGTTCGTCTACGACAACCTGGAGTACGTCGTCTTCGAAGGTGGCGCAGCGAACTGGCTTGAGCTGCGCGACACCTGGAACACGGAGCTGGACAAGGCGCTGCTTGGGCAGTCCAGCACAACCGAGGTCCTTGACTACTTGGCCGCAGAGTCCGAGTAATTCGACAGTTCTGACGGTGTGGGGTGGGGGCCCAGCGCTCCTGCCCCACGCCTTCAGAGCGACACGATAGGAGGCTCATCGTGACGACGAGCATCGATAAGCCGGACGCTGCAGACGAGGCGCCCGCTTCGCAGAAACGCCCCTCAACGCCGAAGCGTCGGCACTCCGGAATGATTCGAGCGCAACGCCGCGCAGGCTACGTGATGATGGCGCCGGCGCTGGTCAACATCTCTATCTTCTTGGGGTTGCCGCTCGTCTTGGCTTTCGTGTTGAGCTTCACGGATTACGGCTTCTTTGCCGATCCGGAGTTCATCGGCTTTGCCAACTACGCGGAACTCGTGCAAGACCCTGACTTCCAGATCTCGGTCGTCAACACCATCCTCTATACCCTCATGGTCGTGCCAGGTGCGATGGCGATCGCCCTGGTGATCGCCCTCGCGTTGAACATGGCGATCCGCGGACGCTCGGTGTACCGCGTGATGTTCTATGTTCCTGTCGTCACCGCAACGGTGTCGATCGCCACGGTGTGGCTTTGGATTCTGAACCCCAGCTACGGTCTGGCAAACGAGATTCTCGGACTGTTCGGACTCCCACCTTCGCGCTGGCTCGCCTCTCCGGACACCGCGCTCACGAGCCTCGCCATGATCGGAATCTGGCAGGGCCTCGGCACCAAGATGGTGCTCTACCTCGCGGCGCTGCAAGGCGTCGACCCTGCTCTTGTTGAGGCCGCTCGTCTGGATGGGGCGAACAAATGGCAGACATTCTGGAACGTCACCTGGCCGGCTCTTGGTCCCGCGCACTTCTTCGTGTTTGTCACTTCGATCATCGCGTCGTTCCAAGTCTTTGACCTGGTCTACGTCACGACCCAGGGTGGGCCAGCGAACGCCACCCGTGTGCTCGTGTTCGATATCTACCAAAACGCATTCTCGAAGCTTGATCTGGGCTATGCCTCGGCGGAGTCCGTCTTCTTGTTCATTCTGATCGCGATCTTTATCGCGGCAGGTCTGCGGTTGCAAAGGAGTAAAGCCGATGACAACTGAGGTCATTCGCTACCCGAGCACGAAGAAACGCTCACCCGGTGCGATCATCGTTCGCGCACTCTTCTATGTCGTGCTTTCGTTGGCCGCGCTCGCCATGGTCGTCCCGTTCATCTGGATGGTGCTGACCTCGTTGAAATCCCCCGCGGAGGTCAACTCCTTTACCTGGCTCCCCACAGAGCTGGTGTGGCAGAACTACGTCGATGCCATGACGGCTGCTCCCTTTGTGGACTACTTCAAGAACAGTTTGATTCTTGCTGTGGGGCAGACCCTCCTGACTCTGATCTTCGCGACGGCAGCCGGTTATGCGCTGGCGAAGCTTCCGATCCCAGGCGCGAAGTACTTTCTCGGATATGTGATCGTGCTTCTGATGGTCCCGTTCCAGGTCGTCATCGTTCCTCTCTTTCTGGTGGTGAAACAGATTCCCCTCTTTGGCGGGAACGACATCTTCGGCCAGGGGGGCAGTGGCTGGCTGGACTCCTGGTGGGGTTTGATTCTGCCGCTGTCGGTAGGACCGCTGTTCATCTTCCTGGCGCGCCAGTTCTTCACCACGCTGCCGAACGAACTCGCGGAGGCTGCCCGCATCGATGGGGTCAGCGAGTACGGCATTTTCGGACGCATCATGCTCCCACTCGTGCGTCCGGCACTGGTGACCATCGCCGTGTTCCAGTTCGAGGCTTCATGGAACGCGTTCATCTGGCCATTGATCGCGACGAGCTCGGCCGACCTTCGTCCGCTGCAGTTGGGCCTCGCCATCTTTGCCCAAGACGAGCTGAACGTGCAGTGGAACTACTTGATGGCCGGCGCGACGCTGGCGACCGTACCCATGATCATCATGTTCATGTTTGCGCAGAAACAGTTCGTGCAGGGGCTTGCGAGTTCGGGGCTCAAAGGATGACGAATCTCTACGAAACGCAGCTGACCGGCGCGCGCGCCTCGCCCCAATCCGCAAACTCGGTGGCGGCGCCCAGCGGCACGTATGCCGTGGCAATCGGCTCGGAGCTTCTTGCTCGGCGTCTGTTTGGCGACCGCTTCGAGCTCCTCGCCGATGTGCCGGGCCGAGCGCTACTTCCGATCGTCACGGAGTGGGACGACGATGCGCTCGCGCGGCTGGCCGATATCGATGTTCTTGTTACAGGGTGGGGAGCTCCCGCGCTCGACGATCACGTCGCGGATGCGTTGCCCAATCTCAAGGCTGTCGTACATTCTGGCGGCGCTACGAATTCGCTCCTTTCTCCCAAGATGCAGCGCACCGTTCGGCTGTCCAGCGCAGCAGAGGTGAACTCCGTTCCTGTGGCGGAGTACTCACTCGCGATGATCTTGCTGGCGTGCAAGCAGGTGTTCCGGTCGCAGCGGATGTTCCGGGAGCGGCGCACCCACATCAATCGAGAGATCGACTTTCCCGAGGCAGGGAACTATGGCCAGGTGGTCGGCATCGTTGGTGCGTCAAAGATCGGTCGTCACGTCATCGACCTGTTGCGACCGTTCGCCGTGCGGGTGCGAGTGTACGACCCCTACCTCAGTGAACAGGAGGCGGCAGAGCTTCAGGTAGAACAGGTGTCGCTCCACGAGCTGATGTCGGAGAGCGACGTGGTGTCTTTGCATGTGCCGTTGAACGACGAGACTGCTGGCATGATCGGTGCGGCCGAGCTGGCGGCGATGGCGGAGGGCGCGACGCTGTTGAACACGGCTCGTGGTGGCGTGGTTGATTTCGAAGCGCTGGAGCGGGAACTGGTGTCGGGGCGGATCGATGCGATCTTGGATGTCACGGATCCTTTCGAACCACTCCCGGCCGACTCGCCGCTGTGGGAGTGTGCGAACGTCATCATCACGCCGCATGTGGCAGGGTCGATGGGCACTGAGCTGCGCCGGATGGGCAAGCATGTGGCAGGCGAACTCACGCGGGCATTACACGGCGAGGAATTCTTGACGCCGGTAACAACCAGCATCTAGCGCTCAGGCTTTTAAGTGCGCGGGGGAGTACTTGCCCGCACGACCACGTGTCCGCTGACGACGCTCAACCGCGGTTCGTCTGGGCGTGCGGTCGTGGCGAGGGAGAGCGCTTCAGCGGCCACATCGTCCCACGGCAGGTGCACGGTGGTGAGGCTCGGGGTCACATCGCGGAGTGCTTTGATGTCGTCAAAGCCTGCGACGGCGATCTGTGAGCTCGGGATGCCGGCGTCTCTGAGAAAGGTCAGTGCTCCGAGCGCCATCGCATCGTTCACCGCGAAGATCGCGTCGATCTCGATGCCGCGTCTGACGAGGTCGCCGGTGGCGACGTACGCGGCGGAGCGCGTGAAATCACCCGTGATGATGCGGTCGGCGGGAACAGTGAGGTTGTGCTCGGCGAGGCCATCGAGAAAGCCGCGCGTGCGATCACGCTGGGTCATGCCGTTCGGGTAGCCGCCCAGGATCGCGAACTTCTTGTATCCGAGTTCGACCATCGCCTGCGCAAGTTCGTGCGCCCCCTGCGAGTTCGCGTAGGAGACTGTGTCAAAAGGAAGCCCGGCCTGCGTGATCAGGACGACGCGTCCGCCTTCGGCTTCGTAGCGCTGAAGCGCGCTCACAAGCGCAGGTGTGCCTCGGTCGCCGATTTGCCGTCCACCGATCGTCATGACTATCTCTGCGCGTTGACCGCGTGCCGCGTTTACTTCGCGGACAAGGTCGCTCGAATCCGTGCCAGCAACGATGAGGTTGAGCGGAAGCTGCTCTCGACGGGCTGCTTCTACGACGCCTGCCACCATCGGGTTGGCGTAATCGTCTGGCATCGTCTTCACCAGCAGGGTCACACCGCGCTGGCGGCCCCGAGCGACTGCCTGAGCGGCGACGTTTGCGGAGTATCCAAGTTCGTCAGCTGCGGCCAGCACGCGCGCGCGATTGGCTTCTTTCACCGAGCGGTCGCTTCCGTTCAGGGCGCGCGACGCGGTGGCCACGGACAGGCCTGCTCGGCGCGCGACATCACTAAGACGAGGGGATCGATTGTCCATGTGCTGCGCCTTTCTGCCCATGCGCCGACGAGCGCTGCATCAACACAATCTAATACCCTTTGCTGCAAACGCTTTCCGTTTTGGTGGCTGTCAGCCCATTGCCGTCCGAAAACCTTGTAATCCTGCGGTTACCCGCGGAAACCGCTTCCCTTATGGATCACCACTCGCGTGTGCGTGCTCAGTGGCGGCGAGACAGACGTTCTTCAAGCGTGCTTCGCACCGCTGGCCATTCCGGCTCGATGATCGAGTACTCCACACTGTCTCTCAACGCTCCGTTGCGGTACCGGGTCATCCCACGCAAGATGCCGTCTTGGGTGGCGCCGAGCCGCTCGATTGCGGCTTTCGACTGAGAGTTCACCGATCCGGTCGTAAACCCGACGCGGAAGACCCCGAGGGTCTCGAATGCATGCCGGAGTAGCAACAACTTCGACTCGGCGTTTGTGCCGGTACCGTGTGCGGACGGCCTGTTCCAGGTGTAGCCAATGTGGAGCCGCGGCACGTTGGGCACGAGGTCGTAGTACGAGGTCAGCCCGAGTGTGCGGCCTGCAGCATCGAATGCCGTGAACGGCAACATCGTTCCCGTTTCGATGAGGGCGAGGCGCCGTTCGACTTCGGCGGCAACGGCATCAGGCGCGGGGACCGAGGTGTACCAGGCACTTCTCCAGAGATCGCCTTCTTGCACGGCCTCGATGAGTCCTTCTGTGTGAGAGCGCTCCAGCGGACGCAGTTCGACGAGGTCACCCGTAAGAGTGAGAGGCGAGGGGGTAACGAGGAATGCCATGGTCGTATTCAAGCAGAGCCGCCCGTCATCCGGCCACGAGCAGTGTCTCCCGGAGCAGTCGCTGATAGGCGATGACGAGTTCGATCGTCACGTCCAGCTCGAAAGCCAAGCTCGCAAGGTGGGGGCCTCTCGTCTCTTCTGCGGCAGCGTACGCCGAGGGCGTCAGGAGCCGTGCGGCGGCCCACTCGTCTGCTTGGCGTTCTTGGATACGGCGAATCGCGGGCGTTGATGAGGGATCGTGTCCGAGCGCATCGTGTCCGAGCGCAACGTGTCCGAGTGCATCGTGTCCGAGCGCAACGTGGCCGAGCGTCGCGTGGCCGAGTTCATGAGCGAGGACGCTGCGCGTGGTGCGAGCGCTCATTCCGGGGTTGAGGCGAATCGTGCGCGTCGCCGGGTCGAACCCACCTCGCGTGCGGCCGGTGCGCTCAACGACGCGAAGCTGACACTCATCGGCGAGGCGGAGGAGGTGATGCACTGATCCCCCTCGCAATCTTCGTGCGCGCGCACGCTGTCTTGAGCTACTCGTAGAGGTCGTCGGTGTCGACGTCGTGCCTGACGGCAGATTCGAATGCGACCTCTGCGACAGCTTCGCGCTGGCCGCCGACATCGGGCGCTCGCCGGATGGGGGTGACGCGACCAACCGTTACTCCGTCGGCTTTCAGCCGTTCTTCGGCGCGTGCAACAAGCACTCTGGGTTCTACGTTCAATGCGGCGCACACCGAGTAGACGACCGGCACGGGGATGGCGCGCTTGCCCGTCACGTAGTTGTCCAAAGCGCTTCTTGCCACTCCGATACTCCGTGCCATGGCGGCGATGCTGCTTCGAGACGCAGCAATTTCTGCGCGCATTTGGCGACCGACAGCGTCGTTGAAATCCTCGGCAGGTGTCTTCACCCGGCTCACGATAGCAGCGCCTTGACACCAGAATGCCGCCATTCTGCACCAATTCCACCTCAAGAGTGTCCGTACGTGGCGTTACTGTAGGCGCATGGGGACAGAAATGGGTCAGATGTTAGCACTTGAGGTCGATGGCGCCCGTGTTCATGCGGGGGTGTCTTTCTTGCGACTATCCGAAGCCTCGGGTATCCCGCTCGATTCGTTGGGTGACCTGCTGGACGGGAGGGTCGACTTCACTCTTGTCGACCTCGCGAATGTTGCGACGGTCCTCGGAGTGCCTGTCACCCAACTTCTTCCCGCCGCCGTGGGGGAGGACTCCTGAAGTGTCGGTCGTCGGTGCTCGCTAGGCGGCAGTAGCGTGAAGGCATGAAGTCAGTGCCGTTTGGAAAAACTACTGCCCCCGCCGTGATCGCCGGCATGATGCGCATCGACGACAAGGACGATGCACACATTCGCTCCCTGTACGCGGCAGCGCGAGAGTCCGGCATCGACTTCTTTGACCACGCCGATATTTATGGCGGAAGCATGCACCATTGCGAGGCGCGCTTTGCGGATGCGCTGCGTCTCAGCTCTGCCGAACGCGATGAGATCGTCTTGCAGACGAAATGTGGCATCGTTCCGGCGCAGGGGATGTTCGATTTTTCATACGACCACATCATCGCCCAGGTCAATGGTTCTCTTGCGGCGCTACGGACCGATCGTCTTGACGTGCTTCTTCTTCATAGACCAGACATCCTCGTCGAGCCGGATGAAGTAGCCCGGGCTTTCGATGAGCTTGAGGCCGCTGGCAAGGTGAAGGCATTCGGCGTCTCGAACCACACGCCGCGACAGATTGATCTGCTCCGCTCTGCCGTCAAGCAGCCGCTCGTAGCCAACCAACTGCAGCTCTCGATGACGCATGCGCCGATTTTGGCGCAGCCGGCCGCGGCGAACATGGCTGGCCATGCAGAAAGCGTCGTTCGTGATGGAGGTGGCATCGTCGACTACTGCCGAATCAATGGGATCACGATCCAGGCGTGGTCTCCGTTCCAGGACGGCTACTCGGGGGGAGTTTTTCTCGGTAATCCGCAGTATGCCGACCTCAATTCTGTGATCGACCGTCTCGCGGCCACGCATAACGTCACAGCGACGGCGATCGCCACGGCCTGGATCACACGGCATCCCGCAGGCATGCAGGTGGTCCTTGGTACGACCACTCCTCAGCGCGTTCGCGATGCGGCAGACGGAGCAGGCATCGAACTCACACGGCCGGAGTGGTACGAGTTGTTCCGTGCAGCAGGGCACCTGCTGCCATAGCGAGCGGGCAGGGCCTTCTAAGCGGGAACAAGCCGATCGAAAGACTCCCGCACTGCCTCTTCGAGCATGGGGTGCTGAAAAGTGAAACCAGCGGCTGAGAGCTTCTCCGGGAGCACCCAGCGGCTCTTCAAGATCAGCTCAGTTTCGGTGCGGATGCCGATCGCTCCGAGCTCGAGCATCCAGCGAGGCATGGGGATGCTCATGCGTGCGCCCAGCACGTTTCGGACTGTTGCCATGAATTCTGCGTTGTCGACAGGATGGGGGGAGGCCGCGTTGACCGGCCCATCGATCCCGGGATTCTGTTCAAGAAACTCGATGATGCGCGCCACGTCTTCGATGTGAACCCAACTGAACCGTTGCTTGCCGTGTCGGGCGCCGGGAATGTGGCCGGTGCCCGCCGCTTTGCGGGAAGCGCTGATTGGCCAGCGCCCGTCATGCTGCGCGCCACCGAGGCCGAGCATCGCGAGACGTTTCAATGGTTCGAGAACACCGCCGTGTCCGAGCACGATGGCGCTGCGCAGCGCCACGCGACGGGTGGCGGGAAGATCATCGGCGTACAGCGCTTTCTCCCATGCCTTCGCGACTTCGACCGAGAAACCTTTTCCGATCTCGCCTGTCGCCTCTGTCATGGCGCGGTCTTCCGCGTGACGATAGATGGTCGCGGTGGAGGAGTTCACCCAGAGTGCAGGCGGCGCGGCTGCGCGTGCGATCGCGGTGCTCAATGACGCGGTGGTGTCGAGCCGGGATCGAAAGATCTCGGCTCGGTTTTCTGGTGTGTAGCGGCAGTTAACACTCTTGCCTGCGAGGCCGATCACGAGCGCCGCGCCGTCGACGGCGCGGTCGATTTCTACCTGGTCGCCCCAGCGGATGTCGGCACCGGAGCGCGAGATCGTCACGACCTCGCGTCCTTCCGCACGAAACCGTGCAAGCAGGAAACGCCCCATGAAGCCGGTGGATCCGCCGATGACAACTTTGCCAGCGCTCATTTGGTCTGTTCCTTCGCCTCGTGGTGAATCCGATAGGTGAAATCGCCTCGGTACTCGTATACCCGGCCGATGAGCGGAGCATCGATGGTGAGACTGATCGCCTGCCGGTTTGTGGCATCGTCAAAGCTCTCCGTGAGGCGTACAACAGGGGAGATCACACGGGGGATCCGAAGGCGCAGGCGCCAGAGCCGGATGCCGACCGTGTGGCTGGTAAGACGGAGCGCGCCGTGAGAGGTTGCGACATCAAAACTGGCGGCGATCAGGCTGGGTTCCCCGAGCTCGTCGACCACTCGACCGTGGGTGGTGAGCGCTACTGCATCGCGCATGACCCACTTGCCCCGCTTGAGCATGAAGGTGCGGATGCCCATCGTTCTGGAGCCGACGCTGCGATTCTCCACAGTGAACGGCACATCGTGTTCCCATCCGGCGGCGACGACTCCGCGACGTTCAAGGATGCGGAGGATCGGCCATAGCCATCGCCGCGGAGTTCCGACGCTGTGAAATACGCCATCACCGATGCCTACCGCGCCCTCCGGTACCGCCAAAAAATAAGCGCGTAGTCGCGGATGCAGATCATTAAGGCGCTCGCCGAGCGCCCTGGCGTACGGGGACTGCGATGCGGGCGTCATACCTTGAGCCTAATCCTGTGCCAGCCTGATTCTGCTCGGCTTAGGGGGCGGGGCGAAGCAAGCGGTCAAGCACAGCGAGCGCCTCATGTTGCGGTGCTGTTTCGTCGAGCAGCCATTGAGTTTGCAGTCCATCGGACGCCGCAATAACGAGTGCAGCAACGGCTTGCGGTGCCACGTCGTCTCGGATCTTTCCGCGCTCCTGCTGCTGCTGCACGGTGTCGGCGAGGGCGTCACGCAGGCGAGAGAAGCGATCGGTGGCGAACGCACGTGCGGAGGGGTGGCCTTCTTCCAGTGCCGCGGCAACGAGCGTCGAATACAGCTGCATGAGCCCAGGAATAGTCCGGTTGGTGCGGGCGGACTCGATCATGATCTCTACGGGCGTCGCGTCCGCCGCATGCGTCGTGGCATCGCGCCCTGGAGCATTGCTCTCTTCGTAGACCGCAACGAGCAACTCTTCTAGAGACCCGAAGTAGTGGGTGAGGGCCGCGTGAGTGACGCCCACTTCCCGAGCGATGGCTCGCAGGCTGGTGCGATCAGAGCCTCGTTCAGCGAAGACCTCGATCGCGCGGTCGAGAATCTCTTGGCGTCGAGCAATTCCCTTGGCATAGGCGCCGCGCTGGCGCGATGGTTCGGCATGCGCTGGTGTTTCGGTGGTCATGTTCGGAGTCTACCCAACGAAAACTTCCGGGCGGAGGTATTTGGTGGTAGCGTGCCTGCACGGGAGGTAATTCCCGCTACGTCGCTGATGACCAAAGGAGGACGACCGATGACGATTCGGACTTCCCTGCAGCTGTTCACCCTGAGAGAAGAGCTGGAGGCCGACCTCGAATCTTCCCTAGCAGCAGTCGCTGCGAGAGGATTCAACGCCGTAGAACCCTACGATTTTGTGCGTCGGGCAGAGCCGCTTTCTGCTGCACTTACTGCCGCGGGGCTGGTTGCTCCCTCCGGACACGCGTTCCTTGCGTCGGAGTCATTTGTGAACCCCGATGGCAGCGGCACGACGGTTCCGGTTCCCTCGCCAGCGGAGGTCTTTGCCGCCGCCAAAGTTCTCGGGATGCATACGGTCATCGACCCCTATACCGAGCCTGCTCGTTGGGAGTCCGTCGAGCAGATTAAAGAAACTGCGCGGCTCCTCAATGAGGCGGCAGAGATCGGCGCCACGGTCGGTGTGCGTGTGGGATACCACAACCACGCCCACGAACTGGAGGCGATGTTCGACGGCGTGACTGGTCTTGAGGTGTTGGCCGGGCTGCTCGATGAGCGCGTCGTTCTCGAGGTAGACCTGTACTGGGTTGCCCGTGGTGGTGTTGATCCCGTGGCACTGTTGCAGCGATTGGGAAGTCGAGTAGTTGCCGTGCATGCGAAAGACGGCACCCTCGACCCGGCGCTGGCTGGCGCATATCCTCCTGCCGATCAGGTACCAGCGGGGCAAGGATCAGTGCCGCTGCTGGAAGCGATCGCTGCCGCTCCCGCGTTGGAACTTGCGATCGTCGAGTTCGACCACTACGAAGGCGACCTGCTGGATGCTATTGAGCAGAGTCGCGTCTACCTCGATGAGAAGGTGGCCGGCTGATGGTGGGCGTCGGTCTTATCGGTGCCGGAAACATCAGTGACCAGTACTTGTCGAACCTCACCACCTACCCCGATGTGACGGTGATCGCGGTCGCCGACCTGATCGAAGAACGTGCGAAAAGCCAAGCCGAAAAGTACGGCGTTCCTCGTCATGGTGGCGTCAGCGCTGTGCTCGACGATCCGGATATCGACATTGTCGTGAACTTGACGATCCCGGCAATGCATGTGGAGGTTTCCGAAGCGATCATCGCGGCAGGAAAGCACGTCTGGACGGAGAAGCCCATCGGCGTGAGCCGGGAGGAGTCGCGCCGACTGCTCCAAAAAGCAGACGCGGCAGGGCTGCGGGTCGGCGTCGCACCAGACACTGTGCTCGGACCGGGTGTGCAGACAGCCAAGAGAGCGATCGCGCGCGGGGACATCGGCCGCCCGTTGTTCGCTCAGACCACCTTCCAATGGCAGGGGCCGGAGATCTTCCACCCGAACCCCGCGTTCCTGTATGCCAAGGGGGCGGGGCCGCTACTTGATATGGGGCCGTACTACGTCTCGGCACTGGTGCATGTGTTCGGGCCGGTGGCGTCGGTCGCGGCGCTCGGGCTGCAGGGAACACCCACCAGACGGGTGCAGGTGGGAGAGCTCGCAGGGCAGGAGTTCCCTGTGGAGATTCCTTCAACGCTGAGCGTGTTGATGGACTTCGAGCAGGGTGGTCAGGCGCAGAGCCTATACAGCACCGACTCACCTCTGCTGCGCCAGGGCATTGTCGAGATCACCGGCACTGAGGGCACCATCGTCATTCCGGACCCGAACACTTTCGGTGGACCGATTTCGATCACGCGCCCACTTTCGAGTCAGGCAGAGCCGCGCGTGCAAGAGGTCGTTGACGTCGCCCAGGAGGGCGTGCTCTCCGGCCGGGGGGTGGGGCTGCTAGACATGGCACGCTCGATAGCGGCAGGGCGGCCGCATGTGGCCACAGGCGAATTCGGTTTCCACGTGCTCGACACGCTGCTGTCGATTGAAGAAGCGGCAGAAGCACGCGACTTCGTTCGGGTTGAGAGCAGTCTCGAACAGGTCGGATCCATTGCGGCAGATTTCGACCCGTTCGAGTCCACCCTCTGAGCAACGGCGGACACCCCCCCCACGAGGGGCTTAGGCGGCTGGTTCGCGGAGGCGGACCAGCCGCTCGTGTCCTGTCTCTTCCAGTTCGGCAATCTCGTCGCGCGATTTCAAGAAGTCAGAGAACGAGCGGTAGCCGAGAGCTTTCTCGCTAAACGACGGATCCATCCGGCGCATATGCGTTTTCACCGCGGAGCTATGCAGCCACTCATCGGCATCTGCTTTGTCATGGCCGAGACGCAACGCACGCTGCAAGAGCTGCGTGGCTTCTCCCTGCTCATCGAGCTTGGCGGGAGCGGGCGCTGCGGCCTTCGACTTCGCGCGCCGTGAGGTCTTGGTTTTGGTGGTGTCAGCCGCCGCCTCAGGTGCCGCGTCTACCGTGGTGTCGGCCTTCGGCGCGGAGACCGCAGGAGCCGCCTTTGGCGGACGCACGACGCCGGGGAGTGAGTCGTACGAGTCGAACTCATCGCAGGCAGCAGCCAGCGACTTGGCCGTCGAGCCAGAGACTCCTACGCCGATGACGTACCGGCCCAAACGCTTGCAGCGCTGGGCCAACGGCACGTAGTCGCTGTCGCCGGCGACGATCACAACGTGGGTGAGATCGGGCAGTCGGAACATGTCTTCTACGGCATCTACTGCCAGGCGAATGTCTGCGCCGTTCTTCGCATACGCTGCGGCGGGAAACAACTGCACCAGGTCGATCGCTCGTGCCACGAGTTGCGAGCGGTACTCCGCATTCACCGGCGATGACCAGTCAGCGTATGCCCGCGTCAGCACCAAGGTGCCAAACGAGGCGGCGTAGTCGATAATCGCGCCGACCTCGATCATTGCCCGGCTCAGCCGCTCCGCAACCTCAGGGTCATTGGGGTTCTCGGTGATGCGTTGACGGTCTTTGCCGTAGGAGTTCCTGCCGTGCACACGGTCGTACCAAGAGATAACGATGTTGTCGAAGTCAAGGTAGACGGCGACGCGAACATCGGTGGTCTCAGCCATGCGCAGCAGCCTCGCGCGGGTAGATGACGCCGATCTGCGCGCGAATGTCGTCCAGAGTGCCCATGATGGCGACGCTCTCGGCGACCGGCAAAATGTCGCCCTCGAGAATGCCGTCGCGGACCAGGCGCTCAGCCGCGAGCGCCTGGTACTGCATACCGCGGCCCTCGACCTCCGGCACGTACTCTTCCTGCACGGTGCCGTCTGGCAACACGAGGCGGAACGTGGTCGGCATGTACCAGACACGGTCGATCTCGATGCGCGCAGTCGTACCGATGATGCTGGCGGCATTGGGGCCAGCGGCGCGGGAAGAAGAAAGGCTTGTCGATACCGCGCCGCTCTCGTGAGTCATGACGGTTGCGACTTCGGCGTCTGCCCCGGTCTCGATCAGTCGGCCGACCGCGTGGACGCTCGTGGGGGCGCCGAGGATGTCCCAGATAAACGAAATCGGGTAGATACCGAGGTCAAGCAGTGCACCGCCGCCGAGTTCGAGGGCATTGAGCCGGTGGGCGGGGTCTGCCGGAAGAAGTTGAGTGTGATCAGCGTTCACTGCGCGGATTTCGCCAAGGGCGCCCTCGGCGATGAGCTCGCGAATACGAATCATGTGCGGCAGGTAACGGGTCCACATCGCCTCCATCACCAGCAGACCGCGCTCGGCGGCGAGTGCTTGCAGGTCTTCCGCTTCGGCGCGGTTGAGGGTGAATGCTTTTTCGACGAGCACGTGCTTGCCGGCCTCCAACGCCAGCCGCGCGTTCTCGTGGTGCATCGGGTGCGGTGTCGACACGTAGATGATGTCGACCTCTGGGTCTGCCACCAAAGCCTCGTAAGAGGGGTGTGCGCGAGCGATGTCGAAACGTTTGGCGAATGCGTCAGCCGACTCCTGAGAGCGAGAGCCGACCGCCACGAGGTCAAGCCCTTCGGTGCGCAGATCGGACGCGAAAGCGCCGGCGATGCCGCCGGTCGCGAGAATACCCCAACGAAGACCAGTCATGCTTTCAGCGTAGGGGTTCTGCGGCTTCGGATGGACGAGTTTCCGTCGACTCTTTTAAGGAATCAGGGTGATCTTGCCTGACGCCGAGCTGGACTCCATCAACGTGTGCGCGTGCGCTGCTTCGGTGAGAGGGAGCTGGGGTCCGAGGTCGATCACAAAGTCGCCAGAGTCCAATAAAGCGATCGTCTGAGGCAGCGCCTCTGCCCGCCACGACACTTCTTCATCCGTGAGGGGGGTAGGGGATCCGCCGGAGAAAGCGCGAATGCCGAACGCCGCAGCATCAGGGCCGCGCACGATTGTAGCGATCCTGTCCCTGTCTGCGACAAGGGCAAGTGACGTCTCGATGGCCTCGTCTGTGCCTGCGCAATCCAGCGCTACGGTGATCGCAGATGGCGCGGCCTCGTTAAGGCGCTCGTGCAGCCCATCGCCGTATGCGACAGGGATTGCACCGAGTTCGCGCAGGTGTTCGTGCCGCGCGGGGCTTGCGGTCGCAATGACGGTGGCTCCCCACGCCACGGCGAATTGCACAGCGGCTTGTCCCACAGCGCCGGACCCGGCATGAACGAGCAACACATCACCATCGGTGACATGCAACGAGCGCAGGGCTTGATAGGCGGTGCCAGCGGGAATACCGATGGCGGCGCCTTCAGCCGCGGTCACGGAGTCCGGCAGCTTCGCCAGATTTTCGACCTTGACAACAAGGGCAGAGGCGTAGGTTCCTGGTGTGTCACGGATCGCCACGCGATCTCCCACCATAAAACCGTCGACGCCATCGCCCAGCGCCTCGATCACCCCCGCACCGTCGAAGCCCACGGCGCGTGGCTCGGTGATCGAAGCGGAGGGGCGCTTGCCGCCGCGCAACTTTGCGTCAATCGGGTTCGCGCCCGCCGCATGAATACGCACCACAACCTCACCCGGCGCAGGAACGGGATCGGGAATCTCGATCATGTGCAAGACGTCGGGGGAGCCGAACTCTGTGTAAACGATCGCGCGGGCCATGAGAGCAGGCTACCTGCGTCAGCGCCCATCGGCGCGGTTTCAACGGCCGGACAATACCTTCATGATGCGCTGCGGTGACACGGGCTGGGCGGTACCAAGCCGCTGGGCGAACACGCTGACGCGATACTCCTCCAAGAGCCAACGGGCCTCGACGAGCGCGGGCGCGGCGGCGACATCTAGGGGGATCGTGCCGCCTGCATCTTCATATGCCTTCGACATTCGCTCGAACTCTGTCATCCGAGCCCGGTCTTTGCCTGGTTCGCTGGCGAGAAGCTTCAGCCGGTCCAACATCGCTTCGAGGTAGCGCGGAAAGTGCGTCAGCCGGTCGGCACCGGCAGCCGAGATGAACCCTGAGTGCAAAAGGCCGCTGAGCTGGGTGCGGATGTCGTTGAGCGGGCCGAGCAACGCCAGCGAGTTTTGCGACTTGATGCCGCGCTCGACCTCGCGGGCCTTCGTGAGCGTGCGGGCAACCAGGGATACACATGCGAAGAGTTCGTCGACGAGCACCGCAGACACTGCGTCGCGTACCTTGGCAAACTCCGCTTCGCTGCGCACGATGCCCCGGCCCTCGCCTGCCTGATCGCCCGTCGCCGCATCGATGACGCGGCGTGCGACCGCGGCACGGCAGTCCTCGATCAGCGCAGCAGCTGATTGATACGGCGATGCTGCCAGTGCGAGTTTCTCTTGGCTGGTGAGGTGCTCTTGCACGTAGGACGAGGGTGAAGGGACGCTAAGGAGTACCAACCGCAGAACACCATCACGCGTTGCTGCTGCTGCCGCATCAGGGGTCGACTCGACCCGCACCGACACACTCTTGCCGTTGTCGACGATGGCGGGGTAGCCGCGCACGACGCCGCCGGCGACACGGGTGTCGAGCACGGCTGGCAGGTCTCCGATGGTCCATGTCGTCAGACCGGTCTGCTCGATGGAGGCAGCAGCGACACGTTCGGCGCCGCGAGTACCTTTTTGCGGGCCCGAGGTCGGGGGTGCAGCTATCGAGCGAGCGACGCTGCTGCGTGCCCTGTCAGAAAGCTGTGTTTGCAGTCGGCGCAGGTCACGGCCTGAGCCGACAACTCTGCCGCGTTCGTCTACGGCGCGAAAGTTCATCCGTAGATGAGGAGGAACCCGCTCGTCGTCGAAATCGGCGGCGGAAACAAGCTGATTCGCGAGCGGCTGGATACGCTTAGCGAGGGCTTCTTTCAACGTGCGCGGCGGCAGACCGCCGTGCGATTCTGGACCCTCTTCGCCGAGGTCGGCACCGAACTTGTCTGCCCAGTCTGCGGCGGGAACCACATGTCGACGGATCGCCTTGGGCAGAGCGCGCAGCAACCCAGTGACGAGTTCAGCACGGAGGCCTGGCACCTGCCAGTCGAACCCGCGATCTTCAATCTGTGCGAGCAGAGGCAGCGGCAACACAACGCTGACGCCATCGTCGTCTGCGCCAGGTTCGAACCGATAGGCGAGTCCGAGAACCTGATCGCCCTGCGTCCATCGCGCAGGGAACTCCTGCTGATCGGCGCGCTCTGCGTCATCGATCAGATCGTTCTCCCGCATCACAAGCAGCTTCGGCGTCGCCGACAGCGTCTCTCGCCACCAGCTTTCGAAGGAGCGCACGTCAAAAACATCCGCGGGGATCCGCTCGTCGTAGAAGCGGAATACCGCCTCGTCGCCCGCGAGAATGTCGCGCCGTCGCTCCCGCTCTTCAAGTTTTTCTAGGCGTCGGCGGAGCTCGGCGTTGCTGCGCCAGAACGCGCTGACGCGCTTATCGATGCGCGCGGGATCCCACTCACCTTCGACGAGGGCGTGGCGCACAAACAGCTCGCGCGAGGCGGCGCGGTCAATGCGTGCGAACTGCACCCTTCGGCGGGGAATGATCTCCAGTCCGAACAGCGTCACCTTTTCAAACGCGACGGCGGCGCCCGCATCTTTAGACCAGTGCGGTTCTGTGATCTGACGTTTAGCCAGGTCGCCAGCGAGCGGCTCGGCCCAGGCGGGGTCGATGGCGGCGACGGTGCGCGCGAAAGTGCGGGACGTCTCCACAATCTCGGCGGCGATCACCGCGCGAGGACTCTTCTTGCGGAGCCCAGAGCCGGGGAAAATGGAGAACCGGATTCCGCGCGCTCCGCGATACTCCGCGATACGTCGTTTCGCGTCTTTCGCGGGAGAGTGCGCCTTGCCAGCCGGAGCGCTGCGCTCGTCGAGGAGCCCGATCTGTGACAGCAACCCAGACAGGATCGCGCGGTGGATCGCATCCGGGTCGCTCGCGCCTGTTGCCTCGCCGCCGCGGTCGTTTGTCTTCACCAGGGTGCGCAGCTGGCGGTGCACATCGAACCATTCGCGCACTCGCACATAGTTCAAGTGTTCTGATCGGCAGAGGCGGCGGAACGCGCTCGAACCGAGCTCACGTTGCTGCTCGCGCAGATGGTTCCACAGGTTCAACAGGGTGATGAAGTCGCTGGTCGGATCGACGAAGCGCGCGTGCATGCGGTCGGCTTCTTCGCGGCGCTCCTCCGGCCGCTCCCTGACATCTTGGATCGTCATCCCCGACACGATGGCGAGGACGTCTCGGGTGACGCCGCCCTTCGACAGGTTCAGGGACCCCTTCGACGGGCTCAGGGGCCGATCCGGGCTCAGGGACCCCTTCGACAGGCTCAGGGACCCCTTCGACAGGCTCAGGGACCCCTTCGACAGGCTCAGGGACCCCTTCGACGGGCTCAGGGACCCCTTCGACGGGCTCAGGGACCGGTCCGGGCTCAGGGACGGGTCCGGGCTCAGGGACCGGTGCGGGGACTGGGTCCCTGAGCTTGTCGAAGGGCGCCCCGCCTCGATCAGCATGCGGGCGAAGCGCGGGTCGATCGGCATCCGGGCGATCTCGCGGCCGGTGCGGGTGAGGTGAGGGGAGCCGTCCCGCCGGGACGGTTCCACAGCACCCAGCTCGGTCAGCAGATCGAACGCGGCTTTCACGCCTCGCGAGTCTGGTGGGGTGAGGAAGGGGAACGCGGTGATGTCGCCGAAGCCGAGCGACAACATCTGCAGAATGACGGAGGCAAGCGAAGTGCGCAAAATCTCGGGCTCGGTGTACTCCGGCCGTGAGCTGTAGTCGTCTTCGGAGTACAGGCGGATGGCGATTCCGTCGCTGGTGCGCCCTGCGCGCCCTGAACGCTGGTTCGCTGATGCTTGGGAGATGGCTTCGATCGGCAACCGTTGCACCTTGGAGCGGTTGCTGTAGCGGGAGATACGCGCCGTGCCAGTGTCGACGACGTACTTAATGCCAGGCACCGTGAGACTTGTCTCGGCGACGTTGGTGGCGAGGATGACGCGACGGCGCACTCCGGCAACTTTGCTGCGTTCGAAAACGCGGTGCTGGTCGGCGGCAGAGAGTCGTCCAAACAGCGGTAGCACCTCTGTGGGGGAGCGATCGTTGGCGTAGGCACCGCGCACGGCGTCGGCCGCGTCTCTGATCTCCGCTTCGCCGGGGAGGAAGACGAGCACATCGCCTGGCGCTTCGCGGTCGAGTTCGCGAAGCGCGGCGACAATGGCCGACACTTCATCCTCAGGTTCGCCGGAATCCTTCGACTCCTCTTCGTCAGTATCAGCGACCAGCGGACGGTGACGAATTTCTACCGGATACGTGCGTCCTGAGACCTCGATGATCGGTGCCGGAGCACCTTCCGCGTCGGCGAAGTGTTTGGCGAAGCTCTCCGGATCGATGGTCGCGGAGGTAATAATCACTTTGAGGTCGCGGCGCTCCGGCAAGATGCGGGCCAGGTACCCGAGCAGAAAGTCGACGTTCAGAGAGCGCTCGTGCGCCTCGTCGATGATGATGGTGTCGTAGCGCGTGAGCAGCCGGTCGCGGTGGATCTCGTTGAGCAGAATGCCGTCTGTCATCAGGGCGATGCGCGTCTCTTCTGAGACTTTGTCGGTAAACCGCACCTTGTAGCCGACAAGAGTGCCGAGCTCGACCTGGAGCTCTTCTGCCACTCGCTCCGCAATGGTGCGTGCGGCGAGGCGGCGAGGTTGCGTGTGTGCAATGCGCTCGCGTCCGAGCTCGAGAGCGATCTTCGGTAGCTGCGTTGTCTTTCCTGATCCGGTCGCTCCGGCAACAATCACGACCTGGTGGTGGCGGATGGCTTCGGCGATCTCTTCCCTGGCGGCACTGACCGGCAGCTCAGGAGGGTAGATGATCGCGGGAGAAGACATAGCCCTTTATCGTATGACGGATACGTGCCTACGATCGTCTGGTGAGCAATGCTTTGTCGCCCGTCCGGTGGTTTCATGAGTTCGGTCGGCCGCCGCGCATCCTGGGGCTCGATGTTGCCAGAGCGCTGGCGATCCTCGGCATGGTGGGCGCACACATTGGTGAGACCGGCTCGGTGGTCTGGGGTGACCCCCGCACGTGGGCTGCGCTGGTGAACGGCCGCTCATCGATTCTGTTCGCCCTGCTCGCCGGAATCTCGATCGCTCTGATGACGGGGCGCAGTTCGATTCCTGCACGCGAGAGCATTCCCGACATCCGACTGCGTTTGGTTGGACGCGGTGCGGTGATCTTCGTCATTGGGCTCACGCTGGAGATGCTGAATACTCCCATTGCGGTGATTCTCACGCTGTATGGGCTGCTGTACGTGGCGGTGATCCCGTTCCTCCGCTGGACACCAGGCCGGCTCCTCGCGGGTGCCAGTGTGCTGGCGCTTTTCGGGCCTCCGCTACTCGCTCTTGTGAGCGAGGTCATGCGCGGGCCGACGGGATCCGGGATTGACTTCGTGCTCTACGGCTCCTATCCGATCACCGTCTGGATGGTGTTCATCCTCGCGGGTATGGCCATCGGGCGGATGCAGATACAGGACACTCGTAGCGCCTGGCTGATGCTCGGCGTCGGCGTCGTGGTGTCGATTGTGGGGTACGCGCTCGGAGGACTGGGTGCCCAAAGTGGTATGTCTGACGGCGCGGCCTCCGCCGTGTTCGCTGTCGCGCCGCATAGCGGTGGTACGGCGGAGATTCTCGGTTCGGGAGGGTTCGCTCTTGCGGTGATCGCTGTGTGCCTTCTGCTGAGTCGACCGCTGCGCTGGGCTGCATTGCCCCTTGGTGCACTTGGCTCCATGCCACTGACGGCATACAGTGCTCATGTTCTGTCGATCGTGTTGCTCGTGGGGCCGGGAGGGTTTCTGTCGAGCAACAGTTTTTGGGCGGCAACGACGCTCTTCCTGCTCGTCGCGTCGACCGCCTGGTCGATGTTCTTTGGTCGAGGACCGCTCGAACGCCTCGTAGGCAAGGGAGCCACGGCGATGGCGGCCATTCCGCGCCAGTGAAACTGTCAAGACCATCCTGAGCAAGGCCGTGTGTTAGCGTGAATCAGCAGCGCTGTCTGGCGTGTGCAACCGACTCGGATCTAGGGTCGGAACTGGGGGATTCGAACTGGGAGGGTCGCGCATCCGCGCCGCGGCGATACTGTCGCCGACTCGATCTTTTCGACTGCGCGGTTGAGTAGCGACTCCGCGCTCGGACGAGCATGGCCGGGGGAGTCACTGTGAAGAACACGAATTTTGGACGACGAGCGCGGGGGGCACTCGCATCAGCGCTGACTGCTGGCTTGCTGGTTGCCGGTTTGTCGGGGGCATCGGCCGGCGCAGCAGCGGAGGTTTCCGCATCGCCGCCACCGCTGTTGCAGCGGGATGAGAACGTCGTCACCGCCGATCCGATTCCGACGGTCCAGATCGACGACGGGTATGTGTGGGCGCAGACCACCATCGGAACAACGGTTTACGCCGTCGGGAAGTTCGACAATGCGCGGGAGCCGATGGCGGCGCCGAACACTTCTTTGACGGCGCGATCGAACGTGCTCGCGTACGACATCGTGTCGGGAGATTTGTTGCCATTCGCTCCAGAGGTCAATGGAGTCATCAAGGCTGTCGCCGCCTCGCCCGATGGATCGCGTATCTACATTGGCGGATCGTTCAACAGGGTCAACGGCGAGGACAGGTGGAACTTTGCAGCGCTCGACGCGGCCACTGGTGAGCTGATACCGCAGTTCGCGCCTGCGGTCGGCGGAACCGGAATCTACGCGATCGCCACAGCGGGCTCGACGATCTATTTGGGTGGCTTGTTTACCCAGGCCAACGGTGCCGCTCGAAACAATCTCGCGGCGTTGGACGACGCGCACGGTGCGTTGCAGACCTGGGCACCGCAGGCCAATCGCCAGGTCGATGCTCTGGTGATGGACCCTGCAGGGAGCAAAGTTGTCGTCGGCGGTCGGTTCTCCACCGTTGACGGAAGCGCGCTGCGCGGAGTCGCGGCGGTGAACAAGGCCACAGGTGCGGTGGACACCGACTGGGGCATCTCGAAGGTTGTCCAGAACAGCGGGAACAATAGCAATTCCGGCATCTTTGCGCTCGCAGCGGATGAGAATGCCGTATACGGAACCGGGTGGAGTTGGTCCCGCGGTGGGAATCTCGAGGGAACGTTCGCGGCGGAGCCGGACACGGGCGCGGTCCGGTGGATCGCTGATTGCCATGGCGACCACTACGGCGTCTACTCGACAGGCAAGGTCGTCTACACCACCAGTCACATGCACTCCTGCGACACGATGGGGTTGCAGCCGCAGCAGAACCCGGTCGTGTACAAGTACGCGGAGGCGTACACGGCAGATGCACGCGGCACTCTCGCGGCGAACACGTACTCCGGTTACACCAACTGGGAGGGAAACCCCGCGCCATCGGCGTACCAATGGTCTCCTGATTGGTCAGTCGGTAATCAGACAGGGCTAGGGCAGGCCGGGCTGTCGATCACCGGGGCCGGAGACATGATCTCGATCGGTGGGGAGTTTGCGGCTGTCAACGGCGGGCAATTTGAGGGGCTGGTGCGGTTCTCCACCAACCCGCCGGCTGGCGCGAAGAGCGGGCCGCGTCTTTCCGGGGAAAGCTGGACCCCCACGGTGGGCAACGCTTCGGTTCCGGGGAAGACGACGGTGTCGATCCAGACCAACTGGGATCGCGATGACCTAACGCTCACCTATGAGCTGTATCGCGAGGGAACGGTAGAACCTGTCGCGATCACGACAGCGGATGGCACATGGTGGAACCAGTCCACGATCACTCTCGAAGACACATCGGCGACGCCGGGTGAGTCGCCCAGCTACACGGTGGTGGCGAGAGACGCCGACGGTAACATCGCCACCAGCGCGAGCGTGCGCGCCATCTCCGCAGGAGGCACCGCTTCGGCGTATACGCGCACCGTGCTCGGCGACGGGCCTTCGCTGTACTACCCCTTGGGAGACATCTCCAAAGACTGGGCAGGTTCAAACGACCCAGTGAACGGGTGGGGAGCAACGGCTTCGTCGTCGGGGATCAAGGGGAGCGAAACCGGATCGACTTCCTTGAACGGATTTACGAGTGCCAGGGTGTCCTCGAACAACAGGGTCGCGGTATCGGAGGAATTTTCCACGGAGGTGTGGTTTAAGACGACGGCCTCAACGGGGGGATTGCTCATCGGCTCTGGGAGCGCCAAATCGGGAAGTTCTCCTACTCTCGATCGCGCCCTCTACATGACGAACAGCGGGGTCGTGAACTTCGGCGTGGCTGTTGGTCGCGCACGCCAGACGGTCGGATCAGGCAGGTCGCTGAATGACGGCAACTGGCATCAAGCAGTGGGGTCGCTGAGCGCGGAGGGGATGAAGCTGTACATCGACGGCGAACTCGTCGCCGCGGATGCGGGAGTCACCAAAGCCCAAGCGGGTCTCATGTACTGGCGTCTCGGTGGTGACCGTCTGACCGGCTGGCCGTCTGCTCCGTTTTCGAACTACTTCAGGGGTTCGTTGGATGAGGTGGCGGTGTACCCGTACGCCTTGAGTGAGGACCAGGTGCGGTCGCACTTCCAGGTCGGTGCTGGCTGAGCTTCTCTCCCCTCCTGCGCGTGCTTAGAAGTGAGTGCCCCCGTCGATGCGCACCTCGGTGCCAGTGATAAAGGCGCCGTCTTCGCTGGCAAGCATCGCTACGACTCCTGCGACAGCTTCTGGTCCGGCGAAACCTTGCCCAATTGCGGGCCCGAGCTTCATGAACAGGCTCATGTCGGCATCGGCGGGCAGGCCAGGACCGTTGCTTTGGTTGCTCTGGCCAGAGCCGTCGGTCATTCCGGAAGAGATCGATCCTGGCTGAACAGCCGTGAACCGGATGCCGCTCTTGGCGTACTCAGAAGCGAGTGCGTGGGTCATCGACTGCACGCCACCCTTGCTGGCTGCGTAGGCCGCCATGTAGGGGTGGGCGAAGTTGGCAGAAGTCGAACTGAAGTTCACGACGGCAGCCGAATTGCCTTCACTCAAAGAGGGAATCGCTTCGCGGATAACGAGGAATGTGCCGACGAGGTTGATGCGGATGACCTGCTCGAACTGCTCCAGCGACGTTTCGTGGGTGTGGCCCGAGCGCAGGATGCCTGCGGCGTTGACGACGACATCCAGTCCGCCCAGAGCGGCGACAGCCTCTGCGACCCCGGCGACGACAGACGCCTCGTCTGCAATGTTCATCGTCACGGTGCTCAGCCGCTCCGACAGCGCGCCTGCTTTGGCAACCGTGTCTTCGAGCCCGGCGACGCTGATGTCTGCTGCGACAACGTGGCCGCCTTCACTCAACATGCGTAGAACTGTCGCCTGGCCGATGCCAGAGCCTCCGCCGGTGACAAGTGCGCGGCGTCCTTCGTAGCGATTCATGTTCTTCCCTTCGTGGTGGGTCCAGTGGGTGTTCTAGGCAGACTATGCCTAGATGGCAGATTGTGCCAAGCGGCAAAGCTGAAGCCCAACGATCGTCGCTCCCGTACGCTGTGACGGTGGAAACCTCGACTCTCACCGAGCGCCGGAAGGCCGCGACGGAACGTGATATCGCGGCGGCCGCCGCTGCACTTTTTGCTGAGCAAAGCGTTGCTGGCGTGACGGCCGATCAGATTGCGGCGCGCGCTGGCGTCTCGGTGCGCACCTTCTATCGGTACTTCGCGCGCAAAGAAGATGCGATTACGCCGCTACTCACAATCGGGGCGCAACAGTGGCAGGATGCGTTCGTCGAGGTGGGGGAGCACTCGTTGCGAGAGCAGGTGCCTCGCATCATCGCTGCTCGCCTTGTCGAGAAGGACGACTCCTCGTTTGAGGCGATCCTGGGGGTTCTGCAGGGGCTGGAAGACGACGTTGCGCTACGCGACGTGTGGTTGCGCGTCAATGACGACTCAGAGCGGCGGTTGCGGGAGATTTTGCACGCAAGAGGGATGACGCCGTGGGAGGCGCGGCAGCTCGCCGCCATTGCCACGGATGCGATCAGGGTGGGGCTGGAGCAGTGGGCATCTGAGCCCGCGGGCCCCCGGCCGGCCGCCAGAGCGGTGGACGCGTTTCATGCGATGTCGCAGGGGCTTCGCGGTCTCGACTGACATCTTTCGTCTCGGTTGAGCCAACCTGTCATCACAGGTTCTATGCTGGGGCCATGAGCATTCCTGCACTTGAACTGAACGACGGCTATTCCATTCCTCAGCTCGGCTACGGCGTCTTCAAGGTGCCAGCGGCAGAGACGGAGCGCGCGGTGAGCGACGCTCTGGAGATCGGGTACCGGCACATCGACACCGCGGCGATCTACGGCAATGAAGAGGGCGTGGGGGCGGCGATCTCGGCCTCTGGCATTCCGCGCGACGAGTTGTTCATCACCACGAAGCTGTGGAACGACCGTCATCATGATGAGGAGCCCCGCGCTGCAATCGACGAGAGCCTCCAGAAGCTCGGTCTCGAAAAGGTTGACCTGTATCTCGTGCACTGGCCGACCCCGGCCAAAGACGACTATGTGCACGCATTCGCGAAACTTGTCGAGCTCCGCGAAGCTGGCCTGACGCGCAGCATCGGTGTCTCCAACTTCCTCGTTCCTCATCTCGAACGCGTGGTGACGGAGACCGGTGTCGTGCCGGCCGTCAACCAGATTGAGCTGCACCCCGCTTACCAGCAGCGCGACGTCGTTGCCTGGGGTGATGAGCACGGTGTTCGTACCGAGGCCTGGGGGCCGCTCGGCCAGGGCAAGTACGACCTGTTCGGCACTCCTGCTGTGGCAGATGCCGCCGCCGCTCACGGGGTCACCCCGGCGCAGGCGGTGCTGCGTTGGCACCTGCAGAAGAACATCATCGTGTTCCCGAAGTCGGTGCGAGCAGAGCGACTGCGCGAGAACCTCGATGTGTTCGGGTTTGAGCTGACCGATGCCGAGGTTGCTGCGATCGATGCGCTCGACCCGCTTGACGGCTCAGGCCGGGTGGGCTCCCACCCGAACGACGTCAACTAAGGCTCCGGCTTTTCGCTCAGATGACGCCCCGTGTCGCCGCGTGCGACACGGGGCTTTGTCGTGAGTAGCGTCGGAGGCATGACAGCTCCATTCCGCGTCGTTGCCGTGTCTGGATCCCTGCACGAGCCGAGCAAGACAACCGCGCTTGTGCGTGCGATCACCGCCGCTTTTGCTGAGCGGGCCGAGGTCGATGCGCAGGTCATCGAGTTGACGCGCATTGGCCCTGGCTTGGCGGGGTCCCTCCGTCGCGACCAGCTCTCGCCGGAAATCGAGGCAGATCTGCGCGCCATTGAGACTGCTGATCTTCTTATTGTGGGCAGCCCCGTGTACCGGGCGTCGTTCACAGGGCTGTTCAAGCACCTGTTCGACTTTGTTGGACAGTACGACCTGGTGGGAAAGCCGGTGCTTCTCGCGGCGACCGGCGGTGGTGAGAAGCATGCTCTGATCATCGAGCATCAGTTGCGCCCGCTGTTCTCTTTCTTTCAGGCGCTCACGCTTCCGCTCGGCGTCTACGCGAGCGACGCCGACTTTGCCGGATACGAGGTCGCCTCCGATGTGCTGCACGCGCGGATTGCGCTGGCGGCCGATCGTGCGCTGCCGCTGGTCGGCTACGCGGCATCACGGCCGGTGGAGCTTTTGGTCGGCTAGCACCCCTGTACACAGGCGTAGCGTGAGAGCATGACCAACCGGCTCGCCGACACACTCAGCCCCTACTTGCGCGCGCACGCCGATAACCCCGTCGACTGGTTTCCCTGGGGAGAAGCCGCGTTCGAAGAAGCGCAGCGCCGTGATGTTCCCCTGCTTATCTCGATCGGCTATTCCACCTGCCACTGGTGCCACGTGATGGCGAGAGAGTCGTTTGCTGACCCCGCCACTGCCGCCCTCATCAACGAGGGGTTTGTGGCCGTAAAGGTCGATCGCGAGGAGCACCCGCAGGTCGATGGGGCATACATGGCTGCTGCCTCTGCCTTTACGCAGAATCTTGGCTGGCCGCTCACCGTCTTTGCGACCCCGCGTGGGCGCACTTTCTATGCCGGTACCTATTGGCCTCCGGAGGCGAGAGCACCACTGCCCGCGTTTCGCGATGTACTCGCCGCCGTGAGAGAGGCTTGGAAGCTGCGTCGTGCACAGGCAGAAGAATCGGCAGACGCAGTGACCGCTGCGCTCGCCAGCGCTGCGGCAGCAACCTCCGCCGATGCGCCGGACGCCGCGGGACTAGCCAGGGCAGCACAGACGATCGCTCAGCGCGAGGACACACAGTTCGGCGGCTTCGGTGGAGCGCCAAAGTTCCCCGTCGCGACGACCTTGCAGTTTCTGCAGCACCCGCTCGTACGCGAGGTGGCGCCTGAAGAAGCGGCGGTGGCAGGGCGTGCGCTCGCCGCGATGGCAGGGTCAGACCTGCGCGATGAAGATGGCGGCTTCTTCCGCTACGCGACGCAGCGCGATTGGACGGTGCCGCACTACGAGCGGATGCTCATCGACAGCGCCCAACTGCTCGACGTCGCCCGTGATGCCGGTGACACGTCGACCGTGCGTGGCATCGCGTCTTTTCTGATTGGGGTGCTGCCCCGCGCAGCGGGCGGTTTTGGGGCAGCGCAAGACTCGGAATCAACAATCGAGGGGGAACGTAGCGAAGGCGGCTACTACCAGCGTCCTCTGGCGGAGCGCGCAGATCTTGAGCCTCCTGCCGTTGACGGCAAGGTGATTACGGGCTGGAACGGTCTGGCGATCGGGGCGCTTGCCCGCGCGGGGAGCGCCCTCGGTGAGCGCCGTTGGATAGCTGCCGCAGCGGAGGCAGCGAGCCATGTGCTTAGTACCAATCGAAACTCCGACGGAGCGCTGGTGCGCGCTTCCCTCGATGGCAGGGCCTCTGGTGCGGTGGCAACTGCTGGTGATCTTGCCCTCCTCGCCAACGGACTGTTCGCGTTGTCGCTCGCGACGGGAGAGGTGGAATGGGCGACGGTGGCGCGCGGCGTCCTCGATGATGCGATTGCCGGTAGTGGCGGAGACGACCCGATTCTCGCGGCGCAGGGCATCGCGACTTCCCCAGACCATACCGATGGTGACCTGCCCTCTGATGCGGCTGCCGTCGCTACTGCCGCACTCACTGCCTGGTGGATGGGAGCGGGCGATCGATATCGCGACGTGGCCGTCACGACCGTGCGTGCACTGGCTGAGAGGTCGCTCGCACAACCCTTCGCCCACGGCACGCTGTTGCGGGTGGCCGCAGGGCTCGTGCTGCCGCCCCGCCAGGTTGTCGCGGTGACGGCTTCGCCGGATACCGCACTTGCCAAGGCAGTCCGACATGTAGACGCGGAGGTTGTCGCCGTGGTCACGACCGAGCAGGCTGGCGCTTTCGCTGACGAGGGGTTCGAACTCTTCGAGGGGAAGCACGCACTCACGGAGCAGGTATACGACTGCCGTGGCTTTGTCTGCCAGCTCCCGACGGGAGATCCGGCAGCGGTGCTCACCGCACGCTGAGCGTCCTGCGCACAGACGACGCAGCATATCGCGTCATGACTGCCCGGCGCCTGGCATCCGTTTTAGTGTTGCGCGACCGTAGACGGCGCCGTCACAGCCGTTGCCGAATCACAGCAAGGACTCTCCGATTATGTTTTGCACCACTCGCGCCGGATGGGGGGTTGTCGCATGAGCGATGGCCGCGCAACCGAGCCGCCGGTAACCACGACGACGACTCAGGGACTGCAACCAGGGCTCACCCGCCGCCAGATCTCGATGATGGGGCTGGGCGGCGCGATCGGCGCTGGCCTGTTCGTCGGTTCTGGTCAGGCGATCAGCATCGCTGGACCCGCGGTGTTGGTGTCGTACCTGGTCGCAGGGGGCATCGTGGTGCTGGTGATGGCGATGCTGGCAGAGATGGTCGCCGCACGTCCGAGCTCTGGAGCCTTCAGCTCGTACGCACAGAAGGCGATGGGACGCAGCGCCGGGAGCGCTGTGGGGTGGCTCTATTGGATTCAGCTTGTCGTGGTGATCGCCGCCGAGGCCACAGGCGCTGGCGCGATCGTCGCGAACTGGACCCCGGGCATGCCCGGATGGGTATGGGTGCTGATCTTCGTTGTTGCTCTTACCGCAGTGAACCTGTTTGGGGTCAGTAACTATGGCCGGTTCGAGTTCTGGTTTGCGGCGATCAAGGTCGTCGCCATCATCGCCTTTCTCATCGTGGGGGTGTGTGCGATCCTCGGGCTCATCCCCGGGGTGGCGGCAACAGGTATTTCGAACCTCGTCGACAACGGTGGTTTTGCCCCCAACGGCATTACCGGTATCGCGGGTGCCCTGCTGATTGTGGTGTTCGCCTTCGGAGGTACAGAAGTCGTCGCCATTGCTGCAGCCGAATCTGATGACCCAGCGCGCAACATCCGGCGCATCGTCAAAGAAGTCCTGGTGCGCATTCTGGTCTTCTACGTTGGATCGATCTTTGTCATTGTTACGGTCCTCCCGTGGAACGATCCCGCCATCAAGGACGGCCCATTTTCGGCGGTCCTCGAGACGCTGAATGTGCCGGGTGTCGGTCTCGTGATGGATCTCATCGTGATCATTGCGCTCCTTTCGGCCATGAACGCAAACATCTACGGAGCTTCCCGCATGGCGTACTCACTGGGGGAGCGTGGTCTCGCGCCGCTCGCTGCAACGAGAGCGAGTGCGAAAGGGGTGCCGTTCGTTGCCGTGCTCGCCTCTGTCGCTTTTGGTTTTGTGACGGTGGGACTCAACTGGGCCTTTCCCGATGTGATCCTCCCGGCGTTGCTGAACGTCGTCGGCTCCACCCTGTTGGTGATCTGGACGGCGACGGCGGTCTCGCAGATCATTCTGCGGCGACGGGCAGACCGGGCTCACGAACAGATGCCGATGCGCATGTGGGGATTCCCCTGGCTGTCCTGGCTGTGTGTTGTGCTGCTTGTCGCCGTTTTCGCCCTCGCGATGACCGATCAAACGGCACGCACCCAGCTCTTGCTCACACTGGGGCTCACCGCGGCGCTCGTACTGATTGCACGCGCGACCAGAAGAACGGCGCGCCCAGGCATCGTGCGGGAGTAGCGCCTCAGACCCAGCCAGGCATCCAGTTGTGAATCATCCAGAAGTCGTACGGCACGCTCATGCCCATCCAGAGCGGCAAGAAGAACGCCGACACCAGCACCACGAAGACGAGGAACACCAAGACGGTGCGCTCGCCGGCGAGGCGTCGGGGGAGTGGATCTTGGCGCTTCCCCGCGATGATTCGCAGCGTCATCGCGAGTGCCAGCACGAGGAACGGCATCATCACGACGGTGTAGAACTGGAAGATTGTGCGGTCGGGAAAAAGCAACCACGGGAGGTAGGTGACCGCGAGCCCGACCAGCGGAATGCTCAGCTCAGCACCGATGGACTGCCGTGTGATCCATCCGCGCACCAGCCGGTACAGGAGGTATACGGCGGCAGCGACACCGCCGTACCAAATGAGCGGATTGGGAACGGCGGAGATCACCGCGATGCAGTTGTCGGCACCGCAGGCAGCAGGATCCGAATCGACCCACACTGCCGTCGGACGAAGAAGTAGGGGCCATTCCCACGCCGCGCTTGCGTAGGGGTGACCGCGGCTGAGCCCGACGTGGAAGCCGAGCATAGCTTCGTGATACTTCCACAGTGCGATGAGCGGGTTCGGGTCGCTTTGCCGGTCGTACCCTCCTGCCGTCACTAGCCAGCCGGTCCAGCTGATCAAGTACACCGCGAGCGCGGGGAACACCAACAAGACGAACGAGACGGGTCCCTGCCTGAATGCGGCAGACGAGGGCCACAGCACCACGCCAGCTCGGCGGCGGGCCAGTGCGTCTGTGACGACGACATACAACCCGAAACCAGCAAGAACATAGAGTCCTGACCACTTCACGGCTGAGGCTGCGCCCAGCGCCACCCCTGCGGCGATCAGCCACGGGCGGCGCCAGAGTACCGGTCCCCAGAAGGGGTCAGGTGCCTCGGGATCGCGACGCTCCAGGAGCGGAATCGTTCGTCGTCTGTCGAAGAGTATGAACAGCACCCCCAGCAAGACGAAGAAGGTCAGGATGCCGTCGAGCAGAGCGACTCGGCTCATCACGATGCTGAGACCGTCGATCGCCAGCAGGGTGCCAGCAACGGTGGCCACAACAAGAGAGCCGCTGAGATGCCGTGCGATTAGGTAGACAAGTAGCACCGATCCGGCCCCGAGGAGCGCCGTCGCCAAGCGCCAACCGCCGCTGTTATCCGGACCACCGATCGACATACCAAGGGCGATGAGCCATTTGCCCAGTGGTGGGTGCACAATGAACGACCCGACGTCAGAGAGCGGGAGGTTCTGGCCGGTGACGAAGGCAGCATTGGCATCCTCTCCCCAGGTGCCTTCGTAACCCAGAGTCCACAGTGACCAGGCATCTTTGACGTAATAGGTCTCATCGAAAGCGAGTTCGCGCGGGCGGGCGATATCGATCAGGCGCAACACAGCTGCCAGCGCGGTGACGACAAGCGGGGCGAGCCAACGAAGGGCTGGTCCCCACTCCTGATCACGGAGCACGCGATCGCGCAGGCGCCCGTAGCGCGTCAGGCGCTCCTCTGGTGAGGGAAGAAGGGGCGCTGGTTCGGTCACCGCTCCAGCCTAGACAACGCGTGCTCGGCATCGGTTGCGCCTTGCGCGCCTAAGCTGGGCGGGTGATCATTCTCGCCGCTACTCCGATCGGAAATCTCGGCGACGCATCGCGACGCCTCATCGAAGTGTTGCAAAACGCTGAGGTGGTTGTGGCAGAGGACACCCGCACCACGCAGCGACTCCTGAAGGCGCTGCAGATCGAGAACCGCCCCCGGTTGATCGCCCTGCACGACCACAACGAGAAGCAGAAGGCGGCGGAGCTGGCCGCGCTCGCCGCCGAAACCGACATTGTGGTGATGAGCGATGCGGGCATGCCCACCGTCAGTGACCCCGGCTACGGACTGGTCGCTGAAGCCGTGGCGCAGGGCGTGACGGTCACCGCCATTCCGGGGCCGAGCGCAGTGCTGATGGCGCTGGCCATCTCTGGCCTGCCGACAGATCGGTTCACCTTCGAGGGATTCCTGCCTCGCAAACCGGGTGAGCGGCGGTCCACCCTCCGCGCGCTCGCCGCCGAACCTCGCACGATGGTCTTCTTCGAGTCGCCCGCCCGGCTGACTGGCGCCCTCGCCGATATGGGAGCGGCATTCGGAGAGGATCGCCGTATCGCCGTGTGCCGTGAGCTCACCAAGTTCTATGAAGAGGTGCGGCGCGGCACCGCCGCTGAGCTGGTGGCTTGGGCAGAGGCTGGCGTGAAGGGCGAGATCGTCGTTGTGGTCGAGGGTGCGCCCCGTCGCGATGCTTCACCGGAAGATGCGCTGGCGCAGGTGCAGAAGCTTGTCGCCGACGGTATCCGGCTGAAAGACGCGGCCGGTGAGGTCGCAGGCCTCACCGGACTCTCCTCTCGTGACCTGTACCAGGCGGCACTGGCCGCACGCTCCGGCGGGGCATGACCGTGAGCAAAGCGGCAGTGACCCAGAATGCCAGCGCCACGCGGGGAGACCGCATCCGGTCGGCGGGAGCAGGCTTCGCGGCGACCCTCCTGGGAGCGGGGCTCGGCGAGCTCGTCGCAGCCCTCTTGCAGCCGAGTGCGAGCCCCTTCGCTGTCATCGGCGGTGGTCTGATCGACCTGGCCCCTAGCTGGGCGAAAGATACGGCGATCGCCCTGTTCGGCACTGGTGACAAGGCCGCGCTGCTTGTGGGCATCGCCCTGGTCCTTGCCGTTGTCTCCGGGGTTGCTGGAATGCTGGAGTGGCGGCGGGCGGGGCTCGGATCAGTGGTTCTTGCGGCGCTCGGCGTTGTGGCGGTCGTCGTTGCGATGACCCGCGCGGATGCCGGCACCTACGCCTGGGTTCCTGGCATTGTCGCCGGTGGTTTTGCCGCCGTCGCTGTGCGGGTGCTCGTACGTCTGCTTCGGCCTGTTCCTGACTTTTCTCCCACCGATGATGAGCGCCGTCGATTCTTGCTGTGGACGCTGGGCACAGCAGCCGCTGGAGCCGTGGCACTCGTGGTGAGCAACGTCGCTCGTGGCGCTTCGCAGTCGATCGAGGCCGTGCGAAATGCGTTGCGGCTCCCTGCAGCTGCGACACCCGCTGCTCCTGTCGCTGCCAGCGCCGAGCTAGGGGTACCGGGGCTTGCGCCAGTGGTTACTCCCAACATCGATTTCTACCGCATCGACACCGCGCTGGTCATCCCACGTATCGATCCAGCTGAATGGTCACTGCGCATCCACGGCATGGTTGAACGAGAAGTAGTGATCTCGTGGGATGAGCTGCTGGCACTCCCCATGCAAGAGGCTGATGTGACGCTGGCGTGCGTCTCCAACGAAGTGGGGGGCTCGCTGATCGGTAATGCGCGCTGGCTGGGATACCCGGTGCGTGAGTTGCTGAAGCGCGCGGGCGTCGATGCAGACGCAGACATGGTGCTCTCCACATCGGCAGACGGCTTCACTGCCTCCACTCCACTTGAGGCGCTCACCGACGACAGGGACTCGCTTTTCGCGGTCGGCATGAACGGCGAGCCGCTGCCGCTCGCGCATGGGTTCCCTGTGCGGATGGTTGTTCCAGGGCTGTACGGCTATGTGTCGGCGACAAAGTGGGTCACCGAACTAGAGGTCACGCGCTTCGACAAGGAGGCCGCGTACTGGACCACGCGCGGCTGGTCTGCGCGCGGACCCATCAAGCTGCAATCGCGCATCGATGTGCCACGGCGAGGACAAACGCTCTCGGCTGGTGACACGGTTATCGCCGGGATGGCGTGGCAACAGCAGGTAGGAATTGCGGGGGTGGAGGTGCGCATCGACGACGGTCAGTGGGTGGCTGCCGACCTCGCCACCGCCATCTCCGCCGACACCTGGGTGCAGTGGAGTGTGCCGTGGACAGCGGAACCAGGAACCCACACCATTGAGTGCCGCGCCCTGAGCGCCAACGGCGAGACGCAGACGTCTGAACCTGCGGCAGTAGCTCCAGATGGAGCTCAGGGATGGCACCGTGTTGAACTCTCTGTGACGTGAGCATGACGTGAGCGCGTAACCATCGGACCGACCCCGCTTAGAATTGCTCCATGCCCGCAGGCGACTCTTTCTACATCACCACGCCCATCTACTATCCGTCCGATGTGCCGCACATCGGTCACGGCTACACGACGGTGGCGGTCGACACGCTCGCCCGCTGGCACCGCCAGGCGGGGGACGACACCTGGATGCTCACGGGAACGGATGAGCACGGCCAGAAGATGCTCAGGGCTGCGGCGGCAAACAACGTCACTCCGCAGGAGTGGGTCGACAAGCTTGTCAGCGAGAGCTGGTTCCCGCTGCTGACGACGCTTGACGTCGCCAACGACGATTTCATTCGGACGACTCAGGAGCGCCACGAAACAAACGTGCAGGTGTTCTTCCAGCGGCTGTATGACCGCGGATACATCTATGCAGGCGAGTACGAAGCGCTTTACTGTGTGGGCTGTGAGGAGTTCAAGCCGGAGTCGGAGATCGTCGATGGCACCGGTCCCTTCGAGGGGCTGAAGGTCTGCGCGATCCACTCGAAGCCGCTGGAACTGTTGCAGGAGAAGAACTACTTCTTCAAGCTCAGCGAGTTCCAGGATCGCCTGCTCGAGCTCTACAAAACTCAGCCTGACTTCGTACGCCCGGATTCGGCGCGCAATGAGGTCGTGTCGTTTGTGAGCCAGGGGCTGAAAGACCTCTCGATCTCACGCTCGACGTTCGACTGGGGTATTCCGCTGCCGTGGGACGAATCGCACGTCATCTACGTGTGGGTCGATGCGTTGCTGAACTACGCCACCGCTGTCGGATACGGCTCGGATGAAGAGACGTTCGAGCGTCGCTGGCCCGCCTACCACGTGGTCGGAAAAGACATTCTGCGCTTCCACGCCGTCATTTGGCCTGCACTGCTCATGGCTGCAGGCCTCGAAGTACCCCAGGGCGTCTTCGCTCACGGGTGGCTGTTGGTCGGTGGCGAGAAGATGTCGAAGTCGAAGCTCACCGGTATCGCCCCGACAGAGATCACCGATGTGTTCGGCTCAGACGCATACCGCTTCTACTTTCTGTCCGCGATTGCATTCGGCCAAGACGGATCGTTCTCGTGGGAAGACCTCTCTGCGCGGTACCAGGCCGAGCTCGCAAACGGTTTTGGCAACCTCGCCTCTCGCACCACGGCGATGATCACGAAGTACTTCGATGGCACGGTTCCTCCTGCCGCCGAATACACACACAAAGACCTCGTGATTCAGAAGATCGTCGCTGACGCCGCATCGAAGGCAGATGCTGCCGTCACACAGTTCCGTCTGGATGAAGCAATTGCCGCGATCTGGACGATTGTTGACGCCCTGAACGGCTACATCACCGAGAACGAGCCGTGGGCGCTGGCGCGCGATGAAGACCAGCGCGCGCGTCTCGGTACTGTGCTGTACACGTGCGCTGAAGGTCTGCGCGCCCTCTCCGTGCTGCTCTCGCCGGTGATGCCGCAGTCCACAGAGAAGCTGTGGGTTGCTCTCGGTGCGGACGAAGCGCTCGGAAAACTCCAGGATCAGCCGATTCGTGACGCAGGCACCTGGGGTGTTCTTCCCGCAGGCACCGGTGTCAGCAGTCTTGCGCCGCTGTTCCCGCGGGTTGAATCCACGGCCTGACGCGTGGCAGAAACATACGTGCGGGAGCGCTCAGGCGACGGGCGCAAGGATCTGCGGTACCCGGCAGCGCCAGAGCCGCTGGCCGTGCCTGTCTACGACAACCACGCCCATCTTGAGATTGTTGATGGCCCTTCGACAGGCTCAGGGACCCCTTCGACAGGCTCAGGGGCCGAGGGTGGATCAGGGGCCGAGGGTGGCTCAGGGGCCGAGGGCAGCTCAGGGACCGGCTCGCTGACGCTTGTCGAGCAGCTCGACCGGGCTGAGGCGGTGGGGGTTGTCGGCGTCGTGCAAGCATCGGGCGACATCGAATCGTCGCGGTGGGCTGTCGAGGCGGCAGAGTCCGACCAGCGGGTCCTCGCAGCGGTTGCGATTCATCCCAACGATGCGCCGACCTATGCCGAGCAGGGCATGTTGGACGAAGCCATCGCGGTGATCGATGAACTCGCCGCGCACCCGCGCACCCGTGCGATCGGTGAAACGGGGCTCGACTTCTTTCGCACAGCGCCAGAGCGACAGGGACCGCAGTTCGAGTCTTTCGAGGCGCACATCGCGCTGGCCAAGAAGCATGGCATCGCGATGCAGATTCACGACCGCGAAGCGCACGATGCGGTGTTGGAGACGCTGAACCGGGTGGGAGCGCCTGATCGCACCGTGTTCCACTGTTTTTCTGGTGACGACGCGATGGCACGGCTCTGCGCACAGGAGGGTTTCTATCTGTCGTTCGCCGGCAATGTGACCTTCAAGAACGCGCAGAATCTGCGTGATGCACTGAAGGTAGCCCCTCTGGAGCGAATTTTGGTCGAGACCGATGCTCCCTTCCTCACTCCTGTGCCGCTCAGGGGGCGGCCGAACGCGCCGTACCTCGTGCCGCTCACTGTGCGCTTTATGGCGGCGGAGCTGGGCATCGACGTCGATGAGCTCTGCGGCCAGCTGGCCGAGAACACCCTGCGGGTCTACGGCTCGTTCGCCGACTGACCTCTGGCGGGAGCGAACGCCAGCGGTAGGGGAGAATGGACGAATGACAGTCACCCTGCTCGGCGCCACCGAGATCCGCCGCCTCGCCGCTGAGCTCGATGTCACTCCGACGAAGAAGCTCGGGCAGAACTTTGTCGTCGATGCGAACACCGTCCGTAAGATCGTGCAGGCCGCGAAGGTGCAGCCGCACGAACGCGTTGTGGAGGTCGGGCCAGGTCTCGGATCCCTCACCCTTGCGATTCTGGAAACGGGAGCGGCTGTCACTGCCGTCGAGATTGATCACCGTCTCGCGGCTCGACTGTCCCAGACAGTTACTGAGCACGGCGTCGATCCCGAGCGGCTGACGGTGGTGGATGCCGATGCGCTTCGCATTACCGAGCTACCGGGGGAGCCAACCGTGCTGGTGGCGAACTTGCCGTACAACGTCTCTGTGCCTGTTTTGCTGCATTTTCTCGAGAACTTTTCGTACCTCACGCGCGGCGTCGTGATGGTCCAGGCCGAGGTGGCAGAGCGACTGGCGGCCAAGCCAGGGTCGAAGATTTACGGCTCACCGAGTGTGAAGGCCGCCTGGTACGGGGAATGGAAGCTCTCGGGCAACGTCTCCCGCCAGGTGTTCTGGCCGGTGCCCAATGTCGACAGTCTGCTCGTCGGTTTCGATCGGTCAGAAGGAGAGCGCGGCACGGAGGAGGAGCGACGTCGCACCTTCAAGATTGTCGATGCCGCCTTCAACCAGCGTCGAAAGATGCTTCGTCAAGCTCTGTCTGGCATCTACGGCAGCTCGGCTGCCGCCTCTGAGGTGCTGATCGCTGCGGGGGTCGCGCCGACCGCTCGCGGCGAAGACCTCACCGTCGAGGATTACCAACGCATCGCCGCGCAGGGATCCACCGACTAATCTGGCACAGTGACCGATTCCCCCCGCTTTCGCCCAGATATCCCAGAGCTGCACCGTCCGTACTCCGCGGACGAGAGCCGTTATCAGCAGTTTGCCTACCGCCAGGTAGGGACTTCCGGGCTTTACCTGCCGCCGATTTCGCTGGGGCTGTGGTGGAACTTCGGCGACAACATTCCGCTCGATAACCAGCGCGCACTGTTGCGCCACGCGTTCGATCGCGGCATTACTCACTTCGACCTGGCGAACAATTACGGCCCGCCATACGGCTCGGCCGAGAAGAACTTCGGGCGCATTTTCGCCGAAGACTTCCGTCCGTACCGCGACGAGCTGATCATTTCGTCGAAGGCTGGGTGGGACATGTGGCCGGGGCCATATGGGGACTACGCCAGCCGCAAGTACATCCTTGCCAGCGCTGAGCAGTCGCTCACTCGTATGGGACTGGATTACGTCGACATTTTCTATTCGCACAGGGTCGACCCTGTGACGCCGATCGCCGAGACGATCAGCGCCCTCGACACGCTCGTGCGTCAGGGCAAGGCGCTCTATGTGGGCATTTCTTCCTACAGCGCCGAGCGCACGGCAGAGGCAGTGGCCGTGGCGAAAGAGCTTGGCACGCCGCTCATCATTCATCAGCCGGCCTATTCGATCCTCAATCGCTGGGTTGAAGACGGGCTCACGGAGACGCTTGAGCAGTCCGGTCTCGGCGCGATCGCTTTCACGCCGCTGGCACAGGGACTCCTCACCGACAAGTACCTCGGCGACGGCACAGCACAGCGTGCTCAGACCCGCGGATCTTTGCCAGAGGGGCGCCTCAGTGACGAAGCAGTACAGACTCTTCGCTCGCTGAACGAGGTCGCGCAGGGTCGTGGACAGTCCCTGGCGCAGCTGGCGTTGCAGTGGACCCTTCGAAACCCCGTCGTCGCCTCCGCGTTGATTGGAGCGTCTCGCCCCGAGCAGCTGGACGAGAACATCGCCGCCGTGAACGGCCCCGCTTTCTCAGCGGAAGAGCTCGCACGCATCGACGAGCTCGCTGGCGGGATCGACGTGAACCTGTGGGCAAAGTCTTCGGAGCTGTGACCAGATCATGAGCCAGGCCGCGTTCACTGACTCCGTACACGTGCGCGCCCCGGGGAAGATCAATCTCTTCCTGGGGGTGGGGGAGCGCCACGACGACGGCTACCACGCGCTGGCGACGGTTTTTCAAGCCGTCTCGCTCTACGAAGATGTGATCGCACGCCCCGCTGACGACTTCTCGGTCGAGGTTTTCGGCGTAGACGACATCGGCTCGGTGCCGCTGGATGACCGTAACCTCGCCATGCGGGCGGCCAAGCTACTGGCCGCTGCGGCGGACTACCCCGGCGGTGTTGCGCTGGAGATTCGCAAAAGCGTGCCGGTGGCCGGGGGAATGGGTGGGGGCTCTGCTGATGCTGCTGCCGCCCTCGTCGCGTGCGACGCACTCTGGGGCACCGGCTTTTCGCCGTCTCGTCTGCACGATCTCGCCGCGCGACTAGGGGCTGACGTCCCTTTCGTGCTGCACGGCGGCACGGCTGTCGGAACAGGCCGTGGCGATCAGCTCAGCCCGGCACTGGCCCGTGGTCGGTTCGACTGGGTGCTGGTGCCGAACGACCGGGGGCTCTCGACGCCTGTGGTCTACGGGCGCCTCGACGCTCTGCGTGACGAGGAGGGTGCGCTCGCCGATGAGCCTTCGCTGTCGCTCGACGTGCCGATTCCGGTTCTGCAAGCACTGAGGTCGGGGGATCCCGTACAGCTGGCCGCGGCTTTGGAGAATGATCTGCAGCCGGCGGCCATCTACGAGCGACCTGACCTCGCGGAGACCATCGCGCGAGGAGTCGCGGCCGGCGCGCTGCAGGGCATTGTTTCGGGGTCTGGCCCCACGGTGGCGCTGCTGTGTCCTGACCCTGAGGTCGCGCGAGACGTGCAGTACTCCCTTCGCGAGGTGGGGTACGACCCCTTGCATGTGCATGGTCCTGTGCCAGGCGCGCGCATCATCGGCTGAGTCTCGATCAGCCGCCGTCCGCCCGGCGCGCGTGCTCCGGAATGTGGACAGAGATGCGGGGCCATGCCTCGGCAGACATAATAAAGTGACGATGTGACCGTGCGCATGCGAGGAGGCAAGTGATGTCCAACGCCTCTGATCGCGCGCGGCTTCCGAGTATTCGAGACGTGGCACGGCTGGCCGGAGTCTCGCATCAAACGGTTTCTCGCGTGCTCAACGATCATCCGAGCATCCGCCCAGAGACGAAATCCAAAGTGCTCGATGCGATCTCGGTTCTGGACTACCGGCCCAACCTCGCAGCGCGCGCGCTGGTTACCAGCAGGTCGAACGTGCTCGGGATTCTGTCTGCCACTATCGGGGAGTTCGGGCCAACATCGTCCATCGCTGCGATCGAAGACGCGGCGCGCGAAGAGGGGTACTCGGTCTCGACGCTGAACCTCGGCGACACCACGCCGGAGGCGATCGGCAACGCAGTGCGCCAGCTTTCGCGCGAACAGGTCGATGGGATCGTGGTGCTGGCACCGCAGGTGCGGGTGTTCCATGTCTTGCGCGGCATGTCTGTGGAGATGCCGTTCGTCACCCTCCAAACTGCCTCGGGGTCTGACGGCGTCAGCCTGGCCGCTGACCAGGTCGCTGGCGCCAAGGCGGCGACGGCGCATCTCATCTCCCTCGGACACACCGACATTCTGCACCTCGCTGGGCCGCAAGACTGGATCGAAGCAGAGTCGCGGATGCGCGGATACCTTGATGGGCTTCGCGAAGCCGATCTGCCGACTTTTCCGCCGATTCGAGGGGACTGGTCTGCCGATTTCGGCTACTTTGCCGGCAAAGAACTGTCCCGCCGCCGCGACTTCACTGCGGTGTTCGCGGCAAACGATTTGATGGCCATCGGGTTGCTTCACGGATTCAGGGACTCCGGGCTGCGGGTGCCTCACGACGTCAGCGTCATCGGCTTCGACGACATTCCCGTCGCCGCTCACGTCGCGCCGACGCTCACGACTGTCCATCAAGACTTCCCCGAAATTGGGCGGCGTGCCGTGCGAATTCTGCTCGCACAGATCCGTGGGGAGCAGGTGCCGGAGTTCGGCCAGCTGCAGACGCTGTTGCGCCTGCGGGAATCTGCCGTGTCACGGTAGCGAAACGAAATCGCTCAGCGGACTTGACAGAGGGCCGTTGGACATATTTGATGTAAATCAATGTGAACGGTCACATCGAAGGTGACCGCACGTCTCGAGGAAGATCCGTGAGCACTACAGCAACGTTGCCTACTGTGTCAGGCCCCATTTTGGAGATGCGCAGCATCACCAAAGAATTCCCAGGGGTGAAGGCGCTCGCCGACGTCTCCATCACCGTTCGCAGTGGCGAGATTCACGCCATCTGTGGTGAGAATGGCGCGGGCAAGTCCACCCTCATGAAGGTGCTGTCTGGGGTGTACCCGTATGGCTCCTACGACGGCGACATTCTGCTCTACGGCGAGGAGCAGCGCTTCAAAGACATTGCGGCCAGCGAGCAAGCAGGCGTCGTCATCATCCACCAGGAACTGGCGCTGATCCCTGAGTTGTCGATCACCGAGAACATCTTCCTCGGCAACGAGATCTCCCACCTGGGGCGCATCGACTGGAAAGCGCAGAAGCAGCGCACCACTGAGCTTCTCGCTCGCGTCGGCCTGAATGAAGACCCCGACGCGCAGATCAAGACTCTCGGCGTCGGCAAGCAGCAGCTCATTGAGATCGCGAAGGCGCTCAATAAAGACGTGAAGCTTCTGATCCTCGACGAGCCGACAGCTGCGCTCAACGAGAATGACTCCCAGCACCTGCTTGACCTGATCCGCGGCCTGAAGAGCAAGGGCATCGCGTCGATCATGATCAGCCACAAGCTCAATGAGATCGAGCAGGTGGCCGACGAGATCACGATCATCCGCGATGGCCGCACGGTCGAGACGCTCGACATCTCCCGCGGCGAGATCAACGAGGACCGCATTATTCGCGGCATGGTCGGTCGCTCGCTCGAGAGCCGGTACCCGGACCGCGAGCCGGAGATCGGCGAGGTGTTCTTCGAGGTCAAGGACTGGTGGGTGCAGCACCCGACCGTTCCAGAGCGCATGGTCGTCAAGGGGTCGAACATCAACGTGCGTCGCGGCGAGGTCGTCGGCATCGCGGGGCTGATGGGCGCAGGTCGTACCGAGTTTGCGATGAGCATCTTCGGGCGCTCGTATGGCACGTTCCTCTCCGGCACCATGATCAAAGACGGCCAAGAGGTGAAGCTCTACGATGTGGCTTCCGCCATCAAGCATCGCCTCGCCTATGTGAGCGAGGACCGTAAAGTTCTCGGGCTCAACCTGCTCGACACGATCAAGCGTTCTGTGGTCGCTGCGAAGCTCTCCAAGATCTCCAAGCGAGGCGTGGTCGATTCCCGCGCTGAGTTCGCGGTCGCGGAGGAGTACCGCAAGGTGCTGCGAGTCAAAGCGCCTTCCGTAGAAGAGGGCGTGGGCAAGCTGTCTGGCGGCAACCAGCAAAAAGTGGTGCTGGCGAAGTGGATGTTCACCGACCCCGACCTGTTGATCCTCGATGAGCCGACCCGCGGCATCGATGTCGGAGCGAAATACGAGATCTACGCGATCATCAATCAGCTCGCGGCGCAGGGCAAGGGCGTCATCGTCATCTCCAGTGAGCTGCCAGAGCTTCTCGGAATCTCCGACCGCATCTACACAGTCTTCGAAGGTCGGGTCACCGACTGCATCCCGGCCGATCAGGCGACACCCGAGGCCCTCATGCGCAGCATGACCTCCGCGACTCAGAAAGCATCCGCATGACCACCGACACCACTTCCGCGAAGCGCGGCTTCCACTTCAAGGACATCACCAAGATGTTCGGCGGTGGAGGCACCTCGTCGCTGCGTCAGTTCGGCATTCTCGGCAGCCTGATCGTCATCATCGTGCTGTTCGAGATTCTGACACTGGTGCGCAACGGACCAAACGGCGCCACGTTGACCTCAGGAAACCTGATCAACGTCATCAACCAGTACTCCTTCATCCTGATCCTCGCGATCGGCATGGTGATGGTCATCATCATGGGTCACATTGACCTGTCTGTCGGTTCCGTCGCGGCATTCACAGGCATCATCGTCGCGAAGTCGATGACCGACTGGAACCTCCCTTGGCCGCTGGCGATTCTGCTCGGACTCGCCGTCGGCGCCGCCGTGGGTGCGTGGCAAGGCTTCTGGGTCGCCTACGTCGGGGTGCCGGCGTTTATCGTCACCCTTGCGGGCATGCTGTTCTTCCGAGGCGCGCAGCAGTTCATCGGTTCGGCGCAGACGATCCCGGTTCCCAAGGGGTTCCAGATCATCGGAACGGGCTACCTGCCCGAGGTGGCGCTGCCAGTGCCCTTCAACGTTCCCACCATGCTTCTTGCGCTCGTCGCCGTCGCCTGGCTGATCGTCTGGGAGATCCGTACACGCCGCGTGCAGCACAAGATGGGTTCAGAGACGGCGCCTGTGTGGGTGAGTGTCGTGAAGGTCGTGCTGCTGTCGATTGTTGTTATCGCCGCCGCATGGATGTTCGCCACCGGTCGCCCTGGCACCAGCTTCCCCGTGCCAGGACTCATCCTGCTTGCGCTTGTCATCATCTACTCCTTCATTACGAGCAACACCGTGTTCGGTCGTCACATCTACGCCGTTGGTGGCAACAGGCAGGCCGCTCGTCTGTCTGGTGTGAAGGATCGCTGGGTCGACTTCTTCGTCATGATGAACATGTCGATGCTCGCAGCGCTGGCTGGCATGATCTTCGTCGCTCGGTCGCAGGCCTCTGGACCGAACGATGGCACCGGCTGGGAGCTAGACGCGATCGCTTCGGTGTTCATCGGTGGCGCGGCTGTCTCCGGCGGTATCGGTACCGTGATCGGTTCGATCATCGGTGGTCTCGTGATGGCGTTCCTGAACAACGGTCTTGCGCTGCTTGGTCAGGGTGCCGACGTGGTCGCCATGATCAAGGGTCTCGTGTTGCTGTTCGCCGTCGGCATCGACGTCTGGAACAAGCAGCAGGGCAGGCCGTCGATCATCGCCTTCATGACCCGCCAGTTCGGTAGCAAGAAGGATCCGGCTACCGAAACGTTCGACCCGCAGGCGAACTACCCCACCAGCCAGAAATACGAAGCCCCCGCCGTCGACGAGACGCGCGGAAAGTAGGGGTCGAATCGCGTGCGCACGCGCGAAAAGACCTTCACACAACCAGAGAAAGAGATCACATGAAGAAGATTCTTCTGTCGGCGACAGCGCTTGTCGCCGCAGGTGCCTTCGCACTCACCGGCTGCTCCTCCGAGCGTGGCGGTGACACAGGATCAGGCGAGGAAGCCACAGCAGGTTTCGCCGCCGACGCCACCATCGGTGTCGCCCTCCCGGACAAGACGTCTGAGAACTGGGTGCTCGCCGGAAAGCTGTTCACCGAGGGTCTCGAAGAGGCCGGCTTCAAGGCTGACGTGCAGTATGCGCCGGCCACGAACACGGTTGCCGAGCAGCAGAACCAGATCCAGGCCATGGTCACCAACGGTGCCAAGGTCATCATCATCGGCGCGAAGGACGGCAAGCAGCTGGCCACGCAGGTGCAGGCGGCTCAGGATGCCGGCGCCTACGTGATCGCCTACGACCGTCTGATCGAGAACACCGAAGCTGTGGACTACTACGTCGCCTTCGACAACTTCAAGGTCGGCCAGCTCCAGGGGCAGGCTCTGCTGGATGGTCTTGCCGAGCGCGCAGACCACGACGCTCCGTACAACATCGAGTTGTTCTCCGGTTCGCCGGATGACGCGAACTCCGCTGTGTTCTTCGATGGCGCGATGGACGTGCTCCAGCCGAAGATCGACGACGGAACCCTGAACGTCGTTTCCGGTCAGACGGAGATCAACCAGACGGCGACTGAGGGCTGGTTGGCTGAGAACGCCCAGAACCGTATGGACACGCTGCTCACCGGCTCATACAGCGGTGACACCGTGATCGACGGCGTTCTTTCCCCGAACGACACCCTCGCTCGCGCCATCATCACCTCGGTGCAGCAGGCCGGCAAGCCGGTTCCGGTTGTCACCGGTCAGGACTCTGAGGTTGAGTCGGTGAAGTCGATCATGGAGGGCGTGCAGTACTCCACGATCAACAAGGACACCGCACTTCTCGTTGAGCAGTCCATCAAGATGGTCGGCCAGCTGCAGAAGGGCGAAGACGCTGACGTCAACGACACCGAGCAGTACGACAACGGTGTGAAGGTGGTTCCGGCCTACCTGCTTGACCCGATCATCGTCACGCAGGCGAACGCTGCCGAGTCGTACGCCAACGTCCCGAGCCTGCTCGAGATCGTGAACTCGTACAACTAAGCAGAGATTCTCTCTAAAGAGGTTTTCTCTAACGAGGTTCCCTCTAAGAGGTTCTTTGCAACAGAGCCGCTCAGACCTTCGGGTCTGGGCGGCTCTTTTGCATGTGCGGCTTTGTCGTATGTGCGGGGTTAGTAGGAAGCGGCGTTCTCAGAAGGGCGCGCTCTCGACGAAAACGACGGTGTTCTGTGCGGGTGGACGGTCGATGTAGACGCGACCGGTTGGGCTCGTCCACTCGAGAAGAGCGCCTTGTTGCTGTTCTACGTGCCAGGGGGAGTGATGCTTCAGCATGTGATGACGCCGACAGAACGCCGAGAGGTTTGTGTCTGATGTCGAGCCCCCGTGGGCTGCGGCGTGGTTGTGGTCGAGGTCGCATTTTCTCGACGCGATCCCGCACCCGGGAAACCGACACCGTTGGTCGCGTGCGCGCAGATGCCGCCGCAGATGTTCGCTCGGTCGATATCGGTCCACCGCAAGAAGGTTGCCGGAGATCGGGTGCGTGAGCACGCGATCCCAGCCGATCGCCTGGCCAGCGAGGGATCGAGCCGTCGCTGCATCAATGGGGGCCGTCCCGTCGAGCTCGGCTGGCGGTGCTGCGCTGCGGAGCGCGCGCTCGTGGGCGTTCAGGCGCGAGGGGGTGCCACGAGGGCGAGCAACCTGCGGGAGCACGTCGTCGCCGATGAGCGTCATGACCGGGACCGTAATCTCTACCTTCGCGTGGATCTCACTAAGCAACGCATCGGTGGTGTCGTGACCAACGGGGATGCCGGTGAGCGCGAGGTCGATCAGGAGGTCGGTGCGGAGTTGGTCGATGGTGCGCTCATCTGCACAGGCACCAGTACCAGCATCCCTTGCAGTCTTGACGTTCTCGCCGTGCACCGCATGTGCCATTTGGGAGAGCCGATCAAACATGCCGTGAACAAGGGCAACGGGGCCGTATGCAGACAAAATCGCCATACCGTCGTCGCACTCTTTTACCCAGATGCGACGGGTCTCGCGGGCATCGCGATGGCGTTCATCGATCGTGCGCTCTTGGAAGCGTTCTGCTGCCCGGCGCGCCAGCCGACGTAGCCGATTCGGTGACTCGGTCTCGGCAATCGCGATGATCTGTGCAGCGTATGCCTGGCGGTTGTCTGCATCGTCGAGGTGGGCGCCCGCGTCGACGATTACGCGGGAATGTGCGCTAGAGATGCGGCCATCTCCTTGCGCTTCCCACACCGTCGGAAAGCGTTCCACGAGCCAGGAGGCGTCTGCCATGCGGCGCTCGACAGTGCGATCACTCACATGCTGAGCTGCGCCGATCTCGGCCGCTATCGTGCGGATAGCCATGTCGCCGTGGTCTGGATGGGAGGCGGCCCGCGCGATATCGATCGCCAGGCGGCCTGCCATCGCCAACATGCCGTCGCGTGCTGCTTGCATACTGCTTAACGTTGACTCAGCCACCTCAAGAGACGCGACGAGATTGGCGAGCATCGCCATCTGCGAGTCTGTCGCGTCGAGGAGTGCGGTCATGGCTTCAGTCCACCACGGACCACCGACATTCGAACCTCGATTTGTGCGCCCGCCTGAACTCCGCATGGAACCACTGGGCACAGCCTGATTTACTGTTCGGGTGTTGCTCAATGCGGTCGATCTGGGGGAGGGGCCCGCGTCGCTGTTCTGCTGCATGGACTCATGGGGTCAGCGGAAAGCTGGTGGCGTCTGATGCCGCTCCTCACCCGTCGGGGCTACCGCGTGCTGGCGCTTGATCTTCCCGGCCATGGGCTATCTCCACGTGATCCTCAACTGACAGTTGAGCGCGCGGCGGCTGCGGTCGACGAGACCGTGCGGTTCCTTGCTCCTGGCCAACCGGTTTCTGCCATCGGGCATTCTTACGGAGCGACCGTTCTTGCGGCGGTGGCAGCGCGACTACAACCAGAACTCACCGTGTACGTGGATGCTTCGTTCTCGTTCGCGGGCGGTGATGACCGTAGGACACTTATCGCCGCATACGCACGAGATCGCGCTGCGCGGCTCTCCGCCCATGACCTGCGTCGAAGTCGACCGTTCTACTCGGCAGAAGACGCTGTGGTGGAGGCGCGGGCCGCGGAAAGATTCGACCCGTCGACTTCGGCGGCCCTCTCCTGTGGGCGCGATGAATCGTGGACGGCGGCGCCAGGTTCCATCATGATTCGAGCGGACCCTAGCATCTGGGTCGGCGACGATGATGCCCAACGGTTGGAGCAGAGTGGAGTGACTGTGCGCAGCATCCCTGGTGCGGCGCACACCGTCTGGTACAGCCATTTCTCGGAGTTCGTGACATCTCTTCCTGAAATGTTTGGTGAAGCCTGACCGGTCTTACGCACCCTGTCAGCCGCGCAGCGCGTGCGCAGCCTCTCGCGTGCGCTGCAGCGCGTCTACCGTCTCGGCATAGCGTCGCTTAGCGACACCGATGAAGAGACAGTCGACGAGCGTGAGCTGTGCAATCCTGCTCACCATCGCCCCCGCGCGGAAGGTCGACTCCCGCACCTCTGTGAACAGCGAGTGATCCGCCATGCGTGTGAGGGGGGAGTCCTTGGCCGAGGTGACTGCGATCGTTGCGGCGCCGCCGGCGCGCGCCGCCTCAAGAAAGCGCACCGTCTCCAGCGTTGCTCCTGAGTGCGAGAAGCCGATCGCGACGGTCGGCACAGTGTGCAGCACCGATACCGCGACAGCCTCGTGTGGATCGGTGGGCATATGGGCGTTGCGCCCCACTCGCAAGAGCTTGTGGGTGAGATCTTCGGCCACGAAGCGACTGGCACCCAACCCATAAAGGAGAACCCGGTCAGACCGGTCGATCGCGTCGATCGCTGTTTCCAGAGCATCAAAGTCCAGCTGTGTCACCGTTTCTTCGATGGCGAGAAGTTCGAGCGCGGCGATCTTCGATACGGCTTCGCGCAGAGAGTCTTTCTCAGAAATCTCTGACCCAAAGGCACCGCGCGCGGAGAACTGTGCAGACTCCTTGCCGAGCTCCGCAGCGAGCGCCATGCGAAGTGGGGCGTAGCCGCTGAAGCCGATCGCGCGACAGAACCTCACGACCGAGGCGACGGAGGTATGGCACTCTTCCGCGAGGTCGTTGATTGTCTTTTCGATGACGACGGACGGGTTTTCGCGCACAACGTGGGCGATGCGAGCGAGCGACGGCGGCAAAGTCGAAACGGCGGCCTCGATCGTCGATTGGATACTCATCGTTCCTCCGCCAGTCATATGTAAATCATTTTCATAGATTCTAGTTGGCATGTAGTCTCTTTTCACACCCCTTATTTTGGCTATCGAGGAGAACTGATGAGCGAGCGCCTGACTGTCTCTGTTGACCTCGGTAAGTCGCGGTGCCGGGTGCGTATCACCGGCAACGAGTCCAGTGCTGAGCGTGCGGGCACGGGGGCGCCAGGCCTTGCAGCCTCAGGGGGAGTGCAGGCGGCGGCCTCGGCGATCATGTCGTTGCTCGAAGTCGAAGACCTGCGGTCAGCGGGTGTCGAGGTTGTCAGCGTGGGGGCGGCTGGTGCGTGGCTCGCTCCGCAGGCGGGCCAAGAACTAGCGAATCATCTCGCTGGCGCTCTCGGATCCCGCGCTGTCGTCACCTCTGATGTTGTTACCGCCCACGCCGGAGCGCTCGACGGAGCACCAGGTGCGCTACTTATTGCCGGGACCGGCGCCGCGGCCCTCGGAATCGAGACGGGCGGTGCCCGCCTCATTGATGGGTGGGGGCCCGAGCTTGGCGACTTCGGTAGCGGCTCGTGGCTTGGACGAGAGGCACTGCGAGCCCTGCTGCGCACTGTCGAAAATGGCACGACCACGACGCTCACCGAGGCGCTTGCCGACGCCGTGGGGTCAGCCGCAGATGTGCAGGGCTGGCTCGCACAAGAGGGACCGTTGCCAAGGCGCCTCGCTACCCTCGCCCCGTTCGTGCTGAACGCTGCAGCTCTGGGCGACCGCGTCGCTCGCGACATCGCTCTCGAAGCGGTGCGCCTGCTCACGACCTCTGCCACCGCATCATCGCCGCAGACTCGCGAAGTCGCGCTGCACGGTGGGCTCACAGACCACGTCTGGTTCCGCGGAGAACTGATCTCCGCACTTCACACTGCCGGTCGAGACGTTGTGCCGTCGGCGGGTGATGCCCTCGACGGCGCGCTGCTGATCGCGCACCGTACCGACCTCCCTCACGAAAGGTTCGTGCATCGTGCCGGATGACAACTTGCGCCTCACCGAGATGCTCTCTGTGCTGGATCGCCTCGACACCGAAGCGTCGACGACAGAGCGAGGCGACCTCGATCTTCTGAGCACAGCGGAACTCGTGCGCCAGATGAACGCGCAGGACCACCGCGTGCCTGCGGCGGTCGGCGAGTGTGCAGAAGAGATCGCCGTCGTGGTCGATGGAATCGCCGAGCGCTTCCGGCACGGAGGTCGCCTGATTTACATCGGAGCAGGAACGGCAGGCCGTATCGGGGTGCTGGATGCCAGCGAGTGCCCTCCCACTTTCGGCACTGATCCGTCGATGGTGGTCGGTCTCATCGCGGGGGGAGAGACAGCAATCCGCTCGGCAGTAGAAAATGCCGAGGATGACCATGAAGCGGCGGAGGCTTCGCTGCGCGAGCTCCACCTCACGGCGCGCGACACAGTGGTGGGGATCTCTGCCTCTGGTCGCACGCCCTACGTGGTGGGCGGGTTGACCTACGCGCGCAGCATCGGCGCGTTCACGGCCGCCATCGCCTCAAATGCCCACTCCGAGATTGGCGCCGCGGCCGAGATCGCGATCGAAGTCATTACCGGGCCTGAATTCATCTCTGGATCCACTCGACTGAAATCGGGCACAGCCCAGAAGCTCGTCGTCAATATGCTGACGACCCTGTCGATGATCAAGCTCGGCAAGACGTACCACGGCGTGATGGTCGACCTGTTGGCAACCAACGAGAAGCTTCACGCACGTTCGATTCGCACAGTCTCCCAGCTCGCCGGAGTCGGAGTCGACGAAGCGGCAGAAGCACTGCGGGCGGCTGATGGCTCCGTCAAGCTCGCCCTGCTGATGCTCGCAACGAACGCTTCACCGGAGTCTGCAGCCACAGCACTAGATGCCGCTGACGGCATACTTCGCGTGGCCATCGCGACGCTTTCCTGAATTCGGGCTCATTCCTGAATCCCGGCGCTAGTGCGCCCCTCCGAACTCGATCAGTCCCACCCCGACGACGATGAGGGCCACGCCCACAGCCATGAGTGCGGAGAAGTGATCTTTGAAGATCACGCGACCGAGCACCGCGGTAAGGGCAACACCGGCAGCTGCCCAGATTCCATAGGCGACCCCCACCGGCATGCCCAGTGCGAGGATGGCTCCGAGAAGGGTGAATGCCGCGAGATAACCCACGACGATCATCGGAATCCAGCGGCGTCGGCGGAGCCCATCTGACGCGCGAAGACTCAATGTCGCCGTGACCTCGCTTGCAATCGCCAAGACGAGGAGGAGCCAGGTCATGAGATGACCTTCTTCGGGCGACGAGGGTGGGAGCCAAGTTCAACGAGAAGCACGCCGAGGACGATCACTCCCACGCCGATGATCTGCACCGCTCCCAGAAGCTCATCGAACAAAACGGTACCGAGGATCGCGGTGAGAACCACCCCAAGCGCCGACCAAATTCCGTACGCAACGCCCACTGGCATACCGCGATCCAGGACGACAGAAAGCAACCAGAGGGAGCCGGAGTAGCCGAGCACCACCGGGATCAGCCACAGCGGATGGGTGAATCCCTCGGCAGCGCGTAGCGAGAGCGTTGCTGCCACTTCCAGCCCGATGGCTACCAAAAGCGGTGGCCATGCCGATCGGCTCCCGAATTCGTGTTGTCCCACGACTTGTAGGCTAGACGCATCCCCCGACTTTCACCGGCAACTCGCGCGCCGGCGACCTCGGTGCGCGCTCACACATGCAAGGACGCAGATGAACGATTCCGCGGCACACCGCGATGACTGGACAGCGAGCGAAGAGTTGGCGGAGCGGATGATCCCGCTCATCGGTGCTCTTCGGCGTGAGCGTGACGTGGTCACCTCCCTGCACGGGCACCGACTTCTCGGGCTCTCTGCCACAGGACTTGTCGAAGTGCACGAGCGCGTCGCCCAGCTCGGACACGAGCGCCTCCCGATCGAACAAACCTTGGCTGTGCTGGAAGCAATCCGCGCCCTGGGGCCAGGAGCTTCCTCGCTGGATCTTGCCCGCCTGGTTGCAGAGCACGCCGAAAGCGGTAAGTCGCTCGAGACGTACCTGGCAGATGTGCTCGCGCCGGCCATGGGTGCTGTTGTGGCAGAGCCCACCGATGTCGTCCTCTATGGGTTCGGACGCATTGGTCGCCTGCTCGCTCGCATCCTCATTGCGCACACAGGCGGAGGAAGCGGGCTTCGGCTGCGTGCGATCGTCGTTCGGCGGGGCGCCGAGAACGACCTCGCCAAGCGTGCATCCCTGCTGCTGCGCGACTCGGTGCACGGCCGCTTCACTGGCTCTGTCACGGTTGACGAAGAAGCAGACCAGATCATCGCTAACGGCACCCGCATCCAGGTGATCTACTCTGATGACCCCGCCAGCATCGACTACACCGCGTATGGCATCGACCGCGCCATCGTCGTCGACAACACCGGTCGCTGGCGCGACGAGGAAGGCCTCTCGCAGCACCTGCAGTCCACGGGCGTCGCACGGGTGCTGCTTACGGCGCCGGGCAAGGGGCCGCTGAAGAACATCGTGCACGGCATCAATGATGAGACGATCGACGACGCCGACCGCATCCTGTCAGCGGCGTCGTGCACCACCAACGCCATCACGCCAGTGCTCGCAGCAATCGATGAGGCGTACGGCGTCGTCAAGGGGCACGTCGAGACCGTGCATTCGTTCACCAATGATCAAAACTTGATCGACAACTTCCACAAGGGAGACCGTCGGGGCCGCTCTGCAGTGCTCAACATGGTCATCACAGAGACGGGCGCCGCGAAAGCAGTCGCCAAGGCGCTCCCGCAGTTGGAGGGCAAGCTCACCGGTTCTTCCATCCGCGTTCCCACGCCTGATGTGTCACTCGCCGTCTTGCATCTGACCATCAAGAGGCCCGCAACGAAGGAACAGGTAAACGACTACCTGCGTCGGGTTTCGTTGCACTCCAAGCTCCGCCAGCAGATCGACTATGTGGAGAGCCCGGACGTTGTCTCCACAGATTTTGTCGGATCTCACCGTGCCGGCATCGTGGATGGACTGTCGACGATTGCCGACGAAGACACCCTCATCTTGTACGTCTGGTACGACAACGAGTTCGGGTACTCCTGTCAGGTGATCCGCGTGCTTGAAGTGATGGCTGGTTCACACCCCATCGTTCTTCCCGCTCGTCGAGTGGTGACGCTGCAGGGCTGAGCGTTACTCGTTCGCGTGCCGCCCGAGGAAGCTGTAGACCTCGTTGTCATCGACGCCGGGGAATGCGCCGCGGGGGAGCGGCGAGAACATGTGCGTGTGCACACGCGCGCTCGGCCAGGCGCGTGTGCTCCACCGCTCTGTCATCTCCGCAGATGGGCGACGGCAACACGACTCATCGGGGCAGTGCGACACGGCGCGGTCGTTGGTCTCACGCCCGCGCCACCAACGAGCGTCGTCGAACGGCACACCGACCGTGATCGAGAACTCTCCGTCGGTCGAAAGGCCTGTCTGCGTTGAGCACCAGAAGGTGCCGGATGGGGTGTCGGTGTATTGGTGATGTTCGTTGGTGCGGTTCTGCTGGGTGAAGGCAGCGCGAGCCTGGAACTTGCGGCATACCCGCTGGCCCTCCACCGCTCCGGTGACATCCATCGGTAGGGGCAGATCATCATTCTCGTAGACGCGAGTGATGGCGCCGGTGCCATCGACGCGCAAGAAGTGCAGTGACATACCAAAGTGCTGGGTGAGGAGATTAGTCATCCGCATGCCAGCCCCCTCATGCGTCACCCCGAACGCATCACGGAAATCTTCAACAGCGAGGTTGCGATCTTTCTTCGCCTGCTGCAGAAAAGTGACGGCGGCGGTTTCCGGCATCAGGCAGCAGGCAGCGAAGTAGTTGATCTCTAGGCGCTGTTGCAAAAAGTCGGCGTAATCGGTCGGTGGGGTATGCCCGAGGTAGCGGTGCGCCATGGCTTGCAACGCCATCGACCGCAGTCCGTGCCCTCCCGGGATGGAAGCTGGCGGCAGGTAGATGCGACCGTTCTCAAGATCGGTGACAGAGCGCGTGGAATGCGGCAGGTCATTGACGTAGATGAGATCGAATCCGAGCTTCTCGGCCATGATGCTCACCGTGCGGTGGGTGAGCGCTCCCTGCACGTGACCCGCTGCTTTGAGGTGCTTCTCTGCCACCTTTTCGATTTCGGGGAGGTAATTATGCTGCGCCCGCATGCGCAGCCGCAGCTCGGTGTTCGCGCGCCGGGCCTCTTCTGGCGTTGCAATGGCCTCGCGCTCTCGGCGCTCCAGTTCGCGGTGCAGTCCGAGAACCGACTCGATCGTCTCGTCGCTCATTCCTTTGGTCACTCGAACCGGTGCCACGCCCAGCTGGCGGAAGACAGGGCTCTCTTGCGCTCGTTCGAGTTCGATCTCTAGAGCAGCCCGGCGGTTGGGCGGCTCGCCAGAGATGAGGTCGGTGACCTCAGTGCTCGTGGCATGCGCAATTGCCTGCAAGAGCGACAGCTTGGGTTCGCGCTTGCCGTTTTCGATCAGGCTCAATTGCGACCCAGCGACACCCACGAGCGCGCCCAACTCGTCCAGAGTGAAGCCGCCGGCCAGCCGGTGGTGGCGAATGCGGTGGCCGAGAGTCGTGAGGTGAATTCCAGAGGACGGCATTGTTTGAGTCTAGCGAAAGAATCGCGTTTTTTATCCAACATATCGGCCGAAAGTTCTGCGGGATTCGGATGATGATGGATGTACGGCCCACACTTTTAAAGGAGCACCGCATGGCAATCGCCGAAGTCTTCACCCCTCGCACGTCTCCCGTCTCTGCGACGCGTACGTTCGGCGCGGCTCCCACCTATGAAACTCCCGCCATGTCGGAGTTGACCGCATGGGTTGAGCAGATTCGTGAGCTGACACAGCCGGAGTCCGTGCACTGGGTCGATGGTTCGCGTGCAGAGAATGACTGGCTGCTGCGCGGGCTGGTTGATGAAGGCAAACTCATCAAACTCAACCCCGAGTGGCGACCTGGCTCTTACCTTGCGCGCTCGCACCCCAGCGATGTCGCCCGCACGGAGGGGCGTACGTTCATCGCGTCGGAGCGTGAAGAAGACGCAGGTCCCACCAACAACTGGGCCGCACCGGCGGAGATGCACCAGAAGATGGACGAAATCTTCGAGGGATCTATGCGCGGTCGCACCATGTACGTGGTGCCTTTCTCGATGGGTCGCGTCGGTGGCCCGCTCTCGCACATCGGCGTGCAGATCACCGACAGCGCCTACGCGGTCGCTTCAATCGGCATCATGACCCGGATCGGCGATGCCGTCACACGGCAGATCGCTGAAGGCGCACCGTGGGTAAAGACGGTTCACAGCGTTGGGGCACCGCTCGCGGCGGGGGAGCCAGACGTGGAGTGGCCCTGCAACGACGACAAGTACATCGTGCACTTCCCCGAGACGTTGGAGGTGTACTCCTACGGTTCCGGCTACGGCGGCAACGCCATCCTGGCGAAGAAGTGCTTCGCTCTTCGCATCGCGTCTGTGATCGCGAGGGATGAGGGGTGGCTCGCCGAGCACATGTTGCTCATCCGAGTGATTGATCCTCAGGGCAAGGCGTACCACGTCGCCGCCGCTTTCCCCTCGGCCTGCGGCAAGACGAACCTCGCCATGCTGCGCCCCACTATTCCCGGCTGGAAGGTCGAGACGTTGGGCGACGACATCGCCTGGATTCGTCCAGGCGAAGACGGACGCATGTGGGCGATCAACCCAGAGGCAGGGTTTTTCGGCGTCGCTCCTGGCACGGGGGAGTCGACGAACGTCACGGCAGTCGAGACCCTCTGGGGCAACACCATCTTCACCAACGTGGCGCTTCGTCCCGACGGAGATGTCTGGTGGGAAGGCCTGACAGAAGAGGCACCAGCACACCTGATTGATTGGGAAGGCAACGACTGGACGCCAGATTCTGGTCGACCGGCGGCGCACCCCAACTCCCGTTTCACCGTATCTGCGGCGCAGTGCCCGCAGATCGCAGATGACTGGGAAGAGGCGGTGCCGCTGGATGTGATCCTGTTCGGCGGACGCCGTGCAAGCAACGTGCCGCTCGTGGTCGAAGCCACGGACTGGACCCACGGCGTCTTCCTCGGCTCCAACATCTCTTCTGAGCGCACGGCTGCTGCCGAGGGCACACTGGGTGAGTTGCGTCGCGACCCGTTCGCGATGCTGCCGTTCTGTGGGTACAACATGGCTGACTACTTCGGGCACTGGCTCAAGGTCGGTCGAGGTCTGCGCTTCGACAGGGCACCGCGCATCTTCCAGGTCAACTGGTTCCGCCGCGGCGCAGACGGACGGTTCCTGTGGCCAGGTTTCGGCGACAACTCTCGAGTCATCGACTGGGTCATCCGTCGTGTCGCTGGCGATGTGCCTGCCGTCGACAGCCCGATCGGACGCCTGCCACGAGTGGAAGACCTCAACCTGGATGGACTGAACATTCCAGAAGCCGACCTCGAAGAGCTCTTCTCCGTCGACCCAGAGGCATGGAAGACCGAGGCCGACCTCACCGAGAAGTTCTACGACACCTTCGGCGACAAGGTGCCGGTAGCCCTGCGCGCAGAGCTGTCATCTCTGCGCTACCGCCTCTCGAAGGCGTAGCACCCAGACCGGTGCCGGCTCGGGGGAGCCGGCACCTCCGGGCACCATGCCCCCAAACCCGCGAAGGCGGGACATCAGAGACAAACCCATGGCTGAGTGGTCTCCGACGTCCCGCCTTCGTGCTGCGTGTTTCGTGTTGCGTGTAAGTGGTCGCTGCTCGCCTGGTCAGGTGAGGAGCTGATGCCTCGCGAGATCGCGATACAACGGAGTCGATTCGATCAGTTCGGCGTGCGTGCCCTGGCCGACGACCATGCCATCTTGCATAACCACAATGAGGTCGCTGTCGACCACGGTAGAAAGCCGGTGGGCAATCACGATGAGCGTGCGATCAGTGGAGACGGCGTCAATAGCCTCGCGCATGCGCTGTTCATTGACACCGTCGAGCGACGAGGTGGACTCGTCGAGAAGCAGAATCGGGGCGTCGGTCAGCAGCGCACGGGCGATCGCTAGCCGCTGGCGCTCGCCGCCAGACAGCATCACGCCGTCTTCGCCCACAGGGGCGTGAATTCCGAGGGTGTTGCGCTCCAAGACATCGCCAAGATTCACGGCCCGCAGCACGCGCTCGCAGTCGGCATCGCTGGCATCCGGAGACGCGAGGCGCAGGTTCTCCGCGAGGGTTCCTGCAAGGGTGGGCGCATCCTGTTCCACGTAGCCGAAGTTGGCGCGCAACTCGGCGCGGGGGTAGGTGCGGGCGTCATGTCCGTGCAACCGGATGGAACCGCCTGTTGGGTCGTAGAAGCGCTCAATCAGAGACAGGATGGTGCTCTTTCCTGCACCACTCGGACCGACAAGTGCCACCCTCGCACCGCGCGGCACAGCGAACGATACGCCGCGAAGCACTTCGTGCTCCTGAGTGGCGGTGTGCTCTGGCGCGGTTGCAGGTTCTTCGTTTGTGGACTCCAGATGTGCATCTGCAAGCAGGTTTCGCGCTTCCTTCGCCGCGGCCTTTCGTGCCGCGACGACGTTGGCTGGATAGTGAAAGCGCACATCGCGGAACTCGAGCGCTGGCGCGTCCGTGCTGGAGTCTGCGGCGCTGGAGTCTGCGGTGCTGGACTCTGCGGATTGCGGATGCGTCTCGCGAAGAGTTGCAGCGATGCGCGCGTCGTCTTGCTCTTCCGTAGGGAGGTCAAGCACTTCCTGAATACGCCCGAGGGCACCCAGAGCCTGGTTCACAGAGGTGATCGCCCCGAAGGTGGTGGCGAGAGGCATCACGAGCAGGAAGAGGAACATGATGAACGCGATGAGCGAGGCGATGGTGATGGCGCCTGCGGCCACCCTAAACCCGCCAACACCAAGCACCACCAGCAGGGAGAGCTGCAGGGCGATACCGGAGACCGGAACGACGAGCGAGGAGATTTTGGCGATGCGCACGCCGATGCCGTAGGCCTCTGATGCGAGCTCAGAGACGGCGTTCGTCTCGCGCTCGGTTGCCCCAGAGGCGCGAATAGTGCGGATGGAACCGACGGCGCGCTCGACGCCAGAGGCGAGTTCGCCAACCTTCTCTTGCTGCGCCGTCGATGCGGTGCGAATGCGGCCACTCAGCGAGACCACGACCACCACAGAGACGCCGATCACGACAACAATCAGGAGCAACAAAATCGGGTCGATCACGAGCATCGCGATCAGAGCGCCGACGAAGAGGACGGCGCTCCCCACAGCATCGGCAAGACCCTGGGTGAGTACGGCGTACAACAGCGTGGTGTCAGTGCCCACGCGAGACACGAGGTCTCCGGTGCGCCGAGCATCGAACTCCGACGTCGGAAGGTGCAGGATGCGGGCGATCAGCTGGCGACGGCTGGAATAGACCACGGCCGTTCCTGTGCGCTGCAGCAGGTAGTGCTGGAAGCCGGAGATGATCGACGACAAGATGACGAACCCGACCAACAGCCAGACCAGCACGCCGATTCCTACGTCAGATTGAACGGCCTCGATCACCTGTCCGACCAACAGCGGTTGCACGAGCGAGGTCGCTGCGCCGACCACGCTGAGTACGGCCACCACGATGAGGGTGCGCTTGTGTTCGAACAAAAAGGGGAGGAGCTGGCGGAAAGTAGCGCGCGGGCCTTCTGGCTGCGCACCACGTCCGCGGCGGCGTGTTGTCGCCGTACCGGACATACGTGACCTCGATCTGAAGATGGGTGTAATACGACCGTACTTCGTCGGGGCGCCCGCTGACGCGGCTTGCGCGAGCGTCGGGCAATCACGCTAATGTGTGGATTAATATATCGCAGGGGTGGGGGCTCCCTGTTCGTAAAGGGGCAAGGGGGCGCAATGGCGTCAGCAACACTTCCGCGGCAACGCAACAGAGCCACATCGAGTCGCGCAAGCGCGACGCCGCTCATCGTCGGTCTCGCAGCCGTGGTGATCAGCATCGGGCTGGCTGTCTTCGTTGTCCTCTTCGCAAGCAACCCAGTGAGTGTGTTCTTCGATGTGCCGATGCCGCTCGTGATCGCGGAGTTCTGGTGGCTCAGCATGCTCGGCTACATCCTCACACCTGTCATCGTCGTGGCCTGCTACGGCTGGGACCGCATCGCACAACGCAAAGGGCAGCGCGAAAACTCCAACTTTGTTGATCGTGAGGGATACACGAAGATCCTGCTGGGGGCCGCCGCCTTCGCGATCTTGCTGGCCGTGTGGCACGTGCTCAACCTCAGCGTTCCGTTGACCGAGCTCTGGGGGCTCGCGTGAGACGGGGGATGTTTGCGGCCACTGTTGCCCTGGCGTCGTTGTTGCTCGCGCCTTCCGCAGCGACGGCAGCCGCCATTTCGGTTCCCGCCCATTCGCCGGTCGCCGCCGCGGTCTCCTCGGGCGAAAGCCTGTCGGACACGGGGGAAGCAGCGATCGCCGACCTCCGCGTGTGCTTGGCCTCCAGAGACACCCTCAACGTTTATTATCTGATCGACTCTTCGCGGTCGTTGAAAGTTGCTGACGACGGTGGGGCTGGTTCGGACCCCGACACTCTGCGCGCATCCATTTTGGGAAACAGCCTTGAGCAGCTTGGCGCGCTCCGTGACGGACTCGCCGTGAACTGGGCGGCGGGTTTCTTCTCGAACGACTTCGAGCCGTCTTCCGCGTGGAGCAGCTGGGACAGTGGATCGTCCGGTGCGCTCGCCGCGCAGATTAAGGCACAGCAACCATCCGGCTACACCAACTGGCCAGCGGGCTTGGCAGGCGCCCAAGAGTCGCTCGCAGCGCAACAAGCTGCGGATCCGGGGTGTCCTCTCCTTATCTGGCTGACAGACGGCGAGATGGACATTCGCTCCCCCGATGGCCCAGGGGAGGAAGACGCCGCAGCATTCGCCGACATGTGCAGTGCTGATGGAGTCTTCAACTCGTTCCGACAGTCCGGCGTTGTGGTGCTCGGCGCACTCTTGGCAGTGGGCTCCAGTGCGGTGGGCGCCGTGGGGCCGATGCAATCGCTGGTGGAAGGCGAATCGCCGCAGTCAGATCAGCAGTGCGGTGTGACACCTCAGCCCGAAAGTTACGTGCACGGCGCATTCGCGACCGCGTCTGCACCAGATTCGCTCGCTCGCGTCTTTCTGGAACTCGGCGCGCAGGTGGATGGGGGATACCCTCGGCCTTTCGAAGCGGACGGCTCGTTTTGGATTGATGAAGGAGTTGCGCGCTTCCGCATCGTGCTCGCGGGGGAGTGGACATTGACGCCTCCCGATGGGTCTGGCTTGTCCGCAGCCTCGCACGACACGCCTCAGGAATGGGCTGGCGTCGACGAGGCTAACGGTGCGACAGTTATCGAGGTTCGCGAAAGCGATGCCGTCCCCGGCAAGTGGCGGCTCGACTCGACGGACGCACGATCCTTGTTCCTCTTCAGCGACCTTCGCATCGTCTTCGACGACACGAACACGATCGAGCTGTCAGACGATGGAACGGCGCCCGCTTCCGCGTCGCTGAACGCGACGGTTGTCGACACCGACGGAGCGCCCGTTGACTTGGATGTGTATGGAGAGAGCGTCTTTACCGCGTCCTTCCTTGACGCTGAGGGAGGGCGCACAGAGCTCAGCGGCGCCCGTATTGATCGCCCGACCGGAACCATCACGATTCCTGTCCCGTCCGACCTGACGGCAGCTCAACTTGTGGTGACTGCCTCGATCGACCCCCTGGTGACTCGTGAGCATGGAGCCAAGCTGGCCGCGGTAACGGTGCAAAACACAATCGAGCTCACGCTGCCTGCGGCCTACCCTTCGGTGAAATCTCCGCCTGTCGTCCTCTCCGACCTGGAGGGGGCAGGAGGTCAAGCAAGTGGGGTGATCACGTTTGTCGGGCCCACCGAGGGCGGTGATGGCGTCGTCTGTCTGCCTGGGGACCCGACGGTGATCAGCGACGCAAGCAATCGTACGGATTGGCAGTGGGGAGTTGACTCCTCTCTTGACGCTGCTGGATGCGTGATCGTGCCGGCGAACGGCGAGCAAACCGTCGAGATCACTGCCGAGAACGCCGTGGCGGCAGACAGCCTGGTTCAGGCATCGCTTCCGGTGACTTTTCAATCGGCCGATTCTTCAGGAGAGCCACTGCGCCAAGACATCCCCGTGCAGTTTCGTTCCACGCACCCGGTGAACACCATCGCGGTCGTGCTCGTGACATTGGCGCTGCTGGCACTGGGAATTCTGATCCCGTTGATCATCCTCTGGATCATCAACTGGGTGACTACTCGAATCGACGTGCCTCGCGACGTGCAACGTGCGTCATTCCCTGTGCGGATCACCGCTGCGGGTTCGAAGATCACGGCACCACGCGCGGGAAGTGCGCTCTCGGACGCATTCGTTTTCGGTAAGCCCTCAGATGGTCAGCGTGAAATACGTGTCGGCACTCTGGGCACTCTTCGTGCCCGGGTGCCGTGGTGGCCGCTGCGCGCGCCCTGGTACGAAGTGGAGGCACCGGCAGGCTCATCGATCGTCGCAGCACGCGTGGGGCGCACGGCATCAGGCGTTCGGGATGCGAAGGGCCGAATCCGGTTCGCGAAGCTTCCGCTGGATCGTTTTTGGGCAGTCGTCGTCTCGGACAACGAACTACGCAATACGCCGCGTGGCGCCGACGTCAATGGCACGGTGGTGTTCTATCACCGCGCGAAGGCTGGCGACGAAGGACAGCTCAGCCAGCGCCTCTCCGAGGTCGAGAATGACTCGTTGCTGGGGGAGGCCACCAACAAGGCTCGCGCGGCGCTCGAGCAAACGCAGCGACGTAAATCAGACGGCAACCACACGAAGAAGCCGTCGGACAACGCACCCCAGGACCGATCTCCTGGTGCAGGTAGTCCGCCCCCGCCCATCCCAGGGCGCGAAGCGGGGCGTGCAGCGCCTCCGCCACGAAATGCGCCTCGTGCTCCACAGCCGGGCACACCATCACCTCGTTCCGGGGCAACACCCCCGCCCCCACCGCCGCGGCCGGGCACTCCGCCACCGCCGCGACCTTGACACGACTTTTACTGCACGGATCAACGAAAGACAGAGAACACAATGCTTCGTCCCTTCCTCATCATCGGCGTTGGCGGATCCGGCGGTAAGACGCTGCGCGGCCTGAAGTATCAGCTTGAGCTCAAACTGCAGCAGGCCGGCTGGGCCGGTGGCATCCCCGCCGCCTGGCAGTTTCTCCACTTCGACACACCGACTGTGCAAGACGGGGTGGATTACCCTGCTCCGTTTCTGCCCGCCCAGGAGTACAAGGGGCTGGTGAGCGCCGGGGCCAACTACGACACCGTCTTTAAGACCATCGAAGGCGCGCATGCCGCGAACCAGAAGGTGCACGCAGACGTTGAGCGTCAGCTTCCTGACGCACGTCGAGTTCGCGTCGACGTGACCAAGGGTGCCGGGCAGTTCCGAGCAGTCGGTCGCGCGGTGGCACTTTCAGCGACCCGCGATATTGCCGTCGCTGCGCGTGCGGCGATCGCCCGGCTTGGTGATGCCTCCGCGCTCGCCGAGCTGCAGACGCTGGGACGCGCCCTGCGCGCACGAGAAGAGTCGGCAAACAGTAGTCCCACCGTGATCGTGGTGTCTTCGGTGGCGGGCGGATCTGGTGCAGGCCAGTTCCTCGATGTGATCGAGATCGTGAAGTCGACAGCGAAGCAGTACCCGTGGTCGAACGAGGTCTTCAGCATTCTCTACGCCCCCGATGTGTTTGATCAGCTGGGGGTAACCGCCGGGACGCCTGGTAACGCTCTGGCAGCGATCGCCGAAACCATGAACGGTTTCTGGACAGACACGCCCTCACCGTCGACCATCGAACTGCTGCAGACCCAGGGTGTGGCGCCCTCGTACGGCGGAGCTCGTGATCGTGTGGGCGCGGCATACCCCTTCATCGTCGGTCGGAGTAACTCGAAGGTGACCTTCGCCGACCAGAGCGAGGTATATAGCGCTGTCGCCGCAAGCCTGTCTGCATGGATCACCGATGACCGCGTGCAGGACAGCATCACCGCCTATGCGTCTGGCAACTGGCAAGCGCGGGTGTCTGCCAACGTGCTTCCAGACAACACAGGGCTGACCAACCCGGCACACCACTCACCCGCGTTCTCTTCGATGGGCTTCGGACGAGTGACATTGGGACGAGACAAGTTCTTCGAGTACTCCGCCGAGCGTCTCGCCCGCTCTGTCATCGACAAGATGCTCTACGCACACACAGAAACGGATCCGCTGTTCGCCCAGCGGACCGAGGTTGAATGGATTTCCGTGCGCGCGGATCAGGACTATCAACGCTTTATTCGCGACCTGCGTTTGAACGAAGATACGGAAGAGCACAACGACGTCATCGACCGGTTGCGGGCCACAGAGCAGCTGGAATCGTTGAAGGCCAGGTTGAGCAACGACATTCTCACAAAGCTGGGAGACCCCGCGCAGCTGGATAAGAACGGCGGCTTGGATCTCACCACATGGAGCCAGCGATTGCTTGCACAATGGGGCGAACGAGCGCCGGAGCTTTTGCAGGAAGACCGTGGGCACCGTCAGAACCTCCTTGACGAGTGGATTCGAGTAGTACCCGACGAGCTGTTGTTCGTCATCGCTACCCATGTCGCCACTGCCGGGCTGCCCGTGGTGATGGAGCTTCTCACCCGGTTGGACCGCATGCTCAAAAGCGCCGCCGATGGGTTGGCTGCCGAGGCAAGAACTCACGAAGACTGGGCACAGTCCTTGCCTTCACTCGTCAGCGAAGAGCTGCAGGGCGCGCCAAACCAGCAGTCCATTCGCCCAGATCAGGATGCTGTTCTCGGTGCGGTCGAACGCATGCAGCAGGCGTTGGGATGGGCCTCTGAAGCACCGTTGCGCTACAGCGCGGCGCAACTGTTGAACGAACTCCGTAGCGACTTTCTTGCTCCGCTGCGCACCTACCTCGAGGGTGCGTACGAAGAGCTTTCTCTCCGCGTCAAAGCGCGCAAGACGAGCGACGACCGCGACAACGACTACGACTTCTGGCCGAAATCGGATGACGAGACGGTGCCGCGCAAGTACACGCCAGCTCCGAACGAGCGTCTGCTCGTCGAGCAGGGGGAATATCCGGGAGAGTTCAAGGCGCTGGTGAGGAGCACAGCGTCGACGAACAATGATCGATTCTCCGATGCGATGCGGGAGGTCGTGCAAGAACTGCTCGTCGGCGTCAGCGCACATGCACGGGACGAGGCTGATGCGGCAAGCTGGTCGTTTATCGCGCAGGTTCGTGCCTGGTCACCCGCGGTAACGGCCAGCCGTGAAACGACGCGCTCGCCGCAGAACCCGCGGTTCAGCATGGCGACCACGCCCGATGTCTATGTGGAGCGCGCTCGGCTGTGGATGCGTCGTGAAGGCACCGCATTCAATGCGTATGTCACCGAAGATCTACGGAGCTTCTTCGATGAGGACAGCGTGCTGCCTGACGTGTTCGGACGTCGCCGGGACAAGTTCCGTGAACAGCTTCAAGCCGCTCTCGGTGCGAGTGAGCCGCTCGTCAAGCTCAACCCCACCCTGTTGAGGCTCGTCCATGACAAGGCAACCAACGAGTCCACCAGCCTGGTCTTCAGTTCAATTCCCTTCAAAGCAGGCACCGAAATGTATGCCGTGACCAAGCAGGTGCTTGGTGCGATGGGCTTCTGGAACGACGCGATCTCTGACTCCTGGTTCCAGGACGCGCGGGTAGAGGGGATTGAGGTCTTTGCGATGAGCGGCTTCCCCTACCAGCCCATCGTCATGGACTCCGTGATGGAGCCGATCGCGAGAGACTGGCTGCGTCAGTCCAACACGCAGGAAAGTCGTGAGGCCTTCTGGCGGTTCAAGCGTTCGCGCCTGCTGGGTGAAGCAATTCCTGCCGACCCGACGGTGATCTCGGCGATGCTCCGAGGATGGTACGTCGCCAAAGCGCTCGGACGACTCAAAGTCGAGCAAGACGACGGAGACCGCGGCCCAGGACTCGCCGTATGGGACGCGTCTGCACGCCGATTTGTAGATTTTCCGCGGCCCCTCCTCGATACCCGGCGCACCAAGCCGTATGACTTCCCCGGTGTCGTGATGCAGTCGCTGACGATCGCCCTCGCGCTCTGCAACTCGCAGGAGTCGCTGGCGCCGTTGCGTGCCTACCAAGTGCTTGCGCAGTTGGGGGGAGACGAGTTGGAGATGTCTTCCACGCTCTTGGGCTGGGTGCAGGAAGGAAAGCTCGAGGCAGAGGCCCCAGTGCCGGACGCGGGCAGAGCGGGAGATCCATCCGGGGCTCTGAGCGGTCGGCAACAGTCGTTGCGGGACTACTTCTCGGGCGAGTACGCCAGCTTCCGGTCACAGGTCGCCGAGCACGATTTCTCTGTGTCTGTGTATGACTACCCGGTGAGCTGGGAGATTCGTCACCAGGTCGCTGCCGCATTGCAAAGTCTGTCTTCGGCGGTCATGGCGACCCGGGCTGCGGACAGCGGAGTCTGACCGTGGCGCATTCCTCATGGCCGGAGCACAAGGCCAGCGTCATTCTGTTGCCCAGTGGGGAGCAGGGCGAGGCAGTTCTCGAGGTGGCCAGGGAGTGGACGCGCATGGGGCTCATTGGGCCAGCGCTGTGGGTGCGGCCAGAGCGGGTTCGCCGCCTGGTCAGCGGACCCCCGCGGATCGGGGCGACGATTGTGGCGTTGGACGCCGATCACCAGCTCCGAGAAGTGGAGGTCGACCTCTTCGAATCGCTCGCGCGCGAGCACCTCGCACGCGTGCGGCTGGTGAAGCTCCGCTCCGCCGTCCCGTCTCGCGAAGTGGATGCGGAACAAGACGAGATCGCTGGACACGTGGGCGACTACCTCACCAAAGCGATGCCGATGGCGGTACCGAGAGCGAATATCGTCGATCAGGTCACTGACCTGGTGCGTTTGACGCTGATTTGTGCGCCGACGGAGTTTCAGCTTCAACAGCGCGTGGACTGGGCAGCTTCCGAATACGGCACCGTCGTTATCGCATCGCCGGAAGACCGAGCTTCTCCGTGGTCAGGTGATGCTTTTGTGCGCGACAATCAGCGCTTCGTTGGGTTCGCGATGATGCATCTCGCAAGCGTTGCCGGGCTGTGGAGTGGCATGAATGCCGGCACCTTCGAGCTGATTCCGAGTGAAGCGTCAAATCAACAGAGCGTCTGGGTTTCGCGTGTGTTCCTCAACGCGATCATCACCGAGGCTCTGGGGCGTCGCACCGCGGCTCAAGTGCTCGATCTCGTGGCACAGGCTGACTCTTTGATCATCGACCCGAGTGCGGGCTCGCCACCAGCGGGGACCGCCTTTATCGAAGATGAAATGGTCGCGGCATACATCGAGCAGATGGTCGACGCTTCGATGCGACTCGATCAGGAGTCGTTGAGTTTTCATCCTTCGTCCGCCGAAGAAATGCCCGATCAGGGGCGATGGGGAATCAAAGATCAACTCCGCAGTTTCGGCTCGTTCGGTGTCGACAAGGTCGCCGCGATGCCGAGGTGGACTCGCCGGTGGTTCACTTCGCGCACGGAGAGAGCGCTCACGTCAAAGCTGCAAACGGCCGACGGCACCCATGTGGTGGGCAGCGATTACGACTCTGTTCTTGATGCGCGCGACGCTCTGCTGATCGCCCGTCGGGATGGGATCTTCGAGTCCGAGCGCGCCGCGAGAGCGGCCATGGCCGCGCCGGTGAGTGTGAGCACGCTGCGCACGACGCCTCGACTGTGGGCGCGGCTGCGCGAGCTGGTGTTTGGCTCGCTCGACGGGAGCTCCGATCTGTCCGAACTCGGGTTCGCGCCTATCGAACAGAAGGTTCCCGTTTTTGGTCGTGTATCGGATGTGTTCCCCTCGCCAGATGATGTGTGGAGCGTCGATGACGGGCCAGCAGATCTATCGCTACCCATCGATTGGAACACCCTCGCCAACGGCGACCCACGCGGGCAGCTGATTGAGTGGATGGATAGCGGCAGGCAGCACGCCGCGCGCGCGGTTGACGAGGCTGAGCACGCAGAAGCCGCATATCTGGTCGCCTCGGTAGTGCCCGAGCCCGCGACCGTGACGGAGCCCGAGCCCGAGCCCGAGCCCGAGCCCGAGCCCGAGCCCGAAGACGAGCAAGCCGCGGCGGCAGAACCGGACACGGAGGCAGAGCCAGCGGAAAAGCCAGAGCCAGAGGCAGAGCCGGATGCGGAGCCAGCGCCAGAAACCGAAACCGCAAATGAGGTCGTATACACATCGTTGCCTGGTGTGACCGACGCGCAAGCGGAGGTACAACGTGAACAGATGCGTCAACGCCGTGACCAAGCAAAATCAGCAGCAGAAGCGGCAGAAGCAGAGCGGCAACGACGGGAAGAAGCCGTCCGAAGCTACGATTCCTGGGCAGTAAGCAAGGATCGTTCTTTCGCCTGGCGGCTGTTCAACCGTCTCGCCGCTGATCGGCATGCAGCCCGCGACGCTGTGAACTACTACGCACGTGAGGTCGATCGGCTGCAGATCCCCGCTCCGGGGGAGCTGATTAAACTCCGCAAGGCTTTCCACCGCTCCACGCTCGTCACCTGGGTGATCGTCGCTGCTGTCGCGGCCCTGATCATTCTCCTTCCTCTCTGGTTTTCCGAGTTGCGCCCGCGAGCGGAGCGTGCGGGACTCTGGTACCCAGAAGACTGGATGACAGTGCTGATAGCAGTGGGAGTCGGAGCGATTCTCACCACGGTGTGGCTCGCCGCCTATCACCGCGGATGGTCGTCGTTCCAGCGACAGGTTGACCTCACCCATGCGCACCTCGCGTTTGTCGCCTCTGCATCCAGAAACGCTCGTCGGGAGCTTTCCCGGCTGACATCCCTGCATCAGCAGACCGTGGATTGGTTGGATCTGCTTGCGCGTGCCGTGCACAAACCCTGGCGTATCCGTCCGGAGTGGCAGACCAAGCCGGATTACGATGTGGCGCGCGACTCTCTTCCTTTCGCTATGAGCGTCGGCACGGTTGTCGAAAGTGACTACTCATCCGCGACCCGGTTGCGAAGAATGACAACCGAGCATCTGGTGCGCAGAGGCTGGCGTGCCGAGGCTTTCGAAGACCTTGTGCGTGCAGTGGGGGCAGAACTGGGTCAAGACGCCGCTGCTTTCGGCGTCGGTGCTCTCGACGAAGATCTTCCACACTCCTCGAACAACACGAGACGGATGCTGCGAGACGGGATGAGCCGAGATGCGGTGCTCACACGCGTGGCTGCGCCGCGTCTGCGGTCCCTCATGCAGGAGATTCAACGCAGTGCGCTTCATGGAAGTAAGCCTCCGGTGGAATCGATTCAAGACAACCCGCTCGATGTGCTCGCAGCGATGAGAGACTCGATCGCTCCAGACGAAGGAATTGCCTGGGACGAGTTCTTGGTGGATTCTCTCGCCGGACGTCGCGAACCTGTCACACCGTTGAGTACGAGTTGGATGTCGCAACGTCAGATTCAAGACGGCCACCACGAGCAGGTTACGAGCTATTTGGTGCTGCCTGACCGACTCCGATCTGCCCTTGACTTCAATGAGGATGCGCCGATCACGATGGTTCCTTTTCACGGGGCAGGGCTGGCTGCGATCGATCTCGTGTGGCGATCCGACGTCGTCGGCCCCGTGCCGGTCGGCGCGGTCGGGCTGTGGCATGGCGAGCATTCGCAGGCGACAGAACAGGCTGACCTGCACGATGGCGACTCGGGAGTCTAAGAGGTGACCAATCTTCCTCCACGGCCAGGAAAACGAGCCGTGAACGCTCCGCCGGCACGCGCACAATCGTGGCCATCGACAACAGCGGGATCCGGTGAATCGCCGAAACCTGGCGCAGACACGGCGTCCAGGTGGGGGCGCGCAAAATGGTGGGTCCTCGGCGGCGTGGTTGTGCTGTGCATCGGCGGCGCTTTCGCCGCCGGATACGCGACAGGTCAGGCTTCGCATGCAGTGCCCACCGCTCAGTCGGATTCGGATGCGCCTGCTGTGCCTTCAGAGGCGCCGTCTCAGGAGACAGGGGCGTCTACAAGCACCACGCCTGACGCGAGCCCGGTGCCACCGGTGTCGCCGTGGATCGACAGTCTCGACTCGTTGTCGTCGGCGGCCGGAAACACGCCGCCCGCTTACGATCGCGCGCTCTTCGGGCAGCCTTGGGCAGATGTGGACCGCAACGGCTGTGACACACGCAACGATATCCTCGGGCGCGACCTCGTCGATCCTGAGTTCAAAGTGGGAACCGGCGACTGCAAAGTCATCTACGGCACGCTGACGGATCCGTACGATGCGACCACGGTGGAGTTCGTTTCTGGGACGACGACGTCTGTTCTTGTGCAGATCGATCATGTCGTTGCTTTGGCCGCGGCATGGCGTGGAGGTGCCTATGCCTGGACGGATGAGGAGCGCGAGACGTTCGCCAACGACCCCGTGAACTTGATCGCGTCGTCGCAGAAGACGAACCAAGCAAAGAGCGATCACGGTCCGGCAGAGTGGCTGCCATCAACGGGCGTGCTCCAATGTCGCTACGTCCAACAGTGGGTTGAGGTGTATGACCTGTACGACCTGAGCGTGGACGAAGAAGATCGAGCTGCGGCCAGGGACGTTCTGCAACAGTGCTGAGCGTTACGCTGGCCGGATGCTCTCTGCATCCAAGCTCGTCCCCGGCGACCGCATAGCGATCCTCTCACCAGCCTTCGCCGCTCCCGCCGTCGCGCCAGTGCTGCACGAACAAGCGATGAGGCGCATCGAAGAGCTCACAGGGCTCGTTCCGGTGGAGTATCCGACCACGCGCGAGCTCGACTCCACACCAAAAGCCCGGGCCGCAGATGTGAATGCGGCCTTCGCTGAACCGAGGATCCGGGCAATTCTTGCGACGATCGGGGGCGACGACCAAATGCTCGTGGTGCCGCACCTCGACCCGGCGTTGCCTCTTGCCGATCCGAAGCCGTTCGTCGGGTACAGCGACAATACGAACATCCTCAATTGGCTGTGGGGTCTTGGGGTGCAGGGCTATTACGGTGGCTCTACGGCGGTTCACCTGGGGCCAGGACCCACGGTGGACGACGTGCACTTGCGTTCGCTGCGTGCGCTGCTTCTGGATGGCGGCGAACTCGAAGTCACCGAGCCTGGGGAGTCGGAAGACGTGGGGCGCCGATGGCACGACCCTCGCGCACTTGTCGAATTTGGTGACCGAGTTCCCACAGACCCGTGGGCGTGGGGCGGACCGGCGAAGCGTGTCGAAGGACAGACCTGGGGCGGATGCCTCGAAGTAATAGACGGCCTTTCCTTCGTTGACCGACTGCCGCAGACGGAGACGTTGAATGGCGCGATTCTGCTGTTGGAAACGAGCGAGGAGCGGCCACCAGCGAGCTGGGTGGCACGCTGGTTGCGCGGGTTGGGGGAGCGGGGCATCCTCGCCGCTGCGTCGGCTGTCGTCGTCGCCCGTCCGCCAGTGAGTGACTTCGACTTCCGTCCATCCGCAGCAGAGGCCGATTCGTTGCGAGCCGCGCAACGAGATGTGGTCTTTGATGTGGTCGGGCGGTACAACCCCGAGGCTGTTGTCTGTGTGGGGCCGCCCTTCGGTCACACTCGACCGCAGTGGATCCTGCCATACGGCGGATCAATGGTGGTCGACGGGATGACGCGCACGATCACTGCTGCGTACTGACACCTCGTCCGAGGTCGTCGTCGTAGTCTTGGTCTTTTGTTTCCGGGGTGAAGATCAACGCCACGAACGTCAAAACCCCCATCGCTGACAGGTACAGTCCGACAAGCCCCGGGGCACCGTCTGCCGCAGACCACAACCACAAGGCGATTATCGGAGCCAGAGCAGCGCCGAGAATCGACGACATGTTGTACGCGATCGCCGATCCTGTGTAGCGCACGTTGGTGGGGAAGAGCTCTGGCAGCAGTGCTCCCATCGGCCCGAAAGTTGCTCCCATCAACACAAACCCGAACACCAGGAACGCCTGCACGAGCGCCCCCGTGAACTTCGGATCGACGGCGGGGAGCAAGAACATGTTGAACGAGAAGCCGAACACGATGATGACTCCGGTGACCCAGAGCAGAAGCTTGCGCCTTCCGATCGAGTCGGCGATGGGTCCGGAGAGCAGGGTGAAGATACCGAAGAACACCACGCCGATGATCTGCATCAGCACAAAGTCGGTGTAGCCGAAGCCGAGGCCAGGGTAGAACTGTGCGGCGAACTCAGCGGCGTTGAAGTCCGTGCCCGAGGCCTCAGCGGCTGCTTGCGCTGCGGCGGAGGCAGTCTCGAGCGACGCTGCTTTTGTGCCGTACGCGAGTGTGAAGTTTGTCATCAGGTAAAACAGCACATAGGTCGCCAGCATGATGAACGTGCCGAGGATGAGCTGCTTCCAGTGGTAGCGGAAGGCCGTCGCGATCGGGATCTTGCGGATGGTTCCCTTGGTTTCTGCCTTCTTAAACGTGTCAGATTCCACCAGCTTCAACCGCACCCACAGGCCGACGATTACCATCACAGCCGAGAACAAGAACGGGATGCGCCAGCCCCAGGCAAGGAACGCTTCAGATTTGAGCACCGGGTTTTCGGAGTGGGGGAGCAGCCAGTTGATTCCGAGGAACAAGAAGTTGGCGATGATGAACCCCAGCGGTGCACCCAACTGGGGGAAGGTGCCGTACCAGGCGCGCTTACCTTTCGGAGCATTTTCTGTCGCCACCAGCGCAGCCCCCGACCATTCGCCGCCGAGCGCGAACCCCTGAGCGAGACGCAGAATCAGCAGCAGCAGCGCCGCCCACCAACCGATTTGTTCGTACGTGGGCAGTAGCCCGATGACGAACGTCGCAATGCCCATCGTGAGGAGCGACGCAACGAGTGTGGCTTTGCGTCCGAACTTGTCGCCAAAATGGCCGAAGATGACCGCGCCGATCGGGCGAGCGATCATCGCAGCACCAAAAACGGCGAACGATGACAGGAGTGATGTGGTGTCGTTCCCTGTCGGGAAGAACAGCACAGGAAAGACAAGTACTGCCGCTGTCGCGTAGGCGTAGAAGTCGTAGAACTCGATCGTTGTACCGACCAGGCTCGCGGTGATGACACGCGAACGCGGGTTCGCTGGCACAGTGGCAGTACTCATGAAGCTCCTCCGATCAGCCCCTGGTATACCAGGGGACTCGGGTGAGCTTACGCCTTTCTGAGTGTTTCCTGTATGCGACTAAAGTCAATAAGTCGCTGTGTTTAGCGGCTCAACGCCAGATCGTCGCAATTCCGGCGTTGACCGCGGTAAGGATACCGACGAGCCAGAACACAGCTGGCGGCACTGTGCCGGTCTTGCGCTGCTTGCCGGTGCCGATACCGAGCAGAGCGCCGATCGCCAACAGAATCACAAGCTTCGTGCCGATCTTGGCGTAGTTCATGCTGTCCACGCCCTCTGGCAGACCCCACGGGGCGGCGAGCGCGAGGCCGGCGAGCAACGCGATGCTCATCCCGACGCTCATCAGGCGGGTGAACTCCCGCTTGCCGCCGAACGCCTGAACCGCCCATGATCCGAACAGAACAGCAAATCCGATGAGGTGCACGAATAGAACGATGTGGCGCAAGGTCTCCATGGCTTCACCGTACGAAGCTGAGCGATATTTTGCCACCAAGGGCAGGCTGACCTCAGCCGACTAGTGCCTCAGCCGCGCAGGCCTTTGATCACGAGCGCCGTACGCAGCGCCGCGTCAGCGGCCTCTGCGCCCTTGTCTTCCTTTGACCCTTCCAGGCCTGCACGGTCGAGTCCCTGTTGCTCGTCGTCGAGGGTGAGCACGCCGAAGCCGACAGGCTTGCCCGCGTCTAGCGACACCCGTGTGAGGCCATCTGTGGTCGCGGCAGAGACATACTCAAAGTGCGGGGTGCCGCCGCGGATGATGACCCCGAGTGCGACGACGGCGTCCGCCCCACCGGCAAAGGCGGCCTGCGCGGCGATCGCCAGCTCGAATGACCCGGGAACGCGCACCAGCTGGTGTGCGGCGTTGGCGGCGTCCAAAACTCGTTCAGCCCCCGCGATCAGGGCATTGGAGATCGTCTCGTGCCAGGTGCCAGCAATAATGACCACATTCAGGCCGCGGCCATCGATGTTTCCTGTTTCGGGTGCTCCTGCGCCACTCATTTCTTGTCCTTTCCGCGAGCGAGTGCCTCTGTGAGTGCGGCTTCGCCGATGATGTGACCCATCCGGTCACGCTTTGTCTCTAGATACTGATGGTTGTTGGGGCCCACCCCGACGATCAGTGGCACCTGCTCGACGACATCGAGTCCAAGCTCGCGCAGCTGATCGACCTTGTCGGTGTTGTTGGTCAGCAAGCGCACCTGCGAAACTCCGAGATCAGCGAGGATCCCGGCGGCAGCGGCGTAGTCTCTGGCGTCTGCGGGGAGCCCCAGAGCGAGGTTGGCATCGACGGTGTCGAGGCCCTCTTCTTGCAGGCTGTAGGCGCGAAGTTTGTTGATGAGGCCGATCCCTCGCCCTTCGTGCCCGCGCATGTAGATGACGACGCCGCCCTCGTGCGAGATTGCGTCGAGCGCAGAGTCGAGCTGTGGTCCGCACTCACACTTCAACGATCCAAAAGCCTCACCGGTCAGGCACTCGGAGTGCACGCGCACGAGAGCCGTTTCGCTGAGCTCCCCAGACACCACCGCAATGTGATCGGTGCCGGTGAAGCGATCCTTGTATGCCAGAAAACGGAACGTGCCGTGTGTCGTCGGCACTGTCGCGTCTGCGCGCAGGCTTACGCGGCGCGCGCGCAGTGCGGTCGGCGTTGCACCGTCCGGGTCGATGTCGTTGAGATGCGCGATGAGCTGCTCGATTGTGATCACGGGAACGCCATCGCGGGCTCCCAACGTGATGAGCCCTGGCAGGCGCATCATGCTGCCGTCTTCGTCAACCACTTCTGCGATCGCACCGACGGGCTGGAGCCCCGCAAGCTTCATCAGATCGACGGCGGCTTCGGTGTGTCCGCTGCGTTCGCGCACGCCACCGTCCACCGCGCGCAGCGGCAGGACGTGCCCTGGGCGGATGATGCTGGTGGCCGTCGACTCGGGGTTCGCCAGCACATTCAGCGTGTGTGCGCGATCGTGCGCGCTGATCCCCGTGGTGACGCCCTGCGCGGCATCGACGCTGACGGTATAGGCCGTGGAGCGAGCATCTTCGCTTGCGGCGACCATCGGGGGGAGGTTGAGGTTGTCGGCGAGATCGGTGGGCATCGGAGCGCAGATGAAACCGGACGACCAACGCACTGTCCATGCCACCCATTCAGGCGTAGCGAGCTCGGCTGACAGGATGACGTCGCCCTCGTTCTCACGGTTCTCGTCGTCGGCGACGAGCACGGGACGCCCGGCACGGAGTGCTTCCAGGGCCTCTGGGATTGTGGAAAGGCTCATCGCGAGCCTCCTTCCGATGTGGCGCGGAACGCGAGCAAACGCTCAACGTGACGGGCGAGGATGTCGGTTTCGAGATTGACGCGATCTCCGACGACGCGACTGCCGAGGGTGGTCGCGGTGAGTGTTTCAGGTATCAGCGACACCTCAAACCAGTGCCCCGACCCCTCTGCTCCGGCCCCTGAGCTTGTCGAAGGGCCCCCAGTTTCGGTCCCTGAGCTTGTCGAAGGGCTCACCGCACTCACCGTCAGCGAGGTGCCGTCGACAGAGATTGACCCCTTGTCGACAACAAGCGGGGCAAGGTCGTCTGGCAAGCTGATGCGCAGCACGCTCCACTTTGCGCCCGGCCGCACTTCGAGCACTTCTCCGACGCCGTCGACGTGTCCCTGCACGATGTGTCCACCGAGCCTGGCGCCCACCGGCATCGCCTTTTCGATGTTGACCCGCGTGCCGACGGTGACGGAGCCGATGGCGGCGACGTCGAGCGTCTGTTTCATCACATCAGTGTCGAAGGTGTCTGAGGTGGAACCCACCACGGTGAGGCAGACTCCCGAAACGGCGATGGATTCTCCGTGCACGGCGTCTGCGGCAGCGCGAGGCGCGCGCACTGTCAACCGCCAGCCGTCGCCTGCGGGCGCGATGGCGGTGATCTCACCCAGCTCTTCGATGATTCCGGTGAACATCAGACGGCTCCTTCGTTTTCAGGATCAGGTTGCGCCGCGAGGTGTGCGATCGCGAGCAGGTCGTCGCCGAGGGGAACCCATTCCTCAACAGTGAGACGGCGAGCCTGAGAGATAGTGGGCACCCCGATCTCGGTGAGGGCGAGTCGATTGCCGCCGAGCAGCACAGGGGCGATGTACGCGAGTACGCGGTCGGCAAGTCCTGCCTCTATGAAGGCGCTGGCGAGGGTCGGTCCACCTTCGACAAAGAGGCTTTGGATGCCTCGCGCGTGCAAATCGGCCACCACGGTGCGGAGGTCGTGCGTGTCAAAGAAGAGGGGAGCGTGCGGGTGCGTGCGCACGGCGGCATCGGCGGGGGTCGGGCGTGCGCCGATGACCACCGGGATCGGCTGATGGGGGAGCATCGTGTCGCCAGCCCGTGCGGTGAGCGCAGGGTTGTCGGCCAGCACCGTACCGGTGCCGACAGCGATGGCGTCGGCCTCCGCACGGCGGCGGTGCACATCAGCGCGTGCGGCTGGGCCGGTTATCCACTGACTCGAGCCGTCTTCGGCCGCCGCGCGACCATCGAGGCTCTGCGCCCACTTGATGGTGATGTGTGGGCGGCCGAGAGCCTGCGCGGTGAGCCAGGTGGAGATCAGGGTGTGCGCGGCTTCTGCCTGTTCGCCAGCTTCGACCTCGATGCCGGCGGCGCGTAGCCGCTCGGCTCCTCCGCCAGATTGTGCTCCAGGGTCATCGAGTGCGTAGACCACGCGGGAGATGCCGGCCTCGATCAGCGCGAGAGCGCACGGACCGGTGCGTCCGGTGTGGTTGCAGGGCTCCAACGTGACGACGGCGGTCGCGCCTCGCGCGGCGTTTGGCGCAAGTCCAGACAGAGCATCTACCTCGGCGTGGGCGGTACCGGCTCCGTGATGCCATCCTTCGGCGAGGATTTCGCCCTGGGGGGAGACAATGACGGCCCCGACCTGAGGGTTGGCCCCGCGCGGTCCGCGGGTGGCGAGGTCGAGAGCGCGCTTCATAGCGCTGCGTTCTGCGGCGTTCACTGCCATCCGTGTCCTCCTCTGAGGCTCCGGAAGTGCGAGGGGATGGCGGAACGGACGCACGTATGCGTCTCGTGCTGCCTCCCTTCCGGACTAGCGAGGTTTCCCCCGCATCACCGTCGGTTCCGGAATTTCACCGGATCAGCATTTCGATCACTCGAAACGCTCGCGGACTATCACCGCCGGTTCGGATTCACACCGACCCCGGAGCACGTTGTTGCTTTGAGTGTACTCAACGCGGTGGTGTGAGTTTCATTCCCGTTGCCCAGTAACGGGCGCCGTCGCTGAGGTGTTACTTCAAGAGCCGCGATAGTCGGCGGTCGGCGAGCAGTTTTCCGCCGGTCTGGCACGTGGGGCAGTACTCCAGTGATCGGTCGGCGAAGAACACGCTCTGCACGACGTCTCCACACACCGGACATGTCTCGCCGCGGCGTGCGTGCACGTGCATTCCTCGCCGCTTCGTATCTTTGAGGTCGGCAGGTGGCTTGCCTGATGCTGCAGCCACCGCCTCGGTCAGTGTTGTGCGCAGAGCATCAAACAACCGATCGATCTCGCTCGCGTCGAGCTTCGCGGCGATGGCATACGGCGACATCCGGGCGGCGTGCAAAATTTCATCGGAATAGGCGTTGCCGATGCCGGCGATCACTGCTTGATCGCGCAGGAGTCCCTTGATCTGGGTGCGCCGATCTTCGAGAAGCCCCGCAAACACATCGCGAGTGAAGGCGGGATCAAGGGGATCCGGTCCGAGCCTTGCGATACCAGGCACTTCTTGCGGGTCGCGGACGACGTAGACGGCCAGCGACTTCTTGGTGCCAGCTTCGGTGAGGTCGAAACCGCTGCCGTCATCGAGCGCGATGCGTAGGGCGATCGCCGACTTTCCGGGCTTGATGACGGTCGCCGGCAGAGTTTCATACCAGCGCAACCACCCCGCTTTTGCGAGATGGAAGACCAGGTGAAGGTCGGTGCCAGCGGAGAGCACGACGAACTTTCCGTGCCGAGCGGATCCTGTGATCGTGGCGTTCTGCAACGCCGTGATCGGTGGGTCATAGGTCTTCAGGGCAGAGATAGCGGCGACCGTGGCACGGGTGATCGTGCGGCCCATCGTGCGCTCAGCGAGGAAGACCGCAAGACCGTGAACCTCTGGCATCTCCGGCATACGTTCATCCTGCCCTACAGAACCGGCCAGTGGACGGGGGATCGGTCGTCTTCACGCAGGAGACCAGCCATCCAGCCGTCATCGCGTCCGCGGGGACTTGTCATCGCTTGGCGCAGCAGCCCTTCGTAGCGAAAGCCGAGCGCGCGAGCGGCGCGGGCGGAAGCGATGTTGCCCGCCACGGCTTGCCAGTGGATGCGGGCAAGGCCAAGTTCCGAAAACCCCCAGTCGATCACCGCACGTGCTGCTTCTGTGAGGTAGCCGGTACCGCGGGCGGAGGCAACAACCCAGTACCCGAGATCTGCGCGCCCTCCGGCGAAATGCTCGGCGATCTGGTGCAGACCGATCATGCCGATGAGCTTGCCGTCGGCGTACATGCCCCATATCGTCTCGGATGTGTCAGCCCACGCGTCGGCGACGAAGGTCACGAAGCCCTCGGCATCTGCGCGGCTGTATGGGTTAGGAATCGGCGTCCAACGAGGGATCTCGGGGTCTTGGCACGCGGTCGTGATCGCGTCGATGTCTGCAGCGTTCGGGGCCCGCAAAATAAGTCGCTCGGTGGTGAGGGTGACCGGTTCCATCAGAACAGCGTAGTGAGGATCAGGGGCGCTCAGCGACGTGCCAGCCCGGAGTGTCCCAGGGCGCGGCTAGGCTTATGCGGTGACTGTGCCGGGGATTCTGCGCGCCTTGGAAGAGGCCTCTCTTTACCGTGATGCCCTGAGCTGGGCGCACACCGATGCCGACCTCGGATTGGTCGATGGTCTTGATGCGCCGGCGCTCGCGGGGCTGCTGCGCAAAAGGGAGGCAGCGGGGCACCCACCGGCTCTGCTCGCTGTGGTCCCGACAGGTCGCAGAGCCGAGAGCCTGGCGTTGGCAATGCACGCCTACCTCCCAGAGGCCGACATCCTCACCTTTCCCGCGTGGGAGACGCTTCCGCATGAACGGCTGAGCCCGAGCCCAGACACGGTAGGGCAGCGACTGCAGACGCTGCGTCAGATTGCAGATTGGTCGGGTGAGCGGCCGCTGGTCGTCGTCGCCTCTGTGCGCGCTGCGCTGCAACCGATCGCCGGAAATCTGGGCGAGATTGCGCCGCTGGAGCTCGCTGCTGGCAGTCGCGGTCATGAACTGGATCGCGTGGTCGAGCAACTCATCGAACGCGCATACTCACGCGTCGATATGGTTTCGCGACGCGGTGAGTTTGCGGTGCGCGGAGGCATCCTTGATGTCTTCCCACCCACCTCGGAGCACCCATACCGGGTGGAGTTCTTTGGCGACGAGGTCGATCAGATCCGTGCGTTCTCTGTCGCTGACCAGCGTTCGTTGCCTGGCGAGGTTCCTGGTGTCGATCTCCCGCCCAGCCGTGAACTGCTGCTGACGGCTGATGTCCGTGATCGTGCACGAGCGCTCGTCGGCGGCTTCCCCGCGATCTCGGCAATGCTCGAGAAAATGGCGGAGGGCATCCCAGTAGAGGGAATGGAGTCGCTGCTGCCAGCGGTATCGGGCCCCCTGAAATCGCTCGCCGAGTATCTGCCTGCGGGGAGCGCGACGGCGGTTGTCGATCCTGATCGTTCCTCTGCCCGTGCTATCACGCTCGGCGAAACGAACCGTGAGTTTTTGGATGCCGCGTGGAGCGCGGCCACATCCGGAGCCTCCGCGCCAATTGACCTCGGCGCCGGTGACTTTCTGACCATCGCTGAACTCCGCGAGGTTGTGCGCGATCGTGGCGGTGTGTGGTGGCGGCTGAGTCCGTTCGGCGTCGGGCTGGGCGAGAGCGACGCTGACGCTGCGGCAAACCTCGGCGCATCGGTCATCCCTTCTTTCCACGGCAATGTCGATGGCGCGATTTCGTTCGTTGAGGCGAAGGTGTCTGACGGGTGGCGGGTGGTGGTCATCGCGGCAGGTCACGGTCTCGTCGATCGTGCGCGCGACGTGTTGTCTGATCGCGGCTTGGCTGCTCGCGTCGTCGAGACGCTGAGCGAGGCACCAGAGGCGGGCGTTGCGACGCTGGTGACCGGATCCGTCGAAGCAGGCTTCCAGGTAACAGAGGCGAAGCTCGCCGTTCTTACCGACAACGAGTTCTACGGCCGCACCATCGGCGGCGACCAGAGGGTCATCAAGAAGCTCGCTTCGCGGCGCAAGAACGTCGTAGATCCGCTCCAGCTCAAGCAGGGCGACTTCGTGGTGCACGCCACTCACGGCATCGGACGATTCGTAGAGATGACCCAGCGCGAGGTCTCCACTGGCGGCCGCAACGCCACGAAATCCGTGCGGGACTACCTCGTACTCGAATACGCCCCCTCGAAGCGTGGCTACCCGGGCGACAAGCTTTACGTTCCCACCGATCAGCTCGATGCGCTCTCTAAGTACGTCGGCGGCGAGGCGCCAACGCTGTCGAAGATGGGTGGCAGTGACTGGGCTCAGGCGAAGGGCAAGGCTCGCAAGGCCGTGCGCGACATCGCCGTCGAGCTCGTCAAGCTGTACTCGGCGCGCATGAGCGCGAAGGGATACGCCTTCGGGCCGGATACGCCGTGGCAGCGCGAGCTCGAAGAGGCATTCCCGTTCGCGGAGACCCAGGATCAACTTCAGACAATTGACGAGATCAAGGCCGATATGGAACGGCCGATCCCGATGGATCGTCTGCTTTCGGGTGACGTCGGTTTTGGCAAGACCGAGGTGGCGGTGCGGGCTGCCTTCAAGGCGATCCAAGACGGCAAGCAGGTGGCCATGCTGGTGCCGACGACCCTGCTTGTGAAACAGCACCTCGAAACCTTCACCGAGCGATTCGCCGGATTCCCGGTGAAGGTACGCCCGCTTTCGCGGTTCCAGACCGACAAAGAGGCGCGGCTCACCCTGCAGGGGCTCCTGGAGGGGTCGGTCGACATGGTCATCGGCACCCACCGTGTTCTCACCGACCAGGTCATGTTCAAAGACCTGGGGCTGATGATCATCGATGAAGAGCAGCGCTTCGGTGTGGAGCACAAAGACAAGCTGAAGAAGATGAAGACGAACGTCGACATCCTCGCGATGAGTGCTACCCCCATTCCGCGCACGCTGGAGATGGCGGTCACCGGAATTCGCGAGATGTCCACGTTGGCGACACCGCCAGAAGATCGGCATCCGATCCTGTCGTTTGTCGGACCGCGAAGCGACAAACAGATCGCCGCGGCGATCCGTCGCGAGATTTTGCGCGAGGGCCAGGTGTTCTTCGTGCATAATCGCGTGCAGTCGATCCAACGGGTCGCCGCGCAACTGGCTGAGCTGGTGCCGGAGGCACGGATCGCGGTGGCGCACGGACAGCTGGGCGAACACAACCTTGAGCAGGTGGTGGACGACTTCTGGGAACGCAAATTCGACGTGCTCGTCTCCACGACAATCATCGAGACAGGGCTCGACATCTCCAACGCGAACACGATCATCATCGACCGCGCCGACAAGTACGGACTCAGCCAATTGCATCAGCTTCGTGGTCGCGTCGGTCGAGGCAGGGAACGGGCATACGCCTACTTCCTGTACGACGAAATGAAGCCGCTGTCGGAGACCGCTGCTGATCGGTTGCAGACAATTGCCGTCAACAACGAACTCGGCTCGGGAATGCAGGTCGCGCTGAAAGATCTCGAGCTTCGAGGCGCGGGAAACATGCTCGGTGCCGAGCAGGCAGGGCATATCGCTGGAGTCGGATTTGACCTGTATCTGCGCATGATCGGCGAAGCAGTGGCGACTTTCCGAGGCGATGAGGTCGAAACCGGGCACGAGCTGCGCCTTGAGCTACCGCTCGATGCACGCATTCCCGAGTACTACATCGATAGTGAACGCCTGCGACTTGAGGCATATCAAAAGCTCTCTGCTGCCTCAGCGGTGACCGCCAAAGAAGATGCCATCGACCTGGTGGTGGAAGAGCTCATCGACCGCTACGGCACACCGCCGGAAGAGGTCGAAGGCTTGCTGGCGATCTCGCGTCTGCGGCGCAGGGCCGCGCGCGTCGGTCTTACAGATGTCGTGGTGATGGGATCGAACCTGCGCATCGTTCCCGCGCACCTCGAAGACTCCATCAAGGTGCGGTTGCAGCGGCTGTATCCGAAGGCGAAGCTCGTCGCGGGGGGAGAGGCGCTGATCGTGCCGATGCCGACGGTTCCCGCCGAGGTCGGCGTTGGCCTTGAAGCGCTCCCCGATGCGGAGCTCCTCACCTGGGTTGAACAGCTGCTCACAGCGATCTTCCCCGAGCCAGCGAAACCTGAGTAGCAAAAAGCCGGGCACCGCACAATGCGGTGCCCGGCTTCATGAGGTGTGAATTAGATGACGCCCTGTGCGAGCATGGCGCCCGCCACGCGCTCAAAACCGGCGATGTTCGCGCCAGCGACGTAGTCACCAGCGACATCGTGACGCTCGGCTGCGGTGAACGCAGCATCGTGGATGTCTGCCATGATTTCGCGCAGCTTGTTCTCGCTGTCCCCGAAGGTCCAGCGCTGACGCGAAGCGTTCTGGCTCATCTCCAGCGCTGAGGTGGCGACACCACCGGCGTTCGCTGCCTTGCCAGGTGCAAACAGCACTCCCGCCTTCTGGAAAGCATCTACTGCATCGGGCACGCAGGGCATGTTCGCACCCTCAGATACGGCACGCACACCGTTGGCGATCAATGCCTCCGCGTCTGCAAGGCTCACCTCGTTCTGCGTGGCCGACGGCACAGCGATGTCGACGGGCACCTCCCAGACACTGCCGCCTTCGACGAACCGCGCACTCGGACGACGGTTGGCGTACTCGACGATGCGGGCACGCTCCACCTCCTTCAGCTGACGCAGGAGGTCAAGATCGATGCCCTCGTCGTCGACGACGTATCCGGAGGAGTCAGACGCCGTGACTGCCGTCGCGCCGAGCTGAGTAGCTTTTTGGATCGCGTAAATCGCGACGTTGCCCGAACCAGAGATGCCGACGCGCTTGCCTTCAAGCGAATCGTTGTGCACGGCCAGCATCTCCTGAGCGAAGAAGACAGCACCGTAGCCAGTGGCCTCTGTGCGAACTTCTGCTCCGCCCCAGCCCGTTCCCTTGCCGGTGAACATGCCCGACTCATGGCGGTTGGTGACCTTGCGGTACTGGCCGAAGAGGTATCCGATTTCCCGTCCGCCGACACCGATGTCACCTGCTGGCACATCGGTGTGCTCGCCGAGGTGGCGGTAGAGCTCGTTCATGAACGACTGGCAGAAACGCATGACTTCTGCGTCGGACTTGCCGTGCGGATCAAAGTCCGAGCCGCCCTTGCCGCCGCCGATCCCCTGGCCGGTGAGCGCATTCTTGAAGATCTGCTCGAACCCCAGGAACTTGATGATCGAGAGGTTCACCGACGGGTGAAAACGCAGGCCGCCCTTGTATGGTCCGAGCACCGACGAGAACTGGATGCGGTAACCGCGGTTGACCTGCAACTTGCCAGAGTCATCGACCCACGGCACACGGAACAGGATCTGGCGCTCTGGTTCGACCAGCCGCTCCAGGATGCCACCATCGACGTATTCCGGGTGCCGCTCCAACACGGGTGCGATGGAGTGCAGCACCTCATGTACTGCCTGGTGGAACTCCGGTTCGTGCGGGCTTCGCGCAAGCACCGTATCGAACACGGGCTGCACAGAAGTGGCGAGCGGATGGAACTCAGCGGAAGAGGTAGCGGTCACGCGGGGGAGCTTTCTGATGGGGGATGGTGGTGCAGGCGATTGTGTCGCGTGAGGCTATGCCGGGTCAGGCAGAGATTTCACTCTAGTCGCCGCCGAACGAGAGCTTTTCCGCTCGGCGGCGATGGCGACAATCACCCCGTGTTCTGGAGGCCGGCGGCGACACCGCTGACGGAGAGCAACAGCAACCGCTGCTGCTCGGCATCGGCGCCGGAGCCGCCAGGGTTCTCTTCGGCGGAGCGCAGTGCGCGAAGAGCGCGAAGCTGCAGCAGCGAGAGAGCGTCGACGTACGGGCTTCGCAATTGCACTGCTCGTTGCAGCACAGGCTTGTTTTCCAGCAGGCTTTCGCCGCCGGTGAGGCGAATAACCCAGCGGCGCGTGATCGCGAGTTCGTCGAGCACGAGCTGAGCGAGGTCGTCACGGTCGCCGAGCGCCAGGTACTCGCGCGCAATACGCTCGTCGGTCTTAGCGAGGCTCATGGCGACGTTGTCGATCATGGTGCGAAGCAACGGCCACTCGCGGTACGCCTCGGCGAGCAATCCCTCGTCGCCGACGGCATCCAGGGCGGTCCCGAGACCGAACCAACCAGCGAGGTTGATGCGAGCCTGCGTCCAGGCGAACACCCACGGGATGGCCCGGAGGTCTTCGAGGGACTCCACAGACAGCCCGCGGCGAGCGGGGCGGGACCCCAGCGCCAGCAAGCCGATTTCTTCTAGGGGAGTAACCGTGGCGAACCATGGGGCAAAGCCCTCGGCCTTCACCAGCGAGAAGAAGCGCTCGCGTGAAGCGGCATCCATGATCGATGCGACCTCGGCGTAGCGCGCTGCCGCCTGGCTCGTGCGTGCCTCCTCGGTGGGAGAAGACGCGAGCAGAGTCGCCGCGGCGACCTGATCGATGTGCCGCATGGCGATGGCTGGCTCGCCATAACGCGCGAAGATAACCTCGCCTTGTTCGGTGAGCTTGAACCGACCATCGACCGAGTGCGGTGGCTGCGCGAGGATCGCCGAGTTCGCCGGTCCGCCGCCGCGTCCGAGTGCGCCACCGCGACCATGGAACAGGGTGAGCTCGATCCCAGACTCATATGCCCACCGCGCGATCTTTTCCTGGGCTTCGTACAGCGCCAAGTTCGCGGCAACAGGACCGACATCCTTCGACGAGTCCGAATACCCGAGCATCACTTCGAGTCGGTTGCCGGTAGCGGCCATACGCTGCTGGAACTCGGGGAAGGTCACCGCTTCGGCGAGAATCTCCGGCGCTGCCTGCAGATCAGCGAAAGTCTCGAAAAGAGGCACAACATCGAGCACAGGAGCATCGTCGCCGAGCGCGTATCGCGCAAGGCGGTACACGTTGGAGAGGTCGGAGGCTGCCTGAGTGAACGACACCACGTAGCGTCCGGCGGCGCGCAGGCCGCGGTCGCGCTGGATGTCGGCGATGGCGCGGAACACGTCGAGGACCTCTTCGGTCTGCGCGCTCAGCTCGTCTCCGGCGTCGAGCTCGGCCAAAGCCTTCGCGTGTACCTGAGAATGCTGACGCACCTCGAGTTCCGTCAGGTGGAAGCCATACGTTTCGACCTGCCAAATCAGGTGCTGCACGCCCCCGAATGCATGACGCTTCGCGCCAGCTTCTGCGAGCGACGACTGCACTGTTCGCAGATCAGCCAAAAGTTCTTCTGGGCGGGAGTAGCCCTGGGGGCCGTCGCCGCGACGAATAGCGGCGACGCGCCTGCTCATCACAAGCAGCACGCGACGGTGCGGTTCATCGGGGGAGCGGGTAGCAAGCTCTGCTGCCACTTCTGGCTCCGCGGCAGCGAATCGCTCCCACAGCGCGACAACTTCCGCGCTGGGTGGAGTGTCGTCTGCGGCGAGCGTGAGAGTGCGTCCGATGCGCTCCAGCGCACGCTCCAAGCCGCGCAAAACGTGATCGGCGGCGATCTGGGAAGCCTCACGGGTGACGGATGCCGTGACGAATGGGTTGCCGTCTCGGTCACCGCCCACCCACGAACCAATCCGTACGAAGGCGGGGACGACCGGCGCACTCGCACCGGAGTCTTCGCCGCGCAGTGCGTCGTCGATGCGGCGGTATACGTGCGGAACGGTGGTGAACAGCGTCTCATCGAATACCCCCATCACCGTGCGCACCTCGTCGGTCGGCGACGGCTTCTGCGAGCGCAACGGCCCGGTACGCCAGAGAGTGTCGATCTCTTCGAGCATGCGGCGGCGAGCGCGGTGCTCTTCTGCGCCGCCTTCGCTGGCGGTGTCGTGCTGTGTCAGCAATTCGGAGAGTCGACGGATGCTCGACGATACGGCCCGGCGACGCGCCTCTGTCGGGTGCGCGGTGAAGACGGGCTGGAAGCGCAGGCCTTTCAGGCGGCGGCTGGCCTCTTCATCGCCCACCTCTGTGCGCAGGCGTGCGTAGGCGGTGGCGACGGTGTCGGCCGCATCTTCGCGCCCTGGCTGCCCAGCGCGCTCGCGCAACACGCGCACCCGCTGGTGTTCTTCTGCCAGGTTGACGAGGTGGAAGTAGCACGTGAAGGCACGCGCGACTTCGTCAGCTCTCGCGACGGTGAAAGACTCGGCGATCGCTGCAGCGCGGGTGAAGGCGTCTGAGGTCTCTTCGTCGTAGGCCTGGATCGTCGCGAGACGAAGGCGTTCAACATCTTCGAAGAGTCCATCGCCGCCTGCTTCGCGCAGTACTTGCCCGAGCAGTTGCCCGAGCATTCTGACGTCGGTGCGCATGGCATCTGGGATGCCGCGGCCAGCTTCAAAGCGGCCGATCACGCGGATCGCTTCGGTGTTTGTGGGTTCAGAGAAAGAGTGTGCGGGGGTCACACTTCGAGAGTAACCCGCACAGCGGGGGTGTTTTGCACGCATGACGTCTGCTCTTTACTGCGCGCGAGGAGGCGTGGGCAAGGCGAGCGATCTACGATAGAAGCGATGCGCATCTCACCGAACCCCCTGCGGGGTCAGCAGTTCCCGGCCGTCCTTCTCCTTGTCGCGGCTGGCCTTGGCCTGCTCTTCGCGAACCTGCCTACCCATGATGGGTTGGCGGCGTTCCTCGACTTTCATATCGCGGTGCCTGGCACTGATCTTGATCTGTCGATTTCGCACTGGGTCTCCGACGGCCTGCTCGCGGTGTTCTTCCTTATGGTGGCGATCGAACTCCGCCACGAGTTGACGCACGGCGAGCTCGACTCTCCGCGCAAGGCGCTGCAGCCTGCGATTGCGGCAGCCGGTGGCGTGCTCATTCCGATTGCGGTGTACCTGCTGATTGCCGGCGGTGACAGCTCGACGTCCTCTGGCTGGCCGATTCCTACGGCGACAGACATCGCATTTGCACTCGGTGTGCTTGCCATGTTCGGCCGAGGGCTTCCGTCTACCGTGCGCGTCTTCTTGCTTGCGTTGGCGATTCTCGACGACATCATCGGCATCATCTTCATTGCCGTTGTCTTTACCGACGACGTGCAGTGGTTGCAGCTGGGGCTCGCAATCGTCGGCGTTGCCGTCTTCTGGCTGTTGAGCCGGTTGTTGCACGCCAAGGGGCACACGATAATCGCGGTAGCGATGGTCATCGTCGGCCTTGTCACCTGGGGGCTGATGTATTCCTCCGGCATCCACGCGACAATCGCTGGTGTCCTGCTCGGGCTTGTGATGGCGCCGGTGCCTGCCGGTCGCACCAGGCATGCACTTGAGCCCACAGTAAACGGCGCAATTCTTCCGATCTTCGCTTTTGTCGCGGCGTTCGTCGTGATTCCTGAGCTCTCGATCAGCGAGCTTTCTCCGGCGTTCTGGGCGATTGTGGTTGCTTTGCCCGTCGGCAAGATCATCGGTATCTCGTTGTTCGGCTGGATCGCGATGCGCATTCGCCCGAAGGGCGCAGACCCGGCGTTGCCGTTTGGTGACATTTTGGCTGCCGGTGCGCTCGGCGGTATCGGCTTCACCGTGTCGTTGTTGCTGTCGAATCTCGCGTTCGATGGAGATCCCGGAATTCGGGATCAGGCGATCCTCGGTGTGCTTGTCGGTTCGCTGATCGCCCTCGTGCTTTCGATGATCATTGTCTCGGCGCGGGCCCGTTTCTACCGTCGGACTGCAGCAGTTTCTTCCTGAGTCCGATGTCAGAGCCCCACGCCGATGATGCGCTCCGCGTAGCCGCCGAAACGATGCGGGCAGTGCGTGAACGTTGCGTGTGGTCGCAACGCATCACCCACCGCGATCTTGTGCCGTATCTCATCGAAGAGTCGCACGAGGTTATCGACGCGGTAGAAAGCGGCACGGCAGAAGACCTGCGAGAAGAGCTCGGCGATCTGCTGTGGCAGGTGCTTTTCCATTCGGCTATTGCCGCGGAAGACCCGGATCATCCGTTCGACATCGACGATGTGGCGCAGACGCTCACTGAGAAGATGATGCGCAGGCACCCGCACGTGTTCGCCGATGAGGTCGCCGAGACCCCGGAGCAGGTGCTGGTGCACTGGAACGCCGCCAAGGCGGCAGAAAAGCGCACGAGAAACAGCGTTCTCGACGGTATTCCGCGCAGCATGCCGGCCCTCGCACTCGCTCAGAAATTGACGGGGCGTGCGACGGGGGTGGGCGCTGCTGTCCCGCTGACAGCGGCAGAGAAGGCACCGTCATCTGAGGCTGAGCTCGGTGAAGCGCTGCTCGCACTTGTCGAGACCGCACGGGTCGAGGGCTGGGATGCAGAGCGCGCGCTTCGTGAACGACTGCGCACGCTGGAAGACGACGTGCGTGCGGCAGAAGCAACCTCCTGAGCGCTTGATGCGTATCGGGAGCAACCGACCTGGAAAGATGAATCTGTGGCTACTGTGAACCCGCCGCGCGGTATGCGCGACATCCTCCCCGCCGATAAGACCCGCCGCGAGCGCGTGCTGTCCATCATTCGCGAGCGCTACCTCGCGCATGGCTTCGACGAAATCGAAACGCCGGTCGTCGAGGACTACACCTACCTGCACGCCGGTATTGGAGGAGACAATGAGAAGCTCTCCTACAACGTGCTGCGTCGAGGGCTGGACGCCGACGCGATTCGCGCAGGCGCAGAAGACCCGGCAGCGCTCTCCGACCTCGGGTTGCGCTACGACCTCACGGTGCCGCTCGCACGCTTTTATGCAAGCAACCGTGGACAGCTCCCCGGTGTCTTTCGGTCGATTCAGATCGGTCCGGTCTGGCGTGCTGAACGCCCGCAGAAGGGGCGTTACCGCCAGTTTGTGCAGTGCGACATCGACATCATCGGTGATGACTCTTCGCGGGCAGAAGCCGAGCTGATGGTCGCATCCCTCGACGCCGTCGATGCGTTGGGGCTCGACGGATCGAGTGTGCGCATCAACGATCGCCGAGTGCTGGATTGGATGCTCGACAGTTTCGGTTTCACAGCAGACGAGCGGCCAGGCGTGCTCATCACGATCGACAAGCTCGACAAGGTGGGTCCGGAGGGTGTTGCGAAAGAACTCCGTGAACGCAGTACCTCTGCCGAGGCCGTCGATGCGTTCGAGGCTTTCCTGCGGCGTCCGCAGACGCGGGAGTTCCACCCTTTCGGAGAGCGTCAGATTCGCAAGGCGCTCCCGCAAGATGTGCCGGCAGACCTCATCGAGCACCTGGTGGGAATTGGTGCAGCCGTCGCCGCAGGACGAGGGGAGTCCGACGTGCCTCTGGTGTTCGACCCGTTCCTCGTGCGCGGTATGGGGTACTACACCGGCACCATTTTTGAGCTGGCGCACCCCTCTGTCGGATACTCGCTCGGCGGCGGTGGTCGCTACGACGGCATGATCGGTCGTTTCCTGGGGCAGCAGGTGCCAGCAGTCGGCTTCTCGCTCGGCTTCGAACGACTCGTCGACTTGGTGGCGGACGATGCAGATTCTGTGGTGCGCGCTGTCGTCCTCATCCACGATGCTGATGTGCCGGTTGATGAACTCGTGCGCCATAAAGCCGCGCTGATCGCCGCAGGATCACGCGTGCGCCTCGAACGACGCACCAAGAACCTCAAAGCGTTGCTGGAGCGTTCGGCCGCCGACGGCTACACATCGTTCGCCACCGTCGCACCCGGCACCACCGCCCTAGACCTCAAGCCCCTCTCCTAACCCCCCCCGTCTCGTTCCCCCCCCACTCCCGTCCCACCCGGTTCAGTTGTCGGGAGTTGGTACGGATGTCGGAAGTTGTGGTGTGGTTTCGGGTGCACAGCGTGCGTTCTCCCGACAGGTGGACGGGCAGGGTCGTTCACTCCGCGTTCATGGCGGTCGGCTCGAATCGAGTTGTGAGCCGATTTCGCCTGTGGATGGCCGGAGGATTTACCGCTGCACTCCTGGTCGTCAGCGTCCAGATCACTCTGAAGCGTCAGGCAGCGGTCGCTCGCAGACGCATCGGCAAGCCCCTCGGCGAGGAGTCTTTGGATGCGGATCGGGTGTGGCGTTCGTCTCTCGGAGGTGATCCGATCGAGCTGTTGCTCCTGGGGGATTCGCTGGCGGCCGGACTAGGCGCCGAGCATCGCAAAGAAACACTCGGCGGACGATTGGCGAAGGCGACGGCTCGACGTCTTCGACGGCCAGTGCGGCTTCGCACCGTGGCAATTGTGGGGTCGGAGTCGCCGGATCTGCCAGAGCAACTCGACAAGCTCACACCTGGATATCGCCCACACGTCGCCGTCATCGTGGTCGGCGGCAACGATGTGACGCACCGGTTGCCCCTCGCGCTGTCAGCGCAGCACTTGCATGAGGCGATCGGGCACCTGCGTGCACTTGGGGCCGAAGTCGTTGTCGGCACCTGCCCCGACCTGGGGACCCTGCGCGCAGTGCCGCAACCGCTGCGCCGGATCGTATCGAGCTTGTCGCGGCGGCTCGCGGTGGTGCAAGACGAGACGGCCAGGCACGCCGGCGCTGAGCCCGTCGATCTGCGTCGTTCCGTTGGTCCGATGTTCTTCGATGAGCCCGAGGCCATGTTCAGCCTCGACCGTTTTCATCCGAGTGCCTTGGGGTACCGGCGCACGGCGGAGGCGTTGCTGCCCGCCGTCTGCCGCGCAGCGTCAGCGTCAGCGTCAGCGTCGTGTGAGGTGGAGTCGCAGCATTCGGTATCCGATACCGAGGAGCACCACCACAGTCCCGAGGAGTGAGGCCAAGACGGGGAGCGTGTTCATCAGCACCAAGCATCCGAGCGCGCCCAGCACCTGGAACGCTCTCGGATAGCGGCGGGCAGCTCCTGATTGCCGGAACGCGGCGGCGTTCGCGATGAGGTAATAAAGCAAGACTCCGAAGGAGGAGAACCCGATCGCCCCGCGGAGGTCAGCGGCGGACACAATGGCGATCACGACGATGGCGACAGCGATCTCGGCTCGCTGAGGCACGTGGTACCTCGCATCGACTTTCGCAAGAAACCGCGGCAGATCGCTCTCTCGGGCCATCGCCAGCGTGGTTCGGCCGATCCCTGTCATCAGCGCCAGCAGAGCTCCGAGAGAGGCGGTCGCTGCGGCAACTCGCACGATCGGCGACAGCGCGGCTCCACCCGCGCGGTCGAGGAGGTCGACAAGTGGGGCTGTCGAGCTCGCGGCGTCGGCGCCCAGCACAAGAACGATGGCTGTTCCGACGAGGGCGTAGACGACGACTGCTCCGGCCAACGCCAAGACGATCGCACGGGGAATGGTCCGTGCCGGGTCGACGACTTCTTCGCCCATCGTCGCAATGCGGGCATAGCCGGCGAAGGCGAAGAACAGCAGCCCAGCGCCCTGCAAGACGCCATACGCTGTCGCATCTGGCAGCGGGGTAGGAGCAGCGGTCGACACCGCACCGAGCCCGAATCCGACGGCGACGGCGATGCCGAGCAGGGAGATCACGACGAGCACGCGCGTCAACAGAGCAGTCCTGGTCACGCCAAAGCAGTTCACAACCGCGAGCGCAGCGACGGCGACCACGGCAATCGGTACCTGCCAGCCTGTCGGTGCGGCGTACGCGGCGAAGGTCATTGCCATGGCTGCGCAGCTGGCGATCTTTCCTATTACAAAGCTCCAGCCAGCGATAAAACCCCACCACGGACCGATCTCCGCGCGGGCGTACGCGTATGTTCCTCCGGCGACAGGATGCACGGCGGCGAGTTGCGCGGATGCGGTGGCGTTGAGGTACGCCACGACAGCGGCGATGGCGAGCGCGATGAGAATCCCGCTGCCCGCAACACCGATGGCGGGGGCCCATACAGCGAAGACGCCAGCGCCGATCATCGAACCCAGGCCGATAGCGACGGCATCTGCAAGCGTGAGGCGGCGGGCGAGGGGCACCAGCCCATGCTCCCACGCGGCGGTTAATGGCGGGTGAAGTGAGGGTCAGCCTCGAGACGTTGCTACTCGCTTCTTCTCTCGGATGTAGACCTCGCGGCGCACTTTCGCCACGACGTCGCCTTCACTGTCAGTGATCACCGTCTCAAACCACTCCAACACCTTTGCTCCGCCGCGTGCACGTTCGCGAATCTCTGCTGCCTTCTCTTGCGGCACCTCGAACTCTGCGGTGAGTGTCCCTCGTCCCGGCTTGAGGAATTCGATCTCGCCTTTGGTATCCCACACCACGTAGCTCCGCCCGAGCTGGTGCATTAGCAGCATGAAAAAGTACGGGTCTGTCATGGCGGACATCGACCCACCGAACGCTGTTTTGACGTAGTTTCGGGTGAACACGTTCACGTGCAGCTCTACCGTGGCGTGCGTCCAATTCTCGCTGAAATGACGGATGCGGATGCCGTTGAAGAGGTTAGGTATCCACAGGCTCATGCCGATCGCGAGGCGGCGGGGTGTAATGCGCCTGTCGTCAGTGTGGCGGAGATGCGAGAACGTACAAAGCTGCGTAGAGGGGTGTCACTATTGTGGAGATCAGCGTATGAATAATCCTGTTGGTCGTGCCCGTGCCACCTTCGTATGGGTAGGGGGCGTGATCCCGCTCGCGCTCCTGCTCGCGTCGGCGCTTGTGGTCATCATCTGGCTGCCAGAGCTGCCAGATCCGGTCGCCACTCACTGGTCGGACGACGGTGTCGATGGTTTTGGTCCGAGTTGGACGTACCTGGTGATCCTGGGAGGGATCGCGGCGATGGTGCTCGCCTTCGCGCTCCTTGCGTGGTTCGCGCACCGCTTGCCACAGAATGGTCGTGCGGCGCCTGCCGCTGACGCGGGCAACTCGCAGTGGTCAACCAGTGCAAAGCTTCTCGGCGCAGTAAACCTCGGTCTCGCTGCCATGATGTCGCTCGTCTGCCTCGCATCGGCCGGCTCGCAACGCGGCCTTGCAGATGCAGCCGATGCTCCCGATATCGGTCTCGCCGTGCTGGTCGGATTTGCGTTGCTGATCGCGGGCACAGTGCTGGGGTGGATTTTGCAGCCACGCACACCGCTGCCGGAGTCGCATCGCACGGTAGCCCCAGCGGCGCCGCACACGACATCGACCTCAACATCAGGGCGGATGGTGTGGACAGGCACCGCGACCATCGCGCGGAGCGGTCGATATGTGCTGGGTGGGTGCGTGCTGGTGCTCGTTGCACTGACAATCATCATTCTCATGACGGATGACGGCGGTCTCGCGGCCGTCGTTATTATGTGCGCTTCCTGCGCCATCGTGATCGGGTCATTGGTCGCGGCGTCTACCTTCCGAGTGCGCATCAGCCCTGCCGGGCTCACCGTGCGCTCCCGCGTGGGCTGGCCGAAGGTCGAGATCCCCGCCGACGATGTGGAATCGGTGCGAGTGATCGAGGTCGACCCGTTCGGTGAGTTTGGCGGATGGGGTTTACGCTACGGTCTCGACGGGCGGTACGCCGTGGTGCTGCGTCGTGGAGAGGCACTCGAAGTGACACGCACTGCCGGGCGACGTTTTGTCGTCACGGTCGATGACGCGGAGACGGCAGCGGCGACGCTCGCTCTGGCTATACAGAAAAGCAGGTGAACGCATGAGGTCAACACCCCACGCTCTTCAGGTTTCGAAGGTGCACTGGCCAGCGGTCATTGTCTTCACTGTCATCGTCTGCGCCCTGGCCTGGTTGGTGATTCTGCCGCTCTGGCTCGGGGAAGGTCTTGCAGACCCGATGGCAGGCGTCTTGATATCCGCCATGATGTTCACGCCGGCCGTGGCGACGCTGATCGTCATGTGGGCGATGGGGGTGCCTGCTCGCGGGCAGCGGGCGCGCTTTCTCGGACTGTGGCCGCTGCGCCCAGCCAAACGCGTGGTCTGGCTGATGGTGGCAGGCTGGCTCGTGCCGCCAGTATTGGTAGCGCTCAGTGTCTTGGCGGCTGCGGCATTCGGGTTCGTGCAGCTCGACCTCACGTTCGCCGCTTTCTCTGCCGAGCTTGAGAAGATGCTCCCGGCCGGAACACCGCTACCTCCGGTCGAGGTCGTCGTCATCGCGCAGCTGGCGATGATTCCTTTGGGCGCGTTGATCAACAGCTTCCTCGCGTTCGGTGAAGAGCTTGGTTGGCGAGGGTGGTTGCTTCCCGCGTTGCGCCCCTTGGGCACTTGGCCTGCACTAATCCTCAGCGGCGTGGTCTGGGGTATCTGGCACAGCCCGATCATTCTGCTCGGGTACAACTTTGACCGCACCGACATCACCGGCGTGCTGTTTATGATCGGCGGCTGCGTTGCCTGGGGTGTGCTTTTGGGGTGGCTGCGTCTGCGATCAGCATCTGTCTGGCCCGCCGTGATCGCCCATGGTTCGCTGAACGCCGCTGCGGGTCTTATTTTCTTGGTCGCTGCCACGCCATCCGATCTCGCCCTTGCTGGTCCCCTCGGAGTTGCGGCGTGGGTCGTGCTCGCGCTGGTCGCCGTCGTGCTCAGCATCACCGGCCAGTTCCGGAAGCAGCCGGAACTCTCCGGCGGACCGGGGCGTCTGCTCTCCGAACCGCGCTCTTGACGGGCGGCGACAGTGGAGGTTGGCTAAGCAAATGAACCCCACGCCTGACGCCTGGTTGCAGACTGATGCGTTCCTCGCAGACACCCTCATAGGCGTCGACGATGCGCTCGAAGAGGCTCTTCGTGCACAGCGTGCAAATGGCCTGCCCGCCATCGAGGTCGCCCCCGTTGCCGGCAAGTTCTTGCACTTACTCGCACGCATCTGCGGTGCGCGGCGGGTGTTGGAGATCGGTACCCTCGGCGGTTACTCGACGATCTGGCTCGCGCGCGCCGTCGGCGCGGACGGCCGGGTCGTGACGATCGAGGCAGAATCCGCGAACGCCGCTATTGCTCGCGCCAGTATCGACGCCGCTGGCATCGGGGAGCGCGTTGATATCCGGGTGGGCAGGGGAGCAGACGTATTGCCGACGCTTGTCGGCGGTTTCGATCTGGTGTTTATCGATGCCGATAAGGAATCGAACACGCTGTACCTGGACTGGGCGGCGAAGCTTGGTCATCCAGGCACCGTCGTTGTGCTGGACAACATCGGACGCGCGGGGGAGATCATCCGTGACGACACCACTGACTCCCAAGTGATCGGCACACGAGATGCCCTCAAGATGCTGGGCGACGATCCTCGGTTCGATGCCACCGCACTCCAGACAGTCGGAGCGAAAGGCTGGGATGGCGTCGCGGTCGCGGTCGTCGTCTGAGCACAGCAGGTTCCTTACTCTGTCGGATGCCTGGGGCTAGACTGGGCGCGGATCGACGACGCTCCACACAACGTTTTCCCCCTGAGTAAGGAGCACATCAGTGGCACTGATCGAGGCTGTAGGCGCACGCGAGATTCTTGACTCGCGCGGAAACCCGACCGTAGAGGTAGAAGTTCTCCTCGACGATGGCATCGTCCAGCGGGCGGCCGTCCCCTCTGGTGCATCCACTGGTGCGTTCGAGGCGTACGAGCTTCGCGATGGCGACAAGGACCGCTACGCCGGCAAGGGCGTGCTCAAGGCCGTCGACGCCATCATCGATGAGCTCGGACCGGCACTTGAGGGCATCGAGGCGAGCGAACAGCGCATCGTCGACGAGATCCTGATCGAGGTCGACGGCACCGAGAACAAGAAGCGCGTCGGCGCGAACGCCATCCTCGGCGTGAGCCTTGCAGTTTCGAAGGCCGCCGCAGACTCGGCCGACCTGCCGCTGTTCCGCTACCTGGGTGGCCCGAACGCGCACGTGTTGCCCGTTCCGCTGTTCAACGTGATCAACGGTGGCTCGCACGCCGACAACGGCATCGACATGCAGGAGTTCTTCCTCGCGCCGATCGGCGCCGAGACCTACTCCGAGGCGCTGCGTTGGGGTGTCGAGACCTACCACGTGCTGCGTGCAGAGCTGAAGGCTGCTGGCTACGCCACCGGCCTCGGCGACGAGGGCGGCTTCGCCCCCGACCTGCCCAGCAACCGTGAAGGACTCGACTTCCTGGTGAAGGCGATCGAGAAGGCTGGCTTCACGCCTGGCACCGACATCGCGCTTGGCCTTGACGTCGCTGCGACGGAGTTCTTCAAAGACGGCGTCTACCGCCTCGACAACAAGGACTGGGACGCGGCAGCGCTCACCGAGTACTACGTCGGGCTCGTCAACGACTTCCCGATCGTCACGATCGAAGATGCGCTGGCCGAAGACGACTGGGACAGCTGGAAGCACCTCACGGATGCCCTCGGCTCCAAGGTGCAGCTTGTGGGTGACGACCTGTTCGTCACCAACCCGCAGCGTCTCGCCGACGGTATCAAGCGTGGCGTCGCCAACTCGTTGCTCGTCAAGGTCAACCAGATCGGCACGCTCACCGAGACGCTCGACGCGGTCAGCCTCGCTCAGCGCTCCGGTTACACGGCGATGCTCTCGCACCGCTCAGGTGAGACCGAAGACACCACGATCGCCGACCTGGTCGTCGCCACCAACGCGGGCCAGATCAAGGCAGGCGCCCCTGCTCGCAGCGAGCGCGTTGCGAAGTACAACCAGCTCCTGCGCATCGAAGAAGAGCTCGGTGACGCCGCGGTCTTCGCCGGTCGTTCCGCGTTCCCGCGCTCGCAGGCCTGAGCACAACTGACACAGAGAGAAACGCCTCGACACTCGCGTCTAAAAGTCGCGAGTGTCGAGGTACGACGAAGGAGGAGCCGTGGCACGTCGACCGGCTCCTCCTTCGTCGTCTCCAGCACCGAAGGGCGGCGCAGACGCTCCGGCTCCGCAGCGTGCGAAGCGAACACGCGGCACGACGCCGCGTGTCGATGTGCGTGAGTGGGCATCTGGCATCCGACTTTCGGCTTTCTCCGTCATCATGCTCTCGCTCGTGGTGCTCGGCGCCTGGGTGCTCGTTCCGACGCTCGGGACATATATCGATCAGCGCCAGAAGATCGCCGCGCTTGAAGCTTCGGTGCAGGTGAGTGAAGACGAGATTGCGGCCCTCGTCTCCGAGCGTGAGCGGTGGAGCGACCCGGCCTACATCACCACCAAGGCACGAGAGCGCCTCTACTACGTCAAGCCTGGCGAGGTCGTCTATCTGATCGACAACGACCTCGATGCTTCGGCTCTCCCGCGTGAGCAAGATCCTGTCAGCGAAACGCTCGAAGAGAAGCCGACGGACTGGATGCCGCAACTCTTGCGCACGATCGTCTCTACCGGTCTGAGTTCTACCGCAACGGTCGCTCCGTAGGCGAGGCTCCGAGCGACTTCTCGGGCGGCTCCCCTACGCTGGGGGAGTGACTACGCCGCCTTTCTCTGCCCCCACGCCTGCCGAACTCGCCGTCGTATCGGCCCAGCTCGGTCGCGAAGCTCGCGGCGTGGTCGGTATCGCAGCCCGCTGCGTCTGCGGTAACCCGACGGTGGTTGCAACGACGCCCCGTCTTCCAGACGGAACGCCGTTTCCGACGTTCTACTATCTGACGCACCCGGCAGCGACAGCGGCGATGTCAACGCTTGAGGCAACTCAGGTGATGCCGGAGCTGGCGGCGCTCCTGGCCGAAGATGAAGACGTTGCCGCGGCGTATCTCGCCGCGCACGAGGCGTTCCTCGCCGATCGTGCACAGTTTGGCGATGTGCCTGAGATCGACGGCATTTCGGCTGGAGGCATGCCCACGCGCGTGAAGTGTCTGCATGCTCTGGCCGGACACGCGCTGGCCGCGGGGTCGGGGGTTAACCCCATCGGTGATGCGGCGCTCGCACGGTCTTCCTGGTCCCCATCGAACTGCCGGTGTGAGAACCCTGGCGCTGCGACACACGAAGGCACGACTGACTAACCATGACCACCCGTCGGACGCTACGCTCCGCCGCCGCCATTGTGGTGGTGGCGGTGTCTGTGCTGCTCACCGGTGCCACCGCCACCCCGCAACCTGTTCCTGATGATCCGGCCGATCCGGTGCGCGCGTCAGAGTATTGGCTCGATGGGGCGGGAATCCGCGAGGCATGGCAGACCACGCGTGGTGAAGGCGTCACGATTGCCATCATCGATACCGGCATCGGAAAAGTGCCAGGAGTGTTTGATGAGGCCGTTGTCGGCGGCACCGATGTCTCCGGCGCTGGTACGCCAGATGGTCGCACTCCGTTGGGCGCTGTCGACGGAAACCACGGTTCCTGGGTGGCCTCTCTTGCTGCGGGGCGCGGTGCGGCCGACGGTACGGGAATGATTGGCGTCGCCCCAGAGGCCAATCTGCTGTCGATATCTGTAGGGTTTGGTGCTGCGGCCGCTGTTCCCTTTACCGAGCAGGTGGCAAATGGCATGCGGTGGGCCGTCGACAACGGCGCCGACATCATCAACCTGTCGTTCACCACCAACACCCTCGACTGGGACGAAAGCTGGGACGACGCATTTCTGTATGCCTTCGAGAACGACGTCGTGGTCGTCGTTGCCGCTGGCAATAGGGGCAGCGGAACGAACATCATCGGTGCACCAGCGACAATCCCGGGCGTGCTGACCGTCGGCGGTGTGGATCAGACCGGTACCGCCAGCGTGGAGGCCTCGACCCAAGGAATTACGATCGGCATCTCTGCCCCCAGCGAGGGGTTGATCGGTGTCTCCGCCGACGGAGAGGTTGTCTCTTGGCGGGGGACCAGTGGTGCGGCTCCGATCGTGGCGGGAGTGGCTGCGCTGGTGCGCGCCGCCCACCCCGACATCACAGCGAACGACGTCATCAATCGCATCATCTCGACTGCCATCCCGGTACCGGACGCGGCCAAACCGCAAGATCCGCTTTACGGATACGGTTTGGTAGACGCCGAAGCGGCCGTTACGGCCGACATCGCTCCGGTGAGTGAAAACCCGATGGGTGACCTGGCGGAGTGGATTCGGGTCTTCCGAAAAGCGGAGACGGAACCACTACCTGCGCCCACTGTCACGGCAGTCGAAGTGCCGCCGCTGCCAGCCGCCGATGTGCCAACAGAGGCCAGTTCACCGTTGCTTCCCAGCGCTGATTCATTGCGCTACGGTACCCTGCCGCTCATTGCGGTCACGGTCCCTGGTATCCTGGTAGCGCTTGGCGTCACCGCAGCTGCCCGGCGCATCCGATCGGCGCGCATTCCCGTACGCCAAATCCACGACTCCGAGGAGTAGTTCTTCTGTGCCTCAGAACAGCACTGTGCCCAAGATCCTGATCGTCGGCGGAGGGTACGCAGGTTTCTACACCGCCTGGAAGCTCGAAAAGCACCTGCGCAAGGGTGAGGCGGAGGTGACCATGGTTGACCCGCTGCCGTACATGACGTACCAGCCGTTCCTTCCTGAAGTTGCCGCCGGCGGCATCGAAGCCAGGCACTCTGTGGTTGCGCACCGCCGCCACCTCAAGAGCACCCACGTCGTCACCGCCAAGGTGACCGGCATCAACCACGCGCAAAAGGTCGCCACGATCACGCCGCCAGTTGGTGACCCATACGAGTTCGCGTACGACCAGATCGTCGTCACCGCTGGTGCCGTCTCACGTACGTTCCCGATTCCGGGGATCGCCGACAACGCGATCGGACTGAAGACCATTGAAGAGGCAGTCGCGATTCGTGACCGCGTCATGTCCAACTTCGACAAGGCCGCTTCGTTGCCTGCTGGCCCCGAGCGCGACCGTCTGTTGACTGTCGTCGTTGTCGGCGGTGGCTTCGCTGGCATCGAGGTCTTTGCTGAGCTCCGCTCGCTGGCTTCTTCGCTTGTGGGAAGGTACCCGCAGCTGAGCTTCGAAGACACGCACTTCCACCTCATCGAGGCGATGGGGAGGATCATGCCAGAGGTCTCGCTGCCGACCAGCGAGTGGGTCTTGAAAGACCTCGCAAAGCGCGGCGCGAACGTACACCTCGACACGCAGCTCACGAGCGCGGTTGACGGCAACGTCGAGCTCTCCACCGGCGAGGTCATCCCGACCGACGTCATCGTGTGGACCGCCGGTGTCATGGCAAACCCCACCGTCGTGCGCGGCGGCGACCTGCCGGTAGAGGAGCGTGGTCGCATTCAGACTCGCGCCGATCTGCGCGTCGGAACCCCCGAAGCATTTGTCGAGGGCGCATGGGCTGCGGGCGACGTGTCGGCTGTCCCTGACCTCTCCGGTGGCGGGGTTGGTGGCAACTGCGTCCCGAACGCTCAGCACGCCGTTCGTCAGGCCAAGCTTCTCGCGAAGAACCTTGTGGCTGTGCTCCGCGGAGAAAACCCGCGGGACTACTTCCACAAGAACCTCGGCGCTGTCGCAGGTCTTGGTCTCTACAACGGTGTCTTCCAGTCCGGCAAGATCGCCCTCAAGGGCTTCGTGGCCTGGGTGGCGCACCGCGGTTACCACGGCCTCGCAATGCCCACATGGGAGCGCAAGTTCCGTGTGATCGGTGGCTGGTGGAACAACCTGTGGCTCGGCCGCGACCTCGTGAACCTTGAGACAGTGCAGAACCCGCGCTACGTCTTCGAAGAGTTCGCCGCTCGTCCGCGCCCAGCTGCTCCCGCCGCACCGGCAGAGGAAGCAGCCAAGCCAGCTGCAGCCAAGCCAGCTGCGAAGAAGCCGGCCGTCAAAAAGCCCGCTGCGAAGAAGCCCGCAGTCAAGAAAGACGCAACGCCAGAAGAGACCACTACCAAGTAGCGCTCTCTTCACAAGACGATCGGCCCCGTGTGCTCTGCACCGGGGCCGATCGTCGTTTTCGATGCGTTCGCTGTGAGGCGACGCACAGGTGAAGCCGCTAGTTTGGGCGCTGAAAGGGAGCAATCCCGTCTGCAATGTCGTCGTTACTCTCGTCGGCTCGCATCACAAACAGGACGGGTATACCGATGCTCCCGATGACCGAAGCCGATCCTGGCTTCACTGGACTCACCGGCTTCGCCGCCGACGTCCTCACCGCCCTCGGCGATATCGGCGTGGGTGTGCTTGTTTTTCTCGAGGTCTTGATCCCTCCGATTCCCAGCGAGGTGATCCTGCCGTTTGCGGGGTATCTCAGCCAGAGCGGCTCTCTGAACCTGGGGTGGCTCATTTTGTGGAGCACCGTGGCTTCGTGGCTCGGCGCCCTTCTGCTCTACTGGCTCGGTGCTGCGATCGGCATGGACCGCGCTGTGCGGATGATCGCAGCCACGCGCCTCGTCAGCCGTACAGACCTCGAACGAGGATCCGAGTGGTTTACTCGCAGCGGCGGCTGGACTGTTTTGGTCGGACGCATGTTGCCCGGTGTTCGTAGCCTGATCTCCATCCCCGCCGGGGCATCTCGGATGAACCTCGTCCTTTTCAGTGTCTACACAATCATCGGCAGTGGCCTCTGGAACACCCTGCTCATCGGCATCGGGGCAGCGCTCGGCACCCAGCATGCGCTACTGGAGGGATACCTCCAGTACCTCGACTACTTTGTGTACGGTGCGATTGCGATCGCACTTGCCGTTCTCATCGCACGACGCGTGCGAGAGGCCGCTGTTACGCGCCGCGAGACGAAGGCTCGCGCGGCAGAGAACGTCGAAAAACACAACGAATAATCGAGTACCCCCGGTCGGACTCGAACCGACACTGTAGCGATTTTAAGTCGCCTGCCTCTGCCATTGGGCTACGGGGGCTACACCGCCAGCTTATCGTCGCCCACGGGCAGGCCACGTCGTGACGCTGAGCGTGAGCCGGTAGACATGAACCCCGTAGGGTGGGGGAGTGCTCGATCTCACTGATGAACTGAGCCCTGCCTCTGATGCGTCCACTGTGGCGCCTGAATGGGAGAACCCGGCTCGATACTGGTCGCGCCTCGCAGCAGTGACAGCGCATTTGCCCGCGCCGGTCGCGGTGATTGACCGCGAAGCTCTGCGCTACAACGCGATGGATTTGTTAGCGCGTGCGGGGGGACTTCCTATCCGCGTGGCTTCAAAGTCGGTCCGGGTACGGTCCGTGATGGATGCGGTGCTGAAGCTTCCAGGATTTCGAGGCATTCTCGCGTTCACCCTCGAAGAGGCACTCTGGCTCGCTCAAGACCACGAAGACATCGTGCTCGGCTATCCCACCGTCGATAAGGCGGGGGTCGCCCGGCTCTGCGCAGACGAGGAGGCCGCTAGACGCATCACCTTGATGGTCGACGACCTCGCCCACCTCGACATGATCGACAGCGTGGTCAGTCCTGCGAAGCGTCCAAATATCCGTGTGGCGATCGACGTCGATGCCTCCTGGCGCTCAGCGTTGCTCGGACATATTGGCGTACGCCGGTCGGCGTTGTTTTCGCCAGGTGAGGTGGCAGCGTTTGCGCGCAAGGTCAACGCACGCCAGGGCTTCCAGCTCGTCGGTCTGCAGATGTACGACGCACAGATTGCTGGCCAGGGTGACAGTGCCGGTTCTGATGCCCCGCTGATCCGGATGGTTCAGGCGCGCTCACGCTCTGAACTGCGGGAGCGAAGGGCCGCCATCGCCGAGGCGGTGAGCACCGTCGCACCGTTGGAGTTTCTCAACGGCGGCGGCACGGGGTCTTTAGAGTTCACCGGAAGCGACGAGTCGCTCTCCGAGGCGAGCGCAGGTAGTGGCCTGCTCGGTGGTCATCTGTTCGACGGCTACCGGTCGTTCCGCCCCGCACCTGCCTCGGCATTTGCTTTCGACGTCGTACGGCGCCCCGCGGCGGATATGGTCACGGTGCTCGGCGGCGGGTGGATCGCTTCCGGGCCGCCCACGGCGTCACGACAGCCGCGCCCAGTATGGCCAGCGGGGCTCAAGACCCTCTCGCGCGAAGCGGCAGGCGAGGTGCAAACACCGCTTCAGGGTTCTGCTGCCGCATCAATCGGGGTGGGCGACCGCGTCTGGTTCCGGCACGCAAAAAGCGGCGAACCAGCCGAGCGCATCGAGCGGTACTACTTGGTTTCTGGCGACGACATCATCGACGAATTGCCCACGTATCGTGGCGAGGGAAAGGCCTTCTTGTGACACGAATCGGCGGCGCATGGCAAAACTGGAGTCGCTCAGCGGCGGTGCGTCCCGTGCGGGTCGAACGTCCACGCAGCGCCGAGGGAGTGCAGCGGGCTGTCGTGGCTGCTGTGCGACAGGGCCTCTCGGTGAAGGCAGTGGGGGCAGGGCACAGCTTCACGGGAATTGCTGTGGCACCAGGGGTTCTGCTGGAACTTGCCGACCTCCAAGGTCTCGTTGCAGCCGATGCCGCTACCGGAAGAGTCACTCTTCTTGCTGGCACCCGGCTGCACCGCATCCCCAGGCTGCTTGCACCGCACGGCCTGGCGATGCAGAACCTGGGCGACATCGATCGGCAATCGATCTCCGGCGCCATCTCGACGGGCACGCATGGCACGGGGGCACAGTTCGGCGGACTCGCGACGCAGGTTGTCGGGGTGACGATGGTGACGGCGGCTGGCGAGTTCGTTCGCATCGATGAAGAGCACCAGCCGGAGTTGCTTCCGGCAGTGACACTCGGACTGGGCGCGCTCGGCATCATCGTTGAAGTCACGCTGCAGTGTGTTCCGGCCTTTGTGATGCATGCAATCGATGAGCCGGCACCGCTTGACGATGTGCTTGCCACCCTCGATACACGCGTTGCGGAGTCTGATCACTTCGAGTTCTACTGGTTCCCGCACACCAGAGTGGCGCTGACGAAGCGCCAGAATCGCTTGCCGGAGTCGACCGCTCGCAAGCCCCTCCCCAAAGTAGGGCGGTGGATCGACGAATCCCTGCTCTCCAATGGGGTTTACCGCCTCGCCTGCGCCGCAGGACAGGTTATCCCTGCGGTCACCCCGCACTTCAGCCGGATTGCTGTCAAGCTGACCGGTGATCGTGAGTACACCGACCTCTCGCACCGTGTGCTGACTCAAAGGCGTAGCGTGCGGTTCCACGAGATGGAGTACGCGTTGCCGGCAGAGAATGTCGTCGCGGCATTCGCAGCCGTGCGTGCTCTCGTTGAGCAACGAGGGTGGCGGATTGAGTTCCCGATCGAAGTGCGTTTCGCGGCGGCGGACGACCGCTGGATGTCGACAGCCTACGACCGCGCGAGTGCGTACATCGCGGTTCATCGATACTGGCGCGCAGACCCGACGGAATACTTCGACGCGGTGGAAAGCATCCTGCGCGAGTTCGGTGGACGTCCGCACTGGGGAAAGATGCACACACTGACAGCGAATTCGCTGCGTGAGCAGTACCCGCGATTCGACGACTTTGTCGAGCTACGAAACCAGTGGGACCCGGAGCGCAGTTTCGGCAACCGCTACCTGGAACGGGTGCTGGGAAGCTAGCAAGCTCCCGGCTGGCCATGCATGCCCAGTCCACGTGCAGACTGCGCGTCTAGGATAAAAGAAACATGAGGAAGGTGGGCCTCTGATGGAATGGCTCGTGCCGGTACTGATCGTTGTCGGAGTAATCCTGCTCATCGGCATCTATCTGTGGGCCACGTACAACTCGTTGGTGCAGCTGAAGGTTCGCGTCGATGAGGCGTGGAGCGGCATCACTGTGCAACTGAAGCGACGAGCCGACCTGATCCCCAACCTGATCGAGACGGTCAAGGGCTACGCCTCGCACGAGAAAGCGGTGTTTGAGAACGTCACTCGCGCTCGCGCCGAGACGCTCTCTGCCGGTGGACCAGGAGAAGCGGGCATTGCAGAGGGTCACATCCAGCAGGCTCTGCGTAGTCTCTTCGCCGTGGCCGAGGCCTACCCCCAGCTTCAAGCGAGCACAAACTTCTTGCAGGTGCAGCAGGCACTCGTCGACACCGAAGACAAGATCCAGGCAGCGCGCCGTTTCTACAACGGTGGCGTGCGGGAGCTCAACACCAAGATCAAGGTGTTCCCGAACAATCTGTTCGCCAAGGGGCTGGGATTCACCGAGCGCGAGTTCTTCGAGGTTGCCGACAGCAGCGCAATCTCGGAAGCGCCGCGCGTACAGTTCTGAACTAAATACAGTTTCGAGCTAAATACAGTTTCGAGCTGATGCTCGCCTCTGACCGACGTTTACCAGGGCGATAGGGCGAGACCAGTCTCTGTGAAGGTGACCTCGCCACGAACGCTCCATGTTTCGGTGCGGTAGGTGGCCTCGCGCTGTTTGCCGTCTAGGCCGATGCCAGCGACTGTCGCTGTCAAAACTCCGTCTTCTGCGCTGAACCCGCCGTCGGCTGCCAGCACGATGACAGGCAGCTGCTCGACGCGATAACGAAACTCTGCCGCTGACTGGAACTCCGTACCCCAGGGGATCTGAATCCCGCATCTCTCGGGGGCGGCTGCTGCCGTCTCAGTGCACGCAGAGAGGTGCTCATCCAGTTGCGTCTGGGCGACAGCTGTGGCTTCGGGGCGTATCGCCGCATCGAGCGCCACCTGTTGCTCGTTGCCAGGCAACACAGCGCGCACCTCTTCCGCGTCGAGCAAAGCCGTCGGGGCTGCGGTGAATGTGTAGACGGCTGGCACGAGAGCGATCTCTTCGTCTCCTGGCACGGTGGTGTCGCCCACGGCCACAAAGGAACCGATAGTCGAGGCAAACACGACAGTACCGAGTCCGGAGGAGTCGACGACAAAGCGACCGTCGACGGACGTCAGTGATATCTCGGCAACTGTTTGCTCGCCGTCGAGCGCGAATGAAACCTCGGCGATCGCGGTCTTGCTGTCATCACCAAGAGTGACCACCCCCAGCTGTGCGTCTTCGATGAGCGCGGAGGCACCGGCGAATGCCTCGAGCGAGGCAGGGGAGACGTCGATAGCGGTGGCTTCGATTTGCCGAGAGTCGCCCGACTCCAGCGCGCGCAGGTACTGGAGCGTCACATCTTCGGGGGTCTGCAACCTCGGCATCGCCTGCCACGCCCACACGCCAGCAAGTGCGGCGGCGACCACGACGGCGCCAGCTACCCACCACATGCGCCTTTTCATTCGGCGCTCTCCCTGGTGTGAGCACTCTCCCTGGTATGGGTATGCCGCCGTGCGGTGGGATCAAGAGCGGTCAGGGCGCTGTGGAGCGCCGTGGTGGCGTCACCCCAACCCGACACCGAGACATGTTCAAGTCCTTGCCAGCGCGCAGCCAGACCAAGTTCAGCGGCGATAGGCTCGGCGTCTTCGGGGCGTGCCTGCGGTTCCCACCACGCGGATTGCACCTGCAGGGTGGACTTCGCACGGTCGGCTTTGAGGTCGACGCGGGCCACAATGCGATCGCCCACGAGCACAGGAAGCGAGTAGTAGCCAAACCGACGCTTGTGCGCTGGCACGTAAATCTCGATGCGGTAGTCGAGTTCGAATACCCGAAGCGCGCGCTCTCGAAACCACACCACAGGGTCGAACGGGGTCAGTATCGCCGTCGCATCGATTTTGCGCGGAAGCACCGCATCTCGATGCCGCCAGGCCGGCAGCGGGCGACCGCCGCGTTCCCATCCCCGCACCTCGACAGGCAGGAGGTCACCGGTATCGACGAGTTCCGCGATCGAACGAGCAATGATCGCTCGATCGCGGATGCGGTAGTAGTCGGCCAGATCTGCCTGAGTCGCAACTCCGCTGGAGCGGGCGGCACGGCGCACCAACTCGCGAATAGCGTCTTCACGTGAGACCTCCGTGGAGCGGATGTGGTCGGGAACGACCTGTTCTGCAAGCGCGTATGTGCGCTCGAAACCCTTTCGTCCGCTGACGGCGACATCTCCAGTGCGCCACAGGTGTTCCAGCGCAAGCTTGACGTCGTCCCAGTCCCACCAGGTTCCGCGTTCCCGCGGAGCGTCGTCGCGCAGATCGGCTGGGCGCAGGGGGCCGCGTGTGCGCAACTCGTCTTGCACCCACTGCAGAGTGCGAGCATTGCTGTGCGCCCAGGAGCCCTCATCGGTCCAGCGCCGCCGAAAGTCCTCCATCCGGAACCGCCAAAGGGGCCAATCCTCGATCGGTACGAACGTCGCCTCGTGGGCGAGATACTCCACATAGTGGGTGGTGCGCGAGAGAAAGACCTGGTCAAGCAGCGCCGGCTCATACGCGCCGAGCCGGGAGAAGAGCGGGAGATAGTGCGACCGTGCGAAGACATTGACCGAGTCGATCTGTAAGACACCGAGCCGATCCATGGTGCGATGCACATGACGTGCCCCGACAATCGCTGGCCTGGCTCGTGTGAACCCCTGAGCGGCGAGAGCAATGCGCCGCGCCTGAATCGAGCTGAGGGTGTCCGTCATCTCGCCAGCGTAACTGTGGCTGCGGACATCGTGCTCGACGAAGAAGATGCACGATGCGGCATACAACATAACCGTAGAATTGTGCGATGAGCGAGGAACAGCGACCCCGGCTGCGAGATCTCTTTCTTCCGCGCCCGGTCTCCACTGACCGCACAGTGACAACAGAGGCAGACGAAGCTGTCCCTCTGCCGTTGCGCACGACAGCGAGCTACGCCTGGCGGTTGCTCATTATCGCCGCGGCCATTGGCGTCTTCATTTGGCTCGTGATTCAGCTCAAGCTCCTGGTCATCCCACTGATGGTCGGTATTTTGATCACCGCTCTGCTCTGGCCAGCCTTTTCGTGGATGCTGCGACGGCATCTTCCGCGCTGGCTAGCGATTGCGATCTCGCTGATCGGCGCGGCAGCGATCGTCACAGGGTTGATGTGGCTCGTCGTCTGGCAGGTTCGGGCGGAGCTTCCCTCTGTTCGGCAGCGGACGACAGAAGCACTCGACCAGTTTCAGGTCTGGCTGCACGATGGGCCTTTGAACCTCTCCGACACAGAGATCGCGAACTACCTACAACAGGGCCTCAACCTGCTCAACGAACAGGCGCAGGTGCTGTGGACCGGAGCTCTGGCGATCGGCACGACGGTCGGCCACGTCGCCACCGGTGCCGTGTTGTCGTTGTTCATTCTCATCTGCCTGCTTGCGGATGGCGCGGGCATCTGGCGCTGGACGCTGAAGATGTTCCCCCGTACCGCTCGTCCTGCTGTCGATGGTGCGGCTCGCAACGGCTGGACGACGGTGGTGAACTACGCGCGAACTCAGCTGTTCGTGGCGACCATCGACGCGATCGGTATTGGGCTTGGTGCATTCCTGCTCCAGGTGCCTCTCGCGATTCCGGTCGCCGTGCTGGTGTTCCTTGGTTCGTTCATCCCGATCGTGGGTGCCGTGGTCACCGGCGCCGTCGCCGTGTTCCTCGCGCTCGTCTACAACGGCCCGTGGATTGCCCTCTGGATGCTTGTCGTCGTGCTCGCTGTCCAGCAGATCGAGGGACACATTCTGCAGCCGATCATGATGGGCTCTGCCGTGAAGGTTCACCCTCTCGCCGTGGTTCTCGTGGTGGCGGGTGGAGCGATGATCGCTGGCATCCCAGGGGCGCTGTTCGCCGTGCCTCTCGCAGCGTTCTTTAACGTTGCAGCCGTCACGGTGAGCACCGGCTCGTGGCGGACCGGAGCGGGGCCAAGCGGAGATCTCATTTGGAGCACAGTGCCGCGCGAGCGGAGACGGAGGAATTGATGAGCGTAGTCCCCAGTCTGACCGAGTTCGAACAAGCAGCTCAGAGTCTGGCTGAGGTGATTTCGCACACACCGACTCTGCCGTCACGCGCACTCTCTGACGCGCTAGGCGCCCCCGTGCTGCTGAAGATGGAGAACCTGCAACGTACGGGTTCCTTCAAAATTCGGGGGGCGGCCTACCGGCTATCCAAGCTCAGCGCGGAAGAGCGCTCTCGGGGAGTGGTTGCTGCCTCCGCTGGCAACCACGCACAGGGGGTCGCGCTTGCCGCTCAGGCTCTCGGAATCCCCGCGACCATTTTTATGCCGATCGGCGTGCCAGTGCCAAAGCTGCTCGCCACGCGTGGATACGGTGCCGAGGTGGTGCTGGAGGGCGAGACGGTCGCGACCTCGTTGCGGCTTGCGGCGGAGTTTGCCACACGTACCGGTGCCATGATGATTCACCCGTTCGATCATCGCGACGTCGTCATCGGACAGGGAACCCTCGGGCTCGAGCTCTTAGAAGACGCCCCAGAGGTCGATACTGTCGTTCTAGGTATTGGCGGTGGCGGACTGATCGCCGGCGTTGCAGCGGCTGTGAAAGCGCGCGCTGCTGAACTCGGACGCACAGTTCGCGTGATCGGTGTACAGGCCGAAAATGCAGCGGCCATGCCGCCATCGCTCGCGGCAGGTGAGCCGGTCGACATCGTCACCCGCCCCACGATTGCCGATGGCATTCTGGTGGCGCGCCCAGGCGCAATCCCGTTCGAGATCATCAAAGACCTCGTCGATGAGGTCGTCACGGTGTCTGATGACGACCTCGCCCGCGCTATTTTGGTGCTGCTAGAGCAAGCCAAGGTGATCGTCGAACCAGCGGGCGCGGCCGGAGTCGCTGCAATTCTCGCTGGCAAGGTCACCGCGACCGGCACCACGATGGCTGTGCTCTCTGGCGGCAACATTGATCCGTTGCTGCTGCAGCGTGTGGTTTCGCACGGGCTTGCGGCATCTGGCCGTTACCTGACGATTCGTATTCCGATGCCCGACCGGCCCGGTCAGCTCGCCCGTGTATCTGAGCTGATCGCCGAGGCTGGCGCGAACGTCATCGAGGCGATGCACACCCGGCACGGACATGGATTGCAGATCACCGAGGTGATTCTAGAACTCAGTGTGGAGACCCGTGGTCCTGAGCACTCAGAACATACGCTCGACACACTGCGTCGCGCAGGGTTCGAGCCCATGCTCGTTCCGGATTGATCGGCCTCAGAAACATATGCAAAATGCCCCGGCAACCTCATGGTTGCCGGGGCTTTTGCCGTGCAAAATCTCTAGCCAGCGTAGGTGTCGACCTTGACGATCTCGACGCTGATGGAGCGTCCGTTCGGCGCTTCGTACGAAGACTTCTCGCCGACCTTGAGGCCCAGAATGGCTTGGCCCAACGGGCTCGCCTCACTGTAAACGTCGAGGTCGCTTTCGGCGGCGATCTCGCGGCTGCCCAGCAGGAAGACTTCTTCACCGCCAGCGACGACGGCCGTGACCACAGTGCCGGGTTCAACAATGCCGCGGCTGGCTGGAACCTCGCCGACCTTGGCGGTCTTCAACAGATTTTCCAGCGTACGGATGCGCGCCTCTTGCTTACCCTGCTCATCCTTCGCGGCGTGGTACCCGCCGTTCTCCTTGAGGTCACCCTCTTCGCGAGCCGCTTCGATACGCTTGGCGATCTCATCGCGGCCGAATGTGGAGAGATGCTCCAGCTCGGCAACGAGTCGGTCATACGCTTCCTGCGTGAGGAAGGGCACCTGAGCGTCGGTGGACATGACGAAGCTCCTTCTTTAGGATCCCTCGACATACGGCGGGGGATATGCCAAGACGCCCCGGCACGTTGCCGGGGCGTCGTTTGTCTGGCACGAGTCTAAGCGACCCAGCAGGTGTTCACCAAACCTGTCGTTGCCCTTGCAACGGTGGGGATGCTGACCGTCAGCGCCTGCGACTGGCTCTCTGCTGCATCGATTTCGACGATCTTCCAGCCGACAACGCCGAACTCTTCATCCAGCGCCTCGAGAGCACAGACGACGTCGCGTCCCTGCACGCCGGTGACCTGGAAAGTGAGGCTGACAGAGTGCTCATCCACGAGCTCGAAGCCAAGGTCGTCTGCATCAACAGAACCCATCGACTGAGCGACAGTCATCCAACTAAAGGCACCGACGACCAGCAGGGCGACGGAGCCACCGATGATCCAGGGCAGGCGTCGTCTGGGGGTTCGACCGTAGCGTTCGTCGAGCTCTTGCGCGGTAGTCACAGGGAGGTCTTCCTGTCGTTAGGCTGGAGTTACCAGGTTATGCGACCTGCGTATGAAAGGCCGCCTCATGCTCGTTTTCACCGAGACCCCGATGCCGACACCCGTGATGACTGTCGAGCCGGAGTCAGTGACCCCCGGGTTTATCGGCTTCGCCGCGATTGTCGTCGTCGTGATTGCGGTCATCCTTCTGATCTGGGACATGAACCGTCGTATCCGACGAGTCCGTTACCGCGAAGAGGTGCGCGACGAGCTCGACGCCGAGGAGGCTGCGATCGCCGAAGAAGGCTCCGCAGCCGGACCAGGCGCTGCCACGTCGCCAGAGGCGAGCGCTGCGGACAACCCGCCGGAGAACGAAGATCCAGCCGCCCGCTGATTCGTCTGCTGCAGGAGGCGGGTTACGCCGCGCCGAGTGATGGCGACAACGGCGCGAGAGCGATGAGCAGGCACGCTGTCCAATGGCACAGGAACGCCAGCACGGTGCATACGTGGAAGATCTCGTGGAAGCCGAAGTGGCCTGGCCACGGGTTCGGCTTCTTCATCGCGTAGACGATGGCGCCTCCGGTGTAGAGGAGTCCACCGACGATGACCAACACCATCATCGCGACGTTCGCCTCAAGAAGGTCACCGAGATACATCACTGCCGCCCAACCGAGCACCAGGTAGAGGGCGACATAAAGCCAGCGCGGGGCGTTGATCCAGAAGACGCGGAACAGAATACCGAGGAGCGTTCCGCCCCACACCAGCGAGAGAAGTAGCACGCCTTTTTGCGGAGGTAGTGCGAGTACAGCGAGCGGCGTGTACGTTCCGGCGATCAACAACAGGATGTTTGCGTGATCGATGCGCTTCAGGATCACTTTGGTCTTCGGCTGCCAGTCCAGACGGTGGTACAGCGCGGAATTGCCGAACAGCAGAAGCGACGTGAGCATGAACACCGCTGATGCCCACTTCGCTGCGGCGCCTTCTGCCGCGAAGATGAGCACGATTCCCGCGACCAGCGCCACGGGGAAGGTAGCGGCATGGATCCATCCGCGCCAGCTGGGTTTGATCTCTACGGCCGCATCCACCTCTGCCGCTTCAAGGAGGGGGAGCTGAGGGACATCAGGACCAGAATGTTCGGGAGTGCTCACGCTTTCACTCTAAGCCGATGCGCATACCCGGCAGGGCACATATCCTCAGCGTACGCACACCATGCCACACGGCCTCACGCGGTAGCGTAGGGACGTGATTTCCCGCGAGAGCCCGGTGCGAGGGCCGCTGTACCGGCTCTACACGAACCGTTTGCGTCGGCACCTTGATCCCGCGTCGGTTCCGCACCACGTCGCGATGATGATTGACGGTAACCGTCGGTGGGCGCGCCAGCTTGGCCTGGACACCCCAGCCGATGGACACCGCGCTGGCGCTGCCAAGATGCGCGAGTTCTTGGAATGGTGCGACGAGCTCGGCATCCGGGTGGTGTCGCTGTATCTTCTGTCCAGCGACAACCTCCGAAAGCGTGACTCTGCCGAGCTCTCCGACCTCATCGAGATCATTGCCGAGCTGGCAGAAGCGCTGTCTCAAGAGGGCAACTGGCGCGTCCAGCACGTCGGGCGAGCCGACATTCTGCCGCCCGAACTCGCCAGCGTGCTCGCAGATGCAGAAGAGCGCACCAAGAACCACACCGGCCTGCACGTGAACCTCGCTGTGGGTTATGGCGGGCGCCACGAGATTGTCGACGCGGTGCGCAGCATCATCACAAAGCACGAAGCATCCGGCGGAACGTTGGAAGACCTCGCCGCCCATCTCACGCCGGAAATGATCGGTGAGCACCTCTATACCGGCGGGCAACCCGACCCTGACCTTGTGATTCGCACGAGCGGAGAGCAGCGACTCAGCGACTTTCTCTTGTGGCAGAGCGCTCACAGTGAGTTCTACTTCGTCGAGGCGCTGGGGCCCGACCTCCGTCAGGTTGATTTTCTTCGTGCCATTCGCGACTACGCAGACAGGGATCGGCGGTTCGGACGCTAAGCGCGCGGTCACGCGAAGTTCACCACTTCGTAACGCACCCGTCGCGTGTCGAGGGCGTCTTAAGCGAGTGTCTAGTCGTACGTTCTAGTCATCGGGCAAGGAGCCCGTTCGAGTCGGCCTTGAGGTCTGTGACTCGTGACCCCCTGGTCGACTCGTTCGAATAGCCGGGATTCTCCCGGGTCGGGAGTGGGTCGTGACCACACGTACAGCGCAGCAGTCCAGCAGCACAGCGCATCAGTCCACCCGTAAGACCACGAGGCACGCGTCTGGTGTTGATCCAGATCAGGATCTGCGCACCTACGTCCTCGATACCTCCGTGTTGCTGAGCGACCCACAGGCGTTCTTCCGGTTCGCCGAGCACTCGGTCGTGCTCCCCGTCGTCGTCATCACCGAGCTTGAAGGAAAACGTCACGATCCGGAGATCGGCTACTTCGCCAGGCAGGCACTGCGCCACCTCGACGATCTCCGTATCGAGCACGGTCGCCTCGACTTTCCTGTGGAGGTCGGCGAAGGCGGAACCCTGAGGGTTGAGCTGGCGAATACTGACGCTTCCGTGCTCCCTGCGGGTATTCGTCTCAGTGACAATGACACGCGCATCCTCTCGGTCGCCATGCACCTCTCGCAGGACGGCCAAGACGTCACGATCGTCTCGAAAGACCTCCCTATGCGCGTCAAGGCTGCATCGCTCGGCTTGCGCGCTGAGGAGTACCTTGCAGAACAGGCTGTCGATTCCGGCTGGACCGGCATCTCGACCCTTGACCTCTCTGGCGACGACATCAGCGATCTGTACGAGAGTGAAGTTGGCATCAGCGAGCAGGCGCGGGGGATCCCGGTGAACACCGGGTTGATCATCCACTCCGAGCGGGGATCCGCGCTGGGGCGCGTCACCGGCGACGGCGAGTATCGGCTGGTCCGCGGCGACCGTGACATCTTCGGGATGCATGGGCGCTCGGCAGAGCAACGCATCGCGATCGATCTGCTTCTCGATCCTGACGTAGGCATCGTTTCGCTCGGTGGCAGGGCCGGCACCGGAAAGTCGGCGCTCGCGTTGTGCGCTGGACTCGAGGCCGTGCTGGAGCGGCAGCAGCAGAAGAAGATCATCGTCTTTCGGCCACTGTTTGCGGTCGGCGGACAGGAACTCGGATACCTCCCCGGTGACCAGGGCGAAAAGATGGGTCCGTGGGGGCAAGCCGTCTTCGACACGCTGGGATCGGTGGTCTCCGGAAATGTTGTTGAAGAGGTCATCGCCCGCGGGCTGCTCGAAGTGTTGCCCCTCACACACATCCGCGGACGCTCTTTGCACGATGCGTTTGTGATCGTCGATGAGGCCCAGTCGCTCGAACGGAACGTTCTGCTGACCGTGCTGAGCCGCATGGGACAGAACTCCCGCGTCATCCTCACGCACGACGTCGGACAGCGCGACAACCTGCGCGTGGGGCGGCACGACGGGATCGCCAGCGTGATTGAGACGTTGAAGGGCCATGATCTGTTCGGTCACGTCACTCTGACCCGCTCTGAGCGCTCCGCGATCGCGGCCCTCGTCACCGAACTCCTCGAGGGCGGCGAGCTCAGCTAACCCCCCGCCCCGTCCCCCCGGATGCATGAACAAAACCCACATGGCTGAGGGCCTGTGGCCCAGGCCTCAGCCACGCGCGTAGCGCTCATGCATCCGGAGGGGAGGGTAGGAGGCGTGTGGTTCTGCACCGGAGCGTGATCCGCGCGATTGTCCACCGGTGATGCGGCACCGGCACCCTCAGGTCGTCAGCGGCGGTGATGATGAGTCGGTGATCGATGTTCCCTTCCTCCTCAGCCAGCTCGGGGGAGTCGCCCGCGGAGTCACGCTGCAAGCGCTTGGTTGTTCGCGTTCGCGCCTGGGGTCTGAGGTGAGGGCAGGACGTATTGTGCGGGTACGACCAGGGGTGTTCGCATCGCTGCATGCCCCGGACGAGGTCGTATGCGCGGCGGCGCATGGCGGTGCGCTTTCCTGCGCCAGCTCGCTCGATGCGATGGGCGTGTGGACACTCGAGCCACCAACGCAAGTGCACGTCTGGATGGGGCTCGGAGGTCGCGGTCACCATCCGCAGTCGTGCGGGTGCGTCTCTCACTTCACGCCAGGACACATGCGAATCGGTCTCGCCCCGATCGAGCTCGCGCTCGTGCACGCGTTCGTCTGTTACGGGGCGGAGTTCTTCTTCGCCGCGTTTGAGTCTGCCTGGAACAAGCGGATCCTGAGCGCCGGTGCGCGCGCGAGCGTTCGCGATTCACTACCAGCGACAGCGCGCTGGTTAGTCGATTTTGCGCGCGCGGACGCCGACAGCGGTCTGGAATCGTTGGTGCGACTACGGCTCCATCTCATCGGCATCAGGGTGCGCACGCAGGTCACCATTGAGGGAGTCGGGCGAGTCGACTTCGTGATCGAGGGACGCGTGATTCTGGAAGCAGATGGCCGAGAAAACCACGCCGGATCCGTGCAGCGTCATCGCGATCTCGTCCGGGACGCCGCGGCATCAGATCTCGGCTTCGAAACGCTGCGGTTCGACTACGCGATGATCCTCTATTCCTGGGATGTGGTGGTGGCCGCAGTGCGCGCAGCCATCGCACGATCCCGTTCATGACTCCTCCACCTGCATGATCCGTTGACATATGCATGAGGTTTTACCTGCAATACCTCATGCATGTGGCGAGAGGTCATGCATGTGAGTGGGGAGGGGGAAGAGAGGGGGAGGAAGGGAGGGGGAGACGGCAGATGCCGCGAGGAACAGGTCCTCGCGGCATCCGGATAGCAAAACGACTTAGCCGGGGTGCGTCATCGACAGCAGATCGAGCTTCTCGTCGAGCTGTTCGAGCGTGAGGTCACCGCGCTCGACGTATCCGAGCTCGATGACCGCATCGCGCACCGTGATGCCCTTGGCGACCGAGTGCTTGGCGATCTTCGCCGCAGCCTCGTAGCCGATGAGCTTGTTGAGGGGCGTGACGATCGATGGGCTCATGCCAGCAAACGAGGCCGCGCGCTCGACGTTTGCCTTCAGACCGTCGACTGTCTTGTCGGCGAGTACACGCGAGGCGTTCGAGAGCAGACGGATCGATTCCAGCACTGCCGTGCCCATCACCGGAATGGCGACGTTCAGTTCGAAAGAACCGGATGCTCCGGCCCAGGCGACCGTAGCGTCGTTACCGATCACGCGGGCGCAGACCATCAGCACGGCCTCAGGAACCACAGGGTTGACCTTGCCCGGCATGATCGACGAGCCGGGCTGCAGGTCGGGGATGTGAAGTTCGCCGAGACCTGTGTTCGGACCGGAGCCCATCCACCGGAGGTCGTTGTTGATCTTGGTGAGCGACACAGCGATCGTGCGCAGCGCACCGGAAGCCTCGACGAGTCCATCGCGGTTGGCCTGCGCCTCGAAGTGATCCTTTGCCTCGGTGATCGGCAGCTCGGTCTCGGCGGCAAGCAGCGCGATGACCTTCTGTGGGAACCCGAGAGGCGTGTTGATGCCGGTGCCGGTGGCGGTGCCACCCAGCGGCACCTCAGAGACACGGGGGAGCGCCGACTGCACGCGCTCGATGCCCAGACGGATCTGACGAGCGTAGCCGCCGAACTCCTGTCCGAGGGTCACCGGTGTCGCATCCATCAGGTGAGTGCGACCCGACTTCACGGCGTCTTTCCACAGCTCTGCCTTCGCCTCTAGCGCGACAGCGAGGTGATCGAGCGAGGGGATAAGCGTGTCGATGAGTGCCTGCGTGACAGCAATGTGCACGGAGGTCGGAAACACGTCGTTGGACGACTGCGAAGCGTTCACGTGGTCGTTCGGGTGCACATCGGCGCCGAGGATGCGCGTCGCAAGCGTGGCGAGCACCTCATTCATGTTCATGTTCGACGACGTACCAGAACCGGTCTGGTAGGTGTCGACGGGGAACTCGCTGTCGTGCGCGCCGGAGGCGACCTGATCGGCGGCCTGCGCGATGGCGTCGGCGATGGCGCCGTCGAGCGTCCCCAGATCTTTGTTGGCCAGTGCGGCAGCCTTCTTGATCCGGGCCAACGCGGCGATCTGCGTCGATTCCAGTCCCTTGCCCGAAATCGGGAAGTTCTCTACGGCGCGCTGTGTCTGCGCTCCGTAGAGCGCGTTTACGGGCACCCGCACCTCACCCATGGTGTCGTGCTCGATGCGGTACTCGGTATCAGTCATTCCGAACCCTCCTTGGTTGCGGGGTCAGTTCCCTCGATGTTGACGCCGTCGGCGTCGATTCCGACCGTGATGACGGGCACTGCAGTGCCCTCGGCCAGGCGGTAGTTGGCGCCGACGATGCCCAATCGGCCTGCGGCGACAGCGTTGCTGATCACTTCAGAGGACTGCAGCAGGTCGCTCACCGTGTTGCGTAGATGTTCGGCGCCGACGAGCTCGGAGTCGATATCTTCGACGGTGGTCCCGCCGCTCTCGGCCAGCACCTTGCGCGCTGCTGGCACGATCGGCGCAATCAGTTTCCAGATGTGTGGCGGTAGCGGCGCAGCGTTGATGGCGGTGCCGTCGATTGCCGCGCGCACGGCTCCGCAGGAGTCATGCGCGAGAACGACAATAAGTGGCACCTCAAGCACCGCTACGGCATACTCGAGGCTCGCGACGATCGACTCGCCGATCACCTGTCCCGCGTTGCGCACAACGAAAAGGTCGCCGAGTCCGAGGTCAAAGATGATCTCGGCAGCGAGGCGAGAGTCAGAGCAGCCGAACAGCGTTGCAACGGGATGCTGCGCAAAGGTGAGGTCTTTGCGTCGAGCGACGTCTTGGTTCGGGTGGCGCGGTTCGTCTTTCACAAACCGGCGATTGCCTTCTTGCATCTGTTGCCATGCAGCGGCGGGAGTGAGGGGGTGCGTCATGAGGCCTCCGAGATGGTGCGGATCTGCGGAATGAGTGACTCTGCGAGTTCCGCTGTGGAGTCGGCGGAACGTGAGCCGTACAGCAGGATGTAGTCATCGCCGGCCTGGGTACCGATGGCGTAGCTGACGTTGGCATTCGCGTCTGAGCTGCTCGGTGTGAAGACATCCCACTCGAGTCCGCCGATGTTCACGGTGTCGGTCGGTGCGGTGCCGTTCAGTACCTGGGGAGCCCAGGAAGAATCGGCGTCAAACGCCTGAGCAACTTTGATGAAGCCACGCTCTGTATCGGCCTTGGGGGCGAGGGTGACTTCCCACACCACCGTCGCGCCGCCCTGGAGTTCTGCGGCGTTAGCGCGCCAGAAATCGCCGAGCTCCGGTACCAAAACCGGGCTCTCCATTGTGGACTCGACACCTTCGGCAATGCTGGCGACGTCGAGAGGCGCGGCCTCGACCGGCTCTCCCCGGGGAACAGCAAAAATGATGACCGCGACGATGGCGACCGTCACGAGAAGGGCAGCAATCAGGTTTCGAAAAGTCTGGCTAGAGCGGTACGCCTTGCTGGACGCGGCTTTGCGTGCGGCCGTTTCATCTGGCGTCTCTGGTCGGCCAAGTTCCGCGATGATGGGAGGCGGTTTGCTCACGACTCTCCACCCGGTGCCTCATCGTCGGAAGCGCTAGCCCGCGCGGCTTCGAGTCGCCGCTTTGCGCCAAGCAACCACTCTTCGCAGCGGGCGGCGAGAGCTTCGCCACGTTCCCAGAGGGCAAGGGAATGCTCAAGCGTCGGGGAACCCTGTTCGAGCTCCGCAACGACCTTAACGAGCTCATCGCGGGCTGCCTCGAACGACAGCGTGTCCACAGGGGTGTCGTTTACAGCGCTCACTCCTCCATCCTACGTCGTACGCCCCGTCTGAACGGCTCACGCATCTTCGGGGATCTCGCCCTCGGAGCGCGCTGTTAATGAGCCGCGGTCGAGGGTGAGGGTAAGGGCACTTCCGGCCGGCGCTTCGGCAGCGTCGCGGAGAATCACGCCACCCTCTAGATGCGCGATGGCATAGCCCCTGGCCAACGTTGCGGCAGGGGAGAGCGCACGAACGGAGGCCCGAAGTTCGCCGGTGCGGCGCCCTGCATCGTCAATGTGTCGGCGCACTGTATCCCGTCCGCGACTCTGCAATAGCCAAATTTCTTGCGCGCGGGCATCGATGATCGGTGCGGGGGTGCGCAGTACCGGACGAGAGCGCAGCTGTTCTAGCTGTGCGATGTCGTGCGAAAGACGCTGGGTGATGCGTGTGGTGGCACGAGAACGCAGTTGCGCGATGAGTGCCCGCTGCTCGCCAACGTCTGGCACGACACGCTTCGCAGCATCCGTGGGGGTGGATGCGCGAAGGTCGGCAACGTCGTCGAGCAACGGGTGGTCATTTTCGTGCCCAATTGCGCTCACAATCGGGGTGGATGCGGCGGCCACTGCCCGCACGAGCCGCTCGTCACTGAAACCGAGCAGTGTCTGCGGATCACCGCCGCCGCGGGCAATGATGATCACATCAACGTCGGGGTCCGCCTCAAGCTTGGCGAGGGCGGCGAGAGTGTCTGGCACGCACCGTTCGCCCTGCACTGCGGCATACTCGGTGCGGAAGCGCACTTGAGGCCAGCGCAGCTCGGCGTTGCGGTGCACGTCTTTTTCCGCATCCGATCGTTCACCGGTGATCAGTCCGATCACGTGGGGGAGGAAGGGTAGACGCTTCTTGCGAGCGTCGTCGAACAACCCCTCCTGGCGAAGCTGGATGCGGAGCTTCTCCAGCCTCTCGAGTTGGTCGCCCAGCCCCACATGCTTCATGGCAGAGACCGTGAAGCTGAAATCTCCCGCCTTGATGAAGTAGTCGGCCTTCACCGCGGCAACGACGTGATCGCCGATCCCGATGTCAGAGGGGATTCGGCCGCGCACGCTCGACCACACTCTGATGGATATCTGTGCGTCGGAGCGGGTGTCTTTCAGCCGCGCAAAAACATTGCCAGCGCGGACATTCCACGAGGTAACTTCACCCTCAACCCAGATGGTGTTCCACCGCGCGATGAAATCGCGAATGGTGGTGTTGAGGCGAGTGACGGAGGTCGGTGCGTCGGCGGTGGAGTCGCGGGGTGCGACCGAATCGGCTGGCGGCGTCTCACCCTGCCCTGCTGTTGCTTCGAAGACTGTCATGCGCTCCCCGTTTCTGCCCTTACTGCTCTCCGGCCCCGTTCAGGTCTTCGACGGTAGAATTCAAGGGTGACTTCGACTGCTGTGCATCTCCCCGTCCCTCGCCTTCCTCGCGTGCGCGCGGCGGCAGGGCGGCTTCAGGATAACCCGGTGGTGGGAAACAAGCGTGTTTTGCTCGCCGCTCCCCGTGGTTACTGCGCGGGTGTTGACCGCGCAGTGGTCGCTGTCGAAAAGGCGCTAGAGCGCTACGGCGCCCCCGTCTACGTGCGCAAGCAGATTGTGCACAACATTCACGTCGTCACCGAGCTGGAAGAAAAAGGCGCGATCTTCGTTGAAGAGGTCGATGAGGTCCCAGAAGGCGCTCACGTCGTCTTCAGTGCACACGGAGTTTCTCCCGCTGTCGTCAGCGCGGCATCTGACCGCGGCCTCAACGCCATCGATGCGACTTGCCCCCTAGTTACCAAGGTGCACCGCGAGGCCGTGCGGTTCGCTCGTGATGACTTCGAGATTCTGCTTATCGGCCACGAGTGGCACGAAGAGGTTGAGGGCACAGCGGGCGAGGCACCAGATCATGTCACGATCGTCAACTCTCCTGAAGAGGCAGACACGGTTGTGGTGAAAGACCCGAGCAAGGTCGTCTGGCTTTCGCAGACCACTCTTTCAGTGGACGAAACCATGGAAACGGTCAACCGACTGCGCACGCGTGTTCCTGACCTGCACAACCCGCCGTCTGACGACATTTGCTACGCAACGCAGAACCGTCAGGTGGCCATCAAAAAGGTCGCAGCGGGCTCTGACCTCGTGATCGTGGTGGGGTCGTCGAACTCGTCGAACAGTGTGCGCCTGGTCGAGGTTGCGCTGGAGTACGGCGCCAAGGCTGCATACCGCGTCGACTACGCCGAAGAGATTCAACAAGAGTGGCTCGACGGCGTCGAGACCGTCGGCGTGACCAGCGGCGCCTCCGTGCCGGAGGTCCTGGTGCGCGAGGTACTCGACGCGATCGGCGATGCCGGCTACCGCGACGTTGAAGAGGTGAAGACGGCAGAAGAGGACCTCATGTTCTCGCTTCCGAAAGAGCTTCGCCAAGACGCTTCTGGCCAGCGCGATGATCGTGCGCTCGGCGGCCGCGCCTCTGGAGGAGGCGCCTAATTGTGAACGCCGCAGAGGCGGAGCCCACCCTCATCGGGTCGGTGCAACGTGCTCTCCGGCTGGTAGATATCGTCGCCAACTCTCCTCGTCCACTTCCGACGAAGATGCTTGCGGCGATCACGGGGCTGACTCCCGGCACGACCTACAACCTTGTACGCACTCTCATTCATGAGGGCTACCTCGCCTCTGAACCCGACGGGCTGGTACTCGGCTCGCGGTTTCCCACCTTTCAACAACAGATCGATTCTCGCGGGGTCTTTCTGGCGAGGGTGCGCACGGCACTTCGAGATGTAACAGATGGTGTGGGCGCGACGGCGTACCTTTCCCGGTTCGAAGACGGCGAGATGCACCTGGTCGATATCGTCGACGCCGTTCGAAACCCCCGCATCGAGCTCTGGGTGAGCTTGCAATCCAGCGCGCATGCGACCGCCCTGGGGAAGCAGATTCTTGCGGACCTGCCAGACGCTGACCGTCTTGACTATCTCTCCCGACACCAGCTGGCAGAGCTGACTCCTCGCACGATCAGTGACCGAACGACGCTGCTGACGCAGCTTGAACACTCGCCCGGATGGGCAGTCGATCAAGAGGAATACTCGATCGGTGCCACATGTGTCGCTGTTCCTGTGATCGCCCCCGGGGTGAACGCTTCCCTGGCGATCTCGCTCTCTGCTGACCGAGCAGTGGTTGATCGCCAACTCGTTTCCACGCTGCAGAGCGCCGCTCGCAAGCTCTCGTTGCAGCTCGGTGCAGATTCGCTGGGTGGTGGCGGCGGTTCGACTGGCCCCGAGTTCACTATCTGAAATAACACCCCTGGTGCCTCGGGTTCAGTTTTCCTATCATCGAAGATGTAGCGGTATGCACGAACGCTACCGATCGCCAAAGCGTCCCCAGCGCCGGCGGTCAGTTTGGATGAGAAGCGTCCCCAGCGCTTCACGTCCGCGGCCCCGAGAAGTCCCCACTTCTCCGGGGCCGCTATCGCGTGCGGGCTCTTCTTCGACAGCGCCCGCTGTGAACCGGCCCGAGGCTGTGCAGTTAGCATGGCGGAATGACCGATCAGCGGCCCCAGTATGGCGAACTCGCGACTCCGGAAGAACAGCGGCGAGCTGCCGGTCTGCCTCCGATCGATCAAGTGGTGATCGAATCACCTGCAGGTCAAGGCCCCGCGACCCCGCCAGGAGTGCCGACAGGCACAAAAGCGGCTGCCACGCGCCCGCACCGCGTCGATAGGTTCGCGACGATTGCTCTGCTCGCATACGGCCTCATCAATGTTGTGGTCACCGGGCTGTCGTACCTCGATTTGCCTGGCGTGATGAACCAGACCTTGGAAGTGCTCGGCGTTGACGCAGCGTTCACCAACTTTGAACAGGGGAGGACGTGGGGGACTATCGCCGCGATCCTGCTCGTCGTCGGATGGTCGATCACGGCTGCGCTGTCGATCCGTCGCCTGCGTCGTGGGCGCATCACCTGGTGGGTGCCGATTGCCGGCGCCGCGGCGACCGGCCTCGTCGTCACGGTGTGCATCATGGTGCCGATGATGAACGATCCCGCCTTCATGGAGTACCTGAGCACCGCCGGTCAGTAGCCTCATACTCCGCACAGGTACTGTCGGAGAATGCTTCACAACAGTTTCGGCGTACAGCTCTCCTACGCGTCAGTGGATCGCGGCGACGGGACAGATCCCCGCGCGCAAGCGCACGAGATCCTCTCCCGCTTGCGCGTTCCCGCTGGCATCCAAGATGCGGCAAGCGAGTGGGGTGAGCGAGACGAAGCTGTCGTCGAGGTTCCTGTGACCGACGACGGCCATGTGCTCACGCTCAGTGACGACGACCGCATTGAAACGAATCTGACGACAGTCGATCTCAAAGCCGCTTTCACCGAGCACGGATTGACGCTGTGGCTGAACACCGATTACGACGCTGATAACGATCTCGATGCCGAAACCACCTCGATCGATGACGTGCCCGTCGAGGAGAGCGGGGTGTGCTCGGACGATGACGTGACGCCGATGGACTCAGCATTGTTCGCCGCTTCGACGGTGCACGTCGCTTCGCTTTCGCACCGCGGGCCAGGGACTGCACGGTTCTTGGCAACGATGCGCCGGACAGAGGTCACCTACAGCGAATCGGAAGAGTGGTCGCTGCAGCAGTTCGACACTTCGGAGCCAGCGGGGTTCGGCGGCAATCTGAAAGCAGAGCTACCCGTAGTGGAGCTGAACCGCGCTGATTCGATCGTGTGGTTTGAGGTGACCGCGAGCAAAGACGGAGCAATTCCTTTCTGGCCCGAAGCGGAACGCGGAACTGTCCCCGTGCTCGACCTTGAAGCAATCGCTGTCCCTGAAACAGCGGAGATCTGCCGTCGTCTGCTCACAGAGGGCGATGGGAGCCACGACGAACTCTTGCAGATCGCTCGTGCCGTGCCACTGGACGTTGACGCCGCCCATCGCGCGCTGATGGCCGAATCACTCGGCGGTGTTGTGGGTGCCGAGGCGCGTCAGCGTGCCTTTGTGGCCGCCTTTGGAGTGCCGACCAATCTGGTCGAAGCTGCCGTCGATGGGGTGGCATCTGGCCCGCAGCAATGCTTCCTTCCCGTGGGCTGGGGCACGATGCTGCGCGAATCGGTCATCGCCGGGCTGGGGGAGGGCACGCCGCTCACGCGCCGTCACCGGCCCATCAATCGGCTGGTGGAAGCTTTTCAGAATCGACCGGCGCTCGCCGCCGGACTGTTCGTCGTCGAGCTCACTGCGGGAGCATTCGCGACTTCACGGCTTCGGGGCGTGGGGCGCCTTGTTGGAATCTCGCTCGTCGTCGATGCCATGATCGACGCAGCCATCTTGATCACGCGGATTCGTCGCAGCCGACGGTAGCCTGCCGATCACTCTGAACAAGACGAAGAAGAGGGCCCCGCAGCTGAATGAACAGCTACGGGGCCCTCTTCTCGCTTCGGTGGATCAGCTCTTGGACTGACCGTGCGAGCCGAGCTGGCGGGTCGATGCGACGACGCGTGCAGCCATTGCCGATTCAGCGATCTTGCCCCAGGCGCGCGGGTCGTACTGCTTCTTGTTGCCGACCTCGCCGTCTACCTTGAGCACGCCGTCGTAGTTTTTGAACATGTAGTCGGCGATCGCGCGGGTGTACGCGTACTGCGTGTCCGTGTCGATGTTCATCTTGATGACACCGTTCGCAACCGCGAGCGCGATTTCTTCGTCGGTCGAGCCTGAGCCACCGTGGAAGACCAGGTCGAGCGGCTTGGCGCCGGTGTTGTACTTCGCTGCAACCTCTGCCTGAATGTCGCCGAGGAGCTCCGGGCGCAGCTTCACGCCACCGGGCTTGTAGACACCGTGCACGTTACCGAAGGTGAGAGCGGCGATGTAGCGGCCCTGCTCGCCGAGGCCCAGCGCCTGCACGGCCTGGTCGACGTCAGCGAAGGTTGTGTAGAGGGCATCGTTTGATCCCTCGTGCTGCACACCGTCTTCTTCGCCGCCGACAACACCAATCTCGACCTCAAGGATCGCGTTGATGTTCTTCATGCGGGGGAGAAGGTCTTTCGCGATCTCGATGTTCTCCGCGAGGGGCACTGCCGAGCCATCCCACATGTGCGACTGGAAGATCGGGTTGCGGCCAGCCTTGACCTCTTCCTCAGACGCTGAGATCAGCGGCTCGACGAAGCCGCCGAGGGCATCTTTCGGGCAGTGGTCGGTGTGGAGAGCAACAGTGATCGGGTAGTTCTTGGCGACTTCGGTTGCGAAGCGGGCGAAGGCGAGTGCGCCGGTCGCGCGCGCCTTGACCGTCTGGCCAGCGAAGTAGTCAGCGCCACCAGTGGTGACCTGAATGATGCCGTCAGATCCGGCCTCGGTCAGCCCCTGAAGGACGGAGTTGATCGTCTGTGAGCTAGAGACGTTGAATGCCGGGTACGCGAAGCCGCCGGCCTTCGCGCGGTCGAGCATTTCGGCGTACTGATCCGGTGTGGCGACGGGCATGAGAACTCCTGCGATAGGGAAAGCCTGGACAGCTGCCACTCTATCGGGGGACGTAATCGGATTTTGCAGCGGAGGGTGCGCAAGTGTCCCTCCGCTCCTATTCCAACGTTAAGAATCGCAATTCCTTCGCTATCTCAGTGCCGAAAGACGGGCACTTTGCTCGGACTGATAGCTAAGCTGACCGCATGGTAAGTCTGACAGCGGATCTGAGCCCTCTTCGTCCCGACCGTAACCTTGCGATGGAGTTGGTGCGAGCAACAGAAGCCGCATCGATTCGGGCGGTGCCTTTCATCGGGCGGGGAGCGAAAGAGGCGGCGGACGGTGCAGCGGTCGACGCCATGCGTGCCTTCCTCGGCACTGTCGACTTCCAAGGCCGTGTGGTGATCGGCGAGGGCGAAAAAGACAATGCCCCCATGCTGTTCAACGGAGAGATTGTTGGTACGGGCCGCGGCCCCCTGTGCGACATCGCTGTTGACCCGATCGACGGTACTTCGTTGACCGCTGCCGGCCGGCAGAACGCGCTATCGGTGATTGCGGTTTCTGACCGCGGCACCATGCTCGACGCTTCGACTGTCTTTTACATGGACAAACTTGTCACCGGCCCCGCCGGCGTCGGCGTTGTAGACATCCGCCTTCCCATTGGCGAGAACATTCGCAAACTTGCCGGAGCGTTGGATAAGCCGGTGGATGAGATTGTCGTCTCCGTATTGAACCGACCTCGTCACGATCAACTGATCCAGGAGATCCGCGAAGCGGGAGCGGGAACCCGACTGATGAGCGACGGCGATGTTGCCGGCGGCATTAACGCTGCGCGCCACGATGCTCGCACAGACATGTGTGTCGGTGTCGGTGGTAGCCCGGAGGGTATCGTCACAGCCTGCGCGATCAAGGCTCTCGGCGGCCACATTCAGGGCCGCCTGTTCCCTCGCGATGATGAAGAGCGCCAACGCGGCATCGACGCTGGTCTCGACATGGACAAGGTCTATGAAGCTGATGACCTGGTGCAGGGCAAGAACACGATCTTTGTCGCCACTGGCGTGACAGACGGTCAACTTGTCGCTGGTGTGCGTCGCGAGCGCGGATACGTTTACACCGAGAGTGTGGTGTTGCGCGGAGCATCTGGGACCCTTCGCCGCATCGCTTCAGAGCACCTCGTTTCCAAGTGGCTCTAAGGGTTGCGACGCGTCTGGCTGACGCTTTGCAACGCTGAGACTCGTCTCATCGTTATCGAGCCGGTACCGGCTCGATCGTCTCCTGCCCGCGGTTCGCGGCTGTCCCGTGTGACAATTGTGACTGGGTTTGTCGCCGTCGAAGGAGCCGCCAGGCTCCGCAGGCGCAGGAGGGCGAACAGATGACAACGCAACACACGGGCGGTCCGAAGTCCGCTCAGACGAAGATTGTTACGACGAACACCGGACGCATTCTCCGGGTAAACGCTGACTCCGAATCAGGCGCGGCGATGCCGCCAGTCACAACTCCGCCTGCCACGGTTACCGATCCAGCTCGCCGCGCTGACGTGCTGTTCCGCGTGCGCCGCGACGAGGGGCACGAGCTCAGCGTCTGGTGGATGATTGGCGCTTTCCTCGCAACCAGCGGGCTCGTTATTCTGCTGCTGAGCGGTGTGCCAGGCGCCGCTTGATCTGCCGGCTCTAATCCGCCAATCGGGAGCGCACGTCTCCCACATCGGCATGGGTCGTTGATGGCTCCGCGGGTTCTTCGCGCTCGAGAGTGGCGTCATCGGCCGCGATCAATTCTGGCGCTGTAAAGCGTCTGGCTCCGCTTTCGGTAATGAGTGGAGCGGTTTCTAGCGCAGAAGCATCCACGCCGGGAAACTGGCGTGCGGTCACCAAAACTCGTGTCTCCAGTGAGCCGGCGAACCTGTTGTAGCTGTCGACGGTGCGCTCCAGCGCCTTGCGCAGGTCGTCTGCGTGCCCGGCGAGGGTGCCGAGCCGGTCGTAGAGCTGCGTGCCGAGCGCGAGCAAAGCTCGTGCTTCTGTGGATACTTCCTGCTGTTTCCAGGTGAAGGCCACGGTCTTCAATACAGCCCACAAGTTGACGGGAGAGGCGAGTGCCACTCGACGACCGAATGCGTAGTCGAGGAGCGTCGGGTCTTCGTCGATAGCTGCCGCGAGCAGGGACTCGCTGGGCAAGAAGCAGATCACAAACTCAGGACTCGCCTCGAGCCCAGCCCAGTAAGCCTTCTTTGCCAGTGCGTCAATGTGCGCCCGAACAGCTTTGACGTGCTTCTGCATCAGCGGCCGACGCCGCGCCTCGTGCGCGTCACCGGAAGGAAGAGCCGACGCTTCGATGTATGCGTCCAGAGGCACCTTGGCATCGACAGCGATCGAACTTCCTCCGGCAAGACGAATGACCATGTCTGGTCGTCCTTGTCCGTTGTCGGAGGAGATGGTCGCCTGCAGATCAAAATCGATGTGTCGGGTGAGCCCCGCAGCTTCTACGACTCGGCGTAGCTGGGTCTCGCCCCAGACTCCTCTGGTCGCAGTGGAGCGAAGAGCCCCCGCGAGTGACTCTGTCGTCGCCCGCAGCGCTTCGTCAGACTCTTGAGCGCGGCGCAACTGTTCTTCGAGGGTGCCGAACTGCGCGTGTCGTTCGCGTTCGATCGCCGTAACCTTCGTCTGCATCTGTTGAAGGCTCTCGCGCACAGGTGCAAGGGCGGTGAGTACAGCGTTCTGCTGTTGCACTCGCTGCGCTTCTGCCCGCTGTTCGTTGCGTGCGTGGTCGACGGCGTCTCGATAAAGATCGTATTGACGGTCGCGGTCGTCTTTGGCCGCGACGAGCTCTGCTTGAGCGCGCGCGAGATCAGCGGCGCCCCGCCCTGCGCGAAGGAGCCATCCGACGGCTGCGCCCGCGAGAAGGGCGACCAAGAGGAGAACGACAGACAGTGCATCCATGTGTTCATGATGCGGCAGGCATCCGACATTCCTGCGCGCCCGGCCTTGGCGGGCTATGGCGTGTTACGCGACAGCAGGCTCCAGGGCAGGCTCCAAAACAGGCGCCGGAGCAGGCACCACTGGCGCGGTGACACGCAGGCTCAACGCATCTGCGAGCTCGAAGACGCTGGTCGCGCCCGCTCTGGCAGCGGCGTCGATGACAATCTGAGCGCACGCGCGTGCATCGGCGAGTGCGTCGTGATGGGAGAACTCTTCGAACCCGGCGGCCGCAGCGGCACTCGGAAGTCGGTAGGAGTCAAGCTCATACGTCTTGCGCGCTACCTGCAGACTGCAGAGCGAGCGGTAGGGCGGGCACTCTTGTCCGGTGGCTTCGGTCGCACGGCGGAGCACATTCAGGTCGAAGCCTGCGTTGTGGGCGACGAGGACGTCGGCTCCGGCGAAGTCACACAAGCGGTCGAACTGATCGACCCAGGTGGCCGCTGAAAGCACATCGGTCGGCTGGATTCCGTGGATCCGTACGTTCCACTCTTGGAATTCGTCGTGACCGGGAGGAGGTTGAATCAACCACCCGGTGGTAGCGACAACTTCGCCATCGCGCACGCGCACAAGTCCGACGGAACAGGCAGAGGCGGGGCTGGAGTTTGCGGTTTCGAAGTCGATCGCAGTGAAATCCAGGGGCACGTCTTCACTTTCCCCCGGGTCGAGGACGAGGCGTCGCAGGCACGCCGTGCATTCGTGGTTGGGGCTTGAGAGGAACGCCTACAGGATTGGCCGACGCTAGCCAGGTAGACTCGTTGCCCGTGGCTCTCACTATTGGCATCGTCGGCCTGCCCAACGTCGGCAAGTCCACCCTCTTCAACGCACTCACCAAGAACGACGTGCTCGCGGCGAACTATCCGTTCGCGACGATCGAGCCGAACGTTGGCGTGGTGAACCTGCCAGACCCCCGCTTGGAGAAGTTGGCGGAGATCTTCGGCAGCGAGCGGATTCTGCCCGCTGCGGTGTCGTTCGTCGACATTGCAGGCATCGTGCGCGGCGCGAGTGAGGGAGAGGGGCTTGGCAACAAGTTCCTCGCGAACATCCGTGAGGCTGACGCCATCGCGCAGGTCGTTCGAGGTTTTGCCGATGACGACGTGGTGCACGTCGACGGCGCAGTGAACCCGGCGTCTGACATGGAGACGATCAACGCGGAGCTGATGCTCGCCGATCTCGAAACCGTCGACAAGGCAATCAGTCGCTACGAGAAAGAAGTACGCGGCAAGAAGATCGAGCCCGTGGTGCTCGAAACAGCGAATGAGGCGAAGAGCGCACTTGAGCGCGGAGTTCTGCTGTCGGTCGCTGGCATTGACCTGACACCGATCCGCGAACTGGGGCTGCTCACGGCAAAGCCCGTTATCTTCGTCTTCAACGTTGACGAGGGCGTGCTCACGAACGACGCCCGCAAGGCTGAACTTGCCGCGCTGGTCGCCCCGGCGAAGGCGATTTTCCTCGACGCGAAGATCGAATCAGAACTTATCGACCTCGATCCGGAAGACGCGGCAGAGCTGCTCGCCTCGACCGGACAAGACGAGTCGGGCCTAGATCAGCTCGCCCGCATCGGCTTTGACACGCTCGGCCTCCAGACCTACCTCACGGCGGGTCCGAAAGAAGCTCGTGCCTGGACAATCCCCAAGGGCTCGAAGGCTCCGCAGGCCGCTGGCGTCATCCACACCGACTTCGAAAAAGGCTTCATCAAGGCGGAAATCGTCTCGTTCGAAGACCTCGTCGAGACCGGCTCCGTCATCGAGGCCCGCTCCAAGGGCAAGGCGCGCCTTGAGGGCAAGGACTACGTCATGCAAGACGGCGACGTGGTGGAGTTCCGCTTCAACAACTGATTCGACACATACTGCGGTCCACCGCAGAACACCTAGCGCGCTGAGACCTTCAGTGTGTTGACGGTTCTGGTGATGCGCTCGCCGTCTTTCTCGAGGAAGACGATCTCGCCGAACTCGAGATGCGACCAATCGTCACCCTCGGTCAAGGGCTCGGAGGCGAATACGACACCGGTCGCGTCATCCTCGCCGCACTCCTCAAAGTCGTAGGTTGTTGCGTCGTGGTCGAAGTTGCGCCCCATCAGTAGGTACATCGGTTCGAGGAGCATCGAGAGCGCGAAGTCGTCGCTGTCGGGGGCTGACTTCCGCAGCTCCTTCCAATCGCCGGCGGGGTTGGTCTCACCGTGGTGACCGAGGCCGACGTTGACACCGATGATGCGGCCGTCCGACACGAGGGCCATCTTCAGCTTGGTCAGAGCGCCGAGGTCGAGGGCCTTCATGGCCTGGGCGATCAGCTCGATGAGCCTCTCGATCGCTCGTTGGACATCCTCGTTGCTGTCACCCTCGAGCAGCGAGAGGAGGAGAACGTAGATGAACTCGGTGTCGGTGTTCCCGCGCAACTGCTTGAGGTACCGATCCTCGCAGTACTGCAGCAGCTCGCGTTGTAGGAGCTGCCAGTTGGGCAGGTAGCCATTCTGGGCGACGATCCACGGGGTCTCCTCGAAGGAAAACGGGTGGCAGTTCTCGTCGACCATCACGACCTTCGAGTCATACGCCGCGGCTCGCACATGCGCCAGCATCGTGCTGGCCTGGAGGCTGGGGATTATCCGGCTGGCGTTGTCGTCGTAAAAGGCCGCCATGGGTCGGCGGTAGATGAAGGGTTCTTCGGGCTTCAGTAGGTGCTCGCTCCAGATCCCGAATCCCCATCCGGCCAACTGGAGCTCGGGGTGCCGTTCGGGGTCGAGTGCCTGGTTGATCAGGCTGTTCTCTGGCCTGAGCAGGAGGTTCTCCAGTGGTGTCTCAGGACCGAGGTAAGCGAGCACGCGGCACATGTGTCTCCTTCGTAGGACTCCTGCCACCTTATCCTCGTTGCACGGAGCCGGTGCTGGTCGCGATGGCGAATCCGCGCCGGTATGGCGGGTGTAGCGTTAACGCATAGCAACCCGAAATGCAGTTTCTGCAGTCCATGGTGCTACGCGCAGCCAATCTCGGTGTTCACCGGGTTGATGCGAAGCGGGGGATGAGCATAGCTCTCATCCTCGATGATTCCGATGGCGCACAGCCACCGGCCGTTTTGTCATGCGTTTTTGCGCTGGCATGTCGAAAGGAATACATCAATGAACACACTGACCAACATCACAGTTCTGGGCGGCGGCGTGCTTGGCGCACAGATCGCCTTCCAGGCCGCCTTCCATGGCAAGAACGTCACGATTTACGACATCAATGACGAAGCGTTGGATGCTGCGCGTGAACGTGTCGAGAAACTGGTGCCGGTTTACACCCAAGCGATGACAGACGCTCCAGAAGGCCAAGGGGCGAAGGCGGCTGCATCGATGAAACTCAGTGCTGACCTCGCTGAGGCTGTTTCCGACGCCGATCTCGTCATCGAGGCGATCCCTGAGATTCTCGACCTCAAGAAGCGAGTGTTCGCCGACCTCGCAAGTGTCGCTCCGGAAAAGACGATTTTTGCAACGAACTCGTCCACCATGGTTCCTAGCCAGTTCGCGGCAGAAGCCGGCCGGCCTGACCGTTTCCTGGCTTTGCACTTCGCGAACAACATTTGGGTGCAGAACGTTGCCGAGGTTATGGGTACGGAGCGCACGTCGCAGGAGGCGTACGACGCCGTCGTCGAGTACGCGAAAGAGACCGGCATGGATCCCATCCTCGTGAAGAAGGAGCAGCCGGGATACGTGCTGAACTCCCTTCTCGTGCCGCTGCTCAAAGCATCGAGCGCTTTGTACGTCAACGGCGTCGCCGATGTGGAAACGATCGACCATGCCTGGCGCAAGGGAACAGGCGCACAGTCTGGTCCGTTCCAGATGTACGACGTGATCGGGTTGCGTACGGCCTACAACGTTGCGTCAGCAGGCACGACCCCAGAAGATGCTGCATTCGCCGAGGTTCTCAAGACTGAATTCCTGGACAAAGGAAAGTTCGGCATCGCCAGCGGTGAGGGCTTCTACAAGTACTGATCCGTAGCGGCGATCACGCTTCGCCAATACTGCGGCGCGTCATCCAGACGTCTACGTCATCTTCGGAGTCGACAGTGAATCCGTGCCGCTCGTATAGGCGGCGAGCGGAGCTGCCTTGGAGCACGTTCAGTCGATGGGGGCGGGGATCGCGCTCGGCGAGAACGAGGGCGAGCACGCTCGTCCCGATACCTCTGTTCTGCACTTCCGGTGCGAGATAGAAGTGTTCGATCCATCGAGCATCCAGTTCCTGCCGCACACAGATCGAACCGACCTCCGCATCGTCAACGACGATGATCTGTGTGTGCTCTGGTCGAAATCCGTCTCGCATCCGCTGACGAACACGGACGGGATCGAATCGGCCAAGGCGTTCGAGGTCATCGCGCAGCACCCGCGCGCGCAGTTCGACGATCCAGTCGATGTCGGTAGCCATCGCCGAACGTAGTTTCATGTGCAAAATTCTAAGTGCTGACGTATCCCCGACGATTGACGTCTTGGCTTAGAAAATCGGGCCACGTCTCGACATCTCTCGGGGTTCGGGCGACGTGCAAAGCTGCGTTCGGGAGTATTTCGGTTAGGGATTCCGCGGTTGACAGCGGGTGGCCCGGATCGCCTATCCAGGCCAAGATCGTCGTCGGGACATCGATGCGCGCGACGGTCTCAGGAGCGGGGAGGTCGCTGAGCGCCGCCCCGCGGAACAGCGATGGCAAGAGCGCATCGGTAACGTCGGGCCGTGTTTCTGGAGTGCCGGCGGTGGCCGGCGGCGGCAACGTTCCATCCATGGAAGTGAGGAAAGCTCCCACACCGTCGGATTCGATCTGCGCGGCGGCTGTGCGGTAGTTCTCGGCTTGCGCCGAGCGGGTTTTCCATGCGGTGGGTGGCACCATCAGCGTGAGTCCGGAGAAGCGGTCCGGCTGTATCGTCGCGGCGTGCAATAGCGTCGCGGCACCCATCGAGGGGCCGACGCCGTGGACGCGTTCGTGCGGGAACCAGCGGTCGAGTACTCGAAGAAGATCGTCGGCCAGGTTGGGCCAGCGATAGTCTTCGGGAACTTTTCGCCCGGTGGACGAGCCGTGGCCGCGCGCGTCGTACCGCAGCAACCGAGTTCCGCTGAGGCCTCTGCCGAGGTCGAGATTGAGTACCCGATCACGCGTCCGGCTTGATGTGAGGCCATGCAGCTGGACGACCGGGTGCCCACCTTCATCACTCAAGGCGACAGCCAGTGTGGCTCCGGAGACCTCGAAAGTTGGCATATAGCTCCTCAAGCGATGACAGATCGACCAGCCAGGGCAATCGTGTCGAGCTCTCAGATTAGCGGGGGACGATAGGGTGCTACCCATGCGACTGACCAACGTCACGCACCTCCGCCTTCCGTTCGGACGGCTCTGGGGTTACGACGTCAGCGCGTCTGCGCTCGGACGACGCCTCCCCGTGTCTTTCGATCAGCGACTTCACGTGGGGGCCGGCGACCGGCCGGGATCCTGGATGGCGCTGTCCTTCTCGTTGCCTGCGCGCACGAGCCGTGAATCGATCGCCGATGCGTGGCTCTCCGTCATCGCTCGCCACGGCACACTGCGATCGGCTTTTGCGCGCGGCGTTGATGGCGAGCCAGTGCTGCACGAGATCGAGATCGGCCCGGGGGACTGGATGGAGCATCACGTCGGCCCTGGACAGGCGGTGAACGACGCGCTCCGCGACGTTCTCGACGCGGCGTGTGCGCCGTACCAACCTCCTTCGCACCGACTGTGCGTGTTGGAGACTGCCGCCGGATTCACGGTCGTGATCGCCGCGGATCACGCGCACGTCGACATGTGGTCGATGCTGGTCATCGCGCGCGACCTGCTGCGCGCGCTCGATGCAGGGAGAGCAGACGCAAACCTGCGTCCAACACCGGAACGAACACCGGAACCGGTGCGAGCGTTCGTTGAACATACGCAGGCACTGCTGGATCGGGATGCCGCACCGGAGCCTGTGCGGCAACGGTGGGAAGAAATCATCAAGGACAGCGGAGGCGTGATGCCGCAATTTCCCCTGTCTTTGGGTGCGCCTCGCCCGCATCGCGAACGCGTGGAACTCCGCGATGTTTTCGCCCCCGATGACGCCGCAGCATTTGCTGCGCAAGCCCGCAATGACGGCGTATCGACCCTCGCGCGTGCAGTGGTTGCGATGACGGCGGTTACCCGCGAGGTGGCGGATAGGCCGCTGAGAGCCGTGTTTCCGGTGCACAGCCGCTTCGACGACAACTGGCACGACTCGGTTGGATGGTTCATCACCAACTCTGTTCTTGAGTCGAATGTCGCCGAACCTCATGCGGCAGCGGCGGCGGTAAAAGAGGCAGTGCAACTCGGAGCATGGCCGCTCGCAGACGTCCTCGCCCCATGGGGCGGCATGCCCGTTGCTCCCGGGATGTTCGCGATCTCGTGGCTGGACTTGCGCAGATTGCCCGTACGGATCGACTCCATCGGGCTCGACGCCCAGTATGTGAGCGCAGCGACCGACACCGATGGCGTCATGCTCTGGTTCATCCTGGATGAGATGGGCCTGCACCTGAGGTGCCGCTATCCGGATACTGCTGAGGCTCGCGCCAATGTTGGCGGATGGCTTGACCTGCTTGTCGCCCGACTGCAGGCGGACGCGCGGTCCTCGATTCGCGGGCAGCTGCACGTGGCGGGCCAGACCTTCCGGCTTGAACGTGCGGGCCGAGATGATGTCGAGGCCATCACCGCGTTGCTACGCGATGGTCGATCCGTTTCAGAGCGCGAGAGAGAAGACCTCGACCGCGCTGAAGCGGCCTTCACCGCGGTCACTCGCGACACTTCCAACTATCTGGCAATCGTCCGCGACGATACTGGCTGCATCGTCGCCACGATGCAGCTGACCGTCATCCCTGGTCTTTCCCGAGGAGGCTCAACCCGACTGCTGATTGACGCTTTGCGCGTTGCATCAGAGGCACGGTTACAGGGACTGATCGAGGCGATGATTGAGTGGGCACACGACTTCGGACGTGGGCGAGGGGCGCGACTGGCGCACGTGGTCAGCGACGACCTGCCTGATCGGACTTCCGCCTTCTACGCTCGGCTGGGATATCAACCTGCGCAGGTCGGAATGGAGCGCTACATCTAGCTAGCAGGCATTCTTCAGCGGACGTTCCTTATGCTCACAGAATGGATCGAGCCATGCCGGAAATGCCGCCTTTGCAGCGGCGCCAGACAGCAGTAATTCGTATCTGTCTGATCATCGTCATCATCGGGCTTGTAATCAGCGGTGTAACGGCGTTTCCCCTGAGGGAAGAACTCTTGTTCGGGCGTGATCTGCTGAACGATAGCGGTCTGGGCGCAACATTTCCCGAGCTTGCTTTCTGGGTGCAACGCGTCGCAGAAGGTCTTGATGCGACGGGAAACGCATATCCATTCATCGCTTACGGGACCGATTGGTTAGCGTTCGCTCACCTCGCTATCGCGGTCGCGTTCATCGGTCCGATTGCCAACCCGATCCGCAACGTCTGGGTTACCATCTGGGGACTGATCATGTGCGCAGGCATCATCCCGTTGGCACTGATTGCTGGAGCAATTCGTGGTTTGCCGATCGGTTGGCAGCTGGGCGACATGGCTTTTGGGCTCGTCGCCGCAGTGCCCCTTACCATCGCGCTTGTGCTCACGCGTCGACTCGAGCGTTCGACGCTACCTCCGCTTTCGCGGTCGTAGTGTGTTACTCGCGCTCAGGCACCCGAGGTGAGTGCCGACACAGCGGCGACGATCTCGGTGGGCTCTGCGCGGTGCGTGTAGTCGTGGTCGACGAACGCGTAGGCGACTCTTCCGTCTGTTCCGATGACGTAGGTGGCAGGCGTGGGGAGAACCTGCGTTTCGACCCCACGAGCGTCCGCACGTTCGGCCTCCTCATCGCTGAGTACCGCTCGTGACACGGACTCGATGGTGTAGTTCAATCCGTAGGCGGTGATCGCCGCCGCGCGGGTGTCTGACAGCACAGGGAACTGGAGGTCGGACTTCTCCGCGGTCGAGAGAGAGTCGTCTGGCGCGTCAGGTGATATCGCGACAAGGGTGGCGCCGGCGGCCGTCAGGGCGGGGAGCGCCGCCTGCAATGCCCGAAGCTCGATGTTGCAGTAGGGGCACCAGCCACCTCGGTAGAACGACACGACGACAGGGCCTGTCGTCAACAGCTCTGAGAGGTGAACGGAAGATCCGGCGGCGTCAGGCAGTGAGAAGTCCGGTGCGACATCTCCTACCGCGATGACGGGCCGTGTTTGCGTGAGTGCTGCGAGTTTCTCTCGGGCCTCGCTTCGCTGGGCGACGGTTTCGGCTGAGGCTGCGGCAGTGGAACGCTCCGCATGTGCCTGAAGGTCGTTGGTGAGACTCATGTCATACCCTTTCGTGGGAATCTAGCGCGGCACCGGGATGGTCACTGTCTCGCCGCCGTAACCGTTCGCCTGGTCGCGGCCTTCCACAGTCACCTCGTCAATGCCGTCGGGGATGGAGAACGCACTGCTCGTGCGGGTGAACGGCTGTTCGTTGGCGTGGTCGTGTCCGAGCTGATGCTCTGACAGCACATTGCCATCGGCGGTGAGAACGCGCCATCCGTCGGCGTAACGGTCTGCAGTGTCATACGGCGAAGACATGGTCACCGCGATCGTGAACTCGTCACCGCTGGCACTGAGCACCGCATCGATCACGTCGGGGAACTCTTGATCAGCGCTCTGCGTTGCGTCGTTGGACGAGCTCTCAGAACTGCTCGATGTTGCGGGGGAGGCGGGCTGCTCCGCGCTCTGTTCCGTCGAGGAACCATCGGCGCACGAGGTAAGCAATGCTGTTGCCAGCACGATGGTCGAGGCGAGCAGTATCTGGCGTCTCATGGGCGCCGACACTACCAGCCAGCCCTGTGCGGTTGGGTCAAACGAGCCGGCTTCAGATGACAGGATTGCTAGATGAGCGCAACACTTGTGGCCCAGGGGCTGGCCGGCGGCTACGGGCATCGCACCCTGTTTGACTCCGTTGATCTGACGGTCGCCGCTGGCGACGTCGTCGGGCTAGTGGGCGCGAACGGTGCAGGCAAGTCAACGCTGTTGCGGCTTCTCGCGGGGGTTGATGAGCCTCAAGCTGGCACGGTCGCGCTGGCCCCGGCAGACGGCTTCGTTGGCTGGCTTCCGCAAGAGCATGAACGAGTGGTGGGCGAGAGCGTGGTCGACTATATCGCTCGACGCACGGGGTGCACCGCAGCAACGAAAGACATGGATGCGGCTGCGGCCGCCCTCGGCGACCCGACTCTCGCTGCACCAGGCACCGATCCGGCCGATGTGTATTCCACGGCGTTGGAGCGCTGGCTCGCCAGTGGTGCCGCCGATCTCGATGAACGGCTCCCCGTGGTGCTTGCCGACCTCGGTCTCGCGCTGGGAGAGGATCCGGGCGACACGATGATGACGGCACTTTCAGGTGGACAAGCGGCGCGCGTAGGACTCGCCGCGCTGCTCCTTTCTCGGTTCGATATCGCATTGCTTGACGAGCCCACCAACGACCTTGACCTTGACGGGATTGAACGTCTGGAGACCTTTGTTCGCGGTCTCCGCGGCGGTGCGGTGGTCGTCAGCCATGATCGTGAGTTTCTTGCGCGAAGCGTCACCAGGGTGCTGGAGCTTGACCTCGCTCAGGGAACCAACCGGGTATTCGGCGGCGGTTACGACGCCTACCTCGAAGAGCGCGCCACAGTGCGACGACAGCAACGCGAGAAGTACGACGAGTTCGCTGATAAGAAGGCCGACCTTGTAGCTCGTGCCAGAACTCAACGGGAGTGGTCGAGCCAGGGCGTGCGAAATGCGATGAAGAAAGCCCCGGACAACGACAAGATCAGGCGCAAAGCATCGGTCGAGTCAAGCGAGAAGCAGGCGCAGAAGGTGCGCCAGATGGAAAGCCGCATCGCGCGACTCGATGAGGTCGATGAACCCCGCAAAGAGTGGCAACTCGAGTTCACTATCGGCGCCGCGCCGCGCTCGAGCTCCGTCGTCGCAACGCTCAGCTCCGCGGTCTTCCGTCAGGGAAACTTCCAGCTCGGACCCGTATCTCTTCAGATCAACGCGGGGGAGCGCATCGGCATCACCGGCCCGAACGGTGCGGGTAAGTCGACGCTGCTGCGCGGTCTGCTCGGTACCCAGAGCCCTGATGAGGGTTCGGCGAGTCTCGGTGCGAGCGTCCAGATCGGGGAGATCGATCAGGCTCGCGCACTGCTCGCCGGTTCCCAGGCATTGGCGCTGGCGTTCGAAGCGCTGGTGCCGTCGATGGCGGCCGCAGAAGTCCGTACGCTCCTCGCCAAGTTTGGTCTCAAAGCCGATCATGTGACGCGCCCTGTCGATGAGCTTTCCCCCGGTGAGCGCACGCGAGCAGGACTCGCCCTGCTGCAGGCACGCGGCATCAACCTGCTCGTGCTTGATGAGCCGACAAACCACCTCGACTTGCCTGCAATCGAGCAACTAGAGCAGGCGCTGGAGTCCTACGAAGGCACACTGCTGTTGGTCACCCACGATCGACGCATGCTTGCCACCGTGCAGACGGATCGCCACTGGAAGGTGGAGGCAGGTCAGGTCGTCGAGGTCTGACGGGCGCACTACGCTGGAACACAGCGGTGCGAGCCGCTCGAAAACGTGACACCGACGGCACAGGGAGATTGACGCCGATGACCGACACCCAGATCTTCGAGCCAGATGGCCGCGCGATTCCCTTTGCTGATGAGGGCGATGGACCAGTCAAACTTGTACTGATTCAAGAGCGCGATGTTGCCGCCGATGTCCTCGGCGTTGTCTCTCATTACCTTGCAGAAGAGGCCGGTTTTCACGTCGTCCGGATCGGACACCGTGCTGGCGATGACGTCGATCTCGACGCACGAGTTCACGACGCTCTCGACGTGATTGAGCACGTCGGTTTGGGCGATACGTGGATCGGTGGTCACGGCTTTGGTGGCACTATCGCCCGGGCGTTCGCCGTCGCCCATGCCGACCGCGTGAACGGGCTGGCATTGCTTGGCGTCGAAGAGGATGAAACGCCGCTTGCTCCGGTGATGCCGGTGCTCATCATCCAGGGAACGGACGACACCACAACACCGTTTGCTCATGGTGAGCGGTTGCAGGCGACTGCTCCGGAGCGCGCGAGCGTTAAGAGCGTCGAGGGCGGCGAGCACATGTTCCCCATGACGCACCCGATCGAAACTGCCGTCATCATCGAGGAGTACCTCGACTGGGACTGAGTCGTTAGCGCCCTTGGCGCTTTTTGTACGGCTTCGGCTGACCTTTGACTGCAGGGGTGCGGCCCTTACCCTTTGAGGCCTTTGCTTTGCCTCCGGCTGGCGCTGGCGCGTTCCGCACGGGCGGAGGCGCAGCGGCGACCTCTGCTTTTGCCTCGACCAAGAAGAGCTCACCGACGCTGGTCAGACGCGTCTGACCCTCACGATGCACGAGCAGATGCCCGACCTCGGCTTCCAGCTTGTCGACCGACGTATAGAGCGAGGCCAGCGGGATGCCGAGCTTCTCAGCCGCCCGTGGAAAATGCAGTTCCTCCGCGAGGACGACGAAACGGCGGAGCAGAGAGATTTTCACGGTGGCCTTCCAACTGTGCGCACGCATTTGCGAGCATCTCTAGGCTACGCGGTACGGCGACGGCTTAAGCATCGGATGCCGCGGCCGAATCGGCCGCGGCATCCGTGAAGTCTTCTCTCAGGCGACCTGCGGGAGTACTGCGAATGAAACAGACCCCTCGTCGTCTACTCCTGCGTCGAGAATCTTGTCGTCGAGTGCCGCGGCAGCGGACTCGTCCAGGAAGAGCCGGGTGCCGGATACTTCCAAGAGCTGGTCCTGGGGTTCCGGGGCAGCGGCGACCAGCACCGCAAGGCGCGCGCCTTCGTCAGCGTTCGACGGCTGCGTGGAGTGGATGCGCAGACCCGCATCAGGGGCGTCAGTCTGGCGGCTGACGAGCGTTGTCACAATGGTGGAGGCGTTGTCGGTGAGGGTGAGCACAAGTCTCTCCTTCCGGTTGGGGCATGCCACGGTCGCGACATGTGACGGCAACGATGCCCGACCTTGCCTGTCGTCTCAACCCCCTTGCGCCGACTCGGAGGAGCCTCTTACCCTGTGCCCAGCTTCTTGCGCAGGAACACCTGTTCGGTGCCATCGCCGTGTGAAACTCGCTCGGTCTCTTCGTACCCACACGATTCGTAGAGGCGGATGTTCGCCTCACTCAGACTGCCGGTGAACAGCTCAGAAACTTGCGCCGAAGAAGCCTGCTCAGCGCTCTCCAGCAGCGCCCTGCCCAGTCCCTCGCCCTGCATGTCAGGGGCAATCGCGATGCGTCCGATCAGTAGAAGGTCGTCGTGCTCAACGAAGCGGATGGCTCCGACCAGACGCCCGTCGATGCGGGCTGTGAAGCCGGACTCGGAACGAAGCTCCGCTTCCAGCTCGGCAAGAGTTTGGGTCAGCGGAGGCATATCGACGCTGCCATAAATGGCGGCTTCTGAGACGAACGCTGCTCGCTGGATGGTGAGCACTTCGCCTGCGTCGCGGTCGCTAATGGGGGCGATCGTGATCTGCCCGTTTGTGCGGGGTTGTTCGTCTGACACTGCTCATCCCTTTCGTGTGCTTTGGGAGTTACGTTCGGGTGTTTCGCGAGCGATGTCAACCCCCTCCGTGCCCTTTGCTGATCAGCGTTAGCGTCTTCGCAAGGAGGTCACATAATGGCTGAAAGCAAGAAAACGACGAAGTCTGACGGATCCAACAAGGGAGCCGTCAAGACGACGAAGCTGCAGAACGCGGAGAAGGGTTTCACCGCGTCTCCGGCGCTCGCGGCTAACCTGCAGATCGTGCTCGTCGACCTGCTCGAACTCGCGATTCAGGGCAAGCAAGCGCACTGGAATGTCGTCGGGCGTAACTTCCGCGACACGCACCGCATCCTCGACGAGATCATCGACGATGCCCGCACATTCAGTGACACCATTGCCGAGCGCATGCGTGCGCTTCACGCTGTTCCTGACGGCCGCAGTGTCACGATCGCCAAGACCACGACACTTCCCGAGTTCCCCACAGGTGAAGTGTCGACGACCGAGACAGTTGACTTGATCACTGAGCGTCTCGAAGCCGCGGTCGGCACAGTGCGCGGAGTGCACGACGACGTCGATGAAGAGGACCCCACCTCTGCCGACCTCTTGCACGCCGTAATCGAGCGCCTTGAGCAGTTCGCCTGGATGGTGAGCGCCGAGAACCGCAGTCCGGCAGGACGCTAACTAGTCGCCGTCGGCCGCGGCCGCGGGAGGGTTCTCTTCCCGCAGTCGCGGTTCTGTGCGCTTCTCGGGTCGGTGCCCAGCCTTGTCGGCGTAGAACTCCCGAACTCGCTCCATGTCGGCCGCCACATCACCGGTGAGGTCGATTGTTGGGCCGAGACCGGTCGTCATCGTGGTGCGATCGACGAAACCGAGCGTGACCGGCATCCCGGTCTCTCGCGCGATGCGGTAAAACCCTGACTTCCAGTACTCGTTGCCTCCGCGAGTTCCGTCCGGGGTCACGACGAGGCCGAACACCGCACCTGCGTCAACCTGATCGACCACCTCATTGACAACACGAGCAGGATTAGAGCGGTCGACCGGAATCCCCCCGAGACGGCGCATGATCGGCCCGCGCCAGCCGCGAAAAAGACTCTTCTTTCCGAGCCAGTGCGCGTCGATGTCAAGCTGCCATGTGATGGCGAGCATCAGCACGAAGTCCCAGTTAGATGTGTGCGGTGCGCCAATCAGCACGGTGGGGCGCGTGGGAGCACCTTCGCTCACCAGAGTCCATCTGCTGAGCGCCCAGTACGTCCGGGCGATGAGTCTTTTGAGCATGATTTAACCGTAGGGGAGAACAGCTACTCGTCCGCGCTTGCAGCGTTGTCGTGCGTTCGGAGCCACAAGCGTGTGACGGGCGTAGCATCGAGGGATGAAGAACGTGTCCGAGGAATCTGCGCAGCAGGACGCCCCCACCGGGTTGCAGCCGCTTCTCAAATCTCTCGATCTGCCGGAGGCCGAGCAAGCCGGATACTGCAGCGACGGAGTGTGCAAGCTCCCCGCCGCGAAAGACGACTAAGCGCTGTCGCGTTGCCCTTCGCCTGCGTCATCTGCGGGCTTACGCACGAACGGACTGAGGGCAACAGCCGAGAGCGAGATGATCGCTGCGATCAGGAACGCCGTCCGAGCGCCAGGTGCGCCGGCAGCGGCCTGTGAAAGACCCTCGTTTTCACCTGCGTGCAGGATGCCTGCATACGTGACGGTGAGAAGGGCGACACCTGTCGCTCCACCGACCTGTTGAAGCGTGTTGAGCACCGCGGAACCGTGCGAGTACAGCCACCGGGGGAGTGAGCCAAGTGAGGCAGAAAAGAGCGGGGTGAACGACATCGCCAAGCCCACAGACATCACTGCCTGTGCGATAACCAGTACCCATGCCGGGGTGAATTCGCCCACGGTGGAGTAGAAGAACAACGCGGTCGAGACCATGATCGTGCCAGGAATGAGCAACGGCCGAGTGCCGCGCGCATCGTAGACGCGACCCATGATCGGGCCGAGCAGCCCCATGAGAACCGAACCGGGGAGCAGGACCAGACCCGCCTCCACAGGGCTGAGTCCCACGACGTTTTGCAAGTACTGGGGCAGCAGCGTCAGCGTTCCAAACATCGACAACGCCAGGATGCCCATGATGATCACCGCGAAGGTGAAGTTGCGTGAGCGGAAAACGCGCAGATCGAGCAGCGCCCTGTCGGCCTGTTGCAGGGCGAGCTGACGCCAGATGAACAGCGCGAGAGCCACTGCGCCCACTGCCAGGGCGACGATTCCGGTGATTTCACCGGATCCGCCTTCGCCTCCGAACTGGCTGAGGCCGAAAACGATGCCGCCAAAGCCGACAGCCGCGAGCGGAATTGAAAGCACATCCAGCGGAACGGCACGCGTCTCACCCAAGTTGGTCATCCATTTGGCACCCATGGCGAGGGAGACCAGCGCAATCGGAAGAACGATCGCGAACAGGGCTCGCAGCTGAGCGTTTCGAGCACTGCACCAGCAAGCGTCGGACCAATCGCGGGCGCCAACGAGATCACAAGACCTACGCGGCCCATCATGCGGCCGCGCGACTGCGGAGGCACGACGTTCATGATCGTCGTCATCAGCAACGGCAACATGATGCCAGTGCCTGCCGCCTGAATGACGCGACCGAGCAACAGCATTTCGAAGCTGGGAGCGAACATCGCAACAAAAGTGCCGAACGAGAACGCCGACATGGCAGCGAGGAACACCTGGCGGGTGGTGAAACGCTGCAGGATAAACCCGGTCGTCGGAATCACCACGGCCATCGTCAGCATGAAAGCGCTGGTGAGCCATTGGCCGAGCTCCGGCGGAATACCGAGATCCGTATTCAAGCTGGGAATCGCGATTCCCATGGTGGTTTCGTTGAGAATGGCGACGAAGGCGGCAATGAGGAGCAGCCAGATTACTCGCATGTCTTTGCGAGAGACTTCGCCCCCCGCCGGCGCAGGGCTCGTCGGGACGGAACCGGTTTCGACGGCAGACATGGGCGCCTCCAGGGCGAAGAAAAAGTGAGGATCGCGAGAGTTCGCAAGAAGGATTTAGCGTAGCGCCATCCGCTGACATTTAGCTCGGTTCTCTGCTCTGTCCGCTCACGGCGCAGACGAGCCCTGGTGTCCCTGGGGGTCGGTACGCTGGCGCCATGAGCATGGGTGGCATGGGTGGTGGACACCGGGGTGGTTTTCGCGGTGTCGATGAGAGCGCGCAGCGCAAGCTGAACGCCGAAGCGCCCAGAATCAGCGGTCTCGGCGCGCGTGTGATCTCGCTGTTTCGCGCATACCGGGTACGCATCCTCTTCACGGGAATCCTTGTGGTGTTCGGAGCCGCGATCGCCGTGATTCCACCCCTGATCGTGCAGCGCATTTTTGATGACGCGCTGTTCCCCGTCTCTGGAGGCGGCCCGCAACTCGACCTCCTTGGCTGGCTTGTCGCCGCCATGGTCGGTCTATTTCTTCTCTCCGCTGTGCTGGGCGTCGCCCAAACCTGGCTCACCTCGACCGTCGGCAACCGCGTCACCGGTGACCTGCGTGTGCGATTGTTCGAGCACTTGCAGGCCATGGAGCTGGGGTTCTTCACCCGCACAAAGACTGGGGTGATCCAATCACGACTGCAGAACGACGTCGGCGGTGTCTCTGGAGTGCTGACCAACACGGTCACCAGCATCTTGGGCAACGTCGTTACTGTCGTGGCCTCGCTCGTCGCGATGATTCTGATCGACTGGCGGCTCACCATCATCGCGGTGATCATGATGCCGTTCCTGATTGTCGTGCAACGCAAGGTGGGTCAAGTGCGCGCACGAATCGCAGGGGAGACGCAGGAGTCACTTTCCGAGCTCACCTCGATCACGCAAGAGACGCTGAGCGTTTCAGGCATGCTGCTCTCAAAGGCGTTTAACCGCCAGCGCACGGAGTCGGAGCGCTATCAAGCAGAGAACAGTAACCAGGTCGTCTTGCAGGTGCGCAGGGCGATGAGCGGTCAGGGCTTCTTCGCCGTCGTTCAGGTATTGATGGCCAGCGTGCCCGCGGTGATCTATCTGGTCTCCGGCTATCTCATCGCAGGGGGCACCGGAGCGATCACCGCCGGAACAGTCGTCGCTTTCACAACTGTGCAAGCGCGATTGCTGATGCCTCTGATGGGACTGATGCGGGTCTCCCTCGACCTGCAGACGTCGTCGGCTCTGTTCGCGCGCATTTTTGAGTACATGGACCTCAAGCCGGAGATTGAAGACGCCCCCGCAGCGATCACGGTCGACCAGGCGCCGGGGCCGCGGGGTCGTGTGGAGTTCAGCGACGTTGTTTTCCGGTACCCGGACGCGTCTGTTGACGTGCGGCCGACTCTGGACGGTGTGTCGTTCGTGGCGGAGCCAGGCCAACACGTGGCGTTCGTGGGGCCTTCGGGCGCAGGGAAGACGACGATCCTGTACCTCGCTCCTCGCCTGTATGAGGCCAAGGGCGGAGCCGTGCTGTTTGCGGGCGCCGATGTGCGCACCTTGACGCAGGAGTCGATCATCGACCATGTGGGAATCGTGTCGCAAGAGACCTATCTGTTTCATGCGACTATTCGGGAAAATCTTCGATACGCGAAGCCAGACGCGACAGATGCTGAGTTGGTTGCGGCGTGCACCGCCGCCAATATTCATCACATCATCGCGGGGTTCGAGCAGGGATACGACACGGTCGTAGGCGAGCGAGGGTACCGACTCTCTGGCGGCGAGAAGCAACGGATCGCCATCGCCCGCGTGCTCCTGAAAGACCCGCCGGTCTTGTTGCTTGATGAAGCCACCTCCGCCCTCGACACGGTGTCGGAGCGCGTGGTGCAAGAAGCGCTCGATGAAGCGGCAAAGGGAAGAACAACCCTGTCTGTCGCGCACCGGCTCTCGACGGTGATGGGAGCGGACGTGATCCATGTGCTCGAAGCCGGAAGGATCGTCGAGTCAGGAACACATGCTGAGCTTCTCGCCCTGGGAGGTCTCTACGCCGAGCTCGCCGCCGAGCAGGTAGCGGCTTCACGCGTGCTCGACACCGAGGCCGAGCTCGAGGCTGAGATCCAAGCTATTTCAGTGCACCGACAAGCCGCCATCGACGAATAGCGACTGGCCAGTCACGTAGCTCCTGCCTGAGCCAGCGAGGAAAACGGCAGCGGCGGCGAAGTCGCTCGGCAACCCGTTTCGACCGATCATCGTGCGGGCAGCAAGTTCGGCGACCTTGTCGGGGTCTTCATGCAGACGAGCATTCAGAGGCGTGAGGACAAACCCTGGCACCAGCGAGTTGCTCGTGACTCCTGTGCCTCCCCACGCTTCCGCTTCCGAGCGCATCAGTGACTCCACCGCACCCTTAGAAGCCCCGTAAACCCCACTTCCCACAAATGCGCGATGCGCTTGCTGAGAGCTGATGTGAATGAGCCTGCCAAAGCCACGATCGGCCATGCCCTTCGCATAGCGCTGGCCGAGCAGAAACGGAGCGAGTGCGTTGACCGTCATCGTCGCGTCCCAGTCGTTTTCGGTGATGTGAGCGAACGGTGGGCGAATGTTGACGCCTGCCGAGTTCACAAGGATGTCTGGTTCTCCGAATGGTTCAGCCGCAGCCTCCGCCACGGCATGAATACCTGCGCGCGTGCTGAGGTCACCCACAATTCCGGTGGCCAGGCACCCCGCCGCGCGCAACTCGGTGACCGTGTCATTGATGCGTTCTTCACCGCGAGCAACGACGACGGTTGCTGCTCCGGCGCGGGCGAGCGCCGTGGCGATCCCTCGTCCGATGCCGGAACTGCCACCCGTCACGACCGCGGTGCGGCCAGTGAGCGCGAAGAGAGAGGCGAGGTAGTCGTTCATACGATCATTCCCGTCGTTCAGCGGTTACCACGCGAGTGCGTCGGCGATAGTGGGGTCTGGCTGGGCATCTGCGAACTCGGGAAGTGCCTGCACCTCCGCGATGAATGCACCAACTTCGCCCGCGTAGGCCGGGTCTGTATGAGTCTGGGCGATGTCGAGAAGGGTTACGACGTCCATCGCCAGAATGAGGTTAAGCCGTGCGGTGACGGATTCTCGGGCACCTGCTTCTCGCAGCACCCGGATACCCCCGCGAAGTGCGGAGAGGTAGTCCCGCAGCACCGGTAGCTGGGCTTTGGCCTGTGTGATCGACGTGCCATCAGCGCGGAGCCGCCAGTGCACGAAAACATCCGGGATCACGTCGAACGCGCGTGCTCTGGTGTACATCAGCTGAGCGACCACTTGGTCTTCGTATGCGACACCCTCGGGAAAGCGCAGGTCTTTCCAAAAATCGGTCTGGCTCACCTTTGACCAGGCGACGATGTTCGATGCCGCGTGCGGGTGCGCGGCCAGAGTGGTGCCGAGCCGCTCCGGGGCGGTCGCTGCCGCGACCCACGGCTGCACGCGCCCCGCGACATAGCCGCCGCCCTGCGGCCGCGAACGCACGTAGGCACCGGCAACAAAATCACTGCCGGTGTTGTCGAGTGTGTCGATCAACCGCGCAAGAGCCTCCGGGCGAAGGGTGTCGTCACCATCGAGAAAACCTAAGTAACGAGTGTCGACGTGGGTGAGCCCGACGTTGCGGGCAGCGCCGAGACCGAAAGAGGTTTCGTGATGGATTGTCGTAAACCGCGGGTCATCTGCCGCCGCCGCATCGAAGATCGCTCCGGTGTCGTCGGTAGATCCATCGTCGATCAAGATGGCGCGCCACCGCGAGTCTGTCTGCGCACGCAACGAGTCGAGGGCGGCGGGCGCAAACGCGGCGATGTCCCGGCCGGGGACGATGAGTGTCACGATCGGGCTGGCAGCAGTCACCTGCTGAGTCTATGGCGGCGGATCAGCCCCGCGCCGCGCGCACGGACTCGATGACGATCGCTGCCAGCCGTGCGGGCGCGTCGTCGGGCAACGGTTCTCGTCCGAACGAGAACCGCACCGACGTCTGGGCCATCTCCGCTGGCAACCCGCACGCGAGAAGAACGTGCGATGGCTCATCGCTCCCGGCAGCACACGCCGACCCGCTCGACGAAATGACGCCCCGGCGTTCCAGCTCCAGCAGTACAGCTTCTCCACTGATCCCGACGAAAATGAAGCTTGCTGTGCCGGGGAGGCGCTGCAATGGGTCTCCGGTGAGCGCCGCCTCCGGAACGCCACCGAGTACCAGCGAGATGAACTCTGCCGTGGCAGCGCCGACCCGAGCGCTCGCCGACTCTCGTTCTCGTTCTGTGATTTCTAGGGCAACAGCAAGCGCCACCGCTCCTGCGACATTCTCGGTGCCGGATCGGCGCCCTCGCTCCTGCCCACCGCCGTGCACCAGAGGTTCAAGCGGTACGCGCCCGCGCACAGCAAGGGCGCCGATTCCCTTGGGAGTGCCGAGCTTGTGTCCCGCGATCGATACGGCCTCGGCACCAAGGGCGCCAAGCGGAAGCCATCCAGCGGACTGCACCGCATCGAGATGCAGCGGCACTCCGGCCGCTCTCGTCACGGCGGCCACCGCGTTGGTGTCTTGAATCGTGCCGATCTCGTTGTTCGCCTGACCGATAGAAACAAGCGCGGTGTCTGCCCTGAGCGCTGCGGCGACCGCGTCTGCGGTGATCCGCCCATCGCGGTCGACGGGCACCATCGTCACCTCCACGCTATGAAAGCGTCGCAGATAGTCGGCAGACTCCAAGATCGATTCATGCTCAATGGGCGCGGTTACGAGGTGACGGCGACCCGACGCGAGCGCGGCCAGCACAATGCCCTTCACCGCGAGATTGTTTGCCTCGGTGCCCCCGGCGGTGAACACCACATCGCCTGTGCGCATGCCCAGCACGCGCGCCACGCGCGCACGGGCATCTTCGAGAGCGCTCGCCGCCGCCTCACCCGCCGTGTGGTGACTTGAGGGGTTGCCAAACACACCTGTCAGATACGGACGCATGGCTTCGAGCACCTCAGGGCGCACAGGAGAAGTCGCGGCATGATCGAGGTAGAGCACTGGGTCAGTCGATTCGCAGGTCAAGACCGAGGTCGAGAGCGCGTGCGGAGTGGGTGAGTGCTCCCACGGAAATCACATCGACGCCGGTCCTGGCGATCTCGCCCACGGTCTCAAGTGTCACTCCGCCAGAGGCTTCAACAGTCGCTCTACCGTCGATCATGGCAACGCCTGCCCGCAGATCAGGAAGAGAGAAGTTGTCGAGCAATACCGTGTGCGCGCCGCCATCCAAGACCGCAGCCAGTTGGTCGAGGTTATCGACTTCGACGACCACGTGAGTCGTGTGGGGGAGGCGCGAGAGTGCGTCGCGCAACGCCGTGGCAAGGTCGACTCCCGAGCGTGTGAGCACGGCGAGGTGGTTGTCTTTCGCCATCACTGCATCGGACAGCGAGTACCGGTGGTTTCGACCGCCGCCAGAGTCCACGGCGTGCCGCTCAAAAGCTCGCAGGCCGGGGGTCGTCTTGCGCGTGTCGGCAATGCGCGCACGCGTTCCGTCAATGGCGGCGACGTATGCCGCTGTGAGGGTGGCGATGCCGCTCATTCGTTGGGTGAAATTGAGAGCGACCCGTTCCGCAGTGAGGATGCTGCGCGCAGATCCGGTGACGGAGGCGAGAACGTCCCCCGAGGTGAACTCATCGCCGTCGCCGACATGCAGGTCGACCGCCACGTCCGGATCGGTCAAAGAAAACGCGGCAGAGAACACTTCTCCACCACTGAAAACTCCGGGCTCGCGGGCGACGAGGTCGGCTGTGGCGGTGGCATCCTCCGGCAGCAGCGTCGTACTGGTGAGATCACCCCAGGGGGCATCCTCTTCTAACGCCGCGCTGACAACACGGTTCACAATGGCGCGAGTGAGCATCAGACAGACTCCAAAATCGATGAGCGGGGGCGGAGGGGCGTGGCGTGATGGCAAGAAGTGCCATCGCTTCGGTGGTGTGCCCCGACCGAAACGACGCGGTCGGTTGCCGCCACGGCGGTGGCCTCCGCGAGCAGAAGCAGATTTGCGTCTTCGTATTCGGTGATCGTGCGCGGCGTAGGCATGGATCTCGACCACGTCCGAATGTGCGAGAGTGCTCCGCCCAGACCTTCGTGAGTGCGGAGCAACCCGACGCTGTCCCACATCAGCTGCTGAAGTGCCCTGCGCGTGTAATTCGTGCTCGGTGGGCTGATGTCCGTGGCGTGGTGCGGCCGCGTAGCAGTGGGCGCGTCGGTCGCTATCGGCCAAGGCTCCGTCAGTTTCGCGGCGGCGCGAGCACCAAAAACTGCGCCCTCTAGGAGAGAGTTGGACGCCAGTCGATTCGCGCCGTGCACGCCGGTTCTGGCAACCTCGCCGACGGCAAAGAGCCCAGGTACCGTGCTCCGCCCGTCGAGGTCGGTGACCACCCCGCCCATCAGGTAGTGCGCCGCCGGGGTCACCGGAATGGGCTCGCGCGCCCAGTCGAACCCGTGCGCTCGTGTCACACGATCGATCGTGGGAAAACGCCGCGCGAGTGTCGCAGCACCGAGTGCGCTGGCATCCAAACGCGCGGGGGCACCCTGCACTGCCGCGCACCGCGCAATTGCTCTGGACACCACATCGCGTGGTGCCAGTTCGCCGTCCGGATGGCTATCGAAGGCGAATCTTCTACCGTCGCTGTCGACCAGAATCGCACCCTCTCCTCGCACGGCTTCGGAGATGAGGAAGGCGGCATCGCCAGTGGCCAAGACCGTCGGATGAAACTGTACGAACTCCAGGTCAGCGATCGCGGCCCCTGCACGCAGAGCGGCGGCGATACCGTCGCCGGTGGCCCCTGTCGGATTAGTCGTATGAGCGTAGAGCTGCCCTGCGCCACCGGTGGCAAGAATTACGGCATCGGCGTGCAACTCCGAGCGCACGCCGTTGGTCAAGATCTTGATGCCACCCACACCACCACTAGGCGTCTGGATTAGGTCTGTGAGGAATGCGTTTTCGATGACGGTGATCGCGGTTCGACCCGCAGTCGCGATCAGCGCGCGAGAGATCACAGCGCCCGTCGCATCCCCGCCTGCATGCACGATGCGCGCATAGCGGTGTGCTGCCTCGCGTCCCAACTGCAGAGCGCCATCGGGTGCCGTGTCAAAGGCGACGCCACGCGCGATGAGCTCCGCAATCCGCGCGGCACCGTCTTCGACCAGAACTCCCACCGCATCCGCGTCGGAGAGTCCCGCCCCGGCGGTCATCGTGTCGGCAGCATGAACCGCGGCCGAGTCATCTGGCCCGTAGACCCCAGCAACCCCGCCCTGAGCGAGCGCCGTGCACCCATCGCCGAGCGCGCCTTTGGTCACCAGCGTTACTTCATGACCACCTTCATGAGCATGAAGCGCCGCAGTCAGCCCCGCGATGCCGGATCCGACGACGATGACGTTCATCGCGCTCCGGCAGCCACCGGGGGCTTGGCCGCGAGCATTCTCTCCAACGCGACTCTTGCCGGGTCTGCAACGCTGGCGGCGACCGTGATCTGGTTCTGAATACGGCCAGCCACCAACTCCTCCAGCACCCAGGCGAGGTATCCGGGATGAATGCGATACATCGTCGAGCACGGACACACCACAGGATCGAGGCAGAAAATCTCATGCTGTGGGTACTGAGCGGCAAGCCGGCGCACGAGGTTGATCTCTGTTCCGATCGCGAAAGTCGTGGGCCTCGTCGCCTCATCGATCGCCCGTCGGATGTACTCCGTCGAACCCGCCTCATCTGCGGCGTCAACGACCTCCATCGGACATTCGGGGTGCACGATCACCCGCACATCGGGGTGCTCAACCCGCGCCTGCGCGATCTGATCGACGGTAAAGCGACGGTGCACAGAACAGAAACCGTGCCACAGGATGACGCGTGAGGCGATGAGTTCATCGGCGGACGATCCGCCGAGCGCTCGCCGCGGGTTCCACATCGGCATCTGATCCAGCGGCACGCCCATTGCTTTGGCGGTGTTGCGGCCGAGGTGCTGGTCGGGAAAGAACAGCACGCGCTGTCCGCGTGCGAAGGCCCATTCCAGCACCGTCTGCGCGTTCGATGAGGTGCAAACGATCCCGCCGTGCCGACCGACGAAGCCTTTGATCGCGGCAGAGGAGTTCATGTACGTCACCGGAATCACCGGCACCCTGCCATCCGCATCTGCGGTGTCGAGATCGCCAAGAACGTCTTCAAGCTGCTCCCAGCACTCTTCCACCTGGTCGATGTCGGCCATATCGGCCATTGAGCACCCAGCAGCGAGGTTCGGAAGGATCACTGCCTGCTCTGGTTGGGAGAGCAGATCGGCGGTCTCGGCCATGAAATGCACCCCGCAGAACACAATCGCCTCCGCCTCTACCTTCCCCTTGGCAGCTGTAGCGAGTTGAAACGAGTCGCCGACGTAGTCGGCATGCTGCACGACTTCTTCGCGCTGATAGAAGTGACCGAGGATCACTACGCGGTCACCGAGGGTGGCTTTCGCTGCCCGGATGCGCTGATCGAGGTCTTCTTCGCTCGCCTCTCGATACTCGGAAGGCAGTTCTCCTTGGCGCGGTGCCGCGGTTGGGATCACGTCGCCCATCGAAGAACCTGGACCGTATCCCGGTCGCGCGTCGAAGTCCCAGGGGCCCGCAGCGAGGTCGGTGGTGCAGGTGGCGTCGGTGGATGATCCGTTGACGATCGATTGGATCGCATGATCGACCGACGGGTCTGCGCGCAGCTTCAGTTCGGGCAGAAAGCTCTCGGAGGGACGAAGAGTCATCGGGTACTCGTTTCTTCGGGACTGAGCGGCCCGCGATCAGCCAGCTCAATGTCGGTGTTGTCGCGGTACAGACGTGCAGGGCGGTGGCTTCCGGTGCGGAAACGGTCGGTGGGGACGAGATTTCCTGCCGCCTCAACCTGGCGTCGGAAATTGGCAGGGTCGAGGTGTTTGCCGAGGATCGCTTCGTAGGCCTCGCGCAACTCTGCGAGCGTGAACTCCTCGGGCAAGAAGCCCTGCGCAACGCGGCTGTAGCCGACCTTGTTGCGCAGACGCCAGAGAGCGTATTCGACGATCTTCGAGTGATCGAAGGCGAGTGTCGGGAGCTGCTCTACGTCAAACCACTGCACGTTTTCCGGGGCGAGTCCTGAAGCGCGGTGAGCGTCGCTCTGCGCGGTGACATCGTCTTGACGCAGCAGAGCCCAGTACACGATCGACACGACGCGAGTGGGGGAGCGGTCGACAGCGCCGAAAGCGTAGAGCTGCTCGAGATAGCTGGGAGAAAGGCCCGTCGTTTCGGCAAGTGTGCGCGCCGCCGCGTCAACAGGAGACTCCGTCGGCGTAAGCCATCCGCCCGGGAGCGCCCACTGTTCGGCAAAAGGCTCACGAGTTCGTCGCACGAGCGGAAGCGCCAAGAGCGCTCGCCCGTCGTTGCCGCGACGCAGCGTCAGGATCACGGTTGAACCGGCCACCCGGATGGGCTCACTTTGAGTCATTGGCACCTTAACTTCCGATACCGATCTTAGTGTCATCTGCACCCTTAGTGTGCACGTGTGACGGATTTGGGCGTCGAGGCCGAAACGTTATCGAGGGAGCCCGAAGAGGCTTGTTCGACAAAAAGTAATTTGTTAGGTTACTGTCCTAACAAACCCCATCGTCGGGGTACTGCTCCATCTGGAGCGCTCCCTCCTGCAGTGCAGCACCGAGAGGAAACAACAGAAATGATCCGTAAAGGAAAGCGCCGTATCGCGCTCACCGCGGTCGCAGGCGTCTCCGTCCTTGCCATGGGCCTCACCGCCTGCGGCTCTGGCGGAAGCGACAGTGGCAACGCAGACAGCGACAGGGCACTTCGTGTGTGGGCGGGTAGCCAGACACCCATCACCGCGAACTACAACCCGTTCGCTCCGACCGTGCTCCACGGCGCGCTCGGGCCGATCTATGAGCCGCTGTTCTTCTACAACAAGACAGCGGACTCCGATCCTGTCGGCCTGATCGGTGACTCTTTCGAGTACAACGAAGACGGCACGGTGATCACGATCGCCATCAAGCCCGACCTCAAGTGGAGCGATGGCGAGCCGCTCACAGCCAACGACGTCGCCTTCTCCTTCAGCTACGAGGCCAACAACCCAGAGGGCAACGGTCTGGTTTCCGCTGAAGCCACCGACGACACCACTGTTGTGCTGACGTACTCCTCAGCGCAGTACACGACCGAGTTTCAGCGCCTCGGCTCCACTTACATCTTGCCGGAGCACGTCTGGGCCGATGTGTCTGACTTCGCGAATTTCGCTAACGAAGAGCCGGTCGGCTCTGGCGCGTACGTGGTCGACAAGACCACAAGCGAGTCGTACATGCTCGTCGCCAACGAGAACTTCCGAGACGCCGACAGCCTCGGCGTCAAGAAGGTTCAGTACATCGCGGTCGACAACAACCAGACAGCGCAAGACCTGCTGGCCGCGGGTGAGCTGGACTGGGCCGGCATGTTCATCCCGAACCCAGACGATGTCACCGGCAACGGCAAGATCGACTGGATCAACACTCCTCAGGATCCGACAGTCCTCTACACCTGCTCGAACGCCGAGCTTGGCTGTACAGGACCGCAGACCGACGTTGCCGTGCGCCAGGCGCTCAACGTCGCGATCGACCGGGCGACCATCAAAGACAAGGCATTCGTCGGCCTCACCGGCGACATTTCCCCGACCTTCGCTCTGCTGCCCCGCGACGAGAAGTGGGTCGCCGACGCCGCCAACGAAGTCAGCCCGCAGGAAGCGAATGCTGCTGAAGCAGGCTCGATCTTGGAGGCTGCTGGCTACACCAAGGGATCCAGCGGCGTCTACGAGAAGGATGGCGTTCCGGTGGAACTCAGCCTGATCTCCGTCGATGGATGGACGGACTACAACGATGCAGCCAAGCTGATCGCTGAGCAGGCCGAGGCTGCGGGCATCAAGATCACAGCCTCCACCGTGCAGTGGCAGGAGTTCTCCGACGCGCGTCAGGGCGGGAGCTACCAGCTCATCGTCGGCGGTGTGATCGGCACCTCCGTTGCAGACCCGTTCCAGATTTACCGCGACTGGTTCGGTGGTACGACGGTCGAGTCGACCAGCCCCGTCGGGGAAGAGGTCCCTGCGGGACGTTGGAACTTCAGCCGATACAGCAACCCGACTGTCGACGCTGCCATCCAGGCTGCTGTCAGCACGAACGATGAGGCCGAGAAGCAGGAGCTGTACGGAACGATCCAGACCGAGATCGTGCGTGACCTGCCCTACATCCCGCTCGTCATCAATGCGACGCAAACCTTCTACAACACCCAGGACTTCACCGGATGGCCGACCGAGGAAGAGCTTTACGCCTTCCCGCCGTCTTGGGGTGCGATCGCGGCAGGGCACATCCTGACGCAGCTGCAGCCGGCGAACTAACAAAAGGAGACGGGGAAGAAGGAAGTCAGGAAACAGTGACATGAAGTTTTATGCACGAAGAATCGGGTTCTACGCATTCACGCTCTGGGCCGCGATCTCTATCAACTTCCTTCTTCCCCGGCTCATGCCCGGCAATCCGGCAGACATCATGATTGCCAAGATGCAGCGGGCTGGCGGGGAAGTATCCGAGAACAGCATTCGCAACATCAAGCTGTTGCTCGGTGGCGATGACTCATCGCTCTGGGAGCAGTACCTGGCGTACTGGGGCCGGATGTTCCAGGGCGACCTCGGTATCTCGGTGACCAAGTTCCCGACTCCGGTCACGGAGCTCATCGCTGGTGCGCTGCCGTGGACGCTCATTCTGGTTGGCACGGCGACCGTCATCTCGTTCATTCTCGGCGTTGTGCTTGGGGCGTGGGCCGGATGGAAGCGCGGTACCTGGGTCGATCACCTCATTCCCGCGACGACGGTGTTGCAATCCATTCCGTACTTCTGGATGGCACTCATCCTGGTCGCCGTTTTCGCCGTCGGGCTCGGGTGGTTTCCCATCTTCGGTGGCTACGACGTGTTCGATTTTCCGGATGGGCCTGAACCCACCTGGGCATTCTTCACCGACGCAGTGGCCCATGCCGTTCTCCCCGCCATCACGATCGTGATCAGTTCGGTCGGCGGCTGGATGTTCGGCATGCGCAACATGATGGTCTCCACGCTGGCCGAAGATTACGTTCTCACCGCCGAAGCCAAGGGGCTGCGCCCGCGTCGAGTGATGACTACCTACGCTGCCAGAAATGCCGCCATCCCCTCGATTGCCGGTTTCTCGATCACCCTCGGGTTCGTCGTCGCCGGATCGATTGTGATGGAGCAGGTGTTCACCTATCCCGGCATCGGAAAGCTGATGTTCCAGGCCGTCACCAACAACGACTATGCGCTCATGCAGGGGTTGTTCCTCGTGATCACGATTACGGTGCTCGCGGCCAACTTCTTCATGGACCTGGTTTACGGATTCATCGACCCGAGGGCGCGCCAGAATGTCTGACACGAAAAACCCGCTCACCACTCAAGAACCTCCGATCACGGCTCCGGCCAGCACCATCTCGATGGCCACACAGCAGGGGCGCAAACGGCGGGTGCTCCCCAGTGCGTCTCCGAAGTTCATCGTTGGCGCGATCCTGGTGCTTTCCATCGTGCTGTTTGCGGTGATCGCTCCGATCTTCTCGCAGGACCCTCGAAGTACGGCCAATCCTGCACTGCAACCGCCGTCGCCGGAGCACTGGCTCGGAACCACGAAGCTCGGCAACGACATGTTCGCGCAACTTGCTATCGGTGCGCAGGGATCACTGTTGGTCGGTGTCACCGCGGGCAGCATCGCTATCGTGCTGTCGCTGGTCTTCGGTGTACTCGCCGGCTACCTTGGCGGCTGGCGTGAAGACGGGCTCGCGCTTCTCACCAACGTGATGATCGTGATCCCAGGGCTGCCGCTGGTTATGGTGATTGCCTCGTTCGTGCCGCAGCGCAGCTGGCAACTCGTCGCGTTCGTGCTCGGCATTACATCTTGGGCCGGTGCAGCCTATGTGCTGCGGTTGCAGACACGGTCGCTGCGAACGCGCGACTACGTCTATGCGGCGAAGGTCGCGGGAGAGCGCTCGTTCCGCGTGATTCTCGTCGAGATCATGCCGAACCTGCTGCCTCTTCTTGCCGCACAGTTTCTGTTCGCGATCATCTTCGCGATTCTCGGTGAGGCAGGGCTCTCGTATCTCGGTCTCGGACCGAACTCTTCAATCACCTGGGGTTCGATCCTCAACGATGCCCAGTCAGGACAAGCGCTGGGGCGCGGAGCATGGTGGTGGTTCGTGCCGCCGGGACTGATGATCGCCGTTCTCGGTGCGGGGCTGTCGCTCATCAACTTCGCGATCGATGAGGTCATCAACCCCAAGCTGCGCAATGCGCCGGACGCTGCCCGTCGGGTGCGCAAGGCCGCCAAGACCAAGGGGGTCACCGCATGAGTGAGCCAGTACTCACCGCCAGAAACGTCTCGATCGAGTATGAAGTCGACCCACCGGTTAAAGCTGTGCGAGATGTATCGCTGACGCTGAACCGCGGTGAGATCTTGGGACTTGCGGGCGAATCGGGATGCGGAAAAACGACCCTCGCCTACGGCATGAACCGCCTCCTGAAGGCACCAGCACTGATGACAGCGGGAGAGATTGTCTTCCACGACCGTGACGGCCACGACATCGACATCGTCGGGCTCGACGGCGAGGGACTTCGGGCATTCCGCTGGGACAAGATCTCGATGGTGTTCCAGGGGGCGATGAACTCACTGAACCCTGTGATCTCTGTCAAAGCGCAGATCTTCGATATCTTCGACACACACCGTCCTGGTATGTCGAAGAAGGCGAAGACGGCGCGCGCAGAAGAACTCCTCACCCTGGTCGGAGTCGATCCCGATCGGCTCACGAGCTTCCCCCACGAGCTCTCCGGCGGGATGCGACAGCGCATGATGATCGCGATGGCGTTGGCCCTCGACCCGCAGGTGATGATTATGGACGAGCCGACGACGGCCCTCGATGTGGTCGTGCAGCGGGGAATCATCCGCGAAATCATGCGACTGCGCGAGAAGCTCGGATTCGCGGTCATCTTTATCACCCACGATCTGCCGATGCTCATCGAGATCAGCGACCGCATCGCCATCATGTTGCAGGGCCAGATCGTCGAGCAGGGGACGGCGGCAGAGATCTATCGAGCGCCGCAGCACGAGTACACCAAACGGTTGCTGTCGAGCTTCCCGTCGCTAAAGGGCGACCGAGGAGACTTCGTTCGCACCGGTGTGAGCCAGGAGGGCGTGCGATGAGCGCGAACAATTCAACCGGCGCAGCGTCGGATGCACCGACAGCGCGGCTAGAAGCACGGAACCTGGTGAAGGACTTTCACCTGCGTTCTGGGTTCAAGACGAGCGCCCTTCACGCTGTAAAAGATGTGTCGTTCACCATCGAAGCGGGAAAGACTGTCGCGCTGGTAGGCGAATCCGGGTCGGGCAAATCGACGATCGCGCGGATGCTGATGAAGTTGGAGACTCCCACTTCCGGAGAAATTCTGCTTGACGGCAAACCATCGGGATCCGGTGGTCGCGCGCTGGAGCGGTACCGGGCCGACGTGCAGATGGTGTTCCAAGATCCGTTCGCCTCGCTCAACCCGTTTCACACGATCGTGCATCACCTGGAACGCCCGATCCGGTTGCACCATCCAAAACTCTCGCGTGCAGAGGTGCGAGAGCGTGCGGTGGAGCTGCTGGAGAGAGTGCGCCTGACGCCGGGGGAGAGCTTTGCCGAGCGGCGACCGCACGAGCTCTCCGGCGGACAACGGCAGCGCGTCGCCATCGCACGAGCACTCGCCCCTGGTGCGCGCTTCATTGTCGCCGACGAACCGGTTTCGATGTTGGACGTGTCGATCCGGTTGGGGGTGCTGAACCTCCTCGCCGATCTGCAGCGGGAAGAGAACCTCGGAGTCCTTTACATCACGCACGATCTGGCGACGGCACGGCATTTCTCCGACGAGATCATGGTGCTCTACAAGGGTGATGTCGTTGAGCGAGGTCCGGCAGACGAGGTCATCCTCAACCCCCAGCACGAGTACACCAAGACCCTCCTCGGCGCAGCCCCAGAGCCCGACAACCTCGGCCGCCTCCGCGACGAGGTCCGCGCCGAGCTCAATCTCCCCGCCTGACACCCACCCACCCCACCTCCCATCCCCTCCCCACATCCCCTCCCCACATCCCCACCCCACCCCACCTCCCCCCTCATCTCGCTCCCGTCGCACTTTCTGTCGCTAAACCCCACGTTCAGGCGACAGAAAGTGCGACGGGAGCAGGTGGGCAGGTGGGGGGTGGAGGGGGAGGGGCTAGACTGGCGGGACAACTGAAGACAGGCCGAATGAACCACGCGGGAGAGCCCCGGCGAACGCAGCCGGGCACCGAAGGAGCAAGCCTCCCCGCCAATCTCTCAGGTACGCGTACCGCGCGGTTCCGGCCACTCTGAAAAGCGACTCTGCAGCACGCTGGGTCCGCCGACGGTGAAAGCCCTGCCTGTGCGCGAGGGTGAAGCTCTCAGGCCTATGACAGAGGGGGAGTTCCAAGGAGCGGCGGCGTCGCCGTTCCACCCGACCAGGCCCGGGAGAACTCCATGTCCGACACTCGCTATACCCCGCTACGCGATCGCCACGATGCACTCGGCGCGACGTTCACCGACTTCGGTGGCTGGCAGATGCCGGTGCGCTATACCTCCGACCTGGCCGAGCACCACGCAGTGCGCCAGTCGGCCGGTCTCTTCGACATCTCGCACATGGCTGAGTTCCTGGTCACAGGAGTGCATGCCGCCGACTTCCTCGACTTCGCGCTCGCTGGACGCATTTCCTCGATGCCGGTCGGCAAAGCGAAGTACTCGCTCGTCCTGGCAGACGACGGTGGAATCATCGACGATGTCATCGTCTACCGGCTCGCTGAGGACCGCTACCTGGTGATTGCCAACGCAGGCAACAGAGGCTTTGTCGATGGAGCCTTCGCTTCGAGGGTGCGCGAATTTCCCTCGATCCTTGAGCGCACGCTTCCGGCGAGAACCGAAGGCGAGGAGCGCAGCTTCGCGGGATTCCTCGGCGATCGCGGCGTCGATGTCGAAGACGTATCCGACTCGTACGCGCTCCTTGCAGTGCAGGGACCGACCGCTGCCGCGATTGTCGCCGCAACCGAGGGGATCACCGATCTCAGCGCGCCGTGGGCAGATCAGAAGTACTACGCGTGGGCCGACGCTGCCTTCCTCGGCGAACCACTTCTCATCGCCCGCACCGGATACACAGGTGAAGACGGATTCGAGCTCCTCGTGCGTGCAGAAGACGCATGCGCCCTGTGGGATGCGGTGTCGGCGGCAGGGGAAAGCCACGGCCTCGTCCCCGCTGGCCTCGCCGCGCGCGACACCCTGCGTCTCGAGGCAGGGATGCCCCTCTACGGACACGAGCTCAGCCGCGAGACGAAGCCATCGCAAGCTGGACTCGGCCGCGTCGTGGCCGCAGACAAAGAACTCTTCGTCGGCAAAAATGCCGCACCCGCCTCGACAGACGCTCCGGTGCTGGTCGGCCTCGTTGCCGAAGGCAAGCGCGCTGGTCGAGCAGGCTACGCGGTGGTCGCCGAAGACGGCACAGAACTTGGCGAGATCACCAGCGGCGCATTGAGCCCCACCCTGGGCCATCCGATTGCCATGGCCTACGTGCACCCCTCTTCCGCTGAGGCGGGAACCGCAGTATTCCTTGATGTGCGGGGCACCAAAATCCCCGCAACCGTGACCCCCCTGCCTTTCTACCGGAGGACAAAATGACCGATCTAGCTGCACTCAAGTACACCGAAGAGCACGAGTGGATCGCTGGCGATCCTTCGACAGGCTCAGGAACCGAATCTGCGGGCTCAGGAGCCGAATCTGCGGGCTCAGGAACCGAATCTGCGGGCTCAGGAGCCGAATCTGCAGGCTCAGGAACCGAGACGGTGACGGTGGGCATCACCGACTACGCCGCAGAAAAGCTCGGCGATGTGGTGTTCGTTGAGCTCCCCGCCGTGGGCACCGAGGTAGCCGCTGGTGCCGTCGTCGGCGAGATCGAATCGACCAAGTCGGTCGGTGAACTCTACGCTCCGGTCTCTGGAACAGTCGTCGAGATCAATGACGCAGCCGTGGACGACCCCTCGCTCGTTAACGCCGAACCTTTCGGCCAAGGCTGGCTGCTCAAAATCTCCGTCGCCGATGGTGCTTTGGACGGATTGCTCGACCGCGACGCCTACGTCGCACTCACGGAGGGCTGATCCGCCTGTGGTCACTTTCGCCGATCGTCACATTGGACTCACTGATGCTGCGCATCACACGATGCTGGAAGCTCTAGGCTTCGACACTACGCAACCTGCCGAGGCGCTAACCGCTATCGAGACGCTGATGCGTCAAGCAGTTCCGGCGTCAATCTTCACGGGGCCGTCGGCGAAGTCGGAGGCGCAGCAGGCAAGCGCCGATGCACTTTCGCACATTCCGGCTGCCGCGAGTGAGACCGAAGCGCTTGCCGAACTGCGCGCGCTCGCTGCGCGCAACATCGTCAACCGCCCGATGATCGGCCTGGGCTACTACGGCACCATCACTCCGCAGGTGATTCAGCGCAATGTGCTGGAAAACCCGTCCTGGTACACCGCGTACACGCCGTACCAGCCGGAGATCTCGCAGGGGCGTCTGGAAGCTCTCATCAACTTCCAGACGATGGTGGCTGAGCTCACCGGGTTGACCACCGCCAACGCTTCGATGCTCGATGAGTCCACCGCCGTGGTGGAAGGCATGCTGCTCGCGCGCCGTGCATCGAAGTCGGGATCAAACGTGTTTGCGATCGACGCAGACGCGCTCCCGCAGACCATAGCAATGCTCGCCACGCGGGCCGAAGCACTGGGGATCGCCCTTGTTTCCGTCGACTTCGCTGCGGGAGAAGAACTTCCTGCCGAACTCTTCGGCGCCTTTGTGCAGTATCCAGGCGCGTCAGGCAGGATCTGGGATCCGTCTGCGGTCTTTGATGCTGTGCACACCGCTGGTGGCCTCGCCGTGGCCGCCGCGGATCTGCTCGCCCTGACAATGATCGCGTCGCCTGGTTCTCTGGGGGCAGATGTGGCGGTCGGAACCACGCAGCGATTCGGAGTGCCGATGGGCTTCGGCGGCCCGCACGCCGGTTACATGGCTGTGCGTGCGGGGTTGGAGCGTCAGCTCCCCGGACGGCTCGTCGGGGTGTCAGTGGATGCCGAAGGTAAGCCCGCCTATCGCCTCTCGCTGCAGACGCGCGAGCAGCACATCCGTCGGGAGAAGGCGACGTCGAACATTTGCACTGCGCAGGTTTTGCTTGCCGTGATGGCCTCGATGTATGCGGTCTATCACGGCCCGGATGGGCTGCGCGCAATCGCGTCGGAAGCCGCGTCTAAGGCGACGCTTCTTCGCAACTGGCTCACGGAGGCCGGCGCGGAGGTCGTGCACGACTCCTTCTTTGACACGCTCACTGTGCGGGTCCCTGGCCGCGCTGCCGAGTGCGCCGCCACGGCCCGAGAGACGCACGGCCTTTTACTGCGCGTCGTGGACGGCGACACCATCGGTGTTTCGGTCGATGAGACGACGACAGTGACCGAGCTGCATCAGGTGGCTATGGTCTTCGGTGGCGCAGAGGAGCGTGTCTTCGGTTTCACTGATGGGTTCAACGCTCTGCCGCACGAATTGCTGCGTCAAGACGACTATCTGACGCACCCAGTGTTCCACTCACACAGGTCAGAGACCGCCATGATGCGGTACCTGAAGAGCCTGGCTGACCGCGACTACGCGTTGGACCGTGGCATGATTCCGCTGGGATCCTGCACCATGAAGCTCAATGCGGCCACAGAAATGGCAGCCATCACCTGGCCGGAATTTGCCGGTATCCACCCGTTCGCCCCTGCCTCTGATGTGCAGGGGTACCTCGCCCTGATCGAACAGCTCGAAGGGTGGCTCGCAGAGGTTACCGGTTACGACGCGGTGTCGTTGCAACCGAACGCTGGCTCCCAGGGTGAGTTGGCCGGACTCCTGGCGATCCGCGGGTACCACCACGCCAACGGCGATGCGCATCGCACGGTGTGCCTCATCCCGTCATCTGCTCATGGCACGAACGCAGCATCCGCTGTCCTTGCCGGTATGAAGGTCGTTGTGGTGGCGACAGATGAACTCGGCAACGTCGACCTGGGTGACCTCCGAGCGAAGATTGCGCAGCACGCTGACGATCTTGCTGCGCTGATGATCACCTACCCGTCGACGCACGGTGTGTATGAGGAACAGGTTGTCGAAATCACGGGCGCGGTCCATGACGCTGGCGGCCAGGTGTACGTCGACGGGGCAAACCTTAACGCCCTCCTCGGTTACGCGCGGTTCGGCGACCTGGGCGGCGATGTTTCGCACCTGAACCTGCACAAAACCTTCGCCATTCCGCACGGTGGCGGTGGTCCGGGCGTCGGTCCCGTTGCGGCGAAGGCTCACTTGGCTGAGTTCCTGCCCTCGCACCCCATGGCGCAGAGTGCCGAGCACTTTGGTGGATACACCTTCAAGGGGGGCGTGATCTCTGCTGCACCGTATGGGTCTGCCGGAATCTTGCCGATCTCGTGGGCCTACGTACGCATGATGGGGGCAGATGGATTGCGTCGAGCGACCGCCGCCGCTGTCCTGTCGGCGAACTACATTGCCGAGCGGCTTCGCCCGCACTTCCCCGTGTTGTACACCGGGGAGAATGGCCGCGTGGCACATGAGTGCATCGTCGACCTTCGCCCGCTGAAGGAGGCCACTGGCATCACAGTAGATGACGTCGCCAAGCGCCTCATCGACTACGGCTTCCATGCGCCGACGATGTCTTTCCCCGTCGCTGGCACGCTGATGGTCGAGCCGACAGAGTCGGAGGACCTCGGTGAGATTGATCGCTTCGTCGAAGCAATGGTCATGATCAAGGCCGAGGCAGATGCCGTGGCCGCCGGACGATGGCCTGCGGAAGATAATCCGCTCGTGCGTGCACCGCATACCGCGGCAGCGTTGATCGCGGGGGAGTGGGACCACGCATACTCACGTGAAGAAGCGGCGTACCCGGTACCTGCGCTCATCACGGGAAAGTACTGGCCACCAGTGCGGCGAATCGATCAGGCATACGGCGACCGCAACCTGGTGTGCGCCTGCCCGCCGATTGAGGCTTTCGCCTGAGTCGCGCTGCGACTGCGTCACCGAGTGTTTCACTGTTGTTACGGATGGTCACCACTCAGTAACAGTTCGTTAGCTGAGGTGGGTGGTGACCAGGGGGCGGGTTACGCTCAGATATCCCTGCGCGGTCCATGGCGATCACGCAGAACCCCAATTGTCCACAGGAGGACACATAGTGAAGCGCAACAAAATCGCCCTTGCGGGCACCGCGTTGTTCGCGATTGGCGCTCTGGCGCTCGCGGGCTGCGCGAGCGGCGGCGGCGACAACTCGAGCGGTGGCGGCGACGCTAACGCAGATGCCATCATCACGACCAACGGATCCGAGCCGGAAAACCCGCTCATCCCCACCAACACCAATGAGGTTGGTGGCGGCAAGATCCTCGATGAGATCTTCGCCGGTCTGATCTACTACGACGCCGAGGGCGCGCCGGTCAACGACATGGCCGAAGAGATCACGACAGAGGACCCGCAGAACCTCACCGTGAAGCTCAAGGAAGGCCAGACCTTCACCGATGGCGAAGAGGTCACAGCAGACAACTTCATCAACGCGTGGAACGAGGGCGCCAAGGCCTCGAACGGTCACCTTTCGAGCTACTTCTTCGAAGACATCGAAGGCTTCAGCTACGAGGAAGACTCCGAGCTCACCGGTCTCGAGATGGTGGACGACTACACATTCACCATCGCGCTGAACAAGCCGGCTTCCGACTTCGCTCTGCGTCTCGGCTATTCCGCGTTCTACCCGCTGCCCGACGTGGCGTTCGAAGACATGGATGCCTTCGGCCAGTACCCGATCGGTAACGGTCCGTACATGATCGACGGCGAAGAGGCATGGCAGCACGATGTGCAGATCGACCTCGTGCGCAACGATGACTACGAAGGTGGCCGTCAGGCAGCCAACGGTGGTCTGACGATCAAGTTCTACGCGACGCAGGAATCGGCATACGCTGACCTCCAGTCGAACGAGGTTGACGTTATCGACGCGATCCCGACCAACGCACTCGCTGTTTTCGAAGACGAGTTCGGTGACCGCGCGGTCAACCAGCCGTCTGCCGTCTTCCAGTCGTTCACCATCGGCCAGTACCTCCCGCACTTCAGCGGTGAAGAGGGCCAGCTGCGTCGTCAGGCGCTGTCGATGGCAATCAACCGCGAAGAAATCACCGAGACGATCTTCTCGGGCTCGCGCACCCCTGCAGCAGACTTCACTTCGCCGGTTATCGCCGGTTGGTCTGACTCGGTTCCCGGCAGCGAGGTTCTTGAGTTCAACCCGGAGAAGGCAGTGGAGCTGTGGGCTGAGGCCGACGCTATCTCTCCGTGGGAGGGCGACTTCAAGATCGCTTACAACGCCGATGGTGGCCACAACGCGTGGGTCGATGCAGTCAGCAACAGCATCAAGAACACGCTCGGCATCGAGGCGTCCGGTGACCCGTACCCGACGTTCCAGGACCTTCGTACCAAGGTGAACGACCGTACGATCACCACCGCGTCGCGTTCGGGATGGCAGGCCGACTACCCGGGTCTGTACAACTTCCTCGGACCGCTCTACGCAACTGGCGCAGGATCCAACGATGGTGACTACTCGAACGCAGAGTTTGACGACCTCATCAAGGCCGGCATCAGCAACCCTGACGCCGACGCTCAGATCGAAGACTTCAGCAAGGCTCAGGAGGTTCTGCTTCAGGACCTCCCCGCCATCCCGCTGTGGTACTCGAACGTGACCGGTGGCTTCAGTGAAGACGTCGAGAACGTAACGTTCGGCTGGAACTCCGTTCCGCTGTACTACGAGATCACTAAGGCCGGCGAGTAAGTCTGACGGCACTTCACCCGTAAGGCGGTGACGATTCTTCGTCACCGCCTTACGGGCTGTGTTCGTTACGCTTTCTTTCCTCGACGAAGGGTCAGCGGATGCTCGGTTACATTCTGAGACGTCTTCTGCAGGTGATCCCGGTCTTCTTCGGAGCCACCCTGCTCATTTACTTTCTCGTGTTCGCCATGCCAGGCGATCCGATTCTCGCGCTGTTCGGCGACAAGACGCCGAACCCGGCAGTGCTGGAACAGCTGCGAGAGGAGTACCACCTGAACGATCCGTTCATCGTGCAGTACTGGTACTACATCACCGGTGTTCTTCAAGGAGACCTTGGCGAAACCTACTCGGGCCGAACCGTTTCTTCGGTACTCGCCGCTACTCTCCCGGTGACGGGCAGATTGGCCGTCATGGCCATCGCGATTGAGTTCACATTGGCCATCATCATCGGCACCGTCTCGGCGCTGCGCAAGGGCAAGCTGTTCGACAACATCTCGTTGGTGGTCGCGCTCGTCGCGATTGCCGTGCCGATCTTTGTCTTGGCGTTCCTCGCGCAGTACTTCCTCGCTGTCAAACTTGAGTGGTTCCAGCCCAATGTCGGCTCGAATAATGGATGGAACGGGCTCTGGCTCCCCGCGATCGTGCTGGGCTTTAGCCTGTATGCGGTCAGCATGCGGCTGATGCGCAGCTCTGTCCTTGACACGTTGAATCAGGATTGGGTGCGCACGGCCTACAGCAAGGGCCTCTCGCGTAATCGCGTGATCCCCGTGCACGTGCTACGCAACTCCCTGATCCCCGTGATTACAAACTCGGCCACGAACTTCGGAGTGCTGCTTGTCGGCGCAACTGTCACAGAAGGTATCTTCAACGTGCCAGGTGTCGGTAATACCCTTTTTGAGGCTATTCGTCGGGGTGAAGGACCCACCGTGGTTTCTTTCGTGACGGTGTTCGTGATCTTGTACGTGCTCGTGAACCTTTTCATCGACCTGCTTTACGGTCTGCTCGACCCGAGGATTCGCTATGCCTGATCCCTCTTCTCAGAATCATTTTGTTGCGCCAGTCGACACGCAGTCGATCGCTGTCGACGCCGTGCGCGTGGCAGAGAAACCCAGTAACTTGTGGCGGGATGCATGGCGGGACCTTCGTCGCCGCCCGCTGTTCTGGTTCTCGATCGCGCTGGCACTCGTTTTCCTGGCGATGTCGCTGTGGCCAACGCTTTTCACCTCGACAGCCCCGAACTCTGGGTGCTATCTCTCGAACAGCAACGGTGGACCCACTGAGGGGCATCCCCTCGGTTTCACCTTTCAAGGATGTGACATCTACGCGCGAATCGTTTGGGGGGCTCGGACCTCACTCGCTGTCGGCCTCATCGCTACGGTGATCGCGTCGATTCTCGGGCTCATCATGGGAGCAATCGCTGGTTTCTACGGCGGATGGCTCGACTCGGTGCTTTCCCGCATCGGGGACATCTTCTTCGCCATTCCGTACATTCTTGCTGCGGTGGTCGTGATGACCGTGTTCAAGGACTCGCGCTCGGTGTGGACCCTCGCGTTCGCTATCGGTGGCTTTGCCTGGGCATCAACGGCCAGAGTCGTGCGAGCTGAGGTGCTGCGCGTGCGTCAAGCTGACTTTGTGATGGCCTCGCAGGCTCTTGGTCAGTCCAACTTCAAGATCCTGATGAACCATGTTGTGCCGAACGCGCTCGCGCCGTTGCTGGTGGTTTCTACACTGGGGCTCGCGGCGGCGATTGTGGCGGAAGCGACGCTTTCGTTCCTCGGGGTCGGATTGGGAAGCGACACAATGTCATGGGGTCTCGATATATCCCAGGCGGAGAACTCCTTGCGTGTTGCCCCGATGGCTCTGATCTATCCGTCGATCGCACTCACCCTCGCGGTGCTGGCTTTCGTAACTTTGGGCGAGCTCATCCGAGACGCCCTTGACCCGAAGGCGAGGGCACGTCGATGAACGAGCGTCCCACCGCACAGGAGCCTGTGCTCAGCATCCGCGACCTCACGGTCGCCTTCCGCACGCAGGAGGGCCTTCGTGAGGTCCTGCACGGGATCACTTTCGACATCCTTCCGGGTGAGACCGTGGCAATCGTGGGGGAGTCAGGGTCAGGGAAGTCGACGACCGCGTCGGCGATCGTCAACCTGTTACCAGGCACCGGCGAAATTACTGCGGGATCGATCACTCTCGACGGCAAGGAGCTCACCACTCTGCGCCGCCACGAGATTGAAAAGGTCCGCGGACGCGACATTGGTTTCGTTCCACAAGACCCGATGTCCAGCCTCAACCCGGTGTGGAGTATCGGGTTTCAGGTCAAAGAGGCGGTTCGAGCCAACGGCATCGCCAGTGGTCGCAAAGCTGTCGACGAGCGCGCGGTGGAAGTGCTGCAACAGGCAGGGCTCGCAGATGCGGAACGTCGATTGCATCAGTACCCGCACCAGTTCTCTGGTGGTATGCGTCAACGTGCGCTCATCGGGATCGGCCTCGCGGCCAACCCGAAGTTGCTGATCGCTGACGAGCCCACCTCGGCGCTCGATGTCACTGTGCAGCGAGTGATCCTCGATCACATGGCTTCGCTAACTCGTGACAAGGGCACCTCGATGCTGTTGATCACGCACGACCTTGGCCTTGCGGCCGAGCGCGCAGAGAAGATCATCGTCATGAGCGGCGGAAGCATCGTCGAGGCTGGCCCCAGCAGGCAGATTCTGGAGAATCCGCAACACCCGTATACGAAGCGTCTGGTCGGTGCGGCGCCGAGCGTCGCTTCGCAGCGGTTGCAGGCAGTGGTGGAGGATCGCGGCGCCGAAACGCGTCAAGAAGTCTCCTCAACTCAGCCGGCCGTGCGTGTCACTGACCTCACGAAGGACTACAAGATCCGCCAGGGGAACTTCCGTAGCGAAGCCCTGCGTGCGGTGGATAATGTGTCGTTTGAGATTCCGAAGGGGAAGACACTCGCCCTGGTCGGTGAGTCTGGTTCGGGTAAGTCGACGGTCGCCAAGATGGTGCTGAAGCTCGAAGAGCAGACCAGCGGAACGATCGAGATCGATGGGCAAGACGTCTCTGGGCTTTCGCGAGCGCAGTCGTTCGGCCTTCGTCGTCGTATGCAGCCCGTCTTCCAGGACCCGTACGGTTCGCTCGATCCGTTGCGCAACATCGGCGACACGATCTCGGAGCCCCTGCAAATCCACGGAGTGGGCGACAGAGCTTCCAGGCGCGAGCGCGTGGAGGAGCTTCTCGACCAGGTTGCGCTTCCGCGCACCCTGGCGACGCGCTTCCCGAATGAGCTCTCTGGTGGCCAGCGCCAGCGTGTGGCTATTGCGCGGGCACTGGCACTCAAGCCCGACATTGTTGTGCTTGACGAAGCGGTCTCCGCTCTCGACGTGCTGGTGCAAGATCAGGTGCTGAACCTTCTCGGCGACCTGCAGTCCGAGCTTGGTCTGACGTACTTGTTCATCACGCATGACCTTGCCGTCGTGCGTGTTTCGAGTGATCTCGTGTGCGTGATGGAAGCCGGCAAGATCGTCGAGCAGGGCACTGTCGATAGCATCTTCGCCAACCCTCAGCAGGAGTACACAGAGCGGCTGCTTCAGGCCATTCCGGGTGCATCGATTACTCTGGGCGGCCACTGATTGTGACCGATCGGCACAGTCCCGAGGGGGCGCACACCTATCGCGCACCCTCGGGGCTTGTAATTTTGATTCCCAGCGCACTTCTGGCGATCTTCCTGCTCGCCGACACCGTTGTGCGAGGTAGCTGGGGGCAGATGTTCCTCGTTGCGCCGTGGGTGCTATTCGCACTCTGGCTGGTGTATGAAATCAGCTACGTCTCAACGGTCAGGGTGGATGCCCAGGGCGTGCGCGTGCAGAACATGTTGCGGCGCACGAGCTTCGGCTGGAGTCGTGTGCGCGATATCGATCTGCGCTGGCAACTGCAGTTCGCGCTCGATGACGGACGCGATCTCGTCTGCTACGGCGGTCCTGCCCGCGCGCGACCACCCCGCAAGTTTCGCGGCGAGGAGGTCGAGGTGACCGTGCCTACCGGCGTGCGCGCACTTACGGAGCTTCGCGATCGTTGGCAGTCAGCGCCCGTTGACGATGCGCCCATTCGCCGTGAATGGGACCTCTTGGCCATCATCGTTCTCGGCGTGATCGTCGCGTGGGCACTCGGGGCCATCTACGTGGCCCAGGCTGGCGCTTTCTAAAGCGCGCCCGAGGCTATACGGGAAGACCGAACAGTGCTGGCCAGGTGTCGGCCGCCCAGGGGTAGCCGACAAACGCCGTTGCGTCGATCAAGAAGTGTGCCACCAAGAACGGGAATAGGCGTCCGGTGCGCTGGTAGAGCCAGCCGAAGAGCAGTCCCATCGCGAGGTTGCCGATGAATGCCGGATACCCCTGGTAGAGGTGGTAACTCGCACGCAGGATTGATGTGGCGATGATGATGGTCCACGGGCTCCAGCCGAGCTGTTTGAGTCGAGCGAACAAGTACCCGAGCACGACGAACTCTTCTTGGAGTGACGCTCGTGCTGCCGCGAGCAGCAACACGGGTACGGTCCACCAATAGGCATCGAGACCGGCAGGGTCGATCGCAACGGTCAGTCCGAGAGCGCGCCCCGCGAGGTAGAGGCCGAGGCCGGGGATGCCGATCGCCAAGACAAGAAGCACGCCGCGCCCGACGTCGCGTGTGACACGCGTCCCATCAAGGCCGAGCCGTTCCAGGTGGGGCCGTCTCGTTTGCCACAATAAAAAACACACCAACACCACGGGAACGAGTGAGAACCCGATGGACAGTATTTGGTAGGTGAAGTCGAAGATCTCGCGATCACTGCGCGACGGGTTGAGGGTAGCCACCTGCTCGGAGATCGGCGTTTCGTCGGTGAGGCGATACGCCAGCTGCACGAATGCGTACACCGCAGACTGCCCGAGACCGAGCGCGAGGACGATCGATATCTCCCACCAGAGGCGGGCTCGGGAGGGCAGCTTTGGCGTCTCGGAGAACTCTCCCGCTTGCGGCAAATGTGTCACGATCTCGATGCTACGACCTACATTCAGGAACATGTCCTGAGGTTGCGTTATCCTGAAACGTCGGCTTCCCGGCGCAACCCCACACTTTTTTAGGACTCTTGTATGGCGCACGCCCTCCGTTCTGACCTCCGCAACGTCGCAATTGTCGCTCACGTCGACCACGGCAAGACGACTCTCGTCGACGCCATGCTGCGTCAGACGGGCTCTTTCGGTGAACACGCTCACGTCGATGAGCGTGCGATGGACTCCAACGACCTTGAGCGCGAAAAAGGCATCACGATCCTCGCTAAGAACACGGCGATCACCTACAAGGGTGCCCACGCAAACGGCCAGGAGATCACGATCAACGTGATCGACACCCCTGGTCACGCCGACTTTGGTGGCGAGGTCGAGCGCGGCCTGTCCATGGTCGACGGTGTTGTGCTTCTCGTTGACGCGAGTGAGGGGCCGTTGCCTCAGACTCGTTTCGTGTTGCGTAAGGCACTCGAGTCGAAGCTCCCCGTCATCCTGTTGGTCAACAAGACCGACCGTCCCGACGCTCGTATCGCAGAGGTCGAAGAAGAAGCACACGACCTGCTGCTCGGTTTGGCTTCCGATTTGGTCGATGACGTGCCTGACCTCGACGTCGACGCACTGCTTGACGTGCCGGTGGTCTACGCCTCCGGTCGCGCCGGTGCCGCGTCGCAGAATCGTCCCGCCGACGGCTCGCTGCCAGACAACGACGATCTTGAGCCGCTGTTCGAGGCAATCCTCACGCACGTTCCCGCTCCGGCGTACGACGACGAGGCGCCGCTGCAGGCCTGGGTGACAAACCTCGACTCCAGCCCGTTCCTCGGTCGCCTCGCGTTGCTGCGCGTCTTCAACGGCACGCTGAAGAAGGGCCAGACTGTGGCCTGGGTTCGCGCAGACGGAACTCACCAGAACGCGCGCATCACTGAGCTGCTGAAGACCCGCGCCCTCGAGCGCTACCCCGCCGAGTCCGCAGGCCCCGGCGACATTGTCGCTATCGCCGGCTTCGACAACATCACCATCGGTGAGACGATCGCCGACCCGGATGATGTTCGCCCGCTCCGCGCGATCACGGTTGACGACCCCGCCATCTCGATGACGATCGGCACCAACACCTCGCCTCTCATGGGCAAGGTCAAGGGCCACAAGCTCACCGCTCGCATGGTCAAGGACCGTCTCGACAAAGAGCTGATCGGTAACGTTTCGCTCAAGGTTGTCGACATCGGCCGTCCGGACGCGTGGGAAGTTCAGGGCCGTGGCGAGCTGGCTCTTGCGATCCTCGTGGAGAACATGCGCCGCGAAGGCTTCGAGCTCACTGTCGGCAAGCCACAGGTGGTCACCAAGAAGGTCGACGGCAAGACTTACGAGCCGTTCGAGCACCTGACCATCGATACGCCGGAAGAACACCTCGGCGCCATCACGCAGCTGCTTGCTGGCCGTAAGGGCCGCATGGAGAACATGACTAACCACGGCACCGGTTGGGTGCGCATGGAGTTCATCGTTCCGTCACGTGGCCTGATCGGCTTCCGTAGCGAGTTCCTCACCACCACCCGCGGCACCGGCATCGCCAACGCCATCTCCCACGGCTACGAGCCATGGGCTGGTTCGATCTCTACGCGTCAGAACGGCTCGATCGTCGCTGACCGTACGGGCGTCGTTACTCCGTTCGCGATGATCGCACTGCAGGAGCGCATGTCGTTCTTCGTGCAGCCCACGCAAGAGGTTTACGAGGGCATGGTCATCGGCGAGAACTCGCGCGCTGATGACATGGACGTGAACATCACGAAGGAGAAGAAGCTCACCAACATGCGTGCAGCGAGCTCCGACACCTTCGAGTCGATGACGCCGCCGCGCGTGCTGACGCTTGAGGAGAGCCTGGAGTTCGCCCGCGACGACGAATGTGTCGAGGTCACTCCTGAGGTCGTACGCATCCGCAAGGTCAACCTCGACGCGAACACCCGTGCGCGCGAGACGGCCCGCCTGAAGCGTCAAGACGCGAACGTCTAAGTAGTTCTTCGGATCTGATCCGAGAGAGGGCCTCACACCGCCATTTGGCGTGTGTGAGGCCCTCTTCTCATGAAAATCCCAGGTGAGGGATTGTTTTCGTTCAGGTTCGTCGTTCAGACTCGGTGACTTACGCCTGGGATGGCATCCCGATGAGTCTCCCAAGGAGGCGTACGACGACCCGAAAGTCGAATTTATGCTTCAGAAGACCCGTGCGCTTCGGCGCGCTTCCGCAGTGACCTCCGCTCGTGCAGCCACTCAGCGCCCCATGACTATCCTGGGCGTCTCGGCGGCAGCCCTGGTCGGAATCACCCTCAGTGTCGGGCTTGCCGCCACCCCGGCTGCTGGCGCTGTGGGCGTTGCGGCTGCCTCTGAAGTCTCCGGTGCCGAGCCGCTGGTGCAGATCATGGAAGATGCGGTTTCCACCCAGACCGAGGCGGAGGAGGCTGTCGAGGCGGCTGAAGAACTCAGTGCCGCGATTGTCAATTCTGGACTCGACCTCGAGGCTACAACTTCTGTCGACACGTCTGACCTGGAAGAGAAGATTGACCAGCTCGACGACAGTGAGGTGACTCCGGTTCTTCTTGTCGGGATCCTCGCGGACGACGCCGAGGCGGAGATCGAGAGCGTGGTCTCAGAAACCGAGAGCCTGGAGCAGACCTTCATCGCCGCGCAGGAGAAAAAGGCGGCAGAAGAGGCTGCAGCAGAGGCCGCACGAGTAGCGGCTGAGAAAGCCGCTGCCGAGGCGAAAGCCGCGGAGGAGGCGGCTGCCGCTCTGGCCTCCGCAAACACGGTGGAGGGCGCGAAGGTCGTCGCACAGCAAATGTTGGCGGAGTACGGATGGAGTGCCGATCAGTTCTCGTGCCTGGATTCGCTGTGGTCTAAAGAGTCTGGCTGGAACTACCAGGCCTACAACGCCTCAAGCGGCGCCACGGGCATTCCGCAGGCTCTCCCAGGTAGCAAGATGGCCTCGGCTGGCGCTGACTGGCAGACGAATGCTGCCACACAGATTGCGTGGGGTCTGGAGTACATCTCGTCTGTATACGGAAACCCGTGCGGCGCGTGGGCAAAGTCTCAGGCCGTGAACTGGTACTGATCGCTGCTGCGAGGGGACGCTAGCGAAGCTCCGAGATGAGCACTGCGCTCGTGCCGGGCGCTTTCGCGTCGAAGATGTGAAGGGCGTCGCCGGCGTAGGTGAGGTAGTCGCCAGGGTAGAGGAGTACCGGGTCGTCGACGGGCCCGACTTCTGCTTCGCCTGCCAGCAAGATCACGTGCTCTATCGTGCCGGCATGGTGGGGGGCTGATCGACGTGCCTGGCCTGGCTCGGCGTGCAGGATGTAGACATCGCGACGTGCCCCTGGCGGACTGGCAGACAAAAGCGTGGCGCTGTAGTCGGCTGCTGAAGCAGGAACACCGGTGAGGTCGTCGGCGCGAATGAGAGTCGGCGCATTGGTGTGTTGATCGACAAGCACGGCAAACGGCACTCCAAGCGCAACGCCGAGTGCCCATAGTGTCTCGACGCTCGGGTTGCCTGCTCCGCTCTCGAGCTGAGAGACGGTTGCTTTCGAGATGCCCGCACGTCGAGCGAGCTCTGAAACGGAAAGGGCCGCCGCTTCTCGCTCACGTCGAAGGGTACGGGCGATTCGGGTGCGTAGATCCTCCATTCGTTCATCATGTCAAACGTTCGTTCGCTTGACTATGCTTTAGTCGTCGTTCAAAATGATGGTCATGTGTTCACTGAAGCGAACGAGCACCGCGAGAGGATGTCGTGTCTGCTGAGCGTGAAGTCTGGCGCGAGGCGCTCGGCGTCGTCCTCGCCACGAGTGCATACGGCATCTCGTTCGGCGCTCTCGCAGTGGCCTCAGGGCTCGACGTGTGGCAGACATCCGTCCTGAGTCTGTTGATGTTCACTGGCGGATCCCAGTTCGCCTTCGTCGGTGTCTTTACGGCAGGCGGCCTTGCTGCCTTGCCGTCGGCAGTTGCATCGGCCGCGCTCCTCGGTGTGCGCAACGTCGCCTACGGCATGCGAATGTCACCCATTGTGGGTGGTGGTGCTGCACGTAAAGCAGCGGCGGCGCACTTCACAATCGATGAGTCGACCGCGGTTGCCGTCTCACAGAGAGACCCACGCCTGCGGCAGGTGGGGTTCTGGGTGACCGGCATAGGCATCTTTGTGGGGTGGAACATCACGACGCTCATCGGAGCGCTTCTGGGCGATGTGCTGGGTGACCCACAGTCGTGGGGTCTCGACGCAGCGGCAGCGGCGGCCTTCCTTGCTCTGCTGTGGCCGCGGCTGAAAGAGCGACAGGCTATTGCTGTGGGAGTGGGGGCGGCTGTGCTCGCCGCGGCATTCACTCCCTTGTTGATGCCAGGGCTGCCGGTACTCGTCGCTGCTGGCGTGGCGATAGCTGTCGGCTGGTTCAACTGGCTGAGCGGTACCGCCGTTCCGCCAGCCCAACGAACGGATCGAGATGCGGAGGTGAGCGCATGACTCTGTGGAGTGCGATTCTGCTCGCGGCGCTGATTTGCGTCGCCTTGAAAGCGGCCGGCTACCTCGTTCCGCCAAAGGTGTTAGAAGCGCCTCGCACGGCCCGCATTTCTGATCTGCTCACAGTGGCACTGCTCGCGGCACTTGTGGCGGTGCAGTCGTTGGGGGATGGTCAAGCAATCACGGTCGATGCGCGTGTGCCCGCGATTCTGGTGGCGGCAGGACTCCTCTGGCTTCGGCAGTCGTTTCTCGTCGTCGTGGTGGCTGCGGCCCTTGTCGCTGCTGCTCTTCGCTTTTTTGAGCTCGCTGCCTGACGGGAACTTCAATGGCGGCATAAACCGCGCCAGTAGAATCATCACGTGCGCGTGAGCTGGATGTCGAGAGTGTTGTCGTGGGTCGCTGCGGCCCTGGTGGGCGGTGTCTACGGCGTTGCCGGGACGATCGGTCACAGCGTGATGTGGGGACCCATTCCCGTCGGGCTTATTGTGGCCTCCGTCGCGTGCGCTGCGATCCTCATCGCTGTGCGCGCGCTCACCCACGACCGTGGGGCTGCGGTCGCCGCCGGGCTGGGGATGATCGCCATGGTGGTCGTGATTTCAGGTGCAGGGCCTGGAGGCTCCGTCGTGGTGCCCGATTCGCTCACTGGGCGGATTTGGACGTACGTGGTGGCGGGAATCGTCTTGCTGGTCGTGGCGTGGCCTTCGATTGCGCGCACCCCGGTTCGAGCCGAGGCACCCATAACGGCCGAACCAGAGGTCCGTGAGTCGTAGAATGGTGGGGTGACGTATGTGATCGCCCTCCCGTGCGTCGATGTCAAGGATCGCGCCTGCATCGACGAGTGCCCCGTTGACTGCATTTACGAGGGCGAACGCTCTTTGTATATCCACCCAGACGAATGTGTGGACTGCGGAGCATGTGAACCCGTGTGTCCCGTTGAGGCCATCTACTACGAAGATGACCTTCCAGACGAGTGGCAGGACTACTACAAGGCCAACGTTGAGTTCTTCAACGAGATCGGATCGCCTGGCGGTGCGGCCAAGGTAGGCGTCTACGACTTCGACCATCCGGTTATCGCCGCGCTGCCTCCGCAGGGCGAGTAGGCACCGGAGTGAGCGTTCACGACCTCGCCCACTACCCGTGGGATGCCGTCGTCCCTTTCCGTGAGCGTGCTGCCCAACACGGCGACGGTCTTGTTGATCTTTCTGTCGGCTCGCCGGTTGATCCCACCCCAGAGATCATTCGCCAGGCGCTCACCGAAGCAACCGACGCGCACGGGTATCCGCAAACGGTCGGAACCCCGTCGCTGCGCGAAGCCATTGTCGATTGGTACGCCAGGCGCAGGGGAGTGCCCGATCTGCGAGTAGACAACGTGCTTCCCACGATCGGCTCTAAAGAACTCGTTGCCCTTCTGCCGACGTTGCTCGGTCTGGGCGAAGGCGACATCGTTGTGCACCCTCGGGTCGCCTACCCGACGTATGAGGTCGGCGCGCGAGTGGTCGGTGCGACACCCGTGCCCGCCGACGACCCGGCCGCTTGGCCAGAGGGTACGAAACTCATTTGGATCAACACTCCGGGCAACCCAGACGGTCGCACCTGGACTGTCGACGAACTTGCGGTCGCAGTGCGCCGCGCCCGCGAACTCGGAGCTGTCATCGCTAGCGATGAATGCTACGCCGAGCTGGGCTGGGACGGTGCATGGGCGACGGAACCTGTGCCGTCGATTCTGGACCCGCGGGTAACCGGCGGTAGCCGTGCCAATCTGTTGAGCGTCTATTCGCTGAGCAAGCAGTCGAACCTTGCCGGCTATCGGGCTGCTTTCGTGGCTGGTTGCGCACAGATCGTCGAAGGGCTTCTCACAGCGCGCAAGCACCTGGGCCTGATGCCGCCCGCCCCTGTGCAACATGCCATGGCCGTTGCGCTGGGGGATGACCAGCATGTCGCCGCGCAGAAAGAGCTCTACCGCGCGCGGCGCGAGGCCTTGCGCCCTGCCCTCGAGGCTGCCGGCTTCCGCATCGACGGCTCTGAGGCCGGTCTTTATCTGTGGGCCACTGAAGGTCGCGACGCCTGGGAATCGATGGGTCGCCTCGCTGACCTTGGCATCTTGGCTGGTCCCGGTCCGTTCTACGGCGTGGACTCAGCGCAGCACATTCGGCTTTCACTTACTGCGCCCACTGACCGTGTCTTCGAAGCCGCACAGAGACTCACGGCGAGTCGGTTGTAGATTCCCTCAGGTCAGGCGGCGTCTGTTTGGCAGATGTCACAGTAGGCCTGAGTGCGGGCTAGGCTGTAATAGCGATCCGGTCGTGACCCGACCTGGTGCCTCAGTGCCGAGAGATCGCCAGTTCCGACTTGATCATGATCATGTCCGACACCACTGCGACGAGCGGGGACGGACGCCAGGAGGAGGTCCGCGTGAGTGCAGCGGCAGAGCAAACAGCGAAGCTGACAGTAGGCGATAAAACAGCCGAATTCCCGGTACTGCATGGCACAGCGGGCCACTCCAGTATCGACTTCTCGACCTTGACGAAACAGACGGGATACACCGGACTCGACTACGGGTTCGTGAACACCGCCTCAACCAAGTCTGAGATCACGTTCATCGATGGCGACGAGGGCATCCTGCGCTATCGCGGGTATCCGATCGAGCAGTTGGCTGGATCGACAAGCTATCTCGAGGTCGCTTGGCTTCTGATCTACGGCGATCTGCCCTCGGCATCGGAGCTTGCGGAGTTCGATGAGAAGATTCGTCGACACACGCTGCTGCACGAAGACCTCAAGCGCTTCTTCTCTGCTCTTCCGCACACGGCGCACCCCATGTCGGTGCTGTCGTCGGCGGTCGCGGCGCTCTCTACGTACTACGAGGGCCAGACTGACCCGCACAATCCGGAGCATGTCGAGCTGAACATGATCCGCATGCTCGCCAAGCTGCCGGTGATCGCGGCATACGCACACAAGAAGAGTGTCGGTCAGGCTTTCCTGTACCCAGACAACTCGCTGAGCTTCGTCGACAACTTCCTCAAGCTGAACTTCGGTGTGCACAGCGAGGAGTACGAGGTCAATCCGGTCATGTCGAAGGCTCTTGAGCTTCTCCTCATCCTGCACGAAGACCACGAGCAGAACGCTTCGACGTCGACCGTGCGTTTGGTGGGCTCGACCGGTGCAAACCAGTTCGCCTCGATCTCTGCCGGTATTCAGGCGCTTTCTGGACCGTTGCATGGTGGAGCGAACGAAGCTGTGCTGACGATGCTCGGGCAGATTCGTGACTCCGGTCAGAGCGTTTCGCGTTTCGTTGAACGAGTGAAGAACAAAGAAGAGGGCGTGAAGCTGATGGGCTTCGGGCACCGGGTCTATAAGAACTATGACCCGCGCGCCAAGCTCGTCAAAGAGGCAGCCGACGAGGTGCTCTCGTCGCTCGGCGTTACTGACCCTCTCCTTGATCTTGCGAAAGAGCTCGAAGAGCTGGCGCTCGCAGACGACTACTTCCGCGAGCGTCGCCTGTACCCGAACGTCGACTTCTACACCGGCGTCATCTACAAAGCGATGGGCTTCCCGACGCGCATGTTCACCGTGCTGTTCGCGATTGGCCGCCTGCCAGGCTGGCTTGCTCAGTGGCGCGAGCTCCAGCTCGACCCACAGACGAAGATCGGCCGCCCGCAGCAGCTCTACACAGGATCACCAGAGCGGACCTTCCAAGCACGTCGCTGATCACTGGCGGCTCCCTGGCGGCTCACTGGCGGGCTGATGGCGGCACTGTGGCGTGGTGGAGCTCAGCGAAAGTGGCAAGTATGAGTTCTATGAACAACACACGAATTGTGGAGCTTCGGCAAAGCTTCGGCTGGACTCAAGAGCGACTCGCTGCTGAAAGTGGCGTAGGACTTCGGACTATTCAGCGGTTAGAAGCTGGTAGCGAAGCGGGCTTGGAAACACTCTCGATGGTTGCGGCTGCTCTGCGTGTGTCGGTGTCTGATCTTTTCAGTCGCATTGATGACGCCGATTTTGGCAGCCGAGTAGAGGCACTCCAGTCTCGGGTCGTAGACCAGCAGGCTGCGTACGATCGAGCAATGGCAGCGTGGCGCTGGCTCTACGTAGGCATCGGGGTCGTGCTGAGTTTCAGCAGTTTCCCTTTGGGTCAACTCGGCGTCGTTCTCTTTCTCTCGTACTGGACGGGAGGGCTACTGATTCTCATAGCGCTCCGCAGGATAATTTTTGAACCAAGGCTAGAGCAACGCTATCCGTTGGCTCGCAGAAGGCGGCAGCCCCACGTACGCGACAAAACAACTCCAGTTGTCTTAGCCGCGACCGATGCAGAGGCGGGTACCGGGCGGCGGTGACTGATTCACGTCAGTCCACACTTCAGTGAGATGCAGAATCTGCCCGTCTTTGACGCGGACGAAACTTGCGCACTGGAAGTGCGCTGTTCCCGTGCTTGTTCGACCAGTGACATGTGATCGACACGCAGCTTCCGTTTCCCCACCCACGAACTCTTGGACCACTAGCCGGTCGAAGTCGGGATACTCGGCGTTGAACCTAACCCATTCATCCCGAGAGAAAGTCTCGTTGGTGTGAACGAGCACGCAGGTGAACTGCGGGTGAAGGTACTGCTCGAGGTCATCCCAACGGTGCTCGTCGATGGCGGTCATTAGTCCGAGTAACGCTTCGCCTGCATTCATGTGAGCAGACGCTACACGACCATCCACTCTGTTCTGCAGCAACAAAAATGCGTCCCCTCCGCCGAAGCGGAGGGGACGCACCAATGATGTGAAGCGGGCTGAGAGTCAGCGACCCTGCGAGCTACGGCCGCTGCCCTGACGGGCCTGGCCGCTCTGCGTCGAGTAGTTGCCACCCTGACCGCCCTGGCCACCACCGGGGCGGGGGCGACGACGACGGCGTGCGGGCGGGTTGGTTGCGCCACCGCGCTCGCCGCCTCCTGGACGCTGCTTCGAGGACTGGCGCTGCGGCTGCTGCTGAGCCTGTACGGGTGCTGGCCGCACGTGCGCTGCACGCTCGGGCACCAGCTCGTTGATCGCTGCTGTCGTGGCGTCTTCGAGCGGTGCCGTGATGGCCGCCTTGCGGAGGAGGTCCTTCACGTCGCGGCGCTGCTCAGGGAGCACAACCGTGACGACCGTGCCAGCGGCGCCTGCTCGGGCCGTACGGCCTGAACGGTGCAGGTATGCCTTGTGCTCGACGGGCGGGTCAACGTGCACAACGAGGTCGACGTTGTCGACGTGCACACCGCGGGCGGCGACGTCGGTCGCGACGAGAACGCGTACGCCACCGTCTTCCGGTGCCGCAGAGAACGCGCCGAGGTTACGCTCACGAGCGTTCTGGGAGAGGTTGCCGTGCAGGTCGACGGCAGGGATGCCTGCCGCGGTGAGCTGCTTGGCAAGCTTCTTCGCCTGGTGCTTGGTGCGGGTGAAGAGGATGCGACGGCCTGTACCTGAAGCGAGTTCACGCACGAGGGCAGTCTTGTTGTCGGTGGAGTCGACGACCAGCACGCGGTGGGTCATCTCACCCACTGGCACGCTTTCCTCATCGACCTCGTGGCTTACCGCGTTCGAAAGGAAGCGGCGGGCCAGGGTGTCGATACCGCGGTCGAGCGTCGCGCTGAACAGCAGACGCTGTCCGCCAGCAGGAGTCGCGGTGAGGATGCGAGTGACGCCTGGCAGGAAGCCAAGGTCGGCCATGTGATCGGCCTCATCGAGCACGGTGACCTCGATAGCGCTGAGGCGCACAACCTGCTGCTTCATCAGGTCTTCAAGGCGACCGGGGCATGCCACCACAATGTCGACGCCGCCGCGCAGCGCCTGCTCTTGCGGGCGCTGGCTGACACCACCGAACACGGTCGTAACGCGCAGGCCAGCGGCCTCGGCGAGCGGAGAGATGGTGGCGGCAATCTGCGTCGCGAGCTCACGCGTCGGCGCAAGAACGAGACCGCGAGGAAGACCGGCGCGACGCTGGCCACCGGACGCGGCGAGACGCGCCACAAGCGGCAAGGCAAAAGCGATGGTCTTACCACTACCGGTGCGACCGCGACCGAGAAGGTCGCGCCCCGCGAGGGAGTCGGGAAGAGTGTCGCGCTGAATCGCGAATGCCTCGGTCTTGCCTGATTCGGCGAGAACGGCGGCGAGCTTGGCTGGGACGCCAAGTTCAAGGAAAGTAGACATGCAGAAACTCCGTCAGCGCACGAGTGATCGGCGCGAGATAAGGGGTGAGGTGGGCGACGGCGCAGGAATTGCGCATCGGTTCGCCGTTCGAAAGGCCAGCTCACGCTGGTTGTGGGAGCAGTCATGCTCGCTTTGGTCCTCGGAGACCCCGTGACGACGACGATGTTGTAGGACCGGCGGTCCAAGCAACTATCTGACTCTACCAGTGTGCACGTGACGCCAGCTGTATGCCGGCCTCACGCGCGCGTCGCTGCGCGACGGAGAGCACGTGGTTTCAGGCGTGCAGTGCCTCGTTGAGGGTGACGCCGACACCGGCTCGGCGTACTGCCTCAACAGCTCCGCTCAACGAGTTGCGGCGGAAGAGCAGCCCGGCTTGGCCAGAAAGCTCGCCACCCTTGACCGTCTTTCGTCCACCATCTGCCGTAGCGGCGCCATCGGTCAGTACGACCTTCGTGCCAGCGGTCACGTAGAGCCCCGCCTCCACAACACAGTCGTCACCGAGCGAGATTCCGATTCCTGCGTTCGCGCCGAGGAGAGTGCGCTCGCCAATCGACACGCGGTGAGTGCCGCCGCCCGAAAGTGTGCCCATGATCGAGGATCCGCCACCAATGTCGCTGCCATCGCCGACGACGACGCCCTGCGAAATGCGTCCTTCCACCATTGATGCGCCCAGTGTGCCGGCGTTGAAGTTCACGAATCCTTCGTGCATGACCGTCGTGCCGGGGGAGAGGTAGGCTCCGAGCCGCACGCGTGAGGCATCTGCGATGCGTACTCCTGCCGGCTGCACGTAGTCGGTAAGGCGAGGGAACTTATCCAGTCCTTGCACCTGGATGCCGGCGCGCACGAGATAGGGGCGCAAACGTGCCGCATCCGCAGGCAGCATCGGACCAGCGTTCGTCCACGCGACGTTCGGCAGATGGCCGAAGATGCCGGTGAGGTTCAGTTCGTTCGGCCGCACCACGAGGTGCGACAGTGCGTGCAGGCGGAGGTAGGCGTCGGCGGTTGAGGCGGGAGCCTCATCGAGGTCGATCTGCAACTGCACCACCTCGGTAGTGACATTGCGCCGCTCGTCGCCTCCGACCAGTGGCTGGAGAGCGTCGACGGATGCCGCATCTGTGGCGATCGCGCCAGTCTGAACTTCGGGGTACCACGCATCAAGAACAGTGCCGTCTCCGGCGATAGTGGTCAGTCCGATGCCCCATACCGTGCGTGCGTTGCTCATACCTCCACGCTATCGCGACCGGAGACGGTCAACTGCACGCATGACAGGGTAAGTAGGCTTGACCCATGGTGCTCGATCTGACAGCGTCCTCCGTTGACCTCACCCGTGCGATCTGCGATATCCCGAGCGTCTCTGGCGATGAAAAGACTCTCGCTGACGAGATCGAGGCGGCGATCACTTCGCTTCCGCATCTCGAAGTTTTTCGGCATGGGAACACGATCGTGGCTCGCACCGACAACGGGCGAGCACAACGGGTTGTCATCGCCGGTCACATCGACACGGTTCCCATCAATGACAACCTGCCGACGAAGAACATCGAGATCGACGGCGTTGCCTACCTCTGGGGGCGCGGAACGGTCGACATGAAGGCGGGTACTGCGGTGCAGCTGAAGCTCGCCGCTGAACTCACCGACCCCGCCATCGATATCACCTGGATGTGGTACGACAACGAAGAGGTCGAAGCATCAAAGAATGGTCTCGGACTGCTCGCCGCTGTGCGACCTGACCTCTTTCGTGCAGACTTCGCGATTTTGGGTGAACCCTCTAACGGTGAGGTTGAGGGCGGCTGCAATGGCACGCTCCGCGCGGTCGTGCGCGCCACTGGCGTTCGCGCGCACAGCGCGCGTGCGTGGATTGGTGAGAATGCGATCCACAGTGCAGCCCCCATCCTGACGCGGTTGGCGGAATACCGTGCCAAAGAGGTGCTCGTGGAAGGGCTGCTGTACCGCGAAGGCCTCAGTGCTGTACGAATCGCCGGTGGCGTGGCAGGCAACGTGATCCCCGATGCGTGCGAGGTCGAAGTGAACTATCGGTTCGCCCCCAGTAAGTCAGCGGCAGAGGCCGAAGCACACCTTCGCGGTGTGCTCGCAGGCTTCGACGTCGAGGTCACCGATGCTGCCGAGGGAGCTCGACCCGGTCTTGATGCCGAAATCGCCAAGCAGTTCGTCGCAGCGGTCGGCGCCGAGCCGCGCCCGAAGTACGGCTGGACTGATGTTTCGCGATTCTCTGCGCTGGGAATTCCCGCCGTGAACTATGGCCCTGGCGATCCGCACCTCGCTCACCACGACGAGGAACGCGTGCCTCTCACACAGATCGATGCAGTGGAGCGGGGCCTGCGTACATGGCTCGCCTCGCACTGAGCACTGCCCGTACCTGGGCGCAGGCGCCGCACGCTCTGCGCATCGGAATCATCTATCTCGTCGCGCGAGTAACCACGACGGCATTTCTTCTTCTCGCGGCGTCGCTCTCGACAGCATCCTCACGTTTCGGGGCAGACCCTGGACTGGCCAACTTTATTGTCGGTTGGGACGCGCAGTGGTACTGGCTGGTCGCTGAAAGCGGATACCCCACGGAACTGCCGACGACGGAGTCGGGGGAGGTCGCGGAGAACGCCTGGGCGTTTATGCCGGTGTTCGCCTATGCATCAAAAGCGATCGGGTTTCTGTTCGGATCATGGGGAGTCGGAGCTTTCCTGCTTTCCCTGATCGCGGGGTACTTCGCGTGCTTGGCTCTTCACCGGTCGCTCTGTGGTCGGATCGGCAGCTCTGCGGCAACATGGGCCGTCGTGTTTTTCGCCACGGGCCCGATCGCGGCGATGTTCCAAGTGGGCTACGCAGAGACCCTGTTTCTGCTTCTGCTGTTCCTCGCGCTTGACGCCACATCACGACGCAACTACGTCTTGCTCTACCTCCTCATACCGATAATGGCGTTCACGCGCCCTGGCATTCTGGCGTTTGCGCTCTACCTCGGTCTCCACGGAGTGCTTCGCTGGTGGCATCGCCAAGAGGACCCGCTCAGCGGCCGAGAAGTGACCCACATCATTGTGCTGGGATCCCTCGCCACGGCGACCGGGTTCGCCTGGCAGGTGATCGCGGGTCTTGCGACCGGAGATTCAGGGGCGTACCTGGCCACCGAACTCGCATGGCGACGGCACTGGGTAGCAGGCGGTGTCGAAGGGTTCGTGCCTTTCGAAGGCTGGATCCAAGCGTCACAGTTCTGGTTTGACTTCTGGGGCATGCCGCAGTGGTGGGGCCCCGTGGTGTTGGCGTTGCTGGTCGTGGCAGCCGGTGTGGCCCTGCTTTACTCGCCACAGGTGCGGGCTCTCGGCGCTGATGTGCGGCTGTGGAGCGTCAGCTATCTGCTCTACCTGCTCGCCGTGTTTTTTCCGCAGTCGAGCACCTTTCGTCTGCTTTTGCCGCTCAGTCCGCTCTGGGGAGCGGCAGCCGTGCCGAGAGCGAGGGCCTGGCGGTTCGGAGTGTTGGCGGTGTGCTTGCTAGGGCAGTGGCTCTGGATCTATCACGTATACGCCCTCGGCAACACTTTCTGGCAGGTGCCCTAACTCCATCGATCTGATCAATTGTTGCTCCGTGACATCCAGGGGGCGGCGACACCCGATAAACTCTTCCTATACCACCGGAGGAAAGGAAGCCACGATGGCAGCGATGAAGCCGAGGACCGGAGACGGGCCTATGGAGGCCGTAAAAGAAGGACGACTCATCATCGTGCGCGTTCCGCTCGAAGGCGGCGGCCGCCTGGTCGTCTCCGTGAACGACGCCGAGGCCAAGGAGCTTCACGACGTGCTTAGCGCCGTCGTCGCACCTGCTTGATCGACCTTGGTCCGTTTTGGCGGACCCAAAAGGGGCGGTGGATCTTCGGATCCACCGCCCCTTTTGTTGGTTTGCTTCCGTTTGTATCAGTCGCGTTCGGCGAGGCTCACCAGCTGCAACAGTCCTTCACCTGCGGGCGAAAGGGTGGCTAGCACGGCAGAAGACTCCTGAGTCTCTTGTACGAGTGAGCGATAGGCGGCGGTGACTTCGTCGCGCTGTACCGGGTCGGACACGCGGCCGCCAGCGAGAACGCGTGGCACGAGTACCAATCCGCCCTTGCGTGCCAGTCGCAATCCGTGCTCGACGTACTCGATTACGCGCTCAGGGTCAGCGTCAACGAGGACGATGTCGTAAGAAGCCTCGTTCATGCGAGGGAGCACATCGATAGCGCGTCCGGTGATGAATCGAGCTTTCGTCGGTGCGATCTTTGCCTCGGCGAATGCCTGCCGGGCCGCCGCAAGATGCTCTGGTTCGTTGTCAATCGACGTCAGCACGGCTTGTGGAGCGCCATGCAACAACCAGAGACCAGAAACACCGGCACCTGTGCCGATCTCGACGATGGATCGTGCCCCGGCCGCAGCGGCGAGCACCGCAACCTGAGAGCCCACAACGGGGCTGATGGGGAGTGCGCCCAGCTCGACGGCATGCGCGCGGGCTCGGGTGATTGCGTCTGGTTCCACAATCGACTCGCGAAGGAAACGCGCGTTCGCGTCGTGCTCGCTCATGGCCTTGTTCTCCCTGCCTGCCTGTGTGTACCCCCAGCGTATTGGCTTGCTGCGCACAGGGACCGTAGGCGCGGCGGTAGCCTGGGGAGATGACGTTCGGGCTCACTTTCGAGAAGCTACTGCTGATCGGTCTTATCGCGGTCCTTATCATTGGCCCCGAACGTCTTCCGCGGGCCGCAGAGAGCTTCTCCCAGATGGTGCGCAAGGGCGGAGAGTACCTTCGCGCCACAAAATCCCGCATGCGTGAAGAGCTGGGGCCTGAGATTGACGATGTGGACTGGCGCAAGCTCGACCCCCGTCAATATGATCCGCGGCGAATCATTCGCGATGCGCTGCTGGAAGAGCCGCAGCCCGCGACGCCGGAGGAAGCGAAAGCAACGATCTCGGAGCCGGTCGCTCCACGGACCGGTGTGCAGGAGTTCAGTGCGACAAATCGACCACCGTTTGATCCAGAGGCTACGTAGTTCGCGTTGAGGCGATGCGCGTGCGAAGCACGGAGACGTCGTCGTCCGTTAGTAGCGCGCGGGGGATAGCCGTCGCGACAGAGGCGTCGCGGACTTTCAGTAGCACGGCGTCTTTTCCGACGCGCATGTGCTGGAAGGTGGTGTAGTCGATATCGGAGCGACGGCGACCACTGCCCATCGTCAGCATGGTGTCCTCTAACGCTACCCACACCACCGTGTCCACGGGCATTGCTGCGCGCACGGCACTGCGTGCGCCAGAAACAGACAGCACCACGGCGTAGCCCGCGACGATCACGATGATCCCCGGCATCCATCCTGCCGCGAAAGACACTTCCTGGCCCGGCTCCAGTGGCGTACTCAGCGTCGAAATGCTGAGCAGGAGCGCTCCAGCGAGCGCTATCCACATGACGATCGCAAAGGGTCGCGTGAGCGAGTAGATGGCTGCGTCTCGCGCCATCCGGCGCAGCAGGCTCTCATCGACGGTTAACGAACGAGGGGACACGTGCCTATTTTCCTTCTCGCGTTCAACTGATCGTCATCGGCAATGAGCGTCCGGGGAGGCCTCTGCCTTGAGCGGCGAGTGTGCGGGCGAGGTCGCGGATGGTGGTGGCTGCCGCGTCTGTGGTCTCGTCGGCGACAATCGGGGTGCCGGCGTCGCCGCCTTCGCGCAACGACGGGCTCAGCGGGATCGAGGCGAGCAGAGGAACCGGTTTTGTGGGTTCAGAGAGTGCTTCGGCAACCGCGGCGCCACCGCCGGAACCGAACAGATCGATCACGGTGCCGTCTGCCAGTGTGTAGGCGGCCATATTCTCGATCACTCCGATCACGCGCTGTCCGGTCTGCCGGGCGACAAGTCCGCTGCGGATCGCGACGTCGGAGGCCGCCGTTTGCGGTGTGGTCACAACGAGCACTTCGGCGTGCGGAAGAAGCTGACCGATCGAAATCGCAATATCACCCGTTCCCGGGGGCATATCGATGAGAAGTATGTCGAGATCGCCGAAGAACACGTCTGTGAGGAACTGCGACACCGTGCGGTGAAGCATCGGTCCTCGCCACGCCACCACTGATTCTCCGTCGCGGAGGAACATCCCGATCGAGATTGTCTTTACCCCGTGCGCTACCGGAGGAAGCATCAGGTCGTCGATGCGGGTGGGCTGGGTCCCTGCCGGTATTCCGAGGAGCCCGGGGATCGAGAACCCGTGCACGTCGGCATCGACCAACCCGACCGAAAGCCCTTGGTCAGAAAGCGCTACAGCGAGGTTCGCGGTGACTGTCGATTTGCCGACACCGCCTTTTCCGCTGGAAACGAGAATGACGCGCGTAAGCGAGTCGGGTCCAAAGGGCATGTGGCGAGCAGGACGCCCCGCACGCAGCTTTTCCGTAAGTGCTTTGCGCTCGGCAGGGGTCATCACGCCGACCTCGACGTCGGCAACCGCGATTCCCGCCACAGATTCGGCCGCGTTTCGCACATCGGACTCGATGCGAGCTGCGGCCGGACAACCGACGATAGTCAGCACAATGCTGACGTGTGCTCTTTCACCATCGACGGAGATTTCGCGCACCATGTCGAGATCGCCGATGGGCTGGCGGAGCTCCGGATCGGTCACTGCCGATACCGCTGCTTTGACCTGATCTGCTGACGTCACGATGATGCGCTCTGCTGCGAATCGGGGGTTTCTTCCAGATCGGCGAGGAGCGCTTTCAGCTCCTGCCGCAATACGTCTCGCGTTACCGCTTGCGAGTTGCGCTCTTCGAGTGACATTCGCAACGCCACGATCTCTCGCGCGAGGTACTCGGTGTCGGCGAGATTTCGCTCTGCACGCTGACGGTCTTGTTCGATCTGCACGCGGTCTCGGTCGTCCTGACGGTTCTGTGCCAAGAGGATAAGTGGTGCGGCGTACGACGCCTGCAGCGAAAGCATGAGCGTGAGTGCGGTGAATCCGAGCGCGGCGTCATCGAACCGGAGGCTATCGGGCATCAGTGTGTTCCACACGATCCACACAACGCAGAACATGGTGAGGATGACCAGAAACGCGGGTGTCCCCATCGCTCGCGCGACCCACTCGGTGAACCGCCCGAAGCGGTCGCGAGATGTTGTCTTCGGCCGGGTCGTGCCCCGCCCAGGGGCGTCAAGACGAGGAGACCGCGCCATCAGCGCACTTCCTTCACTGCGGAGGCGATGTCTTCAGCGTCGTGCGAGCGCCAATCATCCGGAAGCAGATAGTCGAGCACGTCGTCGATGCTGATCGCGCCGACAAGGCGGTGTGCGGCGTCGATCACCGGCAGGGAGACGAGGTCGTAGCTGGCCAGCAGGCGCGCCACCTCGGCGGCGGATGCCGTCACATGCACGGGTTCCAGACTGTCGTCAAGGATGGCGCCGAGGCGCTCGTGCGGCGGATAGCGCAGCATCCTCTGGAAGTGCACGAGTCCGAGCAGTCGTCCGGTGGGGGTTTCGAAAGGCGGGAGGGTGACGAAGACAGCCGCGGCCAGCGCAGGGTGCAGTTCGTGGCGACGAATGAGCGCGAGCGCTTCAGCGACGGTGGCATCGGCAGACAACACGATCGGCTCAGGGGTCATCAACCCACCAGCGGTGTCTGGGCCGTAGCGCAGCAACATCCTGACGTCGTCTGCCTCTTCTGGCTCCATCAACTCCAGCAACTGCTCCAACCGCTTCTGGGGGAGTTGCGCGAGAAGGTCGGCTGCGTCGTCCGGCTCCATCTGATCGAGGATGTCGGCGGCACGCTCGTCACCGAGGCGGTCGAGGATGTGTACCTGATCGTCTTCCGGCATCTCTTCGAGGGCGTCGGCGAGGCGATCATCTGACAGCTCTTCTGCGACCTCGATCATGCGCTGCTGAGGAAGGTCGAGGAGGGTGTTGGCGAGGTCGGCCGCGTGCAGTTCCGAGTATGAGGCGACCAACTGCTCCGCTGACTGCGATTCTCCTGGGGTGCGCTGTTCTGTGACCTCGCTCCAGGCCGCGAACGTCGTTGGTCCTTTCGCGAATGGCGATGCGCTGGTTTTCGGTCGGCGGAGGAAGAGCTGAGTGATTGCCCATTCGCCGAGGCGGTTCGGCTCGATCGCCACATCTTCGATCACAGCGGTTCCGCTGGCATCGGCGAAACTCACCCGTCGACCGAGCATCTCGGCGAGTACTCGCACTTCACCCGCTCGGGGGGAGAAGCGGCGGACATTGATCAATCCGGTGGTGATCACCTGTCCTGAACGGATGGAGGTGACGCGCCCGATCGACAAAAACACTTGGCGTCGACCAGGGATCTCGACCACGAGTCCAATGACCCGTGGTGCAGCGGTACTTCGGTACACGACAACGACGTCTCGGACCTTGCCGAGCCGGTCGCCGACGGGATCGAAGACGGCGCACCCCGCAAGGCGCGCGGCGAAAACCCGTTGTGTGCTCACTCTGTCCAGAGTAGTCGCCGGGGTTGGCAGATGGCGGCACCGTCGTACTTCAGTCCCTCCATGGGTGAACATGGGACAATGGCCAGATGAGCATGCTGAACCGCCCCGTGAATAGCGCAGAAACCGGCGAAGTCGTCGCGTCGATGAGCAACTACGAGAAGGCGCAGAAGACGGTCTCCCAACTGATCGCCGCTGAGGTCCCGGCGCGGGACATCGCGATCATCGGTCAGGGCGTGCGCACGGTCGAGCGCGTGACTGGCAAGTTGGGCTACGCAGCTGCCGCCAGGTCTGGAGCCATCAACGGGATCCTGATTGGCCTTTTTCTCTCCGCGATTTTGGTGCTCGGCAACCCAGAGGTGCCGATCCAGCTTTTCGTCGGATTCGTTCTCATCGGCGTTGCTGTCGGCATGCTCTTGAGCCTGGTGACCTATGCCATTGTGCGGCGTCGCCGAGACTTCGCGAGCGTGACGCAGTTCGCCGCCGATCGTTACGAAGTGACCGTGCAGCCGACTTCCCTGTCGAAAGCACGCCAGGCGCTGGGGCCGGTGAAGGTGGCTTCGGTGCGGCCCCCGGTAAACCTCGATGAGCCGCCGCGTTATGGAGAGCGCATCGCACCCGGTGCGACGACGCCTGAGCCAGCGGAGCCCGTTATTCCCCCGCGCCCAGCTGATCCGGTACCTCCGGCGGAATCTGGTGCCCCTGTCGAGCCGGAGACGGCGCCGGAAGCCGCGCCAGGAGCAGAGGGAGCGCAGGGGCGGGCCTAAGCGGCACCTCCTTTCGTAAGACTCATGTCTGACGTAGAGGTGGCCCTGCCGACCGGAAACTTCACGGTCTCGGCCGATTGGTCGCACGGCAATAACGGCATCACAGTAATCGTGGCGCACGGCGCTGGAGCAGGAAAAGACCACCCGTTCCTGGTGGGATTCGCCGATGCGCTCGACGGCCTTGGCTTCTCGACGTTGCGTTTTAACTTTCCGTATGTGGAGCAGGGGCGTCGGATGCCTGGCCCCGCTTCACACGCGATTGCGACGTGGAACGCTGTCGCGGCGCACGCGCGCGAGGTCGACCCCGAGGCCGCTGTTTGGGCCGCTGGTAAGTCATACGGCGGACGAATGGCATCGATGGCTGCCGCCGACGGTCTAACCGTCGACGGGCTTGTCTATCTCGGCTACCCGTTGCATGCGCCCGGAAAGCCAGAGAAGCCAAAGATGGCGCACCTGCCGGTTATTGCCGCCCCGCAACTGTTCGTCGAAGGGGCGAATGATCCATTCATCCAACCGATCTCTCAGTTCGAGCAGGCGGTGGCAACCTGCCAACGCGCCGAGGTCGCATGGATCGACGACGCTAACCACACCTTCGAGGTGAAAGGCCACAAGCGGCCGGCCGACACGATCGGCGCATCACTCGCGCCAATTGTGTCGGACTTCATCCTGCGCATGTCGCCAAGGCGCGCGGCGTGAGTGTCGATTGAGCGGATGCGAGAACTATGACGGCCACCCCAACGCCGCTGCCAGTAGTGCTGATACACGGCTGGCCGGTGACAGAGCGTCACTGGAGGGATCTGCTGCCGCTTCTGGATAAGGCAGGCTTTGAGGCTGTCCCGATCACGCTGCCCGGGCTCGGAGTGGTGTCAGAGCAGTCTCAGAGTCTTCGAAAGGCCGATCTCGCGCGTTGGTTGAGTGACGAGCTTGATCGACGCGGCATCACGCGCTGCGCATTGATCGGTCACGACTGGGGCGCCACCGTTGCAGCGCTTCTCGCCGCCGAGCGGGGGTCGGCGGTGACGGCGCTGATTGTTGAAGAAGAAATCCTCCCTGGGATCAACGTTGAGCTTTTCGCGCCCGGTGTTGACTGCTATCCGACCTGGCACGGTCCTTTTAATCGCGTGCCCGGTCTCGCCGAACAGTTAGTGCCGGGGCGTGAGCCCGCCTACTATGGTGCGTTTCTCGAGCAGAGCGCAGGACCAGCTGGGCTCGAAGCGCACACGATGCGTGCGTACATCGACGCGTATTCCGCGCCAGGAGTCTTAGAGGCCGCTCTCGGCTACTACCGCTCTCGCAGCGAAGACATTCGCGACGCCCGGGCGCTTGCAACAAACCCCGTCTTGACACCCGTGCTCGCGATCGGCGGGCGATTCGCGATGGGCGCCGCGGTCGCCGATGGCATGAGAGGTGTGGCGGCCGATGTGACCCGGTTCATTGCTGAGAAGTCTGGACACTACCCACTCGAACAGGAACCGGAACTCGTCGGTGGCGCCGTTGTGCAGTTTCTGCACCAGCACAACCCGCCAACTGCCGCGCCCTGACGCAGACGAGTCAGGGCGCGGGGTCCCTCTCATGCCGTTATGGGGCCTCAGCTCTGCAGGCGAGCGATCCACGCCTCGACGTCATCTGCTGTACGGGGAATGTGGGCGGAAAGGTTTACCGGCCCGTCTTCGGTCATCAAGATGTCGTCTTCAATGCGCACGCCGATGCCGCGAAGCTCCGCAGGCACGGTGAGATCGTCGATCTGGAAGTAGAGACCTGGCTCGATGGTGAAAACCATGCCTGGCGCGAGGATGCCGTCGTAGTACATTTCGCGACGAGCCTGAGCGCAGTCATGTACGTCGATACCGAGATGGTGCGAGGTGCCGTGCACCATGTAGCGGCGGTGCTGACCGCCCTTATCGGCGTCAAGGGCCTCTTCGGGGGTGACGGGGAGCACGCCCCACTCCGCGGTGCGTTCGGCGATCACCTTCATAGCTGCAGCGTGCACGTCGCGGAAACGAACGCCCACTCGCGCGGCAGCGAAGGCGGCCTCCGCAGCCTCGAGAACCGTGTCGTACACCCGACGCTGCACCTCAGTGAACGTGCCAGAAACCGGCAACGTCCGTGTGATGTCGGCGGTGTACAGGCTGTCGGCCTCAACACCCGCGTCCACCAAAATCAGGTCACCAGGAACAACCGCACCATCGTTGCGAGTCCAGTGCAGGTAGCACGCGTGCGGGCCGGAGGCAGCGATGGTGTCGTAACCCTCGCCATTGCCGTCTTCGCGCGCACGTCGGTGGAAGACGCCTTCCACCACGCGCTCACCGCGTGCGTGTGCTGTCGCCGCCGGAAGCTCTCGAATGATGTCTTCGAAGCCGTCGCCTGTGATCTCGACTGCGCGGCGCATCTCGCCGATCTCGTACTCGTCTTTGACGAGGCGCAGCTCTGAGACGAAGCGAGTGAGGGTCTCATCGTCTTCGAGGATCAGCTCCCCGTCGACGATGTCGAGTTCGTGCAGGGGAGCGGTCGCGATGTCTAGATCAGCGGCGACACCATCAAGCGATGGGCGGGGGCCGATCCAGAACTCGCCAATAGCGGCGTCAGCGAAGAACTCGGTCGTGGTGCGGTCAGCGCGCTCACGAAAGTAGAGGGTGATGTCGTGACCCGCCTCCGTCGGTGCGAAGACGAGCACCGAATCTGGTTGGGAGTCTGCGCCCCACCCGGTGAGATGGGCGAAGGCGGAATGTGCGCGGAACACGTAGTCGGTGTCGTTACTGCGCTGCTTGAGCGATCCAGCCGGGATCACGACGCGCTTGCCCGGGAAAGCGGCAGAAACAGCTGCGCGACGCACAGCAGCGTAGGCAGCCTGCTCGCGCGGAGCCGGAAGGGACTCGGGGCGCTCGGCCCACCCGGTCGAGATCGTGTCAAGAAAGCCCTGCGGGAGGGGCTGCTTGCGATTCGTGTTGCTGTTCTCGACAGGAACTTCGGCGGTGGGCTCAGCGATCGTGTCGCGTTCTGCAGTACTCATCTTCCCAGTCTGTCATCTGCAGAGCAGGGGTGGGAGATCAGCCAGCTGGCTCAAGCTGCACGACGAGTGCGCGGTGGTCGCTTCCGCCTGCGTCTTCCAGCACGAGGGACCCTGTCGGGGTCCAGCTCTCCGACGCAAGGACGTGGTCGATGGGGACGCCAGCGAGCGCGGGCAGTGAGCTCGGCCAGGTGCCACTCATACCGTTGCCGGTGGCGGAGGCGACATCGCGGCAATAGCCCATGTCTCCGCCAGCGAGACCGAGTGATGCCATGTGATCAAGCGTCGCGTTGAAGTCCCCGGCCAGGATGAAGTTGCCCTGCGGGCACTGATCGGCAATCCACTGCAGGTCGCTCTGCCACTGCTGCATCTCTTCCACACGGGGAGCGACGGCGTGCACGGCGACGATGGTGGGCCCTGATCCGTCGATCGGCATCAGGACGGCGCTGGGCACAGAGCCTGTGTTGCTTGAGCCGTCTTTCGACGACTCGATGACCGAGTACTCACCGAGGCCGGGGGCAACGAGCACGGTCGTCTGCCATGACTGCGGGCCATCTTCCACATCGGGACGGAACTGCACGTGGTGCACCCACATGGGTTGGCCCTGCTCGCGCATCATGATGGCGATCTGCTCGCCGACTTCTTCGGTCGTTTCGGGAAGAGCGACGATGTCGGCTTGTTGCTCGAGGATACGTTGGGCGATCTCTTCGGCAGAGACAGCTTCGCCTGCGGTGTTCCAGGTGAGCACCCTGACGCTGCTCTCTGTCTTCTCTGGCAGGGCTGACGTGCCAAAGCCTCTGGTCGCGCCGATGAGCCCCGTTGCGGTTGCCCCTAAGAGCGCAACGATCAGAACGGAGGCTGCAAACCCCCGCAACGGACGGGCGATCATCAGGAGAAGCGCCAGCACTGCGACGACAAGGAGACCACCGAACACAGCACCGCGCGCAGCTACGAGCTGCGCGAACGGATACGTCTGCTCCAGCTGAAAAAACTGCGGCCAGACCATGATGGCTGTCGCGATCGCGAACAGCACGGTGAAGAGGATCCCCAGTAGTCGAAACATCCCTTACAGCGTAGAAGCGCAGCCTGTGAAGTTTCTGCCGTGACATGCGCTCGGTACGCTCGGAGGATGGCCACTTCGTCGCACAGGTTCACGGGTCCGGCTGACCTGCACCTGCACTCCAACCATTCCGATGGAACGGAGTCCCCTGCAGAGGTGGTCGCGCAGGCTCACGCCTATGGTGTGCGCACCCTCGCCCTCACCGATCATGACCGCTCCACTGGGTGGGTCGAGGCCGGAGACGCGGCCGTTGAGCGGGGGATGACCTTCATCCCCGGCATGGAGCTGTCGGCGAAGCACGAGTGGCGTAGCGTTCATGTGCTGGGCTACCTTTTCGACCCCACTAATGAAGCACTCAAAGCCGAGACTGATCGCATCCGAGGGGACAGAATCGGGCGCGCGGAGCGGATCGTGCGCAACATCGGAAAAGACTACGACCTCAACTGGGAAGACGTCCTCGCGCAGACCACGCTGGACGCCACGGTAGGGCGTCCGCATATCGCTGATGCCCTGGTCGCGAGAGGGATCGTGCGGGATCGCACTGCGGCGTTCGACGGCATTTTGCATCCGCGCGAGGGGTACTACGAACCGCACTATGCGCCCGACCCGTTGACGGCGGTGCGCCTTGTGACCGAAGCGGGAGGGGTGGCGATTATCGCCCACCCTGTCACTGGACGAGACCGCATGATGCCGGTGCCCTACATTGAGCAGCTGATCGCTGCTGGTCTCGCCGGCTTCGAGATCGATCACCGCGAGAACACCGAAGACGGCAAGCGAATCTTGCGCCAGATCGTCTCCCAGCACGATCTCATCGTCACGGGGTCGAGCGACTACCACGGCAGTGGCAAGCCCAACCGTCCAGCCGAAAACACCACATCTGAGGCGATGGTAGAGCGGCTACTCGCGCGTGGATCTGGCACCGCACCCCGCCACCCGTAAACTCAGGGTTCTCTCGGGTATCTCCCGGCGGGTTGTCTCACAGCGCAGATACCGTTCGAGGCATGCAGCGAGCGACTTCCCTTGAGAATCGTCTGGATGCGTGGGCACACCGGATTCTTCGCGATGCACCGGAGCGCGGGCCTCGCGCCGTTTTCATAGAGTGCGCGGTATTCGTCGTCAAACAGGCGTGGGCATGCATTTTCGGCGCTTCGCTGCTGGTCGTGATCGTGGCCGCGCGGTTGTGGTACCCCAGCGACGCGGCCGTTGCCCCCAACGACGCTCTCACCATTGCCGCGGTGCTTGTACAGCTTGCGATGCTCGTTTTTCGGCTCGAAAGTGGTCGCGAACTGTGGGTGATCGTTTTGTTCCACATCACAGGGACGGTCATGGAGCTCTTCAAAACTGACGTGGGCTCTTGGGCCTATGCCGCAGATGGCATTCTGCGCATCGGGGGAGTGCCGCTCTTTAGCGGCTTCATGTACGCGGCGGTCGGCTCTTACATGGTGCGCGTCTACCGCCTGTTCGATCTCGGTTTCACCCGTTATCCTCGACGGTGGGTTACCGCGGTGCTCGCCGTGGCGATCTACCTCAACTTTTTCGCACACCACTGGTGGTGGGACGCCCGCTGGGTGCTTCTGGCGGGTGTGGTGCTGGTGTGGCTTCCCACGATCATGCATGCGCGTGTCTGGCGGCGAACGATCCGGTTGCCGCTGCTTGCGGTGTTCGGCGGCGTCGCGGTTTTTATCTACCTCGCTGAGAACATCGCGACATGGGCCGGCGCGTGGGCCTATCCCGATCAGGTCGAGGGATGGCAGCCGGTCTCGCTGAGCAAACTCAGCTCATGGTTCCTCTTGATGATCATCTCGGTCGTGCTGGTCGCTTGGGTATACCCGCCGAGAGCGCCAGCGAGGGTGTTGCAGGGGTGACACGCAAAAGGCGCATGCGCCGAGGAAAACCTCGTTCGCATGCGCCTTCTCGGTGCGCTTAAGCTCCGGCGACCGGTGTAGCGCCGGATCCGGATCCGCCACGACGACGGCGACGACGCCGGGTGGGGGAAGGCTTTCCGTCGTGGTGTTCCTTGCCCGCTCCGTCATGGGTGCCTGCGCCCTCTGCACTGCGATCAGTAGACGGTGCAGACTGCGCATCGGTAGAGGCTGCGGAGTCTGTGCCCTCGGCGAAGGTGGAGCCAACCGGGTTGTTGCTGTTGCGGCGACGGCGACGACGACGCGTGCCGCCCTCTTCCGTGCCCTCGGCAGCAGCGTCTGCTGCGCGCTCCGGACGACGCGAACGCTCGGTTTTCGCAGGCTCCTTCTTCGGAGCAGAGACCAGACGGCCCTTGGTTCCCTGGGGGATGTTCAGGTCTTCGTACAGGTGTGGGCTCGACGAGTAGGTTTCGACGGGCTCTGGCTGGCCGAACTCAAGCGCGCGGTTGATGAGCGCCCACTTGTGCAGGTCTTCCCAGTCGACGAAGGTTACGGCGATGCCGGTCTTGCCTGCGCGGCCTGTGCGGCCAGCGCGGTGCAGGTACGTCTTGTCTTCGTCCGGGATGGTGTGGTTGATCACGTGGGTGACGTCATCCACATCGATACCGCGTGCGGCAACGTCTGTCGCGACGAGTACGTCGCGCTTGCCCGCCTTGAACGCGGCCATCGAACGCTCGCGCTGGTCCTGGCCCATGTCGCCGTGCACGCCGCCGACGTTGAATCCACGGTCGCCCAGTTCGTCGACGAGACGCTGTGCTGCGCGCTTGGTACGTGTGAAGATCACGGTCTTGCCGCGACCCTCAGACTGCAGGATGCGGGCGATTACTTCGTCTTTGTCCATCGAGTGCGCACGGTAAACGAGGTGCTTAATGTTGGCCTGCGTGAGGCCCTCGTCTGGGTCGTTGGCGCGAATGTGAATCGGGTTCGACATGAACCGACGAGCGAGAGCCACGATCGGTCCAGGCATCGTTGCCGAGAACAACTGCGTGTGGCGTACAGCAGGCACGCGCTGGAAGATCTTCTCGATGTCGGCGAGGAACCCCAGGTCGAGCATCTTGTCTGCCTCGTCGAGCACAACCTCAGTGGCGTTCGAAAGGTCGAGCAGTCGCTGGCCCGCGAGGTCGATCAGACGACCGGGCGTGCCCACAACGATCTGTGCTCCCGCCTTGAGCTGGTCGATCTGGCCCTCGTACGCCTTGCCGCCGTAGATGGCGACAACGCTGGTAGAGCGGTTGCTGGTGAGCAGGTCGATGTCTTCGTAGACCTGCACTGCAAGCTCGCGGGTCGGGACCACGATGAGTGCCTTGACGCCGTGCTCAGGGTCTTTGCCGAGGCGCTGTACGACGGGGATTCCGAAACCGAAAGTCTTTCCGGTACCCGTCTTCGCCTGGCCGATGATGTCTTGCCCAGGGAGACCGAGTGGGATCGTTTGTTCTTGAATGGGGAACGCGTCGACAATGCCCTTGGCGGCGAGTGCGTCGACGATGTCCTGATCGATTCCGAGATCAGCGAAAGTTGTCACTTTATTCAGATTGCCTGTCCGGCGACCCTGTGGGATCACCACGTAAACGGATCCACGCCGTCTTATGTGCCACAGGCGCGGGGTCCCGCTCCTACGGCGGGACAGGCTCAGCCTACCCCGAAGGGTGCTATGGGCCCGGAAGTACCTCCGCGCACGGGTAGTCTGATTGACGTGGTGGACTCAGGAGGACGACCTCGTGGTTAAGTGGTTTTGGCAGCGCAAAGACGCGCCGCGACGCACGCTCGCTCTACGCAGCCGCGGCGATCAGGGAGATGCAACGCGCATCGACTTCGCCGAAGTTGCCCCGGAAATCAATCGTTTTCTCGGGCAGGCTGCTTACTTGCAACTGGGCTACTTCGAGACGCTGACGCGTCTTATCCGGGCAACGCGAGCACTGTCAGAGAAAGAGGCGCTCTCGCGTGCGGCTGGCGCGGCGCTGACCAAACATCGCGCAATCGTCGAGCTCATCGCTGAACGGGGAGACGACCCCACACAGCTGATGCTTCCTTTTCGGGAGAACCTCGACGCCTTCCGCCGCAAGACCATCGGTGCGCGCCCTCGCGAGACCCTCCTCGCCGTTTACACGACGGCGGGAATGCTCGACGACTTCTACCTCGCCTTGGCGTCAAGCTACGGCGAGACGGGGCGCCGGGTTGCCCAGATCCTTCGCGAAGACGACGCACGACACGAGATTGTCGCGATCATCCAAGAGACGATTGAGAGCGACGAAGAGTGGCGTTCGCTGTTGTCGATGTGGGCACGCCGCCTGGTGGGCGACACCATTCTTGTCTGCCGCTTTGCTCTTCGTCCAGGGCGCTTGGGTGTAGACGACGAGCGCATCGAGCCTGTGTACACCGAACTCATGGGTGCGCACGCCCGACGCATGGACGCGATGGGACTCGCCTCGTAGCTCGTAGCCAGAGCTGGCAGCCAGAGCTCAAACCGCCAAGCGTGGGTCAGATGCCTAGCGCGGCTCGTTCTTCTGCATCCGAACGCTTTCGCATGCGGGTGATCGCCACTGTCGCGAGCGCGGCGACGGCGGTTGCGCCAATAATGCTCGCGAGCCACAGCCAGATGCTGTCCTGGCCGATGCCAGCCCACTGCAATCCCGTGTAAGTGATTGCCGAAGCGGCCGTCGCGATAGCAGGCGCAAGCACGACGCCGCGCAACTCCCGATCACCGATCAGATAGTGCACGCCGATTCCGAGAGCGCACGCGCCCACCAGCGCGAGAAGGATGTACATCGGCTACTTAGGCAACGAAGCCGACGCGACGCGATTCTTCGGTGCCGAGTTCGATGTAAGCAAGGTTCGCGGTGGGCACGATGTAAGAGTTGCCCTTGACATCGGCGAAGTTCACGTGAGTCGCCTTCTGCTCCAGCGCCGCTGCGACCTGAGCGCGGACCTCGTCTGCGCTTTCGGCGGTGTCGAAGTTCAGTTCGCGGCCGGTGTTGGTGATGCCAATGCGGATTTCCACGCGTGCTCCTTGAAGATCGGGGACTGCGCCCAACTCTACCCCGCGACGACCCTGTCGGACCGGCCACGGGCGGCTGTTTCGCCGTGAGCGCACAGGGTGCGGATCGCGAAGACCGACGATGTCTGCCACTGCGGATAGCGTGGATGCCATGACACCCGATGCCGCGCAACGTGCTGTGATCACTGCGGAGCCCAGCGCCTCTGGCGTCATCATCGGTGCACCGGGCACAGGCAAGACCAGCACGCTTATCGACAGGGTTGTGCATCTTCTGGACGAAAGGGATCTGCGCCCGGAGCAGGTGCTTGTACTGACGCCGAACCGCCAAGCGGCGACCGCGCTGCGAGACCGCATTGGAGTGCGGATCGGTCAAGCGACTCCTGGTCCGTTGGCGAGGTCGCTCGGCTCATTCGCTTTTCAGCTGGTGCGGGGCGCAATGGTGCGAGAAGGCGCAGAACCACCGGCGTTGCTGACGGGTGCAGATCAAGACCGCATCATCGCCGACCTGCTCGCCGGCGATGCAGAAGATGGCGACATTCCATGGCCGGACGCCCTCAGCACAGCCGTGCGCTCCTCGAAAGGATTTCGCTCGGAGCTTCGAGCGTTTATTGCGGAGTGCACAGAGATCGGAGTGCGCACAGACGAACTTCGTGGTTCCGGTAACGAGGTCTGGATCGCCGCAGCAGACTTCCTCATCGAGTACCGCTCCGTGCTTGACGCGCTCCGTTCCGCCCATCGCGATGCGGCAGATCTGCTGAGCGAGGCGAGCACGATCTTGCAGACGGCAGAAACGACCGCACTCGGACCCCTCGCACCGTTGCAGATCGTGCTGATCGACGACGCGCAGGAGCTCACCCGCGGCGGGGTAGCCAGCGTGCGTGCACTTCAAAGCCGAGGGATCGCTGTTCTCGCTTTTGGTGACCCTGACATCTCATCCGGGGCATTTCGAGGAGCAAGCCCGGAGCTTTTTGCTCAGCTCGCTGGCGTGCTGGGTGATGTTCACGTGTTGGACGGTCCGCACCGCCAGCATTCAGAGCTCACCTCGCTGACGCGCACTGTCACCCAGGCGATTGGTGTGTCTGGGCGGGTCGAGCATCGTCGGGCGCCAGAGCAGATTGCACCGGAGCAGACGGCGACCCGGGTGTCGACTTTTCTCGCTTCCTCCCCATACGAAGAGCTTGATCGCATTGCCGGGGTGATGAGGCAGTGGCACCTTTCTGAGGGAGTGCGGTGGGACAGGATGGCCGTCATCGCGCACGACACCCGCCAAGTAACCACGCTCGAGACCGAGCTCGCTGCCCGCGAGATTCCCACTCGCGCAGCAGGAGTACAGCGTCCGCTGGGCAGCGAGGGGATCGTGCGCGACATCGTTGGCATTGTGCGGCTGGCGCTCACTCCACCAGAAGAGCGAACTTCGGAGGCCTTGGAAGAGGCACTACGCACGCCCTTTGGGGGGATGGACGCGATCGGACTGAGAAGACTCAGAGCACGCCTGCGACACATCGAGCTTGAGCACGGCGGCTCGACACCCGCGCGGGAGCTGCTTCGTCAGGCGATGCTGAACCCCGCCCACTTCACTCTTATTGATGCGCCGGAATCGAGGACAGCTGAGCGTTTTGCAGACACGATCCGCACGCTGGAACAGGCGGCCGCTGCGGGGGAAACAATCCATGACCTCCTGTGGCGCGTGTGGGACCAAGCGCGCGCTGTAGACGGAAGACGGTTGCAAATCGCTTGGCGGGAAGTGTCGCAACTACCTACTGGCGCGGAAACTGCGCGCTCTCTCGACGCCCTGGTCTCACTTTTCGATGCAGCCAAACGCTTCGTCGAGCGCACACCGAACGAAAAGCCCGACACGTTTGTGAGAGATGTTCTCGACAGTGAGGTGCCGGAAGATTCACTCTCCACGCCGGACCGCCCAGGGAAGGTGACGCTGCTGACTCCAGCGACGGCGCTTGGAACAGAATTCGATGTCGTTGTCGTCGCGGGAGTGCAAGACGGCGTCTGGCCGAACGTGCGCCTGCGCGGCGGGCTCCTGCAAACCTGGCGGCTCGCTGATGCGATCCATGAGAAGCGCACGGGAGAATCCATCGACCAGCCGGGCGCACTCGATCGCCGCCGAGCGGCCTTGCATGATGAGCTTCGACTGTTCGTTCGCGCGGTCTCGCGTGCGCGCTACCGATTGCTGATTACCGCGGTCGATGATGACAACCTCACACCGAGCCCGTTCTTCGGGTTCTTGCCTGCACCAGAACCGCCAGAGCGTCATGCCTCTGCCGATCATCCGCTGACTTTGCGCGGATTGGTAGCGAAGCACAGGCGCACACTCACCACCGCGTCGGCGCCTGCACCTCGACGAACCGCTGCGGAGCAGCTCGTGGTGCTCGCTCGCGAAGGGGTGCCAGGTGCTGACCCTGCTGAGTGGTACGGAGTGACAGCAGCATCGACGGATGCGCCGTTGCGTGACCTTGCGACCACCGGTGCGCGGGTTTCACCATCGAAGATGGAGGCGTACGAAGAGTGTGGGCTCAACTGGGTGGTGTCAGCACTCGGCGGCGATACCGTGATGCCTCCCACCGCGGGCATCGGCACGATCGTGCACGAGGCAATGGAGCGAGTACCAGACGGTGACCTTGAGCAGATGCGCGCAATCGTTGCAGAGCGCTGGCCAGAACTTGATTTCGAGACCGAATGGATCGGGCGTAAAGAACAACGGCGTGCTGATCTCCTCGTTGGCAGGTTGCACACCTACCTGGGCGACGTGCGCCGAGAAGGCGGACGCGTGATCGGAAGCGAGATGGAGTTCCGGTTTGCCGTCGACGTCGCCGCAGAAGCCGACGATGAAACGACGCCCGCCGTGCATCCTTTGACAGAAGACCGTGCAAATCGCGCGATCATCCACGGCTATATCGATCGTGTCGAGGCCTACCCGCCGGGGGCTGGAGAACATCCGGCTGCGCGTGGCCGCGGTTGGCAGCCCATGTCTGGCGGTGCGGATGGTTCGACGGTGGTGGTCGATTTGAAGACAGGTAAGAACGACCCCGAGTCCGACTCTGGTGTTTTGGAACATGCGCAACTCGCGGCGTATCAGATCGCTGTGCAACAGGGGGCGGTCGTCGGATCGGCTCCGAGTTCGCTCGCAGGAGCGCGGCTGGTGATCGTCTCCAAGACTCTTTCGAAGAGTGAATACCGCATCGCCCATCAGCACACGCTCGATGATGAATCGCGGGCGGTGTTCCTGAGACGGGTATCAGATGCCGCAAGAGGCATGTCGGCTTCGAGTTTTACAGCGCAAGTGGAGTCGCACTGCGCCGACACCCAGCGCCGCGTACACCCCTGCAGGATTCACACGGTGCCGGCGGTGAGCTCGTGAGCGGCTGGAGTAGCGGCGAGAGCATCTCAGCGACCGACATCGCCGCGGCGTTGAGCCAGCCTTCGCCGACGCCTGCGCAACAACAGGTGATCGAGGCGCCGCCAGAGCCCGCCCTTGTGGTGGCGGGGGCGGGAAGCGGCAAGACGGAGACGATGTCGGGGCGTGTCGTGTGGCTCGTTGCCAACGGACACGTTCGTCGCGACGAGATTCTCGGCCTTACTTTCACGCGAAAGGCTGCGGGAGAGCTCTCCGAGAGGATCAATCACCGGCTTGCCGTGGTCGACGAGTATGGCCGCCGCGGGCTCTTGCCTCACCTGACCGAGATTGTGCGCGGCGGTGATCTCCGACGCGTCGACGATGCTGCCCAGGGGCGTCAGCGGGAGCTGGTGCGAACGCACGTATTGGACGAGTTGGCGGCCCGCTACGGCACAGGGTGGGACCCCGCCACTGCGCGCACGGCAGAAGACCTCATGATCCGTCCGCGCGTATCGACGTACAACGCGTTCGCCGACGGCATCGTCCGTGAACACGCTGCGCGCATCGGCCGAGATCCAGATGTCGCGATGCTGAGTCAGGCGGCCTCGTGGATGTTGGCTCGTGAAGTCGTGCTTCGCAGTGACCTTGCGGAGCTCGAAAACATCGAGTTGGCACTCGGCACGATCATCGATGCCGTGCGGCGTCTCGCGGGCGACGCACTTGATCATCGGGTGGACCTCGACCTCGCCGAACGTATTGCTCGCGATCAAGCGCTCGCGTTTGAGCCGTATCGCAGCAACGGTGATGTCGATAAAGCAGCGACGAACCTGCTCACCCTGCCGACGCTGTCTCACCTCGTCCGCGACTACATTGCCGCGAAAGAGCGACGCGGTGTGTTGGATTTTGCCGACCAGGTCAGCGGGGCATACGACATCGTCGAGTCAGCGCCCGATGTGCGAGCGGAGCTTCGCGAACAGCATCGCGTGGTGCTTCTCGACGAGTACCAAGACACCTCCGTCATTCAGACGCAGTTCCTCGCCGAAGTTTTTCGTGACTCCGCCGTGATGGCGGTGGGTGACCCGCATCAGTCCATCTACGGCTGGCGGGGAGCGAGCGCAGACAACCTCTATTCTTTCGCCCGAACGTTTGCCAGCGAAGGCACTGCACAGACGTACAGTCTCATGACCAGTTGGCGCAACGACCGCGCAATTCTCGGCATCGCGAATCGTGTTCTCGAGCCGCTGCAGCGTCCGGGCCTTGACGTGCCTCCGCTGGAACCCCGGCCAGGGGCGGGGGAGGGCACAGTATCGGTGCAGTATCCCTTCACCGTCGACGAAGAAGCATCAACGGTGGCCGAGTGGTTCCAACAGCGAAGGGCGCAGCACGAGTCGGCGCATGCTGGCCGCACGCACAGCGCGACGCCGCATACCGGCGCGATCCTCTTTCGCTCGAAGCGGCACATGCAAACGTTCGCCGCAGCGCTCGCCGCGCGCGGTATTCCACATCGAATATTGGGACTCGGCGGATTGCTCGCTACTCCGGAGGTTGTAGACGTGGTCTCGACGCTTCGCGTCGTGCACGATCCAAACGCCGGCTCGGCGCTGATTCGCCTGCTCACAGGGCCTCGGTTTGGGGTAGGGGTCGCCGATATGGCCGCACTCTACGACCTGGGACGCACCCTCTCCGAACGCGATACGGCGATGGCACCACTGCCAGAGGAAGTGCGCGCACGGTTGCGCTCATCCCGAGGTGCAGACGAGGCGGTATCGATCATCGATGCGGTGGATGTCGTGCGCGCTGTGCGAGACGACTACCGGTTGCTGCAGACGATTACGCCGGATGGCCGCGCACGGATTCGCGCGGCGGGGGAGATGTTGGAGCGGCTTCGGCGCGCGTCCTCCCAGCCCATTCCCGAGCTGATTCGCCTGATCGAGCTGGAGCTGCGGCTCGATATTGAGTTGGCCGCCAATGAGACAAGGGGCCCGGCCAGGATCGCCGCGACGCAGTTGCGCGCCTTCACTGACGAGGTACGGGCGTTTCTCGCTGCCGACGAACGGGGGAGTATCAGCAGTCTGCTTGCCTGGCTCGACAAGGCAGAAAGCACAGATGAGTTGATGCCGCGCCCTGAGCCTCCAGAAGCGGGGGTCGTGCAACTTCTGACCATTCACGGCTCTAAGGGCCTGGAATGGGATGCGGTTGCGGTGGTGCGTCTGGTCGCTGACGAACTGCCCAGTCGTGTGTCAGACACATCGGGCTGGTTCGGCTTTGGCGTCGTGCCGTTCGCGCTCCGTGGTGATCGTGATGCGCTCCCTCGATTCGAGTGGGATCCGTCCGAAGCAGTGGCAGACGAAACAGACCCTGCAAAGCGTCAAAAACTCGCCCAAGCGTCGCTCTCGAGCGGCATCACGAAGGCGAATCCACACGGAGGAGCGCTCAAACGCTTCAAAGACGCATACCGCGCATACCAACAGCAGGAAGAGCGCCGTCTGGCTTACGTGGCGGTGACACGTGCGCGCACCGACCTGCTTCTCAGCGGCGCCCACTGGGCGGGTCAAAAATCGCCGCGCACCCCCAGCCCGTTTCTTTTGGAAGCGATTGAGGTTTTGGGTCTCGATCCCATCGAGTCAGTAGACGCGGACGAGAACCCGTACGACGGTCCTGGGGCCACGCTGAGATGGCCGCTTGATCCGCTGGGAGCACGGCGTGAGCGGGTCGAAAGGTCGGCGGCCGACGTGCACGAGGCGGCCGCTGCGGGGCCAATCGAGCCTTCGATTGAGGTGGTGAGGCTTCTTGCGGAGCGGGCGGCTCGGCAGCGAGGCGCTGATGCGGAGGCGCCGACCCGAGTGCCGGCATCACGATTCAAGGACTACGTCACAGATTTCGCGGGCACGCTGTCATCGATCGTCAGACCGATGCCGGAGCGACCGTACAGACAGACCAGGCTTGGCACCCTGTTTCATGCGTGGGTTGAGCAGCGCTCGGAACTCGTCGGTGTGGGCACGCGCATGGATGAAGCCCTCTGGGAACTCGATGAAGACGAGGCGCCGCTCGACGTTCTGCGCGGCGAAGCTGACCCCGACGCGACAGGTGCCGTATCGGCAGACGCCGCTGATCTGGCGATCTTGCAGCAGACCTTCGAGCGCAGTGAATGGGGACAGCTGAAGCCGATCGCGGTCGAGATAGAGATCGATTTTGCGCTGGGAGCTGGGCTGCACAGTCCCGAAGATCGGGCGGCATCTCACATTGTCATCTGCAAACTTGATGCGGTTTACCGCCGTGCTGACCGCGGAGACCGCATCGAGATCGTTGACTGGAAGACCGGAAAAGCGCCACGCACCCCCCAAGAGCGGGAGGAGCGCATGCTCCAGTTGGCGCTATATCGGCTTGCCTACCACCGTCGATTCGGGGTGCCACTGGAAGAGATCGATGTGGCGCTCTACTACGTTGCCGACGACCTCACCATCCGGGGCGACCGGGTCTACTCCGAAGAAGAGCTCTTCCACCGTTGGAGTGCCGCACGCGCCGCGCGCTGAGCTTCATCGGAATCGGCTTCGTCGTACTCGTTGTGCGTGAATATGCTCGCGACGCCAGACAGATCTTCGGTCTCGACGTTCAGCATCTCCGCACGGTGCGCACGCTCATCGTCGTGCTGATCAGACCCGGAGTCGGAATCATCGGAAGAGACGTCGTCTGAATCTGCGGATGAATCGTCCGCCGCCCACAGCTCTTCCGGGTTGTACGCGTCGGTATGCATCGAGGTGTCGATCCCGGCCACGGCATCTTTCGGTACTCGATCAAGAGCGTCCAACGCAGAGTCAACTCCGGTGCTGCGTGCGTCGATCACGCTCAGATCGTCGGCGCGGATCCCTTCGGCAAGCGCATCAAGGAGGGCGGCGGCATCATCGACGATGTCTGAGCGGTGCATCGCATCGCCGTGCACCAACCAGCGTGCGAACTCCAGCTCAGCGTGGAGGCGAGCACGCGCATCGAGACCATCATCTGGCGTGCGATCACTCGCCTGCGCATACGACCGGTGCACATCAGGGGAGGCATCGGGGGCGGCAGAAAGCCACGACAAATCGACGGCCGGGTCACCGACCGACAATCCGTGCCATCCCACAAGACCGATGACTTCCGGACCACGCTCGTCGTCATCTTCGAACAGGAAAGACGTCGCCTGAACGCCGCCCAGCGTCACGGTCGACTCGAAGCGCCAGAGAGCGTCATCGGCAACGGCGTCGCGCCAACGGACGGTGAGTCGTGCGGGAACTCGGCCAGTGGCAGCGGCGGTATCGACCAGCCGCTCCAATTCGGCTCGGCATTCTTCTGCGCTTCGCATCGTGAGTCCTGCTCCGCGCACCACAGATGTGGGCAGGCTGTGCACCGCTGCGATGGAAGCACCGATCGACTCAGCGGCACCGCGCCCCGCTGGCACCATCGCTGCCTCGATCTGAAACCCAGGAAGGAGCTCGGTCACGAGCGCACGCGCATCACCGATGCGCGTCTCTCCGACGTACGCCGGCGCCCGGAACGGAAGCATGGCGCGTGCGCCGTCAGTGAGGGCTCTCAGCGCGATCGCTTCAGAGGCGAGCTCGCGGCTGGTCTCGTCGTCGTCGGCAACGCGGATCGCGAGTTCGCGACCATCCGCGATCGTCGCGATTGCCGAGTCGAATCTTCCGTCGCCGTTCGCGCTCAGACCGCGGGCACCCGTGACCTCCGCGCCGGGGAGTGCCGCGGTCACTGCCGCGGCTAGAGTGAATGGAGAGCGTCCCATCCCCCCAGGGTAGGTCGGCTCAGGGGCGGTCCCGCCTCCGCCACGCCCGTGAAAGAGGAGTCGATGAACATTCAGCGCCCGACCCTCGACCGTGCAGCCGAGCTTCGCGAGGAACCAGCCCTCACAGATCGCCTCCGAGATGATGCGGCGACGCGCGTCATCGTCGTTCGTGAAGGGCGCGTGCGTGTCGTCGATTCCGAGCTGTTGCGCGTGCCGGTGGCCGCCGTCGTCGAGGCGACGTGGGCTTTGCTTGGTCGAGACGCCGACGGCACTGTGCTTCTGCTGGCCGCTTCTCCGCCGGAGACCGATTCTCTCGACGCCGCACCGGATGAAATCTGGCTGGGCCTCCGCGATCTGGGCGGACGGCTCAGCGAGCAAGAGTCCGAACTTCTCATCAGCGCCATCGCGCTCGCCGGCTGGCTCCGCGACGCTCCTTTTTGCCCTCGCTGCGGCGGCGAAACCGAGCTGCGTCAGGCCGGATGGTCCCGTCGGTGCCTGAATTGCGGGCGTGATCAGTTTCCACGCACGGACCCCGCGGTGATCGTGGCGGTCGAAAGCCACGATGGCGAACATCTTTTGCTCGGCGCCAACGCGAATTGGGGAGGTCGGATGTACTCCTGCTTCGCCGGCTTCACGGAGGCGGGCGAGTCGCTTGAGTCCACAGCGCACCGCGAAATCGCAGAAGAAGCAGGCGTGCAGCTCGCGTCTCTGCGCTATATCTCTTCGCAGGCGTGGCCCTTTCCTCGTTCGCTCATGGTGGGGTTCCGTGCCGTCGTCACCGAAGATTCGGTGGCGCTCGCCGATGGCGAAGAGATCATCGATGTGCGCTGGTTCACGCGTGATGAAATCGGATCCGCCCTCGCGGGGGATGGCCCTGTCGGGCTTCCTGGGCCCGCTTCGATTGCGCGCGCGCTGATCGTCAACTGGTACGAGGGGCGCGAGTGAGCGCACTCGATGCCCTCGATGAGCGGCAGCGGGAGGCGGCGTCTGTTTTGCGGGGGCCCGTCGCTGTGCTTGCGGGGGCCGGAACCGGAAAGACCAGGGTGATTACCCACCGGATCGCTCACGGGGTCGACACCGGTGCGTATTCACCGTCTCGGGTAATGGCGGTGACGTTCACCGCAAAGGCTGCCGGAGAACTTCGTGGACGCCTCCGGGCACTGGGCGTAGAGGGAGTTGCCGCCCGCACGTTCCACGCGACTGCGCTGGCACAGCTAAATTTCTTCTGGCCGACCTTGGCCGGATCTCCCGCACCGTCGATTATCGACAACAAGGTGCGCATGTTGGGGCAGGCGGCTGATGCGATCCGGCTTCGACCGAGCACCGCCACGCTCCGCGACATTGCCTCGGAGATCGAATGGCGCAAGGTCTCCATGGTGTCGATCGAACAGTACGCCGAACTCGGTCGTCCGCTCAGCGGGGTCGACGCAGGGCAGCTCGTTGAGCTGATGCGAGGGTACGAGGCGCTGAAGGATGATCGCCGCCAGCTGGATTTCGAGGATGTTCTGCTCGCCTGCGCCGGCATGCTGGAGGCGGAGCCGCGCGTCGCAGCGTCAGTTCATGAGCAGTATCGGCACTTCACCGTCGACGAGTTCCAGGACGTCTCTCCGTTGCAGAACCGCCTTCTGGAGCTCTGGCTGGGCGACAGGCACGATATCTGCGTCGTGGGTGACGCGAGCCAGACCATCTACTCCTTCGCTGGCGCAGAGCAGCGCTTTTTGCTGGAGTTCGAGCGCAGGCACCCTGAGGCCACCGTTGTGCGCCTCGAGACGAACTACCGTTCACAGCCGCCGATTCTCACGGTCGCGAACGCGCTGATGCACGGGCGTGCCGGTGCGCTAGAGCTCGTTCCTGCGCGTGAACAGTTCAATGCCGAAGCGCCCACCGTTACGGCGTACGACAGCGAGGGTGAGGAAGCAGCGGGGATCGCCTCTGCCGTCGCCGCTCAGATTGAGGCGGGGGCGTCTCCGTCAGAGATCGCGGTGCTCTACCGAGCACACGCGCACTCCGCCGTGTTGCAGCAAGCGCTTGCGGTCAAAGGCATCCCCACCTCTGTGATGGGCGGAACGCGTTTCTTTGCGATGCCGGAAGTACGACAGGCGATTCTCGCCCTGCGCGCCGCGGCCGTCGCGCCCAGCGAGCAGGGCTTCCTCCCCGGTGTCCAACGCGTGCTGCGAGAACTCGGACTCACAGAAGAACCACCAGAGGCTGGCGGCGCTCAACGCAGCGGCTGGGAGGCTCGGCGAGCCATTTTGAGGCTGGCAGAGGAAGCAGGGCCCGACGCCAACCTGCGCAACTTCAGTGACGCACTCATGGCACGAGCAAAAGACCAGCATGAACCCACGATGCGCACTGTGACGCTTTCGACGTTGCACGCCGCGAAAGGTTTGGAATGGCCGCACGTGCACCTGGCCGGATGGGCTGAAGGGTCCTTGCCCATCTCGTATGCGAACACGTTCGAGGCCGTAGACGAAGAACGTCGGCTGGCTTACGTCGGCGTCACCCGTGCTGCGCGAACGCTGTCATTGTCCTGGGCGCGGTCAGCAGGTCGAGGGGAGCGGGCGCCATCGCGGTTCCTCGCTGAGATGGGAACCACGGGCCGCGGCACTGGCATTCTTCGTGAAACAACACCGAACGCCACACGGGCTGGCCGTCAGCGCTGATCCGCACCGTCTGCGCGTGAGCAGGGTCTTGATTCGCCAGCAGCACCGCGACGAGGCGGCCCGCTTCTGCCACTTGAGCAGCACGGATCAGCCCCGGGTCGCGACCGATCAGCTGGGAGTGCAGGAGTGGCCACGCGGGGTCGCTGGCGGTGGCATTGGCGTCGCGGCAGGCAAGACACGGCGATGAGCCTGGAATCACAAGCGGACCGATGGTGACTCGACCCTGTTCGAAAGAAACAGGGAGGTGCGGCACGTCTTCTCGCAGGTAACTGGCGAACTGCAGAGCGGCTGCGGCACCTCGCACGAGCACTACAGCGACTGCAGGAGGCTGACGGGTTTCACTGATCGTGACACCCTCATCGATAAGGGATTCGCGCATGCGGTATTCGCTGCGCCCGTCCGTCGCGCCGGCGCTCTCTACCCATGCAGGGCGAGGAGTGGCTGGATCTTCACGAAGCTCCGGTTCGAGGCGCGCGAGCAGAGCACGCGCCGCGTCGCGTGGCGCACCAGCGGCATGCGCGATGACGTCAAACGCTCCGCGACGGAATCCGGAACGTAGACGACTCAGAAGCGGCTCTACCCACTCGGCGTCGGCCTCGATACGCAGGCCTTCGTCGTCACCGATCTGGAGCGTTCGTTCGTCCCGCCAGAGCAATGGCGCACTCGGGTTCAGGCGAGTAAGGGTTGGCGGAGTCAGCGGCACACTTCGATTGTGGAATGAATGGCCCCGACGCGGGGACACATCAACGCATCGGTGGACAACTTCGCACCGTTTTGCCGTGGGGCAGGGGGAGTCGCGCCACGGTCACACGGGACGGTCGCCCTCTGGTGCGCCTCCACTGTCATCGCCGTTTTCGTCGGGCTTTGCGTCATCCTCAGCCGATTTCTCTTCGGCGAAGTCATCGCCGTCGAGCAGGCGTGCCAGAGCTTCGTCAAACTCGTCCGCTACCGGCTGCTCGCCGCGTTCCACAGCCTGCAAACGGGCGATCAGGGCACTTGGATCATCGATGTCTTCGGCAGCGGGCATGAGGTCGGGGTAGTCCCAGAGAGTGTCGCGTGCGCGAATGCCCACAGCACCTGTCACCGCCTGCCACATCGCTGATGCCTCTCGCATGCGGCGAGGGCGCAGTTTGAGCCCCACGAGGGCTCCCAGAGCGTCTTCTGCCGGGCCACCGACGGCACGTCGACGACGCGCAGCTTCAGCGATCCGCGCACCATCCGGAAGACGTGATGTCGCCTCGGCCGTCACCACGTCGACCCAGCCATCGATGGTGGCAATGAGGTTTTCGAGGCGGGTCAACGCCGCGCGCTGACTTTCGCTCTGTACGGGCAGGAGGGCGCCGCCTTCGATTGCCGCACGCAGCTCCTCAGGGTTAGACGGATCAAGGCGGCTGGCAACATCTTCCAGCGCATCCGCGTCTACGGTTACGCCGCGTGCGAAGTCCGTAATCTGCGCCATGACGTGCAGGTGGAGCCATTTTGCGTGACGGTAGAGACGTGCGTGAGCGAGTTCGCGAGTGGCGAGATAGATCGCGATCTGATCCTCAGGGATCTCCAACCCCTCGCCAAACGCGGTGAGGTTCTGCGGGATGATCGCTGCGGTACCGGCTGGCAGTACCGGAATCCCGACGTCGCCTCCAGAGACCACTTCAAGTGAGAGGTTTCCCAGTACCTGGCCGAACTGGGCGGCGAACACGGAACCGCCGAGCCCTCGCATCAGCTTGCCTGCGCCCTGAACGACATCGTGCATGTCTTCGGGAACCTGGGTGTCCAGGGCAGAGGTGAGGGCGTCAGCGATGCTTGTCGACACCGGGTCAGCGATCTCTTTCCACACGGGCAGCGTCTTGTCGACCCATTCGCCCCGCGTCATCACCGTCGGCACCTCAGAGAGCTCTGCGATTGTCGTTGCCTCGCCGAGCCAGAGGTTTGCGAGTGCAAAAGATTCGGAGAGCGAGGTTTTGGACCCGTCCGTGACGCCTTGCCCATCGCGGTTCGCGATATGCAAGGCCTGGCGGAGCGCGTTCTCCCACGGGTCGCCCCCAAAGACGCCCTGCAGTTGCGACATGATCGTCTGCATCATCGCGGGGTCGAAAGTGAAGCCCTCCATCCCCTCGAACGCGCCACGAAGCGCCTCGGGGTCGATATCCCCACCGCCCTGATTGGCGAGCATCTTGCGAAGGAACTCCTGAAAGTCCTCGGGTGTCGGATCGTTGTCTGCCATTTGAGTTGCCCTCTCAGCACGTCTGAAGCCGTGGCATCTACGCTAGTCACAGGTTTCTGCGCGCGAACCCGATGCGGGCAGATCGGTGTACGCCGCTCGCGAACGACGGAGGAATGCAGTGGATCGAACGCGGTCTGGAAAGCTCGGACTCGGAGTCTGGGCGCTGATCGTTGCGCTCATCGCCCTCGTGGTGTTGACGTTTCTCCCGTCGCCTTACGTGATTCAGCGGCCAGGCCCGGTATACGACACGCTCGGCACTGCCGAGGGAGCAGATGGCGAGCAGGTGCCGCTGATCAGTGTCGAGGGTGCCGAGACCTTCGAAACAACAGGGACGCTCGATCTCACCACCGTCCAGGTTGTCGGCAACCGGGAGCGCACGCCCAGCTGGTTTGAGCTGGCACTCGCGTGGGTGGACTCTTCGAAAGCAGTCGTCCCGCTCGACTCAGTGTTTCCTGCCGGGGTCACCAGCGAAGAGCGAGATGAACAAAACGCCACGCTGATGGTCGATTCGCAGCACGAGGCAACCGCTGCGGCCCTGAACGAACTGGGCTATGACACCGGCGCAGAGGTGGTGGTTGTCGAGGCCGTCCCCGATTCACCAGCGGAAGGCGTGCTGGAGGCAGACGACGTGATCACCGCGATCGATGGCGCAGAGGTAACTTCTGCGACGCTTCTGCGGCAAGCAATTCAAGAGGCGGAAGGTGCGCCTGTCGCGCTGACCGTGTTACGGGACGGCAGTGAGCAGATTGTCGAGCTCACACCGGAGGAGTACACCCAGGGTGGCGCGACAACCTGGCTCATCGGTATCACGTTGCGCACCGACTATGAGTTCGAGATCGATGTGACAATCCAGCTCGACAACGTCGGAGGCCCGAGCGCTGGGATGATGTTCGCCCTGGGAATCATCGACACATTGACCGAAGAAGAGCTCAACGGTGGCGAAGACATCGCTGGCACCGGAACGATCGACGCGGCAGGAACCGTTGGCCCCATCGGTGGCATCCGGCAAAAGCTTTACGGTGCACGTGATGCAGGTGCCGACTACTTCCTCGCCCCTGAATCGAACTGCGACGAGGTCGTCGGGCACATCCCGAACGGCCTTCAGGTTATTCCGACCGCGACCCTCGACGACTCGTTGGACGCACTCTCGGTCATCGCGGACGGCGGCGACACCTCTTCGCTGCCAACCTGCGAATCAGTGCTGAACTAAACGTCGTCACCGTGACCTCCCCGTGACCGGTATGACAGCGACCGTACAGTGAGGCGTGCCTAAGATGGGAGAGTGACCTCCGCATCTGCTCCAAACACGGCCACTCCTCGAACATCCCGACGCATTCTGGGTATTTCATTGGCGATTATCGCCGCCCTGATCGTCGCGTTCTTTGTGTTCGCCTCCCTGTATACCGAGTTCCTCTGGTTCGACCAGGCGGGGTTCACTGGCGTCTTGACGACACAGTGGATCGCCACGGCGGTGATGTTCGTGGTGGGCTTCTTGGGCATGGCGGTGCCGTTGTTTGTCGTCATCCAGCTCGCCTACCGCTTGCGCCCGGTGTACGTGCGTCTGAGCTCGCAGCTGGACCGATACCAGGAGGTCATCGAGCCGCTTCGCCGACTGGCGATGTGGGGCATGCCGATCTTCTTCGGTGTCTTTGCGGGCTTCGCTGCTGCGGGGCAGTGGGAAGTTGTGTGGCTCTGGGCTAACGGTGTCGCTACCTCGGTAGTTGACCCGCAGTTCGGTATCGACACCGGCTTCTACATGTTCGCGATGCCGTTCTACTCGATCCTGCTGGCGTTCATCTCGGCAGTGTTGCTGCTTTCGCTGATCGTCACCGCACTTGTTTCGTACCTCTATGGCTCTGTGCGTGTGGGTCAGGGCGAGCTGCGTATCTCGAAGCCAGCACGTATCCAGCTCGCGGTAATCGCCGGCCTTTACCTTCTCGTGCAGGCCGCAAGCCTGTGGCTTGACCAGTACAAGACTCTGGTGCAGCCAGATGACCGCATCACGGGTGCTGCGTACACCGGTGTGAACGCCACGATTCCTGGTCTTGCGATCCTCTCGATCATCGCGGCAGTGGTCGCGATTCTCTTCTTCGTCACGGCGATCATCGGCCGCTGGCGCTTCCCGCTGGCAGCGACCGGTCTGCTGATCGTCGCCTCGCTCGTGGTGGGTGTGGGTTACCCGTGGGTGGTCACCACCTTCCAGGTCAAGCCGAACCAGAACGCCTACCAGGCGGAGTACTACCAGCGAAACATCGATGGCACAAAAGAGGCATACGGGGTCGCGGACCTTGAGACCACACCTTTCGCCGCCAAGACAGACGCGGAGGCAGGCCAGCTTCGCGCAGACGCCGAAACCACAGCGTCGACTCGCATCATGGACCCGAAGGTGATTCCCCCGACTGTTCGTCAGCTCGAGCAGTACCGCGGTTACTACCAGTTCCAGACGATCATGGACGTCGACCGGTACGAGATTGACGGCGAGATGCAAGACACCGTGGTGTCTGTGCGAGACCTCGACATGTCGGGCCTCGGCGACGGCGACAACTGGAACAACCGTGTGGCGGTCTACACCCACGGTTACGGCCTGGTCGCCGCAGCAGGTAACCAGCGCACCTCAGACGGTGAGCCAGTGTTCTTGGAGCGCGGTATTCCTTCCTCCGGCTTCTTGACGGACGAGGGAAACTTCGAACCGCGGGTCTACTTCGGTGAGAACTCGCCCGAGTACTCGATCGTCGGTGCACCGGAGGGTGCTGAACCGGCGGAGATCGACTACCCGCGCGGTCAGGACGGCGCCACCGAGACGAAGACAACCTTCGCTGGCGAAGGTGGACCGAAGGTCAGCGATACCTTCACCAAGCTTCTCTACGCGCTCAAGTTCCAGTCGGAGCAGATTCTGTTCTCCGATCTCGTGAACGAAGAATCTCAGATTCTTTACGACCGCGACCCGAAGACGCGCGTGCAGAAAACGGCGCCGTACCTCGAGCTCGACAGCGACCCGTACCCGAGTGTTGTCGACGGACGCATCGTCTGGATCGTCGACGGCTACACAACAAGCTCGACGTACCCGTACTCGACGAGCGTGAGCTTGTCCGATGCGATCGCTGATTCCAACATCACGTCGCCGACGCTCGCGATCGACGACATCAACTACATCCGCAACTCGGTGAAGGCCACCGTCGATGCATACGACGGTTCGGTGACGCTGTACGCGTGGGATGACGAAGACCCGGTGCTGCAGACCTGGCAGAACGTCTACCCGTCGACGCTGAAGCCGATCAGCGAGATGTCCGGCGAACTGATGAGCCACGTGCGCTACCCGACAGACCTGTTCAAGGTGCAGCGCGATGTGCTCGGTGTTTACCACGTTGACGGCGCCAGCTCCTTCGCTCAGCAGGACAACCGTTGGCAGACGCCGAACGACCCTCGCAGTGACGCTTCGCTGCAGCCGCCGTACTACCTGACGATGCAGATGCCTGGTCAGGATTCTCCGCGGTTCTCGATGTTCTCGACGTTCATCCCGAACTCGCAGGGCTCAGGTGGCAGCCGAGACGTACTGATGGGGTACCTCGCAGTGGACTCTGACGCCGGCTCTGAAGCCGGGGTAAAGTCCGAGGGCTACGGCCAACTCCGCATGTTGGAGATCGATACCGACACCACGGTTCCAGGTCCGGGACAGGTGCAGAACACCTACAACTCGGACACGTCTGTGGTGCCGCAGCTCAACCTGCTGCAACAGGGTGAGTCTGAAGTTATCTACGGCAACCTGCTGACGCTCCCCGTCGGTGGCGGTCTGCTTTACGTGCAGCCGGTCTACGTGCAGTCCTCTGAGGGCACTCAGCTGCCGCGTTTGCAGAAGGTGCTTGTGGCCTTCGGTGACAGGGTCGCCTTCGAAGACACTCTTACCGAGGCATTGGATGCTCTCTTCGGTGGTGATGCGGGAGCGACCGGTGGCGACGACACCGTCGAGCCTGCGGAGCCGGATCCAGAGAATCCAGACAGCGGCGAGGTTCCAGCGGAGCCGGCCGAGCCTACTGATGCTCAGGCAGACGCGCTCGCTGAGGCTCAGCAGGCACTGCTTGACCGCGATGCGGCACTGAAGTCGGGAGACCTCACCGCATTCGCTGAGGCAGATGACCGCCTCACCGCAGCGGTAGAGAAGTTGCTCGCGCTGGACACAACAAGCGAGTAATCGCGTGAACGAAAATGGGCGCCCCGATGGGGCGCCCATTTTTGTATGCGAGTATATTGAAGAACTTCAATTCAAGGAGATGTGATGTCTGAGCTTCCTGTCGTTGTCATCGGAGCAGGCCCACAGGGTCTCGCTGCTGCCGCGCACCTTGTGGAACGCGGAGCTGATGTGATCGTCATGGAACGTGGCGATGGACCAGCGGCAGCGGTGACGGAGTGGGGTCACGTGCGCCTGTTCTCCAGCTGGCCGGAACTCACCGACGCCGCAGCGCGACGCCTCCTTGAGCCCACGGGGTGGACGGCCCCTGAATCTGGTTATCCCACTGGAGGCGAGTGGGTGGACGCGTACCTGGCGCCGCTCGCAGAGGCACTGGGGGAGAAGGTCCGCTACTCCACCACCGTGACCGGTGTTGCGCGCAAAGGGCGCGACTTGACGGTCGATGGCGGTCGCAAGGCGCAGCCCTACGTTGTCCACACCGTCGATGATGAAGGCAACGATGCTCGTTTTCTTGCGCGTGCTGTCATCGACGCGAGCGGCACGTGGACGCTTCCCAACCCCGCCGGAGCTGATGGTCTTTCTGCGGTAGGTGAGAAGCGGGCGTCGGAGCAAATTTCTTACCGCATCCCTGCCGATGTTGAGGCAAGCGGGGGAGAGCACTTTGTCGTGATCGGGTCTGGTCACTCTGCAACCCACACGGCTCTGCGGTTGAGCGAGGTGGCCCGCCGTACGCCTGGGGTGCGCATCACGTGGCTGATGCGTCGGGGCACCGTGAAGCAGCGGTTCGGCGTCGTCGCCGATGAGCTGCCTGAGCGCGCAGCGCTGGGTGGCCGTGCACGCAAGATCATCGAGTCAGGCCTCGTCGACGTCATCACCGATTTCCGTGTGGCGGAGTTTCAGCAGGAGGGCGAGACCCTCACGATCACGGCAGAAAACGGTAAGCAGGTAGCGGACGTTTCACAGGTGTTCGTGTTGACGGGTTTCCGGCCAGACACCAGCATCCTGTCTGAACTGCGGGTGAACCTCGATACTTCATTGCAGGCTGTTGCGGGGATCGCCGAAGAGATTGATCCGAACCTCCACTCCTGCGGTTCCATCGGCGCGACGGGAGCTCGCGAGCTCGCCCAACCCGAAGAGGGATTCTTCATCGTGGGCGCCAAGAGCTACGGTCGCGCTCCGACTTTCCTCGCTCTCACGGGGTTCGAGCAGGTGCGAAGCGTTGTCGCCCACCTTTCCGGCGATGTCGCCGGAGCGCAGAGCAATCAGCTCGTGCTGCCAGACACGGGTGTGTGCGGTGGGTCGGGCGATCTCGACGAGAAAGATAACGGGGCTAGCGGCGTTTGCTGCGGTGCTCCCACGCTTCTTCAGCCGCAGATGCGCCCTGTTGCGGTGAACTAGATACGGGCAAGCTGAGCGAGAAACTCGTCTGCCATGTCTACCTGGGCGGCGAGTTTCTCGCGGCGCACAGCCGCTTCGGCGCGCAGTGCTGCGAGGCGTTCGAGGAGAGCATCACTCTGCGGTGATTGTGCGAGCGCCTCGACGACTTCGAGTGCTGCCCGCATCTCGTCGAGTGTGTACCCCAGGGGTTTCATGCGTCGCACGATCATGAGCCGCGTCACGTCTTGCTCTGTGTAGAGGCGAAAGCCGCCTTCGGTGCGGCCAGACGGAGTCACCAGGCCCACGTCTTCGTAGTGACGCAGTGTGCGAAAAGACAGCGATGTCTGTTCGGCAACCTCGCCGATACGCATTGTTCTTTCGTGATCCACCAGACCGCCTTCGTCGATTCGCCCGCAAACCTAACGTTGCGTTAGAGTCTACCTGCGTGCGCTTTCTGCGCACACGCATCCCCATTCTTTCGCGTCGACCTGATCGGCGCCTGCGCACCATCGCGCAATTCACTGTTGCTCGTTCGCGAGCCCGACTCAGGAGAGCGTATGACCGCTGTTTCTTCGCCGCGCGACCGCGCGTCGCGTTACCGAATCGAACCAACCGTTATGCAGGCGCTGCGCAGTCCGCGTCTGCTCACACGTGAGGTGCTCGCTGGGCTCGTCGTGGCCCTCGCGCTGATCCCCGAAGCGATTGCCTTCTCGATCATTGCCGGAGTGGATCCGCGTGTCGGACTCTTCTCGTCGTTCGTGATGGCCGTTGCTATTTCTTTCCTCGGCGGTCGTCCGGCAATGATCACCGCGGCTACCGGTGCCATCGCGCTGGTCATTGCCCCGGTCGCACGAGAGTACGGAATGGACTACTTCATCGCCACGGTGATGCTCGGTGGTCTTATTCAGATCGTGCTGGCGCTGCTCGGCGTAGCCAAACTCATGAGATTCATCCCGCGCTCGGTGATGGTGGGGTTCGTTAACGCGCTCGCCATCCTCATCTTCACGGCACAGCTGCCGCAGCTTTTCGATGTGCCGTGGCTTGTCTACCCGCTTGTGGCTGCGGGACTCGCCATCCTGTTCTTGATGCCGCGCATCACCAAGGTGATCCCCGCACCACTGGTCACGATCGTGCTGATCACCGCGGTCGTCGTCGTCTTCGGCTGGAGCGTGCCGAACGTGGGTGATCAGGGCGAGCTGCCCGAAAGCCTGCCTGAGCTCTTCATTCCCAATGTTCCCTTCACGCTTGAGACGCTCGGCATCATCGCTCCCTTCGCGCTGGCGATGGCGGCGGTGGGACTGCTGGAATCGTTGATGACGGCAAAACTTGTCGACGACATCACGGACACGCACTCGCGCAAGACCCGCGAGGCTTGGGGTCAGGGCGTCGCCAACGTGCTCTCCGGAGTGTTTGGTGGCATGGGCGGTTGCGCGATGATTGGTCAGACGATGATCAACGTCAAGGCATCGGGGGCGCGCACGCGCATCTCGACCTTCCTTGCGGGCGTCTTCCTGCTGATCCTCGTTCTCGCCCTCGGTGACGTCGTAGCCATCATCCCGATGGCCGCGCTTGTCGCCGTCATGATTCTCGTCTCGGTTGCCACGTTCGACTGGCACAGCATTCGACTGTCGACGCTGCGCCGGATGCCGAAGAGCGAGACCGCTGTCATGCTCATCACCGTCATCGCGACGGTGTGGACGCACAACCTCGCCATCGGTGTGGTGCTCGGAGTGATCGCGGCGATGGTGATGTTCGCCCGCCGGGTCGCTCACTTCGCAACGGTCACTCGCACCATGAAAGAGGAGAGCGGCGAGCCCACCGCGCACTACGAAGTGGTCGGAGAGCTTTTCTTCGCATCGAGCAACGACTTGACCACCCAGTTCGAGTACGTAGATGACCCCGCCCGTGTCGTGATCGACATGACGCGTTCACACATCTGGGATGCCTCGACGGTGGCGGCTTTGGATGCCGTTGTCACGAAGTACGAACGCCACGACAAGACGGTGACCATCTTGGGTCTCAACGACACGGCTGCCGCACTCCACCAGCGGCTTACCGGAAACCTCGGCGCAGACCACTAAGCACCCGAGTGCCGAAACCGAGGGCGCGGAAGTCTTTCCGCGCCCTCGGTTTTTCGTTATGTTTCGAGCTGTGCTCGCCGCGCACGCGCGTTGCTCCGTGCAAGCACGAGCCCACCAGCGACAGCTGCGATCAGGGACCCGAGCAGCACACCGATCTTCACGTGTTCGTCGGCGACGGACGTCGATCCGTATGCCAGCTCTCCGACCAGCAGAGAGACGGTGAAGCCGATACCGCCGAGGAACGCCATCCCGGCCAGATCCGGCCAACGGAGCGACTTGTCGAGGCGTAGCGCGGGGATGCGGCTGAGCAGGAACGTGGTCGCGAGAATACCGATGGGCTTTCCGGCGACGAGTCCGACGATGATCCCGATCGTGATCGGATCCACGAGCGCCGAACGGAGTCCTTCGATGCCGCCGATGGTGACCCCGGCAGCGAAAAATGCGAAGACGGGAACGGCGAACAGTGTTGCGACAACGCCCCAGCGGTCAGCGAAGTGCGGTGCCAGTCCCTCATAGATCGGAGTGCCGGTGGAGTCTTCGCCTTTGTACACTCGCGCTCGCTTGGTCGGGAGCACAGGCACCAGGAATCCGAGGAGCACACCGGCGACTGTCGCGTGCACACCGGAGGCGTGGATGCATACCCACACGGCGATCGCGAGCGGCAGCAGGATCCACCAGGCGCGCACGCCCTTCTGCACGAGCAACGCGAATCCGGCGAGCGGAAGCAGTGCCAGTGCCAACCACGGGAAGCTGATCGACTCGGTATAGAAGGTCGCGATGATCGTGATGGCGATCAGGTCGTCGATGATCGCCAGGGTGAGCAGGAACACGCGAAGCGCTGGCGGGAGGAACTTTCCGACAACGGCAATCACGGCCACCGCGAACGCGATATCTGTTGCGGTCGGGATAGCCCAGCCGCGGAGGGCATCGGCACCATTGTTCGCGTTGATGAGCACAAAGATCAGGGCGGGAACGATGGCACCACCCACGGCGGCGGCGATAGGTAGCGCCGCCTGACGCGGATCACGCAGGCGTCCGGTGACGAACTCTTCTTTCAGTTCGAGACCGACGACAAAGAAGAAGATGGCGAGCAGCCCGTCTGACGCCCAGGAACCGACGCTGAGTTCGAGATGCAATTCGGGGATGCCGAAGGTGAACTCGCGCACAGCTTCGTACCAAGGAGCGGCAGGGCTGTTGGCCAGGATGAGCGCCGCCGCGGTCGCCAGCAGAAGCAGAGAGCCGCCAAGCACGTCACTGCGGGCATTGGTGCGAATGCCGCGCCACAACTCATGCGGTGCGGTGCGAAAGAAAGATCGAAAAGGGGATGAGGACACGAAAGACACCCTTAGATGGGAGAACGAGAAATGGCGAAGGAGACCACCGCCTCAATCGAGGCTTGGCCTAGCTGCGTGGCGGCGGGCAACCGGCGATCTCGCCGTGCGAGAGGTTGCCCCACACGCTGGTCCATCCGTTCGTGCCAGGGTGCAGTGATACACGAATCCACTCCCGCATGCGGGTCGCTGAACGCAGCTTATGAGGAGCGCGCGTCGAGCCGGCGATGGAGAGGTTGGGCACGCGTTCAGCCTAGTCGTGCCGTGGCGCCTCGAACTGTGAGGGAATCCAGTTCTTGACGACGGTCGTCTGGGCAAAGCAAAAGGCCCTCTGGCTTGGATTTCTCCGAGTCAGAGGGCCTTGCTTGTGTCGCATTCTCGTTGCGGGGACAGGATTTGAACCTGCGACCTCCGGGTTATGAGCCCGGCGAGCTACCGAACTGCTCCACCCCGCGGCACAAGAAGAAACTTATCACGGATCCTGAGGGTCGGCCAATCGAGGCCGCTTCTCGACGTGCACTCGGGCGTGTCGATGCGCGAAGATGAAGACATGCCTGACACCTCAGCCGTCCCTGTCGCCGTGTGCCAGTTCGCGCCTACGGCTTCTCGTGCAGAGAACCGCGAACGCATCGCAGAGTTGACCGCGGATGCGGCAGGCAGGGGAGCGAAGCTCATCGTGTTCCCTGAGTACTCCAGCTACTTCGTGAATCCAATGGATGAGACTCTCGCCGCGAATGCAGAAGAGCTCGACGGAGAGTTCGTAGAGACTCTCACATCGTTGGCGGCCGAGTACGCCGTCGTCATCGTGGCAGGGCTTGTCGAGCGGGCGTCTGATGACCACCGCGTGCGCAACACCGTCGTTGCTGTGCGGGGCGACGGCATCCTCGCCGTCTACCGCAAGCAGCACCTCTATGACGCTTTCGGGCAGACGGAGTCGGAGTGGATCGAGGCGGGTGATGTGGGACAGCCATCGACGTTTGACCTCGGCGGTCTGCGCTTCGGACTCATGACGTGCTACGACCTCCGCTTCCCGGAACTTGCCAGGACGCTCGTCGACGCCGAGGCCGACGCCCTCGTTGTGCCGGCCGAATGGGTGAAAGGTCCGTTGAAAGAACACCACTGGACGACGTTGCTCGCGGCGCGGGCAATTGAGAACACTGTCTACGTGGTCGCTGCCGACCACCCCACGCCGGTCGGGGTTGGCCACTCGCAGATTATTGATCCGCAGGGCGTCGTGCTTGCAGGCGTCGGCACCGCTCCTGGAATCGCGGTCGCTGTCGTTGAGCGCGCGGCCATTGAGCGAGTACGCGCGGCGAATCCGGCGTTGCGCATGCGGCGCTATGCGGTCGTTGCTCGCTCCTAAACCTCAGCGGGAGAACTGCGCAAGGCGCGCTGCGGCTTCTTGCAGCACTTCGATGCGTTTGCAGGCGGCGAATCGCACCAGCCCTGCGTACTCGTGTCGATGCGCGTGCGAGACGAAAGCGGTCAAAGGGATCGCCACGACACCGGCGCGTTCTGGGAGGCTGCGGCAGAAGGCGGCAGCATCGCTCCCGCCGAGCGCCGTCGCGTCTGCCACCGTGAAGTAGCCGCCCTGCGGGGTGTGCACGGTGAATCCAGCTGCACGCAGCCCGTCGCCGAGAATGGTGTGCTTCTCGGCGAGAGCGGCGGCGGCACCGGTGAAGTAGGAGTCGTCTAGACGGAGTCCTACAGCGATGGCGGGCTGGAAGGCCGATCCGTTGACGTAGGTGAGGTACTGCTTCACCGTGAGGACAGCGGTGATGAGGTCAGCAGGACCGTGCACCCAGCCGATTTTCCACCCGGTTGTCGAGAATGTCTTGCCCGCAGAAGAGATGGTCAGCGTGCGGTGGGCGGCACCAGGCAGGGCCGCGATCGGCGTGTGAGGCGAGTTGAACGCCAAATGTTCGTAGACCTCATCTGTCACGATTACGGCGTCGTGGCGCTCTGCAAGTCGAACGACCTCTTCGAGCACTTCGCGGCCAAATACCGCACCAGTGGGGTTATGCGGATCGTTGACAAGAATGATGCGCGTGCGATCAGTCACACTCGCCGCCAGCTGGTCGAGATCAGGTTGGAAGTGTGGAGCGCGTAGTGGCACGGTGCGAAGCGTGGCTCCTGCCAAAGCGACAGCCGCGGCATAGGAGTCGTAATACGGCTCGAACACCACCACCTCATCGTCTGGCCCATCGATCAGGGCCAGCAAAGTCGCGGTGAGTGCTTCTGTGGCACCCGCTGTCACGATCAGTTCGGTAGCGGGGTCGACCTCTAGCCCGTAGAAGCGGTGTTGGTGCGCGCTAATGGCATCGAGGAGGTCAGGAACACCGCGTCCTGGCGGATACTGATTCGCGCCGTGTGCGATTGCGCTGCGTGCGGCTTCCAACACCTCCGCCGGACCATCCTCATCGGGGAATCCCTGGCCGAGGTTAATCGCCCCGGTCCTCGCTGCTGCCGCAGACATCTCTGCGAAAATTGTGGGGGCGACGGTTCCGTCTGAAGCGAGCAGACCTGCACCAGCTGCTGTGCGCCGCCAGGCGCCGGGGATGACACTCATGAAGAACAGGCTAAGGCCATAGCTGAAACTCACCTTTGACATAAGAAACACACAGCTACAGGCCTCATTCTGAATATGTCGCCAAAGGAGCACACACCATGAACGAAGAGAACACCCAGAACCAGCCGGCACCGACGTCGAACGACGCACTGCCGCCCGCTGAGGGGCACGCTATTCCCACAAACTTTGCGTCGCAGGCGCCCGCCTCGCCGATGATCGCACCGGTGCCCTACGGCTACGCTGCTCCTGCCGCTGGAGCGGCGTCTGGAGCTGCCTTCGGCATTCCCACCGGCACGTCATACACGCAGCCGACCCAGCCCCTCGGCGACGCCGCGCTGGCTGGCGACGGCACAAAGACGAAAGAGCAGAAGCCGAGAAGCGGAACCAAGTTCGCCGCGTTCATCGTCGCGGCGGCTCTGGTGGGAGGCGTCGCAGGCTTCGGCGGCGGTGCACTCCTCAGCGGACTGCAGAATAATCCTTCCTCCGGCACCGCCGTGGGCCCGCAGACCGTCACCGTGAATAACCCCGGCTCGGTCAATGAGACCACTGCTGTTGCGACTGCCGCGTTGCCGTCTGTCGTTACCATCCAGGTCGCTGGCTCGACCGAGGGTGGTAGCGGCTCCGGCGTCATCATCAGCGAAGACGGATACGTGCTCACCAACACGCACGTCGTCACGCTGGGCGGCGCTGTCGCTGATCCCACAATTCGGGTCACGACCTCTGACGGACAGCTTTACGATGCCACCATCGTCGGCACCGACCCCATCTACGACCTCGCCGTGATCAAACTGACAGACGCGAGCGGACTCACACCAATGGAGTTCGCTGACTCATCGCAGCTGAACGTCGGCGACACGGCTGTGGCGCTCGGTGCCCCGCTGGGACTGGCGAACTCGGTGACCACCGGAATCGTCAGCGCACTGAACCGCAGTATTCAGATCGCGTCTTCCGCTCTGCCTGAGTCGTCATCAGATGACGCCCCAGAACAGCAGTCACCAGAAGATGGCCAGGGCCCGTACCAGTTCGACATCCCAGGCAACACCAACCAGCAGACCTCCGAGTCGATCTCCATCGCCGTCATTCAGACCGACGCCGCGATCAACCAGGGCAACTCCGGCGGCGCACTTGTGAACAGCAAGGGCGAACTGATCGGTATCAACGTGGCGATTGCCAGCTCGGGAAGCTCTGAAGAGTCTGGCTCGATCGGCATCGGCTTCTCGATCCCGTCGAACATCGCCCAGCGCGTATCGGAAGAGATCATCGCCGACGGCGCGGCCACCCACGGGCTCCTCGGCGCATCGGTGCAAGATGCCTCGAACGTCGAAGGCGCAACTGTCGCCGGCGCCTACATCGCTGATGTGAGCGCAGGTGGGGCCGCAGAGACAGGCGGCATCGAGAAGGGCGACGTCGTGACAGGGTTCAACGGCTTCCCGATCACGAGTGCCAGCGACCTCACCGCACAGGTGCGTGCCGCTGCGGCAGATAGCGACGCAGAAGTGACCTACGTCCGCGATGGCAAGACCTACGACATTGAAGTGACGCTCGGCGAACTCGCCAGCTAGCTCCCTCCGCACAAAGAAGGACGCCACCCCGCGATAGGCTCGCGGGGTGGCGTCCTTTTCTTTCGGCACCGGCAACGCGGCAAAGCTGCTCCGGATCCCGATGTATGCCGTCGGACGCATCGGTACATTCGTCATTCCGCGAAAACAGCGCTGGGTGTTCGGGTGCGGCGCGGGGATCGGCGATGGCGCTCTTGCCTTGCAGCGCTACGCGGCCGCACAGGGCCATGAAACTCTCTGGCTCACGAGCTCCGATCGCGAAGACCGCGAAGCGCGCGAGCACGGACTCCGCTTCGTCCGTAAGGGCGGTCTCCGCGGCTGGTGGGCGACGGCCCGCGCTGGCGTTCTGGTGGTGACCCACGGCCTCGGAGACGTGAACCGCTACGCCATCGGGGGAGCCTTCGTGGTCCAGCTCTGGCACGGTATCCCTTTGAAACGCATCGGCCTGGATTCTTCGGCGACGACGCAAGTGCCGCCCGTACCAGGGGCGGCGATACTCCGTCGTGTCGTGGGCATTTTGTATCGGGCCACAGCCCAACGCATCCAGGTGCTGCCCGCAGCATCTCATCGAGCGCGGGGTCGTCTGGAATCTGCCTTCGGCCTGGGCGACGGCCGTGTCGTCGTTACGGGAGAGCCGCGCGTCGATGTTCTCTCTGCGGAAACGGCGCGTTCTGACGCATCTGCGGTTCTGCAGAGCGTTGTCGGGGAGATCCCCGACGGGGCCAGAACGATTCTGTACGCCCCCACCTGGCGTGATGGTGCGGCAGACCCCGCCGTTCCTACCGCGATCCAGTGGGTGAATATCATTCGAGTTCTCGAAGAGAACAATGCGATTCTGTTCGTGCGCTCCCACCCTCTCGGCGAGGGCGGATATGCGCCACCTCTGCCAACCAAGCGAGTGCGTGCACTGGGATCACGAGTGCTCGCCGACGTGACACCAGCGCTCGCCGCGGTCGATGTGCTCGTCACCGACTATTCCTCGCTCGCCTACGACGTAGGTTTGCGGCGGATGCCCGTGCTTTTTCTCGCGCCGGATGCGGAGGAATATGCAGGCACTCGCGGGTTCTACGGTCGCTATGAAGACGTCGCACAAGACGAAGCGGCGACGGACTGGACGGTGTTACTCGAGCAGTTGAGTGCTCTGCTCTCCGACGATTCTGTGTGGGATCAAGCGTCGGCGCGTTCCGCTACGCTCAGCGCGGGAGTGCATCAGTTCAGAGACGGGCGCAACACGGAGCGCGTCTACCGGGTCATCCGAGCGCGGGGAATCTCCGCGCCGAAGGGAGCAGCATGACAACGGCTCGCATCGATGATGCAGCGCAGACGCTGGTCATTGCAGGCAACGGCCCACGGCCCCAATTCGCTGAGCTGGTGGGACCACGCGCACGCGTCGATGCGCGCATCACGGGTGGTGGAAAAACGTGGAAGGCTACCTTCCCGCTGGAGGCATCGCGGTGGGGCGGGCCCTCTCTTCCGCTGCCGGCGGGGGAGTACGCGCTGCACATCTCCGACATCGACCTCGGGGTGCTTCAGATTGATCCAGTGGTGTTGCGGGGAGTGCGAATCGCGGTTGATGGTGACGCCGTACGCATTGCCCCACCCATTGACCCGGTGTACGACACATCCGAGGGGCGTTCCACACTGGAGGAACGCTATGTGGCGCAGGCTGGTGGCACCGAAAACGCGGTCTTCTTCGAGAGCTTCTACGGACGAAGCGTGGGGTGCAATCCTCGGGCAATCGATCGCGAGCTCGCCGCCCGTGCTCCCGGCGTGCGGCGGTACTGGAGCGTCGCCGACCTCTCTGTCGAGGTGCCGGAGGGCGCCATCGCCGTGGTTGAGGGAAGCCCGCAGTGGTGGCATGCACGAGGAGCCGCCCGCCTTTTGGTGGTGAACGACTGGCTCCGCAGAAGGTTTGCCCGCAAACCAGGACAAAAGGTACTGCAGACCTGGCACGGCACACCGTTGAAAAGGCTGGCGCTTCATCGCCCGGGATTTGACCCTCGCCGGATGGCTGCGGTGGTGAAAGAGTCGCGTCGCTGGGATGTTTTGTTGGCACAGAACATGTATGCCGAACGCATTCTGCGCAAGGCATACGCATTTTTGGGGCGACCGATCTGGGTAGAGGGCTACCCCAGAAACGACGCGCTCACGAGTGGTGATTCCGCGGCGATCCGCGCAGACCTCGGAATCGCTCAGGGTGAGCGAGTGCTTCTTTACGCTCCGACCTGGCGCGACGACCTGGCCGAGATGGTCGACTTCATCGACGCCGAAAAACTCGCCCTCCAGGCCAATGCTGTGGTGCTAGTGCGTGGCCATTCCAGAACGCTGGAGCAGGGGCGTGATCGCGCAGGCGCGCGAGTCATTGATGTCACCGGATACCCGGAAACAGCCAAGTTGTTGCTCGCCGCCGATGCTCTGATCACCGACTACTCCTCGGTGATGTTCGACTTCAGCGTCACAGGCAAACCGATGTACTTCATGGTGCCCGACCTCGATCACTACCGCGGCCAGCTCAGAGGGTTCTATTTTGACCTCGCCGAGCGAGCGCCCGGACCACTGGTGCGCACCCAAGACGAACTCGTCGCGGCTCTGGATGATGCTGATCAGCGCGAGAAATACGCCGAACGCTATTCCGCATGGCGCAAACAGTTCAACTCACGCGACGATGGCCGCGCGGCAGAACGCGTCGTCGATCGCATCCTGGATCAAGGGTTCGTCACTCCATAGTGCAGACGAGGGCGCTTTAGGGGAGTGGCGTGTTGCGAGTGCCGAGTCGCGAAGCATCCACCGTGCCCCTCGCGCCGCGAAGCACGCCGCCGAGAAACCCGAGTCCCCAGGACAAGTGCATGGTGGGGAGCACAATCAGCGTCCACAACCGTTGCCGCACGCCACCGCCACCAGGGGCGAAGGCGACAGCAAAAACGAGCAGCAGGTAGAGCGCGAGCGGTGCATAAATCACGATCGATGCGACGAGCGAGAAAACCCCGCTGAGCACACCAGACAGTTGCAGGCCAGCCACGATCACTGCCATGGCGACAAGCAGCACGAGTGCGGGGGGCGCGAAGTAGCGAACGCCGTTGCTTCGTCCGAATCGGCGCACCAGCTCTCCACGCCATGCACCGGTGGCGCGGAACTGTCTGGCTAGTCTCAGCCAACTTTCTCTCGGCCAATAGGTCACCGAGAGGTCGGGATCGAACCAGACCCGGTGCCCCGCCTGACGGATGCGGAGGTTGAGTTCCCAGTCTTCACCGCGCCGGATGGTCTCATCGAACATGCCGACTTCTTCGACTACCTCGCGGCGCATCACACCGAGGTACGCGGACTCAGCCTCGCCTTCGTCAGTGCTGCCGTGGTAGGCCCCGCCGCCAAGACCAACAGGAGAGTTGTAAAGCCGAGCGACTGCCTTCTGGAAAGGAGCGCGCCCTTCGGCGCGCATCACGCCACCGACGTTTGCTGCGCCTGTGCGCTCCAGAGTCTGAAGCGCACGCTGTGCATATCCGGGGGAGAGCTCGGAATGAGCATCGACCCGCACGATCGTGGCGTACTGGCTTGCGCCGATAGCGGCGTTCAGACCAACCGGGATGTGGGCGGCTGGGTTGTCGACCAGCCGGATCCGGTCGTCGGTCGCGGCGAGCCGCTGTGCGAGTTCCGTCGTGCCGTCGGATGAGGGGCCTAAGGCGAGCACGAGCTCGGTGGGGACACCCACATCTTGGGCAAGCACCGACGCGACCGCGTGTTCGAGGTAGGTGCGTTCGTTCAGTACCGGCATCACGAAGGAGACCCCGGACAGGGGAGTGGAGAATTCGTCTGCTGGCACATGACGATCATGGCACGGTGTTATCGGACGTTGCCTGACCGAAAGACTGAAATCGCGCCGCGCGACATCTTGTGCGCCGTCGGTGGGCCCGAAGAGTTTGGCTCCGACGAACTATCCTGGAGGGATGGGTGCTGTGTCTGACGCGAAGAAGGCGTACCGTCTGTTGAAGCGGGCGCTTGCATCCCGCTCCGCCGTGCAGCGGGTACGGAGAAGGCTCGCCGAGCAGGAGCCGTACCCTGCTGATCACTTCAAAGTAGCGGTGTACTTCGCCGATGGTGCGGTGAACATGTACCAAATGCGTCAGTGGTACCGGCCACTTGCAGAACTCGCGAAGCGTTGGCCGGTTGTCGTGCTCTCCCGCCAGGCCACAGGAGCCGAGAAGCTCCTGGAAGAGGATGCACCGCCGGTGGTCTTTGTGCCGAAGATTCGCGACCTGGAACACTTCATCGCCACGCAAGACATCCGCATCGTGCTGTATGTGAATCAGAACACCCGAAACTTCCAGATGTTTCGTTATGGGCGCCGCTGGCATGTATTCATCAACCATGGCGAGTCCGACAAGATGTACATGACGACCAATCAGTACAAGGCATACGACTATGCGTTTGTCGCCGGTCAAGCAGCCAGGGACCGACTCTCTCGCACGCTCTGGGACTATGACGTCGACAACCGCACGATCGAGATTGGGCGGCCACAGGCCGACCACTACGCGGGAACGCTGCCGTACACACCAGACGAACGCACCGTTGTGCTCTATGCGCCGACCTGGGAAGGCGACAGGCCCAGTGCACACTACGGATCGATCGCCACGCACGGTGAGGCCCTCGTGACCCAGCTCCTCGCTTCCGGTACGCACCGCGTGATCTATCGGCCACACCCGCGAAGCGGAGTGGTAGACGACGCATACGGTGCGGCTCACCGCCGCATCATCAGCGCCATAAACACGGCGAATGCTGCCGATGCGAGCGCGCAGCATGTGTACGACAGTGCCCCAGAACTCGGCTGGCAGCTCACGGCGGCTGACGTTGCCATCGTCGACATTTCGGCGATGGTCTACGACCGCCTTGCAGCGGGCAAGCCGTTGATGATCACAAAGCCTGCAGACGAGCGTGCCTCGATCGATACGCAGGGCTACCTCGCCGATTGTGAATGGCTGACAGCACAAAACGCCAGCAACATCGTGGCGGAGGTTGAGCGAGTTCGCGCCGATGAAGCCGCGATTGCACGCTTGCGGATGTGGGTGCAGCACTATTTTGGCGACACCACAGCAGGCGTAGCCACGGAGAAGTTCCATGCGGCGGTTGACGGACTGATGCAGGAATGGGAGCAATGGCATGCCCACGAAATGGGGGCCATCCGTGAAGACGAAGACGACGACGACGAAGAAACCGACGACGAAGAAGTATGAACGCGGAGTTTCCACGCGCGAGCACTGCAACCCCGCGTCTTACTTTCATTGAGAGCACCGGTTCGACCAACGCTGACCTGCGAGCACACGCGGCAGACGAGGGGTGGCCGCACTTTGCTGCTCTGTTCACACGCGATCAAACTGCTGGGCGCGGACGCCTTGACCGTACGTGGGCAGCGCCGCGCGACTCTGCGCTCGCCATCTCTGTGCTGTTGCGGGAACTTCCATCGACGCCAACGGCGCGAGGGTGGATTCCTCTCGCCGCTGGGGCAGCCATGAGCGAGGCGATCGCTGCCCAACTGCCAGCGCATGACGTCGCAGTGAAGTGGCCCAATGACGTGTTGGTCGATGGGGGCAAGATCTGCGGGATCCTCGCTGAGGCGGCATCGGATGCAGTGATCGTGGGCTCCGGGGTCAACACAGCGATGACCGCTGAGCAACTTCCGATACCGACGGCGACCTCGTTCGCCGTGCTGGGGGTTCGCGTCGATGAAGACAGGCTCATCAGCGACTACCTCCACCTGCTGAATGGTCACCTTGCGGCGCTCATCGCCGTGGGAGACGCCAGAGACAGTGGCCTGCACAGCACTGTCACCGAGCGGTGCGCCACGCTGGGAAAGACGGTCACGGTATCGATGCCTGGCGGAGCAACCTTGCAAGGTGTGGCGTCATCGATCGACAGCGACGGTCGCCTCATCGTGCGGTCGGCGGGGCAAGAGCACGCAATTTCTGCCGGCGACGTCGTGCACGTGCGCCCTGCCGCAAGCTGACACGCCGAAGCGCAGACGGATTTGTCGTCAATCACGGGCACAATGGTGATGTGACCCAGCCTGTGACGCTCGGCGGACGGCCCATGATGCCGCCGCCAGGCACGCCCTCGGAGGAGTTGCTGATCGCGCGCTTTCGCAGTCACGCGCGTCGGCTGTTTTGGTCGGCCGTTGTGCTGATCGCTACCTTCGGGGCGACGGCCTACTTCTACGGCAACCTGCCGGCAGGTCTCGAGGACTGGATGCTTCTTGCGGCCGCTGGTGGGCTTGTGCTGGTGGCCGTCGTGATTCCATTTGTTATTTGGTTTTCACGAAGCACGACGGTCACGACGAGGCGAGTGATTTCGCGCCACGGCATCGGGGCGCAAAACCGTCGCGAGATGTCGCACGCTCGTGGATACACAATCGCCGTGCGACGCGGACCGCTGCAGCGCATCTGGGGTTCGGGCACGATCACGCTTTCGAACGGCGTCGACGGCCCACTGAGGCTACGAAACGTGCCGAACGTCACGCTTGTGCACGAGACGCTCGCGGATCAGATCGAGGTGGGCCAGATACTCGCTCACCGCGACGCTCAGGCAAGCGGCGACTAACCGCGACCTCGCTGTGGCCGATGCGGTCGTGGGCGTCCGCGTCCGTGCGGGAGAATGATTGCAGACGAATGGAGACGGCGAATGACGTTGCGTGTGGGCGTAATCGGTGGAGGACAGCTGGCTCGAATGATGATCGCCCCGGCGGTCGAACTCGGGCTTGACCTTCGCGTACTGGCAGAAGCGGAAGGTATGTCGGCGGCGCTCGCGGCGACCGCGACCGGCGACTACCGCGATCTGGAAACGGTGCGTGCGTTTGTTGCCGACGTCGATGTTGTCACCTTTGACCATGAGCATGTTCCGCAGGAGGTTCTGCGCGCGCTCGTCGCCGATGGTGTGTCTGTGCACCCCGGCCCTGATGCGCTGCAGTTCGCCCAAGACAAGATTGTGATGCGCAAACGCCTGACGGAGCTGGGTGTGCCGCAGCCGGAATGGGCGGCAGTGAGCACGCTCGCAGAATTGCAAGAGTTTCTCGATGCTCACACAGGCGCCGGCGTCGTGAAAACTCCGCGAGGCGGATACGACGGCAAGGGGGTGCGCGTCGTACGTTCTGCGGAAGAAGCACGGGATTGGCTCGACGCCCTCACCGATGGCGATGCTCTCTTGGTGGAAGAGTTGGTGCCATTTGTGCGGGAGCTTGCTCAGCAGGTCGCACGTCGTCCCAGCGGCGAAGTCGTCGCTTATCCAGTTGTCGAAACGGTGCAGCGCGATGGCGTTTGCGCTGAGGTCATTGCCCCCGCGCCCGGCGCTTCGGCGCGGCTCGTCGAAGTTGCGGAAGACATCGGTCGCACCATTGCTGAGGGACTCGGTGTGACGGGGATGCTTGCCGTTGAGCTGTTTGAAACCGACGACGAGCGCATTCTCGTGAACGAGCTCGCTATGCGCCCACACAACAGCGGGCACTGGAGCCAGGACGGCGCGGTGACCGGCCAGTTCGAACAACACCTGCGGGCGGTCGCTGACCTGCCGCTGGGAAGCACAGCGCCGCGCGCTCCGTGGTCTGTGATGGTGAACATTTTGGGGGGACCGGTCGATGGAACGCTGGAGTCGCGTTTCGGATCGGCGTTGGCTGCGCACCCGCAGGCAAAGGTCCACACCTACGGAAAGTCACCGCGCCCCGGACGCAAGGTGGGCCATGTCAACGTCGCATCTGACGATCTCGATGACGCCGTTTACGTCGCGCGCGCTGCTGCGGCACATTTCCTCTGACTCGGCGGAGGCGAACTTGGCGTGCCGTTCGAGGTTTCTCACAGCGGTAGACCGTAGCCTGATCTGGTGACTGAGCCACTGCACTCTTCTGCCGAGCCCCTGGTCGGCGTCGTAATGGGATCCGACTCCGACTGGCGTGTGATGAGCGACGCCTCTCAGGCGCTCTCCGATTTCGGTATTCCGCATGAGGTGGAAGTGGTCTCGGCGCACCGCACACCCGACAAGTTGATGTCGTACGCACGCGACGCGCGTTCTCGCGGTATCCGCGTCATCATTGCCGGTGCCGGGGGAGCAGCACACCTTCCTGGCATGTTGGCCTCGATGACGCCCCTGCCAGTGGTGGGGGTGCCGGTGCCTCTGGCTTACCTGGATGGCATGGATTCTCTGCTGTCGATTGTGCAGATGCCTGCCGGGATTCCTGTCGCCACTGTCTCCATTGGCGGAGCACGCAACGCTGGGCTCCTCGCCGCTCGTATTCTTGGCACGGCTGACGCTGCGCTTGCTGACCGGGTCGAGGCATACGCCAGCGAACTCGAGGCACAGGTCGAGGAGAAGAACGAACGGTTGAAGGCGTCGCTGTGACCCTTGCGCCTCCGCGCGCAACACAGCGCCCGCTCATAGAGACCCGGCCGCTACGGCACCCGAACTCCGCCGACGCTTCGACGATGGCGCGTCGCGGCTGGTGGCTCGTGGTGCTGAACCTGCTGGTGCCAGGATCGGCGCAGGTGCTCGCCGGCAACCGCAAACTCGGGCGCTTCGGACTCGGCGCTACTCTGCTCTCTTGGTTCCTCGCCGCCGTGGCGTTGGGGCTCGCGCTCTTCGCGCGTCCGGTGTTGCTGTGGATCACCATCGGCGGAGGCCTTTTTTCTGCGGCGATTCTGACTCTCGTGCAGATCCTGTTGGTCGGCTACGTCGTCTTGTGGGCCGTGCTTACTTTTGACGCTCTGCGGCTCGTTCGGCTCGTCAAAGTACGTGGGGCTTCACGGATCGCTATCCCGCTGGTGGCGCTGCTGCTGTTGGGGCTCGTCGGCGGCGGCGCAGGGTACGCCGCGACCGCTGTTGGCTCAGTGCGAAACACGTTGGGGTCGATTTTCGGCCAGAGTGGGCCAAGCGTCGAGCCGAGCGATGGGTACTACAACATCTTGCTGCTGGGCGCAGACAGTGGCGACGGTCGAGACTCGATGAGGTTCGACAGCATCTCCGTCGTTTCCGTGAACGCTGACACCGGGGCAATGACGATCACGGGTATTCCTCGTGAGCTTCCCAACGCGCCGTTCAGCGACGGAAGCCCGATGCAAGCGCTCTATCCAAACGGCTTTGAGGGGTACAGCTCTTCATCGTGTGGCTGGAACGGCTGGATGAATCACGTGCGAAACGCCGCCGAGGTGTGTCGGGAAGATCAAGGTTCGGCGCTCTACCCCGATGCCGCGAACAATGGTTCTGAACCCGGGATCGAGGCGACCAAAGAAGCGGCGGAAGGCGTCTTAGGGATCGAGATTCCGTACTACGTCTTCGTTGATATGCACGGTTTCGCTGAGCTGGTCGATGCGCTCGGCGGTGTAGAGATTAACGTCACAGAGCGACTCCCGAAGGGCGGTCCACCAGAGGGGTGGACCGGCACCGACGTAAATGAGTGGGCAATCGGCTGGATCGAGCCTGGCCTGCAGCGCATGGATGGCGACACGGCGCAGTGGTACGCCCGTTCGCGGTACACCACAAGCGACTGGGACCGGATGAAGCGGCAGCGTGAGCTGCAAGCGGCGATCCTTGCCCAGTTCACGCCGCAAACCGTGCTCACGCGCTTCAACGAAGTGGCCGCGGCCGGTACAGCGCTCATCAGCACCGATCTGCCCTCCAACAAGCTGCCGGAGTTCTTCGACCTAATGCTCAAGGCCAAGGAGCAGCCGGTGACATCGATCGAGCTGACGCCGGAGTTCGGGGTAGACGAGTACCAGCCGGACTACGACCACATCCACCAGATGATGCAGGAGTCGCTTCACCCGCCGACGGAGACGCCCGCTCCGTAGCCGGCGTTGCCCGTGAGGGTCCGATCAGCGGATACACCAAACGACGGTGATCGGAGGGGGAGAGATCACCGTCGTTCGGCCGGTCACCGCGCGGGCGGCAACCAGTTCTTAGGTGCGCTTGCGGCGCGATGCCCCGGCGGCGACCAATGCTCCACCCGCCATCAGTGCTCCAGCGCCACCAGCAAGCAGCCACGGCGAAACGTCTCCGCCAGTGAGTGCGAGCTCAAATCCCCCGTCGGTCGACGTGCCACCGTCAGTCAGCGGCATTTCTGAACCGGACGTCGCAACGCCAGGGTCGACCTCGCAGCTAGTGCCGCCTTCGCGGCCGTTGGAGACCGTGATCAGAGCGGTGTATGAGCGAGAGCCGTTGAATGCAATCGAGTACGTGCCGTCGCCATCAGACGGCGGTCGGAAGGTCAATGTCATGCTGCCGTCAGCAGCAGCGACATTGCCCGAGATCGCAGATCGTCCGGCGTTGTACCCAGATACGGAGACGTTGACGTCTTCGGAGGACAGGAAGTATCCCTTTCCGAAGACAACCGTCGAGACCGCGCAGATGTCGATAATCGGGTCGCCAACCTTGACGCCAGGAGGCGTCGCGTATGAGTCAGTCGCATACAAGTTGGACGACGTGGTCGGCACCAATGGTGCCGCGGTAGCGACCGCAGGTGCGGCGAACACAAGTGCGCCAGCGGTCAGGCCGATAGCGGCCAATTTTTTCAGCATGATTCATCCCCAGAATGTCACGCGGAATCGCCTCCAGACACACCCCTGCGTCTGACTGCGTGAAGCCTCTTGCCCCCACGGCAAGTTGCAGACTTCAGATATTCCCCAGTGATTTGACTCTAACCCATCTGGGGTCGAAAGGGTCTTTATTTAATGACGAAAGTCACGAAGTGCATTGCAGCGGCTCTTGTGTGATCTCCGGCGCGGCCACCAGCGGTGTGTGCAGGACTTCGGTGAGGCGATTGCCGGCTTCGCCGCCCTCAAAGTTGATCGTGATCGTCGTTGACTCGCCAGGCGCGAGCGATACTTCGTGCTGCACGACGACGCGATCGCCGAGCAACGTGGTTTGCACGCCCTCTTCCGCGCCGTCCCTGTCGATGGAGGCAGGTGTCGCGCCCTCAGGGCCGTAGATTCCGATGAGGGTGCGCACGGTCCCCGCTGGCACGCCGTACACACCGTCGCCCGTCACATACGCGGGGAGTGAAGTAGCTGCGTCCGCAGGTGCCGTGTTCGTCCACGTCACCTGCACATGTGTCGTCGGTGAGCCACTACAGTTCCCCATGGCAGTCGTGATCGATGCTCTGGTGTAGTAGTCCATCTTTCCGCCGGTGGTGTCATTCATCAGCACCCCTACATAGGTGGCGTCGTCGCTGTCTGCGGGGATCGCTCCGCCCAGGGCCGATGAAGCCAGCAACTCCTGCTCATCCTCGTGGGCGCTCCAGATGCGCACCCTGCCCTCTGCCGCCGACTTAGCCAGTGCTCCCACCATCGCCTGCGGGTCAGCCCCCGACATTGCGGCAGAGAAAAGGACGCTGGCGGCCTTCGCGAAGATCTGATCTTGTACGGCAGGATCCGGCACGGCCGCATAGATCTCTGACAAGAGGATGTCGGTGACGTTGTCTGCTGACGCCGTGAAAGGACCGAAGGCCAGATCCCCGGTCGCAGCCATCAAGTTCTCCGCGACAACCGCATCCACGGCGATCACGCCGTCAACCGTGCCGCCGAAGCGCCCTTCCCATCGAGCGGCGATCGTCGCGCCGGCCTCGGTGAAGTCCGGGATGCTGGTGATGTTCTGCAGGTATCGCCCTGGGCGGTCATCGAAGAGCGCGATCGTGGAGTCACTGAGTGGCAGCGCGGTATCTAGCGGAGGGAAGTCCCTTGTGGAGGCTTGAGTTTGCAGACTGATTTTGCCGTTGTCAGCGCGGAGTAGAGCGATAGAACCGATGATGCCGCCGGACGAGCGCAGCTCTGCGTTGTTTTGCATGGCAAGCACATAGGTGCGGGGCCCCTCGCCGCCGAGCATCGTGGGCAGCAGCACGGCGGCACCGTGGAGCGAACCCACAACGGTGGCAGCCTCCGTTACCGCAGAGCGCATCTGACCGATCGCTTCCGCCAGCGGGGGGAGGGTTGCGTCCGCATCGATCTGACGCACTTCGCTCTGGGCGGTGCTGAGCGCGGTGTTGGCAACGCCAAGGGGCTCTGCGATCTCGGCAAAAGGGGCGAGGTCAATAGCGCCACCCGAAAAACCCAGGCTGGCGAGGTCGAAGTCTGCCGCGACTTCAAGCAGAGGAGTGAGGGCATCTGTCGAGACGTTGTCGGCTATTTCGGCGATCTCCCCGACAGCACGAAAGTTGGGGCCGAGCCACGGGATGGCGCCGAAGGCCTGCCAGATAGGGTCTGACGTCAGGTCGTGGGCGGATGCAGCATTCGCGGCTATGCGTGCGGCAATAGGCGTCGCGCTTTCGAGGTCTCCCGCACTGATTGTCGTCTTGAGTTGCGTCGCGCCGTCGGCCACTTTTTGGAGCTCGTTGACCGCCCCAATTCCGCGCACAGACACCCAGCCGAGTGCCAAGAGAAGAATGGACAGCAAGATGCCGACGGCCCAGCCGATCCATCGGCGCCGAACGGGAAGTCGACCATCGCTCACTCGTGCATTCAAGCATGAACGTCCCGTTTCGTGCTGGCCTCGTCGGCACGAGAGGCGACAATCGAGAGCCTGAACGGCGCGCTCAGCAGGCAAGATGCCGCTGTCGGGTTAGCCTGATCGCATGAGTGCTCGACTGCGTATTGTGCTGGATCAGGTCGCGCATACTGTCGACGCCGATCAGTCCGCAGCGTCGATGAGTCTTGCCGCTGGACTTGTCGCCACGGCGCCCTCCGGCTGCGCTGTTGATGCGATTGTGCCTGCGGGTGGGTCTGTGACGCTTGCCGGAATTAAAGATGTTCGTGTTCTCGGACTCGCGCGCCGCGAGCTCGCGACTTCTTGGCAGCTCGGCGTTACCGCAGGTGTCGGGAAGGGCATGATTCATGCGCCCACACTCATGGCGCCGCTTGTGCGCCACGACCGAGTGCATGAAAACCACCAGATCACCGCGACGGTATGGGATTTGCGGGCGTGGGAAGCGCCTGAGCTGCTGCCAAAGAATGTCGTGGCATGGCAGCGTGCAATGCTCAAACGCGCCGCAAAGCACGCCGATGCTGTGGTGGTTCCCTCGCATGCTGTTGCACGAAGCTTGGCCGAGGTGGCGCGGATCGGAGATCGCGTTCGGGTCATTGCGGGCGCAGCGCCTCAGGGGTTCACTATTCCTCCCCATGCCGCGGAGCTCCGCGCAGCGTTGTCACTCCCCGAAGAGTACGTGGTGCTCACCGGGCCCCTCGAGAGCCTGACAGAAGGATTCCGCGGCGTGGTCGCTGCCGGTCTTGATGCGGTGGTGCTCGATGCTCCTGAAGGCTCCGAACCTCGTCATGCCGAGGTGGCCTCTGCCGCTGGGCTCCCGGAGCGACGGGTCCATGTGCGGGGTTATTTGACAGAAGAAGAGCGCGCAGCAGTGCTTGCCGGCTCCTCTGCCTTTGTCGCGACCAGCGCGATAGCCGGATGGCCGTGGCGAGCCGTCGAAGCGATGGCGCTGGGTATTCCGGTAGTCGCGCTCAATACGGGATCCCATCAAGATGTGATCGCCGATGGCGGTTTGCTTGTGGCGAGCGAGTCGATAGCTGAAGCGATCGTCGATGCGGTCGGCGGAGCAGCAGATCGGCTGGGAGTGTTGGCTGCTGACCGCTCGAGGGCCTTCTCCTGGGCCAGTTCCGCCGAGCGGGTGTGGGCCCTGCACGCAGATCTTTGACTCTCTGAGAGCCACCTGCGCATAACGGCGACACGCCGGAATCTTGTGGCGTAATTTTCGTAACAGTGGCATCATCGCGCAACTTCCGTCACACTAGTCACATGTCTCGACGTGCCCCACGCTCGCGAAACATCTTGAGGACCTCCCGACTCCTCACATGTTTCCTCGCTGCCTCCGCTCTGGTGATCGGCACGGTGGTCCCCGCCACCGCTGCTCAAGCATCCATTGCTTCGACCGTTTCCAGTGCTGCGAGCGCGTCCAGCGCTGTCGCTGACCCAGCTTCGACAGACATCGCGAAGAGCACGCTCGTCGGCTTCAATGCCGGGAACATCATCAGCGATGCCGTGTTCACCAACGAGAACACGATGACCGAGGCTCAGATTCAGAGCTTCTTCAACAGCAAGGTCTCCAACTGCCTTGGCGGTCGAGACGAGAACAATGAGCCGATCGTCTGCATCAAGGACTTCAAGATGACGACGGTCACGCGGCCAGCAGACGCCTACTGCAAGGGGTACACCGGCGCAGCGAACGAGTCGGCGGCGCGCATCATCTACCGTGTCGCGCAGGCATGCGACATCAACCCGCAGGTGCTGATCGTTATGCTCCAGAAGGAGCAGGGCTTGGTTACGCACACGTGGCCAAGCGCGTGGCGCTACCGGATCGCGCTGGGTCAGGGGTGCCCTGATACTGCTCCGTGCGACCCGAACTACATCGGCTTCTTCCACCAGATCTATGGCGCAGCGCGTCAGATGCAGATCTACATGGAGGGCAAGTGGTTCCAGTGGTACGCGCCTGGTAATACCTGGAACATTCTCTACAACCCGAACTCTGCGTGTGGAACGTCGCGGGTCTACATCGCCAACAAGGCGACCGCCGCGCTGTACTACTACACGCCTTACCAGCCGAACGCAGCAGCGCTCCGTGCAGGGTACGGGTTGGGTGATGGATGCTCCGCGTACGGCAACCGCAACTTCTATAACTACTTCACGGACTGGTTTGGCTCGACTCAGAGCTCGCAACCTGCGGTAGCTCCACCGACGTTGAAATCCGTCGACACCGTCAACTACATTGTCGCGGCTGACAAGGCAGGGACAGTCTGGGGATACCCCTACTCGAAGAAGGTGTGGGGGACGAAAGTTGAACTCGCGTCTGGCGTCGATGGTGTCACCGACACGATTGATCTCGGAGATTTTGACGGCGATGGCGATCGGGACTTTATGGTCCTTGATGCAAATAGAAACGTTCAGGTCCTGCGGAGCGATGGTGGCACGAAGTTGGACGCGCCTGAGCCAGCTCCTGGTGACTGGAGCGGCGTGACTGATGTCTTCGCTGCGGGAGATTTCGACGGCGATGGCGTCGTTGATGTCTTCACAACAAGTGCAGACGGCACACTCTTCCTGCGGGCTGGAACAGGGTTCGGGGGTTTCCGAGCTCCGGTGCGTGTCGGCAGCGGATGGCACAAGATGAGCCAGGTTAGCGGTGGCCTGGATATGAATGGCGACAGCAAGCCTGATCTCGTCGCGCGGAACGCTGCTGGCTACCTCTATCTCTACACCAGTGACGGTCGTGGCGGATGGGGATCGAAGATCCTGATGGGACATGGCTGGGAAGGAATGACGGGCATCTTCGGTGCTGGTGACTTTGACGGCGATGGAAAGAGTGACCTCTTCGCGCACCGCGCCGACGGCAAGCTCCTGCTTTACCGCGGTATCGGTGGCGGCAAGGTAACTGGTGCCGGCACGGTAGGAAGCGGCTGGGCGACAATGGCTAGCAAGACCGCCGTCGGTACGGCAGTCGCTGCACCCCGCACCTTCCCCGGCGGGTTCGGCAACGTGGACGCCATCGCGGGAAATGATGTGGTCGCGACCACAAAGTCTGGAGAGGCTTACATCTATGGCGGGAACGGCGCCGGAAAGTGGGGTACGCGATCGACAATCGGCTCGAATTGGGGTGCGGACGACCTGGTCACTCCGTTGGGCGATTTCAACCGCGATGGATATTCAGATTTCGGTCGGATCGACGCGCAGGGATTCTTCCAGTTCTACGCGGGCAAGCCCGGTGGTGGCTTTGCGGATCCAATCAAGATCGGTCATGGGTGGGAGATCTTCGACCGAGCTATTGGCGGGCTTGACTTTGACGGTGACCGCATAACCGACCTGCTAGTGACCACCTCAGACGGAACCATGCATCTCTATCGGGGCAACGGCCAAGGCGGTTGGATCACCGGGGGAGGCGCGCAGATCAGCCACGGTTGGACGATCGCGGACGACGTCTTCTACGCGGGTGACTTTGACGGCGATGGGAGAGGCGATCTACTCGCCCGTCTTACCGACGGAACTCTCCGCTCGTATCCTCTGACGGGCAACAGCTCTTTCGCTACAGCGTCTCAGTTGGGGCATGGTTGGGATATTTTCGACTCGGTGCTGAGCCCCGGAGATTTCGACGGCGACGGTAAGAGTGACCTTCTCGCTATCGCTCCGGATGGATTGATGTACCTGTACGCCGGACTGGGCAACGGCAAGATGCAATCTCGAGTGAAGATCGGCAGCGGTTGGAACATCATGGCGTCAGTCGGCTAACGTTTGACCTCTGCTCGCGTGGAGGGTCCGTCGAATAGACTGGGCCTTTCCTCGGCGAGTAGCATCGCCGATCATGAGTGAGTGGGCCTGTGACTGATACCCGAGATCTTTTCGCCGCCGTCCCGCGTTCCGACTTCGAGACCCCTGGAAAAAGCCGGGGACTAATCGATGTTGTGCGCTGGCGCTACCTGTTGAACCTTCTGGTGCGCACGGGCGTCACGACGCGCTACCGCAACTCGATACTGGGCTGGACCTGGTCTTACGTTCGACCGGCAGCCCAGTTCCTTGTGTTCTGGATAGTCCTTGGTATCTTCATGGACCTCGACAGGGGGTTGCCGAATTACGCGGTCTACCTGTTCTCCGGAATCGTGATGATCAACCTCTTCTCAGAGGGCTTCAAGAACGCAACGACATCGATTGTCGGAAATGCTCCGCTCGTGCGCAAGGTGTTTCTGCCGCGCCAGCTGTTTGCTGTTTCCGCCGTCGTCGTGGCGTTCGTGCACTTTCTCCCGCAGGTCGGGCTGTTGCTGATCGTCTGTTTGCTGATGGGCTGGATCACACACATATCGGTCCTCTCCATCCTCGCGATCCTTGCCGGGATGATCATCGTGATGATTTTCAGTCTCGGGCTGGGGCTCTTCTTCGGCGCTGTGAACGTGCGCTTCCGGGACGCAGAGAACATCGTCGAGCTGATGCTGCTCCTGGCAACGTGGGCTTCACCTGTGCTTTACGGCTGGACACAGGTGCAAGACGCCGTAGTGGACCGCCTCGGTTGGCCGCAATGGATCGTCGACCTCTACATGCTCAACCCGATTACCCAGAGTGTCGAACTCTTTCACTTCGCTTTCTGGCGGCCTGCGACCGAAGGCATGGTCTCTGCGTCGAACTACGTCGGTCAAACGATGATCGACGTGCCTCCGGACTTGGCATGGAACACCCTGTGGACCTTCCTGATCGCCGTTGTCACGCTTCTGTTCGGACAGTTCGTTTTCCGCCGTCTTGAGGGAAGGTTCGCGCAAGACCTATGAGCGAGCAAACAGTAGTCAAGCCCAGCATCATCATCGACGGCGTGAAAAAGCGGTTCACGCTCAATCATGCTTTCTCTCTGAAAGACACCGTCGTCGCGTGGATCAAGCGACGCAAACTTACGAGCGAGTTTGAAGCGCTCAAAGGCATTGACGTGTCTATCGGTGAGGGCGAGTCTGTTGCCATTCTTGGTTTCAACGGCTCTGGCAAATCGACATTGCTCAAGCTCATCTCTGGCGTCATGGAGCCAGACGACGGCCAAGTTCTTACCCGGGGGAGGGTCGCTGGGCTGATCGAAGTGGGAGCCGGGTTCCATCCTGAGCTCTCCGGACGCGAGAACGTCTTCCTCAACGCGGCGATCTTGGGTATGAAGAAGCACGAAATCGAGGCACGCTACGACGAGATCGTCGCCTTCAGCGAGATCGAGCAGTTCATCGACCAGGAGGTCAAGCACTACTCCTCCGGAATGTTCATGCGGTTGGCCTTCTCTGTGGCGATCCATGTGGAGCTCGACGTACTGCTCGTCGACGAGATCCTTTCCGTTGGTGACGCGCCTTTCCGTGAAAAATGCCGCCTGAAGTTCGAAGAGCTCATCGCCGAGGGGAAGACCCTCGTCGTCGTGAGTCACGACATGGAGATGGTGCGTGAACTCTGCGTTCGGGGCATCGTGATCAACAAGGGCGAGGTTGTTTACGACGGTGAGGTCGAAGGAGCGATCGCCCTGGTGGACGCATGACTCTCGAGTGGGTGGCCGCACTGCCGGCACTTCTCGTTGCTGTTCTTCTCGTTTTTCTTCCGGGGATGGCGGCGCTGTTCGGCGTCGGGTTGAGGGGACTATCGCTGGCCGCGTTCGCGCCGGCGATGAGCGTCGCTATGATCACCGTCTCGGGTCTGCTGCTCGGTGCACTGCACGTGCCTTGGACAGCAATGTCCCTGACACTTGTTCTTGTCGCCCTCGCAGGTCTGGCATGGCTCGTCGGCTGGCTCGTGATGCGGGTAGCCTCGACTACCGATACAGCCGAGACGCTGCGTTGGCTCCTTCCGGTCACCATAGTCGTGGGTGTTGCCTTCGGAGTGTGGCGTCTCGCGACGTATATTCACGACCCTGCCGGAATCTCCCAGACGAATGACGCCGTCTTCCATTTGAACGCTGTGCGGTACATCCTGGAGACTCAGGATGCGTCCGTCCTTCATGTCAGCGGCGTCATCGGTGCATCTAGTTTTTATCCGGCAGCTTGGCATGCGATTGTGTCGGCTGTCGTCTTGCTTAGCGGTGTAGAGATCGCTGTAGCGGCAAACGTGTTGACACTCGTTATCGGCGCTGGGGTTTGGACGCTGGGTATTGCCTGGCTCGCCCGAGTGGCCACAGGGTCGTCTACGATCGCCGGATACGCGGCACTTTTCGCAGCGTCGTTGCAGACATTCCCGCTCTTGATGTTCCAGTGGGGGGTTCTTTACCCGAATGCGCTTTCGACGGCGCTTATTCCGGCCGGCGTTGCTGTCGTGATGTCGCTACCTCGGTGGCTATCTCGCAGCCGACCAGTTCGAAGCGCCATCCTTGGCACCTTACTTGTCGGAGTCGCCTTGGGGGCGCTCCTTCTCGCACAGCCCGCCGCAGCCCTTCCTTGGGGGCTCCTGAGCGCCGTGTGGTTTGCGTTTTGGATCGTCAGGCGGGGCCGGCCGCGACCGTTGGCGGCTCGTCTGGGGCTCGCCGCCCTACCGCTCCTGGTGCTTATCCCGATGTGGACCTACTTCTCGGGCGGGACCAGCGGTTCGCATTGGCCACCGTTTCGCAACAAGGCCGAAGTGTGGTTAGACATTCTGTTCAACGGACAGATGGGGATTCCTGCGGCGATTGGCGTGAGCGTTTTCATGCTGGTCGGTCTCGTCATTGCCGCGCGCAATCGCGATCAGCAGTGGATCGTTGGCGGTTGGCTAGGTCTTTCCGCACTTTACGTGCTGGTCGCTGCTGTCGGCGCGCCGATCGTCCGAGACGGACTACTTGCTGCCTGGTACGCCGACCCCTACCGACTCGCTTCGCTCGCGCCGATCGCGGTAGTGCCGCTCGCAGCGATTGGCTTCAACGCCGTTGTGCAAGCGGTCGCACAGAAAGCTTCGCGTGAGGTAGGTACTGCGCATCGGGACCGAGTACGCCTCGTCGGGAGCGCCGTTGCTGCGGTGGGCATGATTGTTTTGATCATGCTTCGTCCTGTGGCGATGCCGCTCTTCCTCGACGGTACATTTGACCCTCAGTCGCGATACATCGCTGACTCAGACAGTTATCTCGACCCTGATGAGCGTCTCTTGCTGGAGTCGCTCACCGATTACGTTCCCGAGGGGGAACGAGTTATCGCCAATCCCTCGACGGGTTCCGGGTTCGGATACATGCTCAGCGGTTACGACGTATACCCGCGCACTTGGTCTCCACCGAACTCTGATGAGTGGGACATCCTTGCTCAAAACCTCAGGGATGCTGCGAGCGACCCTGAGGTGTGCGCGGCGCTGGGAGCATTCGAAGACCCGGAATACGTGCTCGACTTCGGACCGGGAGAAGACCGCCCTGGTCGTTGGCTTATGCCGGGAATGACTGACTTCGAAGGGCAGCCGGGGTTCGAGCTTGTCACGAGCGTCGGCGACGCGTCCTTGTGGCGGATCACGGCATGCGCTTTCTGAGCGTGATGGGTCGGTAGGATCTATAGCGATGCGTCCGGTCGATCCCTCCGTTCTCGTCGTCATACCGGCGCTGAACGAACAAGATTCCGTCGCGGACGTTGTCCGCGACGTGCGTTCTGCCGCACCCAGCGCGCTGTGCCTTGTGATCGACGATGGATCGTCTGACGACACCAGGCACGTGGCAGCTGCTGCGGGGGCGTCCGTACTTGTCCTGCCTTTCAACCTGGGCGTCGGTGGCGCTATGCGGGCCGGGTTTCGTTACGCGCGCACACACGGCTATGACGTGGTGGTGCAGGTTGATGCCGATGGTCAGCACGACCCGCAGGCCATCAACTCATTGGTATCGCGCCTGTCTGAGCACGACGCAGATATCGTGATCGGAGCGCGCTTTGCCGGTGTGGGCGACTACGGCGCACGTGGTCCTCGGCGTTGGGCTATGCGGGTCCTTGCCGCGGTGATCAGTAAGGTCGCACGTACTCCATTGACTGACGTGACGAGTGGCTTCAAAGCGGCGGGGCCGCGCGCAGTCGCGCTCTTCGCCCGCGCGTATCCGGCCGAATACCTCGGAGACACGATTGAGGCGCTTGTCATTGCTGCGCGTGCGGGCTTGACCGTGCGTCAAATGCCCGTCGCCATGCGCCCGCGTCAGGGCGGAGAGCCGTCACATCGTCCGATCAAAGCGGCTGTCTACCTCACCAGGGCAGTAGCGGCGTTCTTGTTAGCTATGGTGCGGCCACGCCAGGCGATCGAGAAGATTCGGGAGGAGAGCTTGTGAGCGGCATCACTTATGCGTTCGGCATCGTCGCAGCGCTATTGGCGCTCTTCGCGATTGTTGAGCTGATGCGCCGAGGAACTTTGAGAGAACGCCACGCGGTGTGGTGGTTTGTCGGTGGTGTTCTTGCGCTCGTGCTCGCACTTTTTCCTCAGTTGCTCACGTCGATCGCCAGGTTGGTGGGCATTTCAGTGCCCACCAACCTGGTCTTCTTCGTCGCGATTGGTCTTCTGTTCCTCGTGAGCCTGCAATATGGCGCTGAGCTCACGCGAATCGAAGAAAAGATTCGCACTCTCGCAGAGCAGGCGGCCTTTCATGAGCAACGAATCGCCGACCTCGAACAGAGAAGTAGCGGAGTGAATCCACAAACCGGCGATGAGGTTGAGCAATGACAGCGACACGAGTCTTGATCGCCTCTCGGTTGTTTCCGCCGGAGGTGAGCGCAGGATCATTCCGTCTCGGCGCGCTTGCGCGCGGACTGCGTCGCGCTGGAGCAGCTGTCCGGGTGCTGACAACGTCTCCGCCGCCGCATGCGCCCGCGATCAGTGACGCCACTGGTGTGGATGTGCGTCGCTGGCCAGTCCTGCGCGATGCCGGGGGAAACGTGCGCGGCTATGTGCAATACATGAGCTTTGACGTGCCGTTGTTGCTTCGCCTTTTACTCACGCGCTATGACGTAGCGGTCGCTGAGTCGCCACCGACCACGGGTCTTGTCGTGGCATGGGCGAGCGTGCTTCGCCGTCGCCCCTACGTCTATTACGCGGCTGATGTGTGGACCGATGGCGTGATTTCAATGGGCGCGCACCCGATGGTCGTTCGCATTATGCGCACGATGGAGAAGGCTGTGCTTCGTAAAGCCAGCGTGATTCTCTCTGTTTCTGACGAGGTCACTGAACGACTGCTGGCGCTCGACGCTGACTCCTCGCGAATAGCAACCGTGGGAAACGGCATCGACACAGACCTGTTCACACCCGATGCCCACGTGATGGATGGTGCAGGACGCTACTTCGTCTACACCGGGACGATGTCGGAGTGGCAACAGCCAGAAGTGTTCATCCACGCCTTCTCGCAGGTCGCTGAAGACTACCCAGATGTGCGGTTGAAGTTCTTCGGACAGGGAGTAGTGGAGTCGGAGCTGAAGCGCATTGCCGAGCAGGTTGCGCCGGGGCGGGTCGACTTCGGCGGTGTGGTGAGTCCGCAAGAATCTGCACGATGGATTCGGGGAGCTGCGGCGTCTCTGGTGAGCATCGTTCCTGGAATCGGCTACGACTTCGCCCGCCCGACGAAGACTTATGCTGCTGCTGCCGTGGGAACTCCCGTGATTTTTGCCGGTCCTGACGCGGGTGCGCGTCTGGTGCGCGATGGTGCGTTGGGTCGAGCTGTGACATTCGACGCTGCAGCGATCGCTGCCGCGATGCTCGAGATGCTTGCGGAAGAGGCAGACGGCACGCGAGAACTGCTGCGGCCGACGCGCGCAGGCTGGGCTCGCGAGACCGTATCTTTGCGTGCGGTAGCCGACCGAGCAGTCGCGGCAATCGCACAGGCAACAGGAGGCTGGGCGACTAGGCTGGACGGCGGTTCCTCAGACTCGTTGGCGGAACCAGAAAGTCGGAGCAGTGACTGAGAGCAACCGAGTTCGGATCGTAGATTCTGCCGATGTCGCAGCTGATGCTGTGATCGGTGATGGTTCGTCCATCTGGCACCTGGCCCAAGTGCGCGAGGGCGCCCATCTGGGCGAAAACTGCATCGTAGGCCGAGGGGCATACGTCGGTACCGGCGTGCAAATGGGTGACAACTGCAAAGTCCAGAACTATGCCCTCGTCTATGAGCCTGCGAAGCTGGGCGATGGCGTATTCATCGGACCTGCTGTTGTACTGACCAATGACACTTATCCACGAGCGATCACTCCTGAAGGCACCATCAAGAGCGCGCACGATTGGGAACCAGTGGGCGTCACGATTGAACGCGGCGCCTCTATCGGGGCGCGCGCGACGTGCGTCGCTCCTGTCACGATCGGGGCCTGGGCGACTGTCGCCGCTGGCGCTGTGGTGGTGAAAGATGTTCCCGCATATGCGCTCGTCGTCGGAGTTCCCGCTCGTCGTATTGGCTGGGTCGGCGAAGCAGGCGTCCCACTCACACTGAATGACGCAGAGAATGTGTGGATCTGCCCGACCACGGGCGATCGTTTTGTTGAATCCGAAGGCACCCTGAGCAAGGAGACCGCGTGAGCGAGTTCATTCCACCCGCGAAGCCCATCATCGGCGACGAGGAGCGTGAGGCGGTAGACCGTGTCTTGCGCACCGGTATGGTCGCCCAGGGGCCGGAAGTAGCGGCATTTGAGAAAGAGTTCTCCGAGCACTTCGTGCAAGGACGCCCAGCCGTCGCTGTCAACTCGGGTACAGCCGGCCTACACCTTGGTCTCCTCGCCGCCGGTGTTGGGCAGGGCGACGAAGTCATCGTTCCGTCGTTCACCTTCGCGGCGACAGGGAACTCGGTAGCGCTCACTGGCGCCACACCCGTTTTTGTTGACATCGAGCCGGACACGTTCTCTCTCGACCCCGAGGCTGTCGCCGCGGCGATCACCCCCAACACGAAGGGGATTTTGCCTGTGCACCTGTACGGGCACCCCGCCCGGCTTCGTGAGCTAGAAGCCCTCGCCGCTGCGCGCGGCGTAGCGCTCTACGAAGACGCGGCCCAAGCACACGGTGCTGCGCTTGACGGACGCCCGGTGGGCACATGGGGCGACTTCGCGATGTTCAGCCTGTACCCGACAAAGAACATGACCAGTGGTGAAGGCGGCATGGTCTCGACGGCGAATGACGAGATCGCGCGCCAGATCAAGCTACTTCGCAACCAGGGCATGGAGAAGCAGTACGAAAACGAGGTTGTTGGTTTCAACGCTCGCATGACCGACATCCACGCTGCGATTGGTCGAGTGCAGCTGACCAAGGTTGATGCCTGGACGAAGACGCGTCAGGCAAACGCTGCGTACCTTGATGCCCACCTGCGTGGCGTCGTTATTCCGCCAGTGGTCGATGGAGCCGTGCACGTGTACCACCAGTACACCGTGCGCGTTCCGGAAGATCGAGACGGTTTTGTTGCCGCTCTCAAGAGCGAGCACAGCGTCGGCGCCGGGGTCTACTACCCGATCCCGAACCATCGCCTGCCTTCTCTCGCGCATTATGCGCCAAGCCTCGATCTCCCCGAGACCGAGCGGGCCGCGCGGGAGGTCGTGTCGCTACCGGTGCACCCCTCGCTCTCTCAGAACGATCTGGAACGCATCGTCACCGCGGTCAACCTTGTTGCCAAGGCAGGTGCATGATGGCATTGCGCGCCGGGCTGCTCGGAGTCGGCATGATGGGGCGTCACCACGCGCGGGTTCTGCGTGAGCTCGATGGTGTCGATCTGGTTGCCATCGCTGACCCCGGAGGAGACCCGCACGGCGTTGCCGGGGACCTCAAGGTTCTGCCCGACATCGATGCGCTCATCGAAGCTGGCATCGATCTAGCCGTGGTTGCCGTCCCTACGCGCTTCCATGAAGATGCGGCGCTCAAGCTCGCCGCCGCCGGAGTACACACGCTGGTAGAGAAGCCCATCGCACACAGCCTCGAGGCTGGCCAGCGCATGGTCGATGCCTTCGCGAGCGCCGGCCTTGTCGGCGCTGTGGGCCATGTAGAACGCTTCAACCCGGCGCTTCAGCAACTTCGTATGCGGCTTGAGGCTGGCGACATCGGAGAGGTCTATCAGATCGCTACCCGCCGCCAGAGTAACTTTCCTGCGCGCATCGCAGATGTTGGGGTTGCAAAGGACCTCGCTTCGCACGATATCGACCTCACGGCGTGGGTAGCGCGAAGCGATTACTCACAGGTATTCGCCCAGACCATGTTTAAGAGCGGCCGCGAGTACGAAGACATGATCGCGATTACCGGACGGCTGGAGACAGGCGTCATCGTGAACCACATCGTGAACTGGTTGAGCCCGATGAAGGAGAGGCTGACCGTCGTCTCCGGGGAAAAGGGCGCGTACGTCGCCGACACGTCCACCGGAGATCTAACGTTTTACGCGAACGGGACCATCCCTCATGAGTGGGAGTCAGTCTCCAGCTTCCGAGGTGTCTCGGAAGGCGACGTCACACGTTTCTCTTTCGCAAAGCGCGAGCCGCTCCGAGTGGAACACGAAGCCTTCCGCGACGCCGTTCTTGGCAAGCCCACGCACCTTGTCACCATGCAGCAGGGGCAACAAACGCTTCGCGTCGTCGAGGCGGCTCTCGAGTCTGCGAGGAACAGCGAGAGCATTCGCCTGGTCTGATGCGAACTGATCGCGGGAGCGTCTCCTCTGCCTACGTTGCTCAATGGTGCTGAAAGGCAGCGACTACCGCGAGGAAGACCTCTCGCTCGTGTGCCGCATTCAAAGTCCGCGCTGCGCTGTCTGACCCTTGTTTGAGGCGGCGAACGTCTGCTGCCTCAAGAGCAGAGAGACCGTTAGCGAGGTCGGTGGCAGACCACCCTTCGATTACCAGGCCATTCTGGTGTTCACGAGCAAGCTGAGCCATCATCGGGCTTTCTCCGACAACTATTCCTAGCCTCGCCTGAACCGCTTCGAAGAGCTTGTTGGGTAGCGCAAAGCGTAGGTTGGCGGTCGCTGGGGGATAGAACATAACTTCGAGGTCATACTCATTGATGCGCGTTGCGATCTCCGGCACCGTGACGGGCGGAAAGATTCTCACTCGGCTGCCAAGCTCAGCGGTTGCTTTCGTAACATCGGCAAGGCGCTGTTCGGAACCGACGAGTATCAAATTGAGACGGAAGCGTTCTGGTAGCAACTCCATCGCTTCGATGACGATGCGTAGGCCACGCTCCCAGGCAGCTGCCCCGTGGTAGACGAGTTCGATGCGTTCATCGTCGACCGCCGAGGGGGTGAGTTGCTCGAAAGGCGGGGCGTTTCGGATCAGTACTGGCTGTTCAATCTCGAACTCGTCCCGGTACATTTCTGCAATTCCGCTTGCGACAGTGCTCCGTGATCTGACTCGCGGGTCACCAATAAATGCGCGCGACCAGCGATGCACAGGGTTCGCGAGTCGAGCGCCACGCAGAGAAAGGTTCATATCCGGGGCGTGGTACTCATGCAGGTCGATATGTACGGATTGCGATGTCTCAGGCAAGTCCTGGATCACCGGAAGCAGGGCTATGTCGTTCACAAGTACAAGGTCATAGCTATCAGCCTTGAGTGCGCGAGAAAGCTCTCGCGGAAGCCGTGAGGCCGTGAGAACTCGGAAACGTGCTGCAGGAGGCAATAAAAGATGCAGCGCGGCCTTCGTCGGCAATGGTCGTGTCCACTGGCTTTGGGGAGCGAAGGGGAAATGCGTGCGTACCTCTGGAAGGTTCTCGCTACCGAGTCCGACGGTGTCGACAACCCACCCCTCGGCAGAAAGCCACTCAACTTCACGCCTTACTCTCGGATCCCTCTGGATCAGAGTATGAGTGACAACGAGTGCAGTGGCGCTCACGCCTTCTCCTTAGGTGTCGCTGTGCCGTCGACAAGACCGGCTAGATGTGCTTGGTGAGCGAAGTCCGGAACGGTCGCGACGAGCTGATCGAATGTTCCCTGTGCGATCAGTTCTCCGTCTCGCATAAAGAAGATGCGGTCCGCGTGGCGGATAGTGGCAAGCCTGTGGGCAACGAGCACCACGGTTGTCTTGCCGTGGAGATTGCGGATCGCCGACGTGACGGCCGCCTCGGTCGCTGTGTCGAGCGCACTGGTCGCTTCATCCATGACCAGCACCAACGGGTCGGAGTAGAGGGCTCGCGCGATACCTAGACGTTGCCGTTGGCCGCCGGACAGCGCCAGCCCGCGTTCTCCTACCGTGGCGTCGATGCCGCCGTCGCGTGCTTCGACGGTGGAGAGTACCTGAGCATCAGCGAGGGCACTGCGGACGCGGTCCCGATCGAAATCGTCTCCCCATGAGATTGCCACGTTTTGCGCAACGCTGGCATCGAAAAGTGCGACATCTTGCGGGACGTACGCCACGCGGTCCCGCCAAGATCGGGTCACATCTGTAAGAGGCACTCCATCGATGTCAATCGTGCCGGACGTCGGCTCGATGAGACCGAGCACGAGGTCGACCATGGTCGATTTACCAGAGCCTGAGGCGCCGACGAACGCAACCGTCGATCCGAAAGGAATCTCAAGGGAAACATCTCGGATTGCCTCCGCTGCCTCGGGGGAGTAGCGGAAGCTAATGCTCTCTACCTGCAATGCCGCAGGTGATTCCGGGAGCGCGAGCGTGGGGCGCACGCCGAAGTGCGATGCGGATGCCTCAGAATCCTTAGTCTGATCAAGCACGGCCTTCGCGTGAGGCATGTTGGCGGTCATAGCGGCAACAACAGATTGCATGCGCACAACCGAAGGTGCGAGCCTGAACCCCGCCACCGCAAACAACGCGATCCCGGTCAGGGCGGTGGTCTCGTCTCCAGTCAGGAATCCGACGACGCCGACAAGCAAGATGCCGCCGACGATTGCGGATTCGAGAACGAAGCGCGGGACCTGCCCTAAGAACTGCACGTTGGCGCGTGCTTTGGTGGTGTGTCGACGGTTCGCGGTGACGACATCGGCGGCCTCATCCACTTTGTTTCGAAGCGTGAGCTCTTTCAGGGCACCGATGATCTCGGTCATCAGGCGGACGGTCACCATGGTGTATCGAAGGTTTACGCGCCCTGCCTGGCGTGCTCGTTGAGACACCCAAAGAAACAGGACAGCGCCGATCGCGCCCAGATACAGGATTGTCGTGAGAGCGATCACAGGCTGCGCGATCGCAAGCACGCCAATCACAACCACGAGGCTAGTGATCTCACCGAAAAGCGTCGAGCCAGGCAGGAGGAAGCCAGCGATAGTGACGCCGACACTCCCGTCGGTCATTCGAACTACCTCAGTGGAGTTCTTCTTGAGTCGCTCGACCCACGGTGCGCGGAAGTATGCACGAAGCAGACGCTCGCCGATGGCAAGTTCGTAGCTGGCGAATCGGCGAGTTGCGAACCACATCAGAGTGACAGTTGCGACGCCTTTCACAACGATGAGAAGGCAGACCAGCGCCAGCACGATAAAGATTGAAGGTCCGGCGATCTCTCCGATAAGGGGGAGTTCGACCGTTGAACCGGTAGCCAACGGGCCGATGACAACGGCGACGAGCATGAGAGCGGCGGCATCAAGAATGGACAGCGCTCCCAGGCTCCATGAGTAGAGGCTAAGAAAGCGACGCGCGCGTCCTGGAAGTGTCGCAGCCAGCTCGCGGTAGAGCGCCCAAAGTGCCTTCACGCGGACTCCTATTCATGCAAGACGCGCTGGTGCCGTGCCTCGAAGGGGTACGGTCGCCAGGGCGCGTCCAGCTTGAGAGTCTAGTGCGCGACCCCTGCGAGATCGGTGTGCTGGCGGGTGGCGGATACAATTACCCGCGTGGCCGTGCAGGCCCGTCACGAGAGGAAGTGCATGGCTGAGGTTCGGCGCATCGCGTATGTCGTTTACAACGACGTTTACCGGGACTCCCGGGTGCTCAAAGCGGCAGATAGTGCCGCAGCCGCTGGTTACATGGCGCGCATCTACGCATTCGGTGGTGAGTTGAGTCACTACCCGGTCGGAGTAGAGCGACGCGCGAGCGGGGCTGAAATTCACCGCCTTCCGGTGTTTCCTGACCGGTACGCACTTGTCGCAACCGCGATCCGCCGGCGCCGAGCCGCCGCGGTTCCCATACCTGTCGTTTCTAGTCCCGGATCTGCTCAGGAACATGAACGCGTTGCCGATCGCGGGATCCTAAAGGGAAAGATCACGCGAGCACGAACTGCTTTTCTTCGGCTGAGGCTGCGACTCGCCGGTGCGATCAGAGAACACGGTTTCCGTCGTACCTCCCGAAGCGCGATCATCGATTGGCGCCCTCACCTGGTGCATGCGCATGACGCAAACACGCTAGAAATCGCGATGGATGTTAGAAGAAGTACCGGCGTGCCGTTCGTATATGATGCTCACGAACTGTGGGAAGAGCGCAACGCGCGACGGGGGCGCGCGGCCCGTCGCCGCGAACGACGATTGCTCGATCGAGCCTCGAAAGTCATGGCGGGAAGCATCACGGTATCGCCGAGTATTCAACGTTGGATGACGGACCGTTACGATCTTGCGGCACCGCCCATTCTGGTTCGAAACATTCCCCACGCAACTACCAAGATCCCGGCACAAGAACTCGGTCGTTTGCGTTCCCTCACCGGGCTCTCTGCCGACCAACTAGTAATCGCCTACGTAGGTGGAATCACCTCGGGTAGGGGAATCGAAGAAGCTATCTCGGCTGTGGCGCTCTTGCCTTCCAACAATCATTTCGTTCTGCTTGGCCACGGTGCGGCCCAGGCGCGTGCCGAGTTTGAGGCGCTCGCGCGCACCTTAGGAGTAGCGGATCGTGTGCACTTTGCCGGATCGGTGGAGTCGGGCGAAGTGTCTGCAGCTGCGGCCGATGCAGATGTGTCGCTGGTTTATACCCAACCCAAAAACTTGAGTTACCGTTTCAGCTTGCCCAACAAGCTCTTCGAATCTATTCACGCAGGTGTTCCGATCGTCGCCAGCGACCTGCCTGACGTCGCAGAGCTCGTGCGACGCTATGACCTGGGAGAGCTCTCATCGCCCACGGATGTCGAGGCTCTGGCCGCGGCTATTCGCTCGGTTCTTGCTGAGCCAGAGAGATTTCGAGCTGGCGCGGCAGCAGCTGCGGCTGAACTGAGCTGGGAAGGGGAGATGGAGCGGCTACTAGCGCTGTACGAAGAGATTCTAGAATCGCCAGCAGCGGGGGCTGGGTCGTGAAAGGTCCTCGGATTCTCTGCATCTCTTTTTCTGACATTCGCTCCGATTCCCGCGTTCTTCGTCAGCTAGATCAGCTGACGAAATTTGGTCGCGTCACGACGCTGTCATACGGAGAAGCGCCTCCGCAGGCGGACGATCACATCCAGATCGACTCGGGGTTGCCTTCTTTGCCGCAAACGGTTTCTGGAGTCCTCAACCTCGCTCTTCGTAGATACAAGACGGTTCAGCTCGAAGCGCCAGCGGTTCAAGTAGCCAGAGCAGCGCTGGGATCGCGCGAGTTTGATCTGGTTGTCGCGAACGAGGCGCGAGCGCTTCCCCTCGCTTCGGTCGTCGCTGGCCAACCAAAAATCCTTTGCGACCTGCATGAGTGGGCCCCAGCCGAGCGGACGCACGTCTTGTCGTGGCGATTGCTCGTTGCGCCTTTTATGCACTGGGTCTGTGCGACCTATCTCCCTCGCGTGGCTGCCAGCACAACCGTCAACTCATCCATCGCCGAGATGTATCAGCGAGAGTTCGGCGTGCGCCCAGAAGTAGTGCGCAACGCAATCGCATACCGTCCCGACCTCGCGCCGACCACTCTCGATCCTGAGAGAATTCGTCTAGTGCACAGCGGCGGCGCTGTCGCGGGGCGCAATATCGAGGCGCTCGTCGAGGCAGTAGACGTGCTGGGCGATGGGTACTCGCTCGATCTCTATCTGATTCCGGGGCGGCAGCGCGATGCGTACTGGGCAGAATTGCAGAAGCGTATCGCGCAGAGCCCCGGGACCACCTTGCATCCGCCAGTTCTTCCGGCCGACCTTCCCGACGTGCTCAACGCCTACGATCTCGGTGTGTTCTCGCTCCCTCCGCTCACCCCCAACCACAAGCTGATGTTGCCGAACAAATTCTTCGACTTTGTGCAAGCGCGATTGGGGATCGTCTTCTCGACTGCAGAAGAAACCGACCGACTCATCCGCGAGTACAAGCTCGGTGCGGTTGCTGAAGGTTTCGGCGCCGACGAGTTGGTTCGTGCTATCGGTGCGATGTCTAGAGCCGACGTTGCCGCGGCAAAGTCGGCCGCAGATGATGCTGCTGAAAAGCTCTCTTCGGCGACCGATCTCGCAACGCAAGACAGGATCCTGAGCGAGCTCCTCCTGGGCGGGGCCTCAAAGCACACGTAGAATCTCCTTCTGTGAAGATCATCAGCGTCGTGGGAGCTCGCCCTCAGTTCGTAAAACTCGCTCCCATCCACAAAGCCGCGCTCGCGGCCGGCGTGGAGCACGTCATTGTCCACACTGGTCAGCACTACGACCCGATGCTGTCTGATGTGTTTTTCGAAGATCTCGGGATCGGCGCACCTGACGTGCACCTCGGAGTCGGTAGCGGGTCGCATGGAGTTCAAACCGGAGCGATGCTCGCAGCGCTAGATGCTGTGTTCGACGAGCACCGCCCTGACTGGGTTCTCGTGTACGGAGACACGAACTCCACCGTCGCCGCAGCGCTCAGCGCAGTAAAGATGCACATTCCTGTCGCGCACCTTGAGGCGGGGCTACGCAGCTTCAACCGGCGGATGCCGGAAGAACACAATCGCGTGATGACAGACCACGCGGCAGATCTGCTCCTTGCGCCTACTCAGGTTGCGGTTGACCACCTCGGCGATGAGGGGCTCGCGGAGCGCACCGTGTTGGTGGGCGATGTCATGACGGACGTGCTTTTCAAGGTCCGTGACGAGGTCGGGGCTCGCCCATCTCCCCTTCTGGCCGAGCTGGGCCTGGAACCTGGCGGATACTATGTCGCCACAATTCATCGCGCTGAAAACACTGACAACCCTGCGCGGCTCGAAGAAGTCGTCAGCGCATTGAGCGGTCTAGATAAGCCAGTCGTGCTGCTCGCACACCCTCGCGTTGTTGCAAAAGCCGCAGCGCACGGGATCTCGCTCACCCAAGGATCTCTCGCCGCTCATCAGTCGCTCGCCTACGCAGATCTCATCGCGGCGGCTCTGTCGAGCGCTGGCGTCGTGACCGACTCAGGAGGCCTTCAGAAAGAGGCGTTTCTGCTCCGGGTGCCATGTACAACCGTGCGGACAGAGACCGAATGGGTCGAAACAGTTCAGCTCGGATGGAATGTTCTGGCCAACACCGCCGAAGAGATCTCTGCAAGCGTGACGCGGCCTCGCCCGACGGAAACTGTGGAGGCACCCTACGGTGACGGACAGGCGGCGACGCGGGTGATCCGGGAGCTGATCCGAGTAGCTTCGGATAGAAACCTCGCGTGAGCTCGACGGATTTAATCTCCCGCCCTCGCCGGAGTTTCCGCACCGACGTACAGGGGCTACGCGCGGTTGCTGTCGGTCTAGTTCTCCTGTACCACGCGGGCGTCCCCTATATAACCGGGGGCTACGTCGGAGTTGATATCTTCTTTGTGATTTCTGGGTTTCTCATCTCGAGTCACCTGCTGGAGTCTCTAGAAAAAAATGGGCGCATTCGGTTCGCTGATTTTTACGCTCGCCGCATCCGACGGATCCTTCCTGCCTCCGTCGTTGTCGCATCGCTGACAGCGGTCGCAGCCATCATTTTTTACCCGCCGCTCGCGCTTGAACGGATTCTGCGAGATGCTCTCGCGACGATCCTCTATGTGCCGAACATTTGGTTCGCGGCGCAAAACACGGATTACCTGGCCGACAGTGCGCCTTCTCCATATCAGCATTACTGGTCACTTGGTGTCGAAGAACAGTTCTATCTGGTGTGGCCATTAGTGCTTTTTCTCCTCGTGCTTTTGCTGCGACGACGCAGAAAACTCGTCGTCGGCGCAATCGCGATCCTCGCAACGATGAGTCTCCTGAGCGGAGTTCTGCTGACACCCATCGACCAGCCGTCTGCGTTCTTCCTGCTTCCGACGCGCGCCTGGGAGCTCCTAATCGGTGGGCTCGTTGGTGCTGTTCTGTTGAATGGTGCGCTTCAGGTTCCTCGCTGGGTCGAGGCCCTCGGCGGGTGGCTTGGCCTTGCGATGATTTTGGGTGCTGCACTGCTTTACAACGAGCAGACCGCGTTTCCAGGAACCGCGGCTATGCTCCCGGTGTTTGGCACCGCTCTAGTCATACTCTTCGGGGCTCGGGGATCATCAGCCGGGCCCACCGGCCTACTTTCGCTGAAACCGATGCAGTTCGTCGGCCTTATCTCGTACTCGCTCTATCTCGTGCATTGGCCGCTACTAATCGTGACGCAGGCGGCGGTCGGTGAGCAGAGTCCGCTCCGTCTCGCGGTGAAAGTTCTCGCGGGGATCGTTATTGCATTCCCTCTCGCTTGGCTTCTTTTTCGCTTTGTTGAGACCCCGATGCGCGCACCAAGCTGGCTCACAGGCCGGCGACCGCGGTGGACTTTGTGGGGAACGCTTGCGTTGACCGGAGTGCTGGCGCTCGGAGCGCTCACTGCCGTGCAGTGGGCTGCGGTGCGTGACGTAGGCACCGGTGAACCCGTCTCGGCGTCACCGACTTTTCCGGCTTCTCCGCCCAACGCGACATCTTTTGTCCCGCGAAACATGATTCCGACACTCGAAGGCGTCGCGGACGACGTTGCCCCCATGTACGACGACGGCTGTCACTATGACGTCAAGCGTGAGGACGTGCAGAATTGTAGCTACGGGGACGTCGATGGAGCGCGTACGGTTGCGATCTTTGGTGACTCGCATTCTGCTCAGTGGTTCCCCGCAATAGAGGGCCTTGCGGAAAGCGAGGGGGGCGTCCGCATCAATTCCTACACGAAGTCGTCCTGTCCTGCGGTCGACGTAAAAGTACTGGACAAGGACGTGCCCTACGTGTCTTGCGATCGATGGCGCGGGCAAGTTCTTGAAGCTCTGGTCGAATCTCCTCCGGATCTCGTCGTGATATCTAGCTACGCCTGGTATCCACTCGTCGATGCCGCTGACGATGTCGCTCGCGCCACAGTGTGGGCGGACGGGGTCGATCGAACCGTCCGCCAGCTTCGCGAGGCGGGGAGTGAAGTCCTCGTGATCGCCGACAGCCCGAGGTTCTCAGCATCGCCAGCAACTTGCGCCTCAGCGAATGTTATGGACGTGACAGTGTGCGATGCGGAGCGTGGGACGGCGTTGGACCTCGATTTTATGGCGGAAGAACGGACAGCAGCAGAGGTTGCGGGGGCAAGCTACATAGATCTCACCGAGTTCATTTGCGACACAGATACTTGCCCTGTCATCGTTGATGACATGTTCGTGTACCGCGACGTGAACCATATGACAACCACGTTCGTCTCGTACCTCGCGCCAGCGTTGGAACCGACGCTAACCTCGCTCTTAGGCATCGACTCAGCTGTCACACCGTAAGCTAGGCGTTATGCGTATCGCCGTCGTAGCCCTAGGAAAAATCGGGCTCCCGCTTGCCGTCCAGTTCGCCTCTTCCGGTCACGACGTGATCGGCGTCGATGTCAACCAAAAGGCTGTCGACACCATCAATGCGGCAAAAGAGCCGTTCCCCGGAGAGGCAGAGCTGCAAGAGCGCCTCGCCGAGCTGGTCCCCTCCGGCAAGCTGAAGGCGACCACGATCTACGCAGAAGCCATTCCCGGTGCAGATGCCGTGGTGCTGGTTGCTCCGGTCTTCGTCAACGACGAGACGTGGGAACCAGATTTCAAGTACATGGACTCGGCTACCAAGTCCCTCGCTGAGCATCTGACCCCAGGCACGCTGGTCTCGTACGAGACGACACTCCCGGTTGGCACCACTCGTGACCGCTGGAAGCCAATGCTCGAAGAAGGCTCTGGTCTTGTCGAGGGCAAGGACTTCTTCCTCGCATACTCGCCCGAGCGCGTGCTCACCGGTCGTGTCTTCGCCGACCTTCGCAAGTACCCGAAGCTCATCGGTGCTCTCTCCGACGAGGGCAACCGGCGTGCTCGCGAGTTCTACGAGGCTGTGCTGCAGTTCGACGAGCGCCCAGACCTCCCTCGCCCCAACGGCGTGTGGGACCTCGGCACCACGGAGGCTTCCGAGATGGCGAAGCTGGCGGAGACAACCTACCGCGACGTCAACATCGGCCTTGCAAACCAGTTCGGCCTGTTCGCCGCGTCCCACGGCATCGATGTCTACAAGGTGATCGAGGCGTGCAACTCGCAGCCTTATAGCCACATTCACCGTCCGGGAATCGCTGTCGGCGGCCACTGCATCCCCGTCTACCCCCGGCTCTACCTCTCGACAGATCCAGATGCCGACATCGTGCGCGTCGCACGTCAGCTCAACGCATCGATGCCGGAGCGTCTCGTGGCACAGGCCGAAGGCATCCTCGGAGATCTCACCGGGCTCCGCGCCGTCGTCCTCGGTGCCGCCTACCGCGGGGGAGTGAAGGAGACCGCGTTCTCTGGTGTCTTCCCCACCGTCAAAGCACTCAAGGACCGCGGAGCCGAGGTGGTCGTGCACGACCCGCTGTACACAGACGAAGAGCTGCGCAGCCTCGGCTTCGAACCTTACGCAATGGGCGGCGATGTCGATCTCGCGATTCTGCAGACCGACCACGCTGACTACAAGGAGATTGCGCCTGCGCACTTGCCTGGCATCAAGCTGATCGTAGACGGCCGCGCGGCAACCGATCCTGCTCTGTGGTCTGGAACGCCTCGCATCGTCGTCGGAACGGCCGCCTGATGGATCTTCTCGTCGTCGGGTCTGGCTTCTTCGGCCTCACCATCGCAGAGCGCGCCGCTGAAGCGGGCCGCAAAGTCACCGTTATCGATCGCCGCCACCACATCGGGGGTAACGCGTACAGCGAGGCAGAGTCCGAAACCGGCATCGAAGTTCACCGCTACGGAGCTCACCTCTTCCACACGTCTAACGCGACCGTGTGGGAGTACGTCAACCGCTTCACGAGCTTCACCAACTATGTGCACCGCGTTTACACGACGCATAAGGGCACGGTGTTCCCGATGCCGGTGAACCTCGGCACGATCAACCAGTTCTTCCAGTCGGCATACACGCCAGAACAGGCGCGAGCGTTGGTCAAAGAACAGGCCGGCGAGTTCGATGCGAAGACCGCATCCAACTTCGAAGAGAAGGGCATCGCCCTTGTCGGGCGCCCGCTGTTCGAAGCGTTCTTCCGGGACTACACCGCCAAGCAGTGGCAGACCGACCCGCACAAGCTCTCTGGCGACATCATCAGCCGCCTCCCTGTGCGCTACACATACGACAACCGCTACTTCAACGACACGTGGGAAGGTTTGCCGACAGACGGGTACACCGCGTGGATCGAGCGGATGGCTGATCACCCCAACATTGAGGTGAAGCTGAACGTCGACTACTTCGACGAGGCACAGCCACTCAACAAGAAGGCCACTGTCGGTCAGGTCCCCGTGATTTACACAGGTCCGGTCGACCGGTACTTCGACTATGCAGAAGGCGCGCTCAGCTGGCGCACGCTCGACTTCGAGCAGGAAGTGCTCAACATCGGCGACTTCCAGGGCACGAGCGTCATGAACTATCCCGACATGGATGTTCCTTACACTCGGATTCACGAGTTCAAGCACTTCCACCCTGAGCGCAAAGAGGTGTACGAGTCGAACAAGACCGTCATCATGCGCGAGTTCTCCCGTTTTGCAACCAAGGACGACGAGCCGTACTACCCGGTGAACACACCGAGTGATCGCGAAGGCCTGCTGGCCTACCGCGAGCTTGCGAAGGGGGAAGAGGGAGTGCACTTCGGTGGGCGCCTCGGCACCTACCAGTATCTCGACATGCACATGGCCATTGGCTCGGCGCTGTCGCTCTGGAACAACACTCTCTCTTAGACTCGACACTGTGAGTCACGCTGCTACCGGGGCACCCGGGACGCCCCGGCGATACCTGCATTCGTTGTGGCTTCTTTCGGCGCGCGACCTGAAGGTCCGCTACGCGACAAGCTTCCTCGGGTACCTGTGGTCGATCCTCGACCCGCTGGTTATGAGCGCGATTTATTGGTTCGTGTTCACGCAGGTGTTCCGGCGAAGCGTGGGCGAAGATCCCTACATCGTGTTCCTGATCGTTGCGCTGCTTCCCTGGGTCTGGTTCAACACTTCGGTGTCTGACTTCACGAGGGCTTTCAAAAAGGACGCTCGACTGGTCAGATCAACCGCGATTCCGCGATCTATCTGGGTGAACCGAATTGTGCTGAGCAAGGGCATCGAGTTCTTGTTCTCGATGCCGGTGCTCGTGCTCTTCGCCGTCTTCAGTGGCGCACAGGTCAACTGGATGCTGCTGTGGTTCCCGGTTGCTGTTCTGCTGCAGATCATGCTGCTGGTAGGGCTCGGGCTGCTGGTCGCGCCATTGTGCGTGCTCTACGCCGACCTGGAGCGCACAACCGCCCTGATCCTGCGCGCATTGTTCTATGCCTCGCCGGTTATCTACAGTTTCAACGACCTACCAGCGCCGTTCGACACACTGGGGGCCTTCAACCCTCTGGCTGGCATCTTTACGCTCTACCGGGTCGGCTTCTTTCCCGATCTTTGGCAGACCACTCCCATAGTCATCAGTGCCGTCATGTGCGCGGGCATATTTGCTCTGGGTGTGTGGACATTCGGGCGCCTCGAGCGTCCAGTGCTGAAGGAGCTGTGATGTCGGCTGCAATTGAAGTGCAGGGGCTTGGCGTTCGCTTTCGTCGGAACAGGCGCGGCAGCCGTAGTTTCAAAGACCTCTTTGCTGGCTCGTCGCGCCGATCTCGGCCGGGGGAGTTCTGGGCGCTGAGAGATGTTTCTTTTAGCGTGCAGCCTGGCGAGTCGATCGGCGTTGTCGGCCGCAATGGTCAGGGAAAATCGACCTTGCTTCGGCTTGTCGCAAAAGTTCTACTCGCCGATGAGGGGATCGTTTCTGTCAACGGGGGAGTAGCGCCGCTCATCGAGATCACCGGCGGTTTCGTCGGTGACCTCACCGTGCGCGAGAACGTGCGGCTGACCGCGGGGCTGCATGGGATGTCCCGTGAAGAGGTGGCTCGTCGCTACGACGGAATCATCGAGTTCGCAGAACTCGCAGGTTTCGAAGACACCCCGTACAAGCACCTCTCCAACGGCATGAAGGTGCGTCTTGCGTTCTCGGTTGTCTCCCAACTCGATGAGCCGATCTTGCTGGTCGACGAGGTTCTCGCGGTGGGCGACAAAGCCTTCCGCAAGAAGTGCTACAAGCGCATCGACGAGTTGCTCGCAGAGGGCCGCACGCTGTTCTTCGTGAGCCACAACGAGCATGACCTGCGACGGTTCTGTACGCGGGGGTTGTACCTCGACAAGGGCGTTCTGGCGCTCGATGGACCCATTGGCGAGGTCCTCGACCGCTACAACGCCGATTCAGCCGCCTAGAGACGGCTCAGAGCCCGACCAAGGTCCGCAGACTCTCGACTGAGGTCCTGGCGGCATTGAGAGGCGCCGAGACGCCGGAGCCATCGGTGATCGCCATCCGAAGCTGAGCAAGGTCCTCCGCGTACGCCACCACTCCGTCACGCCACTCCTGATCGATGGATGAGGGTGGTTGAGCATCAGAGAGCCGCTGCGCATCTAGCTGCAGGGACTCCACGACGGGCAGTGCATCTTGACCGCTCGCGCTTGCGACAATGTCGAGTCCGCGAGGAGCAGTATTGAGCCATCCGCTAACCTGCCCTCGAAATTCTTCGACGGTGGGGTCTGCCACCGGCGGAGCAGTGGTGATTGGGGTTACAGACGGTTCGGGCGTGGGCGTCGCTGACGGTGAAGCGCTGGGTGTAGCGCTCGTTGTTGGTGAAACGGTCGGTGATGGTGTGGCGGTGTCGTCGCGAGGAAGCAAGAAGAAAAGCAGGACTCCTACAATGGCGAGGGCGGCGACTGAAAGCGCAATGATCAGCCAGACCTTTCCGGTCTTCTTGGGTTTCGGTGGGAGCGGTGCCCAACGGAGTTCTGGCTGCTGTTCTTCCACGTTTACGCCTCCAATGGGGCCATCGGCTGCCAGCTACGGTCGCGTGCGACCTTGCCGCCGTCGCGGATCCCGCGGAACAGGTTGCTGGTGCCACGCACTGTGCGTTCGACGAAGACGAGCCGGATGAGCTCTTTGAAGAAAGTCGCCGCCGTCCCCAGACCGAACAGCACCGGGTTGTAGACGCCGTGAACGCGGTAGTACTGCTTGATGAAACCCCGGTTGCGCATGATGTAGTAGCGGTAGGCGTTGCTAGAGGCATTCATATGGCGAATGCCCATGTCCCACTGCTTAATCTCGCGGGTGCGGCGCAGCACGAACTCATCGACGATGACCGCGGTAGTGCGGCGAGAAGCCAGCCACCCGTACATCTGGTCGTCCCAGTAGATGAAGAACCGTGGGTCTGGCAGCCCGATCTGCTGCACAATCGAGCGGTGAATGAACATGCCCTCGAAGCAGCCGCTGTTCATCTCTTTGTATCCGGTCTCATCGAAGCCAGACGGTGCGAACGGAATCGGAATGCCCATGCGCTCAGCAATGCGGTACTGCCAGTAGAACTCACTGCCGTCGTAGTCGAAACGGCGTCCCTGGATGCTCTTGAAGCGCGAGCCCCACGCGCCCATCTTCGCCAGGCCCTCCGTGAGGACCTCGACGTCGTCGTCCATCATCCAGATCCACTCGGAGCCGAGTGCATACGCCGTGCGCATGCCCTCGCTGAAGCCCCCTGAACCGCCAGTGTTCTTTTCGAGCCGTCGGTACACAATCTCCGTACCGATGCCGTCGCGGAAAGATTCGACAACGTCGGTGGTGTCATCCGCCGACGCGTTATCAATGATGACCACGTGCCCGGGCTTCGGGTCCATCGCAGTGATGCTGGTGAGAAGCCCGGAGAGCAAATGCGAGCGATTGAAGGTGACGATAACGATCGTCGCCGACTGGGGGTCAAATGCAGCGGGGGCCGCGGTCATCGCTTCTCCTCGAAAATCTGCTCCCAAGACTCGGGCGATACGAGATCGGGTAGCGCCGCGCGGTACTGCTTCTGCAACTCAGGCCAGCGGCGGCGAAGCTCGGCATGCAACTGCACCGTCTCACGCAACATCCGGCGGTACTTCGCGCGATCACGTGTGTAAATGTTCTTTCCGGACCCATCGGCAGCGCTCACAAGGGCGCTGTCGAAAGCGGGAACGCGCCACCAGTGTGCATCGCCCTTGCCAAGCTCGATTTCGGGCTGCGCGACGTTGGCCGGATGCGGGCGGTGCAGATAGTGCGCAATCAGCGTGGAGAGAGTGAACCAGCGCAGTCGAACGCCCTTCGGGCTGTCGAACTTGTTCTTCGGGAGTTGCTTATAGACCTGACGTCCACGGCGCGAGTGCAGCACTGTCGCGGGATCGCGGTGGATCACTGTCTCAGGGAACTGTTTGGCGAGTGCGCGTGCGGCGGGCATTGCCGTCGCCAGGTTCTCGCGCATGTGATCGGGTCCGGAGAGAATGTCCCGCAGAGCTTTCGCTCGCAGAGCGACGGGGTAGTACTGCATCATCATGAGGTGCTTGAGGTCAACGCGGCGGCTGTGCTTCAAAAGTCGGCCGCCACTGGGCACATTCGAGTGCAGTAGTCCTGCAACGATGCGGTTGCGAGCGTGGAAGTACGCTTGCCAGTCGATGGAGTCGTCTTTGTTGACCCAGGAGACATGCCAGAGGGCGACACCTGGCATCGACACAGTGGGGAACCCTGCTTCTCCTGCGCGGAGGCAGAACTCCGCGTCGTCCCACTTGATAAAGGCGGGGAGCGACAGCCCTACCTTGCGGATCGCGTCAAGCGGAATCAGGCACATCCACCAGCCGTTGTAGTCCGCATCCATGCGCATATGCAGAAGCCTCGATTGACGCAGGTTGGCGACGCCGAAGTCGTGGGGCATCTTCTCTTGGTAGAGGTTGCGCCACATAAACGGACCCTCATCGACGACCTCCGCCCACCCGTGCAACTTGGGGCGGTCGAGCAGGTCGAACATGTGCCCGCCCACCAGGATCGGGCTCGTCGCGAACTGACCGAAGATGATGGAACGGCGTAGCGACTCTGGTTCGATCCGTACGTCGTCATCGAGCAACTGCACAAAGTCGCTCTCTGGACGCTGCAGGGTCTCGTGCATCGCGCGGGCGAACCCACCAGACCCGCCAAGGTTGTCCTGTCGGATTACCTGAAGTGTTTCGCCCAGGCTCTCGGAGACCTCGGTGTACCCGTCCTGGTCTGCGACCAACTGAGTGCCCTGATCGATCAAGAAAATGCGGTCCACCAATTCGAGAGCGTCTGGTGACGCGGCTAGTGCTCGCAGGGTCTCGACGCAGTAGTCGGGCTTGTTGTATGTCGTGATGCCGAGCGAGGCTTTGCCGGCTCTGGCCGGCTCTTGCTCTGTGGTCCACTCCGCACCTTCGAGCACCGCGGGCTTCTCATCGGCGACAATGTCGAACCAGATCCAACCACCGTCGCTGTACTGGGTCAGCTCGAGGTCGAAAGAGGTCGACGACTCGCCTGTGACCTCGCGCGTGGCAACGCGCTGGCGCACGCCAGCGCCGTTGGACCGATAGACCAGAATGGTCGCCGGCCCCGTCGTGCGCACGGTGAGACGCACCTCCCGAACACTGGTCCAGTGCTGCCAGTAGGACGCAGGGAACGCGTTGAAGTACGTGCCCATCGACACTCGGCGCCCGGCGACGATGCGTGCACGGTTTCGACCGAGAATGTTTCCGAGGTGGGCGCGATTCGAGACGCGCACCGGTTCTTCTTCGATCACAGACCATGTCTCGGGGTCCGCATAGAGCGGGAGCAGATCGGGGTCGCGATCGAGTGGGAAGACGACGTTCTGAAGGACGTGGGCCACTGGGGAGTTCTCCGATGTTGGTACCGCGGTCCGTAGCGACGGTCATCGCGGGATTCGACGAGCAGTGAGTATCCTATCGCCCACCGCCTACGGATCTGCGGAGAGTCGGCCAGCGAGCAATCGAGCGCGATGACTAGACTGACCGCGATGAAGGTACTGATTACCGGCGGCGCCGGCTACATTGGCTCAACCGTTGCGACGGCGTGCATTGAGGCGGGGATCGAGGTCGTCATCATTGACAACCTCTCCAGCGGACTCGGCGCTTTCGCGGAGGGTCGGTCCCTTTACGTCGGCGATATCGCCGACGAGGCGGTGCTGGACGAGTTGTTGGCTGATCACCCAGACATCGACGCGGTGATCCACTGCGCGGCGCGCATCGTGGTGCCGGAATCGGTTGCCGATCCGCTCGGATATTACGAGGCCAACGTCGGTAAGACCATCACCCTCCTGCGGCGTATGCGAGCGGCGGGGATCATGCGCGTCGTCTTCAGCTCGTCTGCGGCAGTGTATGCGGGGGAGACGGGCGATGGGGTCGACGAGGATGGCGTGGTCGCCCCGGGGAGTCCATATGCCGCGACGAAATCAATGGTCGAGCAGATCTTGAAAGACGCCGCGACAGCTGGCGATGTGAGGACCATAGCCCTGCGCTACTTCAACCCGATCGGTGCGGATCCGCAGCTTCGGACGGGGCTGCAGAACCCGACACCTTCACATGCCTTGGGAAAGATCATGCAGGCACGTGCGAACGGCGAGCCTTTTTCGATCACAGGGACTGACTGGTCGACGCGCGACGGTTCAGGCCTGCGTGACTACATTCACGTCTGGGACTTGGCGCTCGCGCATGTTGCGGCCGTGCAGAAGTTTGACGAGGTCGCCACACCGGATGAGCCGTATCAGGTGATCAACATTGGTACCGGAGACGGTGTGACCGTGCGTGAGCTCGTCGCGGCGTTCGAGCGGGTCACCGGAACGCCGCTCCCTGTGGTCGAAACCGGCAGACGTCCGGGAGATCAGGCAGGCGCGTTTGCGATCGTCGACCGTGCCGCCGAGGTTTTGGACTGGCGCGCTGAGCGCTCTGTAGATGACGGAGTGCGCGACGCGCTCGCGTGGGCTGAGAAGCTCCCGTCAGTGCGCTGAGCGCCAAAGCTCAAGCCCCGCCGACTACTTCTGTGGGCCGAGTGTAGGAATCGCGCCCGTGTGGGCAGCATCAATGCTCTCGCGCCACGAGCGCGATTGTCCGGCTCGAAGTGCACACAGCACGAGCATGAACCAGCCGGTATCAACGAGCGTGAAGCTCTCGAACATCGAGTCGACCGCCAGCGTGACCAGCACGATGGGGGTCCAGGCGTAGATGACAGATCGGCGAGCGCTCGCGACGAGCCAAGACCGCACCAGGGCGATACCGCCCAGAAGAAGGAACAACACCAAACCGGCGGCCCCGAGCTGAAGAAGCACGTCGAAGAACGCGTTCAGTGCGCTCTGATGTCGATCGTTGAGCTGGTAGTTGATGAACGTGAATGGGTACTCGCCGCGCGCCCACTCGCCGAACCACCCCCAGCCTTCAATCGGCTTCACGGCGACGAAGTCGAGAATTGTGTTCCACAGTGATGCCCGGATAGAGAAGTCCGACCCCGCATCCAGCAGCGCAATGATCTGATGACGCAGCGCAAATGCGCCGGCGAGAGTAAGCGCGACGAGGATGCCTAGCGCCCACTGCACGAGGTCTCGCCGTTGGGGCGAGGTATGCCGCACGATCGTGAGGGCGATGGTGACCAGCCCGACAGCGACCGCGAGGACGACGACGGTGGGGGAGGCGGAAAGAAACGCGAGTGATGTTCCCAGTGCGATAGACAGCACAGCGAGCGGGGCATCAACCGATTGTGTGCGCCATTCGATGACGAAGGTGATGAGTGCGATAACTGCGATAAACCCGAGCATGTTTCGGCTACCGAACACGCCTTGAATCGGGCCGCCCTCCGCCAGATTTCCCTGCACCGCGAGGAATGTAAACGGGACGTCGAACAGAATCCCCGACAAGATCTCGACGCCGAGCGAGACGCTCAGAAGCACACGAAGAGTGTCACCGATCGCCCGCACTGTCTGCAGCGTGTCGCGGAGATGACCGATGGTGATCGCGAGAAAGGCGTAGCCGAAAAGCGACATCCAACCCAGCAACGTGTCGGATCGGTCTGTCGTCCAAGCGAGGCTCACGAGCGCCCAGGCGAGAAAAGCCAAGAGCGACGATGGCGCGATTCGCAGCAACGACAGCTCTTCCCTGCGCACCCAAAGGATTGCAGCGCCGAGGAGGCAGAGCAGTGCGATCACGGTCGCCAAGGTGACCGAAGACGTCATCCGTTCGATCGCGTACGAGCCGAATACTGCGGTGAGTGCAGCCAGCGTGAAAGCGCGCGCAAGCTCGACCGAGCCGAGCAGCCGCACCAGCGGACGACTGGGGGTCACGGCACCCGCCGTTGCCGCATGCCTCGTTCAAAAACGAGGTCGCGTTCACCGACACCCACCAGCGGCACCGACTTGAGTTTGAACGAGAACAGGATGAGGAGCATCCAGCCCCAGAGCATGATCGGTGTCGATTCGGAGAACCCTTGCACAAGCAGGACCACCGTGAACAGGCTCGGCAACAGCGTCAAAGGAGAGAATCTGCGCGTGGCATCGAGATCCCACCGCGGCCGATCGATGGCGAAGAACCATGCTCGCCACAGCAGCGACACGTACGCGAGACCCATCAAGACCACGCCCAAGATGCCGAGTTGTAAAAAGACATCGAGCCACATGTTGTGCGCGTGAAAGACCGTGATGCCATGGTCAACGATCCAGCCTTCGAAGGCGGGGTCTGTAGGGATCCACGGGCTGGAGAAGCCGTTGCCGAACACGGGGTGGGTGCTCGCCCGCTCGAAGACCTTCGCCCAGATGAGGTCGGAGCGTCCGGTGAGGTCTGAACTGCGGCCGAGCAGCGCCAACAACGGTGCTTGAAACAGCCACACCGCCGCGGTAACCACGGTGGTGCCACCGATCGCCACCACATAGATTCGAGTCCGCTCGCTGGGAGTGCTCGTGCGCCGCATCAACATCGCCACGGTGAGAACTATCGCCACCGCGACGGCACAGGCGAGCACGGTTGCCGAAGAGGTGCGGAACAAGAAGTATCCCGCGAGAAGGATCCACAGCGCGAGCGTGGTGCGCCAGCGCTCGCGGGCGGCAAACAACACGCCAAACGTGATGATGGCGAAGAGGGAAATGATCGCGAGAATGTTCGCATTCCCCACGATGCCCTGAATCCTGCCGCCGTCGAAAAGGTTGTCGCGCACCCAGTACCACTGCGGGTCGAGGTCTCCCTCAGGGGCGACGAAGAAGTTCGGGAGGAGTGGACCGTGCACGACCAGCGAAACCCAGAGTTCGAGGGCCAGCGAGAGCCCGAGAATCCACTTGAAGGCCGACGACAGAGCGCGCACGATCTCGTGCCAGGTGAGAACGTGCGCGACGAAGAGCCCGTTGACGGTGACAGCAGCCAGCAACACCCAGGTAATGAGCGTCGGTGCGCGCCACTCTGACCAGGCAACCGAGATGAGAGCGAGAGCGGTGTACCCGAGTGCCGTCCACGGCAGACGTCGCCAGCGGAACGGCTGCGGGCGGTTCTGAGCGAGCATCGGTACGCCGATGCCCACAGTGGCAAGCGTAAAGATGACAAGCGTGACCGCCGCCCCATTTTGCCCGAGCAGGTTGTACACCGCTGAGTGGGCGAACGTGATGATAAAAGTCACAATCACGTATGCGCGCAACAGAAGGTGCCCCGTGGCCTCGCGTTCCGGCGCGGTGGGCGGGGCAGTCACTGGATGCTTCGTGTACTGAGCCATCGCGTTCAGGTTACCGCCCCGACGCTCGGAGCGTCCTCGGGATGTCTCGCACGCCTCTACGCTGGTGGCATGCTGTTGAGCCTTTCGAACACGCCCCGCGACTACGCCTGGGGATCAGCCTCGCTCCTTGCCGACCTCGAAGGACGCACCCCCACGGGGGCTCCGGAAGCCGAAGTGTGGTTTGGGGATCACCCAGGTGACCCCGCAGATGTCGCTGGTGGCGGCACGCTTGACCAGGTCACCGGGGGCACGCTTCCTTATCTCCTTAAGCTGCTCGCGGCGGCCCGTCCGCTGTCTATTCAGGTGCACCCCACGCTCGACCAGGCGCGTGCCGGATGGGAGCGCGAAGGCGCGCTCGCCGCAGACGATCCACAACGCAACTATCGCGACGGAAACCACAAGCCAGAGCTTCTCGTCGCTCTCAGTGACCGTTTCGAGTCGTTGAGCGGGCTACGCCCTGTCTCCGACACGCTCGTTTTGCTTGAGCTGCTGGATGACAACGCCGGCGTCGCGCAGCTGCGTGCGCGTCTCGAAGCAGATGGCGATGCGCTGCGTGACGTTATTGCGTGGTTGCTCGGTGGAGACGCCCAACAAGAGGTCAACGAAATTATCGCTGCGGTTATCGTCGCCGCCGAGCGAGAAGACGCAGGGGAGTGGCAAACGACCCTCCGCGCGATCGCCCGCGTGGCCGCCACCTACGAGGGAGATCCCGGCGTTGTCGTCGCGCTGTTGATGAACCATCTGGTGCTGCGCCGCGGCGAAGGTGTGTTCCTTCGGGCTGGGCTGCTGCACGCTTACCTCTCAGGCCTTGGTGTTGAGATCATGGCTGCAAGCGACAACGTTCTTCGCGGAGGACTCACGCCCAAGCGCATCGACGTGCCGGAGCTCCTCTCGATTCTCGACACGACTCCCGGTGAAGTGCCGGTGCTGCGTGGCGTCGGCGACAGCGGACTCACCCACTACCCGGTGCCGGTAGCTGACTTCTCGCTCAATCGGATTGTTGTGCAGGGTGATCCAGTGGCCATCGAAGTTTCAGGTCCCACGATGGTGCTCTCCACCGCTGGCACAGTTTCGGTTTCAACGTCTTCTGGAGAGTCGGTCGACCTCGCAGTGGGATCTGCGGCATTTGTTGATGAAGGCGAGCGCGTCGCGACAGTCACGGGTGTGGGGGAAGTCTTTATTGCTGGTCCAGGAAGCTGAGGCCGGATTCCGAGCCGCGACACGCCGGTAAAACGCTAGAGACTTTAACTACCGGCTTGAGGGTTTAGTATCCGCGACTTGACCCGAGCGAATGACACGGGTGTAATTAGTCAAGTGCACGGCCCGCGGGGGGCGGAGACAGGGTTGGAGATCGAGATGACGGGTTACCGTTCAGACGTACCAGAGAACTGGTTTGTCGATCCGATCAACCTCGGCGTACCAGGGGTACGACGCCCGGATGCCGCCGACGACGACAGTGCCCTTTCGTGGCAGGCCGAAGCGCTTTGTTCGCAGACCGACCCCGAAGCCTTCTTCCCGGAGAAGGGCGGATCGACCAGAGACGCGAAGCGCATCTGCACTTCATGCGATGTGCGGGGCGAGTGCCTTGAGTACGCGCTCAACAACGATGAGCGCTTCGGTATCTGGGGTGGCCTCTCCGAGCGCGAGCGTCGCAAGCTCAAGCGCCGCGCCAGCTGATCTTTCGTCCCCGAGAGACGCCCATAGGGGGCGCATATCTTCGCGGGCGCGCCGCGTCCGGTGCTCTGGGGCTGACCTTTGCCCGCATAGGCTGACGACGTCATGCCAGCCCGAGTTCACGCCATCATCGTCGCGCGCAATGGATCATCCTCCCGCGCGCAACTTCTCCGCACTCTTGAAGCCCTGCGGTCCCAGAGCGCACCTCCGGCGGCCGTCACGCTGGTGATATGCGGCGACGCGACTTCGGCACGCGAAAGCGAGTCCGTCGCCACCACCGTCGAAGGCATTATTGAAACCAAATCGTCGACCTCGTTCGCCGAGGCCGTCGAACTTGCTCGGCCACGCGTACAGCAAGGCAGTGCGATCTGGTTGCTCGCGCAAGACACAGCCCCGCATCCTCTGGCATTGGAACGTCTTCGTGGCACTCTAGAGCGCTCGCCTTCTGCGGCAATCGTCGCCCCAAAACTCATCTCGTCCGACAACGAACGCGAGATCGTTTCGCTCGGTGTCACCATGACGACCCTCGGACGCTCCGTTGAACTCGCAGCGGGAGAGTTGGATCAAGGTCAGCACGACCGCTCAGACGATGCGCTCGGGTCCGACATCCGCGGCATTCTCATCCGGGGCGAGGTGCGCGATGCCTTGCGACCAGACCCGGCGCTCGCAGGAGCAGATGAAGGACTCGACCTCGGCGTGCGTGCTCGCCTGGGCGGCGGACGGGTTGTCTTGGCGCCGAACGCGCGCGTAACTGTAGCCCCTGATGGGCCGGCCGCTCTGCCGCACGGGCGCACCAGGCGTGCCTTCGTGACGCGCCTGGCTCAGCTGCACCGCCGGTTGGCTTACGCCCCAGCGCCCGCTGTCGCACTTCACTGGCTGAGCCTGCTTCCGCTTGCGCTCTGGCGTTCCATCACCGACCTCATCGCGAAGCGGCCTGAGGCCGTTCTCCCGGAGTGGGGTGCCGCGATCACTGCGATGTTCCGCGTGGGGGCGGTGGCCAGATCACGATCCAGAATTCGCGCTTTCCGCTCGTCCACGTGGGCAAGTATCACGCCCCTGCGGATTACATCGACTGAACTCCGCCGACGTCTCGACGACGGTCATGGCAGCGAAGGAGGCGCGGTCAGCGAACTACGCTTCTTCTCCGGTGGCGGTGCCTGGGCAGTGCTCGCAGCGCTTGTCGTGAGTGTGGCGTCGTTTACATCTCTTCTGGCGTGGACAGCACTGGGCGGTGGCGGCCTGTTGCCGCTGCGTCAGACCGTCGCGGCGCTGTGGAGCGATGCGGCGTGGGGCATGCGCGGAGTCGCCGTCGATCTGGTCGGTCCCGCCGACCCATTTGCCGCCGTCGTTGCGGTACTGGGGACGCTATGGCCAGCAGGGCCATCGTTCTCGCTGGTGTTGCTGTGGTTGCTTGCCCTTCCGCTCGCCGTACTTGGCGGCTGGTTTGCTGCCACCAGGGTCACGGATCGCGAAGGTCTACGAATTTTTGCGGGTGTCGCGTGGGCGCTCGCTCCGACATTCCTGATTGCCCTTGTTGATGGGCGTCCAGCCGCCGTGCTGGTGCACCTCTTGCTTCCGTGGCTGTTTCATACTGCGGTCGTTGCGCACCGTTCATGGGGTGCAGCAGGGAGTGCCTCTCTGGTGCTCGCCGCCGTCATCGCGTGTGCGCCGTCGCTTGCCCCAGCGCTCGTGCTGCTCTGGGTCGTTGCACTGGGTATTGTGCTGGCGGCCGGGCGATTCCGCGGAGCAGGCCGCGTGCTGTGGCTACTCATTCCGACGGCTGCGCTCTTTGCTCCGCTGATCTTCTGGCAAGTTTCGCAGGGAACACCCTTGGCGCTGCTGGGGGATCCTGGCCTGATCTGGGCAGGACCGCAGGCCGCGGCAGATACCGCGGGAAGATTCGCGCTCGCCACAGGTTTCCCCACTGAGGGATTCGCTGGCTGGACAACGTTCCTCCCAGAATCGTTCGTGCCGTGGGTTCCGGTGCTTTGTGCACCGCTTGCTCTCCTGGCGCTCGGTGCTGCCGTCGCTCCGCGTTGGCGCGCAGGAATCGTGCTGCTTCTGGTCGCGCTCGTCGGCCTTGCGACGGCGTTTGCGGCCGTGGGCGTGACCGTCAGCTTCGCTCAGGGAACTCCGGTCGCTATCTGGCCAGGGGCTGGTCTCAGCTTGGCTTGGCTCGGCGTGGTTGGCGCGGCGCTCGTGACGCTCGACACGGCCATCACCCTGCCACGTCTGAGGGTTGTCGCCGCCGTCGCGGCGGCGGCCACGCTGGTCGTGTGCGCCGTGCCCGCGCTCACGGCCATGCACGCGGGACGCTCCGTACTCACGAACGGCCCGGAATCCACCTTGCCCGCGTACGTCGCGGCGCAGGCTGCGGGGGATCTATCGATCGCCACTTTGATTCTCACCCCTCAAAACGACGGCGCACTCGCTGTCGACGTTGCCCGAGGTGCCAGCGAGACGCTTGGCTCGCGTTCCACCATGGTGTCTACCGCTGTGGAGCCTCAGGGGTCAGATATCTCCACCCTGGCCGTAGATCTCCTCTCGGCGCGCGAGTTCGATGCGCCGGGTGAGCTGGCCGCCAACGGTATTAGTTACGTCTTGATCGCTGAGGTGCCTGACGAAGAAGATAAAGCACGAGCGCTTCGCACCACGGCGGTCGCTTCGATTGACCAGCGTGCTGGTCTTGTTCACGCGGGCACGACCGATCGTGGCGTGCTGTGGCGGCTGGACACCGAGGTCGAGGCACCTCTTTCGCTCACCGCCGCGGAACAGAGCACCGCTCGCCTGGTGATGACGGTGCAGCTTTTGGCCGTCTTTGCGGCTCTATTGCTGTCGATTCCAACCCGTGCGTCACGCCGCGCTGCCAGGGCGCAGTCGCGCATCGTGGGGCGGGTTCCGGAAGAGCCTCTCGTCCTCCCTCGGCACGCAGAGGACCGGGAAGATGCCGAGGATCAGCCGGTCGGTGCGTTGGAGGAGCCTCAGGACGCTCCGGCTCTGAATGACGAAGCGCTCGCGCCGATCGCTGAACCGTCTGTTGATCCAGACGCGGAGAGTGCGCCTGCGGAAGATGTCGTCGCGATGGATGACGCCGATTCGGTCGAAGACGACTCGCGGTCAGAGCCCGAAGCGGAGGAGGAACGATGAGCCGGAAGCGTGCTTTCCGCGTTGCCGCAACAAGCGCACGGGTCGTTGCAGGCGTCGCCTTCGCCGCCGCGTGTGTGATCGGTGTCACTGCTGCGGTGTACGCGCCTTGGCCGACCGTCGCGCATGAGCCTGCTCAGGTCGACGTAACTCCGCTGCCCGGCGATAGCGTCGTCGTGTGCAACGGAGATTTCCTTGCACTCGGACGCAATGCAGAAGATCCGCTGGCTATGCTCTCGGCCGCCTCACCGACGCTTACGTTTGGCGGTACCGCGGGAGATCCGACGACGCAAGGAATCACGCCTCAAGACCTCACGGATGCGGGGGAGGCGCAACTGCTGACCGGAGCGGTGGTTGACCGTGCAGCACCGCTGATCGCCGGAGCGGAGTCGATGACGCTCGCGACCGAAGACCTCGCAGGGTACGCCGCGTTGCCGTGCGGCACACCGCGGCTGGACTCCTGGCTCGTCGGTGGAAGCACCGATACGGGAACAGAAGACGTCGTGGTGCTCACGAACGCCGCAGAGGTTCCTTCGACCGTTACGCTCTCGGTCTACGGAAATGTGCGCAGCACGAGCACCGCAATTGTTCCGGCCAAGTCGCAGGTGGCGCTTCCTCTGGCCTCGATCGCGAGTGGCGATGACGCTCCGATCGTGAAAGTGAATGCGGTAGGCGCTCCCGTTCGTGCCGTGCTGCAGTCGTCGCTTGTTCGGGTGCTGGATCCCGCTGGCATTGATTTGCAAGATGCGGTCGCTGGCGCTCAGCAGAAACTTGTTTTCACCGGGGTGCAATCCTTCGTATCAGCCGGCGACGACTCAGAGATGGCCGTCATGCGCCTGCTCGCACCTGGTGCGGATGCGCGTGCTGAAGTGCGCGTGCAACGAGAGGGCACAACAACGTCTGTCGAAGAGTTCACGGTGCCCCTGGATGCCGACCTGCCGTCGCAGGTCTCGCTCAGTGGCTTGGAACCGGGCATGTACACGGTCGAGGTAGAAGCAGACGCACCTCTGGTCGCGGCGATCCGCGAGCAAGACGGGTTTGGTCTCGATTCTGACTTCGCCTGGGTGATGCCTTCACCTACGATCGACTCAGACGTGGCTTTTGAGGTCCCGGATGGGCCCTCGCCTCGCTTACAGCTGTCGAATCCTGCAGACGAAGATGTAACTGTCACCCTGGAGTCCCTTGAGGGGGGTCAGCCGGTCGAGGTCGTCGTCGCCGCCGGCACATCTACCGGTGTGGAGGTCGCCGCGAGTACGACCTACCTCTTGCAGACGAACTCACCAGTGCACGCCGCCGTCACCCTCACCGCTACCGGAGCGCTCGCTGTTTTGCCGGTGCAACCCAGCGGGGGAGTAGAGAACTCGATCACGGTCTACCCCTGACGCTGATCTCTCCGTCGAGGCTTGGGCCTCAGTGGTCGTGCCCGATATCCCAGGGTTCGCGCCCTACGTACTCTGCGGCTGCTCTGAAGACTGCGCTTTCGATCGCCATCCGGCGGTGCGCTGCATCATCGTGACCAGGCGGTAGCATCCGTTCGATCGGAAGACGGAACAGCACTATGCGCTGATTCTTGCGATCGACGTACCAGCGAGGAACTGAATCCGCCGCGTCGAAGCCGGGAATAGCGCCGATCTCGAACCTGACTTCTTGCAACTCTGGCCATGTGCCTCGCAAGAACTCGACCGCTGTGCCGACGGTGAGATCGAAGCGGTCCAAGCGGCCGTCGAGGGGAGCGAGAGGCGGTCGCACCACTTCGCTACGTCCGAGGCGGCCGTGTCTGCCATGCCGCGCACCACGCCGAGGGGCAGGGGCAGGAGCGGTACGACGACGAGGCATGTCGAAAGTCTAGGCGGTGCCTGGTGTCTGCGGCGCGGCCTCCGGTGGTGCAGCGGGTGCCGATCTACGCTGACGAAGATGAACGAACGACAGTGCTCGAAGGTCGGCTGCACGCGAGAAGCCGTTGCCACGCTGACCTACGACTATGGCGACCAGATGGCAGCGCTTGGCCCTCTCGGTGCAGCAAACGATCCGCAGGCGCAAGACCTGTGTTTGCCCCATGCGGAGCGTCTATCTGTTCCTGCTGGCTGGCTGGTGCTGCGCCACGAAGCGCTTCGTGCCTGAGCGTGTGCTCGGAAAGCTGATTTCACTCCACGCTGCAGAATGAAGTCTGTGTACGCTAACCGCAGGCGTACCAGGGCGGTGTTGCCGGAAAGGCATTCGTGATCATCTGGCGCCGCTGGATCTTCCCCTTGCTCATGGTCGTGATCCTCGGCGTATGCGCCGTTGCGCTGGCAAAAATTGCGTTCTTTCCTGACGAGGTCGTAGGCACTGTCAGCCCAGAAGCGGCCCTCACCGAACCGGTGGTTGTGGTGGAGCGGGGTTCGGTCGTCAATGCGCTCAGTCTGAATGGCAACGTTGCCCGCGATGATGCGTTTGCCGTGCGAAACGAGATCGACGGCACCGTCACAGCTGTGCACGTGGGAGAAGGAGCGACGGTCAAGGCCGGCCAGAAAATTTTTACCGTCCGCCAAGATGAGCCGCGAAAAGACATCGACGTCCTCGCGCCAGAGGCGGGCGATGTGTCAGATCTCGCGCTTGTAAAGGGACAGTCGACGGCGGCGGGGGCAGAGTCTTACCGGCTCACGCCAGCTCGCTATCACGTGCTCGCGACTGTCGATCCTGTCCAGCTATACCGCCTCGTCGACGCCCCCACAGAGGCGACAGTGACGATCACTGGCGGTCCTGCTCCCTTCGCCTGCACCGGTGTGAAGGTGCAGGTGACTGCCGAAGGCGTCGCCAACGTGCGCTGCGCGATTCCCACTGATCAGACCGTCTTCGCCGGTCTCCCTGCGTCGATGGATCTCGCTCTCGGTCAAGTCGACGACGCACTCATCATCCCCGTCACAGCGGTACAGGGTGGTGCGGAGACCGGCAATGTCTGGGTCGACGCCGATGATGGCGCCGAGCCGGAGGAACGAGCAGTCACTGTGGGCATTAACGACGGGGTGATGGTCGAGGTGCTCGAAGGGCTGGAAGAGGGGGACAGCATTCGCGAGTTCGTTCCCGGTTTTGTGGCGCCGGTTGAGGAGTATTGCTACGAGGTAGCACCCGGCGTGGAAGAGTGCGAGAGCGGAACGAACTGGTGAGTCTTGTCGCACTGCAAGACGTCTCAAAAAGCGTCCTGCTCGCTGACGATTCGCGCCTCGAAATTCTTCGCAGCGTCACGCTCGAAGTGGGAGCGGGGGATCATGTCTCGATCGTGGGGCGTTCTGGATCCGGAAAGTCGACGCTACTCAACATCCTGGGAATGCTGGACGCCCCGAGCGCTGGTTCCGTCTCGTTCGAGGGCCGCGAAGTCGGCAAGATGCGTTCAGGACGCCTCGACCGGCTACGGGGCGACAATGTTGGTTTCGTTTTTCAGCAGTTCAATCTGCTCCCTGGCCGCTCGGCCATCGACAACGTGATGATGCCCCTGGGGCACGCTAAAGGGCGAATGTTCTGGGATCGGCGGCAGATCGCTACCGACATGTTGGAGCGGGTCGGGCTGGGGCATCGCATCGATCAGGTCGCTGACCGCCTCTCCGGCGGTGAGCAGCAACGAGTGGCGATCGCCAGGGCGCTTGTACGTAAACCCGTCCTGATTCTTGCGGACGAACCGACAGGCGCCCTCGATATCGACACGGGTGCTTCGGTGATGTCGCTTCTCGATGAGGTCGCGACAGAGACATCTGCGGCGCTTGTCACAATTACCCACGACCTGCACGTCGCTGCGCGTGCGCGGCGACACTACCGTCTGGATGCCGGTCAGCTCGAAACCGTTGACCTCACCCGGGCTTTCGAAGCATCGACGCTCTCGGCGTCCGTACCGTCGACTTCAGTGGGGAGCCTCGAATGACAGGCTTTCTCGGTGCGCTCTCCGATGCCTGGGCAGAGATCCGCGTTCACAAACTTCGGGTCTTACTCAGCCTGATCGGCATTGCCGCATCGGTCGGAGCGCTTACGGCGGTCGTGGCGATCTCCGAATATCAGCAACAGTTCCAGACAGAGCAGTCCGACCGTTCTGGCGGACGAGCGGCCACTGTCGTGGTCTCTCTCAACTCCAGCGATGGATCACCCGTCGACACCGCTGATTTCGATGAGCGCTTCAGCAAGGTGGTCGATCGCTTCAGTTTCAGTCACGCGGCACGCATTGCGCAGCAGATTTTCCTGGGGGCGCAGCTGCCAGGGGGAATTACTCAGGTAGCAGTGCGCGCCATGGACCCGGCCTACGCGCAGATTCATCGTGAAACGCTTTTGGAGGGCCGCCACCTCGTCGAATCCGATATCGAGGCGCTGGCACCAGCGGTCGTCGTGAGCGAGGCTCTGTGGGACCGCTTAGGCCGAGTTCCGCTAACGCAGCACCCGACGGTGACGCTGGACGGCGCTCCAGGCGGAACTTTCCAGATTGTGGGCGTCACTCCGCGGGAAGGGTTTGGCGACGAGCAACTTCGTATCGATCTGCTGTACGACGCCTACTTGGCACGCGTTGACGCCTTGCCGCTGGATTCGTGGATGCAGTACGAGGTTTGGATAGGACAGGACGAGGTCGACGAGGTCGCCCCGGTGATGGCCATGGATCTTCGTGCTGGCCTGCCCGCCAGCCAGATAGTGACGGTCACCCGCTCGGACTGGGCCGCACAACCCGGAGCGTTGGACTCTCAGGCCACCTTCGAACTGGTTACCGGCGGGATAGCTGTGGTGATTCTGGCTCTCGGGGCGTTGAGCCTGATCAACATCCAGCTGGTGGCGATGCGCCAACGTGTGCGGGAGATTGGAGTGCGGCGAGCCTTCGGCGCCAGCTCAAACCGCGTGTTCTTCGCCGTGTTCCTGGAGAGTCTTGTCGCAACGACCGTCGCCGGGATCGTCGGCATCGCGATTGTCGTGGCGATTCTGCGCTCGGACTGGGTGGTGACTTCGATGTTCTATGGAATCCAAGACATCCCCCCATTCCCGATGCGAGCGGCGGTCGTCGGGCTGGTCGCCTCGGTCGTCGTCGGCGCGGTCGCGGGATTTATCCCCGCGGTCGTTGCACTGCGCGTGAAAGTTATCGACGCGATTCGGTTCTGATCTTCAGATACCGACACGCCGCCCGGTGAGTCGTTCGGCGCGATGGTCTGCGTTGGTGAGCGCTCGACGTTCGCGCTCCCTGCGGATGACGGTGATGCCCACGAGGATCTGCTCGGGGGCAACCTGGGGCATCGGAGAAACAAATGGAGCGGCTTCGCTCAGCAGGTCGGAGGCGACGCGTGCTCGTGCCGCCGGAACCATGCGAGGGGCGCTCTGCAGAAACTGCGAGATGCGTCTCGCGAGTCGGTCAGGCATCCGCGCCACATCGGCGATCTGTGCCCAGCCGGCAAGCTCTGGGGGAAGAACCGGTGCGTGGGTGACGAGAGCGGGGGTGCGCACCCGCTGACTGTACGTTCCGGCGACGAGATCGCCCAGCCGCTGTGACCGCGCGTTGAAGGCGCCGGTGAGGACAGCAAGGCCACCGAAGGTCATATAAATCTCAAGCACCCCGAGCAGCCCCCGGATGAACGCGTGTCGGAACCCGGCAGCACCACCATCAACGCGCACAATCCGACCACCGATCGCCAGCTTTCCGAGACTGCGACCTTTGAGCGCAACCTCGATGGTGATCGGCAAGACGACGAAGCTCACCACGATGGCGGAGACAGTGGCGATGCGGTCGGTGGCCTCATTGAGCACACCGGCGTCCAGCAGCCAGATGCGCAAGAAGATCCAGAGAAGAAAGACTGCAAAACCGAGCGCCATATCGATGAGGGCACCGAGCGCGCGAAGAATGAAACCGACCGGTTGCGCATCGATGGCCACGGCTTCGCCGGAGAGAACCTCATCGGATGCGTCGAGTTGGGCGGACATGAGTACAGTAAATCAGGTGGACGCCGATGCTCTGACTGATGCACGCCGGACCGAATGGGAACGGCTGGACGAACTCAGCCGCGCCCGGCTCGATGGGGCGGGGGTAGACGAGCTTGTCGTGCGCTACCGCGCGGCATCCGCCGACCTCGCTGAGTTGAAGACCTCGGTCGGTGACTCCCCGCAGGGCGCCTACCTGTCGACAATCCTGGTGCGAGCAAGGCTCCGCCTCACCGGCGCCTCAGACAGCATCCTCACGCAGATGGCACGCTTCTTCCGCTTGCAGCTTCCTGCCGCTCTTTACCAGCTGCGTTGGACGACGCTGGTGATCGCCGTGTCGTTCTTGGCTGTGGTCGTCGGCACTGCGGCATGGATCGCAAGTGATCCTGCACTTGTCGCCACGCTCGGGCCACCTGATGCCCTGGAGCAGTACGCAGAAGAGAGCTTTACCGGGTACTACACCGAAAATCCCGCCGCGACCTTCATGGGGATGGTCTGGACCAACAACGCGTGGATCACGATGCAGTGTGTGCTCTTCGGTATCACCGGAATCTGGCCGATCTATGTGCTCGTGCAGAACGCGATCTCGACCGGTATTACTGGTGCGATCATGGCGTCGTACGACAAGGCCGACCTCATGGTGCTTTATATTCTTCCGCACGGCATGCTCGAGCTCACCTGCATTTTTGTGGCGGCCGCTGCCGGCCTGCATATGTTCTGGGCGTGGGTTGCTCCTGGACACCGTTCGCGTGGAGAAGCGCTCGCTGAGCAGGGAAGAGGGCTCGCGACCGTGGCAATTGGTCTCGTCTTCGCTCTCCTGCTCGCGGGCCTTGTGGAGGGATTCGTCACTGGCTGGTCACTTCCATGGCCAGTGAAGATCGGTATTGGCGCCGCGGCTCTGGCCGTCTTTTTGATCTACATGCTCGTGATCGGCGGGCGCGCCTACAGGCAGGGGGAGACCGGAGACCTGCTCGAATACGAGTCAGGTACCGCGCGTCTCGTCACCGGCTGACCATCGCCCGCCGCTGGAGGGTCAGAGTCGGCCAGCCGCCTTCAGCTCGAGGTAGCGGTCGGCGATACGTGGGGGGAGCTCCTCAGGATCGGCGGCGATGGCTTCGCCTCCGGCTCTGCGAATCGCGTCCGCCACATTCTCGGCATCGCGTAACGTGCGCTCGGCTGCGGCGGCGAGATAGACCTCTTCTCGTGAGCCACGCTGACGTGCGAGCGTGTGGATGCCGTCGTCTGTGACGGAGCCGACCAGCACGGTCGTTGCGCGCGACGCGTCAGGGAAAGCCCCGAGAAAACCTCGAGCCGATTCGGCGGCATCTTGCGCGGTGAGAACGACGATCAGCGACGGCCGCGTGGTGAAGGTGCGCACAGCCGCGAACGCACCGTGCCAGTCGGTGTCGACCAGTCTGGCGTGCACTGGCGCCATGGCATCGCTCATGGCGGGGAGGAGCGCGGTACCGTCGACGCCGGTGACTCTGCCTCTGACAGTGCGGTCATACATCAGCAGGTGCACGTGATCGCCTGCGCGTGAGGCAAGGGCCGCCAGCAGAAGTGCCGCTTCGAGGGACGCATCCACGCGGGTGCCATCACCGACGCGCGCTGCCGCCGTGCGGCCGGTGTCGATGATGATCACGACGTGTCGATCCCGCTCGGGACGCCAGGTGCGCAGCATCGTGGTGCCTGCGCGCGCGGTGGCACGCCAGTCGATAGAGCGCACATCGTCTCCGCGCACGTACTCGCGCAGAGAGTCGAACTCGGTGCCCTGGCCGCGCACCTGAATGCTCGTATTGCCATCCAGCTCCCGCAGCCGCGCCAGGCGAGACGGCAGGTGCTTGCGAGAGGAGAAAGCGGGCAACACACGAATCGCGCCGCGCACGCTGTGCTTCGTTTGCCGGCCAGCGAGCCCCAGAGGGCCTCGCGAACGGATCATCACAAATTCACTGAGGAGTTCCCCTCGGCGACGAGGAACCAAGGTCAACGACACTCTTCCGCGCTCGCCACCGGGCACTTCTAGCCGCTGTCGTTGGGTTGGTGCCCCAGCGGTCGGTTGCCAGGCATCGCGGATGAGCGCATGAAGCGTCTTGCTGCCGTGGTTCTGCACGGCAACGCTCACATCGACGGAGTCGCCCATCCGCGCGCGCTGGGGAAGCCGACGGCTCACTGTCACCGTTTTCGCGCTGGCGGCGAGCGCGACGTCAGCCGCCGTCAGCAGCAGGCACAAGCCGATCCACGCTCCCAGTACGGCGTACGCCGGATATCCCGCTAACCCGGTGAGGATAAGCGGGATGAGGCCCACAGCCAGTGCGATGGCAAGACGGCCAGTGACAAACACCTAGATCGGCACCCTGGTCTGCTGCACCACTGAGGTGAGCACGGCATCGGCTGACACGCCCTCCATCTGAGCGTCGGGGCGCAATTGCATCCGGTGGCGCCATACCGGCACCAGCATCGTCTGCACATGATCGGGCGTCACAGCCGACGATGCGTTGAGCCACGCCCACGCTTTAGCAGCTGCCAGCAGTCCCGTCGATGCGCGGGGGCTCGCGCCCAACTCGACAGAGGGCGACTGTCGTGTTGCGCGGGCGAGGTCGACAACGTAGCCGAGCACATCGTCGGTCACTTCGACGGCGGCTGCGGCTTGCTGTGCGGCGCGAATCTCCTCCGCGGTGACTACCGCCTCGATCCCGGTGAGTTCGCGCGGCGAGAAGCCTTCGGCATGGCGACGGAGCACCGAAACCTCGGCGTCACGCTCTGGCATGCCGACAACGAGCTTCATCAAGAAGCGATCGAGCTGCGCCTCAGGCAGCGAGTATGTGCCTTCGTGTTCGATGGGGTTCTGGGTGGCTGCGACGAGGAACGGGTCAGGAAGCGCGCGGCTAACGCCGTCCGCAGAGACCTGACGCTCTTCCATCGCCTCTAGCAGGGCTGCCTGTGTCTTCGGAGGGGTGCGGTTGATCTCATCCGCCAACAGAATGTTGGTGAAGACCGGACCAGCGCGGAAATCGAACTCGCCGGTACGGGCGTCGTACACGAGTGATCCCGTCACATCGCCAGGCATCAGGTCGGGGGTGAACTGCACGCGCTTCGTGTCGAGACCCAGCGCGCGGGCAAACGAGCGCACCACAAGAGTTTTGGCCACGCCAGGCACGCCCTCCAGAAGCACATGGCCCCGCGCGAGTAACGAGACCAGCAGGCCTGTGACAGTGCCGGCCTGGCCAATGACGGCCTTGTCAACCTCTGTGCGCACTCGGTGCATTGCTTCCCGGAGCGCTACATCGTCGGTGGGGTGGTTCTCAGCGGTCACGTTGTTCCCTCGGCTTTTCTGAGATGAATGGACGGTTCTCGTCGATTGGTCATTAGTCTTCTCGCTGACTGTGTGTGCTCGCGTTTACGGCGTCTTCTAGCTCGTCTAGTTGTCGGGCGAGCGTCACCAACTCCGCGTCATCGGAAGGCAGCGGCCCTGCGAGCAGAGTCTGCAGGGTGCCGCGGGGAATCCGGAGCCGGTCAGCCGCGGCGTCTGCCACCTCATCTGCGTCGGCGTGCGCCGCGAGGCCCAGCTTGCGAGCGAGGCGACGCTGTGTGCCATCGCGCAGGGCCTGTGCGGCGTGGGAAGCGTCGCCCGCCTTGGCCGTGAGTCGCGCGCGTCCGTGCATCGTTTCTGAGGCACGGACGGTTACGGGCAGTGTCTCGGCGACCAATGGGCCAAACCGCTGCCCACGCCACAGTGCCGCGGCCACGCCAGCGACCATCAGCAGCAGAATCGCGGGAGTGATCCATGGCGGAGTCAAAGTGCCGAGCGTGTCTACTGTCTCGCCTTCGATATCGGAGTCGTCGAGGCTCGGGACGTACCAAACGACGCGATCGGTCTGTGCCAGTAGAGCGAGTCCGAGCGCGGCGTTACCGTTCTCAGCGAGATAAGCGTTGCTCAGGAGTCGGGATCCCTCCACCACGGCGCGGCGGGGTGAGGCGCCTTCGTCCAGAAGAACAGCAGAGCCTGCAGGGGTTCCAAAGCACGCTTGCACACCATCTGCCGGCAAGAAGAGTCGATCCGCGCGGATGCTTCCTACCTGTGCGAACTCGGCAACATCACAGTTCGCGGTGGCGTCGAAAAGGGTTCCAGGAGCGTTCTCTCCGATCTTGAGAGCGCTCAGCAGGTGCGTGCTCGTGGTGAGAAAAACAACTCGTTCCGCTGGCTCGATCAACGTGGCGAGAGCATCGTCGGTGAGTGTGTAGGGATTGGTCATCACCAGGGTCGTATCCGCGTCGAGTTCCGCGCGTGCTTCCGCGCGAGAACGGGAGATAGAAACCTCCACCCCCTGATCTCGCAAGATCTCGGCAAGGGCGAGCGCACCGGTATCGCTGCGGCTCTCTGGATCAAGCACCCCGCGTTCGTTCGGCGAACTCGCGCTGACGCGGATAGCAACAAACGCCACGAGCAAGACAAGGATCACCACGAGCACCCACCCGGCAATCGACTTCGCCTTGCTTTGGCGAACCTCGGCTGTATTTGTCACACTGCCTGTGCCTGTCACGCCGCCACTGCCTCTGGACGAAGTGCGCGGAGGCGATCATCGGTCTCTGCAAGATCGCGGTAGCTGTCCTGGGTGGCGGCGTGACCGAGATAGCGCACGTCGTCGAAGGCACTGGCTGCGCGGTGCATTGCGGCGGCCTCGGCAGTGAATACAGTGCTGGCGTCGCGTGCGATTGCTTGTGCTGTGGCACCGGGGGCGGGGTCGATCAGGTCGCGTTCGAGCAGGCTGCGAGCGATCGCGCGATATCGAAGAACCGTCGCAGTGTCCCAATCACCGTCTCGTGCGCGGCGTTCCGCTTCAGACCGCAGCTGCGCAGCAGTGCGGTCATCCTGCGCGCCCAGCAGATCGGACCGTGAGCGCTTGACCGCACGCGATCGACGCGGCTTGCCCCAGATGATGAGTGCAGTGATCAAAGCCGCGACGATGATCAGAGTCACGATAATCAGCGCCGACGGGCCAATGGTCGCCCCGTTGTCTGAGCTGAAGAGGTCGGCAAAGAAACGACCGACATCTTGTGCCACGCGGTCGAACCATGTGGGCTGCGCATCGGCGTAGCGCGGGTTGGCGAGTTCGTCCTCTGCCCAACGCCGCGCCTCGTCACCGTCTGGCACGAAGGGACTGTCGGCTCTCCCGCTCATACCGCGTTGTCGCCCGGCGCGGTCCAGCCCCGCTCCGCGCCACCGGCCTTGGGGGCGGGTGCGGATGCGGGAGGAGGCGGGGGCGGGAACGCCGCCGGTGCCTGTGGTGGTGCCTGCGGTGCAGGAGCTGAGGGGAACGGTGTCCCCGCCATCGGGGCGGGTGCACCGTAGGGGGGATAGCCGTATCCCTGTGTCATCGTCACGTGGTCAGGGACCTGTGCAGGGGGCGGCGTGTTGCTGACAGCACGTGCGGGGTCTACCCGGAACGGGTCGCCCTGTTGCTCGTCTGTCCACCCCAGATCGCGGCGTTCCACATAGGCAAGGAGGGTCTGATCCAGGCCCTCGTATCGCATTCTGCAGTCGAGGTACACCAGCGCGGCGCCGGTGCTCTGCACGACAAGTGTGATCGCCTGAAGGACGAGCAGCAAGACTTGCGGGGCGACCAAAACGAAGACGTAGCCGATGATCGCACTGGGCTCCGAGCTACCCGTCGGGGCTACGACCGTGCCAAGCAGCGAGCCGAATATCGAGACAGGAAAGCTGACAACCTGCATCGCGAGACCCATGATCAGGCTGATCAGGAAAGTCACCCCGAAAGCGACCCAGAACCGTCCGCGGGTGAGACGCCAGGATCGAACGAAAGCGGCGCGGAAGCGTGCCTGCTCGAGAACAAGGATCGACGGGACCAGCAACAGCTTCGTGGACAGCCATACGGTCAGCGGGATAGCCGCGAGAACGAGGAGAACCACGACGAGCACGATGACGCCGATGAACTCGACGCTTCCGCCCAATCCGCCAGCCACGGAGGCGGCGACGATCATGGCAACGATCGCGAACATGCCAAAAACGGCGAGCACAGAGATTGAGGCAAAACCCGCGAGACGCCAGAAGGCGGGTCGCATTCTGCGCCACAGCATGCGGAGTGTCGCTTTAACGCCCACCGCGGCGTAGCCGATCTCGGCGGCCACGACACCCTGCATCGTCGCAGTGAAGGCGATGGACGCAAGACCAACGGCGAGCCCTACGAGCAGGTTGATGGCGATGGTGCCTGCAAGTACTGCTTCAAAGTCGGGCGAGGATGGAGAAACAGTCTCTAAGCGCGAGAACGTCGTGAACAGGACAAGCCCCATGATCCCGGCTGTCACAATCACGACGACGAACTGCACGGCGACGGCGAATCCGAAGAGCACCTTCGGATTGTGTCTGAGCGCAGCGAAGGCTTTTCCCAGCAACATCCCAAATGTCATTGGATGCAAAGGAATAACGCCCTTTTTGGGGGCAGGTGTCCACGTTTGGCCGCTCAAAGCATTCCCTCCGTCGTGCGCTCCCATCGTGCCATATCCCATCAACGGCGCGCGGACCTGCGGGAGGCGGGACTCAGTGCCATAGGGTAACTGTTATGACCTCACGTATTCTCGTGGTCGACGACGACACCGCGCTCGCCGAGATGATCGGAATTGTGCTGCGCACAGAAGGTTTCGAGCCTGTCTTCTGCGCAGACGGTTCGCGCGCCGTAGATGAGTGGCGCGCCCAACGGCCCGACCTGGTGCTCCTTGACCTCATGCTCCCAGGCATGGACGGAATTGAGATCTGCACGCGCATTCGCGCAGAGGCAGGCGTGCCGATCATCATGCTCACCGCTCGCACCGATACCGCAGACGTAGTGCGCGGGCTGGAGGTCGGCGCTGACGACTACATGGTTAAGCCTTTCAACCCGAAAGAGTTGGTGGCCCGAATTCGCACGAGGTTGCGGCCGGCGCCGCAGACCAGCAGCGAACAACTACGTGTCGGTGACCTCACCGTTGACGTCGATGCGCACGAAGTGCGCCGTGGCACCGAGCCGATTGCGCTGACCCCGCTGGAATTCCAGCTGTTGGTCGCCCTCGCCTCCAAGCCTCAACAGGTTTTCACTCGCGAGATGCTCCTCGAGCAGGTGTGGGGTTACCACTACAAGGCAGACACACGACTGGTGAACGTGCACGTTCAGCGTTTGCGCGCGAAGGTCGAACTCGATCCAGACAACCCCAAGATCGTGATGACGGTGCGCGGTGTGGGCTACCGCGCCGGGAGTGTGAGCTAGGCGCACGATGGCCGCAACAACAGCGACCACGACGACGGTCGCTGTTCTGCGCGACTGGCGCGGATGGCCGACGATGCTCGGTCTTCTGTGGCGGCGATCGCTGCGATTCCGTACTCTCTCCATCACGCTGATCGCTACGTCCCTCGCGATTTTCGTGACATGCGTGACGATGGCGCTCGTCATCCAGAACGACCTCTTCGTTTCGCGCAAGAATGTGGCGCTCGAAGACGCCAGACGAGCTGTCGATCAAGCGCAACGCATTCTCGATGTTGCAGAGGTAGGAGATGACCCTGCCGCACTCGCATCACTGTGGGGGAGTATTCCTGGTGTGCTCGCGCGCACATCGAGTACCGACCAGCTCGCCGGCTACAAGATCGATGACTCAGATGGCGTCAGCCTGAACGGTTTTGAATCTCAGTTCGATGAGAGCCTTTTGACACCGGAGCTCCAAGCGCGTGTGGTCGAGTTCGACGACCGACAAGCATGGCAGTCAGTGGCGCTTTCGGAAGAAGACGGCGGTGTGACACCAGGCGTCGTCGTCGGCCAACAACTCCTTGTGCCGGAAGCGGGGCCGTTCGAGATCTATTTCGCGTACGACCTCGGTGATGCGGATCAAACGCTCGTCTTCGTGCAGCGGACGCTGTGGATTGCGGGCATTGGCCTTGTGGCGATCGTGGCTGCGATCTCGTGGTTCGTGTTGCGCGCGGTGTCGATTCCGATCATTCAAGCATCCCAGACGAGCGCCAGATTGGCCGCTGGCGACCTTGGCGTGCGGCTACAAGTGCACGGGGAAGACGAGCTGGCTACCCTGGGGCGTTCATTCAACGCGATGGCCGACAGCATCGAAGGACAAATTAAAGAGCTCGGTGAACTCTCGTTGGTGCAGCAGCGGTTCGTCTCTGACGTCTCCCATGAGCTGCGCACGCCGCTGACCACGATCCGCCTGGCGGCGGAAATGCTCAACGACCAGCGTGAAGAATTCGATCCCACCACAGCGCGGGCGGCCGAATTGCTGCACACTCAGGTGCAACGCTTCGAGACGCTGTTGTCTGACCTGCTGGAGATCAGCCGCTATGACGCCGGTTCCGTACAGCTCGAAAGAGAAGCAACGAGTCTCGCGCATCTGGCAGAAGACATCATCGATCAAATGCGCCCCCTCGCAGACGATCGGGGGAGCGAGCTTCGTTTGGTGGCACCGGGGGGATACTCGCCTGTAGACATGGATCCGCGTCGCGTGCGTCGGGTGTTGCGCAACTTGGTAGGTAACGCGATTGAGCACGGTGAGGGACGCCCTGTTGTCATCACTGTTGACAGCAACCAGCATGCCGTTGCGGCAGGCGTGCGCGACTTCGGGTTGGGGATGAAACCCGAAGACGCGGAGCGCGTTTTCGACCGATTCTGGCGCGCCGATCCCTCCCGTCAGCGCACGATCGGTGGCACGGGACTCGGGCTGTCTATCGCGCTCGGTGACGCGACGCTGCATGGTGGCTCGCTCGCCGTCTGGTCCGAGCTGGGCGTCGGCACGAATTTCGTGCTGACAATCCCACGACACGACGGCGTGCTGGAGGGACCTAGCCCTATCGCGATCGAACCGCAGGAGCCACTGGCTCACCTCGTCGATGCCACCCAACCGATTTCTCTCTCGGATGCCCCTGAAGGGTTCTTTGATGAGGAGGATCCACAGTGACTGCCCGACGAACGACACGTCTGATGCGCGCTGGCGCGCTGGCGCTCGCCGCGCTCGTCCTCACCGCCTGTGCTGGTCTGCCGACGGGGGGAGACGTCGCCGCCGGACTGAAACTCGGTGAGTCTTCGCAGGAAGTCGACTTTCTCCCTGTTGCCGCAGGGCCCATCACGGGGGCGGGACCAGAAGAAATCGTCGATGGTTTCTTAGAAGCGGGCATCACGACCTCAGACGGGTGGGCCACGGCCCGAGAGTTTCTTTCCCCATCAATGCAGCGCACCTGGCGGCCAGCGGCTGGTGTATCGATCGATGTCGGGACAGACGAGAGAACCATCAGCTCTTCGATCCCCGATGAGGAGGTCGAAGTCGCAGAGACCGCCGAGGTGCAGGTGCTGCTGGATCTGGTGGCAAGCGTCGACGAATCCGGTGCGTACTCTGAAGCTCTTGGACCGTCGAATGTGGCCTTCACATTGCAACGGCGAGACGACGGCGAGTGGCGCATCACCCAAGCTCCGGACGGCGTCGTCATCGACGAAACGCGATTCACGAACGTCTTCGAAGGGTACCCGCTGCAGTACTTCGATCTGGAGTGGTCGCGGTTGGTACCGGACATGCGCTGGTTCCCGCGCAGGCAAAGCCCAGCGACGACCGTGACCCAGGCGCTTATCGACGGCGCTCCCAGTGACTGGTTAGATCCGGCGGTGCAGACGGCCTTCCCCGCCGACGTGCAGCTGGCGCAAGACGCCGTCCCCGTCGTTGGCCAGGTGGCGGAGGTCGCGCTGAACAGCGCAGCTTCCGGGGTCGATGACGTGACGCTTGCCCGCATGCGCACCCAGCTACAGGCGACGCTCAGGGCGGCAGGGGTCTCCGTCGCGCAAGTGCAGTTCGAGGTAAACGGGCGCGTGCTGAACGCGGGTGTCGTAACGGTCGATGAGCCAACAGCTGAGCTCGGCACCCTCGTGCTGCGCGATGGCAGGTTCGGTCGGATCGTCGGAGACGAAATTCTCCCGATCGGGGGCATCAGCTCAGAGATCGAGGCAATCTCCGAGCCCATCACAGCTATCGATGTGGCCGATGACGATGCCCACGCAGCTGTTCAGCTCGAGGACGGAAGCGTGTACCTGGTCGGCGAGGGAGTGCGTGACGAGCTCGATGCCAGGGCGGGACTGATTAAACCGTCGCTCGACCCGTTCGGCTACACCTGGACGGTGCCGAGGAAGAATCCGGCGGCTCTCCAGGCGTGGGGTGGGGACGTCACAGCGCATCCGGTGGACAACGCATGGCCGAGTGCTACGACGGTGTCCGCGCTGCGAATTTCGGCAGACGGAGCAAGAGCGGCTGCGGTCTTGACGGTGGGCGGACAGAAGTGGGTTGTCGTCGCTGCGATTGTGCGAGACGAGTCTGGTGTTCCTATCGCCCTCGGCGAAGCCAAACAACTCATTCAGATCGATGAGCCCGCGCTCAGCCTTGTGTGGTTGGGGGCAGACCGTCTCGGCGTGTTGATCGACCCCAGCGGTCCGACTCTCATCACGCAGATGGTCGGAGGCCCCGGTACGACGGAGGCGGCTCCGTCTAACGTCGTGTCGGCCGCTGGCGCCCGCAGCGCTGCCGCTGTTCGCCTCCTCGGCGCAGATGGCGAACTGTTTGCGCATGCAGGTTCGGCTTGGCGAGAAGTCACCTCTGGGGTCTCTGTGCTCGGCACCCGCGCGGGGGAGTGAGGCTCCTGCACAATCTGCGGCGTCAGCGTCTTTTCTTCGGGCGCCGGTGCACCGCATTCCGAGCAATCGAGATGAGCGCAGACTCAGCGGGTGCTGACGTCTACTGACTTACGCCGGATAGGCGCCGAGATTTCTGCGTTCCTCCTCGCTTCGACATGTGTGGGGTGCGCGGAGCCGGGGGTATTGCTGTGTGGGTCGTGCCGGAGGGCGCTTGCGGCCGATCCGCGCGAGGCAAGCACCCCTCACGGTCGAAGTATCTACGCTGCCCTTCCGTTCGACGAGGTGGTGGCCAGGTGCATCCGCAGACTCAAAGGCGAAGGAGACACGCTTCTCGCTCGCCCCCTCGGGGCCGCGCTTGCGACAGTCCTCACGCCACACCTGAAGCCCACGACGTGGGTGGTCCCGGTGCCCACATCGAGACGCGCCTTTCGCAGCAGAGGCTACCGCGTGCCCGAACTCCTCATCCGTCGAGCGCATTCATCTCCGCACAGCGTTCTTTCGCTGGTCAAGCGCACCGTCGATCAGAGAGAGCTGGGTGTCCACGCGCGTGAAACGAACGTGCGCGGGGCGATGCAGGCACGGCGACTGGGGCACGGCGCCGAGGCGGTCGTTGTCGATGACGTCGTGACAACAGGCGCGACTCTCGACGAAGCATGTCGCGCGCTTGAGGCTGCGGGCTTCACAGTCGTGGCCGCCGTTGCGCTCGCCGCCACGCCGCGTCGCGGATGATTTAGACGAAGTTCATCGAGAACACATTGACGACACGGAGAGATGACTCGTGACATCCGTCGGCTAGCGGACTACGGTTAGGTGTCACAAGGCGACCACGGTCCGCCCTTGGCCGGGAGGACCGGGACAAGGAGGCAGCAATGGAAACAAGCATCGTTGGCGTCGGAGTGGGTATCACTGATCGCTTCCGAACCGTTGTCGAAGAGAAGCTCGCCAGGGTCCAGGTGTTCGCAGCGCGAGCGCAACGTCTGGATGTGAAGGTCACTCATCGCGCATATCGCAACGGACATGTCCCCGATGAAACCGTCGAGCTGACACTCGTAGGAAAAGGACCCGTCGTTCGCGCTGAAGCGACAGACGGCGACAAGTTCGTAGCTCTCGATCTCGCTATCGACAAGATGTCGGAACAGCTGCGGCGCGCGAAAGAGAAGCGTGTCGATGGTCGGCACCACCCGCGCGGTGCGCACTACGAAAAGGGCAGTGGAGCTCTGGAAGGCATCGACGTCCAGCCCGCATCAGCAGAGGTGCTGCACGCTGTCGCGACGGGCAATCTGCCAGTGCAGGACGCAGAGGAAGAGGCATACTCGCCCGTTGTTATCCGCACCAAGAGCTTCGACGCGGAGTGGATGACCGTCGAAGAGGCAGTGGACCGAATGGAATTGGTCGGGCACGACTTCTTCCTCTTCATCGACGTTCGCACCGATCACCCGAGTGTCGTTTATCGGCGCAAGGGGTGGGATTACGGCGTGATTGGGTTGAGCACCCAGGCGCCGCCGTCTGAGGCTCTCGCATCCTGAACCTGGACACGTGAACCTGTAGACAAAGAAGTGGCCCGGTCCAGATGGACCGGGCCACTTCTTTGTCTGAACCTATAGCCAGTGGATCTCAGTCGAAGATGCCGTCGAGAAGGCTACCGATCACGAGACCGCCGAGGATGCCGGAAGCGAGATCGCCGCCGCCGCCGTGGCGACGCCCGCCGTGATGACCACGTCCGCCGCCGCCGCCTCCGCCCCAGTCCTGATCCTGCGGCCTGGAGGAGTCGATGTCACGCTGAGCGAGTTGCAGTGCCTCCGATGCGAGGTAGGCGACGCGACGCGCTTGCAGCAGTGCCGTCTCTCGCGTTTCCTCTGCGCGGAGGAGCTCGTTGAGGTCGATGCGAAGCCGTTCAGCCTCAGCGAGGCGAGTGCGGGCATCCGCGCCGATCCACCCTCGATGCCCGGCGATCAGACCACGGGCTACGCCCAGCTGCCGGTCCGCGTCGTCGATGGAGTGCTGTACCTGAGCGATGCTTGGCGGTGGGTTCTCCACCCGGTGGCGCGCTTTCGCAATCGCCTCATCGAGTGCCGAGTTGGCATCTCGCAGCTGGGAGAGCTCCGCGAAGGGGTCATTCGGCTGACCGGAAGGTGTCAGCGCTGCCAGCGCGGCTTGGAGCGCTGCAACGGCCTCTGCTACTGCGGGCACCGCAGGGGCGTTCCGCGCGGCGATCAGATCACCGCGGGAATCAGCGACAACCTCTGCCAGCGTGGATTCGGCGCGCAAAGCCTCAATCTCGAAGTCTTCGACGGCATCCAACAGCGCAGACGCTCGTCTCGTTGCCTCGGTCGCGGTCTCGAGGGCGATGTTCGCTTCTTCGTTTTGTTTCGCCGCTCGTCGCCGCTCAGAAACGGCAGCGCTGTGCGTGGCAAAACTAATGAGTTGCTCTGCCTCTGCGGCGCTTGCGGTGATCTGATGCATCGCCGACTCGGCGTAGCGGGCCGAAAGTCGCTCTACGGCATCGTTCGTGGCGGGGATGCGGGCGCTGAGAGCCGCGGCGTCTGCGCGTACCTGGGCGATAATCTCCGGCGCTCGGCGCACCTTGGCGACAGACTCAGCCAGCACGGCGGTCTTTTCGTCGAGAAGCCCCTGTGCCCACTCGCACAGCTGGAGAATGCGTGCGTTGCGTGTGCGCAGCTCCTCATCCGTGTCGGGAATCTCGTCGTGGTTGAGCTGGTGAAGCTGGAAGGCCTCGCGCAGATGTGTGCGCACGGCCTCAAGTGCTTTGCGCAGATCTGCGGTGAGCGACTGACCGAGTTCCGCCTCAGCGAAGGCGAGCTCATCAGAGGTCGTGCGGATTCGCTCGTCTGCTCCGACGAGCGCTTGTTCTGCGCGGCGTGCTAGATCTGCGTCTTGCGCGGCGAGTTCTTCTTGTTCGCGTTTGCGTTTGCCCCAAAATCCAGCCATGGACTGATACTAGTTTCCTTCACGCTTGTGCGAGCTGAACATCCGCTCCCGGCGAACGTGGCTGTCGCGATGGGCGCCCTCGTTTCGGACGTTCTGTAGCGAGCTCAAGCGCCATGGAGTGCTGAGGATGCAGCGCCAGCCGCGCTTCGATGTGTTCTAGCCATCGCACCTCGGCTTCGGCTGCAAAAATCAGGGAGTCGGCCACCATCGACCAAGCCAAAGCCTCGGGGCCTTCCGTGCTGTCCCGTTCTTCTCGCTCACTCTGCAGCACGGCGAGCTGCTGTGATGAGACGGCGTGCTGTGCGCGCACTGTCGCTATCGCATCCGCGCCGGGGAGGGTAGCTGCGACCGCAAGCTTCATCGCCAGCTCATCGCGCGTGCTGTGCGAGCGCGCCACGGACGAATTGAGCCATTGGCTGACGCTCGCTCGTCCCTCGTCCGTGATCTGCCAGTACACGTGGCCTTGTTCGTCTACATCACCTCGTCGTACGAGGCCATCACGCTCTAGTCGCTCCAGAGTGTTGTAAATCTGTCCGACGTTGAGTGGCCAGACGGAGCCGGTCCGCCTGGCGAACTCGTGACGAAGCTGGTAGCCGTAACAGGGGCCTTGTGCGAGGATCGCGAGCAGGCTGTGGCGCACCGACATGTGTAGCTCCTGTCTCGACGAGTAAGTCGATACTGAGCATATAGATACCAAGCAACCCTTCTGATTTGACGCGCGGTGGCAGCGTGCAGACGATCTGCAGGTCACAGGCCGGTAACATGGAAAAGTATGCCCGCCATCGAGATCATCGATGGCTGGCGAATTACCCACTGACAGGGAGATGACATTCGTGGCCAATCCTCTTGAGAAGCTGCTACGCGCTGGCGAGGGGCGGGTCATCCGCCGCCTGAATCAGATCGTCAAGGCCGTGGGGGCGTTGGAAGAGGACATCTCCAAGCTCACTGACGACGAACTGCGCAACGAGACCAACGAGTTGCGTGCGCGCTTCGAAAAGGGCGAAACGCTCGATCAGCTGATGCCGGAGGCGTTCGCCGCCGTTCGTGAAGCCGCCAAGCGCACGCTGGGAATGCGCGCGTACGACGTGCAAATCATGGGTGGTGCAGCCCTGCACCTCGGAAACATCGCGGAGATGAAGACCGGTGAGGGTAAAACCCTCGTCGCCACGTTGCCCGCGTATCTCAACGCGATCGCCGGCAAAGGCGTGCACGTCATCACGGTGAACGACTTCCTCGCCAGCTACCAGTCCGAACTCATGGGTCGAGTGTTCCGTGCGCTCGGTATGACCACAGGCATCATCGTGTCTGGTCAGACTCCTGCTGTTCGTCGCGAGCAGTACGCCGCAGACATCACCTATGGAACGAACAATGAGTTCGGCTTCGACTACCTGCGCGACAACATGGCGTGGCGTAAGGAAGACCTCGTTCAGCGCGACCACTTCTTCGCTGTTGTTGACGAGGTCGACTCGATTCTGATTGACGAGTCGCGCACCCCGCTCATCATCTCGGGCCCCTCGTCCGGTGAGGCGAACCGCTGGTTCGCTGAGTTTGCGAAGATCGCCCGCACCCTCGTGGCAGGTGAGGACTACGAGGTCGATGAGAAGAAGCGCACGGTCGGTGTCCTCGAGCCCGGTATCGAGAAGGTCGAAGACTACCTCGGCATCGACAACCTTTACGAGTCAGCGAACACGCCGCTCATCTCGTTCCTCAACAACTCGATCAAGGCGCTGGCCCTGTTCAAAAAAGACTCTGACTACGTCGTGATGAACGACGAAGTCATGATCGTCGACGAGCACACTGGTCGCATCTTGGTCGGGCGTCGCTACAACGAAGGTATTCACCAGGCGATCGAGGCTAAAGAGGGAGTGCCGGTCAAGGCCGAGAACCAGACTCTCGCTACGGTCACGCTGCAGAACTACTTCCGGCTCTACGACAAGCTTGCTGGTATGACCGGTACCGCCGAGACGGAGGCGGCAGAGTTCATGTCGACCTACAAGCTCGGTGTCATCGCGATTCCGACGAACCGGCCGATGGTCCGCAAAGACCAGTCCGACCTGGTCTACAAGAACGAGACAGCGAAGTTCGCACAGGTCGTCGAAGATATCGCGGAGCGCCACGCCAACGGGCAGCCAGTGCTGGTGGGTACGGTCAGCGTCGAGAAGAGCGAATACCTTTCCCGGTTGCTTGCCAAGAAGGGCATCAAGCACGAGGTGCTCAACGCGAAGAACCACGCGCGAGAGGCCGAGATCGTCGCACGAGCAGGTCGCCTCGGGGCTGTCACAGTCGCCACAAACATGGCAGGACGAGGTACCGACATCATGCTCGGTGGAAACGCCGAGTTCCTCGCAGTGCAAGAGCTCAAGGGCAAGGGACTCGACCCCGTCGAGACGCCGGAAGAGTACGAGACCGCGTGGGACGAGACCTACCAGGCGATGAAGAGTGTCGTCTCAGAAGAGGCCGAGAAGGTCATCGAAGCGGGTGGGCTTTACGTTCTTGGTACGGAGCGCCACGAGTCCCGGCGTATCGACAACCAGCTCCGCGGCCGATCAGGACGTCAGGGAGACCCCGGCGAGAGCCGTTTCTACCTGAGCCTCACTGATGATCTGATGCGTCTGTTCCAGTCTGGCGCTGCAGAGGCGATCCTCGCTCGTACCAACTTCCCCGATGACGTGCCGATTGAGTCTGGTCTGGTGTCTCGTGCGATTCGCAGCGCTCAGTCGCAGGTCGAGTCACGCAACGCCGAAATGCGCAAGAACGTCTTGAAGTACGACGATGTTCTAAACCGCCAGCGTGAGGCGATCTACGCGGATCGCCGCCACATCCTGCAGGGTGACGACATTGCCGACCGTGTGCAGCACTTCATCGAAGACGCCATCGGCGGAGTCGTGAACGACCACACCGGAGAAGGCCACAACGAGAGTTGGGACTTTGACGCGCTGTGGACCGAGCTGAAAACGCTGTACCCCGTGAGCGTCACCATCGACGAGGTTGTCTCTGAGGCCGCAGACCGCAAGGGCGGAATTACAACCGAGGGCCTCACGCGTGAGCTACTTTCGGATGCGAAGATCGCCTACGAAGAGCGCGAGAAGTCGCTCGGAGAAGCTGCGACGCGTGAGCTCGAGCGCCGCGTGGTGCTGCAGGTGCTCGATCGTCGCTGGCGCGACCACCTCTACGAGATGGACTACCTCAAGGACGGCATTGGCCTTCGTGCGATGGCCCAGCGTGATCCGCTGATTGAGTATCAGCGCGAGGGCTACGCGATGTTCCAGTCCATGATGGGTCAGATCAAGGAAGAGTCGGTCGGCTACCTCTACAACCTTGAGGTTGAGGTTCGTAAAGCGGGCGATTCCCAGACAGCTGAGGTAGAAGCCAAGGGTCTCGCCACCAGCGGGGGAGAGCAGCGACTCGAATACTCCGCCCCGAACGATGCGGGCGAGGTCGAGGTCAGAAACGACCGCGGCCAGGTTCAGCAAGCGGCGACCGACCGTGTTCGTCAGGCAGCGGCACGAACGCAGGCGCCTGAGACCGAAGCGGAAGACGCTCCTCGCGGTTCCTTCGGGCAGCGCACCGATGCGGGGGAGGCGCCCGTTGCCGGCAACCGGGAACAGCGCCGCGCTCAGGAAAAGAAGAAGAAGTAGTCTCTTGCGAAAAGGAGGGCCAATCCACGCGGATTGGCCCTCCTTTCGTCGCTGTAGGCTTGGGCAATGACACCAATGCGCCACTTCGATCAGTCGTCGAAGCTCAAGAACGTCCTGTACGAGATTCGCGGAAACGCCCTCGTCGAGGCGGCGCGATTGGAAGCCGAGGGTCATAAGATTCTCAAGCTGAACACCGGAAACCCTTCGATCTTCGGGTTCGAGGCCCCCCATCAGATCGTGCGAGACATGCTTGCAGCGCTCCCCACAGCGCACGGCTACAGCGACAGCAAGGGCATCATTTCGGCTCGTAGGGCCGTCGTCAGCCGCTACGAGCAGATCGACGGTTTTCCCCGCTTCGACCCGGACGACGTGTATCTCGGTAACGGCGTTTCTGAGCTGATCACGATGACCATGCAGGCACTCCTGGACGAAGGCGACGAGGTGCTCATCCCCGCGCCGGACTATCCGCTGTGGACAGCAATGACAAGCCTTGCTGGCGGCACGCCTGTGCACTACCTCTGCGATGAAGACGATCAGTGGCAGCCGGATCTCGAAGACATCCGTTCCAAGATCACGCCGCAGACGAAGGCTCTGGTCATCATCAACCCCAACAACCCCACCGGCGTGGTGTACTCGCGTCAGATTCTCGAAGGACTGATTCAGATCGCCAGGGAGCATCAGCTCCTGCTGCTCTCCGACGAGATTTACGACCGCATCCTGTTCGACGGCGCAGAGCACATCCCTACGGCGACGATCGCGCCAGATCTGTTGTGCTTGACCTTTAACGGGCTGTCGAAGACCTATCGGGTCGCCGGATATCGATCCGGTTGGATGGTCGTCACCGGCCCGCAGGACCACGCCAAAGGATTCATCGAAGGAATCACGCTGCTCGCCTCCACCCGGCTCTGCCCGAACGTGCCAGCACAGCACGCCGTCCAGGCCGCGCTTTCAGGGGTGCAGTCCATCGACACGCTGATTGCTCCGACCGGACGCCTGCACGAACAGCGGGACATCGCGTGGGAAGGGCTGGAGTCGATTCCTGGAGTGTCGTGCGTAAAACCAGAGGGTGCACTGTACGCATTCCCTCGACTCGACCCGAACGTTCACGAGATCAGGGACGATGCGCAGCTCGTGTACGACCTTCTGGTTTCAGAGCACATTCTTTTGGTTCAGGGGACGGGTTTTAACTGGCCGAGCCCAGATCATTTGAGGCTGGTGACGCTGCCCGAGCCGCGAGTGCTGAGCGAAGCCGTCGAACGGTTGGGAAACTTCCTTTCGAGCTACCGGCAGTAGCTTTCACGGGGGTAGTGGGGCCCAGTCGCGCGGCGAGCAACCTGATACCGGCGACCAGTGACGAGCGTGGAGCCACATCGGTCATCGGTCGAGCATGCAGAAGAGCGGCGTCTGCTGAGCGCTGATCGAACGGTAAGAACACGACGTCCGTGATCCCAGCGAACCGCTCCAGCGTGCGGCGCACCTGACCACGCGCATCGATGCCCAATGGGCCTGGCCGAATCTGATTGACCACCACAATGACAGGGGTCGGGGATGTGAGTCTCCGCAATTCTGCATGGTCGCGGACGAACCTGCTTATCCCGAGCGGATCGGCGGAAGCGACAGCGACGATTACATCGGCTTCGCTCAAAGTGGTCGACGTCGCGGCGTGACGACGAGGACCTGCGATGTCGTGGGTGGCCTCGTCGTCTGCATCAAAGGCGCCTCCGACATCGACGACGGTTTCTTCGATCCATTCGCGGCAGGCGTTCAAGGTGGCGCGCAGCCTGGCCGCGCCCAGCTCTGGCCAGCGGCTGGGCCGGTTGATGCCAGGCAAAACCTCGATATCGCCCCCGCTGGTGGTGATCGTCGAGGCGAGTCTGGTCAGCTCGGTGGAATCGAGGGCGCCGCGTTCAGCGCGCCGACATGCGGCAGCTATGCCTGGAGCGTCGTCACTCAGGCCCAAGAGCAGCGATAGTGCGGGAGCGACCGTATCGGCGTCGACCAGTCCGACGCTGCGGCCAGCGCGTGCGAACTCGACCGCAAGCTGGATCGCCACCGTGGAGCGTCCTGGGGCACCATGCGAGCCCCATACGGCGATGACGCGATGAGGATCCCGCGATGGCGGTACGAGCACGGCTGGAGCTTCTGCAGCAAGCGCAGCGGCGACTTCCCATCCGGCCGCGTCTGGCCTCAACGATGCGGCGAGTCCGAGGCGCCCCAACAGGCGGCTGTCTGCGCCGCCCAGGGCAATGATGCGCACACCTGCTCGATCGCACGCGGAAACCAGTTCGGGCGTCAATGCCTCTCGTACCGCATGCACCACGATCGCCTCGGCGTGGGGAGGCACCGCGGTGATGACTTCACTCGGAGTTGTTATCGCCAGAACATTGATGCCTTCCAACTCCAGTTCTGCTGCGAGTTCAGTCGCGCGCGGTTGCGGAATCGCGACAACGACCGAGGTCATGAACCGTTCCCGACAGGAACCACCGAAAGCACTGACCCGCCGGTGATCGCGGAGAGAACATCAGCGACGTCAGGTCTGTTGATCACAACCTCTAGCTGCGTGCCGGAGTCGGCGAGCATTCCCTCTGGCTCGCGCACATCGCGGACAATCACCTCCGCCACCAGGATGCGGGGAGTTTCGTATGAGCGGCCCTCATCCACAGGAGGCGCATGCCAGACCTCGACGATCGTGCCAGCCTGCACGCCTTCGGGAACACCGGTACTGCTCTGGATCACGAGTGTCGTGGTGCGACTGTCTTCTGCGTCCATTGAGGCAGACGACGGGACGAGCTCCCCCTCCGCCAGCGTGCGCGCAGCCACCTGTCCCGATGTCAGGTCTTCGGGGCCAAGGTACTCATCAGTAAGAGACCCGAGGCTCACCTCGACCACTTGAAAATCTTCGGATGCGAGCGCCTCTCCTTGCGTGATGGTGCGGTTGGCTTGCAAGACGGGGGCCGCATCATCGGCCGACGCCACGATGAGCCAGACGCCGCCGATGGACAGTGCCACGAGAACGATGCCCACAAGAAAACGGATGTCGCCCATGACCGCGCGTCGCGGTCGAGGAAGGGATGCCATGGGCACATCGTCACAGAAAATGGATGCCGACCCCGGTACTTATCCACAGGGCGGGAACAGGCTGACCTTGGGTACATGTCTAGGGGAGAATAAGCACATGCCCCTTCCACCCGCGCACGCATCGCGGTTCCTCGCTCCTGCACAGGTCGCTGAGCTGTTGGATATCGAGGTCGATGAGGTAATCGCCCTCGTGCACGAGGGGCGACTCCGCGGGGCACAGCTCGGAGTTCCACCGCGCTGGCGTGTGGAGGAATCTAGCTTGGAAGGCTACGTCGCTGAAGAGTCAGAGACGTCGCGGCGGATGGCGCTGTGGAGACAATCACAGGCGGCGAGCTTCCCCGAGGTGTGGGGAGCTTCTTCCGCTCACGGCAGTTGAGAACCAGGAGTTCTCACTTCCACCAAAGAAGCGAACGGCACGATGCGGTGCCCCCGTACGGCTGCAGCGAGGCGGGCTTCGCCTGGATCGTGCATCGCGAGATCGAGGTGATCGGCGGCCGCCCGATCGATAGTCCCGTAGATGTCTTCTCCGCTGTGGGTGCTGAGCCTGACCGGGATGCGGCGGCGGGCGAGGTCGCGCAGAACGAATCCCAGTGTCATCCGTTCGCGGAGGGCGCGGCCAGTGTCAGCTGGTTCTTCCAGGCTCGCCAAGATCATGCCGTGGTCGGTGGTGAGTCCCGCTATCGCGTGCAGCGGGATGAACAACGCGGACGCGGCGACTTGTGCGCCGGTCGCGCTGCGTGAGGAGACCGCGATCCAGTCTGCGCCGAGCCGATGCATCGACACAGGTAGCCGTCGGCCGTCTGTGAGGTCAATCGTCGCCGTTGCTTCGGCGGTGCAAAGCGCGCGGAGGCGGCTACGCAGGTCTAGTCGTGCAATACGCAGACGTTCTGACTCGGCATCCAGCACTGCACGCTCGGCCTCCCACTCAGAAGACAGTTGGCCTTCGAGGTCTTCGAACAGACGGTCCCAGTGCATTCGACAGAGCGTATGCGACGTGGGCAGACGGCGTACGAGTTATCCACATTCTTCGGTCGTCGGCGCTCCAGAGCCAATGACTCGGTGCTCTACTTACTGACTTGCAGACCTCCCCGATCGAGAGTTCGATATGACGCCGCATGAGTATTTCGCACCCCAGCCGACATCGACCACCGAGCTCCCAGACCCGACTCCTTTGCTTCGCAGTCTCACTCATGGAGTCCTTGAGGTGCTCGCAGGTGTGCGGGAGATCGATCAGCTTGCCCGATGGTTGAGCGAAGACGCCTTTCGAAGCTTGGTCACAAGAGCGAACCTGTCGACGCGTGCGCGCAGCGCGCGCGGAGTCGCTCCTGCACGTCCGACGTTCGAGATCCGTGCGCTACATGTAGCTCGACCGCTCGATGGAGTGATCGAGGCCGTCGTTGTCGTGGCGGGCCCTGGCCGCACGCGTGCTGTTGCCGTTCGGCTTGAGGGGATCGATCGTCGTTGGCGCGCGACATCGCTGGCTATTCTTTGAGCGTTCTGACCGTAGGCTTGTCGGGTGTCAACCCTCAGCGATATCGCCCATGCCCAGGGACGTCTCAACGACAGCGAAGTCGAGTGGCTCCATCGGTTAGCCGGCGACGGCCAGCTTCTTGCCGACCTCGCGTCCGCAGACATCGTGATCTGGATTCAGACCGAAGATGACTCCTTCATCGCCGTTGCGCACGCGCGTCCCAGCGGTGCGGCGACGCTCTTCTATCGCGACATCGTGGGAGAGCGAGTACGTCCGCAGTGGCGCACCCAGGTGCACGGAGCTTTCGAGTCAGCGGAGATCGTCGATTCTTCGTCGCCCGACTGGTTCGAAGAGACTCCGACGCGGGTACGTGCCGTGCCGATAGTGCGCGAGCGTGGTGGGGCCGAATCTGCGGCCACTGTCATCGGCGTTGTCACTCGGCACACCAACCTGGGGGAGGTGCGCACACCTTCGAGGCAGCAGATCACCTTCGATGAGTGTGCAAGCGACCTGTTCCGGATGATCGCTGACGGCAGCTTTCCCGATCTCGCCGCTCCGACCTCGCCGCGACGCGGTGCACCACGTGCGTCCGACGGGCTCATTCGCATCGATGTCGATGGCATCAGCACTTTCGCGAGCCCCAATGCGTTGTCGGCCTTCAACCGGATGGGCTTCGCAGACGAGCTTGAGGGGGAGTCTCTCGCTGAGGTGACAAGCCGGCTTGTGCCCCCGTCTAGGCAGGTAGATGAGTCGTTGCCTGTCGTTGTCACGGGGCGCGCACCATGGCGCACTGACATCGAGGCGCGGGGTGTGACGGTATCCCTGCGCGCGATTCCGCTCAAAGATCATGGAACCCGCATTGGCGCTATCGTGCTCTGCCGCGACGTTTCCGAGCTCCGCCACCAGGAGCAGGAGCTGATCACCAAAGATGCGACGATCCGCGAGATTCACCATCGTGTGAAGAACAACTTGCAGACGGTGGCTTCGCTACTGAGGATCCAGGCACGGCGCACGCACTCAGATGAAGCTCGCGACGCGCTGACGCAGGCGATGCGTCGTGTGGATGCAATCGCGGTCGTGCACGACACTTTGGCTCAGGGGCTGGCGCAAAAGGTCGACTTCGACGAGGTGTTCCACCGGGTTCTCAAACTGGTGGCCGAGGTTGCCTCGGCGCCAAACACTCGAGCGCAGACGCAGTCTTCTGGACGCTTCGGAGTGCTTCCCAGCGAGTACGCGACGCCACTTGCGCTTGCCCTGACGGAGGTTGTGACGAACGCCGTGGAGCACGGGCTCGCTGGACGGGAAGGCGTTGTCACGATCGACGCGGCCAGAACAGAAGAGAATCTTCGCGTGACTGTGCGCGACACCGGCTCCGGTCTCCCAGAAGGCCGAATCGGTCAGGGCCTCGGCACGCAGATCATCAGGACGCTGATCCAGGGCGAGCTCGGCGGAACCATCGAGTGGCATGGCACCGATGGTGAAGGCACCGAGGTCGTTATCGACATCCCGCTTCGCTGGCTAGAGCGCTAAGCGACAAGATCCGCACAGACGAAAGCGGCCTGAGACCGAGTCTCAGGCCGCTTTCGGAAGTTCAGGAAGCGCGGCGTGCGCGCGCAGCGCGACGCTTGAGCGCACGACGCTCGTCTTCGGAGAGACCACCCCAGACGCCGGAGTCCTGGCTGGACTCCAATGCGTACTGCAAGCAGATTTCCGTGACAGTGCAGGTCGCGCAGACGGTTTTCGCCTTTTCGATCTGATCGACTGCCGGGCCAGTGTTCCCTACGGGGAAGAACAGCTCAGGGTCGACAGTCAGGCAGGCGGCTTTGTCGCGCCAGTCCATGGGGGCTCCTCGGTGTGGATTTTCATGAGATGTCGCAGCGCGACCTCTCTAATTCGGGTGACGGTTCGGGTTCCGGTACCCTATTGAGATGCGGACGGATGACCGCGAATTGTGATGCGAGCGAAACTGCCCGCCCCACGCCGCTGTGGGAGCACATGACTTCATCTATTCTGTTACACGAAAACCGCGAAATCAAGGGTTTTCTCTCTCATCGATCTTCGGGAGACTCCGTGCGTGCACCTCGACTGGCCACAGCAGCGTCGGCGGTGCTCGCTTTTGAAGGCGTCGCGCTGCTGGTCTTCGCCGTTATTGAGCTGGTGGGGCTCGGGGCAGGCGATGCCGCATCCCTCCCCACAGCGCTCGCCCTCATCGTGCTGACGTTGATCGGCGCGGCGGCGCTGATCGCTTTTGCCTTCGGTGTGCGGGCGGGGCATTCCTGGGCGCGGTCGGGGGCAGTGGTGGTGCAGGTATTGGCGCTTGCGCTTGCCCTCGCGTCGCTGACCGTGCAGCCGGTGCTGTGGGAGTTTACGCTGGGCGTTGGTATTCCAAGCGCCCTGGGGTTCTTCCTGTTGATCCTGAGCGCGCGCCGCGAAGGTGGGCGTATCGACGCCGAGTCGTCACCGGAAGAGCGCTGAGCCGGAAGAGCGCTGAGCCGGAAGAGCGCTGAGCCGCCGGATTAGCTGTCGATGCCGAGCTGCTTGCGCAGTCGCGCGACGTGACCTGTGGCTTTGACGTTGTAGAGCGCGTGAGTCACGGAGCCGTTTTCATCGATAACGAACGTTGAGCGGATGACGCCCTCAACCACTTTGCCGTAGTTCATCTTTTCGCCCCATGCGCCGTACGCCGCGTGAACCGCATGGTCGGGGTCGCTGAGGAGCGGGAAAGTGATTCCATCGCGTTCGCGAAACTTCGAGAGCTTTGCAGGCTCATCACGCGAGACGCCGATGACCTGGTAGCCGGCGCCCTGGAGTGAAGCGATGCTGTCGCGGAAGTCGCAGGCCTGAGTTGTGCAACCAGGCGTCATCGCTGCCGGATAGAAATAGAGCACAGTCTTCTTGCCCCGAAGATCGGCAAGGCCGACAGTGTTGCCGTCCTGGTCGAGAAGAGAGAATTCGGGGGCTGCGGATCCGGGTTCCAGGCGCTGAGTCACGCCCTCAGCTTATCGGCCGGGCGGCTGTTCCGCTTTGTCGGCAAACGTCTGTAGGAGCCGCTGGAGTGAGTCCAGCCGAGCTTCGCCCGTTTCCCCCAGCTCGCCACGGTTCGCGGCCTCGATAAGCGCGCAATCCGGGGCGTCCGTGAGGTGGGTGCAGCCGCGGGGGCAGTTTTCTGCAACCTGCGCGAGCTCGGTGAAGGCGGAGAGAATGTTGTCGGGATTGATGTGTCCGAGGCCGAACGATCTCACCCCCGGGGTGTCGATCACCCAGCCGGTGCCTGTGGCGCCTTCGTATCGCAACGAGACCGTCGATGACGAGGTGTGGCGGCCGCGGCCGGTCACCTGGTTCACATGGCCCGTCGCGCGTCCGGCGCTAGGAACGAGGGCGTTCACCAGGGTCGATTTTCCGACGCCAGAGTGGCCAACGAACACCGTGGAGTGGCCGACCAATGCCGCACCAATAGCTTCAATGGGCATCTCTGCTTGCGCGCTCGTGAACACCGTCAAATCGAGGCCATCAAAGTGCGTGAGGAATTCGGTGGGATCGGCAATATCGGTCTTGGTGACCACCAGGAGCGGTCTGATACCCGCATCGAGTGCGGCGACCAGATAGCGGTCTACCAGGCGCGCTCTGGGCTCTGGGTCGGCGGCTGCGACAACGACCAGCATCTGATCGGCATTCGCGACGATGACCCGTTCTACCTGGTCGGTATCGTCGGCGCTGCGTCGCAACAGCGAGGTGCGGTCGACCATGCCGATGATGCGCGCGAGTGTTCCTTCGTCTCCCGAGGTGTCACCCACCACGCGGGCCTGATCGCCGGTGACGATGGGCATGCGCCGCAGCTCACGCGCCCTCGTCGTCGTAATCATGCGCTCATCCGGGGTGCCCTCATCGATGAGGACCGAGTAACGGCCTCGGTCGACGCCGAGCACGCGACCGACCTGCGCGTCTTCGTGCGCAGGGCGTCGTTTGGTGCGGGGGCGGTTCGCCTTCGGATTCGGTCGAGATTTGATGCTGCTTTCGTCGAAGTCCGCGAACGCGTCGTCGTCGTCGTCATCAGTAAGCCAGCTCATCGCGGTCAGCCCTGCAACATCCGCTCCCAGAGCATGGTGAACTCTGGGAGAGTTTTGGCGGTGGTGCCGATGTCGTCGACTTCGACACCAGGAACTCGCAGACCAATGAGCGCGCCCGTCGTAGCCATGCGGTGGTCGTGATGCGCTGCCCAGCCGCCGCCATGCAACGTACGGGGGATGATGCGGAGACCGTCTGGAAGCTCTTCTGCTTCGCCGCCGAGCGCGCGAAGGTTACCGATCAGCGCGGCGATCCGGTCGGTTTCGTGGAGGCGGATGTGTCCGATTCCACGGATCGTGGTGGGGGAGTCGGCGAAAGCTGCAAGCCCGACCAGGGTCGGGGTGAGCTCGCTCGCGGCAGAGAGGTCAAGGTCCAGGCCGCGGATGTGCGCACCGGCACGCACGGTGAGTGCTCCGCCGTGGCGACTGACGTGCGCGCCCATGGCATGCAAGATGTCGGGGAGCAATGCGCCGGGTTGAGTGGAGTGTGCGGGCCAACCGGTCACCGAAACTGCGCCACCCGTGATGAGGGCGGCAGCGAGGAAAGGCGCTGCGTTGGAGAGGTCGGGTTCGATTGCGATCTCTTTCGCGCGAGGCACTCCTGCCTCCACAAGCCACTCGCCGACCGCTGGACGCTCGATCCGGATGCCACGGCGGCTCAACGCTTCGATCGTCATGTCGATGTGCGGCAGGCTTGGCAGATGCTCGCCCGTGTGCACGAGGTGCAAACCCACATCGAATCGAGGCGCAGCGAGCAGGAGACCGGAGACGAACTGGCTCGATGCGGAGGCATCGATCTCGACGCGTCCGCCGCGGATATGCCCGTGGCCGCGAATCGTAAAAGGAAGCGACCAGGTGCCCTCGTCATCGATATCGACGCCCAAATCCCGAAGCGCACTAATCAGCCCGCCCATCGGACGGTGCAGAGCAGTCTCATGCGCCGTGAGGTGCACGTCGTGCTCGGCGAGTCCCGCGAGTGGCGCGATGAACCGCATGACGGTGCCTGCTTGGCCACAATCAATCGTGGTGCCGCCCTGGAGCTTCGCGGGAGTGACGACGAGGTCTGGACCGAACTCGTGACCCGCCTCCACCTCTTCGATGCCGACTCCGAGCGCACGCAGCGCATCGACCATGCGAGCCGAGTCATCGGAGTGCAATGGCGCAATAAGGCGCCCTGGTCCGTCGGCAATAGCGGCGATCATCAGCTCGCGATTGGTCAAGGATTTTGAGCCGGGGATCGTGAGCTCCGCATGTACGGGCTCGTCGGTCGACGGCGCAGGGTAGGCGCCCTGCACACGGGAAGGGGAATACCTGTTGGCGCTCATCGGTTCTCACCTTAGTAAATGCGGGGAGCTTCGTTGTGAATGACAGGGCTTCCAACCCGAAGGAGACCAAATGACGGCCACGTTGGAACGTGAGGTCATTGACATCAGCGGCCTAGACTGGCCGGTGATGGATGACACCGTAGCTGCAGACACCGTGAGCGACCCTCGGCGCGAGTTCGAGGAGCAGGCGATCCCTTTTATGGATCAGCTCTATGCCGCCGCAATGCGCATGACGCGCAACCCCGCCGACGCCGCAGATCTCGTGCAAGAGACGTTTGTGAAGGCGTATGGGTCGTGGGCGACATTCTCGCAGGGGACCAACCTCAAGGCGTGGCTGTACCGGATCCTCACCAACACCTACATCAACATCTATCGCAAGCGACAGCGAGAGCCGTTCCAAGGAACGATCGACGAGCTGGAGGACTGGCAGCTGGGTGGGGCGGAATCTACGACCGCGTCACACGGACGCTCGGCAGAGGCCGAAGCGATCGACCACATGCCGGCCTCTGCCGTTAAAGATGCGTTGCAGGCGGTGCCCGAAGACTTCAGGCTCGCTGTGTACTTCGCCGACGTCGAGGGCTTCGCGTACCAAGAAATCGCAGACATTATGAAGACGCCTATTGGCACCGTTATGAGTCGTCTGCACCGTGGCAGGCGAATGCTGCGGGAGCTGTTGGCAGACTATGCCGCCGAACGGGGTATCGAAGCGGCTGAAACAAGGAGCAAGAAATGAGCGATTGCGGCTGCGACAAAGCCCGTCGGGATCTAGAAGAGTACCTCCGCAACGAGGTATGCAAAACGGAGCACACGGATATCCGTGCGCACCTCGAAAACTGCCCCTCGTGCCGTGATGAGGCGTTGGTTGCGACCACCCTCACCGATGTGATCGCACGCGCGTGTAAAGAAACCGCGCCGGAAGAACTCCGCGATCAGGTACTTGCGCGTTTGCGCGCTGTGCAGGCGACACAACACTAAGGTCGTCACTGGTCCTCGCTAGTGTGGAGGGATGACCTTCATCGATGCGCGCGACGTTCCCGCCGACAACAATTCGACTGAACGACTGGCTACCACAGGTCTCGACTACCGTGTCGTTGATCTCAGCGATGATACGAGTGCGTTCTCGTTCCACCGAGCTGTGGACAGAGGTTTCCTCGATCCAGAGCCGAGCGACGCGATGCTCGCCCATATGCGCAGACGGTTCGAAGAACGCCGCAACATCGGAGTTTTCGAGCAGGATGCGTCGAAGGGCGCATTGCCCATGGCCACCATCAACAGCTGGGTAGCTCGCCTGACGGTTCCCGGCGGTAGCGAGATGGCGATGTGGGCTATCAGTGCGGTCACCGTCGCTGCGACCCACCGTCGCCGAGGCATCGCGAGAGCGTTGCTCGAAGGGGAATTGCGCGCCGCGGCTTCTGCGGGTGTGCCTATCGCTGGTTTGACGGCCACAGAAGCGACAATCTACGGCCGCTATGGCTTCGGTCCCGCTATTCCGGTGGCGCGTTTCACGGTAGACACTCGGCGTGCGGGGTGGGGCGGCCCTACCGTCCCCGGACGCCTCGAGCTCGTTGACCGTGAGGAGCTCGCTGTCGATCTCGGCGCAGTGCACGACCGCGCACGCAGAGATGTTTCCGGCCGCATTCCCGGGTGGGAAGGCCGGTGGGATGAGTTCGCAGGTCTTGCACCGACCCCGGATCGCGATCAGGTCAGGGGAGTGCGCTATCGCGATGACGAGGGCGTGCTCCGCGGTGCGATGGCTTACACCGTGGCAGAGGTCGACGGGAGCCTGCGCTTCCGGATGACCATCCGACTGCTGGTTGCCGAGACAGCTGAGGCACGCGCCGCGCTTTTGCGCTTCGCGCTGAAGCACGATCTCGTTGACGAAGTGGTGTCTGACCTCCGACCGCTGGACGACCCGCTGCCGTGGCTGGTGCGCGATACGCGCGGTGTGAAGCAGGAAGCGCATGATCATGGCTGGCTGCGTATTCTCGATCTTCCTGCCGCGTTGGAAGCGCGGAGCTACTCCGCAGCCCTCGACACCGTAATCCGGGTGGAGGACTCGCTGGGCTTTGCGGCTGGGGACTGGCACGTGCTGATCGATGACGCGGGTGTAGCGAAAGTGCAGCGGGCAGCGGAAGGCATCGACGTCGACATCACACTCGATGTCGCCACGCTTTCTGCCCTGTACGCCGGGGGTGTCAGAGCACAGTCGCTGCACGGAGCGGGACGCATCGCGGCTGAGGACTCGGCAGTCGAGGCGCTGGACCGAGCGCTCGTCGCCTTCCCGCTCCCATCACTCGACATCTTCTTCTGACCTGTTCTGATCTGATCTGGTCTGCTTCAGCTGCAGATAGAGAAAGGGCGCCGCGACTCAGTCGCGGCGCCCTTTCTCGTATCAGAACTAGTCGAGAGTGACGGCGGCGTGGATCAACGCAGCCTGCTCGGCTGCGTGCACCTTCGAAGACCCGGTTGCCGGCGACGCAGATGCCGTGCGGGCAACGGGACGGAAGGACCGATCGCCGGGAACATCGGCGAAGTCGAGCGCCAGGAACGGCCAAGCGCCCTGGTTCTCTGGCTCTTCCTGTACCCACACCAACTCCGCGTTCGGGTAGGAGTCGGTGACGGCCTTGAGGTCATCGATCGGCGTCGGGTACAGCTGTTCCAGACGCACGAGGGCGACCTCGGGGTTCGGGTTCTTCTCGAGCTCAGTGCGCAGATCCCAGTGCACCTTGCCGGAGTGCACGAGTACGCGCTTTACGGCAGAGCGGTCAAGATCGCGGTGATCGTCGATCACCTGTTCGAAGCGGCCCTGTGTGAAGGCCTCGACAGGGCTCGTGGCGCCCCGCAACCGCAGCATTGCCTTCGGAGTGAAGACGATCAGCGGCTTGCGCGGACGTGCATACGCCTGGCGACGCAGCAGGTGGAAGTACGACGCAGGCGTCGACGGTCGCGCCACAATCATGTTGTCCTGCGCGCAGAGCTGCAGGAATCGTTCGATCCGCGCGGAAGAGTGATCCGGCCCCTGGCCTTCGTAGCCGTGGGGGAGAAGGAGGGTCACGCTGGACTGCTGCCCCCACTTCTGCTCTGCCGCAGAGATGTACTCATCGATGACTGACTGAGCGCCGTTGACGAAATCGCCGAACTGCGCTTCCCAGAGGACCAGTGCTTCTGGCGCCTCGACCGAGTAGCCGTACTCGAAGCCGAGCGCTGCGTACTCGCTGAGGAGCGAGTCGTACACAAAGAAGCGTCCCTGGGCGTCAGACAGGTTCGACAGCGGCAGCCATTCTTGACCGTTGGCGCGGTCGTGCAGAGTTGCATGGCGCTGCACGAACGTGCCGCGGCGTGCGTCCTGACCTGCCAGGCGCACTGCCGTGCCTTCTACGAGCAGCGAGCCGAATGCGAGCAATTCACCGAAGCCCCAGTCGATGCTTCCGTTGCGGCTCATGTCGAGTCGCTTCTCCAGAAGCTGCTGGATCTTCGGGTGCACTGTGAAGCCCTCAGGCTTGTTCACGAACGCATCGCCGATCAGCTGAATGACCTCGTTCGGCACACCAGTGACTTCGGGGGCACCCACCTGGTCTTCGACGGGAGCAGGCTCTGTCGTGATGGGCGTCGCACCCGTCTCGGCCGCATGGGTCTCGGCGAAAGCGATCTCCAGGCGGTTCTGGAAGTCGGCCTTAGCCTCGTTGTACTCCTGCTCGGTGATGTCACCACGACCCACCAACGACTCGGTGTACAGGCGACGCACCGAGCGCTTGGCCTGGATGAGGTCGGTCATCAGCGGCTGCGTCATCGAGGGGTCATCGCCCTCGTTGTGTCCGCGTCGGCGGTAGCAGACGAGGTCGATCACCACGTCGCGGTGGAAGCGCTCACGGTATTCGAAAGCGAGCTGTGCGACGTGGATGACGGCCTCTGGGTCGTCTCCATTCACGTGCAGCACTGGCGCCTGGATGGTCTTAGCGACGTCCGTGGCGTAAATCGAGGTGCGAGCATCGTTCGGAGTGGTCGTGAACCCAACCTGGTTGTTGACGACCACGTGAATCGTGCCGCCGGTGCGGTAGCCGCGAAGCTGCGACATCTGCAACGTCTCGACAACAACGCCCTGACCAGCGAAAGCAGCGTCGCCGTGGACAAGAATCGGCAACCAGGCGAAGGTTCCGATCGGCTTGCGGTCCTGCTTGGCGCGAACGATGCCTTCCAGCACTCCGTCGACCGTCTCGAGGTGGGAGGGGTTCGCGGCGAGGTGCACAGGGAGTTCTGACTTATCGTCGGCGACGAAGGTGCCCTCTGTTCCCAGGTGGTACTTCACATCGCCGGAGCCGCGCTGGTTGCCGGGCATCTGCGTGCCCTCGAACTCGCGGAAGACCTGACCGTAGGTCTTTCCAGCGATGTTGGTGAGCACGTTCAGGCGACCGCGGTGGGCCATACCGATAGCGGCACCCTCGAGGCCAGCCGTAGCAGCACCCTGCAGAATCTCGTCAAGCAGCGGAATCAGAGATTCGCCGCCCTCCAGGGAGAAACGCTTCTGGCCGACGAACTTCGTCTGCAGGAACGTCTCGAAAGCCTCTGCCTCGTTCAGCTTGCGCAGCACGCGCAACTGCTCGTCGTGGCCGGGCTTTTGGTACTTGACTTCAACCTTCTCCTGGAACCAGCGGCGCTGTTCCGGATCTTGGATGTGCATGTACTCGATGCCGAGCGTGCGGCAGTAGGAGTCGCGGAGGACGCCCAGGATGTCGCGGAGCTTGGCGACACGTCGCCCGCCGAACCCGCCGGTAACAAATTCACGATCCAGGTCCCAGAAGGTGAGGCCGTGGCTCTCGATCTCAAGGTCGGGGTGCGAACGCTGCACATACTCGAGCGGGTCAATGTCAGCCATCAGGTGGCCGCGGACACGGAACGAGTTGATTAGCTCCTGCACACGGGACTGCTTGTCGACGCGCTCTGCGAGGTCGACGGCGATGTCAGGGTTCCAACGAATCGGTGCGTACGGGATGCGCAGCGCAGCGAAGATGTCGTCGTAGAAGCCGCGCTGGCCAATCAGCAGCTCGTGCACCTTCTTGAGGAACTCGCCAGAGCCTGCGCCCTGAATGACGCGGTGATCGTACGTGCTGGTGAGCGTGATCGTCTTGCCGATCGCGAGCTCGTTGAGCGTCCGACCGCTCGCACCTTGGAACTCCGCCGGGTACTCCAGAGCGCCGGCGCCGATGATGCAGCCCTGCCCCTTCATCAGACGCGGTACGGAGTGCACCGTGCCGATGCCGCCAGGGTTGGTGAGCGACACAGTCGTTCCCTGGAAGTCAGCGGCGGTCAACTTGTTGCCGCGAGCGCGGGTCACCAGGTCTTCGTAGGCGCTGAGGTACTCGGTGAAAGTCATCGTGTCGGCGCGCTTGATGCTGGGCACCATAAGAGCGCGTGTGCCGTCTGGCTTGGGAAGATCGATCGCGATGCCCAGGTTTACGTGCGCTGGTGCGACGACAGAAGGCTTTCCCTCAACCTCGGCGTAGAACACGTTCTGGCTGCGGAACTCGTCGAGTGTGCGGATGAGCGCCCAGCCGATGAGGTGCGTGAAGCTGATTTTGCCGCCACGGGTACGTGCCATGTGGTTGTTGATGACGATGCGGTTATCGATCATCAGCTTCGCCGGCACCGTGCGCACGCTGGTCGCGGTCGGGACGGTGAGGGACTCGTCCATGTTGGCCGCGAGAGTCTTGGGCAGGCCCCGCAATGGCGTGACCTTGTCTTCTTGCTCTGGCTCGGATGCTTCCTTCGGCTCGGCCTTGGGAGCCGGCTTCGGGGCCTGCGCCGGAATAGGCGCCGAAGCGGCAGGCTTCGCGGTGGTGCGCGCTACCGGCTGCGATCCGATCACGGGGATCGGGGCAGTCACGGGGTGCGCCGACTGGTCTACCGCCGGAGCGGGAGCCATCGATCCGCCCTCCGAGTGGTACTTCTCCAGGATTGGCCACCATTCCTTATCGACGGAATCGCGGTCTACCTTGAACTGCTGGTAGAGCTCTTCGACGAGCCAAGAATTGGCTCCGAACCCTCCGTCGTCACCGACGCCGGTCACCTGGTTCGTCACGCTCGATCGCCCTCTTTCATCGCTGAAGCTCTCTGGTACGGACTCGACGCAGGATGCGTTTTGGCCCGCACACTCTCGACCATCAAGCCTAACGGGTTTCGCTATGGAATCGTCGAAGTTGAGGACCCCGCGCCGTCTGGATCTGAGTACCGTGGAGACATGAAGTTCTCCGGAGCGCAGCCGACCGTTGATTTGACCTACTCGGATGTCTTCCTGGTGCCTCGTCGATCCGGGATCACCAGCCGCTTGCAAGTCGACCTCGCTCCGCACGACGGCACGCCTGCCACGTTGCCTCTCGTCGCTGCGAACATGAATTCTGTGACCGGGCCTCGCATCGCGGCAGTGCTCGCGAGGCGCGGTGCACTCGGTGTTCTGCCCCAAGACTTGCCCCTCCAAGGCCTCGATGCTGCGATTCGCGAGGTCAAAGCGCAACCCGTCTTGTGGGATACCCCGCTTGTTCTTCCGCCTGAAGCCACTGTCGCCGACGCGCTTCGCCTGCTGCCGCCCACCGCGGGGCACGGGATTGTTGTCGCCAAGGGTGGCGCACCGATTGATGTGAGCAACATCTTGGGTGTTCTCGCTGCTCCGGTACTCGCGACCGCGTTGCCCGATGCGCAGCTCGGCGATCTGATCCACCGCAGCACCCCTTCTATCGATGCAGAAGACATTGGTTCAGGGCGGCACGCCTTCGATGTGATTACCGACGCAGAGGTGGAGATGGTGACGGTCTCCCACCACGGACACCTCGTGGGAACGCTCAGTGCTCGCAGCGCCCTGCGGTCGACCCTCTACCCACCGGCAGTTGACGGAAATGGCCGCTTGGCGGTGGCGGCGGCGATCGGAATCAACGGCGATGTGGCCGCAAAGGCGAAAGCACTCGCGGCAGCGGGCGTCGACGTCTTGGTCGTCGACACCGCGCATGGTCATCAGGAGAGCATGTTGGATGCGCTGCGCGCTGTTGCCGAGTTGAACCTCGGGCTACCGATCGTCGCGGGCAACATCGTCACCCCCGATGGGGTGGCTGACTTGGTTGATGCGGGAGCGTCGATCCTCAAAGTCGGCGTCGGCCCAGGAGCAATGTGCACCACCAGGATGATGACTGCGGTCGGACGGCCGCAGTTTTCTGCCGTGCTGGAAACCGCGCAGGCCGCGCGCGAGCTGGGCGCCCACGTGTGGGCAGACGGCGGAGTGCGCTACCCGAGGGATGTCGCGCTCGCGCTCGCTGCAGGGGCAGCAAGCGTGATGGTCGGGTCGTGGTTCGCCGGAACCATCGAGGCGCCAGGGGAACTGCAGCGAGACGCGGACGGTCGACTTTTCAAAGAGTCGTGGGGGATGGCCTCCACGAAGGCTGTGCAGGCTCGTTTCGGTCGGTTGGATGCGTACGAGCGTGCTCGCAAAGAGCTTTTTGCCGAGGGAATCTCCTCGTCAAAGATCTATCTTGATCCGCTTCGCCCCGGGGTGGAAGACCTCTTAGACATGATCACCTCTGGTGTGCGTTCGTCGTTCACCTATGCTGGCGCGGCCTCTGTCGCGGAGTTCCACGACCGCGCGCTGGTGGGTCTGCAGTCGGCTGCCGGGTATGAGGAAGGAAAAGCTCTTCCCGTGAGCTGGTGACAGGGAGCGAGCACCCAGCCGTTTTCGATACAATCGACGGCATAATGGACGACCCTCCCAGTTGCAGAATATTGCCCCACTACCCGGCCCTCTCATCGGCGAGGAACTGCTGATGGACTACATCATGTTGGGCGTGGGGCTTCTGCTCATCGTCGGCACCGGTCTTTTTGTCGCTAGTGAGTTCGCGCTTGTCAATCTCGACCGTGCTGACCTCGAAGCCAGGCAAGAACGTGGCGAGTCCCGGCTTTCACTCACCATCAGTGCGCTGAGACACACTTCGACGCACCTTTCTTCCGCACAGCTCGGCATCACGCTGACCACGCTGCTTACCGGATACACGATGGAGCCGGCGATCTCGAATCTCCTGCGGCCGACTTTTGTCGCCTGGGGGCTGCCTGAGCCGACCGTCGCCCCGATTGCGACAATCATCGCGATGCTGACAGCCACTGTTCTCTCGATGATTATCGGGGAGCTCGTCCCGAAAAACTTCGCGCTCGCGCTTCCGCTGGCGACAGCGAAACTCGTCGTCCCCTTCCAGATCGCGTTCACTACGGTGTTCAAGCCCGTCGTGGTGCTGCTGAACGGCACCGCCAACCGTGTGCTTCGCGGCATCGGTATCGAACCGAAAGAAGAGCTCTCCGGCGCGCGTAGTGCAGAGGAGCTTTCGTCGCTCGTGCGTCGTTCTGCAAGCGCGGGCATGCTGGAAGCCGACACCGCCACTCTGTTGGATCGCACCCTGATGTTCTCCCGGCTCACAGCAGATGATGTGATGACGGCACGCCCGAGTATGCACGCGATCGCGGCAGGTGATTCTGCTGACGAGGTGATCCAGCTCGCTCGACGCACCGGGCATAGTCGGTTCCCTGTCTACGGCGATGACCTGGACGACATCATCGGTGTGGTCCATTTGAAGGCAGCAATATCGGTGCCGCGCGATCGCCGCACGGAGGTCCCGGCTGCCGCTTTGGCGACGGAGCCGTTGCGCGTGCCAGAGACAGTGCACGTGGATGGGCTGATCGCTGAGCTGCGCGCTCGGGGGTATCAACTTGCCGTGGTGGTCGACGAATACGGCGGTACGGCGGGGCTTGTAACCCTAGAAGACCTGATCGAAGAGCTCGTTGGAGAGGTTGCAGACGAGCACGATCGCACCAGAGCAGGCGTGATCCGCAACCGTGAAGGGATCACCTTCCCCGGAGAGCTTCGCCCGGATGAGGTACGCCGCCGAGCAGGCGTTGAGGTGCCAGAGGGTGATGTGTACGACACGGTGGGCGGATTCGTGATGAGTGTGCTGGAGCGGGTCCCATCGGTGGGCGACGAGGTAGCGCTAGACGGTGGCGCACTCCAAGTTGTCCGGATGGATGGACGACGGGTGGATCGGGTGCGCTATGTACCTAGTCCGCTCGAAGACGAGCACGAAGTGGAGGCCACCCGATGAGCGATTGGGGAGGACTCGCCTGGCTTGTTGTGCTGTTGATAGCAAACGCGTTCTTCGTCGGCGCGGAGTTTGCGGTCATTTCCGCCAGAAGATCGCAGATAGAGCCGCGCGCCGACCAGGGATCCAGGGCAGCGAAGACCGCGCTCTACGCGATGGAGCACGCCACATTGATGCTGGCGACATCTCAGCTCGGCATCACAATTTGTTCGCTGCTCATTCTGAATGTGTCCGAGCCAGCGATTCACCATCTGCTCGCCGTGCCGATGCACGCACTCGGCTGGTCAGACGGCGCGGTCGACGTGGTCGCATTCACTGTCGCGCTGCTGATCGTGACGTTCTTGCACGTGGTATTTGGCGAGATGGTGCCGAAGAACCTCGCGTTCTCTGTGCCTGATCGTGCCGTGCTGATCTTGGCGCCACCGCTTGTGTGGGTGTCGAAGATCTTCATGCCGGTGATTTGGGTGCTCAACGCGGCGGCCAATGGCGTGTTGCGGCTGTTCAGAGTCGAGCCGAAGAACGAAGCAGCCTCTACCTTCACGCTCGATGAAGTTGCAACGATCGTGAACCAGTCCCGTCGTGAAGGCTTGCTCATGGACACCGCAGGGACGGTTGCTGCTGCCGTGGAGTTCACGGACAAGAAAGCACGCGACGTTGCCGTTCCGTTGAGTGATCTGGTGACCTTGCCGCAGTCAACGACTCCGGATGACATCGAGAAGGCCGTCGCGCGGTATGGGTTCTCCCGCTACGTGATTGTCGACGACAGTGCGGTACCGATCGGTTATGTGCATCTGAAAGACATTCTCCGTGCATCGGAAGGTGCGGATGCGGAGGTCAAGATGATTCAACCGATTCCGGCCAAACGCATCCATCACATGGTGCCGGTGCAGGAAGATACCGACTTGGAAGATGCGCTCGCCGTGATGCGCCGCGCGGGTCGTCACCTGGCGAAGGTGCGCGATCTGCAGGGCAACACCACAGCCGTGCTGTTCTTGGAAGACATTCTGGAAGAGCTGGTCGGAGAGGTGCAAGACGCCACTCGCCGCTTCCGCGGACGCTGAGTTCTGCTACAGAAAAAGGCCGCCGACCCGTAATGGGGTCGGCGGCCTTTTCTCTAGGCGGCGGTTAGCGCCAGCGAGCACGTTCATACTGCGGAGGCCACGCGATCTCGGCATTTAGCTCATGGGCGGCGCGGAGTGCGAAGTGCGGATCGCGCAACCACTCCCGTCCGGCGAAGATCGCGTCGGCCGAACCATCCACGAGCACCTGCTCTGCCTGAGCGGCTGCGGTGATGAGTCCGACAGCAGATACCGGGATGCGACCGCTCTGGCGCACTGTTTCGGCGAGCGCGACCTGGTAACCGGGGAACACATCAATTTGCTGATGTGCGACCAGCCCGCCGCTGGAGACATCGACCAGATCTGCACCGTGCTCGGTTGCCCATGCGCCCACGATGGCAGCTTCTTCCGGTGTGAAGCCGCCTTCGGCATGGTCGGTGGCCGAGATGCGGACAAAGAGCGGCACGTCGGGGCCCGCAGCCGAGCGCACCGCGTCGATGACGCGGAGCAACAGCCGTGCGCGGTTCTCCAATGATCCGCCGTACTCGTCGTCGCGTTCGTTGGAGAGCGGGGAGAGGAACTCGTGCAACAGGTAGCCGTGGGCTCCGTGAACCTCGATCACATCGAAGCCAGCTTCGATTGCACGCCGTGTCGCCGCGGCGAACGCCTCAACGAGATGGTCGATACCCTCGGTATCCAGAGCGACAGGTGCGTCAAAACCGTCGAAAGCGATGGCGGAGGGGGCGGCCGTCGTCCACCCACCTTCGGTGGCGGGCACAGAGCCTCGCTTCTCTGCCCATGGCCACCAGGTCGACGCCTTTCGCCCGGCATGGGCGAGTTGGATCCCCGCGTGCGCTCCTCGCTCGTGGATCGCCCTGACGATGGGTGTCAGCGCATCGCGCTGCGCATCGTTCCACAGCCCGACATCCCGCGGGGAGATTCGCCCCTCAGGCACGACAGCAGTGGCCTCGGCGATGATGAGCCCCGCCCCGCCAGAAGCGAACTGCGTCAGGTGGGTGTGATGCCACTCCTGCACGACACCATCGATAGCGCTGTAGGTGCACATGGGGGAGACCCAGAGGCGATTGCGGAAAGTAGTGGAACGGATACTGAGGGGAGAGAAAAGAAGACTCACAGTTCGACGCTACCTCCGCAGCAGTGCATCGCGGGTCATCGCACTAACGTGGAGTCATGGTCGAGGTGCGCGAGTGGTCACAGGCTGATGCTGCACGGTTGTTCCGTGCACCGTCATCCCACGACGATAAATACACTCGTGGCGTGGTCGCGATGCGCACGGGCTCTGCCGCGTATCCGGGCGCTGCGGTGCTCGGGGTCGAGGCGGCGTGGCGCGCTGGTGCGGGATTCGTGCGCTATGTCGGTGCCGAGCGCGCGGGGGATGCCGTGCTGGCACGCCGTCCTGAGACGGTCGTAGGAGCAGATGTCGGTCGCACGAGGGCGGATGCCTGGGTGATCGGTTCGGGGACAGATCCTGCAGATCGTAGCGATGACGAGAGGCGCGCGCTGCGAGAAGTTCTTTCTGGTGCCGCGCCCGTTGTCGTCGATGCAGGGGCCATCGATCTTGCGAGTGACGCAAGTGCACCCGTGATCATCACCCCGCACGAACGCGAATTCGCTCGACTCCACGAGCACCTTCAGCTAGAGCCTCGCGACGAGAGAGTCGACGCAGCGCGACAGGTCGCGCAACAGATCAACGGGACCGTCTTGCTCAAAGGAGCGCGGACTTTGATCGCGGCACCAGACGGCACTGTCATTGCGGTCGATGCGGGCACCGGATGGCTGTCTACCGCAGGGACGGGCGATGTGCTCGCCGGGGCGATTGGTGCGGTGCTGGCTGCAAACCCTGAGGCTCCGATCGCCGAGGCAACGGCCGCTGGCGTCTGGCTGCACGGGCATGCGGCGCGTATCGCTGCGGGAGTGCAGCACGGCGGTCACGGACATCCGATTGTGGCGATGGATGTGGCGGTCGCGCTTCCGGCTGCAATCGCGGATCTTCTGTCGTGAGAGGCGCTTCCCGGCGCAGGCTTATCCTGCTGTGGGGCGTCTTTCTGGGTGTCCATCTTCTGACTGCCTGGCTGGGGTGGGTTTACCCGAGCCAGCCCATGGGCGATGTCGTGCTTGTCTATGAGCCCTGGGCATCGGAGGCGCTCGGTGGGGGAGCGATCGTCGGAGTTACCGAGACCTGGGTGTATCCGCAGCTCGCCCTGATGCCGATGCTCTTTGCCAGCGCGCTCGCCGCCCCCCTAGCGCCCATTTTGGGGGTATCGGGCGCCTACCTTGTGGGCTGGGCGCTGTTGGTCACCCTCTTCGACGCGATTGCCTTTGGTGTGCTCGTCGGTCGCTCACCATCGCGTGCACGACGCACTGCCGCATGGTTCTGGTCTGTAGCGCTGCTGCTTCTGGGGCCGATCGCGCTCTACCGCATCGATGCGATCACCGTGCCACTGGCGGTGATCGGTGGCCTCTGGCTTGTCTCCCGCCCTGCTATCGCCTCCGCTCTGCTGACGATGGGCGCCTGGATCAAGATCTGGCCGGGAGCGCTGGTACTCGCCGCGCTCATCGCGGCGCGCGCTCGTATTCGTGTGCTGATCGCTGCGGGGCTTGTCAGCGCTGGCGTGATTGCGGCACTGGTGCTTCTGGGAGGCGATGCAGAGATCTTCGGCTTCCTCACCGAACAGACAGGGCGCGGCCTGCAGATTGAAGCAGTGGCTGCGACTCCATTCCTCTGGCTTGCCGCCGCCGGGGCCGCTGGTATCGAATACAGCTACGAGATTTTGACCTTCCAGATCGTGGCACCCGGGGTGGAGGCGATCGCCGTGGTGCTCACCCCGATCATGGTGGTCGCGGTGCTCGGTGTCGCGGCGCTCGGTGCTGTGAAATCGATGAGGGGTGCGGCTTTTGCGCGGCTTTTCCCTCCGCTCGCGTTGTCGCTCGTGACGTTGCTCATCGTGACGAACAAGGTCGGCTCACCACAGTTCCAGACGTGGTTGATTGCCCCGCTCGTGCTGTGGATCGTGCTTGATCGCACGAGGGCACGCGTTCCCGCAGTGCTCGTGCTCCTGCTCTGCGTGCTCACCTTCCTTGTGTACCCGCTCGGTTACGACGCTCTTCTGCGTGCGGAAGTTCTCCCGATTGCGGTTCTCACCGTGCGCAATATCCTGCTTATCGTCTTGCTCGTCCTCGGCATTCGAGCTGTTGTTCGTGTGCCCACCCGTCGTCCCTCAACCCAGGAGTGAACCCATGCTGATTGCCTTCTCTGTCGCCCCCAGCGGAACCCCCGCCGAGGGAGTGAACCGTTCCGATGACTCTGTGCACGATGCGGTGGCCGCAGCCGTGCGCGTCGTGCGCGAATCAGGGTTGTCGCACCGCACGACAAGCATGTTCACCGAGATCGAAGGCCCGGATTGGGACACGGTCATGGATGTGGTCAAGCGGGCGACCGAGGCGGTCATGCCCTTCGGGTCCCGGGTTTCCCTGGTACTGAAGGCAGACATTCGTCCTGGATACTCCGGCGAGCTCGATGCGAAGATCGAACGACTCGAAGCGGCGATCGAAGACTCCGCCGACCGCTAATCCGGCCTCTGCACACCGTCGGTCGCCGCTGCTCTACCGCCGAGGCCGCGCATAGCTCAGGAAAACTGTGCTGCGGCGGCCCCCGGCGGCCGCCCGGCTGCAGAATTTTTTGTACACCGGCCCAAAATTCCTGAGTTGTGAACGGGGCATCGGGAGGGCGAAGGAGCGAGCCAGCGCCCGGTAGGCTGGTCTAGTGAATCCCTCGACTGAATCGAGGGGTGCGGCGAAGTGGGCGCTCCTCTCTCTCGCCATTGGTAGCTTCGGAATCGGCATGACCGAGTTCGTGGTGATGGGGCTGTTGCCGAACATCGCTGCAGACCTGTTGCCTTCGCTCTGGGCTACCAGCCAAGAAGAAGCGCTCGGCAAGGCCGGTTGGCTCATTTCGATGTACGCACTCGGCGTGGTGGTCGGTGCGCCGACGATCGCCGGCTTCGTGGCGCGCTTCCCGCGTCATCGCGTAATGATCGGGCTCGCCATCGCCTTGACGGTGTTCAACGCGCTCACCGTGTTCCTGCCGACTTTCGAGCTCATCGCCGCCTCGCGGTTCCTTGCGGGGCTTCCCCACGGTGCCTACTTCGGGATTGGGGCACTTGTCGCCGCCGACGTGATGGGCCCCGGCAACCGCGCCAAGGGCGTGGCCTTCATCCTCACCGGGCTGACGATTGCCAACGTCGTGGGGGTGCCGCTGGGTACGTTCCTCGGCCAGCAGTGGGGCTGGCGGGCAGCGTTTGCCGTCGTTGCTCTGGTGTTTGCACTCGCCACCGTCTTCATCGCGATTTTCGTCCCAGAGCACCCGGGGGATCCTGGCCGCACCATGCGGGCTGAGCTTCGTGTGTTCCGCATCTCTCAGGTGTGGTTCACGCTCGGGGTGGGGGCCATCGGATTCGGCGGATTCTTCGCTGTCTATAGCTACGTCGCGCCTCTCGTGACCGAGGTTGCCGGCTCACCAGAGTGGGCAGTGCCGCTGGTGCTCGTGCTGATGGGACTCGGCATGACGGTGGGAAACCTGGTTGGCGGTCACCTCGCCGACATCGATCTCCGCCGCACACTGCTCTTCGGGCTGGGGGCGATGGCCCTGTCGTTCGTGCTGCTCGCCCTTTTCTCGTTCTGGATCGTTACTCTGAGCGTGCTGATTTTCGTCGTCGGCTTCGTCTCGGCGGTGCTCAGCCCATCGATCCAGACGCGCCTGATGGATGTCGCCGGCGATAACCAATCGATTGCCGCGGCACTCAACCACTCGGCGCTCAACGTCGGAAATGCGCTCGGCGCCTTCCTCGGAGGCATGGTCATCGCCTTCGGGTGGGGATTCACCGCCCCGGCATGGGCGGCAGCGGGACTAGCAATCTCCGGTCTGCTGATCGCGCTACTGGCGTATCGTGTGGACGCAGGCAGGAGCGCAGCGCGGGAGCTCGTCTCGTCATAGAGTGGCGGAATGAGTACGCCGCCGTTGCCTGTCGCTGGCACCGCCGTGCTTCTCCGCCCCGCGACCCCCGGCTTCGAGGTGTTGCTGATGCGTCGTCCCGACCGGGGGTCTTTCGCCAGCGCCTGGGTTTTTCCCGGAGGCAAAGTCGAACCGGCTGATCGTCGCGAAGGTGGTGGTGACCTCGAAGATGCGCGACGTGCTGCGGTCAGGGAGACTTTCGAAGAAGTCGGCCTCGTGATCGATGATCTCGTAGCCCTGTCTGAGTGGCAGCCGCCTCCAGAGGCACCCACACGTATCCGTACCTGGTTCTTTCTCGCCACAGCACCCGCAGACGACCTCGCGCTCGCCGCAGATGAGGTTTCGGAGGTTGCATGGGTAAGCCCGGCTGAGGCATTGGCGCGGCATGCCGCAGGGGAGTGGACGCTGTATCCACCGACCTGGCTGACCCTGCATCAGCTTGCTGGCTTCACCGACGTGGCCTCTGCGCTGGCGTCGAGCGGTACAGCGGAGTTGTTTCACACGAGGATCGACGAGGCAGAGACAGGGCGAGCTTTCGTCTGGGAGCAGGGCCGCCTTGAAGCAGAGTCATTGCCGTGGCGGTTCATCGCCACCTGACTGCTCAGCTTTGCAGTAGGCGGCGCAGATTCGAGCCGACGGCTTCGGTTTCGATGAGGAAACCGTCGTGTCCGAAGTCGCTGTTGACGACGACCGCCTCGCCACCGATTACCTGAGGAATGCTGCGTGCAATGCGCTGCTGTCCGTCGACGGGGAACAGTCGGTCGCTGTCGATCCCGAGCACGAGCGTAGTTGCGGTCACGCGTTGCAGTGCCTCTTCGACTCCGCCGCGTCCGCGCCCCACGTCGTGGGAGTTCATTGCTTCTACCAGCGTGATGTAGCTGTTGGCGTCGAAGCGGCGGGTGAACTTGTTGCCGTGGAAGTCGAGATACGACTCGACAGCGAAGCGTCCACCGTGACCGAGGGGCGACACGTTTGACTGCCAGGAGCGCTGGAAGCGTTTGTTGAGTTCAATCGGGCTGCGGTAGTTCAGTAGCGCCATTCGCCGTGCCAGCGCGAGGCCACGGTGGGGGCCATCTCCATCGCCGAGGTCGTAATACTCACCGCCCTGGAAACGCGGGTCCATCCTGATCGTTTCGAGCTGCACCGTGTTCAGTGCGATCTGATCTGCGGTGGTCACCGGAGGGGACGACAACACAGCGAGCCGTTGCACGCGCTCTGGGTGCGTGACAGCCCATTCCAGGGCGTGCATGCCGCCCATCGATCCGCCGATAACCGCGGCCCAACGGTCGATACCCAGTGCATCGGCCAGTTGTACCTGCGCGGCCACCTGGTCGCGAATTGTGAGGTACGGGAAGCGCGATGCCCACTCATAGCCGTTCGGGGCAACGCTTGCCGGCCCCGTGGAGCCCTGGCAACCGCCCAGCATGTTGGGAGCGATGACGAACCACTCGTCGGTGTCCAGCGGAGCACCTGGTCCGGTGATCTGCTCCCACCACCCGGCCGTTGCGTGGCCAGCACCCGCAGCGCCCCGAATGTGGCTGTCGCCCGTGAGTGCGTGTAGGACGAGAACGGCGTTGTCGCGGGCGGCGTTCAGCTCTCCCCACGACTCGTAGGCCAGCCGAATGCCGGGGAGCTGCGCTCCGCTCTCGGTGGTGAAAGCGCCAAACGCGGCGAAGTGGCGACCTCCAACCGGGTCCCCGTCTCGCCAGGCGCCGGTTACGGGCGGTCGCGCACGGAGTAGCCGAACATCGGCCTCCGTCACGGGGGCCGATGGCACCGTGTCTTCGGAGGTCGTCTGCCAGTCCATAACTCCATTGTCGCTTGCTCGGGGGCATGCCAGCGGCAGGTTACGACATGAAGATGCCCCGACCGATTGGCCGGGGCATCTTCATGTCTTCCGCGGTTCAGGCGCGGGCGGCCTCTGACACAGCGCGAGCGGCAGCAAGCGCCTGGTCGAGGTCTGCCTTGAGATCTTCTACGTTCTCGATTCCGACCGACAGCCGCACCAGTCCGGGTGTGACGCCAGCGGTGAGCTGCTGCTCTGGCGAGAGCTGCGCGTGGGTGGTCGATGCGGGGTGGATGACCAGCGAGCGCACGTCACCGATATTGGCAAGGTGGCTGAACAGCGAGAGGCTGTTGACGAACTCGCGGCCAGCTTCGACGCCGCCCTTGAGCTCGAACGACAACACGGCGCCGACACCCTTGGGTGCATATTCGTTCGCCTTGGCGTACCAGGGGGAAGAGGGGAGGCCGGAGTAGTTGACCGTGGCGACGTCGTCGCGGCTGTCGAGCCACTCCGCGATCTCCTGAGCGTTTTGTACGTGGCGTTCGATGCGCAGCGACAGAGTTTCGATGCCCTGGATGAGGTTCCAGGCACTCTGCGGTGCGATTGCAGAACCGAGGTCGCGCAGCAGCTGCACGCGGGCCTTGATGATGTACGCGAGAGGATCCCCCACGGCTGCGGTGTAGCTGGCGCCGTGGTACGACGGGTCTGGCTCGGTGAGGCCAGGGAACTTGTCGACGTTCTTCGACCATTCAAACGTGCCGCCGTCGACGATGGCGCCGCCGATGGTGGTGCCGTGGCCGCCGAGGAACTTCGTCACGGAGTGCACGACGATGTCGGCACCGTGCTCGAACGGACGGATCAGGTACGGAGTCGCGATGGTGTTATCGACGATGAGCGGCACGCCGCTGTCGTGTGCGATGTCGGCAATGACCCGAATATCAAGAACGTTGATCTGCGGGTTTCCGATTGTCTCCGCGAAGAACAGCTTCGTGTTGGGGCGCACGGCGCGGCGCCACTCTTCGGCGTCGTCCTGGTTCTCGACAAAAGTGACATCGATGCCGAGCTTCGCGAGCGTGTACTTGAAGAGGTTGTAGGTGCCGCCGTAGATCGAGCTGGAGGCGACGAAGTGGTCACCGGCCTGCGCGATGTTCAGGATTGCGAACGTCGAGGCAGCCTGGCCGCTAGCGAGAACGAGTGCACCGGTGCCACCTTCGAGAGCAGCGAGACGCTGTTCCAGAACATCCTGCGTGGGGTTCTGAATGCGGGTGTAGATGTTGCCGAATTCCGCGAGCGCGAAGAGGTTGGCAGCGTGGTCTGCGCTGTCAAACACATATGAGGTGGTCTGGTAGATCGGGGTGGCACGGGCCTTCGTCACCGGATCGGGCGCAGCGCCGGAGTGGATCTGCTTGGTTTCGAAGTGCCAGGACTCGGGTGCGGACATGTTGTTCCCCCTGGAACGGTCGATGTTCGGGTGGCGGATGCCGTACCAGCGACAGTACGGAATATCGGTAGTTGTCAACAACACGAGGGAAATGTGACGTAATACAGTGGCGCTTCGCCTGAGATCGCGGGGCGCTATCGCCCTTCGAGTCCGCGAGCTGCCTCGTGCAGATACCGGATAAATGTCTCGGTGAGTGGGCGCTTTGGCTGTGCAGGGTGCACCGCAAGCAGCTGAGTGGTGGGAGCGTTCGACAGCGGGACGGCAGTGATCGATGGGGGAAGGAGCTGTCGGACTGACTCGGGCAGGATGGTTGTCCCGAGACCAGCGGCCACGAAACCCAATGCCGTTTCTTGGTGCACAACCTCTTTAACAACCTGGATGGTGTCAGGGGCTGCACCGAGCACTTCTGTCACACGATCGACGTATCCGGGCATGAGCGATCGGGGGTAGCCGATCATGGGTACCTCGACGATTTCGCTTGTTGATACCTCGCTGTACCGAGCGAGCGGATGATCCACAGGAAGACACGCCACGAGGCGTTCCTCAAACACAACCTCAAAAACAAGAGCCACGTCTGAACTGGCTTTCCGGGGTATCTCATCGCGCACGATTCCGATATCGAGCGTTCCGGCGCCGAGCCTCTCGAGCTGTTCGCCGGAGGTGAGGGGGAGAAGCTCTAGCTCGATCTGGGGGCGATGGTTGCGGAACAGCTGGACGACGCCAGGGAGCACCGTATAGTTCGCCGAGCTCACGAACCCCGCGGCGAGCTTTCCGGACATACCGTCCGCGTACTGGCGCATCTCTTCGCGAACCGACTCGAGTTCTCTCAAGATCGCTTGTGCTCTCGTTTGCAAATGCTGACCAGCCGGCGTGAGCGTGACTCGCCGAGTGCTTCGCACGAACAGCGGCGTTCCGATCTCCTGCTCCAGTCGACTCACCTGCACGCTCAGCGGAGGCTGAGACATGTGCAAACGATCCGCCGCACGACCGAAATGAAGTTCTTCGGCGACAGCAAGGAAATACCGCAACTGTCGAACTTCCATACACGGACGATAGTGAGCAAATATTTCCAGAATGTTTCACGCATATTGCGAGTAATTCGCTATCAATAATCTGCTTAAAGAGTATTTGACCAGCGCGGACTATTTATGAATGCTTGCCCTAACACATACCGGCCTGGAGGACTATCCGTGAATGAATCCCCTGCACCCAAAGAAACCGCGTCCAGCACTCGGATCGACATGCTCTATCTGAGCGAACCAGACGTCATCGCTGCTGGGGTGAAAGACATGGACCGGTGCATCGCGGTGATGGAGGAGGTGCTTGTCCTCGTCGCTAAGGGTGACTACCGGATGGCTGGCAATTCAGCGAACTCGCACGGTGCGCAGATTAGCTTCCCCGCGTCTTCGCCGTTCCCGTCGATGCCTCTGGATGCCGCCGACCGCCGCTTCATGGCGATGCCAGCGTATCTCGGCGGTCGCTTCGACACTGCAGGCGTCAAGTGGTATGGCTCGAACATTGATAATCGCGATCATGGCCTTCCCCGATCCATCCACCTCATCGTGCTTAACGATAAAGTCACTGGCGCGCCGTTCGCGATTATGTCGGGCAACCTCGAAAGCGCCTACAGGACGGCCGCCGTCCCTGGTGCCGCCGCGAAGAAACTCGCCCCGGTCAATGCAAAATCTCTCGGAATCATCGGCCCCGGTGCGATGAACAAGAGCGCACTGCACGCGATGACGACGGCGCGTCCGACGCTCGATACCATCAAGATAAATGGCCGCCGTCGCTCCACAGCGGAGAGTTTTGCTACCTATGTGGCGAAGAACTACCCGCAGTTCACGACGATCGAGATCGCCGATACAATCGAGGCCGCTGTGCGCGACTCCGACATTGTTTCGGAGGCAGTGACAGGGCTCGTTGGTTCGGAAAACTACCCCTACATTGACGGTGAATGGATCAAGCCCGGCGCTTTTCTGAGCCTGCCTGCGAACTTGAAGATGGACAAGGATTACACGCTCTCGGGCAAAGCCCGACTTATCGCAGATGCGAAACCGATCTATCAGGCGTGGGCTGAGGAGTACCCGGCGCCGTCACATGAGACCGCCTTCGGGATGATTGGGCTGTACTGGCAAGACCTGATCGAGGCGGGCGATCTCGACGAGTCGCGAGTGGTCAACATCGGCGATGTCTTCGACGGTAGCGCCGCAGGACGAGAGTTCGATGATCAGCCTGTGCTCTTCAGTGTCGGCGGTATGGGCGTTGAAGACGTGGCGTGGGCGAAGACGGTCTACGACAGGGCAATCGAGCTGGGGATCGGTACGGCACTCAATCTGTGGGATGCGCCGAACCTGTCTTGAAGACGAAGGCGTAGATGAATCGCGTCACTCGAAGGTCTCTACAGCTGTGCCACATTTCGTGGCGCGCCCCAACGCATTGGAATGAAAATGGACACTGGAAACGTTGCCTGGGTTTTAACGAGTTCGGCGCTTGTCGCCCTAATGATCCCGGCTCTTGCTCTCTTCTACGGCGGGATGGTCTCCTCGCGGCGCATCCTCAACATGATGATGATGTGTTTCGGCGGTGCGGCACTGGTCGCTCTCCTCTGGGTCGCCTTCGGCTACTCCGCCGTATTCGGGGATTCGATTGGCGGCCTGAGACTACTGGGAGACCCCTTCGCCTTTGCTGGCCTCGATGCCACCCTCGCCGACGATCCTGACGCAGGAATCCCGCTTGCGTTGTTCGCGACGTTCCAGTTGCTCTTTGCCTGCGTCACCACCGCACTCGTCGCCGGCGCGGCGGCTGGTCGGATGAAGTACGGAGCGTGGTTGCTCTTTGCTGGGCTGTGGGCCACGTTCGTCTATTTCCCGATTGCACACTGGGTCTTCGCTTTCGACAGTGACACCGCGGTAGGCGGATGGATTGCGAGCAGTCTTGGTGCCATTGACTTTGCAGGTGGCACAGCCGTGCATATGAACGCAGGCATCGCTGCACTTGCCCTCGCGATCGTGCTCGGTAAGAGCAAGGACTGGGGTGGGCCCTTGCGACCACACAACCGCCCGCTCGTGCTTGTTGGTGCTGGATTGCTCTGGGTCGGTTGGTACGGATTCAACGCTGGTTCTGCGCTTGCGGCAGGCAACGCCGCGAGCGTTGTCTTCCTCAACACCACCGTCGCCGCGTGCGCGGGGCTGCTGGGCTGGGCGCTCGTGGACCGGCTACGCAACGGAGCTGTTACCAGCCTGGGTAGTGCCTCTGGCCTCATCGCCGCACTCGTGGCTATCACCCCCGCGTGTGGCGCAGTGTCACCGCTGGGCGCTATCGCGATCGGTGCGATCGCCGGAGTGGTCTGTTGCCTCGCTATCGAATGGAAGTTCCGTCTCGGATTCGACGACTCCCTTGATGTAGTCGGCGTGCACCTTGTCGGTGGGGTCATCGGTACGTTGCTCATCGGGTTCTTTGCGACCGAAGCCGCCCCCAATGGGCGCTCGGGGCTCTTCTATGGAGGCGGATTCGAGTTGCTCGGAGTGCAGAGCATCGCGACAGTCGCCGTGCTTGCATACTCCTTCGTGGTCACGTGGCTGATCGCCAAGTTGCTTCAGAAAACTATCGGGCTGCGGATTTCTGAGGAGCATGAGATCACCGGTATCGATGAGCACCACCATTCGGAGCGCGCTTACGAAGATGACGTCATCAAGGATTCGCTGTGACGCGCATCGTTGTGGTGGGTGCAGGACTCGCCGGAGCAGCGGCCGCCTGGCGGCTTGCGCAACGCGGACACGATGTCACGGTGCTCGAACGTACCGTTCCCGCGAACGAGCACGGCAGCTCGCACGGATCCGCTCGTATCTTCCGTTACGCGTACCAAGACCGTTTCTACGTTGACCTCGTCGTCGATGCGGCTCGCGGGTGGACGGAGCTGATGCAGGCACATGGATCAGAACTCATCACTCCGACCGGCGCTGTCGATTATGGCGACATCCGTAACCCGGAAGGTCTTGCCACAGTGCTTGCGGAAGCGGGCGTGGAGCATGAACTACTCACTGCGGGTGAGGCGAGGCGCCGCTGGGACTTCGCGTTCGATACTGATGTGCTCTGGCAACCCGGCGCCGGCGTCATCGACGCGGAGCAAAGTGTGCGTGCCATGCTCGCGCAAGCACGGCACCACGGGGCCACAGTGTGGGAGAACCGTCTCGTGACTCAGGTGGCTAAAGCAGCGAGTGGCTACCGGGTCTTGACCGCATCTGGAGAGGTTTTCGACGCTGAGCAGGTTGTGGTCGCTGCTGGTGGCTGGCTGCCGGACTTGCTCAGCGATCTCGCACTTCCGAGCGCATTCACCAACGCATTTCCTGCGCTCGAGGTAAGCCAGGAATACGCGTATCACTTCCCTTACCGCGAGCCGATGCTCGCATGGCCGACATTCATTCATAAGACGAAGGAGATCCAGGTTTATGGATTGCCGGGGGGACGCGACGCGGAGAATCGTGGACAGAAGGTCGCCGAGTACAACGGAGGCAAGCGCATCTCCTCGGCTGCGCAGCACGAGCAGATCGTCGATCCCGCAAACCGGAAGCGTGTAATCGAATACGTAAAGCGCTACCACCCCGCCCTCGTGCCTGAGCCGTACGCGGAGACAACGTGCTTATTCACCAATACCCCGAATGAAGACTTCATCGTGGACCGCATTGAAGGAATCGTCTTGCTGTCGCCATGCTCGGGTCACGGGGCGAAGTTCGCGCCGTTGATCGGCGAATTCGCGGCCGAGCTCGTCGGCGGGGGAAACGTGCCGAGCCGGTTTCGTGCCAGCGCCCGCGCCAACCGTTGAGAGGTCGAGAAGGTTATGCACAGTCCGACGAACCCCACGCACTCCGTCGCAGGGCTCCTTGCCGAGATCGCCGAGATTGGCACAGAATCTTTGCGCGGTGGCTATTACCGGCCCGTCTTTTCGACAGCTGAGCTCGACTTGCGCGAGTGGTTCATCGCGCACGCGAACGCCCGCGGACTCGACGTTGAGATAGACGCCATCGGCACCATCCGTGCGTGGTGGCATCTGCCGTCGCGCGTGACCACAGGTGCTGTTCTTACCGGGAGCCATCTCGATTCCGTTCCCGGCGGTGGCGCGTTTGACGGACCTTTGGGCATCGCTTCCGCGCTGGTCGCCGTCGACATACTCCGCGCCCGCGGGTTCGTACCCGAGAAGCCTCTCGCAATCGCTGCATTCCCAGAGGAGGAAGGGTCGCGTTTCGGTGTTGCGTGTCTGGGATCGCGCATTCTGACGGGTGCGATCACACCAGCGCGGGCTCTCGCACTGCGCGATCCGGACGGAAATACATTCGCTGAGGTGCTCGCTCGCAACGGCTTCGACCCGGGGGCCGTCGACGCAGATCTCAACGGAATCCGCAGATTCGATTCCTTCGTAGAGTTACATGTCGAACAAGGTCGTGCGCTGATTGACCTCGACGCCCCACTCGCGATCGGATCCAGCATTCTTGGTCACGGACGTTGGCGGGCGAGCGTCCGCGGTGAGGGTAATCATGCGGGGACAACGCTGATGACCGACCGACGCGACCCGATGGTTGCTGCGGCCCGTGCGATTCATGTCATCCGTGATCTCGCGCGCGCGATCGACGGCGCGCGCGCGACTGTGGGTCGGCTGCAGCCTGTGCCAGGTGGAACTAATGTGATCGCCTCCCGCGTTGATTTCTGGATTGATGTGCGCCACCCCGACGATGCCGTCACCAAAGCCCTCGTCGAGGAGATCCGAAGCACGTTGGGTGTGGTCGCAGCAGAGGAAGGGTGTCACTCGCAGCTCATCGAGGAGTCTTTCAGTTCGACTGCTCACTTCGACCCCGTGTTGCGCACGCGCCTGGAAAGCATGCTCGAAGGCGCACCTGTTTTGCCCACTGGCGCGGGCCACGATGCGGGCATTCTCGCCTCCGTAATTCCTTCCGCGATGCTCTTCGTACGCAACCCAAGTGGGATCTCACACTCGCCAGAGGAGTACGCGACGGATCTAGACGCTCAGATCGGGGCGGAACGCCTCGCCGATGTCCTGCAGGGGCTACTTGCCGGTGATCATCCCGGCTAGGTTGCGGCGTCCGCGCTCAACGAGAGAGGAGGTCAGCGTAGAGTTGCGCGGCGCTGGCGGCATCGAGAGCGAGGATCTCATCTTCGGGAACCCCTAATCGGCTGAGCAAACGCACCAGGTGCAATGGCACGGTCTTTCGAGGTGCAACAACTTTCGGGGCTCCACGATCGGGGAGCACGCCGTCGCCGGCGCAGCTCCAGAACTCGCTGGACGAGACCTCGAGCTGTTCGCGCAGGATATGCGACCACATGCGCGCTGAGTAATCTGTACCGTTTACCGGCCGCGAGATCCTGGTCCTGAGGATTCGCGAGTCCCACAGCGTCAACTCGTAGGTCTTGTGGGGTGTAACCGGCTTGCCTGTGGAGCCGCGAACGAGTTCCCACTTCTCGTTCGCGCAGAATTCGTCGTGGTTTTGCCGCGTCGGTGTCGGATGCTTCTCACTCACCGCCGCGTTCGAACCACTCCAGAAGCTCCTCGTCGGAGGAGAGCTTGACGAGCTGAATGAGCGCCCAGTTGTCCTGATGGTTCGGGGCATGCTGCAGGCGCGCTTCCCAGTCCTCTGCATACTCGCGCAGTGACTCGAGGAGGTCGGCGAGAGCGTCGTCGACGGTCGCGCCTTCCGAGACGAAGGGTCTACCAGACATCAGGGCGATGACGCGGCCATCTTCGGATGCGAGTTCAACGCGCGGGGAGACCGTGCGGAAAAAGAACTTCCGAAGATGCTCGGCCTGCATAACGACGGATACCTGGCCGTCACGGGAGACGGTGACTGATCGACCGCTCTCGGAGGCGTCGAGGACGGCCTTAAAGTGAGCCCTGGCGCTCGAGTACGAGGGGTAGTCGACGGTTGCTGACTGGCTCATGGCTACTTTTCTGGTGGCTTCACCGGCTTCTGGATGGCTGTGTTGCGGCCACTGGGAACGCGGCAGTACGGCGCGTACGTGACGTACTTGCCACTCTACCGCGACCAGCCGTTTCCCGTGCTCGTGCGTCGCTGACACTGCCGTGCGGGAATCGGGAAACGACGCAGAAAGCCCTACGGTGGAGGCATGGCGAACAGACGTGCAGTGGTAACAGGTGCGAGCTCGGGAATTGGGGCGGCAACGGTGCGTGCGCTTCGTGCGCGCGGTTGGGATGTTGTGGGTGTCGCCAGGCGCGAAGACCGACTCTCTGCGTTGGTCGCAGAGACCGGTGCATCGGCGATCGCCTGCGACCTGACAGACGCGAATGCTGTCGAAGCTCTCATCGAGGAAATCGACAAGTCGGGGCCGGTGCATGCGCTCGTGCAGGTCGCCGGCGGTGCCCGCGGCACCGATCGCGTCGAGGATGCCTCGATCGACGACTGGCAGTGGATGTTTGATGCGAACGTTTTGGCGAGTCAGCGCCTCGTCGCCGGCTTGCTACCCCTGCTACGCCGCGCGGCCGCGGCTGATGGGCACGCGGATGCGCTCTTCGTGACATCGACGGCTGCGACGACGCCGTACCCCGGCGGTGCCGGTTACAACGCGGCGAAGGCTGCGGAGGGAATGCTGGTGAAGGTGCTTCGCCAAGAACTCAACGGTGAGCCGATCCGGGTGGTCGAAGTCGCGCCTGGCATGGTGCACACCGAAGAGTTCACGCTCAACCGCCTCGGCGGAGATTCCGTGGCGGCAGAGGCTGTGTATTCCGGTGTTGATGCGCCGCTGGTCGCCGATGATGTTGCCGATGTCATCGCGTACGCACTGGACTCGCCCGGTCACGTCAACCTCGACCTGATCACGATGCGCCCGGTGGCTCAATCCGCACAGCATCTCCTCGCGCGCGGACCGCTGCGTGTGCGTTCCATCGACTAACGCGTTCCATCGACTAACAATGGGGCAGACGCTCGCTGAACTGGCTGAGGCAGGTCAGATCGACGCAGGGTGGGCGGAAGCGCTCGCGCCAGCGCAAGCCACCATCACAGCGCTGGGGGAGCGGCTCCGCGCTGAGCACGCCGCAGGGCAGGAGTATTTACCCGCCGGTGAGCATGTGTTGCGTGCGTTCCAGCGGCCGCTTTCTGAGGTGCGCGTGCTCATTACCGGCCAGGATCCGTACCCGACTCCTGGGCATCCGATAGGTCTTTCCTTTGCTGTCGATCGGGATGTGCGGCCCCTGCCGCGGAGCCTCTCGAACATTTACAAAGAGCGCGAGAGTGATCTCGGCATCCCTCCAGCTCCGCACGGTGACCTCACCGCCTGGAGCGATCAGGGTGTTCTTCTCCTCAATCGTGTGCTTACCGTGCGGCCAGGAGCGGCAGCATCGCACCGAGGGTGGGGCTGGGAGCAGGTCACCGAGCTGGCGATCAAGGCACTGGTCGCCAGAGACCAGCCACTCGTCGCCGTGCTGTGGGGCAAGGATGCCGAGAAGTTGCAGCCGATGCTGGCGGAGACGCCCGTTGTCGTCTCTGCGCACCCTTCACCGTTGTCGGCGCGGCGTGGATTCTTCGGCTCGCGCCCTTTCTCGAGGGTGAACGCGTTGCTAGAGGAGCAGGGTGCGCAGCCGGTGGACTGGCGAGTGGAGGGCGAAGCCGCTCAGTCTCTAAGCTGAACGCATGCAGTTTGAGCCAGGGGACCGTCGCCGCGTCCTTCCGCGCCACCTGCGCCCAGTGATCGCCGCCGATGCGTTCTCGTTCAGCATCCGCCAGGCGTGCTCGGCCGATCTGCCGCACATCCGCGAGATCTATAACCACTTCGTGAGCAACTCCGCCGTCACGCTCGATGAGCGGCTCAGCAGCATTCCTTATTGGAGCGACAAGTTCGCTTTGCTCGAGCGATTGAAGCTTCCTTTCCTGGTGGCCGTATCGCCGGCAGGCGACGTGCTGGGGTACGCGCTCGCGCAACCCTGGGCAGGGAAGAACGCGTACAAATACACAGTCGAAGATTCGATCTACCTCGGGCCAGGAGCAGGGGGCAAGGGCCTCGGCGCCGCACTTTTGCAAGCTCTCATCGATGCGAGCGAGCAGATCGGACTACGCGAAATGGTTGCTGTCATCAGCGACAGCGGAGCCGAAGCCTCGATCCGATTGCATGCCAAGCTCGGCTTCGAAGAGGCAGGCCGCATGGGGCGAGTCGGGCACAAATTCGGACGCGACCTCGGAACGGTCTACATGCGACGCGCGCTGAAACCGACAGGTCGGCGGCGGGGGAGCCTCTTCGGCTCGAAGCGCTGAAGCGCCAGGGGTGGAGGCGTTACTTACGAACCGTCATCCGGCTGGTATGTGCGGGCACTAGGGGGCTATCTGTTTCAAGTCAGCGACAATACGCGCGACGAGGTGATCAAGCGATTCCTCGGGACCGACCCGTCCCTCTTCCACAAACTCAAGCGGTTGCCATCCGTCGTACCACTCGCGCATTTGATCCGCCGAGAAAGCGTGGCGAAGCGAGCGCATTCGATGGCGTCGAACCGTCTCGTCGAACCCGACATCGAATTGGTAGATACGTGTAGCGCCCACGTGGTCGTGCCATAGCTGTTCCAGAAGCTCTCTGTAGTCACGAAGATTGAATACGCCGTCGAGAATCACGTCGTAGCCGAGATCCAAAGACCGACGTGCCGTGGCTTCGATAAGTACAGCAGCGTCGGCGGAGCGAGAAGCCTTCTCTGCGCCAGCCAAAAGCTCGCGTCGGAAGTAATCCTGATGGATCACTGCAGTTTTGGTGCCTAGCAGTGGACGCAGAGCCTTCGCGGTCGTCGTCTTTCCTGATCCGGAGTCACCGCGCAAAACCACGAGACGAGTGTCCGCTGATCCGACCGCTGCTTTGAGCATGAGGCCAGCCTGACACATGGTGTCGGCCTGGTTGCCTGGTGGCATTACGCAGGGGGTATAGAGCCTGGCACGCACAGCGGTCGGTCTAGATCCGGAGCGTGATCTCGACATGGCGCGTGTGCCTTCTTAGGTCACGGGAATGAAGCTCTCGGCGAGCGACGATTTCTGGTGGGCCGCTGTGGTTAGGCTGACTCGATGGCTAACGAGATGAAAGCCCGCATGTTGTGGAAGGACCTCCCGCAAGAGCTGGTGTCTCAGGTGGAAGGCGTCCTTGGTGGCGCCGTCGTGAAAGCCCAGAGCCAGAGCGAGGGGTTCTCACCCGGGAGTGCAGATCGGATCGAGGCCGCGAACGGGCGTCGCGTCTTCGTGAAAGCGGTGCCCCGGAGCCGAAACGAGGGCGCCTATGACCTGCATCGGCGAGAAATTGAAGTGATGCAGCTTTCTTCCTTCTGAGGTGCGTGCTCCTGCGCTTTTGGGATCTTTCGTCACCAACGAGTGGGCGGCGCTGATTCTTGAAGATGTGGAGGCCCGCCACCCGGGGGACGCGTTGGATGGGGCAGACATTTCTGCTGTCTTGGGCGCTTTCGCCACATTTCCACGGCTCGTTGGCACGGCATCGGACTTGTTGCCGACCGCGACGACGGAGTTCGTCGCCGAGCGGGATAGTTGGGGAGTCCTGGAACGAGACGGTGTGCCGTTGCCTCCTTGGGTGCAGGCGCATGCCTCGCGACTCCGTGTCGCCGCAGAACGGGTGTGTGATGTGGTCCACGGCAATCACCTGTTGCACTTAGATGGGCGTGCCGACAACCTGCTGATTGATAAAGCGGGCACAGTATGGATCATTGATTGGCCATGGGCGGGAGTCGGCGTCCGCTGGCTTGATGGGTTGCTCTATCTTCTGGACGCCCGTTTTCGAGGAGAAGAAGTCGATACCGCGCGGCTGCTCGATGCCCACCCGCTGTTTGAGGGCGTCAGCGCGGAAGACATAGACAGCGTTCTTGCGGCGGTCACAGGCCGCTACTTCGACAAAGCTCGCCTCCCTTCGCCACCGAACATGCCGACGCTGCGAGAGTTCCAGTACCGGGAAGCGCTCGCCGGGATGGAGTGGCTGCGAGAGCGCTGGTCTTAAAGGTTGCGTGCAAAACGCCGACCCAGAGGGATACCCCCAGGGGGTACTATGTGTACATGACGAATAATCGCACTGATCTCGGACTGAAAGACGCTGACGCAGGGTGCGCATGCTGCGCGACTTCGTCGGCTAACGAATCACCCGCCGCCGAGTCTTCGTCGCGCGTGGAAGACGTGCTGGTGGTGGGAATGACCTGCGCGCACTGCGTTTCGAGCGTCACAGAAGAACTGACCGCTATCGACAGTGTGGACAGCGTTACTGTCGATCTCAAGGCGGACGGGGTCTCTCGCGTCACGATTCGCAGCACGACGCAGGTCGACCCTGTCGCGGTGCAGGCCGCAATCGAAGAGGCAGGCTACGCACTCGCCGGCGGTTCTGCGTAAACGAACGCCCGCATTCGCGAGGGAGATCCGAATGGCTCAGCACGACCACAACAACATGGCGCCCACGACCGACAGCACACAAGAGCACGCTGGTCACTCTGGCCATGGCGATCATGTCGCCCAGTTCCGCCGCCTGTTCTGGACAATGCTGATTCTTGCGGTGCCCGTTGTCGCTTTCTCGACGATGTTCTCGACGCTGCTCGGCTACTCGCTGCCGGATGCGCCATGGGTGGGATGGATCTCGCCTGCGCTGGGAACCGTGATGTATGCATGGGGCGGTGCTCCGTTCCTCACAGGTGCCGTCAGCGAGCTGCGTGCGCGTAAGCCCGGCATGATGCTGCTCATCGCTCTGGCAATCACCGTTGCGTTCCTCGCCTCGTGGGGCGCAAGCCTCGGGCTGTTGAGCCATGAACTCGACTTCTGGTGGGAGCTGGCGCTGCTGATTGTCATCATGCTGCTGGGGCACTGGATCGAGATGCGCTCTCTGGCCCAAACGACGTCTGCGCTGGACTCCCTCGCCGCACTGCTCCCAGACGAGGCGGAGCGAGTCGAAGGTGACACCACTACCATCGTGGCTCCCGCTGATTTGCTCGTCGGAGACATCGTGGTCGTGCGCCCCGGTGGGCGCGTGCCCGCCGACGGTCGTATCGTGCAGGGGTCAGCCAGCATGGATGAGTCGATGATCACGGGGGAGTCCCGCCCGGTGCGTCGCGGCGACGGCGATCAGGTGGTCGCTGGCACAGTGGCGACCGACTCAGGGGTGCGCATAGAGATCACCGCGGTAGGGCAGGACACCGCGCTGGCTGGTATTCAAAAACTCGTGACCGAGGCGCAATCTTCCTCGTCACGCGCGCAACGGCTGGCAGATCGCGCTGCAGGGTGGCTGTTCTGGTTCGCCCTCGGCTCCGCGACGATTACCGCCATCATCTGGACTCTTTTCGGTCTCCCCGATCTTGCGGTGATTCGCACGATCACCGTGCTGGTCATTGCGTGCCCGCATGCCCTCGGGCTCGCTATTCCGCTCGTCGTGTCGATCGCCACCGAACGCGCTGCGCGCAGCGGCGTTCTGGTGAAAGACCGACTTGCGCTGGAGAGCATGCGCACCGTAGATGCGGTTTTGTTTGACAAGACAGGCACTCTCACAAAGGGCACTCCCGCTGTGACAGGCGTAAGCCCCGCGACTGGATTCGAGTCCGATGAGTTGCTTGCGTGGGCCGCGGCCGCCGAGACAGACTCCGAGCACCCTCTCGCGCGCGCGATCGTGAAAGCCGCGAAAGAGAAGTCCCTCACGGTCCCCGCAGCAACTGACTTCGAGTCCGCACCAGCGGTCGGCGTTCGTGCACGCGTTGAGGGGCGCACCGTGCAGGTCGGCGGGCCGTACCTCATCGAGCAAGAGGGCGGTACCGAGCTCTCTGTGGCGGAGGAGTGGCGCACCCAGGGCGCGATCATCCTTCACGTGCTCGTGGATGGTCGTGTGGCCGGTGCGTTACGGCTCGCGGACGAAGTGCGTTCCGAATCTCGCGACGCAGTGAATGCCTTGCAAGAGCGTGGCGTGCAGGTGGTCATGATCACTGGCGACGCCGAGGCTGTCGCTGCCTCTGTCGCATCAGAACTCGGCATCGACCGCTACTTCGCTGGCGTTCGTCCGGAAGACAAAGCATCCAAAGTGAAAGAGCTCCAGGGCGAAGGCCGCAAGGTCGCGATGGTCGGCGATGGTGTGAACGACGCGCCCGCCCTGGCTCAAGCCGACGTCGGGATTGCGATCGGCGCGGGTACTGACGTGGCGATTGCGTCTGCGGGAGTAATTCTCGCGAGCGATGACCCCCGATCGGTGATCTCAGTAATCGAACTCTCGCGGGCCAGCTACCGCAAAATGAAGCAGAATCTCTGGTGGGCTGCCGGGTACAACCTCATCTCCGTGCCTCTCGCCGCTGGAGTGCTTGCCCCCATCGGTTTCGTGTTGCCCATGTCGGTGGGGGCGATTCTGATGTCGTTGTCGACCATCGTCGTCGCCCTGAACGCACAGCTCTTGCGCCGGCTGGACCTTCGCCCGGAGGCCGTGAGAACGGAGACGTGAGCATGTACTTCGCGCACTCGGCGACACGTCAGCGTCTATCGTTGCGCTCGCTTCTTTTGCTCGCCGGCGCGGTGTTCGTGATCATCGTGGGGCTGCTGGGGATGCATGTCTTGAGCGCTGGCAGCATGGGGCACCACACCGTGAGTGCGGAGCACTCGGCCACTACCGTTTCTTCCCTTAAACCGGTGACGACGCCGATCTCGGACGCTCACACTTCACCCTGTGACGAAACTTGCGTCATAGGTTCAGAGGGTGCGCACCTGGGGATGGTCACGGGATGCGTGCTCGCCCTCTTGGTTGGTCTGCTTTTGCTCTTGCGACCACTTTTGCTGCTTCGATTCCGAGCAGCGCCGCGAGGCTTTGTCTTCTCGTTACGGGCGACGGTAGACCGCGCCTTCACCCAAGCACCATCTCTCATCTTTCTTTCGATTAGTCGCACCTGAGCTGCCGATCCCGGCATCGCGCCGGCACCAAGCGTCGACCACTATGGCGCTGTTTGCATCGACCCCTCAAATGACAGAAACGAAGGAAAACTAATGAAGAAGTTCCCGCTTGCTTTCGGAACCGGTGTGCTTGGTCTCACTCTCGTGCTTACCGGTTGTGCTGACGCTTCGCCGCCAGCGACAGAAGCAACCTCATCCGAGGCAGTCGCCTCGACGGCGAACGAAGCAGACGAGATGTTCGTGATGATGATGATCCCGCATCACGAGCAAGCTATCGAGATGTCAGAGATCGTTCTGGCTAAAGACGGCCTGGACCCACAGATCTCCGAGCTCGCGCAGCGGATCAAAGACGCTCAAGGCCCAGAGATCGAACAGATGATGGAGTGGCTCGAAGCCTGGGGCGTCGAATATGACCCCGATGGCATGAGCGGGATGGATCACGGCTCGATGGACGGCATGATGTCTGACGACGACATGGCAGCGCTGGAAGATGCCGACGCATCTTCCGCCAGTCGTCTGTTCCTGGAGCAGATGGTGATGCATCACGAAGGTGCCGTAGATATGGCCAAGGTTGAACTAGACCAGGGTCAGAACCAAGAGGTACTCGACCTCGCCCAGCAGGTGATCGACGATCAGACCGCTGAGATCTCCGAGATGAAGGATCTTCTCAACGAGCTTTGACGTCACGGGCGGGTCGGTTTCACGCCGGCCCGCCTGGATGTCACTCGAGCAAGTCGATGGCCCTCAGCGCCGTCGCCACCTCTTCGCGCTCGCTTCCGGACAGCGGTCGCACGGGGGCATAGACAGCATCGGTAGGGAGTGAGCCGCTCAACGTTGCCAACGCCGCGGTGACGCGGAAGCTGCCGTACTTTGCGAACAACGCCCAGATCGGATCGAGTCGCGCCGACATCTCCCGAGCGCCCACGTCGTCGCCGCTGAGCGCCGCGGCCGTCAGCTGTTGGCAGATGCCGGGGAACGTGCCGCCCAACACGCTGTACCAAACGTCGCATCCTGCCAGTAGACCGCGGGCAGAGGCTCCGTCTCCGCTGATTCCGATAGATACCCCTTCGGGGACGAGCCCGCGCAGCATCTCCACGTACTCAGAGGCAGCATCGTGTCCATCGGGGATCGTGTTCAGTTTGATCGAGACCACGCTAGGCAAGTGAGCGACGCTAACCCGTAGGTCATCGGAGAAAGTGAAGCCGGTGGTCGCCGGGTTGTCGTAGAGCACGACAGGCATCTCGGGGAAGCGAGAAGTTACGTCTTCGAACAACCCGTACACCTCTGCATCTCTGAGGGGCTGATACGAGATTGCGGGGAGCAGTACCCCGGCGGCTCCTGCCATCGCCGCATCCTCGACATGCTCGAGAACGGAGCTCGTGCTGAACGCTCCTACACCCACGATGACCGGTACAGGCCCTGCGGCCGTGACTGCCGCGCGCGCAACTGCGGCGCGTTCGTCGCGGTTGAGATAGGCGTAGCTGCCCGTCGATCCGAGAGCTCCGATGGAGTCTGCACCCGCCAACGCGGCCACCGAGACGGTGCGCCGGTATGCCGCGAAATCGACAGCCCCATCGTGCGTCGGGGTGAGGGGAAAGGCACTCAAGCCACTAAACATCGACCAAGCCTCCTGACATCGACGACCGATTCGACCGCCAACGGTAATCATGTCATTGAGGATAGAAGCGTGGACGACCCTGATCCAGCGTTAGGGTGGGGCGGTGCAACCAGACTCGCGTTCGGCTGTATTGAGCCGACTCTTGAACGAGATCGAGAGCCTTCGGCCTGAGGGGCGAATCTTGGTCGCAATCGATGGTGTCGATGGTGCGGGGAAAACACATCTCGCACGCGAACTTGCAGACTTAGCCCAGTCGCGAGCGAGCAGACCGATCGTCTGCGTGAGTATCGACGGCTTCCATCGCCCGAAAGTCGAGCGGGTTGAAGCAGGGACGGGGCCGGAGGGGTTTTACTTCGGTTCGTACAGATACGACGTTTTTCGTGCCTGTGTCGTCGATGCGCTTCGCGCCGGTCGCTCGATCACGCCGGCTGTCTGGGATGTCGTTCGTGACGAACCGGTAAATGCACCGAAGATCACTGTTCCTCCGACGGGAATCGTGCTCGTTGACGGGATCTTTCTGCAACGCCCAGAGCTCAGAGCGGTGTGGGACGCGACGGTCTGGGTGCACACGCCGTTCGAGGTCAGTGTTCCGCGCGGCAATGCCCGGCTTCCAGGGGTGCACGACCCAGACCCCGAGGGTCTGTCGAACCGGCGATACGTTGGGGGACAGCGCCTTTACCTCGCTGAAACACAGCCTCAGGAACGAGCAACGTGGGTCTGGGATAACACCGTGCTCGAACGGCCAACTCTGCGGTGAAATCAGTCACTTCGTTTGATTCGGATGCCTGGTGTGCACCTGTTCGAGAAAAACAGTTTGGCCGTCGACATAGAACCAGATGCGCGCATCGCCCTGAGCGGTCGGCTTGTGCTGCCAACGTAGATAGGTCTTGCCCCCGCGGGTAACTGTGCCGAGTTGTTCCCCTTTCAAGGGGTAGTTCGTTGGCGTGCGTTCCGTCGGGGTTCGAGTGAGAAAATCCCAGGAATCCGCCAACGGCCCGCGAATCGTAGCGGCAAGGTCCTGCCATCTCTTTTGTGCGCTAACTGACGAAAAGCAGATCGTGAACTCGGACTTCTTCGTTGGTCGAAGCACCGGGAGATTTTTAGACATGCGTCAAGGACGCTCAACCGGTATCGGAGATTCGAGCCACTCTACGGGTGTTGCCGTGAGGCCAGCCGCGATCGCCGTGGCAGTCTCCCGCCAGGACGTGAGCTCTGCAACAGCGAGGTGAGCCTGACCGGTGGAGAAGGACGCTCGCCCGGCATCCACGAGATCCTGCGCGCAACGGGCCTGATCCGCGTCCGAAAGGGCGAGCATCCACTCGAATTTTCGAGTCATGCGCGATGCCAGCGTGCCTTCATCATCGAGCGCGACCGTAATGAGATCCGCTGCAAACTGAAGAAGCAGAGCGCGCGCATCCATCTCGCGCTGAGACATCAGCACCAGTGGCTCACCATCGCGCCGGGTGACCTGGACTGGGTGTGTCTCTGCCTCGGCGAACACATCTGCCGAGTGCTTGCTTAGGTCGGATGAGCGACGAGTCGTGGTGCGGGCGTCGTGGAGGAGAGACATGACCGAAGTGTATTCGGAATATGTTCGGAAGTCTAGGTGTCGAGATAGTCGGCGACATTCCGGGAGCTCAGCCGCAATCAGCCGTACTGAGCCCTCAGCGTTCAGGGGAGGCGGGGATAACCGGGACCGCTGCCAGCAGCGTCTTGGTGTACTCGTGCGTCGGATGCAGCAATACGTCGGTTGTCGAACCACGCTCGACGACGCTCCCGTCTTTCATCACGACCACCGTGTCACAGAGGTTCTGCACAACGCCAATGTCGTGCGAGACGAGCAGGAACGTGAGGTCTGTGGTGCGTCGCAACTCAATCAGCAACTCGAGAATCTGTGCACGAACGGTCACATCGAGCGCGGAGAGCGGTTCGTCTCCGATAAGGATGCGGGGCCGGTGCACGATCGCGCGCGCGAGGGCGACGCGCTGCCGCTGACCGCCGGATAGCTCGTGGGGATAGCGATCGCCCATGTCGGGTTCGAGTCCGACCTGGGCGAGTACTTCGCGCACCCTGGTGCGGTGGTCACCCGCAATATCTAGTGCCCACAGCGGTTCCCGAACGATCTGGCCGGCTGTCATCCGCGGGTCGAGTGAGGCATATGGGTCTTGAAACACCAGCCCGGTCTCGCGACGCAACCACCGCAGCGACTTGGCTGAGGCGGTGGCATCGACAGTGCGACCGTCGATGGTCACCGTGCCAGATGTCGGGCGGTCGAGGCCGAGGAGGAGACGCACGAGTGTGGACTTGCCTGATCCAGATTCCCCGATGATGCCGACGGAAGACCCCTCCACCACATCGAGATCTGTCGGTGCGAGTGCGGTGTGCGTGCGTGTGCGTTCGAGGGTCGCGCGTTTCGGGACAGCGAACTCGCGGCCGAGCCCCCGTGCTTCGATCAGACTCATACGGCATCTCCATCTGGGCGCCAGAGCGTCGCCGTGGCGTCGCGCAGCAGCCCCTGGGTGATGGGGGAGGTGGGGGCAGAAAGCAGGGTCGAGACGGGAGCCGCCTCCACCACCGTGCCGTTTTCGAGTACGACGCCCTCTGTCGCAACCTGCGCGAGCACGGCGAGGTCGTGCGTGATGAACATCAGCGACATGCCCTCGTCGGCGACGAGGGAGAGCAAGAGCGCGAGAATCTCGGCCTGAATGGTCACGTCGAGAGCCGTTGTGGGCTCATCGGCGATGAGGAGTTTCGGACGGCAGGCGAGGGCCATCGCGATAGCGACGCGCTGCCGCTGCCCACCGGACAGCTGGTGTGGGTACCTGTCAACGATGGATTCAGGGTCAGGTAGTCGCACGCGCGCGGCCTCGGCAATCGCGCGAGCTCGTGCATCGCGACGGCTGAGCCCCTCGTGAATACGGATCGACTCCGCAATCTGTCGTCCGACGGTGCGGATGGGGTTCAGCGCAGTACGCGGCTCTTGGAACACAATGCCGATGTCGTCACCGCGCAGCTTCGCGAGCTCACGATCTGGCATCCCGACCAGCTCCGTGCCATTCCAGCGGATGCTCCCGCTCGCGGTAGCACCGTCGGGGAGTAGTCCCATCACGGCAAGGGCCGTGAGCGACTTGCCAGAGCCAGATTCACCGATCAATCCCAGCTTCGCGCCGTCTGGCACCTCGAACGAGATTCCATCGACGACGCGGCGGCCATCGATCTCGATCACGAGATCGTTGACAGAGAGGCTCATGCCACCACCCCCGGTGTGTGCACTTCGGCCGAACGATGACGCAGAGTCGGATCGGTTGCCTCACGCAGGCCATCACCGAGAAGATTTAAAGCAAGCACGGTGACCGTAATCGCCAGCCCGGGCCAGATCACCGACAGCGGATGCACGCCGATGTAACGCTGGAGGTCGGCAAGCAGCAGACCCCAGCTGGGCTCGACCACCGAAGCGCCGAAGCCGAGGTAAGACAACCCCGCCTCGGCGAGAACGGCAACGGCCATCGACCACGAAAGCTGCACGATGAACACCGGCGCGACGTTCGGCAGCAAGTGCCGCACGAGACTCTGTGACGGTGTGAGCCCAGAGGCGCGCGCGGCGAGAACGAAGTCGCTCTCTTGCACACGACGAAGCTCCGGTCGCGTCACACGAGCAATGTTCACGCCGAAGCCGATACCCACGGCCCAGATGACGACCCAGAGTGAGCCGCCCCAGACCGACGAGATCATCATCGCGATCAAGAGCACCGGAAACGCGATGAGGATATCGACCAACACGGCAACGGTTTCACGCACAACGCGGGCCGTGAGGGCTCCGAGAGCAGCGAGCGCGATGCCCACGAGCGTGGCCACGAGCCCTGCGCCCACGCTCACGAACACGGTCGTGCGTGCACCAGCCATGATCAGGCTCAAGATGTCGCGACCGGTGTCGTCTGTGCCGAGAAGGTGTGGCCAGCTGGGCGTGAGCCAACGGTCGCCGATGTTCGAGGACTGAGGGTCAAACGGCGTCCAGAACAGCGACACCAGCGCGGTGAGGGCGACAATGGCGACGACAATGATCGCAAACCGCCCGATGGCGGTGCTCCACAGTCTCGACAACCAGCGCGGGGTCATGCGGCCTCCCGCTGCCTGGGGTCGATGGCTCTGTGGGCAAGGTCGACGACGAAACCGACAACCAACACAAATCCGGTGAGCACCAGAAGCTCGCTCTGTACCTTGACGAGGTCACGAGTACCGACGTCTGTGACCAGCATCCGACCGATGCCGGGAAGCGTGAACAGTTGCTCGATCACGACGGAGCCGACGATGATGCCGGCCACCTGAAGCCCGAGCACCGTGATGATGGAGAGGCCCACAGCGGGGATGCCGTGCTGGATGAGTGCGCGCGTGCGAGTGAGGCCTTTCGCTGCTGCGGTGCGCACGAAGTCTTGACTCGCGGCCTGAAGGGTCGCGCTGCGCACGAACCGCATGAGCATGGCCCCCTCGACGATGCCGATCGTCAGCGCAGGAAGAAGCAGCGACTCGATTGCTTTGCCAGGCGTCGACCACCCGGCACGAGGAAATCCTTGCGGCGGCAGCCACCCGAGCCACACCGAGAACACGACGATAAGCATCATGCCGGCCCACACCACTGGTACGGCTGCCAGGGTTTGTGCGCCGACGCTGAGAGCAGTTCCGCCTCGGCGGCCGCGCAAAAGCGCAGAGAGAATGCCGAACGGACCAGCGATCAACACCGCGATCAGTAGCGCCATGATGCCGAGTGGCACGGTCACCTGGGCCTTGAGTAGCAGCTCTTCCCCCACCGATGCGCCGGAGAGCATCGAAGTGCCGAGATCACCGCGGAAGATTCCCCCGATCCAGTCGGCGTACTGCGCAAAAAGAGGACGGTTCAGCCCCAAAGATTCCCGCAGAGCATCGACCTCTCCTGGGGATGCCTGCGTTCCGGCGATCAGCTGAGCAACGTCACCGGGAAACACCCGCAGAGTCAGAAAGATCAACACGCTCGATACGAAGAGCCCTGCAATGAGCAGGGCCCCCCGAACGAGCGCGTAGCGAATCACAGCGAGGTGACCGCTCGTTAGTTCTCAGTCGAAACAGTGACGGCAGCGAGGTTGATGCGCGAGTTGATCGAATCCTCGGGGAATCCAACGACCATAGGGCTGACAGCCGTGATGGTTTCGCCGTTGTACAGCCAGTCGGCCGCGTGGTCTTCCGACACGATGCGCGCTGCTTCGGCGAGGAGCTCGGCGGACTTCTCTGCATCCACTTCACTCAAGGCCTGGGTGTATAGATCCTGCACCTCGGGGTTGTCGTAACCGAAGTAGTAGTCGGGGTTGGCGTAGTTGCCGAAGTCCCGTGGCTCGACGTGCAATACAAAGCTGAGGTCAAAGTCTTTGTTGGTGTAGACGTCTTCCAGCCAGGTGGGGAACTCGACGTTGTTTACCTTCAGCGTCACGCCGACCTCTTTGAAGTCGGAAATGAGCACCTTAGGTACGGTCGTTCCATAGAACGCAGGAATGGTGAGAGTGAGTTCCAAATCTTCCTGGCCAGCCTCGGCAAGCAACGCCTTCGCCTTCGCCGGGTCGTAGGAGATTACGTCAGAAAGATCTTCATAGCCAGGGTCAAGCTCAGGAATCGGTCCGTACTGCGCGGTGCCAGCGCCAACAGCCTCGATAAGGGCATCGTGATCGATGGCAAGGCGCAGGGCCTCGCGCACGCGGACGTCGTCGAGCGGTGCCTTCTGATTGTTGAACGCCAGAGTCGCCTTGTCGGTGGTGCGACCAGTGGTCAGCGCGAACTCCCCAGATTCTTCCAGCTGGGGAGCGAGGTTCGGATCGACGGCGGTGAGCACATCGACGTCGCCAGCCAACGCGGCGTTCACTCCGGCGGTGAAGTCAGGAATGTACTGGAACTCCACCTCGGCAACTCCGGCCGGCTCGCCCCAATACTCGTCGTATCTTGCGAGAGTGATGGTCGCGCCCTTGTTCCAGCGGGTGAGCGTGAAGGGGCCGGTGCCGTTTTCGGCTGTCTTCAGATCCGTGGCGTCGTCGGTCTTGAAGACCAGTCCGGCAGGGCCGGTCAGGGTGAAGAGGAAGTTCTGGTTCGGCTCGGAGAGCACGATCTCCACCGTGCTTGCATCCGGGGCCGTGATCGAGGTGACCGCAGCGAATTCTGCATTTCCCTGCACAGTCTCGTCAGTGCGCACTGTTTCGTACGACGACACGACATCCGCCGAGGTGAGAGCGGAGCCATCGTGGAAGACAATGCCCTCGTTAAGGGTGAAGGTATAGGTGAGCCCATCAGATGAGACTTCGTAGTCAGACGCGAGGCGCCCTTCGATCTCGTTGTCCTGAGTGCGGCTGACGAGACCTTCGTAGATGTTGTCAATCAAGATCTGCTCAAGCGCAGCGCCACTTGTGCGACGAATATCGAGGTTGCTCGGCTCCAGCACCAGACCGACGCTGAGGGTGGCATCTGGGTCGGGTGGGCCTGGCTTGCTGAGCGGCTCTTCTTCGGTAGCGCCGGAGCAGGCGCTCAGGACCACAGCGGTAGCGGCGAGCGCGGATATCAGCGCGAGACGTCGGGTGCGTCGAAACATGGGTGTTTCCTCTCAATACGGCGAGTGCTGTCAGCCGTTGGATCGAGCCTAGAGATGTGCGGAGGGGTAAGGGTGGTGTGGAACGGAAGGTTACGTTCCGGGTCAGAGAATTGTGGAGCCAATGAGTGCGGCGAGCGCGACGGGGGCTGTCTCCTGTGCGTTGTGCGTCGCATCCAAGACCTCCACACGTGCAGTCGGTACTCGCCGTTGCAGTTCGGTAGCATCCTTCTCGCTGACGAAACCGCGAGCGGCGCGCACCAGCGTGATCGGGTCGCTGACGCAGGCGAGGTCGTCCCACCCTGTCTGATGCAACGTCGAGGGTGCCGTCGCTGTTCCAGGGTCGTGGGCAGCAAGCGCCTGAGCCGCAAGATGCGCGAAATGATGCTTCCACTCCACGCGGCCATCCGCGCGCACGCGCGTGTTGAGGAAGACACCGCGCTCGGTCTCTGGTCTCGAACCACCGAAGCCGAGCGCCATGGCCTTTTCGACGAGTTCGTCTCGTGAAGCAAAATCAGTGGGCCCAGCGTAGAACTCGCGCAGTGCTGCGGGGCCAGCCGTGACGTCGATGCCGGGGGTGATGTCGACCACCATCAGAGCCGAAACGAGATCTGGTCGAGTGGCGGCGACGGCTGCCCCAGTCAGGCCGCCGAGGGATTGCCCTACGACAGTTTGTGGCTGGGTCGTCCAGGCGTCGAGAGCGGCGGCGATATCGAGCGCGAGGGTGCGAGGGGTGTAGTCGACGTCGGAGCGCCAGGATGAGTCCCCGTGCCCAGCAAGATCGATCGCCAGTAATGGTTGTTGAAGAGCGAGGGCCGTGTTGTCCCAGGTGTGCGCATTGAGTCCCGCGCCATGCAACAGGGTGACGCGCGGGGCTTCGGTGCCGAACTGCAGCGCACTCACCACACGACCATCGGGGAGGGGAAGAGTGATCCGCTCCACTTCGGGGAGGGGTACGCCAAGCGCTTCGGCCTGCGCGGGAAGATAGCTGAACTCGCTGATGTCGGTCGCCACGTGAATATTCTGTGCCCTGACAGCCACCGCAATGAAATGCGAGATCAAGTTGCCAATAGAAATTCAGCAGGCGCTTGTCAGAATGTGAGAGAACGTAGCGTTTCGCTTGCGTAATTGCATTCGACGCCAAATCTGTCTACCGCATCCTCGATGCACTGCCGCGAATATCATGGACTCATGAGCGAGACGCGAGTACACCTGTCGAAGACCGAGCCGGCAGCCTACGAGGCTCTTGACGCATTCTCGAAGACGGTGGGCGCGATCTGCGCGGCCAACGGCATCGACGACCGTCTCAAAGAGATCGTGATGATCCACTGCTCACAGCTGAATGGTTGCAGCTACTGCGCGCGCATTCACGTCGACAGGGCCATCGCTGTGGGCCTTGACGCAGATACGCTTACGCAGATTCCGACATGGCGCGAGAGTGGCGTCTTCAGCGAACGGGAGCGTGCAGCGCTCGAACTCGCCGAAGCCTTCACGCACATCTCCGATGGCGGGGTTTCCGACGAGGTGTATGACCGTGTCGGCGGCGTCTTCACCGAGAAGGAGTACGCCGCGTTGAGCTGGGCGTGTGTCTCGATCAACGCTTTCAACCGCATCGTGATCGCTGGACGATACCCGGTGCCTGCGCGCGCTCCGAAGGTGCAGGGATGACCATCCTCGACATCGAAGGTGTCGCGAATGTCCGCGATGTCGGGGGAATGCCAGCGGCAGGAGGACGCATCCGCCCCGGTGTGCTGTTGAGGTCTGGGCAACTCTCGGGAGCAACTGCTGCCGGCGCAGCGGCGGTGCGTGCGAGCGTTCGACACATCGTAGATCTTCGTGACGGGGAAGAAGTCGCGGCAGAGCCCACCGAGATCGAGGGTCCAGACACCACCCATCTGCCGCTGTTTCTCGGCTCGGTGCGCTCCTTCTTCGAGACCGACACGAGTCTCGACGAGATGTACCTCCACCTGCTTGAAGAGAGTGGAGAGCGTCTGGTCGAGGCGATCCGCATCATCGCGGCGGGAGAACAGACACTCGTGCACTGCACTGTCGGCAAAGACCGCACCGGGGTGACCGTCGCTCTCGCGCTCGCCGCAGCCGGGGCCGATCGGGAGGCAGTGATCGCGGATTACGCCATCACCGAATCACAGCTGCCGGAGGAACGATCTCGACGCATCACGGAGTACCTACGCACGCACCATCCGGAGGCCAAAAACGCGATCGCGCTCGCCACGAAGTCTCCCGCACCGGTGATGCGAGATTTCCTAGCGCAGGTTGACGAGCGCTGGGGTTCGGCCGATGGCTATTTGCGTTCGCAAGGAATGACCGCTGAGGAACTTGACGTTCTGCGATCTGCACTCGTAGAGGCCCCAGCCGAGCGTCCCTGACCTACATAATGCGGCCAGATCAGCGGAGCTTCACGACGCGAAGGGCCAAGACAGTGAGGGCGAGGATGCTCGCGCCGATCCCGACACTTGTCAGTATGAGCGGGACAGTGTCAGACACCGTGAGTCCTGCCGATCCCGCGATCGCTGTTGACCCGAGGTTTATGGAGCGCGTGATCAGTGCTTGGGGGAGCACCAGGCTCATCGGACGAAGAGCAAGCGATGTCACGGTAGCGACCCCGACGACGCAACCGATGAGGCACAGCGCCACCGGAGCAGCGAAGGAACGTATCAGCATCGAGAGCAGCGACTGCGCGGCCACAAGGGGGAGCGCAGCAACGATCGAGACGATCCCGACCACTACGAATTCCCACGGCATCTGACCTTCCAAGCGCAAGATCAGCGTTCCGGAGATCGCGGTGCCGACAACGAGCACAAATTGCATCAATGTGACGGGCAGCAAGATCACGCCGATCTTGGCGAGAGCGAGTCGGACAGGGCGCGACGTCGAGGTGAGCAGAAGACTCCAGTTTGCGCCCTGATGTTCCACCCTCCACGCCGTAGCGGCGAGCAGACTGACGCCCATGGAGAAGAAGAGTAGTCCGTAGAAGAGCACGACTTGAGACGTGAACGATGCCCAGCCCGCATCAAGTGCTTCAGGGTTGCTTGCGAGGTTGATGGTGCCTGTAACGATGGCGAGTACCGGCAGCAATACGGCGATGATCCAGGTGCTGGATCGCCTCATTTTGATCAGTTCAGAGTGGAACACGACTTACCTGCCCATGCGGTTGAGTTGCCGAGTACCCGAAGCGAAGGCGAGAGCCACGAGGAAGAGAAACATTGCTATCCATAGGTAGGGCGGGTCGATGAAAGCAACTCCTTGATCGGACTGACCGACCTGAGAAATCACGGCGTAGTAACCCCAGGGGATGACCCTGCTCACGGCCTCGGGCATCAGTAGCGAGAACACGGCCAGGAAAGCGCCAAGGATCCCGACGCCCATACTGATGAGCTGGTTCTCCACACGTGCGGCGAGCCAGATGTGCATGGCGCAAAACGCAACGTTCAACGCAAACAGCGACAGGGTGTAGATCGTCCATGGCAACGCGTCAAACGGCACGCCTATACCCGCGAGGTTCCCAAGTCCGATCACCAACAACGATTGGACGACCGTAGCGGGAAAGAGCAGTGCAGTGAGTGCGACGAGCTTCGCGCGGCACATCCCGCCTGCAGTACGCCCTGCTGTCGCTGCGAGGGTCCATCCGAGCGCTGGGTGCTCGATGTCGGTCTGACGGCTCGCGAGCACAGCGGTCAGGATCGGCGACGTCATCGCTGCCATCATCGTGTAGCTGAGCAGAAGCGCGGCCCAGGGGGCGGCAGCTGGATCGTTGAAAGTATCCCGGGTTCCGTTTGAAAAAAGAGATGCACTACTGAGCGCGGCCACCGCCACGACGAGGCTGATCACAACGAATACAGAGTGGAGACGGTGCATCTTGCGAAACTCCAGCCGGACCGAGTTCTTCATAGAAGCCCATCGCGACCGGTGAGGTTGATGAAGATGTCTTCGAGGCTCTGCTGAACGCGTCGCACCGCGTGCACAGGGATCTTCGCTTCAACGAGTCGCTGCACCAGCTCAGCCGTCTCTTGCTTGCTGTAGTCGGCTAATCGAATGCCTTCAGCCGTCGGCAGTGACCCCGCGACGAGCTGAGCAGCCTCAAGGGACAGGGGGGTCTCGATGACGAGGTCGGGGAGCGCATGCTCGAAAAGCTGCTCGCGGGTGCCCTGGAAAATCATCTTTCCTGACGACAAGATGCCAAAAACGCTCGCCATCTTGTCTATCTCGTGCAGCTGGTGGCTTGACACCATCACAGTGATCCCTTGTGTGGCGAGGCCAACGAGCAAGGTGCGGATCTCTTCGATCCCCGCGGGATCGAGACCATTGGTTGGCTCGTCTAAGACGAGAAGAGTGGGTGTACGAGCGAGCGCCATCGCGATGCCGAGTCGCTGCTTCATGCCGAGTGAGTAGTGGCGTACCAGTTTGTGCTTGTGTTCTGTCAGTCGCACAGTGTCGAAGGCATGCTCGATCTGAGGGTCGACCAGATCGAGCATGTCTCGCACAATCTGCATGTTCTCCCACCCCGTGAGATGCCCGTACCCGGGAGGTGCCTCGATCATCGAGCCGATGGAAGGCAAAAGTTGGCGTCGGGATGTCTCGGATAGTCGCTGCCCGAACAGCTCAACGACACCGTCGGAAGGTTGCGTGAGCCCGAGAAGCATCTTCATCGTGGTCGATTTGCCCGAGCCATTCGGGCCAAGAAAGCCGTACACCACGCCCTGCGGAACGACGAGATCGAGGTCGTCAACTGCGGTGTGCTTCTTGTAACGCTTGGTCAACCCATGCGTCGCGATGACGGTGCTCATATCCATGCCGCTTTTGTCTTGCTCATGTTGCTCATTCTCGAACGGCGGGCTCGTTGCCAGCATCGCCCGCAAGCATGAAGTTTGCGACGGACGCATACGGCTCGCTATGCAGAAGGCGTAGTCCCACACAGGCTTAGCAAGGTTAGGCAACCCTTCACCTGGTGTACGATGAAGACATCATGAACACCACGATCCAGACTCGCAGCACGCGCGCCGCACGTCGCGCCGCACGTCAGCGTGCGCACCACCTGGTGACGGCTGACGAACGCTCTCTCATGGAGCTCGAGTTGTTCCTCGCAACGTTGCCGCTGTGCGCTTCTGGTCGTATCTTCATCGAAGTTCCGACAGTTGCCGACATCGGCGTCATCGATGCACCTGGTCGCATGACCGTGACATGGCTTGCTCGTGAGCAGCGTTCAGGCACTCCGGGGAGCGGGCGGGCGTGCGCGCCTGGTCAGGCTGTTGCACGCGCTACCTGCGCGTGGGCAGACGAGATGATGTGTGACGACGAAATCGAGACGCGTGTCACTCTGTTCGGCGGCTACCTGGGTAGCGCCGACATCGTCGAACACCTGACACGCTCATTGCAGGTGCCCGCTGCCCTCATTCAGGTGCCGGAGCGCTTTGGGCTACTTCCCGCGCACCAGTAGCGGCTTATCGCGCGCGACGGACGTAGTTTCCGTCTTCTAGGCCAGCTTCGATCTCAAAGCGGTTGCGCAAGGGGTCCCTGCCCGCCATGAAGTAGAGCAGCGGCATCAAGAAGCCGTAGCGAAGCCACTGAGCTTTGTGCACTGCCTCATGGCGGAGCACTGCATCAGATGGGCGGGTGGCTCCGGTGAGAAAGCAACCGCCAACGCACACGCCTCCGCGGTTGAACGTCCAGTCCGGCATGCCCTGGAAGACCCATAGTCCTGCGCGTCGCTCGACTCGTCCAGTACTCCAGAGCGAACCCCACAACCACCCGACAGTCGTCCCCCAGGCATAGCCGAGGCGACTGATCGGCGAACGCAGCAAGAATGCGGGGATTCGTCGGTCGAGGCGTCGTCCGCGCGCGACAGCGGCGTCTGCCGCAGGGCGCCAATCGGTGTGTGCGCTCATGCCACTGCTCCTACGAGCCGGAGCAGCGCGCCTAAATCATCGACTGCATCCGCAGGCGATCGAGGCGCGAAACCAGCGATTGTCGCTCCGGCCAAAGGGAGCTCCGCACGGAGCGTGCGGATGGCGGATGCGAGAGCGGCGGGCGAGAGTCCGAAAGGAAGCGACGAAGAGACTCCGGAGAACTCAGCAGGGTCAAGCACATCAACATCGATGTGTACCCACACCCGAGATGCGCCGGTTGCCTGCACTGCCGACAGGAGGGAGTCTGGGGCGTCAAGATCGGCAGGCGAGAGATTGGTCACAGAAGCGAACGAGTCGATTTCCTGCTCGTCGATGTTGCGCACTCCGACCGTGACCACACGCTCAGCCGGGATGGCGGGCGAAAGCGCCAGCTGCGGCTCTCCCTCACCGAGGAGAGCGCGCAGAGCCATGCCGGAGAATGCTCCAGACGGCGAGGTTTCGGGTGTGTGCATGTCGGCGTGGGCATCACACCACACCACCGCGAGGTCATCGGTGCCACCGGGTAACGCGTTGAGCGCGGCGACGGTGACGCTGCAGTCACCGCCGATAACGACTGTGTCGGAGGTGATCTGTTCTTGAACGAGTTCTCGGGTACGAAGCAGCGCACTCAGGCGACGGACGCCTGTTCCCAAAGACTCACCAGCCTCGACGGGCGCCTCCAGCACCGTGGTGGTTGCACGAGGGAGGTCACCAGCAATGGCTGATGCCCCGTCGACGAGGAGCATCGCGCGAGCGGCGGGGGAGCCCTGCCACTGCGGAACGACGAGAAAACGCACCATGGTGCCTCCGAAAGAAGAATGCGGGTGCTCCCGGCATTTGCCGGGAGCACCCGCGTGTGGTGTTAGGAGCCTTCGATGGACTGGCGCGGAGCGGTGCTGCCTGCCTTGAGCTCGGCGAGACGTGCCTCGACCTCGGTCAGCTCTCCGAGGTCTTCCAAGCTCTCGAACTGTGCGTCGAGGCTGGAGGCAGCGAGCTCCATCTTGCCGGCGGCGAGAGCCTCCTGGCGGCGAACCTTGTCTTCGAAACGGCCCAGCTCGCTGGTGGGGTCGAGCACGTTGATCGAGCCGACAGCGTCTTGCACCTTGGTCTGCGCCTCGGCGACCTTGGCGCGGGCGAGGAGCTCGCTCCGCTTGTTCTTCAGCTCGACCAGCTTGTCCTTCATACCGTTCAAGCCGCTCTTGAGCTTGTCGACAATCTCGGTCTGCGAGGCAATCTGCGGCTCCGCGCTGGTGGCTTCGCGCTCAGCAGTAATCTGGCGCTGGAGCGCGATCTTGGCGAGGTTGTCGAACTTGTCTGCGCCAGCCGTGTCGCCACTGGTGCGCATCTCGTCGGCCTTGCGGCTCGCTGCGAGGGCCTTGTTGCCCCACTCGGTGGAAGCCTGCACGTCTTCTTCATGGTCACGTTCAAGCAGACGCAGGTTGCCGATGGTCTCTGCAATCGCGGACTCCGCATCAGCGATGCTGTTCGAGTAATCGCGCACCAGCTGATCGATCATCTTCTGCGGGTCTTCCGCAGAGTCGAGCAGGGAGTTGATGTTCGCGCGAACGAGGGTGGAAATACGTCCGAAGATGGACTGCTTGGTCATGCGTGGTTCCTTTCAGAGGGCGTCTTCGTGAGCTTTGCGTATGTGCCTGTGTGCCAGATCAGAAGCGTCTACCTCCCGATCGACCGCTGCGACCGCCGCCGCGGGACCTGCCGCCACCGCCACCGCCAAAGCCGGAGCTGCGGAAGCCACCACCGGAGGAGCGCCGACCGCCGCGCGAGGAGCTCATGCCGCCAGCGAGCAGCCCGCCAATGATGCCGCCGAGGATGTCGCCGCCGATTCCCGCACCGCCTGCCGTCGAGCCGGAGCGGCCGAATGGCTCTCCCCATCCGGATTGGCCGGAACTGCTGGAGCTGTACGCACGCAGATCTGATTGCGCGGCCGAGGTGGCCTGGCCCGCGAGGCTCAAGGCACGCGTGGCCTCAGCCAGCGCCGCATCCGGATCGCCCGCTTGCAGGGTCAGTGCCTGGGCGAGGCTTGCTTCTGCGCTGGCTAGTCGTGTGCGTGCCGTGGACCCGACGGTGCCACGACGAGTTTCGATGAAGTCTCGGGCAGAGCGGATTTCGGAGGTCGCTTGGGTCAGTGTCTGGGTGAGCAGCTGCGCTGCACGACGTGAACGCGCGAGAGTCTCCCGTCCCTGCGCCACTGCCGCGTCGATCTGCGCGTTCGCTGCGGTGAGTGCTTCCAAGACTCGGTGCGGATTCCGGGAAGAACTCGCCAGGTCAGCTTGAGCGATCTGGAGCTGCTGCGCGGTGGTAGATGCTGCGGCGGCGATCCGGCCATCAGTATCGGGAAGCTGCTGCGCGGCCGCGAGATCTCCCTGCAACTCGGTGACGAGGGCTCGGGATTGAGCCTCCAGTGTCGGCAACTCGACCCGGAGATTCTCGATTGCATGCGCCAGCTGAGAAGCCTGCGCCACTGCCTGCTCTGCGGTGCGGATGGCGAATGCTGCTTCGCCCGTCTGACCTGCGGCGACGTCGGCAGACGCAGCGGTGATGGACCGGTCTGCCAGGGCGGCCCGCTCCTTCGCCTGGGTCGGGTTGTCTGTCACGGTGCCCAGCGCCGCCGAATCGTACTGTGTCGCCAACTCGGCCAACGTCTTCTCCGCCGTCGCCAGGACAGCGTCTAGTGTCGCTCGTTCGCCGCGTACACGTTCAAGTTCTTGCGGAGCGTTTTGCTCGAGCGTGCGAAGGTCGTCGAACGCGGCGGCGTTGTCGTCGAGCAGGTCGTCGATCTCGTCCGATATCTGGATGATGCGAATGTGCCACGCTCGTCGGTCATGGATCGTGTCTTCGATCTCGTCGTCAAGCTTCTGCCGCAAATCAAACGCTTCGGAGATCTTCGTCTTCGCCGCATCGATGGCCCCGCTGAACTCTGCAGTGGCACCCTCGCCAAACTGGGCAACAGCGAAGCTGAGCTCTTCCTTGCTTGAGGTGATGGCGTCGTCGGCCTGCACCAGCGCGAGGCTCGCCTGTGTCTCGACCTGTTCGTCGGTGAGTGTCGAAAACGGGTCGCTCGGATCAGGCTGCGCAGGCATAGCGCCTCGCCTTTGGGCTTCAGCTTTGCGGCGTGCGCGGCGAATGAGGGCGATGATCAGCCACAGCAGCACGGCGACGACGACGACACCAGCGATGATCAACACGACGCGGAGCGCTCCAGCCCCACCGTCTCCTTGCATCTCGTCTGCCGCAAGAGTGATGGCTCCAACCCAATCGCCATCCGCGGCATACGGCACCATCTGGTCTTCGATATCGGTGATCTTGTCGAAACTGAGGGGGCCGTCTGCGGCCGCCGAGATGTAAAAGTTGCGGCCATCCACCGCGATAGCGAGGAGATACTGATCGGGACCGAGGTTGTTTGCCTCTGCGACGGTGTCTGCCCACTCGGCGTTGTTGCTGGGGTTGGTGAAGTCATCGACGAGCACGACAAACAGGTCAGCGTTGGAGTTCTCGGTGAGCTCTTCAAGCCGGGTCTCTACCGTTGCCTCTTGATCTGCACTCAACACTTGCGCCTGGTCGGTCAGGTAGCCGGCGTCGAGTGTGAGCGGGTCTGTTGCAGACGCCACTGATGCGCCGAACGTCCCCATAACCGTGGCCAACATCAGAGATGCCACCACCAGCCACCGCTTCGTCATTGTTGTCCCTCCGACTGGCAGCCGAGCCCCATGCTTTGAGTCTATGCACAGACCCCGACACGCGACAGCTATTTGGGCCGCCCAGGCGTTCGCCGTCAGCGGAGACACATACGCTGGAAGGCATGGACGACATGTACGGGGCGGACGTGCTGGCGAATGGCTGGCGCGAACGTGGCGCAAAGAAGGTGCCGCAGGTCGCGGCAGAAGTCGACCTTGTGGTGGAGGTGGCCGACGACGGTTTCTGCGGTGCAGTAACTCGCGTACAAGGTGGCAACGTCGAGCTCGAGGATCGACGAGGACGCAGACGACTTTTCCCGCTCGGTGGGGGCTTTCTCATCGATGGAGGCCCCGTGCGTCTCGTCGTGCCTGCGGCGAAAGAGCAGGGCCAGCGACGAACGGCATCCGGATCGTTCGTCGTGGCAGACCAGCGTGCTCGCGTCGCGTTGCCGAGCCGCATCTTGGTCGAGGGAAAGCACGATGCAGAACTCGTTGAGAAGGTGTGGGGCGCTGACCTCCGTGTCGAGGGCGTCGTGGTCGAGTTTCTGCAGGGCGTCGATTTGCTTGACGACCTCTTGGCGGCCGAGCCACCGAGCGCGAAACGAAAGTACGGCGTGCTCGTTGACCACCTTGTGCCTGGATCGAAAGAGTCTCGGGTCGCCGACGCCGTCGCGCGAGGCCCGCACGGTCGCCATCTGCGGATCGTCGGGCATCCATTCGTCGATGTGTGGCAGTGCGTCACCCCTCGTGCGTTGGGCATTGCGAAGTGGCCAGAAATTCCGCGCGGCATCGAGTGGAAGGTCGGAATTTGCCGGGCATTCGGATGGCCGCATGAAACGCAGGCAGACACGGCGCGCGCGTGGCAGTACATCCTCTCCAAAGTCACGACATATCGAGATCTGGAGCCTGCGCTGCTTGGCCGAGTTGAGGAACTCATCGACTTCGTCACAGCGCCAACAGACTGAGGTTCAGACGGCACCGGACGCCGGTGGGAGACCCGGTGGACGGTTACCCTGGACTCATGCCAGAACCCCGTACTTTCCGAGACGAGCCGGTGTCGTTCGTCCGCCGCAGCGGTCGGATGTCCGAAGCGCAAGAGCGCGCCTTCGCTGAGCTCGGACCCCACTACCTGCTGGAGGTACCGCGAGACGTAGCGTGGACGTCAGTGCACCCTGATGCGCGACTGGACCCTCATGTCGAGTACGGCCGTGCGGCCGACCTCTACGTCGAGATTGGATCCGGACAGGGGCACGCCATCGTGGCTGCTGCTTCTTCCCGGCCCAGCGACGACTTTCTGGCTGTTGAAGTCTTTCGAGCGGGTCTTGCTCGCACCATGCTCGACGCGGATCGCGAAGGCGCTCGCAACGTGCGCGTCATCGAAGCGAATGCACCAGAGGTGTTGTCGTCGTACCTTCCAGAGGCGGCGGCGCGTGAGGTGTGGATTTTCTTCCCCGACCCCTGGCACAAAAAGAAGCACACGAAGCGACGTCTAGTCAGGCCGGGATTCGCTGATACAGCGGCACGCGCTTTACGTGACGGCGGCCTGCTGCGACTCGCGACTGACTGGGAGGACTACGCGCTGCAGATGCGTGAAGTCCTCGACGAAGAGCCACTGTTCGAGCGTGCTTTTGAGGGGGAGTGGGCCGACCGTTTCGATGGTCGTGTCATGACTGCTTTCGAAAGAAAGGGCATCGCGAAGGGGCGCGACATTCGAGACCTGGTCTACCGACGCAAGGTGCGCACATGACCGACGTGTCGCACGACACCGCTTCGAGGTTGCGCATTCTTCCTGCTCTGCTGGTGTGCGCAGCGGCTCCCGCCTTCTTCGTGCTGGAAATCCCGTGGCTGGGATGGGTATTGCTCGCACTGGGCCTCGGCGCCGCCTGGCTTCGAGAGCGAGGACGCCTCGCTCTCGAACTGCCGGTGAGTAACGGTGCACACCGGCCTCCGTCGCTCACGAGAGACCTGTCGCTGATCGCGGTGGGCATGCTGATTGTCAGTGTCATCCCGCTCGCGGCCGAACTCGACAACGCCGCGATGTTGAGATTTACGCTGGCGCTTGGTGGAGCAGTCGTGGTGCCGTATGTGATTTCGCGCTTCATCTACCGCGACTACGCGATCCGATTCCCGTGGCGCACGCACCAGCCGTGGGGCCGGTTGCAGTGGGGATGGCTTGTCGCGGTGCTGGTTCTCGGGTGGCTGATCCTGCCGTTTTACTTCATAACCAGCGGGGTGTACGAGAACTGGCCAGTGGTGGATACGCCAGATCTCATCGCGCGACTGTTCGTTGGGGTCGGCGCTGTCGGAATCTGGGACGAACTGTTCTTCATCTGCACAGTGTTCGCGTTGTTGCGACGCCATTTCCCTGACCTCGTAGCCAACCTGTTGCAGATGATCGTCTTTGTGTCGTTTTTGTGGGAGCTCGGCTACCGCGAGTGGGGTCCGCTTCTCACCATCCCCTTTGCGCTGCTGCAAGGGTTCATCTTCCTTCGCACGCATTCGTTGAGCTATGTCGTGACAGTGCACCTGCTGTTCGATGCCGTCGTGTTCGCTGTGCTCGTTCACGCGCACAACCCAGGGATGCTGTCGATCTTTCTGGTTTGACGCGCCCGAAGGTGCCAGTTTGCCCCGCGCATCGATGGGCGGGAGAATCAGCCCATGTTAATTGTCGGTCTTATCTTCGCCGCAGTCGCCGCTGCGTTCCATGTTTTCATCTTCGCGCTTGAGTCGATGAGGTGGACCGAGCCAGCGACAAGGAAGATCTTCGGCATCGCCAATGAGGCAGATGCCAACACCACAAAACAGCTCGCTTTCAACCAGGGGTTCTACAACCTGTTCCTCGCCTTGACGACGCTGCTCGGCATCGGCCTGGTGATCGTGGGCGCTGGGACGGTCGGGCTCACGCTTATTCTCGCTGGCACCGGGATGATGGCTGCAGCGGCGCTTGTGCTGATCCTTTCGGACTCATCAAAGGCGCGTCCCGCCATTCTGCAGGGATCATTTCCGCTGATTGCGGTGGTCGTTCTGGCGATTGGTCTCGCCACTCACTAAGCCACAAATCAATGAGTGTGGGGCGGCACCCGAATGGGTGCCGCCCCACACTCATTTCTTGCGTTAGAAGCGCAGAAGAACCTTTCCCACACGCCCGGCGGAGTTGGTAGCTTGCACAGCCTCGCTAATGTCGGCCGCATCGAAGGTCGCAGCGACGGGCAGAGTGAGCGTCCCATCGGTCACCCGCTGAACGAGCTCACCGAAGAGCTCGCCGCGAAGAGCAGGATCGAGCTGAGGGATAACCTTGCTGCCCCAGAATCCCTTGACAGTGGTGTGCTTGAAGATCACGTCGGATGAGGCGATTTCAATCGTCGGTGAGTTCATGGCACCGAAGATGACGAGCGTTCCGTCTTCGGCGATGAGGGAGAGAACGTCACCAGCCGACGAACCACCCACAGAGTCAACGCCAGCGACGATCGGCGCGCCGCCGGTGATACGCGCGACCTGTTCTTTCCAGTCGTCCTGATCGGTAGCAACGACGCGTTCAATGCCCTGTTCGCGGAGCTCGTCTACACCTGCCGTGCGACGCACCAGGCCGACGACGTTCACACCGCGTGCGGCACCGAGCTGCGCGAGCATGCGGCCGACAGCGCCGTTGGCTGCATTCTGAACGATCCAGTCTCCGGGCTTCACGTCGAGGAAGTGCAACAGCGTGACCGTGCTGAACGGCATCGAGACAAGCTGTGCAGCCGACTCGTCTGGCAACGAGTCAGGAACGGGGATGAGGCCAGCCGCGTTAACGGTGAGGTACTCAGACCACGCACCAAAGGTGCCGCCGGTGGCGACGCGCTGGCCGACAGACAGGTTCTCGACCCCCGCGCCGAGCGCGTCAACGACTCCGAGCGCTTCGGTGCCAGAGGCAGCGGGGAGCTCTGGCTTGAAGCCGTACTGACCGCGCACCGTCCACAGGTCGTGATTGTGGATAGGGGAGAGGACGATGCGGAGACGAACCTCGCCCTCGCCGGGCTCTGGGAGCGGGCGGTCTTCAATCTGAAGAACTTCTTCTGGGCTGCCGAAGGTCTGGTGGATAAGTGCGCGCATGGCGACTCCGTTCTGTTGAGGTTCTAGCGACCAGCGCTGGCGTGCTGGAGGCGGTCGGTGATGTCGTGAAGTTCTGCCACGAGCTCGCGACGATGGTCGTCGTCTTGTAGCCCGGCGATAGAACTGATGGTTGTGTGGATGGGGGCTACCTCTGAGTGCAGGCTTTGCCCCTTTTCGGTGAGCTGTACAGTGACGACTCTCTCGTCTGACTGACTCCGCGATTTGGTGACAAGTCCGGCTTGCTCCAACCGACGCACGAGCGGGGAGAGGGTCCCCGAATCCAGCCGCATGATCTCGCCGAGGGATCCAACCGTCTGCTCGCCGTCAAGCCACAACGCGGTGAGCACGAGATACTGCGGGTACGTCAGACCCCACGGAGCGAGGAGCGCCTTGTATGCCTGCGTGGTTGCGCGGGCGGCGGAGTAGAGGGAGAAGCACAACATTTCATCGGTCACGGCCACAGGTATAGCATTGCACGCAATTAGGTTGTGCACAACCTATATGGCGGCAAAAAGGGGCATGTCCGAAACAAATCGGCCATGCCCCTCCACAAGAAACGCTTAGCTCAGCGCCTTGGTCTTGATGGTGTTGTACTCGTCAGCCGAGATGGTGCCGGCGTCCAGGAGTGCCTTCGCCTTGGCGATTTCTTCGCTGGGGCTCGAGCCTGCGACCTGCTGAATGTAGGCCTCGCTGGCGCTGCGGGCGCTCTCTGCGGCCGCGGCGTTGCGCTTAGCCATGCCGGTTCCCCGAGCGATCAGGTAAACGAGCACCGTGAGGAAGGGCACGAAGATGAGGAAGATCATCCACACTGCCTTCCACCAGCCGTTGAGCTTGTGGTCACGGAACAGGTCTGAGACGACCGCAAACAGTGCAAACAGGTAGGAGATGAAGATGAACGCGAACAGGAACCACCAAATGATGTCCCAGAACGACTCCCAAAAACCCATGAATACTCCCTCAAAAGATTATGCGCCCCAAACGGGCGACTATCGGAGAATACTCGGCACAGGCGGGTGACTCCAAAAGCGGACACCCTCGACGGGTGAGGTTCTAGAAACTCCCGATGCCTTTTCCGATCGCGGAAGTGCCGAGTACGACGAGTAGTACAGCCATGATGACAGTGTTTTGGGCGGCGAGCCAGCCTCGCAGCGAATCCAGCGGCGCGCGGAAGGCGTCCGCTGCAATGAGGTACCCCAGCACGGGAACAAGCACCGTCGATGCAGCCAAGATGACGTAAATGGCAATGACGACCACAGTAGAGCCGACGGTAAGTTCGGCGCCTCCGATATCGGTGCCTGCTCCGGCGCTCATAACAAAGTTCTTCGGGTTCAATGCCGACAAGAGGAAACCGAGTCCGAATGCAGCGGGGAAGCTGATGGTGTCAATTGCCTTCATCCATTTCGGCAGCTGGGGCTCTTCGCCCGCCTTCGGGCGCTTACGCCATTGTCCGAATGCGAGCACAAAGAGGATCACTCCCAAGAGAAGCTGAATCGCTCCACGGATGGGGCGCGAGGCATCTGGATCCTCCGCTGGCAGCGCCGACGACAGCAGCGTGAAAGCGGTGACCGCCGCTGTGATGCCGATGACCCAACCAAGTAAGAATCCGACGCTGGTGACGCGTGCCTTCGGGGAAAGCAACATCAAGATCGCCGCAATGATGGGAATGGGGCTAATGGCCACGCCGAGTGCGAGGGGAAGGATGTCGCCGATGACGGGGAGCATGGGGCGGCCTTTCTCAGAGGCTAGGGGGTTGGGGGAGTGAGATGAGCGATTGCCTCGCGATTGGTTGCATAGACCGCTTCCGTGGTGAGGAGCCCGAGCTCTGTGAGCCTGGCCATCGTGTTCGACCTCACCCGACTGAACGACAGCGAGACGGACTGCTCTTCGAGCCAGTGCTGAAGAGCGGCCAGCGCCTCCGCGCCAGTCACATCGACGTCAGTGACGGCCTCCATGTCGATCACGAGGTGGTGCACCGACTGTGCGCCAGCCGATCGCACAGCGTCTTTGGCTGCGGTAGTGAAGACGGCACCATTCGCGAAGAACAGTGGGGCAGCCAGGCGAATGACAATCACTCCTGGTGCTGTGACGGTTCCTGCCGGAGCATCCTCCAACAACGATTCGCCTGGGTCACCGCTTGACTCGAGCACGTCGATGGCGGGCCTGGACGCCCTCTTGGCAAGATTGATGAGAGCGAGCATGAACGCGACGGCGATTCCGGCAATCGAGCCGACAAAGAGCGTGACCAAGAAGCACGTCGCCCCGATCAGGAACTCGAACCGGTCTTTGCGCCACAGGTCAGCGAACTCTCGAATCCCTAGCAGCGGGATGATGGCGACTCCCACGATGGCCCCGATTGCAGGGGAGGGAATGTCCGCCAGAAGAGCCGTGCCGAAGAGAAGGAGAAGCAGCGTGCCAGCGGCGAGAACAAGTGCAGGAAACTGCGTCCGAGATCCTGACTGATCCATCGCCGCTGTGCGCGAGGTGGATGACCCTACGGCGAAGCTGCCCTGTGCGCCGGCAGCGATGTTTGCCGCACCGAACGCGAACAGATCGCGGTTGGCGCGGAATGGGTACTCACGCTTTTCGGAGTACGAGCGCGAGATGAGGAGACCCTCCGCCGTAGTCACCAGCGTGAGCGCGACGGCCGAGGGGACGAGTGCGAGCCAGAGCGTCCAATCGATCATCGGCCAGGTAAGAACAGGGGGTCCTGCTGGCACCTCGCCGAGGACGTCGACTCCTCGCTGGTCCAGCCCAGTGAGAACGACAGTCAGTGTCGCCCCGATCAAGACGATGAGTGCCCAGGGGACAGAGCGAAGAAAAGTGCGCCCGAGCAAAAGCACAGCAACGGAGCAGGCGGAGATGAGCACTGCCCATCCATTGATTGTCGAAAGACCGCTGATCAGGCCTTCGATTTTTCCGACGAACTCTTCGCTGGAGTCGATCGAGACGCCGAGCATCTTCGCCACCTGGCTGACCATGATGTCGAGTGCCAGGCCTCCGACGAAACCGACGAGGATCGGCTTTGAGAGAAAGTTCGCGAGAAACCCCAGTTTGAACACGGCAAGAAGCACGAACATCACGCCGCAGATGATCGCCTGTGCGAGGGCGAGCGTGGCGTAGTTGGCGCTGCCTGCGGCTGCGAGACCGCCGATAGAGGAGGCAACGAGAGCGGCGGCCGCAGCGTCGGGCGACGCGACGACCTGTCGTGAGGAGACGACGAGGGCGTAGATGATCGTCGGCACCACAAGCGCATAGAGTCCAGCGGTCGGAGGAAGCCCCGCGATCTGGGCGTACCCGATGTTCAGCGGAATCGCGATCGCGAGAAGAGTCACTCCCGCCGTGAGCTCAGTGACGAAGTTGTGTTTCGTCAGCCCTGCGAGTGGACGTTGCATGTCGTTTCCCTTCGCCAGCGCTCAGCCTGAGCGTTGTGTTCGTTACGCACGGCCGGACGTTCGAAGAAGCCGTCGACGTATCCGGCTGGCAGGCTCTAGTACCGGCTCCGGAGCCGGGGGAACAGCTGTGCGGTCACCGGATATCCAACGCAACCATGTGGCATGGGGGTCGCCTTCGAGTACCAGCGCTCGCACGAGCAATGTGAGAGGGATCGAGAGGATCGCGCCGAGAGGTCCGATGATGAACGTCCAGAAGATCACCGAGAAGAAGCTCAACGTCAGGCTCAAGTCGACGGCGTCGCTGACGAATTTCGGTTGCACGAGAACCTGCAGAACGACGTTCACGACGCAATACACCGCGATCACCCCGAGGAACAGAGGCCATCCGCCGACAACGAACGCGAGGATGGCCGGCGGGACCAGACCGAGGATGAAGCCAATGTTCGGGATGAAGTTGGTCACAAAGGCGAGAATCGCCCACACGATCGGCGCTGGCACCCCCATCCACCACAAAGCGAGGCCATCGATGATCGCGACGATTGCGCCGAATGTGGCATTGACGATGTAGTAGCGACGCACCCCGGTGTTCAGGCGTGAGATGCGGGCGATCACGGCACTCTTCGTTGCTCCGAAGGTTGCGGAGGCCTGCCCATAGCGCGCGGCATCGGCTGCCATGAAAATGATGTAGGCGCACACGAAGAACAGAGCCGTCGCGACGCTCAGTACAGTGCTTCCCAAACTCTGCGCGATGCCGAGCAGTGTGGAGGGATCGAGTATGGCTGCCGCAGAGTCGGCAGCAGCTTCGTCTAGGCCGAGGGCCTGGAGGGAGAGCACGATTTCGTCGGCGGCGGACGTGAGTCGCCGCTCCGAGATGAGGTCGGCGATCAGACTGGCAAACTGCGTTCCCGCGAGCCAGAGCAGAGCCCCCATGATCAGGAGAATCAAATAGGCGACGATGATGACCGCCGTTGTGCTTGCCCAGTGCGGCCACCCACGGCGGTTCAGGGGGCGGCGAAGCGGATCGCAGATCACGACGATCACAATCGCGAGCGCGATTGGCCCGAAGAGGTCTCTGACGAAGTACACACCGGCGAGGGCCACGGAGGCCGCCGCGAGGGTGAGCAAGATTCGCAGACTGGGGGAGAGTATCTGATCGGGAGCGCTCTCGGGTAGCGAGGAGGTGGTCACGCGGCCAGCGTAGCCGACCGTGGCGCGTTGCCTCTGGCGCCACAGTCACCCCGGGCGGGTGAGCGAAATATATTGGTTGCGCTGAAGGCCGTCATTATTACGGAATGACCGAAAAGCCCGCGCCCGCACACGATCGCAAGTACGGCGTGATCGAGATCATCACTGTGCTTTTGCTTTCCATTACCGCGGTGCTGACGGCATGGTGCGGATTCGAGGCATCGAAGTGGGGCGGTGAGATGTCGATCGCCTTTAGCACCGCTTCTAGCGCGCGTGTGCAAGCGGCCTCCGCGGAGTCCACCGCACAGGCCGCGCGTCAGTACGACCTGACGATCTACTCGCAGTGGGTGCTGGCAGAGGCAGACGATCGCGCTCAGCTCGCGGAATTCGTCGAGAATCGCTTCACCGATGAGTTCGCTGTCGCGTTCGATGCCTGGAATGCCGAAGGAAGGGTGTCGGACGGCCCACTTTCCATGGCTGAGTACGTACCGCCGGGCGAGGTCGAGGCTGCGGAGCTCAGTGCGCGAGCGGATCAGAAGTTCGAAGAAGCCCTGGAGAATAATCAGCGGGGCGACAACTACTCGCTGTTGACAGTGCTGTTCGCTCTTGTGTTGTTCTTCGCCGCACTGTCGCAGAACCAGCGCGCACGGTGGCGACGCACTGTGTTTCTTTCCCTCAGTGGTCTGCTGGTCATCGTCGGCATCGGAATACTCTCGACGTACCCGATCAAAATCTGACGCCACAGGCCGCTCGCCGCCTGCCTAGCGCTGTAGGAACGAAAGCCGAAAATATGCCGCAGCCCCGCACCCCCGATCTCCTCACGGCCGCCCGCGGAAACGGCGCCACGCGGGAGCGTGCCAGAGAAGCCATCGGGCTGCAGATCTCGATCTTTGCGTTCGTGCTCGCGGCATTGGTCGCACTGATGGTGTTCCGCCTCACGGCTGCTCCTATCTCTGGGGCAGACTCACTCGGACAGTTCGCCGCTCTGATGTCGGCCGTGACCGCCGTCGTCGTATTCGTGCTGGGGAGAATCGTCGCAGCCGATCCCGAACGGGAAAAGCCGTTGGGCATCCTCGACATGATCGATATCGCTGCGTTCGCGTTCGCGCACGCGGTAATCGCGCTGCTGGGATGGACGCTCGCCGCGACGATTCTGGAGCAGGGGTTCATCGGGGCAGTGGTCTACCCCCTTCCTGTCTTGATGCTCGCTGGCGCAGCGGCCGCCCTCACGGCATATGTGACGTACTACTCCGCCACGCACCTCGACATGCAGCTGCTAGCCACCGTGCTCGCGGTATTTCTCGTGCTGGGGGTTTTGGCGAGCACGCTCACGGCCAGCGACCCGCAGTGGTGGAAAGAGAACCTGAGTGCCCTCGGTATGACCGACGACTTGTCGGCACGCGCCTTCAACCTGACGCTGATTGTGGCGGGGATCTTGGTGACAACGCTCGCGCGTTACGCGACGAAGGAGATTCCCGCGACATCGGGGCGCGGCGTCGTCATGGTGCGCAGGTGCCTTGTCATCGTTGGCATCTTCCTCGGTCTTGTCGGAGTGTTTCCGGTAGACGAGCACTTCGCGCTGCACACAGGCGTGGCCTCGGGAATGGTGATCGCCTACGGAGTTCTCGTGGTGCGGCTGGGTCGATGGGTGCCTGGCGTCTCTCGCACGCTCATCGTGCTTGGCTACGTCTTTCTCTTGCTGATCGTGTGGCTCTCTGTACTTTTCGCTGTGGGGTACTACACCTTGACAGGCGTTGAACTGGTGGCGGGGACCGTCGTGTTCACCTGGATCATCCTGTTCATCAGGACGGCAGACGCGCTCAAACGCGACGCCGAGATGACAGCTGCGGATTGAGGATCGTTACGGTCGCACTTGTCCCTGAAACGATGCCGCCACTAGCGTTGACGTCATGCCGCCGTCCTTACAATCCAAAGGGCCGGCGCCGACAGTACGTTTTCGTCCGCCGGCGGCCCAACCGGGCGCCATTAGTCGCGACCGGGTAAGCGCAGCGATCGCCAGGGCTGTGGCTCTCGATTCGCTGACCGTGGTCAGTGCGCCCAGTGGATTCGGGAAGACGACAGCCGTCGCCGATTGGGCATCAGGTTTAGAGCAAATCGCCTGGCTCGCACTTAATTCTTTCGACTCAGACCCTTCACGGTTGACCAGAGGCGTGATCGACGCATTTCTTGTGGGGGCGGCCAGGGCGGGAGCACCGCTCACCCTCGGACGTGACCTTGAAGACCCTGAACAGGCATACCAAGAGATCTGCAGCGCCTTGGAAGAGGTCGAGTCTCAGGTGTACTTAATTGTCGACGATGCTCAGCGCGCGGGGGAGCACTGGCAGACGGGGCTTCTCGGAATGCTCGCTGAGCAGCCGCCAGATAACCTCCGTGTGGTGCTGGTGGGGACAACGCTGATCGAGTTGACGCTCTCACGTCATCGGATTACGCATCCTGACTCGTTCGTTGGCGCAGAGACACTGAGTTTTACCTCCGCCGAGGTCCGGCTGCTCCAGGAATCGGGGGTGGGGGGCCTCACTCCCGAAACCATTTTCGAGGAGACCCAGGGGTGGCCGATCGCGGTGCGGCTGATGATGATCGGCGGCGCTCGCCCCGATCCTCGCGCGCAGAGCGCATCCAGTTTCTTGAGAAGTTATGTGCGCGAACATGTGCTCGGAGCATTGCCGCCTGAGGTCGCTGACTTTGTTGTGGAGGCGAGCGTATGCGCAGAACTCACACCGGAGTTGGCGAGAATCGTCACCCAACGCCCTGACGCCGGCGAACTCTTAGAGACGTGTGTGCGACTCGGTCTGTTCCTTGACCGGTTCGAAGGCCCGCACGGTGTTGTGTACCGCTGGCATGCGTCGTTTGCGAAGCAGTGCAAGGAGATTCTGTCGCTGGAGGCTGACCGCGCAGCCGGTTGTCATCGTCGCGCGGCAGATGCGCTCGAACCGACCGACCCCACGGCTGCCATCGCGCACGCGCTGCGAGCGGGTGACAGCGAGCTTGCTCGACAAACACTGTTGCGCCGCTGGTTGGGATTGGTCGTCGGAACAAGCGCAGCCGAGGTAGAACGGACGACGCTGGAGATGCTCCGTCGAACTCCGGATGATACTCAGCTCCTTCTAATTCGGGCATGCGCGAGTGACGTGCTGGGAAACCATCGCGTTGCTCGTGAGCTGTTTTCCCGCGCGGAATCGAAGCTCTCGCGAGCTCACGGTAGCGATTGGTTAGTGTTCCAGCTCGCCAGAATGTTCATCGCAGACGACCGTGCGGAGGTCGCGAACGCCAGCGCCAGTGTGCGTGAGATGTTGCTCGTTGACGATTCGACCGCGCTCAACGATCGCGCCGCATTGAACTATCTTTTGGGGTGGGCGGAGATTCGGCACCGGGGCGATCCGACGCTCCCGATTGAGTATTTTGCTGCGGCGGCTCGCGAGGCGCGGTACTCCGATGACCAGGAGCTCGCGAAGCGTTCACTCGGGCACCTGGCATTCGGGCAAACATGGGCTGGCCTTTTCACGGAAGCACGGGCGTCTCTGGACGCTGTCGACGGCGAAGAAGATGCGAGCTTGCCCTGGAGCACCTACGCAGGGGGGAGCGCCGTCGCAGCAGCCGGGTACGTGTCGTACTGGTCTGGGGACTTTCCTGCGGCAATTCGTGAGTTCGCTGCGTTGGCCGCTGGTGGAAGCTCCGACCGCTCGTTCACCAGCGTGGCGCGCATGATGATCGCCTATGCGACGGCAGAGACGGGTGACGTCGCCGCATGCCGAAGAGCCGCCATCGGGGTGCAAGGCATGCCACTCGACGTCGTCCATGGGGTGTCATGGCCAGCACTGCGAGAGTCGTCTGTGGCGTTGCTTGAAGAGGCCGTAGGACGACAGGACCGAGCGGTGAAAATCGCCCAGAAGTACATCCACATCCCCGACCTGCCGATCGTCAACGTTGCCCTCGCAGGCGTGCTTCGCCGCGCTGGAGACTACGCTGGCGCGTTAGAGATGCTGCGATCTTTGCGTGCCTTCAGCGAGGTTTCTTATGTGAGGTCGGCGACGCTGATTACCGCCGCTGTGCTGCGACGCAAAGGCGGGCACCACAGCGAAGCGCACGCGTTGTGCGAGTCCGCGGTTTCGGTAGCGGCAGGCGAAGGCATCCGCCTGCCTTTCGGCCCCAGAGAGTCTGCGGTGCGGAAGCTGCTCAACGAACACATTCACTTCGGCACCCAGTTTGAGGACTTCATCGGCCGGTGCCTCGCAAACGACTCAGCCGGATCGTTGGTTGACACGCTCTCCGAGCGTGAACGCGACGTGTTTCAGCAACTGCAGACCGCGCGCACCCTGCAAGAGATCGCCGTCGAGCTGTCTGTGTCCATCAACACGGTGAAGACGCACCAGCGGGCGATTTATCGCAAGCTCGGGGTGTCCTCGCGGCGCGAAGCGGTGCGCACGACGGTGTGACCCAGCGCGTCGGCCAGCACCGCGTTTGCGACTGCAGCCGGAACAGGGTGCTTTGCGAGGACGCGCTCGCCGCGGTGGCGAACATCGCGCGAGAACTGTTTTCCCCATGCGGGCTCGACCAAGACGAGCGCAGCGAGCGAGTTGGGTGGCAGCGTCGCGGCGAAGTGCCTCGCGTCTTCGTCGCTGACGAGACCAGGGGTCAGGAGATCGAGGCCAGCGAGTGCGAAATCTTCGGAGTCGATCTCGGTGAAGCGGTGCGTTCCGTCGGGGAGTCGCTCGATAAGCATGAAGTCCAGCAGACGGATGGCGCCGTGTTCGACCTGCTTCAGCAACGCCAACAGCACACCGCTATCGAGGCGGTCGTTCTCCAGCTGCACGACGACGAATTCCACGTCGCCGAGCTCAGATGCTGATCTCTTTTCGCTCGTGATCACGATGTCAGCGCAATGCCCTTTCTCGTACTGTCACGTACACCAGGGCACCCTTTTCATGACGGATGCCTACCGTGATGCTGGCACCAGAGAGCGCAATGTGGGAAGGACGCTCACCCGAGCAGGGTGACCGGGCGAGGGTCAGCGGTGAAAACGGTGGGAACATTGCGGGTAGTCGCGGTCTCTGCGCCCCGCGAGAAAGGGACAATCTATGAATGACTTCCGCTTCGGCCCCGCTGAGTTTTATCTCGTGGGGTTTGAAGGTACTCGTCCTGATCCGAACACGTTTCGTGCTCTGAGCGACCTCATCGAGAGTGGGGTCGTGCGACTGCTGGACTTTGTCGTTCTCGCCAAAGCTGAATCGGGTGAGGTAGAGGTTCTCGAACTGGAAGCAGACGGCGAGGCGCTCGGTCTTGGTCACTTTGAGCCGATCGCTGCTGGCCTTGCTGGCGACGAAGATCTCGATGTTCTCGCGAGTGAGGTTGCCCCTGGCCAGTCCGCGGCGATCGTCGTGCTGGAGCTCACGTATGCTCGTGCGCTCGCCCAGAATCTCGCCGCCGCTGGCGGTCAAGTCCTGCGAAGTGAGCGGGTGCCGGCTCCGGTCGTCAACGCCATGATGGACATCCTCGATCAGGAAGGTGCTTGAAATGCCCATGAGAAGATTTGGTCGTCCAGGCCTGATCGGCCTTGCCGCACGGACCGCCGTCGTCGCGGGAACAGCGTCAGCTGTCAGCGGCGCATCGTCGCGGAATCAGCAACAGCGGGCGCAGAGCCAGTACGAACAGCAGCAGTACCAGGCGGCGCAGCAGCAGGCTCAGATTGATGCTGCCGCACAGACGGCGGCAGCCCAATACGCTGCCCCCGCCGCAGCTGCCGCCCCCCAGATGGCTCCGCCAGCACCAGCCGCCGCCGACGATATGATCGCAAAGCTGCAGCAGCTCGCTTCGTTGAAAGACGCGGGAGTGCTCTCCGAGACAGAGTTCGCGGCGGCGAAGCAAAAGCTTTTGAGCTAAAGAAACGGATGCTCCACCCGTAAAACGTCGGGTGGTATTTGCGTGTCGAGAAGGAGAACGAATGACTGAGCTGGATGATCTGCGCGCACGCGTTCTCCTTCTCGAAAAAGAGAACGAGACGCTGAAGACTCCGCGTCGACGGCCAATGGCGAGAAGTATCATCGCCGGAATTGTGTTGGCGGTGGCGATCCTGATGGCTCCGATCGCCGCGATGGGAACGTGGGCGCGGGTGCAACTCGTCGACGCAGACCAGTTCGTCGCCACTTTCGCGCCGTTGGCGGACGACCCGGCTGTGCAGGAATTTGTGGCAGACCAGGTCAGCACGGCGATCAAGGAGCAGGTTGACCTCGACGCCGTTGTGGGAGAGGTGTTCGATGGGCTCCGCGAGCTCGACCTTCCGCCTCGTGCCGATTCTGCGCTGACGTTGCTGGAAACACCGGCGGCTAACGGGCTCTCTTCGCTCGTCGATGGAGTCATCAGCGATGTAGTCGCTTCTGACCAATTCTCCGATATTTGGGCGCAGTCGTTGCGCTTCAGCCATGAGCGCGCGGTCGCCATCATGCAGAACAGCCCGGACGCAGCGCTGCAGTTGGCCGACGACGGCATGCTGTCGATCGACCTTGGCATTGTCGTTGAGCGGGTCAAGGCGGAGCTAGCCGACCGCGGTGTGGGATTCGCCGACCTGATCCCCGAGATCGACAGGTCGATTCCTCTCGCTCAGGCCGACGCCCTTGTCTTGGTGCGGACTGTGTATCAGGTCGCTGTGGCCGCCGGGTTCTGGTTGCCGTGGGTCGTGCTCGGCCTCGTCGTGGCCGGGATCGGCCTCGCCCGAAACCGTCTACGCGCACTCTTCTGGACCAGCGCCGCTTTCGCCGGTGCATTCTTGCTGCTCGCTGGCGGAATGGGCATTGGTCGCACGTTCTTCATCGGTGCGGTGAGTCCGTCTGTGATGAAGGCGCCAGCCGCCGAGGCACTCTTCGACGGCGTGACGGAACTGCTGAGTTCGACAATCCTGGCTCTTGCTCTCCTCGGAGTTCTGGTGGCTGTGTGGGCCTGGTTTGCCGGAACGACGAAAAGTGCGGTGGCGATTCGTGGGGCTCTCGGCAGCGGGTTCGCTGCTTTGCGCAACACGTGGGAACGACGGGGTATCTCAACAGGGCGCTTCGGGCTCGGAGTAGACCGCTTCCACGGGCCGATCCTGCTCGGTGGGATGCTGATCGCTCTGCTTATCCTCATCTCGACTCGACCCGTCTCTTTCGGCACTGTGGTCGGAGTGACAATCGGGTTGCTGGTGTTCGTGATCGTGGTCGAGGTGCTGCGTCGTCCGCAGCCAGTGATCGTGGACGCTGAGGCAGAGCAAGTCGTCATCGTCGAGACCGACACGGAAGATGTCGTCATCGAAATCGAAGATGAAGACGTAATCGAAGACGAAGAAGCAGAGCACTCCGTTTCTCCGACGAAGAAGTAGCCACCCGCGCCTATCGATAGGCGCAAGACAAAACGCCCGGCGAGAGAATCCCGCCGGGCGTTTTGTCGTTGGTATCAGACTGTTTCTGCGGCCTCCGATGCGGCGAAAATGGTGTCCCAGTCATCGCGCACGCTGACCACGGTGTACCCGCTGTCTTCGGCCGACGCCAGTGCCGCCTCGGCGCCTGCATCGTAGGGAGTATCTCCGCGGGTCGGGTCGTCGTGGTGCACCAGCAACGCGAAGCCCTGCCTACTGCCACGGCGCGCGAAGTCCAACATTGCGGTGTCGCCGTTGGAGTTGCCGCCAGCAAACAGCGGTCGCCGCCCGATGCGGCTCCAGATACGCAGCGGCTTTTCTGGGCCGTCGTCGAAGAAGGCGAGTGCGGGGGAGTACCGCACGGTGGCGTCGTCTGCGTCCCAGGTGAGCCCGTAAGCAGAACCGACGACGCGTTCCGGGGGGATGCCGTAGTTGGACTGAGTCATAGGGCGCATGAAATCTCGCTCGCCGCCCGACACGATGTAGCACGTGAAGCCGTGGTGTTCGAGGTACCGGAGCAACTCGACCATCGGCTGGTACACGGCGTTGGCGTACGGGCGCTCCAAGATCGGGTGCTTCGCCGTGCGGTAGAACTCTTCGACCGAACGCGCATAGTCTTCGACGCTCACGCCGTCGGTGAGCCCCACAAGCGCTTGCAGAATGACATGGAGGTCGCTGTCGTCGCCGTCATAGTGCTTGTCTATTGCGGTGCTCAGCCAACCGAAGTCGTTCGTGACGGCGGCGAGGTAGGGCTGGCGCTCGGCGAGTTCGGGGTTCTTCTCCGCTGCGACGCGCCACTGCTCCACGACATAGTGCAGTTGGGTGGGCATCGGCTTCTCGGACCACAGAGTTCCGTCGTTATCGAAGACGGCGATGCGCTCCGCGATCGGCACGGCGTCTGGGCCATCGACGACAGACGCGACAAAAGCTTCGATCGCCTTTCGCGTTTCGGTGTCGCGCCAGGAGGGGAGGTCGACGGCGGTGGTCATGTGGGTGCCTCGGATTCTTGGTCGATGGATGAAAGGGTAGTTCCATGGTGGCAGAACAAGTCTCGGGAATACTTGTTCTGCAGGTACGGTTGGGACATATGTATACCCCCTGGGGGTATCCCAATCAGGGAGAGAGTCAGCATGAGCACAGCAGTCGAGCTGGAAATTGCAGGCATGACCTGCGCATCGTGCGCGGCGCGCATTGAGAAAAAGCTCAACAAAATGGACGGTGTCACGGCAAGCGTGAACTTCGCCACAGAGAAGGCAAAGGTGATGGCACCTGCCGGGTTTGACCCCGCGCTACTTGTCGCCGAAGTGGAGAAGACCGGTTACAGCGCAAAGATCCCTGCTCCCGCTGCTGCCCCCAAGAACGATGCGGATGAGGCACCAGATGTGGAGCTGGTGAGTTTGAAGAACCGCCTGATCGCGTCGATCGTGCTGACGGTTCCTGTGATCGCGATGGCGATGATCCCTGCCCTGCAGTTCACCTACTGGCAGTGGTTGTCACTCGCGCTGGCATGGCCCGTAATTATCTGGGGTGCCTGGCCCTTCCACAAGGCGGCATGGGTGAACCTTCGCCACGGCGCTGCAACGATGGACACGCTCATCTCGATGGGCACTCTCTCGGCCCTCCTCTGGTCGCTGTATGCGCTCTTCTTCGGAACCGCAGGCATGCCTGGCATGACACACGCTTTCGAGTTCACAGTGGCGCGCAGCGATGGAGCCAGCAACATCTACCTCGAAGTCGGAGCGGGAGTCACGACCTTCATCCTGGCTGGTCGATACTTCGAGAACCGGGCGAAGCGGCAAGCAGGGGCAGCCCTTCGCGCTCTGCTGCAACTGGGCGCGAAAGACGTCGCGGTGCTGCGGGGCGGTGTGGAGACGAGGATCCCCACCACCGAGCTGAAGGTCGGTGACGACTTCGTTGTGCGCCCTGGCGAGAAGATTGCGACAGACGGAACCGTGATCTCCGGTACCTCCGCGGTTGACGCATCGATGCTCACGGGCGAATCAGTCCCCGTTGAGGTCGGTGAGGGAGACGCCGTCACCGGTGCCACTATGAACGCAGGTGGGCGGCTCATTGTCAGAGCCACCCGCATCGGATCTGACACCCAGCTCGCCCAGATGGCCCACCTCGTCGAGGAAGCTCAGACCGGAAAGGCCGAGGTCCAGCGCCTGGCCGACCGGGTGTCGGCAATCTTCGTCCCCATCGTCATCGTCATTGCTCTGGGCACGCTCGCCGCCTGGCTGCTCGCAGGGTTCCCCGCATCTGCTGCGTTCACCGCCGCTGTCGCGGTGCTCATCATCGCCTGCCCGTGCGCGCTGGGCCTCGCCACACCGACGGCGTTGCTCGTCGGCACCGGACGTGGCGCCCAAATGGGAATCCTCATTAAAGGACCCGAAATTCTGGAGTCCACCCGCAAGGTCGACACCGTCGTTATGGACAAGACGGGCACTGTGACATCGGGGAAAATGACGCTCACCGACGTGCACCTCGCAGCCGGGGTGGAACGTCACGAGCTTCTGCGGCTCGCCGGGGCCGTCGAAGACGCCTCAGAGCACCCCATCGCTCAAGCCATTGCGAAGGCAGCGACGCAAGAGACGGGCGCGCTCGCGACACCAGAAGACTTCGTCAACATTGAGGGCGAAGGTGTGCAGGGCGTCGTCGAAGGACACGCTGTCCTCGTCGGAAAGCAATCGCTCCTTGCCACCTGGTCGCAACATCTTCCCGAGGCACTCGCCGTAGCCAAGGCAGAGGCTGAGCATCAGGGCAAGACAGCGGTCGCTGTGGGTTGGGATGGTGAGGCGCGCGGCGTGCTCGTGGTCGCTGACACGGTGAAGCCGACCAGCGCGGAGGCCGTCACGCAGCTGAGAAAGATGGGCCTCACGCCCATCCTCCTCACCGGAGACAACAGGGCGGTGGCGGAGCAGATCGCGGCCGAAGTCGGCATCACCGACGTTGTGGCCGAGGTGCTGCCGAAAGGCAAAGTCGACGTGATCGCTCAGCTCCAGCGCGAAGGCAAGGTCGTGGCCATGGTGGGAGACGGTGTCAACGACGCCGCAGCTCTTGCGAAGGCCGACCTCGGGCTCGCCATGGGCACAGGAACAGACGTCGCCATCGAGGCCAGCGACATCACCCTCGTCCGCGCTGATCTTCAGGGCGTCGTCGATGCCATCCGGCTCTCACGAAAGACCCTGGGGACCATCAAGGGCAATCTGTTTTGGGCTTTCGCATACAACGTCGCCGCGATCCCGCTCGCGGCACTCGGTCTGCTCAACCCGATGCTCGCCGGCGCAGCGATGGCGTTCTCGAGCGTCTTCGTTGTCGGCAACAGCCTGCGTCTGCGCTCGTTCCGTAGCCAGCGTCCGAGGTGATCTCGTCGGCTCAGTTGAGCTGACTGAAGGCCTCGGCCTTGCGTGTGGGGCCCGCCACGAGGATCGTGTCATCGGCGTTTAATACGGTGTCTGCGGTCGCGTAGGTCCAGCCGCCGCCGGCGGGTTTCACAGCAGTGACGGTGACATGGTGTTTGGCGCGGATACCGGTCTGCCCCAGAGCAAGCCCGACGATTGCGGGATGAGGGGTGGTCTTGACCAGGGCGAAGTCGTCGCCGATCTCGATGTAGTCCTGCATACTGCCTCTTACCAGGTGCGCGACGCGCGCACCCATATCTTTCTCGGGGTAGACCACGTGCGCGACGCCGAGCTGTTTGAGAATCGTGCCGTGCGGTTCGCTCACCGCCTTCGCCCACACTTGGGGTATCTCGAAGCGCAACAGCAGCGAGGCGGTCAGAATGCTTGCCTGGATATCGCTGCCGATCGCGACCACGACCCGATCGAAGTCGGGAACCGAAAGCTGACGCAAGACGTCTTCTTTCGTGGTGTCGGCTGTCACGACGTGTGTGAGTTGTCCATTGAGCGATTGCACGACATCGGCGCGCGAATCGACCCCGAGTACTTCTGTGCCGCCGCGCATGAGCTCGAGTGCCAGGGACTGGCCAAAACGCCCAAGGCCCAACACTGCGACCGTGTGGGCCTCGGCGACGCGGGAAGGATCGGTGCCACCGAAGAGTTTGAGGCTAGCCAATGATCGGCCTTTCTTTAGGAAGTTCGTAGAGCAACGACCGTTCGCGCAGCGCAAGCGCCGTCGCAAAAGTGATGGGTCCGAGCCGACCCAAAAACATGAGTGTCACGAGCACGAGCTGTGCATTGACGGGCAGTGCCGCGGTGATGCCGGTCGACATGCCGACCGTACCGAAGGCAGAGATCACCTCGAACAGCACGTTGTCGAGTGCGAAGTCGGTCATCAGCATGATCAGTACGGTGCTCACCCCGACCAGCGCCACAGACACCAACGCGACAGCGATGGCTTGACGGTGCACGGCACGCGAAAGTCGTTTGCCGAAGACGTTCACAACGCCGTCACCGCGTATCTCGGCGATCACGATGAACAGCAATACCGCAAAGGTCGTGACCTTGATGCCACCGGCTGTGCCCGCAGAGCCTCCACCAATGAACATCAGGGCATCCATCCCCAACCACGTCGCTGAGTCCATCTGGCTGATATCGACGCTATTGAATCCTGCTGTTCGAGTCTGCACCGACTGGAAGAAGCCCGCCAGCAGTCGCCCTGGCCAGTCGAGCGCGCCGAGCGTTGCAGGGTTGTTCCACTCGAGGATCGTGATGTATGCCGTACCGCCCAGCAGCAGCACGATGGTCGCCGCCACCACGATTCGAGTGTTCATCGACCAGAGGCGAGGGATGCGAGCGTGCTTGCGCAATTGCATGATCACAGGAAAGCCAAGACCGCCGAGAATGATCGCCGCGCAGATCGGCAGCGAGATGATCGGATCGCTTGCGAACCGCATCATGCTGTCGCTGAAGAGCGCGAATCCCGCGTTGTTGAACGATGACACTGCGTGGAAAACTCCCAACCACAGTGCGTTCCAAAACGGCTCACGGTAGGTCACCGCGAACTGCGCGGTGAGAATGACAGCCACGACCGCCTCAACGCCGAAAGAGATCTTCACGATTCCGAAGACGAGCGAGCGGATGTCGGCGAGCCCGGCGTTCTTCGCTTCTGCCGCCGTGGTGATCTTGTTGCGGAGCGATAGTCGACGAATCACCGCCAGTCCGAAGATCGATGCAAACGTCATGACACCGAGCCCACCAAGTTGGATCAAGACCAAAATGACGGCCTTGCCGAACCCGCTCCAGTACGTGGGCGTGTCAACAATGATCAGCCCGGTGACGCTCAGCGCCGAGACGGCGGTGAACAGCGCGTCTATCAGCGAAGCACCGCCGGGCCCCGCTTTGGAGATCGGCAACAGGAGTAATCCTGTGCCGATGAGAACCGCCGCTGCGATACCGAGAAGGATCGAACGCGCTGGCCGGAGACGGCGAGTACGCGGCTGTCGCAGAGTGTGGGATTGCGCGGGCGATCTGCCTGCACGAGTGAGGGGCACTCGCAGAGAATACGCCTGTTTGTGTCGTACCTGGAAGGGATCGCGACGTGTTTCTCGCAACCCCGTTATGTCACGTCACGTTACGTCACGACGCGCGAGTGCCCACGCGCTCGTGGCCATGAGGGTGAGGCTCAGCAGCCACAGTGCGAGGGCTCCTGCGATGTTCATGCCTTCGTCGAGCGGGGGTTGGTGAAAGGCCCAAGAGTAGGGCGAGAAAAACCGCAGCCACGCGGCGTCATCCGTTTGGTTGGCGATGGCGTTGAAGGCATAGCCCGCCACTGCTATGCCTGCACCGGCGGCGACGCCCCATGAGCGTCGCCCAGAGACTGCCCCGACAAACAGGGCAAGGGTTCCTGAGAGCAGTGTGAGTCCGACAAAGACCACGGTGGCACCGATGATGCGCAGGGGATCAAGGCCGAGTTCTGACGGCTCATTGAGCACGGCGATGATGGCACCAGCGAAGACCCCCAGCCACACCAACCGCACGAGGATCGCGGCGGCGTGAGCCAGTGCGTAGCCGACGCGACTCACGCCGTGCGCGAGATCGAGCTCGAGGCGCCCTGATTCTTCGGCACCAGCGATGGCACCAGCTCCCCATGAGGTGGCGGCGATGGTGAGCAAAAGAAACCCAATGAGCCCATAGAACGTGCCCTGGGTGTAGCCAGCGCCGGTGCCAATCTGGTCGTATCCGAGAGCGCTGACGAGTTCAGGAGGCAGGCCGTCAATGATCTCCTGCATTTGGCCGGTGCCGCCGATGCTCGGATACAACGGAAGATACATCAAAAGTGCGGCGGCGATGCCAGCGGTCCAACCAGCGGTTGCGCGCCAGCTCTCGCGAAGAGTGCGGCGAAAGACGGGGCTTACTCTACTCATTAGCGCTCTCCTCCCGTCGTGTCGTCGGTTCGCCGTAGAGGCGCAGTACCGACTCCTCCAGATCGGGCTCTTCGACCGCGAGATCTCGCACCTGGTGCTGAGCAAGCAGCTTCACCACCGCGTCGATCTCACCGTCAACCGTGGCGGTGATCCGCACAGCACCGGTGTCCTCGTGGACTTCTAGCTCCGATATCTGCGGCAACGCGTGCAGGCGCTCTCTGACGACGACCTCGTGAGTGTCGCCGAGTGTTGCGCGCACCCGCCGGATCGCGCCGAGTCGCAGCGAGGCGACGTTTCCTTCGGCGACGATCCTGCCGTGGCTCAGCACCGCCACCGCATCCGCACTCTGCTGAATCTCGCTGAGCACATGCGAGCTCAACAACACCGTCTGGCCACGGTCGCGCGCATCGGTGACCAGTCCAAGAAACTCCCTTTGGATCAAAGGGTCAAGGCCGCTTGTCGGCTCATCCAGCACGAGGAGGGGCGGTTCGTGCATAAAAGCCTGCACGATGCCGAGTTTCTGCTTATTGCCTTTAGAAAGGGTGCGCACCTGTCGGTTCAGATCAAGGTTGAGCCGTTCAGCAAGGAGATCGATAGCTCCTGGTTTTACCGGACCAGAGACTTCGGCATAGAAGTTGAGCATTCGTCTGCCCGTGGTTCTTGCGTCCACGCGAAGCTCGCCTGGAATGAATCCGATGCGGCGACGGAGCGCGGATCCGCCGTGGGCTGGATCTTCGCCGAGTACCCGGATGCTTCCGCTTGTCGGGCGAATGATGTCGAGAATCATCCGCAGGGTCGTCGTCTTGCCTGCGCCGTTGGGGCCGATCAGCCCACAGACACTCCCTGCCTCCACGCGCAGGTCAAGCGAGTCGACGGCAGTGCGGTGGCCGAACTGCTTCCGCAGCTGGGTGAGTTCGACAGTGGGGTTCATTTGGCTTCTCGATTCGAGGGGGAGAGAGCCTCTTTGGCGGCCGTCAGCAACCGTTCGTCGGCGTAGAGGCCATGGGTGAAGAGCTCAAGAACGGGAATTGTCGATCGTTCGACCAACGATGTGGTCAGCGTGGACTCGCCAAACGCACGTGCGAGGTGACGGCGCAAGATCACAGGGCCGAGGCCGTAGAGCGTGAGGTACACCGCGGTCGCCTCGACATCTGTCTGCTCCCGCATGATGCCAGCGGCTATTTGCTCGCGCAGCATCGTCCGAGTGCCAGCCAGAAACGCGTCGAAGAGGTTGTCTGATGCGGGGGAGTCGTCGACGAGCATGCGGGAGAGGTAGTCCAAGGCTGCGCCCCGGTCTTCTACCGAGTTGAGGGCATCGCGCATCAAACGAGAGGCATCTGCGCCCGTCATCTGCTCATTCTCAGAGAGAAAAGTGCGCACGACATGCGCATCGCAAGCTTCTCGCAGGCCCTCTTTGCTTTGGAAGTGGTGCAGGATGAGCGCCGCGCTCACACCTGCATCTTCGGCAATCTGACGCAGGCTCGTGCCCGCAAAACCCTGTTGCCCGAACCGGGCGACCGCGGCATCACGTATTCGCGCACGAGTGGTGAGATCATCTGAAGCTGAACGCATACTCAGCAGACTAAACGCTTGTTTAGCGTCGCGCAAGGTGGGGCGCAACAGCCGCGCTAATGCGAGAAGCGCGCAGCTCGGTGCTGGCCTTCCGCCACATCGACACCCATCGCTGAACCAGCCTGCTCCGGGAGCTCGATGAGGACGTGATCTATCTTTCCGGTGAACGCGAAATCTGATGGATAGTTCCCCACGGCAGAGCCGGTATCGGTGCCGACGTCGAGAGTCTCACCACTCATTGAGAAGATGAATGGGACCGTACGTTCGACGCGTCCGGTTGCGATTTCGACCCCATCGAGCCGGAGAGAAACGCGGCCACCTTTGCCGAGGCCACCGCCGTCGTAGTCGAATCTGACGCCGATCCTATGGTCTCCCGCGCGCAGAGCGCCGACGTGCGCGGAGATCTCAGTCAAGACATGGCCATAGAGGTTATAGGCATAAACCACCGATCCCTCAGCGACGTACAAAGACCATCCCGCGAGTGCCCCGCCTTGGGAGATGATGACCCCCTCGCAGCTCTCGGCGGGCACCATGATGTGCGCCTCAAGAGAGAAAGACGTGTTCTTGATGTTCACACTGGCGAGTTCCGGCATGCGAACATTCTCGGGATACAACGTGAAGCGGGAGACGCCATCGACGTGACTCGGACGGTTCTCGGGCAGTGCGCGTCGGGTCGTTTCGTCGCTCAGCGGAAAAACGCCGTAGCGCGCGCCCTCTTCATCGAACAGAGCCTGCAGGTGGGCAAGCTTGTCGGGAAAGCTGTCAGCGAGGTCGATCGCTTGGCTGAAGTCATCGCCGACGTTATAGAGCTCCCATCGCTCGTGTTCGTCGTCGAAAGGTACGGCCTGACTTCTCATCCACGGGACCCGTCCGTGAAAGCACGAAGCGATCCACCCATCATGGTAGATCGCCCGGTTGCCGAGGATCTCAAAGTACTGAGTAGTACGTCTACTGGTGGCCGCACTGTCATCGAAGGTGTAGCGCATGCTGACGCCCTCCGTGGGCTTTTGCTCGACACCGTTGACAAGATTTGGTGCCTCGATGCCCGCCGCGTCAAGGATAGTAGGGACGATGTCGATGATGTGATGAAACTGGGTTCGCTGCTCACCTCGGGATTCAAACCCGGCAGGCCAGGAGATGGCGAGCCCATTGCGGGTGCCACCGAAGTGCGATGCCACCTGCTTCGTCCACTGGAATGGGCTGTCGAGGGCCCACGCCCAGCCCGCGTTGTAGTGGTTTTCGCATCTCACGGACCCGAAGTCATCGATGTGTTGCAGGAGCCACTCGGGATCTTCTGGTTCTCCGTTCTGGAACGATGGGGAACTCCAGACGCCGTGGATGCCGCCCTCTGCGGAGGCACCATTGTCGCCGGTGACGTAGAAGAACAGCGTGTTGTCCCACTCCCCGAGCTCCTCGATCGCATCAATGAGCCGACCGACTTGCGCGTCTGTGTGAGCGAGGAACCCTGCGTAGACCTCCATGAGGCGTGACGCGACCGGCTTGTAGCGGTCAGGGTAGTCCTCCCAGGACGGCAGATCGGCGGGCCGAGAAGTCAGACTGGTTCCTTCAGGGATGATGCCCGCTTTGATCTGACGGTCGTAGATCTCGCTCTGAAGCGCGTCCCACCCCTCGTCGAAGTTACCGTGAAACATATCGCTCCACTCCGGCCAGACATGATGAGGATTGTGTGTCGCGCCGGGGGAGAAGTAAAGAAAGAACGGTTTGTGTGGAGCTGAGGTCTTCTGCAATCGCATCCACTCGATAGACCTGTCAGCCAGGTCTTCCGTCAGGTGATAGTCCTCTCGCCCGGAGTACGGTGCAATTGGTTGAGTCTGATCGTAAAGAGCTGGTTCCCACTGCGAGGTTTCGCCGCCGAGGAATCCGTAGAACCGCTCGAACCCTAACCCCGTGGGCCAGCGGTCATACGGACCAGCAGGGCTGGTCTCCCACATAGGAGTGACGTGTGCTTTTCCGAACATTCCGGTGCTGTAACCGTTCTGGCGGAGAATCTCGGCGACCGTCGCTGTCGTGCGGGGGATGACGCCGTCGTAGCCGGGGAAGCCATATGCAATCTCAGAGATCGCTCCCATATGCGCACTGTGATGGTTGCGTCCGGTGAGGAGTGCCGCTCGAGAGGGCGAACAAAGGGCAGTGGTGTGGAATTGGTTGTACCGCACTCCTGCTTTTGCGATTTTGTCCAGCGCTGGCGTCGGGATGGGGCCACCAAAGGTGCCCGGCGCTCCGAACCCGACATCGTCCAGCATCACGATCACGACGTTGGGAGCCGAGTCGTGCGGCCGCAGAATCGTCGGCTTTGCTGGCGTCGAATCCAACGCGAGCCGTGCGATGCTCCCGGTAAAATCTTCGTTGTGTTGCGGAAAGCGTGCCATCGTCTGTCACTCCAGTTGAACTTTGTACGAAGGGACGAAGTCGACCTCAACAGTCTCAGGGTCGATACCGTTCTCGGTGAGGATCTCAGCGAAGCGCTCTGCTTCTGGCAGGGGCATGGCTCCCGTCACACGCACGATGACGCCGGTGAGGTTGCTGCTGATGCTCAAGAGATCCCAATCGACCTCGGAGGTCCACTGTTCGGCGGCTGTTTGAATGGTGCTTTCCTGCACGGTGGAACGCGTGTTGTTGATGCTCGACAGCGTCAACGGCACCCCCACGATGACGACCATCGCCGTGACTGTCAGGATGGCGCTTCTGCGCTTCTTTGACCGAGCTTCTGCGGTGGCGTTGGGGTCGTGCGGCTGATGAATGCGGTAGACCGCCATGACGACGATGCCGGTCGCGAGAATCGCGGCGACGTTGGTGACGAACAGCAGCATCGCGCCAAAAAACTCCGTATATGCCCCGGACTCCAGCGTGAGCCCAGCGACAGCGAGCGGCGGCACGAGGGAGATCGCGATGGCGACGCCAGGGAGCGTGTCGCTAATATCTCGCCGCACGAGCGCGATCGACCCGACCACCCCTGTCCCCAGAGCGGCCAGGAGGTCGATGAGTTTGGGGTTCACGCGGCCAGCGACCTGCGAGTTGGTCGCGGCAACGATGTCGTTGGTCACCAGCAGACCGACGAGGAAACCGATGCCGACAGCCGCAGCAGCCCCGAACACCACGAGCGAGATGGACCGGGTGAGATTCAGCCGGTCCGCCAACACCGTTGAGAGCATCACACCCTGGATGGGCAACATCATCGGAGCGACAATCATCGCGCCGATCACGGTCGCCGTGGAGTCTGCGACGACTCCGGCAGCGGCAATCACCGAGGAGAGGGTGAGCAAAATCCAAAAACGACTGAGGCGTCGACTTCGGTCAGGGCCGTCGAAAAGAACCGCATCGCGCATATGCGCATGGTCGTTGCGGTTCGACTTTGTTATATCGCTCACGCCGTTCTCATCTCTGAAGGCGAGCACCACTTTGCGAAGAGTGCTTCGAGTTGACAATAGCGCTCAGATGAGGACTTTGTCGGGCAGAGACGTGCGAGTGTTTATGCGGACGCTACCGCCGGAAGACGCACGTCGAAACGTGATCCGATATCTGCTTGGTGAGCGCTGATGACCCCATCGTGCGCTTCGACGATTCCGCGCGCGATGGCGAGACCGAGTCCCGCGCCGCTGGTGCCCAGAATTCCGCCGCCGGGAGTTCTGGCGTCGGTGCCGCGCCACCCTGGGGCGAACACTCTGGAGAGGTCGGCTTCCGCAATCCCGGTGCCGGAATCTTCTACAGAGAGCAGCATCACTTGTTGCTCTCGCGCCGTGCTGATGCGGATTGTCCCGCCGGTCGGTGTGTGCTCAATAGCGTTGGTGAGCAGGTTCATCATCACGCGCGACAGCTCTCTGGCATCGCCGACGATGGTGTGATCTGGGCTGGTGAGCTCGACGAGAGAGATGTTCCGTGCCTGCGCGATCGGTGCCAGCTCAGCCACGGCATCGCTCACCAGGTCGTGCAGCGACATCGGTTCCAGTTGCAGGGAGAGTGTTCCTGAGGTGATCTTGGAGAGTTGAAAGAGGCTGTCCACCAGATCGGTCATGTGATCGACCTGGCGTCGCATCTGACGGTGGAAGCGGGCTGGGTCATCGGCCATGCCATCGTCGAGCGCTTCGGTCATCGCTCGCAGGCCAGCGAGCGGGCTGCGAAGATCATGCGAGATCCACGCGATCAGCTCGCGTCGTGACTTGTCGAGAAGCTGGACTTCGTCTCTGGCTGCGGCGAGACGTTCGCTGGTTGCGACGAGCTCTTCCGCCACGCGGGCGAAGTCGGCATTCACCGCCAGCGTTCCCGTGGCGGCGAGACGTTCACCGTCGCCGACCGAGTGCGTCAGTCGTTCCAGCGAGCGCACACCGCGGATCAGTTGCATCGCCAGCAGCACCGCGACCGCGAGGGCGACTACCGCACTGATGGCGCTCACCACGACAACGACCAACAAGTCGTGCGGAGAGATATACATGGCCTCAGCGACGGCGAGGACGCCCGCAGCGAAGGCGAGCACAGCGGCGACGATGACAACGCACAACTGCAACATGAGAGAGCCGCGCCGCAGCAGCCACAACGCGATGATCCCCAGCACTCCGACCAGAAGCGCGCTAACCAGAGCAATTCCTGCAATGGCCAGAACATCAGCAATGGGCATCAGAGAGCTCCCAACTCGAGGCGATATCCGACGCCCCATACGGTTACGAGCACTTCGGGATTACCCGGGTCTTTCTCGATCTTCTCGCGCAGCCGCCTGGTGGTGACTGTCACGGTGGAGAGATCACCGATCTCCCACCCCCAGACACTGCGCAACAGGGTCGGCCGGTCGAAGGTTTGCCTGGGGTGTTTAAGCAGAAATGCGAACAGATCAAACTCCCGCACCGACAACTCCAGCGGGACGCCATCTTTCTTGGCGATGCGTGCAGAAGGATCAAGGTGAAAAGGCCCCAACAGGAACGGTGCCTCACGCGCAAACTCTGGCAGGCTCCTGCGCAACACAGAATTGACGCGAAGTACGAGCTCTCGTGGCGAGAACGGTTTGACGACGTAGTCGTCGGCGCCCGCTTCGAGGCCGTCAATGCGATCGTCTTCTGATCCGAGAGCGGTGAGCATGATGATCGGCACAGACGAGTCTGCTCGAATGCGGCGGCAGACTTCGGTGCCGTCGATACCAGGCAGCATTCGATCAAGCACCACGAGATCTGGCGTGCTGGCTGCGACAGCGGCGAGGCCGGAGAAGCTGTCGGTGGCGATGTCGACGATGTATCCACCGGCCTGCAGGTAGGTGCGCACGATTTCGGCGACTGTCGCGTCGTCCTCGATGACCAGGACGCGACGATCTACGAGTTCCGCAGGCTCCGAGGGGGTTTGCACCATCGTCCCATCGTAGGTTCGTGCGGTGGTTTCGTGGCGCGGACTGATGCGTGCGTACGCATCCTTCCTCGGTTCGTAAGGAGTTCGGATGGGCATCGAGGCCGCCGCTCTCTAGCGTCAGGGTATGAGAATTCGCACCGATGTCGTCTTGCCGTGTCTGAACGAGGCGGCCGCGTTACCCGGTGTGCTTGACGCCCTCCCCGAAGGGACCAGGGCAATCGTCGTCGACAACGGCTCGACCGACGGTTCTGCGGAGGTTGCAAGGGCACGAGGCGCGTTGGTGGTGGAAGCGCCAGTGCGCGGTTACGGTGCTGCGGTGCACGCGGGGCTGTGCGCGGCGACGGCTCCTGTGGTGGCATTTTGCGACGCCGATGGGTCGTTTGATCTCCGTCAGCTCGATCGGGTAGCGGAGCCAGTGCACAGGGGAGAAGCTGATCTCGTGTTCGGTCGGCGCCGTGTGACCAGTGCGAGTTCGTGGCCCGTTCATGCACGCTTCGCCAATTCGGTGTTGTTGTCGTCGGTGCGACGGCGCACAGGGTTGACGCTGCGCGACCTCGGACCGTTCAGAGCAGGAAACCGGGAACAGCTCCTCGCGCTGGGCATGGAAGATCGCCGGAGCGGATACCCCTTGGAGCTGCTGCTGCGTGCGTGGAGAAAAGGTCTTCGGATCGAGGAGGTTGATGTGGATTATCTACCAAGAACAGGCCGCTCGAAGGTGACCGGCACCGTCAAAGGAACAGCGACAGCGATCATCGATATGCGTCGCACGTTGCAGAGGCTCGCATGAACGCCGGTACGACGGTCGTCGTGATGGCGAAAGAGTGCATCCCCGGTCGAGTGAAGACCAGAATGCACCCTCCGCTGAGCCTGGAAGATGCCGCGCGGGTTGCCGCCGCAAGCCTTGCAGACACGCTGGACGCGATCCAGGCTGCCGGGCTCCCGATCCTCGTTTGCGCTCAGGGAGACATTCCTCTGCCCCATGGGGTGACGTCGATCCCACAGGTGGAAGGCGGGCTGGACGAACGCATCGGTGCCGTTTTGGATGCCTGCCCAGGCCGGGTTCTCTTGATCGGCATGGATACCCCGCAACTTCGCCCTGCGCTGCTGCGCCGTCTCGCCGACGAATGGCCGGAAGACGTTGATGCCTGGTTCGGCCCTGCGTCAGATGGTGGCTTCTGGCTCCTCGGTATCGACGACCTCCCCGAGGGGAGACTTGGTGGCAAGACCCGGGGCGATCTCGTCCGGGGAGTACCGATGTCGGTTGCCGAGACCGGGCAACGCCAACGAGAGCGTTTGGTTGAGGCGTGGCTCCGAGTGTCTGACGTTCCCGCACTGACGGACATCGACGACATCGCTTCGTTGCAGGAGGTGGCACCGTTGTTGCCGCACGATGGTCGGCTGGCCCGTCTGCTGTCAGAAATTGGTGTCGTTCGTAGCGCGGAGGCTCTCGCATGAGCGTGACAGCGACGGCTCATTTCGGCGCAGGGGGTGATTCGCCGTACGACTTTGCACTGCGCAACGGCGGTGGCACGCTGCGTCTTGTTGAGGCAGCGGCGGGTGGGGAACGACGCGTAGAAATCGCACGTTTTCTGGCCGCGGCAGACGCCGCAGACGAGTCGGTGATTGAGAGGATCACCGGCCCCGTCCTAGACATCGGGTGCGGTCCTGGACGCATTCTTCACGCCGCCATTCATTCGGGGCTCTTGAGCCTTGGGGTTGATGTCTCTTCCACCGCTGTGGAGCATGCGAGCGAGCGGGGCCTCCCTGCGCTGCAACTTTCCGTCTTCGACGCCCTCCCACAGGAGGGTGCATGGGAAACGCTTCTGCTCATCGATGGGAACATCGGCATTGGCGGCTCACCTACCGTGCTGATGAAGCGATGCGCGGAGATTATCTCGCCAGAGGGCAGTGTCGTTGTCGAAGTCGATCCCGATCCTGATCTCGATCGCGGCTATATGGCTACGGTGGTCGACGATGATGGGCGATCCAGCTCGCCGTTTCCTTGGTACGACATCGGAGCCGAGGCGCTCAGAAGCCGACTCTCCGGCACAGCACTGCAGGTTGTAGAAACGTGGAGCGTCTCAGGACGAGCTTTCGTCCGCCTCCGCCGCGCGGGGTGAGAGCTCCGCGCGGGGTGAGAGCTCCGCGCGGGGTGAGAGCGCCGCTCGGCGCCGGTGTCGCACCGCGCTGACAAGCGTGAGAACTCCATCGTGGAGCACCACGACCGCGACGAGCCAGATCAGCACGCTCAGCAGCTGATCGACATCTTGTCGCGAGAAGAGTAGCCACCCTCCCCAGACCAAAAGCGCTCCGCCGAGCAGGATCAGTGCGGATCTCAGCGCGCGCATCATGCCACCTCGATGGCGGAGAGCCATTTGGTTTGCAGCACTCCTGGTCGTCCTGGCGCAATGATGCGCGCAGGGTATCCGTGGTCGAGGTTCAGGGTTTCGCCATTCAGTCTCAGTGCCACAAGTGTCCGCGGATCGCGAGCATAGGCGGCCGGCATCGTCGTCTCTCGAAACGCTCCGCGCTGTTGCATACTGCGCAGGCGAATCGTCTCGTCGTGGGGGAGGCCTGCGAGGTCGAGCAGATCACTCAGCCGCACACCGGTCCAGGTAGCGGTGATGGTCCACCCCTCTACGCAAGAAATCGGCAGCACCTCGGTGTATTGCGGCAGAGCTTCGAGATCGTCTCGGGTCAGGGCGATACCGGCCTCTTCTGCCCCCAGCCGCAACGTCCAGGCAGGGTCGAGCGCGAGAGCGGTGACATCGGCTTGTCGAGCGCTGCGGTTGACCGTCAATCCCTGGGCACTGTTGATGCGGGCGCGGGGAGCTTTCAGGCTGAAGGGGCCGATCGGAGAAGCCGCATGCGCGAGAGCCACGGCACCGAACAGGGCAGAAGACCCGCCGACCACGGTAAAGAACCGTCGCCGGGAGACCGTATCGCCTTCTGCAGAAGTCGCGTCTGGTTCACGAGCTGCGGGGGGATCGTCAGACGGTGTCGATTCCGAAGAGCGCCATGCGCGGATGATCGCGGGCAGATGGACCGCGATATGCACCACCATCGCGCCAATCAGAATCCAGGCGAGCGCTAGGTGCGTCTTACGAAACGAGAAGTCCCATGGGTACCACTGCAGCGTGTTGAGGATGCCCGTGATCGGTTCCATCAGCGCCGTCGCGACTAAGACCGCAAGGCTGATCCGCTCCAGAAGATGAGGGAAGCTGCGCACAGGTGGCCAGGTGAAGAGCTTCGGGAACACGACCCACAACTTCGCCAGCAGCAGCGGTATGAGTAGCGAGCCCACCACGACATGTGTGCCCTGAGTCCAGCCGTACAGGTACGCAGGTCCTGGGGGAAGAGTGAGCCACGGCAGCGGAGTTTGCAACAGGTTGCTGTAGATGCCTGTCGCAAAGCAGATGACGAAGGCAATTCCCAAAAGGCGACCGACGACAACAGTCATTCGTGTGGTGCGAAGGGGAGACCCCAGAGCGCGGCGTGCCCGCTCTGATCGCTCTTGCAGCGCAACCGACAGTCGCTCGGTGACGGAGCCTGCCGTGGTCTGGTCGCCCATATCCCCAGTATGCAAAAGTGCGTGCGCCGGTGGTCGCTGATCCCCTTACAGAGCGGTGACGACTCAAATGTCACCGCGATGTAAGAACAATGATCCCTATTGCGCCCGCGACTAGCCCAGTCTGGGAGCATGACCGATGTAGAGCGTGACCGTGCAGCAGAGACTATCGAATTCGCGGTGATCGGAGGGTCGGGTTTCGAAACCCTTGAGCTCGCAGACAGAGCGGTGCAGCCCGCCGGTGAATCGCCCTGGGGCCCGATCCCCGAAATTCTCACCGGAACTCTGCACGGACGTCGAATCGCGTTCGCGCCGCGCCACGGAGCAGGCCACCGGGTACCACCGCATCGCGTCGATCCGCGTGCGTTGTTGTGGGGGCTGCGCACACAGGGTGCGCGAATTTTGGTCTCGACGAACGCGGTGGGGGGTCTTAGCCGTGACCTTCAGCCGGGGGACTTCGTGCTCACCGATCAGCTCATCGACCGCACCAGTGGCAGGGCCGACACCTACTTCGACGGACCCTCAAGCCCGGCAGGAGTACAGCACCTCCCTTTCGCGGAGCCGTACGATGCACGCCTCCGTAAAATCGCGCTGTCCGCGTTGCAGGGGCTAGGGGAACGAGTGCATGCGCATGGCACCAGCGTCGTGATTCAGGGGCCACGATTCTCGACGGCCGCCGAAGCTCGCTGGCACAGGGCCATGGGCGCCACCCTCGTCAACATGACTCAGCTTCCTGAAGCTGCGCTCGCCGCCGAGGTGGGCTTCGCGCACATCAACCTCGCGATCATCACCGATACCGACACTGATCACGGAGAGTCGGAATCTGACACGTCTGCGACAGCCGAGCGCGTGTTCGCCGTGATGGCGGCGGCCCAGCCCCGGCTGAGCGCCGCCGTCGCAGCGATCATTGACGCGATTCCGGTGGGTTTCGTGCCAGAAGAACGACTCACTGCTGAGGTCGTCGATGCTCTATTGCAGGTCGACACCAAGGGAGTGCGCGCATGAGCGGTCTGCTGCTGGTCACCGGTGGGGCCGGATTCATCGGCTCATCCATCGTCTCCGAAGCGCTAGAGGCCGGATGGCGGGTGCGCGTCCTCGACTCGATGCGTTCCGACGTTCACGCCTCCGCGCAGCCTCTCACTTCCGAGGCAGATTTTGTGCACGCCGACATGCGCGATGAAGACGCGGTGGCGCGCGCGCTCGTCGGTGTCGACGCTGTCTGCCACCAGGCGGCGAAGGTCGGCCTCGGGGTCAGCATTCACGATGCGCCAGACTACGTGTCGTCCAACTCTCTTGGCACCGCAATTCTGCTGTCGGCAATGACGCGAGCAAAGGTTCAACGGCTGGTACTCGCCTCATCGATGGTGGTTTACGGCGAAGGCCTGTATCTCGATGGCGACCGCCCGGTGCAGCCGCCCGCACGTCGTCGCGCCGATTTGGAAGCCGGACAGTTCGAACCGCTCTCGCCGCATACCGGCGCCCCGCTTCGTCCCCTTTCGATTCGGGAGGAGCAACCATGCGATCCGCGCAACGTGTACGCGGCCACGAAGCTCGAACAAGAACTCCTCGCGCGCTCGTGGGTGCAGGGCGGGGGACAGGCAGCCCTCTTGCGGTATCACAACGTCTATGGCCCGCAGATGCCGCAGGGCACTCCGTATGCCGGCGTGGCATCGCTCTTCCGCTCAGCGCTGGAGCGAGGGGAGACCCCACGCGTCTTTGAAGACGGCGGTCAGCGTCGTGACTTCATCCACGTGCGCGACGTCGCCAGCGCCAATGTCGCAGCGCTGCAATGGACGGCAGATGCCGAATCAGAGACCGCGAGGGCTTTCAACGTCGCGACCGGCACCCCGCACACGATCGGCGAGTTCGCTGACGAACTCGCCGCGGCGTTCGGCGCGGAGCGACCGGAGCGCACCGGAGAGTTCCGGATCGGCGATGTACGCCACATCACCGCATCGGCAGACCGCATCAAGGCAGAACTCGGCTGGAACGCCGAAGTAGAGTTCGCCGATGGCGTGCGAGAATTCGCGCACGCACCGTTGAGAAATGCGGTCGCCTGATGGACGAAGCTACGCGCGTGCGCCCCGGGCGAAAACTCGCAGTATGGGGCGTCATCGCCACACTGGTGCTGATCGCAGCGGCAATCGCGATTCCGGCACTTACCGGCTGGAATGTGCGGGTCAATTCGTTCCCACCATTGCACGCTGAGTGGCTGCCACGGCTCGGACCCGGCACCCCGCTAGCCATCCTGCTTGGGCTCGCCGGAGTCATCTGGGGTCCTCGACTGGCGTCTTCGCTGCGCTGGGGACCACTGCTCCTCGTGGCATTCGGGGCATCAGCGCTGTGGCTGTTCGCGCTCGCCACCGTCGACGGACTCGACGGCATCGGCACGATCCTTGACCATCGCTACGAGTACCTCAACACCGCGCGAGAAGTAGACGATTTCGGCGCAACCCTCCGCGAATACGTAGAGCGCATCCCCTACGCCCATCCCGACAATTGGCCAGTACATATCGCAGGGCACCCGCCAGGAGCTCTGCTGTTCTTCGTGGTCTTGGTGCGACTGGGCCTCGGTAGCGCGCTCGCCGCAGGGATGGTTGTGTTGCTTGTGGGGGCAACGACCGTGATGGCCGTGCTGATCACTTTGCGGGCGCTAGGTGCCGAGAAGCTCGCACGCGGTGCCGCACCTTTCTTGGTCTTCACACCCGCGGCAATCTGGGTCGCAGTATCCGGAGACGGCATGTTTATGGCCGTTGCTGCCTGGGGAATGTGTGCTCTGGCTCTGGCGACTGTCAAGCGAGGCATCCCTCGAGTGGTGTGGTCGGTGGTTGCCGGGGTATTGCTGGGCTACTGCGTGATGTTGTCGTACGGCCTTCCGCTTCTGGGTCTGCTGGCTGTGGCTATCTTGATCGCTGGTAAGTCATGGGTGCCGCTGCCGATCGCTGCGGTGTCTGCTTTGGGCGTTGTGGGGCTCTTTGCGATCAACGGGTTTGCGTGGTGGGAAGCCTTCCCTGTGCTTCAGCAGCGCTACTGGGACGGCGTGGCGTCCAGGCGTCCTCCGACGTATTGGATGTGGGGCAACCTGGCCGCGTTCGGCGCGAGTGCTGGTCCTGCGATCGGTGCGTCTCTCGCTGCGGTTGTGGCAGGAGCGATTGCGGTGATCCGTAAGCGCACCCCGGCACAGAGCACGAGCGAGAGCGAGAGCGAGAGCGAGAGCAAGCGCACGGCGGGTGGATGGAATCCGCTGGTGGTCGTGCTGCTGCTTGCCGGCGCGGGGTGGCTGATGGTGTTCGCTGCCGACTTCTCGAACATGAGTAGGGCAGAGGTGGAGCGCATCTGGCTCCCGTTCGTGCCGTGGGCCACGCTCGGCCTAGCGCTGTTCCGACAGTCGACCAGGCAATGGTTGCTGGGCGTGCAGATCGTCTTCGCGATCGTCGTGCAGTCGCTGCTTGATACGGGCTGGTGACGCGGGCGGTCAGCCGCCGATCGCGTTCATTCCGCGTGCCGGTTGCAGGAACGACGGGTCGTCAATCGCGTGACCAGGCAGCTTCCCGCGTACGCAGGAGTGCAGCAGGTCGGCGATCGCCGCTGTACGGTCCGCCGGAGCGGCCCCCTTCGCATCCTCGCTGCGCAGCAGACCGGTCAGGTCGTACTCGGTGAGGGAAAAGAGGCAGTTGCGCAGTTGACCGTCTGCGGTGAGTCGTAGCCGGTCGCATGCGCCGCAGAAAGGAGCGGTGACCGAGGCGATGACGCCCACCTCGTGGGGACCTCCGTCAATGGTCCACTTTTCTGCAGGAGCGCCCCCGCGTCCTGGTACGGGGGTGAGCTGCCACCGCTCGCTGAGCGCCGCGAGGATCTCTTCGCGTGTCACCATCGTGTTGCGGTCCCAGGTGTGGCCTGCATCCAGCGGCATCTGCTCGATGAAGCGCAACTGAGCGCCGGAGTCCATGGCGAACGCGAGGAGGTCGACAAGCTCGTCGTCGTTCACTCCGCGCATCGCCACAGCATTGAGTTTGAGAGGGCGCAGCGGAGACGCTGCCGCGGCAGCGATGCCCTCGAAGACGTCGTCGAGGCGGTCGCGGCGGGTGAGGTCGGCAAATCGTTGGCGTTGAATCGTGTCGATACTGATGTTCAGGCGGGTGAGACCGGCATCGATCAGCTCCGGCAGCTTCGCAGCGAGGGTGATGCCGTTGGTCGTCATCGCGACTTCAACGGGACGCTCTGCGCTTCCGAGTGCGGCGATCCGACGCACAATGTCGGCGATGTCGGTGCGCAGCAGCGGTTCCCCTCCGGTGAGGCGGAAGGTGCGGATGCCAAGTGAAACGGCCACCTCAGCGAGTTCGATGATCTCGTCTGTCGAGAGGATGCTGGTGCGTGCGAGCCATTCGTTGCCCTGCTCTGGCATGCAGTAGGTGCATCGCAATGAGCACCGGTCAGTGAGAGAGATGCGTAGGTCGCGATGCACACGTCCGTGCGTGTCGACCAGCTGGTCTGCGACCGGCGATGACTGGGGTCCGGTGCTCGCGATCCTCGAACCGATAACTACCGGTACAGCGGCCATCGCGCGTCCTCTTTCCCCATCACCTTTCGAGCGTAGCCCGCGAGGGGGTGCGGAGGGCCGAATGCGTCACTGGCCCCGGCGGATTACCAGGGTGCGAGCTCAGAGCGTGGGCGCGAAGCGCAGGGCAGCAGGGTTGATTTGTAGGCCTACGGTCATGCCAGGCACAAGCATTGCTGCGTCTGCCAGGGGCACATCGACCTTGCACTCCGCCGTGTACACACGCATGCCAGAGAGAGTGGGTTCGAGGCTGCGCACGACAGTGCGCCATGAGTGTGCAGTTGCCGCTTCGTCGCCGACGATGCTCACGTCTTCTGGGCGGAACAGGGCGGCCAGAGTCGTGCCGTCTGGGGTGGCGATCGCGGAGCCTCCCACAGAAGTGTGCGGCAACGTCATGCGATCGCCATGCCATGCTCCGTCGCGAACGACGCCGACGATTCGGTTGAGCCCGGCAATGGCTGCGACAAAACCTGACGCCGGTGTCGTCAGCACTTCTCGCGCTGGCCCCACCTGGGTCACCCTTCCGGATTCGATGACAACGAGTCGTTCGGCGAGCGCGATGGCATCGGTCGCATCGTGGGTGACCGCCACGGTGGTGGTGCCTGCGAGCTGCTCTCGCAGCATGTTGCGGATCTCGCCCGCTGTTTCCGTATCGAGCGCAACAAGCGGCTCATCCAGCAGCACGGCACGCGGTGAGGCGGCGAGCGCACGTGCCACAGCGACACGTTGGCGTTCGCCCCCGGAGAGTTCGCGGGGCATGCGGTCGCCTGCCCCCGGAAGACCGACGCGGGTGAGCCATTCGTCGGCGCTCGCTTGTGCTGACCGTCGTGCGATGCCGCCGGCGCGGGGCCCGAACGCGACGTTTTCTCGGGCGGAAAGGTGGGGAAAGAGGCGGGCGTCTTGCCCGAGCAGGACTACCCCGCGGTCCATCGGGGCGGTGTGTACCTGCGGGGCTGCGATTCTGTCAACAACACGGCCGCCGATACTGATCTCTCCCGCCGTGAGCGGCAGAAGGCCGGCGAGGGCTTGCAGGAGCGTCGACTTTCCGGCGCCGCTGGGTCCCATGATGGCGATGCTTTCGCCAGCGGCCACGTCGACATCGACATCGACGGTGAAGTGCTCGCGCGCGACCACAACGTGGGCCCGCAGGGCATGGGCGTCAGCTGTGCTCCGGCCTGGACTGTTCATCTGGTCGCTCCAGGGCGCCAGCCGCGTACGAGCAGCAGCACCACGATCGCCGTGGCGAGCAGGAGCAGAGCGAGCGCGACCGCTGTGCCTTGCGATACTCCTGCGCCGTTGAACGCCGTATAGATCGCCAGTGGCATGGTTTGGGTGACGCCTGGTCGGTTGCCGGCGAAGAGGGCAGTCGCGCCGAACTCACCGATAGCGCGTGCGAAACACAGCACAGTGCCCGCAACAATTCCTGGGGCAGCGAGCGGAAGAGTGATGCGGCGCAAGATGGTCCAGCGTCCTGCCCCGAGGGCGGCCGCTGTGCGTTCGTAGTCCACGCCGGTAGCACGTACGGCACCTTCGACAGCGAGCACCAGAAAAGGCAGAGCTACGAAAGTCTGCGCGAGCACCACAGCGGTGGTGCTGAACGACAAGCCGAGCCCACCAAACCACCCAGCGCGTCCGAAGAGATAGAGCAACGCGACGCCGCCCACCATGGGGGGCAGGACGAGGGGCACTGTCACCGCCGCACGCAGAATGGCGGCAACACGGGGGCCTGACCGTGCAATGAGCAACGCCAGCGGAACCCCCACGACGATGCAGAGGGCCGTTGCGACAAGCCCTGTACCCATCGACAGTCCCAGGGCCGAAAGCGCGGCGGGGGAGGTCACATCGGTGAGAAAGGTTGACCATTCGACTCGTGCGACCAGCGCGCTCAGCGGGAGCACGAGAAATGCGAGTCCGATGACCGCAGGGATCATCAGTGTGCGAGGGGCGTATCCCGTGGCGCTCGACGTGCTCATGGTGCGCCGAACCCGAAGTCTGTAAGCACCTGTTGGCCAGCATCCGACTCCACGAATGCCACAAAGGCGCGGGCGGCTGCCGGGTTTGCGGCATCGGCGAGCGCTGCGATCGGATAGTGATTCACGACCTGTGCTGCCTCGTCGGGGACGATCACATCGATGTCGTCGCGGCGGAGAGCGTCGGTGGCGTAGATCAGCCCGGCGTCAGCCTCATCCGCGGCGACTTTGGTGAGCACCGCTGTCACGTTCTGCTCGATGCTGGCCGGATCGACCGCGACTCCGGAGATGGAGAGCAACTCCTCTGACGCCGCCCCGCACGGTACTTCTGGGGCGCACAGCACGGTGGTCACCTCTGCTAAGTCGCCCAGTGATTCCACTCCAGCTGGATTACCCGCAGGAACGGCGATCACGAGCGTATTCGAGGCGAACAGTGTGGGGCTGACCATCAAATCTGCTGCCTTCGCCATGCTCGCTTCGTCGGCGGTCGCGAACACATCGGCTGGCGCCCCTTCGAGGATCTGCGTGACAAGAGTCGCAGAGCCGTCGTAGACCGCGCTGAGTCGCACCTCGGGGTGTTCTGCCGTGAAGGCCTCGCCGATGGCGTCGAAAGACTCGGCAAGCGATGCCGCAGCGTAAATGGTGAGCTCTCCTTGAAGGGTGTCGTTTGAGGAGGATGCGGGGGGCTCAGCCCCACCCGCACATCCGGCAAGCGCTCCGGCTATGACAGCTACGGCGGCACACTGCACGATCCTCATCATCTGGCTCATCATGCGGTTCCACTCAGCCGCGCGGAACTTCGACGACAACCTGAGTGGCTTTGACAGAGGCGGTGGCCAACGAGCCGACTTCCAGCTGCAATGCGTGGGCGGCCTCGGCAGAGAGCAGCGAGACCACACGGTGTGGGCCGCACTGAATATCTACCTGCGCCATGAGTCCGTCGATCTGCACGCGCGTCACAATCCCGACGAAGCGGTTGCGCGCACTCGAAAGTGCATCGTCGGAGTCCGCCGTCTCCGCCGCGAGGGCGACAGCTCTGGCCGCCAGAGCATCGCCAGGAATCTCGGTGGGGACCGCGGACGTCGCAGGCAACAGCCCCTGATCGATCCACCGACGGATCGTGTCGTCACTGACGCCCAGCATCTCGGCGGCCCGCGCAACTCGATACATTTGCATCCCCCCACGCTACCGCTACAGCGGATGAAAGGAGCCCGATTCCTCCGCATCTGCGGTTGAGAGTGTGGCGCACTAGCCTGAAACCATGCGCCCTCTCGTTGCTCCGGTTCCCGCGCTGGAACCCACCGAGCTCATCCGTACCGCCAGACATGCGGTGCTCTCCGGTATCGGCGAAGAAGGCCAGCGACGCCTCGCCGCGGCCCACGTTGCCGTTGTCGGGGCAGGCGGACTCGGCTCCCCGGTTTTGCTCGCGCTCGCCGCGGCAGGCGTAGGGGCGATCACCGTGATCGACGATGATGTGGTGGAGCTGACGAATCTGCAACGGCAACTCGCGCACCGGGTGCACGACATCGGAACCCTGAAGACACGTTCAGCTGCTCGCGCCATTACTGATCTGGCACCGGACTGCGTCGTCACCCAGGTCGCAGAGCGTCTCAGTTCCGCGAACGCGCACGAGTTGTTACACAAAGCCGACATCGTGGTCGACACCAGTGATGCCTTCGCCACCCGGCGCGATGTGGCGGCCGCCACAGAATCTCTGGCAGTGCCGCTGGTCTGGGGCGCAGTACAGGAGTGGCACGCACAGGCAACGGTCTTCTGGTCAAACCCACCAGAGCGAGAACCAGTGGTGCTCGCCGACCTGTTTCCGCGTGGCACGGAAGGCGAGCCGCCCAGCTGCGCGCAAGTCGGTGTGCTCGGTGCGCTCTGCGTGCAGGTGGGCGGGGTGCTTGCAGGAGAAGTGATCAAGCTGATCACCGGTGCAGGCGAGCCACTCCTGGGTAGGCTGGCGATGATTGACGCGCTCGCTGCGCGGCAGTACGAGATTGAGATTCGTCCGTCGCAAGGGAGACACGCATGAGTCGTCGTGCACGCGCGCTGAGAACCGTCGAAGACCAACGTGCTCGCGTACTCGATGCGGTGCGACAGCTCCCCGCCGAGACCCGCCCTGTGCACGCCGCCATCGGGTGCACGCTGGCGGCACCCGCCCTGGCCGCTCACGACATTCCGTTGTTCGACAACTCTGCGATGGATGGTTTCGCCGTGCGTGCCGCAGACGTCGCGGTGGCCTCAGAAGACGCGCCAGTGGCGTTGCATGTTGTCGCCGATCTTCCGGCTGGCACGAGCGACGACCCTGCGCTGGCATCGGGGGAGGCCGCCCGCATCATGACCGGATCACCGGTGCCCACCGACGCAGATGCCATCGTGCCGTTCGAAGACACCGCAGGCGGTCTCGCCGACTCGCTCACGGAGATTCACGTCGTACAGGCCCCGGCGGGCGTTGGCGCATACATCCGCCGCAGAGGCGCCGACCTCCGCGCAGGCGATGAAGTGATCCCTGCAGGGGAGCGCCTGGGGGCGTTTCAGCGCGCGGCCGCCGTCGCCGCAGGGATAGCGGAGGTCACGGTCACCCGTCAGCCGCGGGTAGCTGTCGTCTCCACAGGGAGCGAGCTCCTCGCCCCAGACCAGCCGATCACGCGGGGACGAATTCCCGATTCCAACGGACCGCTGCTTGAGCAACTGGTGGCTGACGCTGATGCCGATGTGGTGCTGACCGCGCGCGTGCAAGATGACGCCGCCGCAGTGCACGAGATCACCGCAGCAGCCGTTGCGCGCGGTGCTGACCTCATCATCTTCACCGGGGGAGTCAGCGCCGGTGCCTACGAACCGGTACGGGGCGCATTCGACGGTGGCGGCGAAGTCGAATTCACCGGCGTCGCCATGCAACCAGGAAAGCCGCAGGCATTTGGAGTGTTGCCCTCCGGATGCCTGGTGTTCGGGCTGCCGGGAAACCCTGTGAGCGTCGCCGTGTCTTTCGAAGTCTTTGTCCGTCCAGCGCTCCTGGCGCTCCAGGGCCGCTCTCTGATCCACCGCCCTCGCCTGCAACTGCAGGCGGAGACCGCATGGACCACGCCGCCAGGACGCCGACAGTACCTCCCCGCCGTCATCGACCTTGCCGCCCGCACCGTGCGTCCGGCGACAGCCGGAGGATCGGGCTCGCATCTGGCAGGCGGCCTCGCCCGTGCTAGAGCTTTCGCTGTTGTGCCGGCTGAGGTCGATAACGTCGCCGTAGGCGACACGATCGATGTCATGCTGGTCGAATGAGCTTCCCGCATCTCGATTCCGCCGGCCGTGCGCACATGGTCGATGTGACCGCAAAACAGCCCACCGTCCGGTCGGCAACCGCACGCGGCTTCGTGCGGTGCAGCGCCGAAGTCATCGCCGCATTGCGCGACGGCACCGCCCCGAAAGGCGACGTTCTCGCTGTCGCCCGCATCGCCGGCATCCAGGCTGCAAAGTCCACCCCCACCCTCCTTCCCCTCGCCCACGTGATCGGCGTGCACCGCGCGAGCGTCGAACTTGAAATTGGTGACGACGGCGTCTTCATCGAAGCAACAATCGGGACAGCCGACCGCACAGGAGTCGAGATGGAGGCGCTCACCGCCGTCTCTGTCACCGCGCTCGCCGTGGTCGACATGATCAAAGGCTTGGACCGATCGGTCGTGATCGAGGGCGTGCGCATTGTCGCAAAATCCGGTGGGCGCTCCGGAGACTGGGTCCGCGAAGGCGAGACCATCGAGCGCGACGACGCCCCAGCGGAGGAGCGGTCATGACGCGTGTGCGGTACTTCGCAGCGGCGGCGGAAGCCGCAGGCGTTGACGCCGAAGAGCGCGGTGAAGCAACGCTCGTCGAACTTCGGGCAGCGGTCGTGGCCGAGCACCCCACCCTGGCTGGCATCTTGCCGCAGTGTGCTGTGCTCGTTGACGGAGTGCGCTCCGACGATGATCGCTCGTTGGACAACGCCACACTGATCGACGTGCTTCCGCCGTTCGCTGGCGGATGAACCTCGCGTGTGACAGCTCAGCCGCCGATGCCTTTCCAGGCCGTCGATCCGTCTGATTCGATCTGACGCTTCCAGATCGGGAGGTCGCGTTTGATCGCCTCGATCACTTCGCGGCACACGTCGAACGCTTCGGCGCGGTGCCCAGATGCCACGGCAATGATGACGGCGGCGTCACCGACATCGAGCCGTCCGATGCGGTGACTCACCGCGACCACCGCTGAGGTGGAACCGTCTCCTGCTTCTTGGGCGATGCGGCGCAGGGCCGTCTCTGCATCGGGGTGGGCGCTGTATTCCAGGCCAACCACTGCAGTGTGTGCGTCATGGTCGTTGTCACGCACACGGCCGATGAAAGTCGTCACTGCGCCGTGCGCTGGGTCTTCGACTGCGCGTAGGTGCGCATCGACATCGAGCGGATTCTCGCTGATGGCCGCGAGTCGTACATCGTTCATGAGTGGTCTCCGCCTTCGAGCTGATCGATGATGTGCGCGGCAACGCTCAGCACGACCGGCACCCCGGCGGTGACAGCACGCAGTGATCCTGGCAGGTTCACGACCAGTGCTCCTGCCGGGTCGACAATGCCGGCGAGCCCTCGAGAAATGATCGACAGTGGAGTGTCGGCGAGGCCGCTGCGACGCAACTCTTCGGCGATGCCAGGGAGTTCGCGCGTGATGACCAGGCGAGTGCCCTCTGGCGTTTCGTCCCGTGGTCCGATTCCGGTGCCTCCGGTGGTCAGGATCAGGCGGGCTCCCTGTTCGACGGCTCGCCGCACCCCATCGGCAACAGAGGTGGCACCATCTGCCACCACTTCGGCGTCGGGACACTCCCACCCGGCCTCACGCAGCAGGCCGACCGCGAGTGGGCCTCCTCTGTCTTCGCGTTCACCAGTGAACGACCTGTCTGACACGGTGATTACGCGGGCAAGGAGGGAGGTCATTCGTCCACCATAGGCGCTGAGATGCGGCACAAAGGTCGGTCGGGGATCAGGTGATGCGGATCAGCGAGCGCTGCCAACCAGAAGAACCGTCAGGCGCGATCGGAGCACGTTCTTCGACCTGTAGTTCGCCATTCTTGTTCACCGCTCGCACGGCAACATAGTGGGTGCCGGGGGTGGCATCCCACTCCATGAACCACTGCACCCAGGTGTCGTCGTTGATCGGGGTCGACATGGTCGCTGGTGTCCACTCGCCGTCATCGATGCGTACCTCGACCCGCTCGATGCCCACCGATTGTGCCCACGCGACGCCGGCAATCGGGATGCGTCCGGCCGGAACCGCCTCACCGATGCTGGGCGTGTCCAGGCGCGAAGAGAACTTGATGGGTGCCTCGGCGCTGTAGCCACGAGGGGTCCAATAGGCCTTGTCGTCAGCGAATGTCGTGACCTTGAGTTCGGTGAGCCACTTGGTCGCAGAAACGTAGCCGTAAAGACCAGGCACCACCATGCGCACCGGAAAGCCGTGCTCAAGCGGAAGCGGTTCGCCGTTCATGCCGACGGCGAGAATCGCGTCGAGGTTGTCGTCGACCAGGGCAGACAGGGGAGTGCTGGCGGTGTAGCCATCGACGCTGCGGGAAAGCACCATGTCGGCGCCGGACTTTGGTCCTGCTTTGCGGAGCACTTCGCGCAGCGGCACACCGAGCCACATCGCGTTTCCGACAAGCTCGCCTCCGACCTCGTTCGAGACGCAGGTGAGGGTAATGGCGTACTCATCGAGCCCCATGTCGAGCAGGTCTTGGAAGCTCAGCTCGATCCGCTCATCGACCATCCCGTCGATCACGAGGCGCCACGTATCAGGATCAATCGTCGGTACGGTCAGCGCCGTGTCTACGCGATAAAAGTCGTCGTTCGGGGTGAACAGCGGACTGATGCCTTTCACGTCAAGTTCTGCCCCGGAAGGAACCTGCACCTTTGTGCGGGCGGCGGGGAGTTTGAGGGCACTTCGCACGGCTTCGACCGACGAGACGGCCATGCTCACGGTGCGTGCCGTGATCCCGACGACCAGTGCTGAGGCTCCGGCGACCGCGGCCAGCACGAAGAATTTGCGGCGGTCGATGCCGGTTGATGCCGTCTCTGCAGTGGGGGAGTCAGCCTCGCGCCACCGTCGCAGGCGCCGTGAGAGGAAAACCAAGATTGCGGAGCCCGCCACAGTTCCGAGCACAGGAGGCAAGAATGCGAGGGGCAAGACCCCGGCGCGCGTCACGATCGCAGCGGTGGAGAGTATTCCGGCGATAACGAGGGCGATGACTCCGAGCGGTGGACGCACGAACTCCAAGACCCCCGCGATTGCTGACGCGATAACCACCGCGAGCCCGAGTCCTGCCAACAGTGCGATCTTGTCGTACTCGCCGAAGGTAGCGATCGCGAACTCTTTAAACGGTTGCGGCACGATATCGATCACGAATCCACCGATGGCGAGAATCGGGCTGGCTGCTCGTGCGAACAACAGCGCGAACACCTCTGCGATGGCGAGGAAGACGGCGCCAGCCACCAAACCCGATAGGGCAGCCCAGGCGATGAAACGCTTCCCGGTGCCACTTCTTTGCTGAACCACGGCTACTCCTCTATCGGTGACAACGGTCAGCAAGTTGTTCGGAGAGCACGCCCAATTGGATGGAAGTGCCCACACAGGTCGGCAGCTACCGAGACGCGACTCAGCCTCTCCGTAGTCGCATTTCATAGCCTTAGATGCGACTGTTAGTCGACAAAATCGCATATAACTTTCCGCGGTGGTACTAAAGACGACCGCATGATGCGCAGCGTCGACGCCACCATCCCTCCCTTCATCGCCGAGCTCGCCTATGCGCCCTCGCTCGATGAAGTGCTCGCCTCCGAGAGCGCGCTTCTCGCTGTCCCGCAGACCGACACCGATGCCGAGGGGCACTCGGCCGTGCTCATGGACGACCTACTCGCCCACCTCAACCGCGATGACGTGCCCGCGCTCGTCCAGGCCGCGATCGGTCACGCCCAGTTCGAGTCCATCCATGCTTTCACCGACGGCAACGGCCGCATCGGCCGCGCGCTTGTCTCCGCCGTGCTCCGACGTCGCGGCATCATCAAAAACGCGGTCGTCCCTCTTGCCAGCGGACTGCTCGCGCGGCGCGACGACTACTTCTTCGCCCTCGGCTCCTACCGGCTCGGAGACCCAGCGCCGCTCATCCTTCTGTTCGCGCAGTCGGCCCGCGTCGCCGCCACTGCCTCCAGGGATACCCCGAAAACTTCGAGAACACCCATCGGAGATTCCCGATCCTCGCTCACGGAGCGCGCAATGTGCAGCTTCGGCTGCGCGGCCGCATCCGCACGGCGCACGAAACAAGAAAAGCCGCCTGAAATCAGACGGCTTTTCTTGTTCACGCGGGTTCCACGTACGAGTTCACACCCGTTCCGCGTACAACCTTGTGTGCCCTCGACAGGAGTCGAACCTGCGACCTACGGTACCGGAAACCGGCGCTCTATCCACTGAGCTACGAAGGCGTACTGATCGACAATATCACTCGCTGGGGGTGGTTTCTGACCCGCCTGCCTCGGTGACGGGTGCGGTGCGAATCTCTTCGAGGGCGGCGCTGAGCTTCTCGGCAAGGTAGCGGTGGCCGTCGGTCGAGGGGTGCTTGCGTCCTTCTTCTACGTCGATCACGTCGAGGTAATTCTGCTCGGTGATCCAGTTCTGAGCGATGGGGGAGATGTACCACCACCCCCTCGCCGCGGCGAGTTCAGAAAGATCCACATCGATCCGTGCGGTTTCTGTGCCCACTGGCAATTCATGGGGGGCCGGCCCGAGCACCACGATCGCCGCTTCAGGGTAGATAGCTGTCAATGCGTCCCACGCCGCGATCACCGCTTCGCGATAGCCAGCAGCGCCCTGCGCTCTGTCGTTGATGGAGCCCTGGATGATGACCAGGTCAGGCAGAAGCGCGGCGTCGAGCGCGGCGATGCGTTCGCCGAACCCGGGTCCATCGATGCCTGGTTTGAGGTAGCCGCTGCCGCGGACGCCATCGACGACCGTCGCGCCGCCGATGAGATCGGCGAGCACGTACGCGTATCCGAGTGTCGGCACGTTCGCCGCAGACCCGTAGGTCCACGAGTCGCCGAAGACCAGGGTGGTCGGGTTCTCCGGCAAAACCAAAGGCGCAGGGGCAATGGCAGTAGATGCGCCACCGTCCCCCTCTGCAGATGCGCCCAGAGGGGAGCCGGAGTCCAAGGGGGCCCACGGGCGCCACATGCCAAGAACCACTGCGGCGATGGCGACAACCACGGCGAGAATCATGCCGGTGGTGCTCAATCGACGGCGGTGGGTGGTGGCGCTCATGGCACGAGGGTAAAACACTCGACGCCGATTACGAATTCCGCAGGCGACATTCCGTCAGGCTGGGCTTCGTGTCACCGTAAACTGGGAAGGCTATGAACCCCGAAACTCTCGCCGAAGCCCTTCTCGCCGTCATCGCTCCCATTGCGGAAGAGCGGCGCCCTGGCGAGCCGTTGCAGCTCGCGGCCTCCGACATCGTGCTGGAACGCCCCCGCAACCGCGACCACGGCGATTGGTCCTCCAACATCGCGATGCGGCTCGCGAAGCCGTTCAGCACCAACCCGCGCGAGCTTGCGCAGCAGGTTGCCGATGGGCTGGCTGAGGTCGATGGCATCGCGAGCACCGAAGTGGCTGGCCCTGGGTTCATCAACATTCGCCTTGACGCCGCTGCGGCTGGCGCGCTGGCCAAGGTCATTGTCGACGCTGGCACTGCCTACGGCACGAACACCTCGCAGAAGGGTGTGAGCGTCAACGTCGAGTTCGTCTCAGCCAACCCGACCGGCCCGCTCCACATCGCGCACACTCGCTGGGCGGCCCTGGGCGACTCGATTGTGCGATTGCTTCTTGCGAGCGGTGCACATGCGGTCCGCGAGTACTACATCAACGACGCCGGCGCACAGATGGACCGCTTTGCCGCTTCTGTTCTTGCCGCTGCCAAGGGGGAGCCCACACCAGAGGGCGGCTACCCGGGCGCCTACATTGCAACGCTCGCTGAGCGCGCGCTCGAGGCACGTCCCGATCTGCTGCAGCTCGCCGAAGAGGATCAGCTGGTCGTTGCGCTGGACCTCGCGTACGAATTCCAGCTCGCCGAGATCAAGAATTCGTTGGAGCGCTTCAACGTGCCTTTCGACGTCTGGTACTCCGAGCGCACACTGCATGCCAAAGACGCCTCGGGCACGAGCTTGATCGACCAGGCCGTTGATCGACTGCGCGAGCAGGGCCACGTCTTTGACGACGGCGGTGCCGTCTGGGTGCGCACCACTGACTTCGGCGACGACAAAGACCGCGTCATCCGTCGCTCCAACGGTGAGTACACCTACTTCGCTGCCGACGCCGCGTACTACCTGAACAAGGGCGACCGGGGATTCCAGAACAAGATCTACCTTCTCGGGGCAGACCATCACGGCTACGTGCACCGCCTCAAGGCAGTCGCGGGGGCAGCGGGTGAAGACCCGGAAAAGAACGTCGAGGTGCTGATCGGCCAGATGGTGTCGATCAACGGCGCTCGCCTCAGCAAGCGCGCGGGCAACATCATCGAGATGGATGATCTGCTCGACTGGTTGGGAACGGATGCACTGCGCTACTCGCTTGAGCGTTCGCCTGCGGATTCGCCCCTTGACCTTGACCCTGAACTGCTGCAGAAGCGCACCAACGACAACCCAGTGCACTACGTGCAGTACGCGCACGCCCGCACACACAATGTGGCCAGGAACGCGGCAGATTCCGGCGTCGATCGCTCTGAGTTCGCCCCGGAGACACTGACCCACGAGTCAGAAGCCGCTCTGCTCGGTGCGCTGCAGGAGTTCCCTCGCCTGGTGGCTTACGCGGCTGAGGTGCGCGAACCGCACCGTGTCGCGCGTTACCTCGAAGAGCTCGCGGGCCTGTATCACCGTTGGTACGACAACTGCCGCGTGATTCCGCAGGGCGACGACCCGATCGAAACGGTGCACCGCACCCGGTTGTGGCTCAACGACGCAGCGGGTCAGGTCTTCCGCAACGGCCTCGACCTGTTGGGTGTCAGCGCGCCGGAACGCAAGTAGTTCGTCGTCGCGTTCATCTCGATACGGCAGGATGTCATCTATGAGTGACGACAATCACACCCTGCCGTATCCGGACGCCAACGGCGAGCACCCGACGCTCGTTGTTCCCGGTGCTGCTGCCACCCAGGAAGCGACGGAAGAGCCGAAACGCGCACGCAAGCGCTGGCCGTGGATTCTGTTGGCCGTGGTTGTCGTGCTCGCAGCTCTCGTTGTCGTCGGTGAGCTTGTTGCCCGCGCTGTCGTGCCAGGGATGGTGCGCGCAACGGTGATCGAAGAGCTTGGTCTCTCTAGTGACCAGCAACTCGATGTTGACGTCGAAGGCATCCTCCTCCCGCAGTTGGTTGGCGGCACGCTCGACACCGTTCACCTCGCAAGCGACTCTGTGTCGTTGGAAGGTGTGACGGGCGCCGTCGATGTCACCGCTACGGGGGTGCCTGTGGGCGGCGGTGACCTGGCCGGCGCGTCTGGCACCATCCGCATCGACGAAGCCGAATTCACCTCGCTCATCGCGGAGACCGAGCTACCCGTCGACTCGGTGGCGTTTGAGGCTCCCAACGCCACCCTGAGCGGGTCGTTCAGCGTTTTCGGTGCCGACGTTCCCCTGTCGCTGACCTTCACACCGGGGGCCGTCGAGGGCGAGCTTGAACTCACCCCTGTCGCCGTGACGGTGGGCGGGATCGATATTGACCTGGATGATGCCGGATCCGTCTTCGGGTCGCTGGGAGAAGGCCTCACTCAGCCGCAACAGGTGTGCATCGCTGATCAGCTCCCCGCGGGCGTTACCCTCGCAGGGCTCGAGATTGTCGACGGCTCGGCCGTCATCGATATCGATGTCGATGGCGCGATTGCCACAGACCCCACGCTTCAGGCGAAAGGCGTGTGCTCGCGCTGATCTGAGGTCGTATTAGCCGCGTTCCTCTGCTACCGCTTTCTGAGCGGTACGGAGCTCCTCTGTGGCAATCTGCACGTCGACCTCTGCACGTTGCAGACGTCGCTCTGTGAAGGTGGTTGCAGCGAACCGCACATGCACGCGGTCGTGGCTTTCTTCTTCGGCTGTCACGATGTAGGCGCACGCGTACAGCATCACTTGAGACGAGAAGTTCAGCCAGATCAGCAGTGCCAGCAGCGATGCGAATGAGGCCAGAAGCGGGTTGTTGGTTGCGCCGCCAATAAACAGACCAGACAGCTCTTGCAACGCGAGTAAGCCGAGCGCTCCGATCGCGGCGCCAGACCACACCGAACGTCGTGCGGCAGGCAAGCCGGAAAGCAACCGGAAGACGCCGACGATCAGGGCCAGGTCGAGGCTGAACACGATGAGAATCGACAGTATGCGCACTGACCAGCTGACTGCTGCTGATCCTGGTGGCAGGCCGAGTAGATCGGTGATCCACTCCACACCGAGCTGGCCGACGAAGGTGAGAAAAGCGGCGATGACGAAGGCGAGCCCGATACCGACGGCGAGTGCGAGGTTCCGCAGAATCACCCAGATAAAGAGGATGTCGTCGTGAAGTGTCCCCGCGAGCACACGCACCGCTGTGCGCAGTGATCCGATGGCACCGAGTGCGGAACCCACGAGGGCGAAAATAGAGATGATGCCAGCGATCGACAGAGATGCGGGTTCTTGCAGGGCCTCTGTTTCGATCACGCCTCCTTCGCCGATCAGACCAGGCACGGCGGCTTGCACGGCATCGACGATCGCTTGCCACGCGGCGGGGTTGCCGGCCAACCACAGCGTCGCAAGAGAGAACCCCAAGAGCACGCCAGCAAAGACGCTGAACAGCGCGCGATACGTCACGCTGTCTGCGAGCATCGGGCCGCGGCGCTCGACGTACAGTAACGCCGCACGCACTGGCCGGCGGGCGAGGGCCCACGCGATCACCGGTCCGGTGATGCGCGCTACAAGCCCCGGATCTGCGGAGGAGTCTGGTTCTGTCTCAGTCTTTGCCACATGACTACCCTATGAGGCCGAGATTGACGCCTGCAGGGGGTTGACGTCGCGCGTCACGAACACCAGGGTGAGCGGGGCGGTGCCATAGAATCGGGTCAACCTCGGTGTGCGAGCCCCTCCCGAGATCCCTCTCACGATTGGTGTTTAGTGCTTCCCGCTGTCGACTCGCTTGTCCCGGAATGGCTCGTCGTCCCCGACGACCCCAACGACCTCGCCGACGGCGTATGGCCAAGTTCTGCGCGACGTAACGCCGACGGTGTGCTGGATGTCGCCGGCGTCAGCGCTACCGCGCTTGCACAGACGTATGGAACACCGCTTCTCGTGCTGGATGAAGATGAGGCGCGCGGCCGTGCCCGCCGTTTCCGCACAGCATTCGAGCGAGCTGCGGCAGAGCACAACACCACGGCGCAGGTCTACTACGCCGGCAAGGCTTTCCTGTGCACAACGGTGGCGCGCTGGGTCGTAGACGAGGGACTCAGGGTCGATGTGTGCACAGGGGGAGAGCTTGCGGTTGCCCTCGCCGCTGGCGTCGCGCCAGGGACCATCGGTTTTCACGGCAACAACAAGTCGGTCGTTGAACTGGAACGTGCGGTCGAGGTCGGCGTCGGCACGATCATTGTCGACAGCGCGATTGAAATCGAGCGACTCGCGGCCATCACTGCGCGGCTCGACGTGCGTCAGCGGGTGCTGGTCCGGGTGATCAGCGGTGTTCACGCCGAGACTCACGACTTTCTGGCCACAGCGCATGAGGACCAAAAATTTGGGTTCCCGTTCGCGGAAGCCGAGACGGCGGTCGCGCGTATTCGTGAGCTTCCTGGCCTCGAATTCGCGGGCTTGCACTGTCACATTGGCTCTCAAATCTTCGGAGTTGCGGGTTTTAGGGAGTCGGCGTCGCGCGTGCTCGATCTCCACACCACACTTCTCGAAGGCGGAGCAGTTCCGCAGCTCAACCTCGGTGGCGGTTTCGGGATCGCCTACACGCGTGTCGACGATCCGACGCCAATTGATGAGCTTGCGGCGGGGATCGTCGCGGCGGTTGCAGAGGGCTGCGCAGCGCGAGGCATCTCGGTGCCAGCGCTTTCGTTCGAACCAGGCAGGGCGATCATTGGCACCGCCGGCGTGACGATTTACGAAGTGGGTACCACCAAAGACGTCACTGTGGAGTCCGGCCAGGACCGACGTTACGTCAGCGTAGACGGGGGAATGAGCGACAACGCGCGCCCAGCCCTCTATGGCGCTCAGTACTCGGCCAGGCTCGCATCGCGGGCGGGAACCGGTGCCCCCCAGCTGAGCAGAGTGGTCGGCAAACACTGCGAGTCAGGCGACATCGTCGTTGACCACGAGTACCTGCCTAACGACCTCGCCCCTGGCGACTTGCTCGCAGTGCCAGCTACTGGCGCGTACTGTGTGTCGCTGGCCAGCAACTACAACCATGTGCCTCGACCCCCCGTGGTCGCGGTGCGCAAGGGGAATTCGACGGTCATCGTCCACGGCGAGACGATCGACGACTTGTTAGCTCGCGACGCGGGCATCGACGGAGCGAGCGGCTCCGCGCGACACCAATGACCACCTCCGAAGGAGTAACCATGACTGACTACCGACGACTTCGTGTGGCCCTGCTAGGTGCCGGATCCGTGGGCTCGCAAGTGGCGGCTCTTCTGCTGCGCCACGGCGACGAGCTGGCTGACCGCGCGGGCGCCGAGCTGGAGCTTGCGGGAATTGCTGTGCGCGACGTAGACGCAGAGCGCGATGTTGAGCTTCCCAAAGAACTTTTCACAACCGACGCTGAGTCGCTGATTCTGGGCGCCGATATCGTCATCGAACTCATCGGCGGCATCGAGCCCGCACGCACAAGCATCCTGCAAGCGATCGGTTCGGGCGCAGACGTCGTCACCGCCAACAAGGCGCTGTTGGCTACGCACGGGCCGGAACTGTTCGAAGCAGCAGACCGGGTAGGCGCTTCCGTCTACTACGAAGCGGCAGCAGCAGGCGCCATCCCGATCATTCGTCCACTGCGCGACTCGTTGGCAGGTGACCGCGTCGTGCGCATCATGGGCATCGTGAACGGCACCACAAACTACATTCTTGACCGGATGGACACGGAGGGCGCAGACTTCGCCGATGTGCTCGCAGACGCGCAGCGTCTGGGGTACGCCGAAGCAGACCCGACGGCAGACGTTGAAGGCTACGACGCTGCGCAAAAGGCCGCGATTCTCGCGAGCCTCGCGTTCCACACCGCCGTGCCGCTCGATGCCGTGTACCGCGAGGGCATCACCTCCATCACCGCAGCCATGATTGAAGAGGCTCGCGCTGCAAACTTCGTCATCAAGCTGCTCGCGGTGTGCGAGCGTATCGAGGCCAATGGGGCCGAGTCGATTTCGGTCAGGGTCTACCCGGCGCTTGTCCCGAACTCGCACCCTCTCGCCGCCGTTCACGGTGCCAACAACGCGGTGTTCGTGGAGGCAGAAGCTGCCGGATCACTGATGTTCTATGGTGCAGGCGCCGGTGGCGTACAGACGGCATCTGCCGTGCTCGGCGATGTCGTCTCTGCTGCTCGTCGTCATATCGCCGGCGGCGTTGGCGTGGGGGAGTCCACCAGGGCGAACCTGCCTGTCGTGCCGATTGGCCACGTCACCACGCGCTACCAGGTCACGCTCGAAGTAGCCGACGCCCCCGGCGTGCTTGCGACGGTCGCAGGGATCCTCAGCGAAGGCGGCGTATCGGTCGCCACGGTCGTACAGACCGTCGAGGGGGAAGACGAGCCAACGGCGCGACTGATCATCGGCACCCACCGCGCCACCGAGCAGTCACTCAGCGCCACGGTCGATGAGCTTGCCGACAGCTCCGTCGTTGAGCGGGTTGTCTCGGTGCTTCGGGTGGAAGGCGAGTGACAATGGCGGCAGCTGTCGTCCCCATCGGGGGCGCATCGCGCGACGGTCGTACCGTCGAGGTGCGCGTTCCGGCTACCAGCGCAAACCTGGGTCCTGGGTTTGACACTCTGGGGCTCGCGCTCAGCATCTATGACACCCTCCAGGTCACGGCGCTCCCAGCGGGCGAGCTCGAAATCGAAGTTCATGGCTCCGGAGCGAGCGAGATTCCTCGCGATGAGTCGAACCTGATCGTTCGCACGATTGCGTATGTCTTCGCTGACGCCGGGCGTCCAGCGCCTGGGCTGCGAATCTTTGCCGAGAATGGTGTGCCACACGGACGCGGTCTCGGCTCGTCTGGTGCAGCCGTTGCCGCCGGAGTTCTCGCGGCCAAGGGACTGCTCGAAGGCGATGTAGAACTCAGCGACACAGATCTTCTTCGGCTTGCCACCGAACTCGAAGGCCACCCTGACAACGTGGCGCCCGCACTGTTTGGTGGTCTGACGATCGCGTGGATGTCGGAGCGCGGCCCCCAGCACAAGAAGCTCTTGGTGCATCGCGGTGTCTCGCCGCTGGTTCTGGTCCCCGCCTACACGATGTCGACATCTCAAGCTCGCTCTCTGCAACCGCCGCAGGTATCGACGGCCGATGCGGTGTTCAACGTTTCTCGTTCTGCTTTGCTGATCGCCGCGCTGATGCAGAGCCCAGAGCTTCTGTTGGATGCGACTGCCGACAGGCTCCACCAGGACTACCGTGCTGGCGCGATGCCAGAGACCCAGCGACTTGTGCAGACGCTGCGTGCGGCAGGTTTTGCAGCTGTCGTTTCGGGCGCAGGCCCCAGCGTGTTGGTGCTCGCAGACGGACCAGGCAGCAGACAAGAGGCTGTGGAATTGGCAGACCGCGTCACCGACACCCCGTGGGAAGCGCTCCTGCTCGCGGTCGACGTGCGTGGTGGTACAGTGGGGACTCGAGCGGAGGGCTCCACGTAACTACGTGAATCTGGCCCCATTGCAACTCTTGCAAGACCCGCACGCAAAACCCCTGAGGCACAAGTGCCAAGGCTGGCTGGCGCCGAGCGTCGGCCCGTGCGATCGCGCGCAGCACCCGTTGTGTGCGTTCAACGCTCATTCCCCATGACATATAAGGGAGTACTCGTGGAGAACCTCTCCGAGACCCAGAACGATCAGTCTGCTCCGGCCAACGAAGCGCCTGCGGCTACCACAGACGCCAAGACAGAGACAGCACCGCCGCGCAAGCGCGCACCGCGTCGTGCCAGCACCGCCACCGCAGCAGCGAAGGCGGAGAAGGCCGAGGCCGCTCAGGCACAGAAGTCCGACTCTGCGGCGTCCGCTTCAGCACCCACAGAGGCTGCACCCGCCGAGGCAGCACCGGCGAAGTCTGCACCGGCGAAGTCGACGGCAAAGTCTTCGGCACGTTCATCCGCCGCCAAGTCTGCAGCGGCCAAGCGCGAAGCGGCCAAGGCTGAGACAGCCCAGTCGGCACCTGCCGAGGCGTCAGCCGGAGCAGAACAGAACACTGGCGACAAGAACGCCAGCAAAAACGACGCCAGCAACAACGCCGGTAGCAACAACGACGCCGGTGAGAAGTCCGAATCAGCTCCCAAGGCTAAGGCGCCTCGTCGCAGCCGCGCGAAGAAGGCAGATGCCGAGGCCCCGGCTGCGGAGTCCGGCGCGTCCGAAGCGCCTGCTGCCGACACTGCAGCAGAGGCTCCTGCCGAGCAGGCTCCGAAATCGACCGGCCGTGGCCGTCGCAACGCTCAGAAGCCTGCCGCCGACGCGCAGTCTTCCGCATCAGAGTCCTCCTCGGACAATGCTCCGGCGGAGAACGCACAGAACAACGACGGCGACTCCTCTGAGGGTGGCAACGAAGAGCAGGGCGGCCGAGGCCGCAACCGCAACCGCAGCCGCAACCGTGGCCGCGGTCAGAACAACGGGTCCCAGGATCAGCAGTCGCAGCCCGCAGCGGATGACGAGCAGTCAGGCGGCAACAACCGCAACCGTCAGCGCAACAAGCGCCGCAACGGTGCGCCGACAGATGAGTTCGATACCGAGATCGGTGAAGACGACGTTCTCATCCCCATCGCGGGCATCCTTGATGTTCTCGACAACTACGCCTTCGTTCGTACGACTGGCTACCTCGCGGGTCCGAGCGATGTGTATGTCTCCCTCGGTCAGGTCAAGAAGTACAACCTCCGCAAGGGCGACGCCGTTGTGGGTTCGATCAAGCAGCCCCGCGAGGGCGAGCAGCAGGGCCGCCAGAAGTACAACGCTCTGGTCAAGGTCGACTCGGTCAACGGTCTCTCCGTCGATGACGCAGCGACTCGCGTCGAGTTCGGTGCGCTCACCCCGCTTTACCCGCAGGAGCGCCTGCGCATGGAGACCGCTCCCGAGAAGCTGACTCAGCGCATCATCGACCTGGTCGCTCCGATCGGCAAGGGCCAGCGCGGACTCATCGTCGCACCGCCCAAGGCCGGAAAGACAATCGTTCTGCAGCAGATTGCGAACGCAATCGCGCAGAACAACCCAGAAGCGCACCTGATGGTGGTGCTCGTTGACGAGCGGCCAGAAGAGGTCACCGACATGGAGCGCACCGTCAAGGGCGAGGTTATTGCCTCGACCTTTGACCGCCCGGCAGAAGACCACACCACTGTTGCAGAGCTGGCGATCGAGCGCGCGAAGCGTCTTGTCGAGCTCGGACGCGACGTGGTGGTTTTGCTTGACTCCATCACGCGTCTCGGCCGTGCATACAACTTGGCTGCACCGGCGTCGGGCCGCGTACTCAGCGGTGGCGTTGATGCTTCGGCGCTGTACCCGCCGAAGCGTTTCTTCGGCGCAGCGCGCAACATCGAAAACGGTGGATCGCTCACGATCCTGGCCACGGCTTTGGTCGAGACCGGATCGAAGATGGACGAGGTCATCTTCGAAGAGTTCAAGGGCACCGGAAACAGCGAACTGCGCCTCTCGCGGGCCCTCGCTGACAAGCGCATCTTCCCGGCCGTCGACGTGAATGCGTCCAGCACGCGCCGCGAAGAGATGCTGCTCTCGGCCGACGAGGTCAAGATCACCTGGAAGCTCCGCCGCGCTCTCGCTGGTCTCGACCAGCAGCAGGCTCTCGAGGTCGTTCTCGGAAAGCTCAAGGAGACCAACTCCAACGTTGAGTTCCTCGTCCAGATGCAGAAGTCGATTCCGACGCTCCCCTCGGGTGCGCACGGACACGACAACAACATTCGCTGAGCGGCACTGACCCGTGTTTGAGTCCGTCCAGACTCTGATCGACGAGCATCGCCGGGTGCAGGAGGAACTCTCCGACCCGGCGGTGCACGCCGATGCTGCCCGCGCTAAGCGCGTGAACCGACGTTATGCCGAGCTGTCGCGGATTGTCGCTGCGTACGATGCATGGGTCGCTGCGACAGACGATCTAGAGACCGCTCGCGAGTTTGCTCGTGAAGACGAGTCCATCGCTGCCGAGATCCCGGCAATGGAAGAAGAGGTCGAGACGACGCAGGAACGACTGCGGCGCCTGTTGATTCCTCGCGATCCTGACGATGCCCGCGACGTGATCATGGAGATCAAGGCGGGGGAGGGCGGCGCAGAATCGGCGTTGTTCGCTGCCGACCTGTTGCGCATGTACATCCAGTACGCAGCGTCAAAGGGATGGAAGACGGAGCTCCTCGAGCGCAATGAGTCCGATCTTGGCGGCTACAAAGACGTCCAGGTGGCGATCAAAGGATCCTCGACCGATCCTGCACAGGGCGTCTGGGCGCATCTGAAATATGAGGGCGGCGTGCACCGCGTGCAGCGCGTTCCGGCGACGGAGTCGCAAGGCCGCATTCACACGTCGACCACTGGTGTGCTTGTCTTTCCCGAGGTCGATGAGCCGGAAGAGATTCAGATCGACCAAAACGACCTGAAGATTGATGTTTTCCGTTCTTCTGGTCCTGGTGGACAGTCCGTGAACACCACGGACTCTGCCGTGCGAATCACGCACGTGCCGACCGGCATCGTCGTCTCTATGCAGAACGAGAAGTCTCAGCTGCAAAACCGCGAAGCGGGTATGCGAGTTTTGCGCGCTCGACTGCTGGCCAGGCAACAGGAAGAGCTCGATGCGGCGGCATCAGACGCCCGAAAGTCGCAGATTCGCGGCATGGACCGTTCTGAGCGCATCCGTACCTATAACTTCCCGGAGAACCGCATCGCAGATCACCGCACCGGCTTCAAGGCATACAACCTTGACCAGGTGATGGATGGTGCTCTCGATGCTCTCATCGAGAGTGCTGTCAGTACCGATGAAGAGGCGCGGCTCGCCGCCGTCGGCTCGGATTCCTGAGCACGGCACAACGGACGTTAGGCTCAGCCCGTGATCTCTTTCCTTTTTCGCGGCCTGATGTACGTCATCTCCGCCGGTCTCGGTCTCATTGCTGCTGACCTTCTGCTCGACGGTTTTCAGATTCAGTGGAGCGAGTGGTGGGGCTTCCTCATCTGCACCTTGATCTTCGCGATCATCCAGAGTGTGCTGTCGCCGTGGGTGGCGAAGATGGCCACCCGGTATGTGCCAGTGCTGATGGGAGGGATCGGGATCGTCTCGACGCTGATCTCGCTCATCATCGTCGTCTTACTGCCGATCGGTGGCCTGCGCATTACCGACCTGACAGCGTGGCTGCTCGGTTCGGTCATCGTCTGGCTGATTGCCGCTCTCGGGAGCGTGCTTCTTCCGATGCTCTTCGTGCGCAAGAAAGTCACAGCGGCGAAGGCTGCACGTAGCTAAATGACGTAGTTGTCCGGAGCGGTCAGAACCGCTCTGGAGTCTTCACCTTCTGTGCGCTGACGCGGTTTCGCTGGCACGCCTACCAGAATGCTGTCGGCAGGAGCATCTCGGGTGACGACGGCATTTGCCCCGATCACGGAACCTGCACCGACGGATATCGGGCCGAGCACCTTCGCCCCCGCGCCCACAGCCACACCGTCGCCAAGAGTTGGATGGCGCTTACCTGCGGTTCGCGTGCGGCCACCGAGGGTGACGCCGTGATAAAGCATCACATCGTCACCAATCTCGGTGGTCTCGCCGATGACCACACCCATGCCGTGGTCGATGAAGAAGCGTCGCCCGATCGTCGCGCCAGGATGGATTTCAATCCCGGTCAGCCACCGTGCGATCTGCGAACCTGCCCGTGCGGGAAGGCGTAGACGACGGCGCCACAAAACGTGCGAAACGCGATGCACCCAAATGGCGTGCAGGCCGGGGTAAAGCAGGGCGACCTCGATCGCGCTCCGAGCTGCCGGATCCCGCAGGCGTGCGGCCGCTATGTCTTCGCGCATTCGTTCGATCATGCCCATTGGCTCACTCAGTCTTCGCGCAGATCCTCGAACAGCGCGGTGGAGAGATAGCGCTCACCGGTGTCGGGAATCACGACGACAATCGTCTTGCCGGCATTCTCTGGGCGCGCGGCGACTTTCAACGCCTGGGCAACAGCAGCGCCGGCAGACATGCCGACCAACAGGCCCTCTTTCGCCGCGAGGTCGCGAGCCATACGCAGAGACTCATCGAACTCGGCGGTAAGCACCTCGTCGAGAACTTCGCGGTCGAGCACGCCTGGAACAAAGTTCGGCCCGATGCCCTGGATCTTATGCGGGCCGGGGTGGCCTTCGGTGAGGACGGGGGAGTCCTTCGGCTCTACCGCGATCACCTGCACGCTGGGCTTCGCCGCCTTGAGTGCTTGACCTGTGCCTGTGACGGTGCCGCCGGTACCTACCCCGGCGATAAAGATGTCGACCGCACCGTCGGTGTCACGAAGGATCTCCTTCGCTGTCGTTTCCCGGTGAATCTGCGGGTTTGCCGCGTTCTCAAACTGACGAATCCAGACCGCTCCCGGTGTCTCATCGACGATGCGCTTTGTCTCATCGATTGCACCGCTCATGCCCTTGGTGGGGTCGGTCAGGACGATCTCCGCACCGAACGCCTTCAACAGAATCCGGCGCTCCTTAGACATGGAGGCTGGCATGGTGAGAATCACTCGGTAGCCGCGCGCGGCGCCCACCATTGCGAGTGCGATGCCAGTGTTTCCACTGGTGGACTCCACGATCGTGCCGCCAGGTTCAAGGGCTCCTGCTTCTTCAGCCGCATTGATCATGGCGATTCCGATGCGGTCTTTCACGCTGGAAGCGGGGTTGTAGTACTCGAGCTTCGCGAGGACGGTGGCGTCGAGCCCCTCGGTCACACGGTTGAGGCGGACGAGCGGAGTGTTTCCGAACGCGGTGGTGATGTCGGAGTGAATACCAGGCATGGGGGCCTTCCTGTGCGGGGGCTACGGCATATCAAGCCTACGGGCGCTGGGAGCACGTCGGCCCTTTGTGACGGGTGTCAGGCATAGGTGGTGGCGAGCATCGTGTCGTACATCTCGATCTCGTACGTCTGCTGTGCCGACATCTGTCGGGCAAGCGATGCGACCTTGGCAACGCTCGCATCCCCCGCAGCAGACTCCGCCATATGGATGCCGCCGACGTGGTGGGTGCGCATGAGCTCGAGGAACTCTCGACCCTTGTCGATGCCTGTCAGCTCTGCCAGACGCAGCATCTGCTGATCGGTGGCAAGCCCCGGCATAGAGGCGGCAGGCATCGACATACCCATCCATCCCATGACTTCTTCCGGGGGAGCGGTGCTTTCCCCCCATCCAGCCAGCCACGCGTGCATGAGCCCACGCTCGTATGACTGGTTTTGCAGAAGCTCGGCCGCCGCATTCTGTACGGGGCCGCCCGTGTCAGTGCCGAGCACCCGCTGGCACATCGCCAGCGCCTGCTCGTGGTGGAAGGCCATATCGGTGCAGAAGCCGATATCGACCTCGTTGGGGACGCCGGAAGCGCTGGTCGAGTCCGTCGCGGTGCAGGCGGTCAGCCCGACGCTGGCGATGGCGACAGCTGAGCCGAGGAGAAAGCGTCGCCGACTTGCTGTGCGCGGGGCGTTCCCGCTCATGCTCCCGGTCCTCCTCCGCCGAGGCTGGGCAGGGCGTCGTCCGAGACCTCGCCAGCGAAGCAACCGACGAAGTAGGGGAACGTTGTCGTCGTGTAGTAACGGTATTGACCGTCGGCATCGACTCGTCCGTTGCATTCGTCGAGGTCGCCTGATCCTTCTACGTACGAGTGTGCTGCCCATGTGTCGGTGGCAAAGAGGCTCTCGTCGGTCAGCTGCCAACTGCTGGTGAGCTGGGTCATCTCGGCGCAGTCGCCATCAGCGCACACCAGCCCAGACATGATCGGGTAACCGTCGGCGGCCCATCCCACAAGGACCGGGTCGCCTGAGGCGACTTCTTCCGCCGAGTAGAGACAGTCCACGCCCTCGGCGGATCCGAAGATATGCATGTGGAAGGCCAGCTGGCTGGCGTGGCTGCCACACTCCGACAGTGCGCCTTGCAGGGAGAGCACGTCACCGCCGGTGCCTTCGGTGGGACCGTAGAGCGGAAGACCGTTTACCGCGACGCCGATTGGTCCGAGCCGGGGGACGTCATCCGGGGAGGGGTCTTCTGCCGGGGTGGGGGTTGCAGGAAGCGTATATGTCTGCTCGATCACGTTCGGCGAGCCGGGAGTAGTGGCAATGTACACATAGTCCGGAATCGAGTTGCTTGTCACGACGATGGAGTCGTCGACGCACGTGGCCGAGAGCGTGGGATCTGCAAGATCGGGGTTCGCGGAGGTCACTTCCCGAAACGAGGCGGCTGTTGCTTCGCAATCACCTGTCGTGTTGCCGAGCTCGGCGGCGGTTTCCACTTCGGCCTCCGCTGTTGCTGTCTCCGTTGGAGTCGCTGAAGGTTCGGCGGTTGTGGAGGCTGTGCACCCGGCCAATACCAGCAGAAGGGCGCTGAAGGCACCGAGGTACGCCATCCGTCGAGGGATGGAGGTTGTGGCAGTCACGTGGAGTCCTTTCCGAGCGGTCAGTAGAACGGTATTGCGCGTTTCTATCAAGAATCGATGAGCGTGATGAGGCACAGCTGGAAGCGCAACGGCGGGGTAGTGCCGTGTGCCGCTCTACGCTGGATTCATGCTTGCTAATTCCCTCGCCTCCGCGATCCGTGCTGCATCGCAACGTCTGGCTGCGGCCGGTGTTCCGGACCCCGTCGTTGACGCCGAGCTCCTGGCAGGGCATGTGCTTGGTACCAGTAGGGGCGAGGTGCAGGCGGCGGTTATTCGAGGAGACGAGATCGCGGAGCACGACGCCAGCGTTTTGGCGGACGCCGTAGCGCGCCGAGAGACGCGGGAACCGTTGCAGCACATCACGGGCACTGCGCCTTTTCGCCATCTGGAGCTTGCTGTCGGGCCCGGTGTTTTTGTGCCGCGTCCCGAGACAGAAACGGTCGTGCAGTACGCGATCGATGCGCTGTTGAATTCGGCGGAGCCTGCACCGATCGGCGTTGATTTGGGTACCGGCAGCGGAGCCATTGCGCTCGCGATGGCTACCGAAGTGCCACATTCGCGCGTTTTCGCCGCTGAGCTGTCTGAAGACGCCTTCGCCTGGGCGAGCCGCAACGTCGAGGGCGTCGACAACCTCACTCTCGTGCAGTCAGACCTACGAGACGCCTTTCCTGAGTTGGACGGTGCGGCATCCGTGGTGATCTCCAATCCGCCATACGTTCCGAACGCCGCCATTCCGCGCGACCCGGAGGTACGCCTGTTCGATCCAGCGCTCGCACTGTACGGCGGAGAAGATGGCCTCGATATCGTGCGCGTGCTCAGCTCACGCGCTCTGCGCTTGTTGCATCCCGGTGGTCTGCTCGTCATTGAACACGGCGAGCTCCAGGGCGAATCGATCAGAGACATTCTCACGCAGGATGGGTGGCGAGCGACCGCAACGCATCGGGATCTCACTCTTCGCGACAGAGCGACGACTGCTCTTCGCCCCTGATCAGCTCCCTCTGAGCATGCACAGGGTGCGTGTTGCGTAGAATCAAACCGTCATGTCAACCATCTTCGACTGCAGCGACGAGTCGCAGCTCCTCGCCGGCATGCGCCATGCGCGCCAGGCCATTGGACGCGGCGAACTCATCGTCATGCCCACAGATACCGTGTACGGCGTTGCCGCCGATGCATTTTCGCCTGCTGCCGTGCAGCGGCTCCTTGAGGCGAAGGGGCGCGGGCGTGACCAGCCGCCGCCTGTGCTCATCGGTACGAAAGAGACGCTCGCTGCCCTCGCGGAATCAGTTCCAGAGCCCGTGCAGCACCTCATCGATGCCTTTTGGCCTGGCGGGCTGACGATTGTGCTCCCGGCGCAACCATCGCTGGTGTGGGACCTGGGGGAGACCCTTGGCACGGTAGCCGTGCGAATGCCGGAAGGCCGCGTTGCGCTCGAACTCCTGGCAGAGACCGGTCCGCTGGCGGTATCCAGCGCGAATCTCACCGGACGCGCAGCGGCGATCGCCGCTCCAGATGCCGAGAAAATGCTCGGCGACAGCGTTGCTGTCTACCTCGATGGTGGTCTGAGTAAAGACGGCGTCGCCTCCACGATCATCGATGCGACATCCCTCGTCAGACACAGTGACGACACGGTGCCAGCGAAAGTGCGTGTGCTCCGCGACGGTGCAGTGTCTCGCGATCAGCTCAGAGAGGTGCTTGGCGACCTGCTCGCTACCGAAGAAGAGCACGAGCACGACCACTCGCACGAGCATGGTCACACTCATGAGCAGGACGGGGATTCGTGAAGCAGTATCTCTTCACGATCGTTCTCACTGCCGCGATCACGTTCGTACTGACCTGGGCGGTGTGGCGACTGAGCCTCCGGTTCAAGTTGTACCCCGGGATTCGCGAACGTGATGTGCACACCACTCCCACGCCACGGCTCGGCGGAATCGCGATCTTCCTGGGCATCACTGCGGCTTTCGCCTACTCGTCTGTCAACCCGTTTTTTCAGAGCATCTGGATTCCGCCGCAGACCATGTGGTCGATTCTGGGCGCCGCACTGCTGATCGCGATCATCGGAGTCGTCGACGACCTGTGGGATATCGACTGGATGATCAAGCTGGGAGCGCAGTTCCTCGCGGCAGGACTCATCACCGTTGGTGGCGGACTTCAGATCCTCTCGCTGCCGTTCGGTGACCTCATCGTCGTGTCGAGCTGGTTGAGTATCACGATCACCATGTTCGCCATTGTGATCGTGATGAACGCGGTGAACTTCATTGATGGGCTCGATGGACTTGTGGCCGGCGTCTGCCTCATTTCCAACGGCGTCTTCTTCGCCTACTCGTATATCTTCACGCGAGACTCCGGAGCGTCCAGCTACTTCAACCTCTCTACGTTTATTGCTGCGGTCTTGATCGGTGCGTGCTTGGGATTCCTGCCGTTGAACTGGAGCCCAGCGAAACTCTTCATGGGCGACTCCGGCGCCCTGGTGATTGGGCTGTTGATGGCGACCTCAGCGATCGCGATCACCGGCCAGATGGACCCCTCTGCACTAGACCCTGAGCGCCTAGGCCGCTCGCAGTTGGTCGGCGCATTCCTCCCGATCCTGCTTCCGCTTCTGGTCGTGCTGTTGCCGTTACTTGACTTCGGACTCGCGGTGCTGCGCCGGATGAGCGCTGGCCGCTCGCCGTTTTCGCCTGATCGTAAGCACCTGCATCATCGGATGCTCGACCTCGGCCACCGCGACCGCGATGCCGTCCTCATTTTCTACGCATGGACGGCTGTTGTCTCCCTGGCCGTGCTCTTGATGTACGTCGGCGCACGGGAGGACTGGCCAGGCCAGTACCTGCCCGGCGTTGGCTTCGGCGTTGTGGGCGTTATCGCCTGCCTCGTCATCACGCTCAGCCCCACCAGCCGCAGCTCCACCCCAGAGGTCTCGGAGAAGACAGCATGAAGACCACCCATCTTTCTAGTAACCCGATACTTCGAACGACGCTCGTGTGGGGAGGGATCGTCGGAACGGCAGTCATCATCGTGGCCGCCGTCGTTGGCGGACTGGTTGCCGGATCGGCTGGCGCATGGAGTGGCGTACTGGGTGCGCTCGTCGGAATCCTTTTCCCGGCCTTCACGGCAATCAGCATCCTGATCGCGAACAGATGGTACGGCTCGCCTTCTTACCTGCAGATCTTCTTTGGGGTGGTGATGGGGGCCTGGCTGGTCAAGTTCATCGTGGTGATCGTGCTGCTCCTGGTACTCATGCAGATCGAGTGGATCGTGCCGATCGTCTTCTACATCTCGCTCGTGGTCTCGGCGGTGCTCGCCCTCACGATCGACCTCTTGGTGATTGCACGCGCACGCATCCCCGCAGTGTCCGATACAGAGCTGCCAACGGTTGTTGCCGATGACTGAGGCGGCAAGAGTGTCAAGGACTGCCACATTCTTTGATAGGCTGTTCTCGCCCCTCTACGGCAGGTGTGCAGCGGTTACGCTGAGGCCCCGTGAGGAACATATTCTCACCTCTGACCGCGCTGTAGCTCTCTGGCGCGAGAAGCTGGAGCCACTCCGTTGACTCAAGTGGGCCTTGCCGTGCTGGCCGCCGACGATAATCAGTTTCATCCGCCATCCGTGGGTGATTTCTTCCCCCCGGCACTCTTTTTCGAAGGAACGATCTTCGAGTTCACGCGCATTAACCTTGCGCAGGTAATCGCGACTGTCGTTCTGATCCTCTTCCTGGTGCTGGGTACACGCCGACTGCGTGTAGTCCCCGGTCGCTTCCAGAGCGTGGTCGAGCTGCTGTTCGGCTTCGTGCGTGAGCAGGTCGTTTACCAGATCCTTGGTGAGCGCGATGGGAAGCGTTTCCTTCCCATCCTGACGACGATGTTCTTCGGCATCCTCTTCATGAACCTCACCGGCGTCATCCCGGGCATCAACATCCCGGGAACTTCCGTCGCTGGCGTTCCGCTGCTGCTCGCTCTCACGGCGTACGTGCTGTTTATCTATGCAGGTATCCGCAAGCACGGTGGGCTGAGGTTCCTCAAGAACTCGCTCGTCCCGAGCGGCGTTCCTGTTTACCTGATGCCAGTGATCGCGGTCGTCGAACTGATCTCGACCTTCATCGCACGCCCCGTGTCTCTGTTCCTGCGACTCCTGCTGAACATGATGGTCGGGCACATGATGCTCGTCCTGTTCTTCGCAGCAACGCAGTTCTTCCTCTTGAACATGGACTGGTTCACGCCGCTTGCTGCGGGAACCTTTGCGCTGGGCTTCGCATTCACCCTGTTTGAAATTTTCGTATACATCCTCCAGGCCTACGTATTCACCATCCTCACCGCGGTTTACATTCAGCTCGCGGTTGCAGAAGAGCACTGACGATCTGCTGAATAGCAGCTCGCCCTAAGAAAGGAAACACACCAGTGGACGCAACGACGGTACTCGCTGAGATCTCCGGAAACATCGCAACCGTTGGCTACGGCCTCGCGGCAATCGGCCCGGCAATCGGTCTTGGCATCATGATCGGCAAGACCATCGAGTCGACGGCTCGCCAGCCTGAGCTCGCCGGCCGCCTTCAGACCACCATGTTCATCGGTGTCGCCTTCATCGAGATCCTCGCGCTCATCGGCATCGCGACGCCGTTCATCTTCGCGGCCGTCTGATCGCGCCCGGACTCGAGATAGGAAGGGGGCAAGACAGTGAATGATCTTGTCATTCTCGCCGCTGAAGGAGAGACGGGTAACCCGCTTCTGCCCGCGCCCTACGACATCATCTGGTCGGCAGTCTGCTTCGTCATCATCGGCATCGTTGTCTGGCGAGTAGCACTGCCGCGTATCGGAGCTGTTCTCGATGCGCGTGCAGAAGCCATCGAAGGCAACATTGCCAAGGCTGATGAGGCGCAGAAGCAGGCCGAAGCAGCACTCGAGGAGTACACGCGTCAGCTTGCTGAGGCGCGTAACGAGGCTGGCGTAATCCGTGAAGCCGCTCGCGAAGACGGCAAGAAGATTGTCGCCGAAGCGAAGGACACGGCAGCTTCCGAGGCTGCTCGTATCACCGCTACCGCGCACACGCAGATCGAGGCAGAGCGACAGACCGCTCTGGTTTCCCTGCGTAGCGAGGTCGGAACGCTTGCTATCGATCTCGCCGGTGGCGTTGTAGGAGAGACCCTCTCCGACGACGCACGCGCGGCAGCTGTTGTCGACCGCTTCCTCGCTGATCTCGAAGCATCCGAGAAGGCGGCTAAGTAATGGGCAGCGCGACCGCTCAGGCACTCGCGGCATCCATCCAGACGCTTGCCGGAGCGAAGGACGTCTCTCTCGACACCGCGCAGGAGCTTCTCTCTGCCGCGCGTGCCGTCAGTGAGTCGTCCCAGCTGAGCGGCGCGCTCGCTGATCCTTCCGCTTCGGCGGTTGCTCGGCAGAACGTGGTCGTTGCGGTGTTTGGTGCTTTTTCCGCGAACGCTCAGGCTGTGCTGAAGACAGCTGTGGCGGAACGCTGGTCGAATGCGGATGAACTCGTCGACGGCATCGAAGAACTCGCCATTCGGGCTGCGGCTATCGCAGAACCTGGCACTGACATCGAGGGCGAGCTGTTCAGCTTCTCTCGTGTGATCGCTGCGAATCCAGAGCTCGAACTCGCTCTGGGTAGCCGTGTCGGGGGAGGGGAAGCCAAGAACGCGCTCGTCGAGCGACTCCTGGCTGAAAGCTCCGCGGGGCCTGCAACGACGCTGATCATCACGTCGCTCGTGCGCCAGCCGCGCGGGCGCCGGGTTCGGCGGTTGTTGAGCCGGGCGATGAGTGTCGTTTCCAGTCAGGGTGGTCGCGTCCTCGCTACCGTCCACACGGCTTCTGACCTCAGTGACGCGCAGCGTGCGCGTCTCAGCGATTCGCTTTCGCGCCGTTACAACACTCCGGTATCCCTCAACGTCGTCATCGACCCTGAGGTTGTTGGAGGTCTGCGCGTGCAGATCGCCGATGACGTCATCGACGGCAGCATCTCCGCACGACTCGCAGACCTTCGCCAGAAGCTCGCGGGCTAACACGACTTCGCGCGGGGAACCGCGCACCCAGATACAAAGGGAAGACAATGGCAGAACTATCGATCAGCCCCGACGTCATCCGTGACGCGCTGAAGGACTTCGCCGCAGCATACGAGCCCTCAGGGGCCGGGGCGACCGAGGTCGGCACCGTCGTCGACGCCGCAGACGGCATCGCGCACGTCGAGGGCCTCCCCGGCGTCATGGCCAACGAGCTCGTCATCTTCGCTGATGGCACCAAGGGCCTCGCGCAGAGCCTCAATGAGCACGAGATCGGTGTCGTCGTCCTGGGCGAGTTCACCGGCATTCAGGCAGGTCAGGAAGTTACCCGCACCGGTGAGGTTCTCTCGGTTCCGGTGGGCGACGGCTACCTTGGCCGCGTCGTTGACCCGCTGGGTGTTCCGATCGACGGCCTCGGCCCGGTCGCCACCGAGAGCGTTCGCGCGCTTGAGCTGCAGGCGCCTGGCGTCATGCAGCGTAAGTCGGTGCATGAGCCGATGCAGACAGGCATCAAGGCTATCGACGCGATGATCCCTGTCGGTCGTGGTCAGCGTCAGCTCATCATTGGCGACCGCCAGACCGGTAAGACGGCCATCGCGATCGACACGATCATCAACCAGAAGGCCAACTGGGAGTCGGGCGACGTCAACAAGCAGGTCCGCTGCATCTACGTCGCTATCGGCCAGAAGGGCTCCACCATCGCTTCGGTGAAGGGTGCGCTCGAAGAGGCCGGCGCCCTGGAGTACACCACGATCGTGGCTGCACCGGCGTCTGACCCCGCAGGTTTCAAGTACCTCGCCCCTTACACGGGCTCGGCCATTGGTCAGCACTGGATGTACGGCGGCAAGCACGTCCTCATCATCTTCGATGACCTGTCGAAGCAGGCTGAGGCCTACCGTGCGGTTTCGCTGCTCCTGCGTCGTCCGCCGGGCCGTGAGGCATACCCCGGTGACGTCTTCTACTTGCACTCGCGCCTTCTGGAGCGTTGCGCCAAGTTGTCTGACGAGCTCGGCGCCGGATCGATGACGGGTCTCCCGATCATCGAGACCAAGGCGAACGATGTCTCGGCGTACATCCCGACCAACGTGATTTCGATCACCGATGGCCAGATCTTCCTGCAGTCCGACCTCTTCAACGCCAACCAGCGCCCCGCAGTCGATGTGGGTATCTCGGTTTCGCGAGTGGGTGGCGATGCACAGGTCAAGTCGATCAAGAAGGTCTCCGGAACATTGAAGCTGGAGCTTGCGCAGTACCGCTCCCTCGAGGCCTTCGCGATGTTCGCATCTGACCTTGACGCGACTTCGCGTCGTCAGCTTTCTCGCGGTGCTCGCTTGACTGAGCTGCTCAAGCAGCCTCAGTACTCGCCGTACCCCGTTGAGGAGCAGGTTGTTTCGATCTGGGCTGGCACCAAGGGCAAGCTCGACACCATCGAGGTCGAAGACGTACTCCGCTTCGAGCGCGAGCTTCTGGATCACCTGCGTCGCAACTCCACGGTTCTTGACACGCTGCGCGAGACCAACCTCCTCAGCGATGACACGGTTGCCGAGCTCGAGAAGCAGACGGATGCATTCCTTTTGGAATTCCAGAGTGGCAACGGTCACGCCATTGGCGGGGCTGGTCACGAGGAGTCGGCTGCGGCGGAGGACGTCAACCAGGAGAAGATCGTCAAGGGTCGTCGCGCGTAACCGCGTGGGGTACTGACATATGGGCGCTCAACTCCGGGTCTACAAGCAGAAGATTTCTTCTGCTCAGACGACCAAGAAAATTACGAAGGCGATGGAACTCATCGCGGCTTCGCGTATTCAGAAGGCCATGGCACGCGTCAAAGCGTCCACGCCCTTCGCGCGTGCCGTGACGAGGGCTGTCGCAGCCGTCGCGACGCACTCGAACGTGGACCACCCGCTCACCCGCGAGCCAGAGAACATCAGCCGCTCAGCGGTTGTTATTTTCTCCTCGGACCGCGGGCTTGCCGGAGCCTTCAACTCGCAGATCCTCCGTGAGGGTCTCGAGGTGGCAGAGCTCCTGCGCAGTCAGGGCAAGGAGCCGGTTTTCTATCTTGTCGGTCGCAAGGCCGTCGGATACTTCCAGTTCCGTCGCCTCGCAGCTGCTGCGGAGTGGACTGGTGACACCGACACTCCGTCGTTCCACACTGCCGAAGAGATTTCGGCAGCGCTGTTGGAAGCTTTCTCCCTCGGGGGAGAGGGTGGCGGGGTTGACGAGATCCACCTCGTATACAACCGTTTCGTCAGCATGATGACGCAGTCGCCCGAATCCGTGCGTCTGCTCCCGCTGGAGATCACGGAAGCCGATGAGTCGGACGCGGGAAGCACTGTCTACCCGCTGTACGAATTCGAGCCGGACGCCGAGACTGTTCTCGACGCGATCCTGCCGGTGTACATCCAGAGCCGCGTCTTCAACGCACTCCTGCAGTCCTCTGCCGCAAAGCAGGCGGCGACGCAGAAGGCGATGAAGTCGGCCAGCGACAACGCCGACAAGCTCATCACCGACTACACCCGTCTGCGCAACAACGCGCGTCAGGCGGAGATCACGCAGCAGATCGCTGAGATCGTCGGCGGCGCCGACGCTCTCTCGAGCAAATAGACCATCAGGAAAGAGACGAAAATGACCCTCACCGCTCCGGCTGACCAGCCGGCGACCGCGGTCGTCGGGCGCGTCGCACGCGTCAACGGTCCGGTTGTCGACATCGAGTTCCCTCACGACTCGATCCCAGACATCTACAACGCGCTGAAGACGACGATCGCGATGGGCGAAGAGTCCACCGAGATCACGCTTGAGGTTGCACAGCACCTCGGCGACGACCTCGTGCGCGCCATTGCTCTGAACCCGACCGACGGCGTCGTCCGTGGTCAGGAAGTGCGCGACACCGGCGAGGCCATTTCGGTCCCCGTCGGCGACGTCACCAAGGGCAAGGTTTTCAACGTCATCGGCGAGGTCCTGAACCTCGAGCCCGGTGAGCAGATCGAGGTAACCGAGCGGTGGCCCATCCACCGCAAGGCACCGAACTTCGATCAGCTCGAGTCCAAGACTCAGATGTTCGAAACCGGAATCAAGTCGATTGACCTCCTCACCCCTTACGTCCTGGGTGGAAAGATTGGTCTCTTCGGTGGTGCCGGTGTCGGTAAGACCGTCCTCATCCAGGAGATGATCCAGCGAGTCGCACAGGACCACGGTGGTGTGTCGGTCTTCGCCGGTGTCGGTGAGCGTACCCGTGAGGGTAACGACCTCATCCACGAGATGGAAGAAGCAGGCGTCTTCGACAAGACCGCCCTTGTCTTCGGCCAGATGGATGAGCCGCCGGGAACGCGTCTTCGCGTCGCGCTGTCGGCGCTGACGATGGCGGAGTACTTCCGTGACGTGCAGAAGCAGGACGTTCTGCTCTTCATCGACAACATCTTCCGCTTCACGCAGGCTGGTTCTGAGGTTTCAACGCTTCTGGGCCGTATGCCTTCTGCTGTGGGTTACCAGCCGAACCTTGCGGACGAGATGGGTGTGCTCCAGGAGCGCATCACCTCGACGCGTGGTCACTCGATCACCTCGCTGCAGGCGATCTACGTGCCGGCCGATGACTACACCGACCCGGCTCCTGCGACCACCTTCGCCCACCTCGACGCGACGACCGAGCTCTCTCGTGAGATCGCATCGAAGGGTCTCTACCCGGCCATCGACCCGCTGACCTCGACGTCACGGATCATGGACCCCCGTTACTTAGGTGACGACCACTACCGTGTCGCGACAACGGTCAAGCAGATCCTCCAGAAGAACAAGGAACTGCAGGAGATCATCGCGATTCTCGGTGTCGACGAGCTCTCCGAAGAAGACAAGATTGTCGTCTCGCGTGCACGTCGTGTCCAGCAGTTCCTCTCCCAGAACACCTACATGGCGAAGAAGTTCACCGGTGTCGAGGGTTCGACTGTTCCGCTCAAGGAGACCATCGAGTCGTTCGATGCCATCACCCGGGGTGACTTTGACCACGTGGCCGAGCAGGCCTTCTTCAACGTCGGTGGAATCTCCGACGTCGAAGAGCAGTGGGCGAAGATCCAGAAGGAGAACGGCTAACCATGGCGAACGGTGCCCAGTCACTCCAAGTCAGTCTTGTCTCCGCCGACGCGGAGGTTTGGACAGGCGAGGCGAGCCTTGTGGTCGCCAAGACCGTCGAGGGCGAGATGGGCTTCATGACCGGCCACGAGCCGGTGCTGGCCATCCTTGCCGAGGGCCAGGTGCGCATCACTCAGACTGATGGCACCAAGGTGCTGGCGAACGCTCAGGATGGGTTTGTCTCGATGGAGGCAAACACTCTGACGATCGTGGCCGGCAACGCGGCTCTCATCGCCTAACAGTTCGTTTATCGGGTCCGCCTCGGACCTTCACCCCACTCTTCGCGGAGCAGGGTGGAGGACCGGGGCGGACTCGTCTTTCTCCACTGAGGCTCCATGAAGATCCTGCTCCCTCCTTCTGAGACGAAGCGCGAGGGAGGAAGCGGTGCTCCGCTTGATGCTGCATCGCTCTCTCTGCCAGCGCTGACGAGTCGGCGGTTAGCTGTGCTCGACGCGCTCACCGCACTCGCCGAAGACGAAGAGGCTGCGCAACGTGTGCTCAAGCTCAGCCCACGTCAGCGGGGCGACATCGCGCACAACCGCAACCTGCGAGCGGCGCCGACGATGCCTGCGGTCGACCGGTACACGGGTGTGCTTTACGACGCGCTCGATGCGGAGTCGCTCTCGGCAGCGTCCCGGCGTTGGTTGGGAAGCCACGTCTGGATCCACAGCGCTCCGTTGGGGCCAATCGGCGCGTTGGACAGTCTCCCGATGTATCGCCTTGCCGCCGGAACATCGCTGCCCGGGGTAGCGCCACTTCGTCGGCACTGGGACGCTGCGACGACAGCGGCGATTGATGAAGAAGCTCCGTCGTTTGTGCTCGATCTGCGAAGCGAGGCGTACGTCGCGCTCGGGAGCATACCGGCCACCGTGCCTTCGGCGTACGTGAAGGTCGTGACAGAGCATGGTCGCGCCCTCAATCACTTCAACAAGAAGTCCAAGGGCTTGCTTGTTCGTGCCCTCGCTGACGATCGTCCGCGCATCGATTCGCTGAGGCAGTTTCGTGGGTGGGCGCAACGCCACAATCTGCTGTTTCGAGAGGGTGACACGCAAGGCGTTCTGGAGTTCGTGGTCGAGGGCTGAAGAACGCACCGGGAGCGTGACGCCTCGGGCGCCGTTGCCGCGAGAGTCTGCGCCCCGCTAGGGTTGTGTCGCGGCGTGCACTGCGTCGTTTTCTCAACCTGGAGGGGATCATGGATCCTTACTACGACACGGGATACCTGGCCGTAGTTCTCGGCATCGTCATCATCTCGATCATTTTCAGCCTCATCGGCTACGTCATTACATCGTTCTTCCTGATGAAGATCTTTGAAAAAGCTGGCGTCGAAGGCAAATGGCGTGCATGGGTGCCCGTTTACAACACGATGATCTTCTTCAAGCTGGGCGACCTGAGCCCGTGGCTGGTGCTGTACGGCCTTGCGGGAACACTTCTTCTTGGCTGGGTTGGCGTCGGCTATGCCTTCTCGATCGCGCTTGCAGTGTTCGCGGCGATTGCTGCCTGGCGCGTAGGACTGAAGCTCCAGAAGGATGCTGTCTGGGTTATCTTGTACGTCTTCCTGGCGATCGTCTGGCTGGGTATCAACGCTTTCGACAAGTCGCGGTGGAACCCGAACATCCAGCCGGCATCGTGGGCCGGAAACGCCTTCTTGGGTGACCGCACAAGCTGGAACGGTGTCCCCAGCCAGCCCGTCGCGGCTTCGCAGCCACCGCAGGGTGCTCCCCAGGGATACGCTCCTCCCGCTCCGCAGGGATACGCTCCTCCCGCGCAGCCCGGTTACACGGCACCGCCGGCTAGCCCTGTTGCTCCGCCCGCAGGCGCACCGGCTGCCCCTGGCACGCCGCCCGCACCTCCTGCTCCCTCCACGCCGCCTGCTGCTGCTCCGCCAGCACCACCGGCGCCTCCTGCTGCTCCGAACGAGCCGACGCAGCCTCCGGCCTAATGCTGTGACACAGAACCCTCGACTTCGGTCGGGGGTTCTGTGCTTTTCGGCGTAAGCCGGTCTTCGCCTGAGGCGCTAGCCTGGAACGCGTGGTTGTTCCTGTGCTGGTTCGCGCTTTCGGCGCCAAAAATGTCAACGCTCGACACCATCCGGAAGATCCGTACCCTGGCGTGTGCGGTCTGAGTGGCCGGGAGTTCTACTACGATGTGTGAGTATCCTGCGGTCGTCCGACCAGTCGCAGGTCCATCGGAGGCAGCACGTGGCTGAGACCAAAACGCAACGCGTCACGGTTGCCCAGCGACCGTTGGAACTGTCCTGGTCAGGGGTGACCGATCAAGGTCGGCGTCGCGATAACAACCAAGATGCTTTCCTCGCGGAGTACCCGCTTTTCATCGTTGCAGACGGTATGGGCGGACACGCAGGGGGCGAAATCGCAAGCCAGAGCACGGTTGAGCGGCTTCGGGCGATGGTCTCCGCTGGCGACGTCAGTGCATCGGCAATTGAAGATGCTCTGCAGCTCGTCGTGGGTGATATCGCAGACCATCCGGAAACCACCGACGAGGGCACGGGAACAACGCTCACCGGGGTATACCTCAGTGGGGTCGATGAAGATTCGCATTGGGTTGCGCTGAACATCGGTGATTCGCGTGTCTACCTTCTCCGCGACGACCGGCTGGTGCAGATCACCACAGACCACTCAGTGGTGCAAGAGCTGATTGCGGCAGGCAAGCTCAGCCCAGAAGAGGCGGAAGGGCACCCGTATAGCAACGTGATCACGAGAGCCGTTGGCGCGAGTGAGCTCACAGCTCCCGACTATGTCTCTATCGACGTGCGCTCAGGGGACCGGTTCGTGATCTGCTCAGATGGACTCACCAAAGAGCTCACTGATTACGGCATCCAGCACTTCCTCCGTGAGCATGCAGACCCTGGTGCTGCTGTGGACGCGATGCTCGCCGCCGCACTCGAAAATGGTGGACGCGATAACGTCACGCTCATCATCGTGCAGGTAGCGGACGACGCTGACTCGTCCTCCCCAAACGACGACTCAGCGGAGTAGCTGATTCGCGCTGTGGACAGCGCTGATCTTAGGCCTCGGGTGCAGTTCACTGGGCCTCATGGAAAATCTTCCGATCGTCCTTCCCACGGCTCCCGCACCTGCGCGCCGAGCGCCACTTCCCTTCATGGCAGCCGTGGTACCCATCGCTGCCGGTGTCGGGCTCTGGCTCATCACCGGATCGATTTTCGCTCTCGCGTTCGCGCTATTGGGGCCTTTGATGATCGCGGCTTCGCTCGTGGATGCGGCTCGAAATCGGCGCCGCGACCGTCGCCAAGGGGCAGTGCAGGCAGAGAAAGAGTGGGCTGACGCCGAACAAGAGCTCTTGCGACGTCATCAAGAAGAACGCGATGCTCTGTGGCTTCGGGATCCCGATGCCGGATCGGGATTCTTGCAACCACCGCTTCGTGGTATCGAGCCACCCGATACGACAACGTCGATTGTTGTCGGGGCAGGCGGCGTCACGAGCGAGGTACGGTGCACGGGCGGAGAGGAGTCCCGCGGTCGCAGCTTTCGTGAGCGGAGCAGCGTGGTGCTCGATGCACCAGTGCTTGTCTCCATCGGCGGCGGGATCTGTGTGAGAGGAGCGCCTTCGCTGACAGACGCCGTTGTGCGCGCCCTGGTCTTGCAGCTTTGTCTGCGCTTCGGCGCCTCGCAGCTCGCTCTCGTGGGTGCTGACCTCTCCCGCTACGGGCTGGAGTCACTGCCGCATGCCGTCACGACGCGAAAGCGCGGATTCACGTTGGGGATCGGCGTCAGCGACTCAGACAGCGGAGCCATAGACGCGCTGATCTGGCAGACCGGCGCTGAGGCAGATGTGCCGGAGGGGATCACCACGGTGATTGACGTTGTCGAGCCTGCCAGAGCGAAGGTCCGCACTCCTCGCGGAATCACCACCGTCGCCGTCGAGTGTTTGTCGTTCGAGCAAGCGCGAGAGGTCGTGAAAGAGCTGGCACATCTTCGAGATGATGCAGACGCGCTCCCTGACGCGGTGGCGATGCACGAGCTCGCGCAGCCAACAGGAGGGGATGGTCTGGCGGCGACGATCGGTAGAGGGGAGCGTGGTGACATCACCGTCGATATCGTCCACGACGGTCCTCATGCCATTGTCACGGGGATGACGGGCACCGGAAAGAGCGAGCTTCTCGTCTCATGGGTGACGGCGATCGCCGAATTGCATGGACCGGACCGGGTGGTCTTTGTGTTGGCTGATTTCAAAGGCGGTACGGCGTTCGAACCTCTCCGTGCACTGCGGCAGGTTGCCGCAGTGATCACTGATCTTGATGAGGCAGGCGCACGACGCGGAGTGTCGAGCCTTACGGCGGAGCTCCGACGCCGTGAAGCAGCGCTGGCGTCGGCAGGTGTGCGCGACGTGCGCGACTCTTCGATGCCGCGGCTGGTGGTGGTGATCGATGAGTTTGCCGCGTTGTTGGCTGAGCACCCCGACCTTGGTGCTGTTTTTATCGATGTCGCCGCACGAGGGAGGGCGCTGGGCATGCACCTCATCCTCGGTACTCAGCGTGCATCAGGTGTTGTGCGGGATGCGCTGGCGGCAAACTGTCCGTTGCGCATCAGCTTGCGAGTGGGAGATGCAGCCGACAGCGTTCTGATGCTGGGGACCGATGCGGCAGCGGCGCTCCCCGGCGGAGCCGCGTCGCGGGGGATCGGATTGGTGCGTCGGCCGACCGACCAGGAACCTGTGCCGATACGGGTGGCCCTGACGGGCGTCGCGGATTTGCGTGAAGTTGGCATGCGATGGGGCGCGGAGGACGCACCGCGTAGCCCCTGGCTTCCGGCGCTTCCCGCACGCATACCCCTCGAGGAGCTTCCTGCATCCGATGGCAATGTTCCCGAAACGATCGTGTGGGGGATCGGCGATGACCCCGCACGGCAGTCTCAGCCGCAGGAGATGCTGCGCTGCGGTCAAGACCGGGGGACGGTTGTTCTGGGTTCCCCGGGATCGGGCCGCACTTCGGCCTTGCGGGCGGTGGCAGCGCAACGGCCCGATGCTTTCTGGGTGTCGGACGATCCTGAGGCGGCGTGGGACATGCTTGCCAACTGGGCGGTCGGTAGTGCTCGTCCGCCCGAGGTCGTACTCTGCGACGACCTCGATGCCCTGGTAGCCACCTTCCCGCCGGAGTATGGCCAGCTGTTTGTCCAGCGGTGGGAACAGGTGATTCGGGCGGGGGCTGGCACAACATTCATGCTCTCCGCCACCAGGGCGGCAGGGGCCATCGGCCGAGTGTTTGACCTCTTGCCCCGGAGAGCAATACTGCGGATGCCGACGCGCATCGAGCACCTGTCGGCGGGGGGAGAGCCATCGGGCTTCGTGCGCGACCGCATAGCGGGACGCGCCAGGATCGGGGAGCGCGAGGTGCAGATCGTCTGGGCTGCTCCCGATGCCGTTGACGCTTCTGCTCCGGATGCTGTGTCCTGGTGGGCTCCTTCATGTGCGGCGACGGCGGTCGTCAGTGCCGGTGCACCATCGCTCGTTTCTCGTCTGCGCGAAGCTCACCCGGAGTACGAAGTTTTGCTCGCCGGCGTCGAGCCCTCCAATCCGCAACACCCTTGCATCGTGGTCGCAGACGCAGAAACGTGGCAACGGAACTGGTCCTTGTTTCAGCGCATTCGCGCAGAGGGGGAGGTACTTATTCGGGCCGAACAGCAAGCCGACCTTCGTCAACTCGGCGGTGTGCGCGAACTACCGCCCTACGCTCTTTTGCACAGAGGTCGCGCATGGTCGATAACGGGGTCCTCAGCACCTCGACGCGTTGTGCTCGCCGAGCTTTCGTCGCTCTGAGTGGAGCGCATGCGCGGGATTTGGCGAATCAGATTCCCGCGCCAGGGCGAATAGCGCCGACGTCAATCCCGCCGCCCTGCACGCTCAGGGGAAGCGCATTGGTGAGCGATGTGACATCGGCGTCACTCAGGCCGCCGGCATGAGCGAGCAACGTTGCCGCGACAACCGTAGAGGCGCGAGTGGCACCGTCCAGCGTCTTGAGAGCCACCGTGGTTCCGTTGGGAGCGACCATCACCATCACACCTTCGGCTCCGTACTTGGTGAACACACCGAGCTTCTCGGTCGCGATGGTGTCTGGGCGCCCCGGCCCTTCGATCGTCCACGGGTTCTCCCGCACCGCTCGCACAAGTGAGCCGGCGACACGGTGCAGGGCAAACGGTGAGCGGTCGGAAGCCGTACCGATGCGGTGCATTGAGCGGGCGAGGCCCGTCAGCGTCATCACGTGGACAGGAGCACCGCATCCGTCGATCGCGGTGTGGGCGATCTTCTCGCCGGTGAGCCGTTCGACGACTTCGCGGATGTGCTGCTGTAGCGGATGGTCGACATCGAGGTATCCGGCGGTTGGCCAGCCGGTTGCCACGCACGCTCGCAGCATGGCGGCGTGCTTGCCTGAGCAGTTCATGCGCACGCGCTCTGGCTGTCCGTGCTCGCGCACGAGCTCATCACGTGTTGCCGAATCGCTTGGCCATGCGGCAGGGCAACCAAGATGATCTTCGGTGAGGCCGCCCTCGGTAAGCATGTCTCTGACAACCGCAGCATGCCTATCTGTGCCGATGTGGCTGGCGGTGGAGATCGCAAGCTGCTCACCCTCCAGTACCGCACCTGCGGTGAGGCACGCGACGGCCTGAAGCGGCTTCATGCTTGAGCGCGGCAAGACGAGGGCATCGACGTTGCCATGACGAGCGACGATCTCACCGTCGGGCGAGAGCACGACCGCTGCGCCAGCATGGCGAGATTCGACGAAACCACTCCGTTCGACGACAGCAAGTTCTACGGAATCCTGAACAGTGAGAGTCTCCAGCACCCGACAACTCTAGTCGGGGGCTGGACCTCTCGCGCGGTGTCGCACACTCATGCGAGAGTGTTGCCATGGCACAGACGACTCCCCGCACCCTCGGTGAACATCACTACGCGCTCACCTCAACCTGGACGGGGAACACCGGGTCAGGCACCACCGGCTACCGCGAGTACCGGCGCGACGTGACAATCGAGATCGACGGCAAGCCCAACCTGTTGGCATCGGCTGATCGGCCATTCCGCGGTGACTCGACTCGTTGGAACCCGGAAGATCTTTTGCTCGCGTCACTCTCTGAGTGCCATCTGCTGTCTTATTTGCACGCCTGCGTCACCGCGGGAGTTGTCGTGGTGTCATACCGTGATCAGGCGCGGGGAACGATGCACGAAGACGGGAGGGGGAGCGGCGCGTTCGTCGATGTGCTGTTGCGTCCAGAGGTCGTCGTGGCGGAACCGTCGATGATCGAAGCCGCAGAGCACGCTCACACTCAGGCGCATGAGTGGTGCTTCATCGCAAACTCGATGAACTTCCCCGTCCGTCACCAGGCAACGGTGACCGCACTCGAATAGCCCCGGCGCACGCGCGCTTTAGCGTCGCTCGTGGGGGAGGGCTTGCTTGATCTTTTCGATGGTCCCGTGCGCGGGAGCCTCGTTGTAGGTTCCTGCGAGTTCTTGACCAGATAGTCCATGAATCGCGGCCATGATTTCGTCCGTGGCAAGCCGACGTGCGCGTCCGCTGGTCGCCGGGCCGTGGGGAGACAAATCGAGCGGCTCGCCAAACCGCACCGTGATGCGCTCTTTGAGCGTGGGCACCTTCGCACCGACAGGGAGCACTTTGTCGGTACCGCTCAGGCCGACAGGAACAACGCGTGCCCCTGTTTGCAGAGCGAGAAACGCCACACCAGTGCGCCCCTTGTAGAGCCGTCCGTCTGTGGAGCGAGTGCCCTCAGGGTAGAGCGCGACGGCGAGGCCCTCATCCAGCAGTTGACGCTGTAGCTCAAGCGCGTCGAGCGCTGCTTGCCCCGCGCCCCTCTGCACGGGGATCGCACCGATGGACTGAAAAAACGTCTTACTCAGCCAACCCCGAAAACCGGTGCCTTCGAAGTATGCCGACTTCGCCAAAAAATGGACGGGGCGAGGAGCAGCGACCGGAATCGCGATCGAGTCGATAAACGAGAGGTGGTTGCTCGCGAAGATCACGGGGCCGTCCGACGGCACATGTTCGCGCCCCTCGATGCGCGGTCGATAGATCAGCCGCGCGAGCGGAGTGATAAGGCCACGACCGAGAGCATAGGCAAATCCTGCGTGATGCGGCTTCCCCGCCTCATCTGACGAGGACTCGGGCTCGACGGACTGCTCAGAGGTCATCAGAGCAGGCTACCGCCGCTTTCATTCCATTGTGGGAATGAAGATTCGATGCGCGTTTCTCAGCGTGAGCAAAGGGGCGTAGGGGAAGATGGAGTGTCCCACCCGCGATCTTGAGGTTTTACTGTGCGCAAGCGTCCGCTTATCGTCCTGTCCACTGTCGCCGCCGCGACCCTTTTGTTGGCAGGTTGTGCTGGCAGCGCGGAGCCGGAGAGCTCCGGTACACCAGACGCCGCAGCGAGTGAGTGCATGCTGGATGCTCAGCCGGGTGAGACTTCCGATTCTGTGGTCGTCGAAGGTGAAGGAGTCGACGCGAAGGTGACGATTCCCGCTGACGCCGCCTTCGCGGGCGTCGAGCGCACGGTCATCTCCGAGGGCGAAGGCGACCAGGTTCTCGTGAATGACCTGGTGTCGGTGGAGTACCAGATCGTCGACGCGACCAGCAACGAGGTACTCGACTCCTCTGCACGTGGCGACGACGGCTTGCTGCCGGTTCTTCTCGACACAAATCAGTCTTCGCTCTTTGTCGCTGCGCTCGAGTGTGAGCCGGTTGGCTCCCGCGTAGCGCTGGCGCTCCCCGCTGACGTCCTGGGTGAAGGGGCAAGCAACGTTGTCGTCTACGCCGAAGCAGTGGAGCAGCTTCCTCTTGTCGCTTCCGGTGACGCTGTCGAACCGACTCCTGGCATGCCGACGGTTGAACTCGCGGATGACGGAGCACCAACGATCACGATCCCAGATGGTGATGCACCGACGGAGACTGAAGTTGCTGTGCTGAAGCAGGGCGACGGCGCGACCGTCGCCTCAGGCGACCTGGTTGTGGTGCAGTACATGGGTGTTAAGTGGTCTGACGGAGAAGAATTCGACTCCAGCTGGAGCCGTGAGGCAGTGCCGTCGCAATTCCAGACCACCGGCGTTGTTGCAGGCTTCCAGAAGGCGCTCGAGGGACAACAGGTTGGTTCGCAGGTCATCGTCGTTATGCCGCCAGCGGAAGGCTACGGCGCCAGCGAAGGTCACGAGCTTCAGAACGAAAGCCTCGTGTTCGTCGTCGACATTCTGGCGACGACTCCTGTTCAGCAGTAGCCACTGCGGGGGCACGTTCGTGTCTTAGGCTGGCGTTATGCGTCGCATTATCGTCCTCGGGTCCACTGGTTCTATCGGCATTCAGGCACTAGATGTAATCCGCGCCAACCCACGTCGATTTGAGCTCGTCGGTCTTGCAGCCGGTTCGAATTCGGAGCTACTTGCCCAGCAAGCAGAGCAGTTCCACGTCGATCACACAGCGCTCGGAGCCGCTGCAGCTGAGCAGCTTGTGCGGGACGTTGAGGCCGACGTGGTGCTCAACGCCATCACCGGCTCTGTAGGGCTGGGATCGACGCTTGCGGCGTTGCAATCGGGGCGTACCTTGGCGCTCGCGAACAAAGAGTCGTTGATCGTCGGCGGAGACCTGGTACTCGCGGCCGCCGCTCCCGGTCAGATCGTGCCGGTGGACTCTGAGCACTCCGCCATTGCCCAGGCCCTGATGGCAGGCACTCACGCCGAGGTACGACGGCTTGTCGTCACCGCCTCTGGCGGGCCCTTCCGCGGGCGCACACGGGAGGATCTGAGTGAGGTCACACCGGCCGAGGCGCTGGCGCATCCCACCTGGGACATGGGGCGGATGGTCACGACCAACTCCGCGACGTTGGTGAACAAGGGGCTGGAAGTGATCGAGGCGCATCTGCTCTTCGATGTGCCGTACGACGACATCCAGGTGGTGGTGCACCCGCAATCGATCGTGCACTCGATGGTCGAGTTTCTGGATGGGTCGACTATCGCGCAGGCGTCGCCTCCAGACATGCGTCTGCCGATCTCACTGGGCCTCGACTGGCCGCATCGCGTGGGAGGAGTGGGGCGCCCGCTTGACTGGTCAACCGCGACCTCCTGGACGTTCGAGCCTCTCGATGACGAAGCCTTTCCCGCCGTCACGCTCGCTAAAACGGTGGGGCGTGCCGGTGGCACATTCCCCGCCGTCTACAACGCAGCCAACGAGCAGGCGGTCCATGCGTTCCACGAGGGACGGCTTCCGTTCCTCGGGATCGTCGACACCATCGCACGCGTGGTCGACGCGCATGACGCACCGGACGAACTCACCGTCGAATCTCTCTCCGAAGTTGAGACGTGGGCGCGCGCCACAGCAGATCGCATGATCGCGAAGGGCTGATGAAGGCCTAAATGCTCTCGTCGGGGTACGGCACTGGCCACCGGGAATCCGGAACAGACCATCCGGCAGCACGAAGAGCCCTGCGGGCGAGTTCCCTGGCAGAGTAGGGGGTGCGCATGCCACGGATATCGCGATAGTCCTGGTGGCCGGGGCCGGCCCAGAGAATGGCATCGCCTTCGCCCACGAGTCCTACCGCGGTGATGATGGCGTTCTCCGGAGGGGAGGACTCATGGATTTCAGCATCTGGCCGAGCGATGCGCGCGCTTTCGATAAGCGTTGCGCGGATGGATGCGGGGTCTTCGAACCGAGGGTGGTGGTCGGTGACCACCAGAATGTCGCTGCCGTTCACGGCGGTTCTTGCCATGTCGAAGCGCTTGCTGGCATCGCGGTCGCCATCGGCACCGAACAGCATCAGCACTTTGCCCGGCGTCACGCGGCGGACAGCGGCGAGTGTCTTCTCGAACGCATCCGGTGAGTGTCCGAAGTCGACGAAGACTGCCGGGCCGTCTTCACCGGAGACAAGCTGCGTGCGGCCGGGCAGGTAGGCACGGATTCCTTCGTCGCGAGCAACGGCGTCGACGATGCGTTCCCAGGTGTAGCCGCCTTCGAGCAGCATCACGATCGCCAGAGCGGCATTCGCGGCCATATGCGGACCGATCACTGGCACGGTCGTCGTCAACGAACCGGCGGGTCCCGTCATCGTAAACGTCGTGCCAGAGGCGCGCTCATCATCGATGACGACCACCCAGTCAGCGGCGGCTGCCGTCTCGGGGTCAGCCGCGATGGAGGGTGTGCCCACTGTGACCACAGGGATTTCAGAGCGCTCGACCACGATTGCCCCCGAGGCAGAGTCGAGGCAGATGACGCCCCTCTTCGCTCGATCTGGGCGGAAGAGCGGAAGCTTCGCCTCGAAGTACTCCTCCATGTCGACGTAGTCGTCGAGGTGGTCGTGGCTCAAGTTGGTGAAGCCTGCAACATCGAACTGAATGCCGTCGACGCGGTGACGAGACAGCGCCTGCGCGCTTACCTCTACCGCAACAGCTTCGACAGCACGTTCGCGCATCAGCGCGAGGAGCGCGTGCATCTCCGAGGCTTCGGGGGTAGTGAGACGGGAGACGATAACCTCGCCAGCGATGTGGCGTTCGGCAGTCGATGAGAGACCAGTGACGACGTCGAGCTGGTCAAGGATTCCCTCCAGCAGGTGAGAAACGCTCGTCTTGCCATTGGTGCCAGTCGTTGCAAAGAGAAGGGGAAGCGGATCACCGGCGCCGGTGCCATAGACCCAGGCGCTCAGGTCTCCGAGCACGGCACGAGGATTATCGACGATGATGACAGGAAGACCAGCCGGTGTGGCGATCTCTGCACCCGCCTCATCGGTGATCACCGCCACAGCACCCTTCTCCGCGGCGGTAGCGGCGAAATCGGCGCCGTGCCTGTTCACCCCTCGTATGGCGACGAAGGCTTCACCTGGGCGCAGGTCCGCGGTAGCAAGCGTGATGCCGGAGAGGGTGACTCCCTCGACATCACCGCGCACTGAGCGGGCGAAGCGGTCGGCAAGTTCGGACAGCTCACGCCGGGGCGGGTTCGCGGGGCGGAGCACGGGAGGCAGGCTCGGTTGTTGTTCAATCGACATGTCGCATCCATGATCTCATGACGACGGCGCGAACCCACGCTGCGGCACGACTCCTCGCGCGTGGTCGCGCGAGGAGTCGTGCCTCACTGTCAGGCTTTGCGCCGGTATGCCAGAACCGCCACGATCAGAGCGGCGACTCCTGCGACCAGTCCGCCAGCACCGAGGGCAACAGCCAACGGGTCAGACTCCGGCGAAGCGTCGGTGGTGCCGTGGTCTGCATGACCATCTGTCGCGGCTGCCCCGATTGACAAGACAGGAGCAGGGGACTCAAGCTCGTGCGGGTCTTCGCCTTCTTCTGCGAGCTGTGTCCATTCCGTTGTCCCGTCCACGCATTCCTGTACGACCGGGAATGCGAGCGAATCGGTGGCGCTCTCATCAAGACCGACCGACATGCTCACCGCGCCGCGGAGGCCGTTGGGGACGGGGGTGACAGCGGTGTACGTCACGGCGCTGACCAGACCATCGTCGCCACGCTCGACATCGATGTTCCAGTCGCTGTCGACGGTCGGGGCAACAGAGGTGAGTCCTTCGGGCATCGTGATCTGCAAAGCAGTCGTTGGTGACTCGTCACAACCGTGAGAGAACGAGAACGTCAGCACACCGTAGTCTCCGGCGGCGAGTTCGTCTGGACTGACACCGACGTGAGCGCTTGCCATCGAAGGAAGGGCGAGCGCGAGTGCGGCGCCGCCGAGGACTCCGGCAGTGGCGAGAATAGTGCGGCGGGTGCGGGTGTTGCGGGACACAAGCAATCTCCTGGTACTCAAAAAGTGCGGGCGCGTGAATGTCACGCGATCTCCGCGAAAGAGGGTGCCGCCGAAGTGGCGACGGATACCTATGCGGCAGAGATGCCGCTGGAGAGACGAGGGGGTCCGCGCTGTGGCTCCGTGCGCGAGGAAGCCGCGTCGAGCGCGACGAAGACAGCAGAGCGCAGCCGGGGTGGTTTGCGGTGTGCGGCCGGCGTCGCGGGGGAGGCGCGGCGGATGTGCGCGTCAACCCAACGCGCCACGGCGCGCATGATCGCCTCACCGTGCCACACCAGCACGGTGGTGAGTATCGCGGCGACGAAGTGAGCAAACAGCATCATCGCGCTCGGCGTTGCTGCGGCAGATCCTGACCCCAAACTGGCGAGGTCGATCTGGTGGGTGTGAACACCGTTCGCTACGCCGCTGCCTTCGCCGAGCACGTCTGCCGCTGTGGGAGAACCAAGCACCTGAAAAAGAACGTGAAAAACGACCTGCGAGAGCACGACGCCAGACGCGACCCGTGCGCGCGATTGCCGCACGCCGATCAACAGTGCGCACAGCGGCATCAGCAGAGTCGCGATGGCGACAATCAGCAGGGGGTGCGGGGCAGATCCGCCACCGAAAGTGTGAGAAATTGCGGCGATGAGCGTGGCCACAGAAGATACGAGAGCAGCGCGTACCAGTCGCAGCTGCCGAGCATTCACCCCCACAGCCTAGCTGCGCCGAAAGTGCAAGGCAGATTCCAAGCTCCGGGGCACTACCGTTGAACCGTGGAAATACTGCTCTATCTGGGCGGCATCCTGTTCATGCTGATCGGCCTCGGGCTTTCGATTGGCCTGCATGAGGTCGGCCATCTCGTCCCTGCGAAGCTGTTTGGCGTGCGCGTAGGGCAGTACATGATCGGCTTCGGACCGCGGTTGTGGTCAAAACGAATCGGTGAAACTGAGTACGGCTTCAAAATGCTCCCGGTCGGCGGCTTCATCTCGATGTCGGGCATGTATCCGGCATCGAAGAACACAGGTCCCGCCTCTGGTGTCTTCCGTTCGTTGATTCAAGACGCGCGCTCCGCCAACGACGAAACCATTGCCGAGGGCGCAGAAGATCGCGTCTTCTACCGCTTGCCGGTGTGGAAGCGCGTCATCGTGATGCTCGGTGGGCCGGTGATGAACCTCGTCCTCGCTGTCGTGATCTTCACTGTGCTGGTCTCCGGCATCGGAGTGCAGCAGGGAACCACCACGATCGCCTCGGTGAGCGAATGTGTGGTTCCTGCGGGATCGACGGCCACCGAGTGCTCGGCTGACTACCCGGCATCGCCTGCGGCTGAGGCTGGTCTCGAGCCTGGTGACGTGATCGTCTCTATCGATGGCACAGCGGTTTCGAATTTTGCGGAGGCCACAGCCATTGTGCAGGCCTCCCCAGGGGAGACCCTCGATGCGGTGGTTCTTCGCGACGGTGTGGAGCAAGACCTACGAATCACTCCCATTGCGGCGGAGCGCACAATCACCGATGCGAGTGGTCGCCCGATCCTCGATGATTCCGGTGAACCCGTTGTCAAAGAAGTGGGCTATGTGGGCATGGGCGCTCAGATGGGGTACGTGCAACAGCCATTGACCGCGGGGCCTGAGATGGCTGCCGAGACGACAGCACGGGTCGGTTCGCTGATCGCCACATTGCCTGTGCGGTTGTGGGATGTCGGAGTTTCTCTGGTGACTGGCGGTGAACGCGATCCGAATGGCCCGTTGAGCGTGGTCGGAGTCGGACGCATCGCTGGCGAAGTCGCCGCAACAGATGCGCCAGTTCTCAATCGGTTCGCTGTCCTGCTTGGCCTACTCGGCTCGCTGAACATCGCCCTCTTCGTGTTCAACCTGATCCCACTGCTACCGCTCGATGGGGGTCACATCGTGGTCGCCCTGTGGGATGGCATCAAACGTGTGTGGGCGAAGCTCTTCCGCCGGCCTCCTCCCGCGCCTGTCGATGCCACGAAACTGGTGCCGCTCACCGTGGTTGTTGCCGTACTCCTCATCGGGATGGGGGCGTTGTTGCTGGTTGCCGACCTGTTCAACCCCATAAATATTCTGGGTTGATGTCGAAATCGTTCTTGTCCGTTCGCTGTAAGGGTGAAACGGTTCTCAAGACGAAAGGACGAACCCCATGAAGTACGTCATTATGTTCACCTCCACGCCCGCACACGACGCCGCGGTCGACCCTGAGGTCGCGCAAGATGTGTACGGACGCGTGTTTCAGTGGTTTCAAGACAATGACCAGTGGATCGAAGACAGCGGTGCCGAGTTGCAGCCCGTCGAGACGGCGACAACTGTGCGCCGTGGCGCTGCCGGCGCTGTGGTCGTCGATGGTCCCTTCACCGAGGCGCGGGAGGCAGTCGGCGGGTTCTGCCTCATCGATGTTCCTGACCTCGATGCCGCCATCGCGCTTGCCAAAAGCTGGCCGATGCTAGAACTCGAGGGAACATCCGTCGAGGTGCGCCCGATTGTGACGGACTACAGCCAGTTTGAGCAGTGAACGAGACGGATGCCGTGTCGCCGCCCGACGCGGCATCCGATCGCGCCCTCGAACGGGTAGTGCGCGCCGAGACCGGGCACATCGTGGCCTCGCTCACCGCATCACTCGGCAACTTCGACCTCGCCGAAGAAGCCGTAGCCGAGGCCGTCATCGAGGCACTCGTGCACTGGCGCGAGGCCGGAATCCCGCCGAATCCTGGCGGCTGGTTGACGACGGCTGCGCGTCGCAATGCGCTGGATCGACTCAGACGTGACAAGCGATACCGACAAAAGCTTGAGATTCTGGCTGATACGAGTCGCCGATCGGCGAAAGAGGTCGATGAGCGGTTACCGCTCCTGTTTGGCTGTTGCCACCCCGCGCTCACGGAGACAGCGCAGCTCGCGCTCACGTTGCGCGCCGTGTGTGGTCTTACGACGGAGCAGATCGCCAGGGCGACGCTGAGCACCCCCACGGCAACCGGCCAGCGGATTGTCCGCGCGAAGCGCAAGATCGGGGCGGCCGGAATCCCGCTGAGAGTGCCTGTCGGGGAAGAGCGAGCCTCGCGTCTTGATCTTGTGCTGACAGTGATATCGGTGATGTACAACGAAGCTCACCTCGTCGCTGGAGGAGATGCGGGCGCTGATCGCGACCTCGCCGACGACGCGGTCTGGCTTGCCGATGTGGTCGCGCACGCGCTTCCCGGTGAGCCGGAGGCTCTGGGGCTCGTCGCGCTTGTCAAGTTTCATCGGAGTCGGGAGGGTGCGCGGTCAGTCGGGGGCGACATCGTGCTGTTAGCCGACCAGGACCGGTCCCGCTGGGATGTCGGGTTGCAAACGCAGGCGCATGCCGCGCTCCGCGCCGCGGCTGCGCAGAACAGGCCAGGACGATGGCAACTGCACGCCGCTATCGCCGCCTGTCATGCCGATGCGCCCGATTTCGCCAGCACGGACTGGGATCAGATCGTCACCCTGTACGACATGTTGCTGGTCTACGACCAGTCGCCGGTTGTCATGCTGAATCGCGCTGTCGCACTTGCTGAGACCGGCCATGCATCGAGGGCTCTCGTCGAGGTCGAGGGGTTGCGAGGCGATCTGGAGCGTTTTCATCTCTGGCACGCGGTGCGCGGGAACCTTTTGGCGCGCCTTGGCTGCGACGACGAGGCAGTCGAGGCGCTCAACGAAGCGCGAAAACGGACCCAGAACGATGCGGAGCAGCGGCTGCTGCGCGCCCGTGGTGGTACCTCCGTCTGATCGGCCCGCTGTGGCCGCGTCTGTGAGTTCAGGCGAAGGCGTGTCCGACCAAGCGCTCAAGCGTGTGGATCCCATCGCGCGACAAAATCGACTCAAGATGACCTTGCACCGAGGCGAAGTGCGCCCCGCGCAGGGCATAAACATCGCCCGTTTCGCTATCTGCCGAGACCTCGGCAGCGCCCTGCTGAGTAGTCCCAGAGGTGACCCGCGCTGTGAAGGTGTTGTAGAAGCCGATTGAGGCTTCCTCTCCAAAGATCGGCACCAACTTCTGAAGACCCTGGTGAGGCGCGTCAAGGGGCATCAACGGGATGCCGAGACGATCCGAAAGAATCTGATGACTCAGGCACACCGCCAGCAGGGGAGCTTCGGCGTCGAGGCGTCGAGCGACAATCTTGCGCATCCGTGCAATGCGCTTATCTGATGCATCGCGTGGGTCGCCGGGACCAGGTCCCGCAACAACGATGTCGGCAGAGTCGAGATCGTCGTCAGTCACCTCGCTCCATGGCGCGATTGTCACCTCGAGCCCGAGGTGACGCAGCTGGTGCGCCAACATGGTGGTGAACCTGTCTTCCGCGTCAACGACCACCGCGCTGCGCCCTGCGAAAGGACCAGTGAAGTCTTCGCCCTGGGGGTTGAGCCAGAAATCAGCAAGCCGGGAGTTCCGTGATGCCAAGAGTTCGGCGACGTCTGGATCATCGGCGAGAGCTCGTTCTTCGGCAGGTGCATCAGCATCTGCGCGCGCGTTTGGAGTGCTATCGCGCTCGATGGCACCGATTGCCCCCAACACACCTGCCGCCTTGCCGTGCGTCTCTGACACTTCGCCCAGCGGACTTGAGTGCCGCACCAGCGTTGCTCCGACGGGAACGCGGAGCGTGCCGTCTTCGAGATAAACGGTACGAATAAGGATCGGTGCATCCAGGTCGTGCCCACCGTGTGCGTTGGGGGTAAACAACGCAGCGACACCGGAGTAATAGCCGCGAGGCTTCTTCTCGTGACGGCGAATCACCGCACATGCGTTCTGCATGGGTGATCCGGTGACGGTGGGGGCGAACATCGTTTCGCGCAAAATGTCGCGCGGATCAAGCGTGCTGCGCCCACGGAGCATGTACTCGGTGTGGGTGAGTCTAGACATCTCTTTCAGATGTGGACCGGTGATGCGTCCGCCATCTGAGCAGACAGCGCTCATCATCTTGAGTTCTTCGTCAACCACCATGAACAGCTCTTCTGTCTCTTTGGTGGAGGCGAGGAAGTCAATCAGCGTTTCTTTGGTGGCACCGCCAGTGGGGTGGCGGAAGGTTCCGGAGATCGGATTCATCGTGACGATGCCGTCGCGCGCCACGACGTGCGCTTCGGGGCTCGCTCCGACGGCGATATGCCCGGGGGTGAAGACCGCGAACGTCCAGTAAGCGCCGCGCTCGTGCGCCAGCAGAGCTCGAAACCAGGTGAGCGCGGCCGCGCGGTCGTCTGTGTCAATGTCTGCAGTGAAGTCGCGCCTGATGACGAAATTTGCGCCCTCGCCCTGGCCGATTTCTTCTGCGATGACCTTCTCGACGATCGCTGCGTACTTCGAGTCTGGGATATCGAACCCCTCGTTCTGCAGCGCCACTGGTGTGCGAGAGAGGTTGGCCAGAACATCGGATGTGGGCATCTCAAGATGCTCGTCGACAACGATGCACCGCAGCGGTGCGCCATCATCTTGGGCGACGAAACCGCGCTCACGGACCTGGCGATAGGGAACCATCGAGAAAATCTCGCGCGGCGTTCCGTCGATGGTGAGCGGGATGTCTGCGAGGAGCTCGACATCCACAACCTCACCACTGAGAAGCTCTACGGTGTCTCGGCCATCGCGGGCGATCAGCACGAATGATGCTGTCGGGTCGCCGCTGAGCTCAGCGAGTCGTGAGAGGGTCATCGATGTCTCCTGTGCAGGGCTCCGGCTCGGCGCAACGAAAAAACCGCCCCGGAGGCGGTCTGAATTCGTGGGAACGCGAACACACCGCCTAGAAGGCGGGCCACCAGGTGAAGTTCGCGAGCATGGGCCGAAACTACCACACTGGCGCTCTCTCTTTTGAGCGCGTGTCATGGTGCGCCCTTTCACCCCACACGCATCCTGGCGGCGTAGGCTTGATATGTGCCAGCAGTGAATCTCGGAATGCCGAAGGTCCCCGAAGTCCTTTCCCCGCGCCGCAAGACTCGCCAGATCAAGGTCGGCAAAGTTCTCGTCGGTGGCAACGCTCCCGTCAGCGTGCAGTCGATGACCACCACGAAGACGACGGATATCAACGGAACTCTGCAGCAGATCGCCGAGCTTACGGCCTCTGGTTGTGAGATCGTGCGTGTTGCCGTCCCGCATCAGGACGACGCGGATGCGCTGAAGATCATCGCGATGAAGAGCCAGATTCCAGTGATCGCCGACATTCACTTCCAACCGCGATACATCTACACCGCGATCGATGCGGGGTGTGGTGCCGTGCGAGTGAACCCCGGCAACATCCGCGAGTTCGATGGAAACGTCGGGAAGATCGCCGAGGCAGCGAAAGCCGCGGGTGTCTCACTGCGCATCGGCGTGAACGCAGGCTCGCTTGACCGCCGCATCCTTGAAAAGCATGGCAAGGCAACAGCGGAAGCGCTCGTGGAGAGCGCGGTGTGGGAAGCATCGCTGTTCGAAGAACACGACTTTCACGATTTCAAGATTTCGGTCAAGCACAACGACCCGATCGTGATGGTGAAGGCCTACCGTCAGCTCGCGGAACGTGGCGACTGGCCGTTGCACCTTGGCGTCACAGAGGCAGGGCCAGCGTTTCAGGGCACGATAAAGAGCGCGACCGCATTCGGCATCCTGCTCAGCGAGGGCATTGGCGACACGATCCGGGTGTCGCTCTCAGCGCCTCCTGCAGAAGAGGTCAAGGTCGGCCACCAGATTTTGCAGTCTCTCAACCTGCGCGAGCGCAAGCTCGAAATTGTGTCGTGCCCATCCTGCGGACGTGCTCAGGTCGACGTTTACACGCTCGCCGAAGACGTGACCGAAGGCTTGAAGGACATGACCGTACCTTTGCGGGTAGCGGTGATGGGATGCGTCGTGAATGGTCCCGGCGAGGCCAGAGAAGCTGATCTGGGTGTGGCATCTGGCAACGGCAAGGGGCAGATCTTCGTCAAGGGCGAGGTCATCAAGACCGTGCCAGAGGCAGACATCGTCGCGACTCTGATCGAAGAGGCCAACCGGATCGCCGCCGAGATGGGGCCAGACGCTCCACTGGGTACTGCTCAAGTCCTCGTCTAAAGTTCTCCATATGTCTGACTTCGCTCTGCCTCTTCCTGTTCGTACGATGATCGATGCGATCAACTCCGCCGATACGGAAGGTTTCGTCAGTGCGTTCACGTCGACGGGGTTTGTCAACGACTGGGGCACGATTAAAGAGGGTGCTGCTGGTGTGCGCGCATGGGCAGAAAGTGACGCAATCGGCGCCGGCGCGCAGATGACCGTGCTGTCGGCTGTGACCGAAGGTGAAACGACGCGGATCCACTTCGCGTGGTCGAGCCGAGTGTTCAACGGCGAGTCCGATGGCATTTTCGTGGTCGATGGCGACAAGCTCGCCAGCTTCACCATTCCTCCCTCGCACTGACTCAAAGAGAGCTATGTACACTCCGACAATCGTCAGTTTTGCTCAGGGTGCTCTCGTCGGCGAAGCCGTCGTGACCCGCATCGAGCGTGGCCAGGATACGACCGTAGTGGTTGTTGACCAGACGCCGTTTCACCCCGTGGACCACACCTGGCCGGACCAGCCGGGCGACCGAGGCGCGATTGCTGTCGGTAGTGAGATGGTGCGCGTTTCTCAAGCAGTCATGGCTGCGGCATCTGACGACGGCGCGTTCGCCGTCGGGAGTGATATCCCGGTCAAGCGCGGCGCCGATCGGTGGACGTGGCTCGTCGGCCACGAGCTTGACGGTGAAGCTCCGGACTGGCTGGTCGAAGGTGCATCGGTGCGCCTCTCGGTCGACCAGGAGCGCCGCCACGGACTCAGCCGCGGCCACACAGCGTGTCACCTCGCATCGCTCGCGCTGGATGCCGCGCTGGCGGATCTGTGGCGCAAAGACGCGGGGGAGGACGCGCTGGGAAACCCCAACTTTGAGGCACGTGCCAACCAATCCAGCCGAATTCATGAAGACGGGGCGGTTGACGAGTACCGGTTAGGAAAGAGCCTGCGCAAAGCAGGGTTCGACACCGAAACGTTCGCCGCGACGCGTGCCGTGCGCGAGCAGCAGATGAACGAGAGGCTGGCACAGTGGGTTTCCGCGGCTTCTGCAAGCCGCATCGAGACGGATGGCCCCGCTATTTCGGACCGTCGCCGCTGGCACTGCGATCTGCCGGAACGAGAAGCGGTGATTCTGTGCGGAGGCACCCATGTGGATTCGCTCGCAGAGTTCGCATCGATCACTGTCTCGCTCGACCTGAGCGATCCACAGCTCCTCGTGATGACGACAACCGCAACGCCCCTCTGATTACAAGCCTTCGGGGCAGCACGTCAAGAGAGCGCGAATTCGACCTCACCTTTACCGATGTCTGTGCGAACGATTCGCAGACGCACCACGTCCCCCGGCTTCGCGCCAGCAGAGAGTGGCGCGGTGGCGGTTACCGCTGGGGCTGCGATTTGCACGGAGGCTCGCTCACCGCGAACCTCAATCACTGTGGCTGCTATTACCGTGTCGACAAGTGGCGTGAGCAGTGCTGCTTCAACGCAGTTAATTGTCGCCGAGTTTAACCGGGATGCCCGTTGACCAGACTCCTGCATCAGCGCGGGCAGTTCTGCGAGTGAGCTGCGCGCCCACTCCGGAACAGGTTCCCCCTGCGAGACCGCGAGACAGATAGCAAGTGTCCAGCGATCGACAAGACGCCGAAGAGGAGCAGTCGCATGCGCGTACGGAGCGCCGATCGCTGCCTGCACTGCGTCGGTGGGGGCCTGCCCATCGAACACGAGATACCCCGCGCCCCGGAACAGTGAAGCCGCAGCTTCAAGCACAGGAAGCGTCAGCGCGTCTGTGCGATCAAGCCCGCGCAAGAATTCGCCGTACGTGCCTGTCGTCCATGGCCGCCCGAGGGCTTCGGTTTGGTGGCGAAAGGTTGCGAAGGCAGCGGCGTCTGGCTCTGGCATCGTCCGGAGGATTCCGACCTTTGCATCAAGCATCAGAGATGCGGCGGCCATGCCTGTCATCAAAGAGAGCTGTGCATTCCACTCCTCGATCGGAAGAGGGCTCCGTCGCTCGATCGCATAGTCGCCGCTTTCCTCGCGCACGACCACCTCATCAGGAAGATTGAGGCTTGCCCCGCCACGAAGACGCTCCTGCTCGATACGCAAAGCACCGATCTCGGGGAGTAGTGCTGCCGGTCCATCTTCACCGCGGTCTACCGCCTGCTGTGTCGTCACATACTCCAGTTGCGCACGAGAGCGAATCAGTGCGCGCCTCAGCTCAAAGCTCGTCACCACTCCCGCAGAATCGAGCGAAAAAGTCCACACCAACGCTGGCCGGTCCGCACCCGCAAGCAGGGAAGCGCGGTCCTCGCTCAGCACACGCGGATGCAGAGGGATCGAACCATCAGCGGCATAGAGCGTTTGTCCTCGGCGGCGAGCCTCGACGTCGACCGCACCGGCTGGTGAAACAAACCCGGGCACATCGGCGATCGCGTACCGCACTGTGTAGCCGGATCCTGCGCGTTCCAGGTGAAAGGCCTGGTCGAGATCGCGAGAGCCTTCAGGATCCAGCGTGGCAAAAGGAATGTGTCTGAGGTCGAGTTCCGGCACACTCGTCGCTGTTGCCTCTGCCTCCGCGAGCACCGCAGGCGGAAACTCGAGTGGTGTGCCTGCTGCTTCACGCAGCGCGACCAGCGCTGCCGCGAGTTCGGTCTGAGCAGCGGAAGGGGCGACGTACGATCGGCGCTGGGGCATGGCTCCACACTAAGGCGATCGACAAGTCGATCAACCAGGCCCATAACGAGACATCTGGCGTTAGCGTGGAGATATGACCACTGCAGCCAAGGCCCAGACCCTTGTCAATCTCTATGACGCACCGGAAATTCTCCGCGTTGTCAACGTGTGGGATGTCGTTTCCGCGCGCGCAGTCGCCGCTCTTCCGGAAACGAAGGCACTCGCCACCGCAGGACACGGCATCGCGGCCTCCTTCGGTTACGAAGACGGATCGACTCCTCGCGACATCATGATCGACATGATCGGTCGCATCGCTTCCGCCGTGCAGGTACCGGTATCTGCTGACCTCGACGACGGGTACGGCGACGCGGGAGAGACCACCCGCCTCGCCATCGGCGCCGGTGTCGTCGGGGCGAACGTCGAAGATCGCTTGAAGCCATTCGACGAATCCGTCGCGACAGTTTCGGCGATTGTTAAGGCGGCGGAGGCCGAGGGTGTGCCTTTTGCTTTGAACGCCAGGACGGACGCTTTTGTTCGATCTGGAGGCCGGTCTGTGCAAGAAAACATCGCCGACGCTATTCAGCGAGGGCGAGCATTCCTCGATGCGGGTGCCACCTCCGTGTTCGTCCCGGGAATTCTCGACATGAACGTCACCCGTCAGCTCGTCGAGGGCATTGGCGAACGCAAAGTCAGCGTCATCGGTATTCCCGGTGCGCTTGCAGCATCTGAATACGAAAAGCTCGGCGTCGCGCGAATCTCCTACGGTCCGCTTCCGCAGCGAGCCGCACTGACGGCGCTGCAAGAACTGGCATCCGACCTCTATGCGGGCGGTGTCGTTCCCGCAAACCTTCCTGCACTGAACTGAGGCCGCAAAGATGAGTGACCTCGGCTCAGTAGACTTGACTCGTGGTCACTCGTCTTTCGAACTTCTTCCTCCGCACACTCCGTGAAGACCCTGCAGGTGCAGAGGTCGCCAGCCATCGGCTGTTGATTCGTGCCGGGTACATTCGCCCGCAGGCAGCAGGCATCTTCGCCTGGCTGCCCCTGGGGCTCCGCGTGAAGGCGAAGATCGAGACTGTCGTCCGCGAAGAAATGGCGGCTGCGGGAGCGCAGGAAGTACATTTTCCTGCGTTGATGCCGCGAGAGGCGTACGAGGCTACTGGTCGGTGGGATGAATACGGCGATCTACTCTTCCGTCTCCAAGACCGAAAGGGTGGCGACTACCTCCTCGCTCCGACGCACGAAGAAGCTTTCACGCTGCTGGTGAAAGACCTTTACTCGTCGTACAAAGACCTCCCGCTCACGCTTTACCAGATCCAGGACAAGTACCGCGACGAGGCTCGGCCGCGCGCCGGACTGCTCCGTGGGCGCGAATTCACCATGAAGGACGCGTACTCCTTCGACTCCTCCGATGAGGGGCTGGACGTCAGCTATCAGGCTCAGCGCGACGCGTACGAGCGCATCTTCCAGCGTCTTGGACTGGAGTACGTCATCGTCCAGGCGGATGCGGGTGCCATGGGCGGTTCACGCAGCGAAGAGTTCCTGCACCCGACACCAGTGGGCGAAGACTCGTTCGTGCGCAGCGCCGGTGGCTACGCGGCCAATGTCGAGGCCTTCACAACTGCGGTGCCAGACGCCGTTGCCTTTGACGCAGACGCCGCACCGGTCGTCTTTGACTCACCGAATACTCCGACCATCGAGACGCTGGTGGCCCACAGCAACAGCGTGCTTGAGGGGGACTACACCGCCGCAGACACCCTCAAGAATGTTGTTCTCGCTCTCACACACCTCGATGGAACGCGCGAGCTCGTTGTTGTCGGTATTCCTGGCGACCGTGAAGTCGATGCCAAGCGGGCCGAAGTCGCCTTCGCCCCCGCCGAGGTCGAGACGGCGACCGCGGAAGATTTCGAGCGCAATCCGCTCCTCGTCAAGGGATACATCGGGCCGTGGTCCGCGGCCGGAGCAGTGCTGGGCGAAGAATCAGCCACGGGTATCCGGTACCTTGTGGACCCGCGTGTCAGCGAGGGCACCAGCTGGATCACCGGCGCAAACATTGACCAGAAGCACGCGCACTCCGTGGTCGCTGGACGCGATTTCGCTGCCGATGGCATCGTCGAGATCGCGAACGTCCGTGCAGGGGACCCGGCGCCGGATGGCTCAGGACCCGTCGAGATCGCGCGCGGTATGGAGATCGGTCACGTCTTCCAGCTAGGGCGCAAGTACGCCGAGTCGTTGGGGCTGAAGGTGCTCAACGAGAACGGCAAACTCGTCACGGTCACGATGGGCTCTTACGGCATCGGCGTGACGCGCATCCTCGCCATCATTGCTGAGCTCAACAACGACGAGAAGGGCCTGATCTGGCCAGCGTCGGTCTCGCCATTCGATGTGCAGGTCGTGGCCGCTGGGCGCGATCAGGTCGCGTTCGAAGTGGCAGAAGCTCTCGCCGCCCAGTTGGAGACCGCGGGCATGGACGTGTTGTACGACGATCGTCCCAAGGTCTCGCCCGGCGTGAAGTTCGGCGACGCAGAGCTCGTCGGCGTGCCGAAGATCGTGATCGTCGGGCGTGGGGCCGCCGACGGACAGGTAGAGCTGTGGGATCGCGCGACCGGAGAGCGCGACGCCGTCGCGGTCGACGAGGTCCTAGGACGACTCACCGCGGCTGGTTGACCAGCCCCACGGCTGCGTTAGCTCGTGACGTAGCCGTGGTTCATCGTGTCGTCATCTGGCACGTCGCGCGTCACGAGTGACTTGAGTGCGCCGGCTGCCAGGGCGAGCTTTCCCTTCGCTGGCTCCCAGAACTCCGTCACTTTTGGTGTGACCTTCAAAAGCGCGATGCCCGGAGTGTCGAGGCCATCGGCGAACCAGATTTCCAAAGATGCCGAGTACAGCTCTTCCATCTTCGTCCTGTCGTGCACGATCTCTGCTGTGCCGGCGACAGAGACGTACCGCATCCCGTTGGCATCGCAGTAGGCGAGGCCAACGTCGCGGTGCCGTTGCGCCTCTTCGACCTTCGCCGTGTCGTCTGCCGTGAAAAACCAGATGTTTCCCGCTTCGTCTACCTGACGCGTAGACATGGGCCGGCTCACGAGGTTTCGGTCTTCGTCGATCGTTGTCAGCATCGCAATGTCGATGTCCTCCACGAGGTGAGCGATGCGGGCGAGTGCTTCAGATCCTGTGATTTCTGTCATGAGTCCACCGTGCAGGTCGCGGCGGACAAGCGCAGGGCCGTTGACAATATGGTGCTCCGTCACTACATCCGACGGCGTTTCAGACCCCACTCGCCTTTCGACATGTCACGCTGGTGTCATGATCGACGAACCACTGCCTGAAGCTCTCAATTCTGAGATCAATGCCGCTCTGGATGCCTCGGGTGTGCGCGCTGATCGGCGGCTGGTGCTGCGGATGCTGCGCACCGCCATTGGCCTGGGAGAAGACGGTGCCGACCGCTTAAACCTGAAGATCGCGTCAGCGGCGCTGGCAGAGATGCGGGAGGCCTTTCAGCTGTTTGCCCCTTTCAGCGGCGTACCGAAGGTAACCGTCTTCGGATCGGCTCGCACCAAGCACGATGATCCGCTCTATCTCACCGCGCGCGATGTTGCGGCAGCGCTGGCCGATGACGGGTGGATGGTGGTCACAGGTGCGGGGCCAGGCATCATGCAGGCGGCTTCTGAGGGCGCAGGCCCTGCGCTCTCGCTGGGGGTTTCGATCAGGCTTCCGTTTGAAGAAAAAGCCAATGGGCTCGTCTCGGAGCAGGACCATGTCGTGGCGATGAAGTACTTCTTCACTCGCAAGCTCATGCTGATCAAAGAGTCGCTTGGTTTTATTTGCCTGCCAGGTGGTTTTGGGACTCTCGATGAGATGTTCGAGCTGCTTACGTTGCAACAGACGGGGAAAGCCGAGCCGACCCCCATCGTCCTTCTCGATCAGCCGGGTGGCACATTCTGGCAGGGGCTTCGGAGCTTCATCGACGATCACCTTGCCCCGACCGGCGTGATCTCCGTCGGTGATTTTGACAGGGTAGTTATCACGGATTCTGTCGAGACCGCTCGCGCGCAAATCACCGGCTTCTGGCGCAACTACGATTCGTTGCGTTGGGTGGGGGACACCTTGGTATTGCGGCTTCGCGCGACCCCAACGGACGACGAGATCGCAGAACTCAACGAGAGATTCGCGACGATGTTGGCATCAGGAAAGATCGAGCGTACGGCGGCGCTCCAGCCAGAGGTCGCAGACGATGATCTTGTGGATCTGCCTCGCCTGATGCTTGACCTCGATCAGCACCAGGTAGGAAATCTGTTCCGGCTGATTGGGGCGATCAACGCCCTTCCTTCAGCTCCCGTGCCGTAATACCCGCTGCAAACTCGCCAAGGTCGACGGGTGTTCCGAGAATGCGCTCGGCCGCACGGTGCCCGGAATAGAGTGCAGCACCCACCGTCGCAGGCTCGTCGCCCCATGTGGCCTCGCCTGCGAAGTGCAGAACGTCATTCACAGGGCCAGCGAGGGCGTCGTGGTCGTGATGCGTCGACCCGACTGCGAGATGGGAATATGAGCCGTTCGAGAACTCATCTGCTCCCCACCGTGTGACCCAGTGTGCGCGTGGGGTGCCCACAGCATCGCCATACAGGAGGCGCAGAGCCCCAAGTGCGTTATCAACGACCTCTTCATCAGAGAGGCTCTGCATCTGGCGACCAAACGGGCCAGCGGCAAACGTCAACAGTGTGGGGACACCGCTCACCACAGACACGTCGTACCAGGAGTGCCAGTGTTCTCCTGCCTCGCCCAGAGCCCGCAGCACGTAGCTGTCTTCACTCCAGAAACGTTCGGAAAACTGCACGAAGATTTTGTTGAAGACGCCCATACCGAGCCGGGAGATAGGCCCGGCGACAGCGTCAGGCAAGGCGGGGGAGAACTCGATCGCACCAGACTGAAGAACACCCAGTGGCACCGTGACAACAACGCGGTCGGCTGCGTACGTTTCCCCTCCTGCATGGACGACGACACCTTCGGACCCGCGGTTCACTCGGGTCACCGCCGTGTTGAGCCGAATGTCGAGACCAGCGCCGATGCGCCGGGGGATCTCGTCGTACCCGCGAAGGAAGATCACCTCGTCTCCATCGATCGCGTCTTCGTCTAGACCGTGGGCATCAAGGTCGCCGATCCAGGCTCCGCACTGCTCTTCGACCCGGTGCCGGAAAAATTCGCGGATATCGTCAATGCGCTCCGGGGTCATTCCTGAGCGATCCAGAGCCCGCTCCGTGACGTCGAGGTAGGTGTCGCCGGGGTGCGAGTGAGCAATCTCTTCCTGCAGCAGACGGTCGGCCTCTTCGACATCGCTGATCCATTGCTGTGTCGCCGCCAGCGTCATGGGGCGTCCCTCGCCGTCGAAGTTCTCGATCGGCCGGCCGCCCACCTGGAAGCTGCCAACGGTGTACTCGCTGGTAGGGATATCCAGTGCCTGCACCAAATCCCAGAGCGCTGATCCGCTGATGCCGTGCACCCAAGATGCACCGAGGTCGACGGGGAAGCCGGCACTTCGGTCTGTGTGCATGCGACCGCCCACGCGATCACGTCCCTCAAGAACGACCACACGCTGTCCGGCATCAGAGAGCATCCGGGCACTGGTGAGCCCAGACATGCCTGCGCCAATGACAATCGTGTCGAAATTGCTCACGCGTTCCTCCTCGAAAGAGTTGTTTGTGCACGAAGCGCCGCCGTCGTGGCAGGGCCCGGTTGGCACAGGGTATCGTGGTACGGATGTCGCGCGTGCAATCGGGCGCGACGAGAGCTGAATAGAGAGGCCGTCATGGATATCGAACTGAGTCTGCTGCGAGGGATCGAGAAAGAGAAGGCGATTCCCTTCGATGAACTCGTCGCGATCATCGAACAAGCAATCCTGACCGCGTACTCCAAGCATGTTTCCCCGGATGGTGATACCCCGGAGGGCGTTCGCGTGCATCTCGACCGCAAGTCCGGTCATGTCGCCGTGCTCCAGGTCGTCAGGGACGAAGAGGGCGCGATCATCGGCGAGGAAGAAGCGACGCCCGATGACTTCGGTCGGATCGCGGCTTTCGCCGCCAAGCAGGTCATCAGCCAGCGTCTGCGCGACATTGCCGATGACGTCGTACTCGGCGACTTCAAAGACAAAGAAGGCGACATCGTTGCCGGCATGATCCAGCAGGGACCGAATCCCCGCATGATCCACGTCGACTTGGGTGCTGTCGAAGCTATCCTCCCTCCGGAAGAACAGGTTCCAGGAGAGGAATACAAGCACGGTGCGCGTCTCCGTGTGTATGTCACGAGCGTCGCTAAGGGCCTAAAGGGACCGCAGATCACCGTCTCTCGCACCCACCCGGGACTCGTCCGCAAGCTCTTCGCGCTTGAGGTGCCGGAAATTGCGGCCGGACTCGTCGAGATCGTGGCACTCGCTCGCGAGGCAGGTCACCGCACGAAGATCGCCGTCAAGGCGAACGATCCGGCAATCAACGCCAAGGGTGCGTGCATTGGCGAACTTGGACGCCGCGTGCGCGCTGTCACCGAGGAGCTGGCCGGTGAAAAGATCGACATCGTCGACTATGACACCGACCTGCCGAATTTCGTTGCTCACGCGCTCTCGCCCGCGAAGGTGACGAGCTCTTTCGTGCTCGACGCCAATACGAAGGCCGTCCGTGCTTTGGTCCCCGATTACCAGCTGTCGCTGGCGATCGGCAAGGAGGGGCAGAACGCTCGCCTTGCTGCCAAACTCACCGGCGCAAAGATCGACATTCAGCCAGACAGCGTCCTCGACTAACCGGCTCCCGACTCCCGCCACGCCCGGCTTTCGGGCGAGGCGGGACGAAACCCAGGTGTAAGATGGAACCCGTACGAACGTGCGTTGGATGTCGCACGCGTGCTTCCCGCTCCGCTCTGCTCAGAGTGGTGTGCCAAGACAACGTTCTCGTTATTGACGAAAATGCTGTCCTGCCGGGACGTGGCGCGTGGGTGCATCCGACAAGTAAATGCATAGATGCCGCACTGCGGCGTCGTGCTTTCGGACGTGCACTGCGTATATCCGCTCCTATGGATACGCAGATTATCGATCACTACCCACCCAGAAACAAAGGCTGAACGGCTATGGAAACAAAGTGAACGGCTCGAAATGAGACCCGTCCGCGACTAGTGGTCTGTCCTGTTTGGGCAGACCGACCCAGACAGGAGAATTGTGGCTGGTAAACCACGCGTACATGAGATCGCCGCCGAACTTGGCGTCGACAGCAAGGTCGCTCTTGCAAAGCTCAAAGAACTCGGAGAGTTCGTAAAGAGTCCGTCTTCGACAATCGAACCGCCGGTAGCGCGCAAGCTGCGCGCGGCGATCGAGGCCGATGACTCGCTCAAGGGCGCAGCGCCTGCTGCAAAGCCCGCGGCAGGTTCTGCCGCAAAGCCGGGCGCCAAGCCCGCTGCGAAGCCAAGCGCCGCCGGTGCGAAGCCCGACGCTGCGGCTGGTCCCAAGCCTGGTGCAAAGTCGTCTCCGACCCCCGGTCCGAAGCCTGGCCCCAAGCCTGCTCCGGAGATTCCGGCAGCACCCGCTCCGGCGGCACCCGCTCCAGCTGAGCCGACTCCTGCCCCTGCGGCAGAGGCTCCTGCGGCTGAAGCTCCTGCCGCTGCGACTCCGGAGGCGCCCGCTGAGGGCGGAGCTCCGACCCCCGGTGCCCCGCGCCCCGGAAACAACCCTTTCTCGTCTGCACAGGGCATGGGCCAGCGTCCCGCTGGTCCGCGTCCAGGTAACAACCCCTTCGCTTCGGCGCAGGGGATGGGCAAGCGCCCGACTCCAGGCAACATTCCGCGTCCGCAGGCGCCTCGCCCCGGCGCTCCGCGTCCGGGTGCACCTCGTCCGGGTTCGCCCCGACCTGGCGGCGCTCGTGGTGGCCAGGGTGGTCGTCCCGGCGGCGCTCCGTTCCAGCAGCGTCCCGGCGGCCCCGGTCGCCCCGGTGGTGCTGGTGGACCCGGTGCCGGTGGACCCGGTGCTCGTCCAGGCGGCGGTTTCGCTGGCCGTCCAGGTGGCGGTGGCGGTCGTGGTCGTGGACCAGGCGGTGGTACCGCTGGTGCCTTCGGTAAGGGCGGCGGCAAGAGCAAGCAGCGCAAGTCGCGGCGGGCGAAGCGGCAAGAGTTTGAAATGCGGAGCGCTCCGGTCGTCGGTGGCATCAACGTCACCCGCGGTAACGGCGAGATCATCCGCATGCGTCGCGGTGCATCCATTGCAGACTTCGCTGACAAGATCGAGACGCTGACCGGTTACACGGTTCAGCCAGGAACGCTCGTGACGATTCTCTTCAACCTCGGTGAGATGGCTACGGCTACCGAATCGCTGGATGAGGCCACGTTCGAGGTTCTCGGTGAAGAGCTCGGCTACAAGATTCAGATGGTTTCTCCTGAGGATGAAGATAAGGAGCTCCTCGAGGGCTTCGGTCTCAACCTCGAGCAGGAACTAGAGGCTGAGAGCGACGAAGACCTCGAGATTCGTCCTCCGGTAGTCACCGTCATGGGTCACGTTGACCACGGTAAGACGCGTCTTTTGGATGCTGTCCGCCAGACCAACGTGATCGACGGCGAAGCCGGCGGAATCACGCAGCACATCGGTGCGTACCAGGTCTGGACGGAGCACGAGGGTATCGAGCGCGCCATCACCTTCATTGACACCCCTGGTCACGAGGCGTTCACCGCCATGCGTGCCCGCGGTGCGCAGGTGACGGACCTCGCGATCCTTGTGGTTGCGGCCGACGACGGCATCATGCCGCAGACGGTCGAGGCACTGAACCACGCTCAGGCAGCGAATGTCCCGATCGTGGTCGCGGTGAACAAGGTCGACAAGCCAGACGCCAACCCGTCGAAGGTTCGTCAGCAGCTGACCGAATATGGTCTGGTTGCCGAGGAGTTCGGTGGCGACGTGATGTTCGTCGATGTCTCGGCCCGTGCAAACACTGGTATCCAGGAACTCCTGGACGCTGTGTTGCTCACCGCTGACGCAGGTCTGGACCTCACAGCCAACCCGAACAAGGCTGCTCGTGGTGTCGCCATCGAGGCGAAGCTCGACAAGGGTCGCGGTTCGGTTGCGACAGTGCTCATTCAGTCCGGAACGTTGCGGGTCGGTGACCCGATCGTCGCAGGCACCGCCTATGGACGCGTGCGTGCGATGGCAGACGAGAACGGCGAGCAGGTCCTTGAGGCTTACCCGTCGCGTCCGGTTCAGGTGCAGGGACTCAACTCGGTGCCGAAGGCTGGCGATGTCTTCATCGTGACTGAGGAAGACCGGATGGCCCGTCAGATCGCTGAGAAGCGTGAAGCGGTTGAGCGTAACGCTCAGCTGGCGAAGGCTCGCAAGCGCATCTCGCTCGAAGACTTCACCCGTGCTCTCCAGGAGGGCAAGGTCGAGTCGCTCAACCTCATCATCAAGGGTGACGTCTCCGGTGCTGTTGAAGCACTCGAAGAGTCGCTCCTCAAGATTGAGGTCGATGATTCGGTGCAGCTGCGCATCATCCACCGCGGTGTCGGTGCGATTACCGAGTCCGACGTGAACCTGGCGACGATCGATAACGCGATCATCGTGGGCTTCAACGTCCGCCCAGACACGAAGGCACGTGAGCGTGCTTCTCGTGAGGGTGTGGACATCCGTTTCTACTCCGTCATCTACAACGCCATCGACGAGATCGAGAACTCGCTCAAGGGCATGCTGAAGCCGGAGTACGAAGAAGTCCAGTCGGGTGTGGCCGAGATCCGCGAGGTGTTCCGCTCCTCGAAGTTCGGAAACATCGCCGGTGTCATCGTGCGCTCGGGAACGATCACGCGAAACGCCAAGGCTCGCGTCATCCGCGACGGCGTCGTCATCGCCGATGGTCTTGCCATCGAGTCGTTGCGTCGCTTCAAGGACGACGTCACCGAGGTGCGCACGGACTACGAGGCCGGTATTGGCCTTGGTAAGTTCAACGACATTCAGATCGGTGACGAGATCGAGACGACTGAGCTCGTCGAGAAGCCTCGCGGCTGATTAATTCGAAATACCCGTGGGCGTCCTTCGCTCCGCCCCCTCTGGGGTGCGGAGCGAAGGACGCCCTGAGGGTTCCTGGATAGGGAGAAAACAATGGCAGGCGAACGACAGGCTCGTCTCGCGGACCGCATCCGCGTGATCCTCGCTGAGCGGCTGGAGAAGGGGTTGCGTGACCCGCGGCTCGGCTTTGTCACGCTCACAGACGTGCGCGTGAGCGGTGACCTCCAGCACGCTTCTGTGTTTTACACGGTGCTCGGCACCGAAGAGGAGCGCGTGTCTAGCGGTGAAGCACTCGCCTCCGCGACAGGCATGTTGCGCAGTGAAGTAGGGCGTCAGCTGAGCACACGCTTGGTGCCGACGCTTGAGTTCATTCCCGATGCGCTTCCAGAAAACGCCGATCACATCGGAGCGCTGCTGCGTGAAGCTCAGCAACGCGATGCCGATGTGGCGAAGCTCGCTTCATCCGCATCACATGCAGGCGAAGCGGACCCCTATCGCGCCGAAGAGGACTCGTAAGGATCCCCGTTTGATACGCTCAGCTTCGCGGGATTTTGTTCCGTGAAGCTGAGGGGGGTCAGCATCGTAGGTACGAGTGTGTCTGGGTCGCGATTCGTCGCACCTGGAGTAGTAGGAGCAGTTCTCGACGAGCTGCTTGAAGCAGGAATGGGTTGCGCACCGCATGTGCTTGCCAGGCTTGCGGGTGATCTTAACGCGGATGCTGTGACGATCCGTGAAGTTGTAGAAAGACTGAGTCCAGACCAACGACACGGTTTGTGTCCGCTGCCGACTCCGCTGCCCATGGTTCCGTCGATCGAGCAGCGGTTCACGGGGGCGAGTCTCGATGACCGGGATTGCGACTTGCTTCTGGCGCTTTCGGTATGTCTTGACGACGCTCTCGATCCGCTCCTGGAGTTCGATGGACGTTCTGCGATTGAGATCGCGGCTGCTCCGGTAGGCGAGCGCATCAGTCTGCACGCAGGGCGTGCCTGTTTCGTGGACGCCAGACTATCGATCTGGGTGAGACAAACAGGCTCGGTTCGCACGGCGATGGTTCACGAACGACTGGCCGCGATATTCCGTTGCAGAGGCGATAGAGTCAGCGCCGATTGGCATCGTGCGCGTGCATCTCTTGAAGGTGAACCTGAGACGGCCCCTGAGCTCACGTTCATTGCTCGCCAGCTCACGGAGGCCGGGCACCCCGAGCGGGCGCTGCTGCTTGCTCGTGAGGCATCCGACCATGCCACGGGGAGCGACAGAGACGACGCACGCGTTGTCGCCGGAGCGTCTGCTGTCGGCGCAGGGTTTGCCGCCGAAGCCGCCGCCTGGTTGGGAAGCCTTTATCCGAACGGCAGTGAGGCCGCTCGTCTCAGCGGGCTGGGAGCTTTGTTCGTCGCGCAGGCTTTCTTGCACGGGGCAGTTCCGGAGGTGCCTCCGGATAGCCTGCGACCGACCACAGATGATCCAGAGGGGTGGCAACACTGGACGACGGCCGCCGCGCTTGCTGCTGTGATGTGTGCGGAGCGTGGCGACCGACCAGGCATGCGAACCTGGCTCGATGCGCTCCGCGACGGTGCGCATCGCCTCGGGGCAGAGCGTGAGCTCAGAGACCCCATCGTGGCGCTGAGCTGGCTCATCGCCGGGCAAACCGACGTCGACGACGTGGCGAGCTCCGGGCCGGTCAGTGGAGGGATGCTTCGTACTTTGCGAGCAGCCATGAATGGTGACATTGAGCAGGGCTTGCGGTTACTTGCGCGTGACGACGCCGTGATGTCAGACGCTTCAGACCCGTTTGTTCCAGGGTACGAGCGCAGTCCTGTGATCCAGGCCTATCGCGCTGTCCTCGAGACGCTGCTCTTGGTGTGGCGAGGAGACATCGGGCTGGCTCGCCAAAAGTTGATCGAAGCCGCACTCGTCTACCCCGTAGGAGTCCCGTTTGCCGGGCTTGGTGTGGTGCTCGCACGTCGCCTCGACCTCGCGGTGCTCGGTGAGCTCGGCCCCTTCTCTCGCTCACTCACGAGCGCACTTCCGGCCGGGACCAAGATCGATTTCTTGGTCGACCGCGGCATCCAATCTTTCCTGGCCGGATCCTTCGATGATGCGGTCGCGACCATTCGCCTCTGGTCTGATCTCGGATCGCCACAAACGGTGATGGCTGTTCCTGGGTTGGACGAACTCGTGCTCTTTTCCGCCGACCATTCGCCGACGATTTTTCTTGAGCCACCAGAGGTCGCTCTCGCGCAGCAACTGAGACTGCGCATCATTGCCGCCGGTGGGAGACGATGGAGCGAAGAACACGACGAGGTGCGTGAAGCAGCCAGGTCGCTGAGCTCGCCCTTTGCGAGGGCGCGGGTGGAGACAATGCTCGGTACCCAGCACGCGATCCGCGATGACCAGCTTTCTGCTCGAGCGCACTTCCAGCAGGCAGAGCGCCTGTTTGAGGTGGCAGGGGCAACGGCATGGGCACAGGCAATCCGCAACCGCCTTGGCAGGCTCGATGCCACCGATCGTGATGGCGGGATAGCTGCCACCGTCGATCCGCTGTCTGCGTGCCGGTCTGCCTGGTCGGTCTCACTGACCCCGCGTGAGCTAGAAGTCGCGATGCATGCGGTGAGCGGTGCGGCGAACCGCGACATCGCAGAAAGCCTTTCGGTGTCCGTTCGCACCGTCGAGGTGCATCTGGGACGCATCTTCGCGAAACTGGACGTTCGGAGTCGCGTCGAGCTCACCGTGCTTGCGCACCGCACGAATCAACATCTCTGAGTGCTTGTCAGTGGGGGAGGGAAAGGACGCCGCCGTGTGCTTCGGCGAGTCCATCGGCGATGAGTGAGTCGATCGCCCGATCCCGCTGTCTCGCATCTGGCCACGCGGGCAGCACGGCGTCGAGTTGGATGCCCTTCGCTGAGGACTCCCGCAGGAGCCGAAGAACAGCGCCGCGCGCTTGACGGTCGGAACCCTCGTACGCGGCCTGGCGGCGACGTCCATCACCCGTGTCTGGTCGCCCTGCCAGCAACCAGGCGCAGGTGGATGCCAGCGGGCATACTTCGCAATGCGGTGCGCGAGAGGTGCACACAGTGGCGCCCAGCTCCATCGCTGCGGCATTGAAAACAGCGGCTTCTGACACATCGGCAGGAAGCAGGGAATCCATTAGATCGAGGTCTTTGCGCGACGGAGATCCGGGCTGAGCGCGTCCTTCAATTGCTCGCGCCAGCACGCGGCGAGTATTGGTGTCAACGACTGGGTGCCGGTCTCCGTAGGCAAAGACAGCGACGGCGCGTGCGGTGTAGTCGCCGATACCGGAGAGGGCGAGCAGCTCGTCAACGTCGCGAGGGACGACCCCGCCGTGGCGATCGGTGACTTCAATAGCGGAACGATGCAACCACAGCGCTCTTCTGGGGTAGCCGAGGTTGGCCCATTGCTGCACCACATCGGCAGTGGATGCGGTAGCCATCGTGGCAGGCGATGGCCAGCGCTCCAGCCATGCCTCGAGGTGAGGGATCACGCGACTCACCGGAGTCTGCTGCAACATGAACTCACTGACGAGAACTCCCCAGCCGCCGTATTTTTGGTGAAAATCTGAGCGTCGCCACGGGAGATCTCTGGCGTTCGCGCGGTACCACTCTGACAAGCGCGAAGTCAGACCATCCGAGGTCTGCGAAAGTGGCATCTGTCCAGCCTAAGCGAGGGACTGCGGCACACAGAGACGCACGGATGGGCAGTGTCTCCTGGGTAGGCTGGGGGGATGGTTTCGCCTGGCATCCTCCTTGTTGACAAGCCCGCAGGACTGACCAGCCACGACGTCGTCGCGCGCACGCGCCGCGCCTTCGGTACGCGCAAGGTCGGCCATGCGGGCACACTGGACCCGATGGCGACTGGACTGCTCGTGCTGGGTATCGAAGGCGCGACCAGACTCCTCACCTACATCGTGGGGGCTGACAAGACCTACCAGGCGACGATCCGGCTGGGACAGACAACGAGTACTGACGATGCCGAGGGGGAGGTGTGGGCCACCGCTGCCTCCGCCGACTGGGATTCGGTGACGGATGAGAGCGTGCGGTCAGGTATCGCGGCACTCACGGGGGCGATCTCACAGGTGCCAAGCTCTGTGTCGGCGATCAAGGTTGACGGCCGCCGTGCGTATGATCGCGTGCGGGCAGGCGAAGAAGTGGTGTTGGCGGCCAGAGAGGTCGTCGTTTCCCGCTTCGACCTGCTCAGCATGCGTCAGGGAGATGGGGTGCTCGACCTTGATGTGATTGTCGACTGCTCATCCGGAACTTATATCCGTTCGCTGGCACGCGACCTGGGCGCCGCGCTGGGAGTGGGTGGTCACCTGACCTCTTTGCGGCGAACCAGAGTTGGCCCGTTTGATGTCACAGATGGCGTCGAGCTCGAGGCGCTGGAAGGTGCAGCAACGCTGACGCCAGCGGCGGCTGCCCAACGGCTGCTGCAGACCTTGGAGATGTCGCGAGAAGAAGCACGCGACCTGCGCCACGGTAAGCGTCTCGCTGGCCAAGCGGGGCGACTCGATGGCGCTATTGCGGCGGGAATCGATCCAGACGGCGTACTGATCGGCATCATGGAGAAGAGAGGCGCCGACCTCAAAAGCGCAATGAACATGCCGGGGGAGCAACAGTGATCCTGTGGTTTACGATCGCGCAGATCGGCGTAGCGGTCGTCGCAGGGCTGTTCTGCCTCATCGTGGGAATGATCGGCCGCCGCCCCAGTGACTTCACCGTCGGTGCCCTCGCCATCATCGAGGCATTGCTGATTGCGCAGGTCGTCGTCGCGATCGTCGCTCCGCTCGCAGGCAATGCGCCAACAGGAGATCTGCTCGAGTACTGGGTGTATCTGGTCTCTGCGGTGCTACTCCCGGTCGGAGCCGTGCTGTGGGCGCTGATGGAGCGCAGCCGATGGAGCACGATCGTGCTCGGAGTCGCGGCTTTCGCCGTGGCGATCATGCTCTGGCGGATGCAAGTCATTTGGACTGTGCAAATCGCCTGAGCGCAGATGAGGGGGAAGTCCGACCCTCTCTCGCGGCTCTATGATTGAACGCGCTATGAGCTCCACTGCCCCTTCCACGCGGATGACCGGAATCGGTCGCGTCCTCGTGATCATTTATGCCGTGATGGCTCTTGCGGCGACCGGTCGTAGCTTTGTCCAGATCGTTCGTCGATTCGACGAAGCGCCGCTCGCCTACTCGCTGTCAGCGCTTGCAGCAGTGGTCTACATCCTGGCCACGCTCGCGCTCGTCCTCGCTCGGCGACGGGGCTGGTACACCGTGGCGTGGATTGCGATTGTGTTCGAACTCACCGGCGTCGTTGTCGTCGGACTGCTCAGCCTCCTGATGCCAGCGCTGTTTCAACACGAGACTGTGTGGTCCCTGTTCGGCCGGGGCTATCTCTTCATCCCGCTGGTTCTCCCCGTGTTCGGCATTTGGTGGCTGCGTACACACCGTCCGGTCCCTGTCGAGCAACCAGTCGAGGTTGCCGCGTGATTGTCTTTCGCAGCCCGCACGAGGTGCCGACCGATTTCGGGCCAAGTGCCGTCGCCATCGGCAAATTCGATGGCGTTCATGCCGGTCACCATGTCGTCCTTGCTCGCTTGCGCGAAGCAGCGGCAGCGAAAGGCAGTCGAGCGGTCGCCGTCACATTCGATCGCAACCCGCTGGCGATCATCCGACCAGATCGTTGCCCGGAGAACGTCGTCACGGTCGAGCGAAAGCTCGAGCTTCTCGGCGAGCGGGGTCTGGACGCGACGCTTCTGCTGACCTTTGATGAGGAGCTCGCTGCGCGGAGCGCTGAGTCATTCGTCATCGACATCCTGGTCAACGCACTGCAAGTCTCTACTGTTCTTGTTGGTCAGGATTTCAGGTTCGGATACAAAGGAGCGGGGACGCCGCAGCTTCTGCGCGAACTCGGACCGCAGTACGGCTTCGACGTGGAGGTCGTCGACGATGTGTACCTTCCAGGGTCTGAGCGACGCGTCTCGTCCAGCTGGATTAGGGAGTTGTTGGTCGAGGGCGATGTCGCGGCTGCGGCGAAGGTGCTGGGGCGCTACCCCGATGTGCGCGGTGTCGTCGTCCACGGTCTGAAGCGTGGTCGAGAACTCGGGTTTCCCACGGCCAACCTGTCAACGATCGTCGATGCTTTCGTGCCAGCCGACGGTGTGTACGCCGGGTGGCTGGTCGACCACGACACTGGCATCCGGCACCCCTCCGCGATCTCCGTTGGCACTAACCCCACGTTCGACGATGTCTTGGTACGTCAAGTCGAGGCGCACGTGCTGGGGGAGACCGGTCTCGACCTCTATGGGCATGACGTCAGTGTCGAGTTCGTTGAGAGGTTGCGCGGGATGGTGGCGTTTGAAGGCATCGACAAGCTCATGCAGCAGATGGCGGCAGATGTCACAGACGCTGCTCTCGCACTCGGAGTCACATCGTAGAAGCGTGATGACGTAGAATGACTATCGGCTCCCGTCGTTCCTCGCGCATTTTGCGCGCTTCGATGGGAAGAAGGTCCACTGTTCGTACGGTCCTGGCTCACGCCACACGCGGACAACGAGAACGGCTCGCGGCTTCATGGGGAAGCCAGAGCCTTCACGCTCAGGAGGAGCATGCCGACTACGGCAACCGCCGCCACGCGGCGCAAGAAGACATCTCGTCGTGACGACGAAGCCCCCCTCATCCCGATTCTCGCGCGCAAAGTGCGCGAGATCGAGGCGAAGTCTCAGAGGGGAAAGCTCGGACCGACGAACCGGGTGAAGTTCCAGGTCATCGCGTTCCTGGTGCGCGAAGAACGCGCTCGGGTCAAGGCTGATGCCGAGATCGGTGACCCGGCGCGCGTCGAGCTGCTCAAGCGTCTGGACGGCGTGGCCACGATCCTGGCGAAGACCGCTGCCCGTGACACGTCTCTCATCCAGCTTCTGGAAGCTGACCAGGCCACATCACCCGTTGCCAAGCGCATGCGACGCGACTGGTTGCTCGAATCTGGAGCTGAGTTGGCGCCGGAAGAGCTCATCATTGCTGATGCGGCGCCCGTGCAGATTTCCGTCGTGCCTGCCGCGATCGCTGAGCGTCAGGTCACTCCGCCCTCCGTCGAGGCGCGCCAGTTGGCTAACCCTTTCCTCGCGCCCGATCTGACCCCGCGCCCGAAGGAGACGCCGCGTCGTCGTCTCGATGGGTGGGAACTCATGGGCCCGCTCTACAAGGCGTTTGAAACCGGTGCAGGTGGCTCCGCCGCATCGATGGATCTGCCGCCGGCACCGGAACAAGATCATGTCTCTCCCAAGGGACGCGAAGTCATGGTGCACCAGTCCCGCTTCCTGGAAGCAGTCAAGGCAGGACACCGTAGCTTCCTCCTCGCGGATGAGCCGGGCCTCGGAAAAACCGCGCAGTCTCTCCTTGCGGCATCGGTCGCTGGGGCGTATCCGTTGCTTGCCGTCGTGCCCAACGTGGTGAAGATGAACTGGGCACGCGAGGTGGAGCGGTGGACACCGCAGCGTCGCGCAACGGTCATCCAGGGTGACGGCACCGATATCGATGCCTTTGCTGACGTGTTCATTGTGAACTACGAGATTCTTGACCGGCACTTGTCATGGCTGGCATCTCTCGGGTTGCGCGGCATGGTTGTCGATGAGGCGCACTTCATCAAGAACCTCACTTCGCAGCGCTCCCAGAACGTGCTCTCGCTCGCGGCTCAAGTTCGTGAGCGCACGCCGGGGCACGACCCCCTCATGCTCGCTCTCACCGGTACGCCGCTGATCAACGACGTCGAAGACTTCGATGCGATTTGGCGCTTCCTCGGCTGGACGACCGGAGAGAAGCCTGGTCCCGTGCTGATGGAAAAACTGGACGCTACCGGGTACACCCCGGCGGACAAGGCGTTCTACCCCGAGGCGCGCGATGCCGTGATCTCGATGGGTATCGTCCGTCGTAAGAAGAAAGATGTGGCAGCTGACCTGCCAGACAAACTGGTCGCTGACCTCCCCGTCCAGCTTGACGATGAGTTCGGCCGCAGTATTCGCCAGGCAGAGCGAGAGCTGGGGGAGCGGCTGGCAGCGCGATACCGGCGCATCATCGAGGCGCGTGGAGATCGCGGGTTGGCACCAGGCGAGATCGACGACGACATTGTTCGTCTTGTCGCGCAGAACGAGCTCGAGGAGTCAAAGGCTGCCGGCGCCGGAGGCGACAACGTCTTTACGATGGTTCGTCGAATCGGGCAGGCAAAAGCCCAGCTCGCCGCCGACTACGCGGCGCAACTGCAGCGCTCCGTCGGCAAAGTTGTGTTCTTTGCGAAGCACATCGACGTCATGGATCAAGCAGAGGCGCACTTCGCCGCCGTTGGCATCCGCTCGGTGTCGATCCGTGGGGATCAGACATCGACCGTACGTCAGCAGGCGATTGATGACTTCAACGGTGACCCGAGCGTGGGTATCGCCGTGTGCTCACTGACGGCGGCAGGCGTCGGTCTGAACATGCAGGCGGCATCCAACGTCGTGCTCGCTGAGCTGTCGTGGACCGCCGCTGAGCAGACGCAGGCAATCGACCGTGTGCACCGCATCGGGCAGGATGAGCCGGTGACGGCATGGCGCGTGATTGCAGCGCACACTATCGACACGAAGATTGCTGAGCTCATCGATCAGAAGCAGGGACTTGCCGCGCGCGCTCTCGATGGAGAAGCTGTCGAAGAGTCTGCTGCCGAACCGGTGCAGCTGGCAGCGTTGATGCACCTGTTGCGTCAAGCGCTGGGCAACGCCTAGTCCTCAAAAAGATCGATTTTTAGAGGCAGTTCCGCGCCGCCATCGAGGGATCTCGGGAATTTTCGCGATATCGAAGATTTGCGTTGTCAAGATTTGCGCTTTTCGTTCTCCTCGAATGGCGCGACGATGCGCGGGGGCGCTATGGTCGATCGAAGGCAGCGTCGCCTGTTCCCCCATCTCCTGAACGTCTGAAGGCACCAGCATGAAGATCGGCATCCTGACGAGCGGCGGCGACTGCCCCGGACTCAACGCGGTTATTCGCGGCATCGTTCTCAAAGGCACGACGTCATACGACCTTGAGTTCGTCGGCATCCGCGATGGTTGGCGGGGGCTCGTCGACGGCGACTTCATGCCTTTAACGAGGCACGAAGTGAAGGGTCTCTCCAAGGTGGGCGGCACCATCCTCGGCACCAGCCGCACGAACCCCTACGAGGGTGAGCGTGGGGGAGCAGAGAACATCGCCAAGACGCTTTACGGCCACAAAATTGATGGCATCATCGCGATCGGTGGTGAGGGCACTCTCGCCGCCGCTGACCGGCTCGCGAAAGACGGGATCAAGGTGGTCGGTGTCCCGAAGACGATCGACAACGATCTGCAGGCCACGGACTACTCCTTCGGTTTCGATACCGCGGTCAACATTGCGACAGACGCGATGGACAGGCTCCGTACTACTGGCGACTCGCACCAGCGGTGCATGGTCGCCGAAGTTATGGGGCGCCACGTAGGGTGGATCGCTCTGCACGCGGGCATGGCTGCAGGCGCTCATATCGTCTGCATCCCCGAGGTGCCGATGTCTATTGACGACATCACCAAATTGGTCACCAGCGCACACGACCGTGGGCGTGCGCCGCTGGTCGTCGTCTCCGAGGGGTTCAAGCTTCTCGGTATGGATGAGGCATACAGCGACAAGGGTCTCGACGCTTTCAACCGTCCGCGTCTCGGGGGGATTGGCGATCTGCTTGCCCCCGAAATCGAGCGCATTACGGGTATTGAAACGCGCGCCACCATTCTTGGGCACATCCAGCGCGGAGGCTCGCCTTCCGCTTTCGACAGGGTCCTTGCGACGCGCCTCGGCATGCACGCCGCTGACGCGATTGTAGAAGGCGCCTGGGGAGAGATGCTGGCTATGCAGGGCACCGACATCGTGCGGGTACCTTTTGCTGATGCGCTGGGCGAGCTGAATACGGTTCCGCGCTACCGGTATGACGAGGCCGCTGCGCTCTTCGGATGAGCGCAACGTAACACTCGCGGAATCAGGGTTAGCTGCGGGATCGGTTTCGATGCCATCTGGCCGAGAACGTCGAGGTCAGTATCGCCTGTGCATACTGCGAGACAGTTCCCGTGTTGCCGGCGATCCGCCGGAGTGCCCAGTTGATACGGCCAAGTGCGAGGACTGCGTCCCGCGATGCGACGTCGCCTGAGGCAAGGTCGTTCAGGTAATCGACGACGTGAGTATGCGACTCGCCGAGGGGCGTGCGGCGAGCATCTTGCTGGTCCCCTGACAGGCTCCCACTCGAGTGATCGGCGTGCAGCACCGCGTGAGCGGCAACCATCGTGGCAGAGACCTCTCTCACGGCGCTGTCGACGGCGGGGTCCATCGCCGCATCCTGTGCGGGCTCTGGCACCACGCCGATTTGGGCCTGCACAAGACGAGCGGCACCCCGTGTAGCGACATGCATCAGGTGGACAGCATCGATCTGAGTCAGCGATTCATCCGGACCAGTGACGATGAGGGCGGCCGATGAGGAGACGACCGCTTGCTCGAGATCAGACTGCACGCCCTCAAGTCTTTGTAGCGAGCGCATCAGATCTGTGCGGCTTCCCTGCCACCTGGTGCCCACCTGTGCAAGCAACTGACCGAACGCGTCAAAGTACGCGTCGACCTTTTCGAGGAGCACGACTCGCGAGTTGGTCGACAGGATGAGGTAGGCACACAGCACCCCGATCGCCGCGCCGGAGATTGTCTCGATCAGCCGAATCTCGAGAATCGACCCGTCGAGTACGCCGAGTATTCGATAAAGCGAGACGAGCAAGGTTGTGATGAAGGCGGAGGAGTAGAGGTAATTCAGCGGTCCAAAGTACAACATGCCGAACACTGCGACGAGGCACACCGCTACTAAAAGGTCAGTAGTGTGCCCGACGAGCGTCACCGCCCCGATACCGATCACAATGCCGATCGCGGTGCCGGCGACGCGATGATACGCCCGCGTCAAAACGCTGCCGCGTGTCGTCGCACCGATAAAGATGACGAACGCCGTCATGACAGCCCAGTACCAGCGTGATGCGGAGATTGCCTCACCAACCCCGGCGGCAACGCCAGCGGCGATCATCGCCTGCAGCGCCATGCGGCTGGTCGGTTCCCAAGAACGCCACGGCACCCAGCGCCCCCGAAGACCGAGTGCTGCTGGCTGCGCAGCTGATGCGTCCTTTTGTGCGACGGCTGGCGCGACCTCGAGCTGTCGAATGCCGTCGCTGAAGGCGGCCGTGCTCGGAGCCTGGGGGAGTGGGCGCAACGAGCGCGGCTCGCGCGGTCCGCGGGTCAGGTCTATCTCGCGGAGGCGTGCGTGGGAGACCACACTTCGAGCGAGAAGGTACGTCTCCACATCAAGAGTCACCGCACCGGTGCTGCCGAGAAGCTCCTCTGCAGCGGCGCGCGCAGCCCGCACGCGGATCGGCTTGGTGCGCTCATCGAGCACAGCAGAGAGAGCGGTCTGTGTGTGCGTCCGTCGTGGTTCGAAATCGGAGGCGTCCAGTTGGGGGAGATCAGCACGCTGAGCGCGCTCGTAACACGCCTCTTCAATATCGACACGGGCATCGAGTACTTGACCAGCGAGCGTCTGCTCATCAATGCCGACATGCCTGTCGGTCTCAAACTGATGTTGCCAGGTCGTGATCGCCCGGCCCACTTTGTCGAGTTGTGCGAGGGCGCTCTTCAGTGCGCGGGTGTTTCTGCCTTTCTCCGGCGATGTGCCAGAGACACGCACAGCCGCCCCGGATGCGGAACGAAGCTCTCGCAAAAGGACTGCAAGCTCGCGGCGCGGTCGCCTGATGAGAAGCACCGCGCGCACGATCAGCTGAGCGGCGGCGGCCCCGAATGCCACAAGCAGAAAAGCGGGGAGCTCCGAATCCGACGGCTTCAAGAAGAGTGTGAAGAAGTAGCCCATAAAACTCAGCGAGCCGATAGCCGCGGCGCGCGGCCCGAATCTTCGCACCCAGATAGCTCCGCCAGCGAGCAAGATGAAGCCGCCGATCACAACCGGCCGGTGCGTCGAAAGCAGGGCGGCCAGCCCGATAGTCGCCATGAGCGCAGGAATCAGAAGTGCTGTGGTGACCACGCGTGCCAGTGCGGTCGCGTCCTTCACCATGCTTCCGGCCTGCACAGATAAGAACATCGCCATAGCCAAGAGCCCCGTTTGGGCGTGAAAGGCGTGGACGATGAACTGCCCAAAGAGCGTGCTGATCAGCATTCCCGTTGTCACGGCAACCGCAGCGACCAGCCGCGCGTGCGCGGGGTCTTGGGTGGCGAAAGGCAGCCTGAATGCTCTGCGCGCTGTCACTTCACTTCCTCCCTGCGGCACACCGGCCTAAAGCGCTCAGTCTTTCGCTCTTCGTGCGCCCAGCGCAGAGAACGCCAAGGTTCTCACCGACGGAGGCACCTTGCGCGTCACCCTGGCGTCACCCGGATGAGGGGAGATGAAGAGGTCAGCTCTCGGCGAGCCCCAAAGTGTCTAGCAACCAGGCGAGCTCGAATGCGCGCTCTTTCCATGAGTTATAGCGCCCGCTCACTCCACCGTGTCCTGCCACCATCTCGCATTTCAGAAGCACATCTGATGCTCCCGCTTCACGCAGGCGCGCGACCCACTTTGCGGGCTCCACGTAAAGCACACGCGTGTCATTGAGTGAGGTGACGGCGAGGATCCGCGGATACTTGACGCCATCGCGCACGTTCTCGTACGGCGTGTACGACTTCATGTAGGCATAGACATCAGCATTGTGCAGCGGGTCACCCCACTCATCCCACTCGATGACGGTGAGCGGCAAGGAAGGATCAAGGATCGTCGTCAACGCATCCACAAAAGGCACTCCTGCCAGGATCCCCGCAAAAAGCTCGGGCGCAAGGTTGGCGACCGCCCCCATGAGGAGTCCTCCTGCGCTGCCGCCTTCGGCGACCAGACGTGCGGGAGTGGTCACCCCGGTTGCGATGAGGTGCTCCGCGCAGGAGACGAAGTCGGTGAAAGTGTTGCGCTTCTGCAGGAGCTTGCCATCTTCATACCACTGTCGCCCCATCTCGCCGCCTCCGCGGACGTGCGCGACGGCGAAGACCACACCTCGGTCGAGCTCAGAGAGCCGTGCGACCGAGAAGCCGGGATCGATGGAGTGTTCGTACGACCCATAGCCATAAAGATGTACCGGGCGCGCTGAAGCGCCGGGTTCCCCGAACGACCGTTTCCATACGAGCGAGATCGGAACACGGACGCCATCGGCTGCTGTCGCCCACTCGCGCCGCTGGTCGTACTCGGCGGGGTCGTAGCCGCCGAGAACAGGGACCTGTTTACGCAACACCAGTTTGTCTGTGGCGAGGTCGAGATCGTAGACGGTTCCAGGGGTGACGAACGAGGTGTAGCCCAGTCGAAGGAACGGAGAGTGCCATTCAGGGTTACCGCTGACGCCGGCGGAGTAGAGCGGCTCGTCGAATGTGAGCTCTCGGACCGTAGAAGTTTCGTAGTCCAGGAGGCCGACGCGTTCGAGACCTTCGCTCCGGTATTCCACAGTCGCGAAGTCACGGAATGCGTCGATACCGAGGAGTCGCTTGCCCTGCTCATGCGCGATCACTACGTGACGCTCGCCCTGAGGATCTGCCGCATCAACGGAGACCAGCTCAAAATCCAAGGCTCCGTCGTTGTGCAGTACCAATAGACGGTCCTGACCATTCACCACCGCGTGGTCGATCGAGTACTCGACACCTTCGCGGCGAGGCCACACCAGCCGAGGCTCCGCGGTCAGCGGGCCCTCCAGGTCAACCAAGTATTCCTCGCTCGTGATGCTGGAGCCGACTCCCACAACCAGGTACCGGCGGCTGCGGGTGATGCCAGCGCCCAACCAGAACTTTTCGTCCGGTTCGTGAAAGAGCGTGATGTCTTCGGATAGCGGGGTGCCGATCCGGTGGAGCCAGAGCGTGTCAGGACGCCATGCCTCATCTCGAGTCGTGTACAAGACTCCGGTGCCGTCCGGCGTAAAGAAGGCGCCGCCGGTGTTCGGGATCTCATCTGCAAGTGTTTCGCCCGTGGTGAGATCGCGCACATGCACTGTGTAGAGCTCATCGCCCTCAAAGTCGGTCGACCACAGCAGCTTGGTGGCATCGTCCGAGGTGTCAAAGGCTCCGAGCGAAAAGAACTCGTGTCCCTCGGCCTCCACGTTTGCGTCGAGCAGGACGACTTCGCCAGGCACCGGTACTCCTGCAGAGAGCACAGGCGGCGTCCAGTCGTCTGCGGCGGCGGCGGCGCGGCAGTGAATGCCGTACTGGGCGCCCTCCTCTGAACGGCTGTAGTACCACCAGTCACCCCGACGGGTGGGTACGGAAAGATCAGTCTCTTGAACGCGACTCTTGATCTCTTCGAAGAGGCGCCCCCTGAGCTCCGCAAGATGCGCTGTTTCTGCATCGGTGTGGGCGTTCTCCGCTTCAAGATGCGTGACGACCTCTGCGGCGTCTTTATCGCGGAGCCATTCGTACGGATCGTCCACGATGTCATCGTGATGGGTGCGGAGGGTCGAACGGCGGTCGGCGATAGGAGCATCAGTCACGTTCTCACGCTATCTCAGGTCAAGTTGACCGGCGCGGGGGAGGGTGGGAGGATTTACCGGGGCCGGTTAACGGAAGTCAAACCCGCGGTGAACTCTTCGTTCGTCACGTCGATCTCGTCGACACATCCTTCTTCCTCATCGACCGAAAGCGAACGGTGGAAACCGCAGCCCTTATTGTCGTGCTCGTTATTGCGCTGGCACTCTTCTTCGACTTCACCAACGGCTTTCACGACACCGCGAATGCCATGGCGACGCCGATCGCCACCGGCGCGCTGAAGCCGAAAACAGCCGTCCTTCTTGCCGCTCTGCTGAACCTCGTCGGTGCGTTCCTCTCGACTGAGGTGGCGAAGACCATCTCCGGTGGCATCATCAACGAAGATGCCATTGCCGGAGCGGGCGCTGAGCTGTTCCTCGCGCTGATCTTCGCTGGCCTCATCGGCGCGATTACGTGGAACATGCTCACCTGGTTGCTCGGGCTGCCATCGAGTTCTTCGCATGCGCTCTTCGGTGGGCTCATCGGAGCAACCCTGGTCGGTGCAGGACTCGGCGGCATCGATTTCGGGATGGTGATGTCGAAGATCGTGCTGCCGGCCTTGATCGCTCCGCTCACTGCCGGGCTGATTGCCTTCGCCGCCACGAAGATCGCGTACTCCGTGACCCGACGCTACGACGGAAAACCAGATGGCCGTGACGGCTTCCGTTGGGGCCAGATCTTCACTTCTTCTCTGGTGGCGTTGGCGCATGGAACGAACGATGCGCAGAAGACCATGGGAGTCATCACCCTCGCGCTGATCACGATCGGCTGGCAGTCTGGCGCGCGCCACGAGCCTGAGCTCTGGGTTATCGTCGCCTGCGCATTCACGATTGCACTCGGCACATACCTGGGTGGCTGGCGCATCATCCGGACCCTCGGCAAGGGACTCACCGACGTCAAGCCCGCGCAGGGCTTTGCCGCCGAGAGCTCAACGGCCGCCACGATTCTTGCGTCCAGCGCTCTTGGTTTCGCGCTTTCCACCACGCAGGTCGCATCAGGGTCTGTGATCGGATCCGGGCTCGGTCGCCGCGGTTCCACCGTGCGTTGGAAGACCGTGGGACGAATCGGTATCGGATGGCTCCTGACTCTCCCGGCCGCAGGTGCGGTAGGCGCTCTCGCAGCGATCTTGGTGGTGTGGTTCGGCACATGGGGTGTGGTCATCGACGCGATTCTTGCTGTTGTGATCATCCTGGGGCTCTTCATGCGTTCCCGTCATGATGCCGTCACCTCAGCGAACGCGATGAGTGACGTCGCGGAGTCTGGCATGGCGATCGAGCTTCCTGACATGCCGCCGCCCACTCGTCGCCAGCAGCGCATTGCGCAGGCAAAGGCTGAGGCGAAGGCGCGCGCCGAGGCGCGAGAGCAGGCAAAAGCTCAGAAAAAGGCGAAGTCAAAAGCGAAAGCCGCAGCGAAGGCGAGCGGCTCTTCGGCGCCCGGTGCTACGGCGTCAAAAGAGGCAGACAGAGATGAGGCGTCCGAATGAACGTTGTCATTGACTGGCTCGCCTTTCTTCAGGTTTTCGCTGTCGCACTTGCCGCTGCGGCCACGATCGTCACCTTCTACTCTCTCGGGCTCCGTTTGCTCGTGCGCAGTGGCCGCGCCCCTGTGGTGAGTCCTGCGGAGTTCACTGACGCCATCACGGTGATTTCGGATAAAGAACTCAAGCGTGCAGAGAAGCAGGCGGCCAAAGCGGCGCGGAAGAGCCCGTTGACCGAGGGGCAGAAGTTGTTCGCGCTTGTCGGCGCCTATGCGTGTTTCGCGCTGTGCGCTGCCGCAGTGATCAGTGGAATTTTGCTACTGGTGATCGGTCGCTGACGAGGCAGACGGATCTTGGGCACAAAGTCGGTGCCTACGTTTAGGCTGAGGCCATGTCTGTAGGAACCGACTCCTCATTTGTCTTCGGACGCAACGAGCCGGCGTCACACGTGATCGTCCATGTAAGTGACCCACACTTTCTCGCTGGGCATGCGTATCTCGGCGGCCGCTACGACGTCGAAACAAACTTTGCGCGCACGCTCGAAGCCATCAGCGCAGTGCATCCTCATCCTTCTGCGATCGTCATCACTGGCGATCTCACCGATTTGGGGGAGCCGGAGGCGTACCGGCGTCTGCGTGCGGCCGTCGAACCGGTGGCGGAGCAGCTGCGCGCACCCATCGTGTGGGTCGCAGGCAATCACGACGAACGGCCAGCACTCCGTGCTGGCTTGTTAGACCTGGAGCCGAGCGAACAGCCCGTGACGAGCGTGCACGACTTGGGCGGCCTCCGGCTGATCGCGTTAGACACTAGCGTCCCTGGTTGGCACCATGGCGATCTCGACGAGGCTCAGCTGGGGTGGCTTTCCGAGGTGCTAGCGACGCCTGCTCCGCTGGGCACCTTGCTAGCGATGCACCATCCGCCGATCCCGAGTCATTTGCCGCTGTTCGACATTTTGGAACTGCGGCACCAAGACGAACTTGCAGAGGTGATTCGCGACACCGATGTGCGGGGGATCCTTGCCGGCCACCTGCACTACTCCTCGAACGGGATGTTTGCTGGCGTGCCGGTGAGCGTCGCCTCAGCCACCTGTTACACGATGAATGTGGCGCGCCCCGCTGCCGACGTAAACGGCATGGATGCGGCGCAAGCCTTTCAACTGGTTCACGTATATCGGGATACGATCACGCACACCGTCGTCCCGGTGACAGACGCCGAGACCGGCGACACCTTCTCTGCCGCGTGGTTGGAGAGCATGTCCAGGCTCACACCGGAAGAGCGACTCGAAGCGTTCTCCCGCAAGTCGCCGCGCTGACCGGCGTAGACTGGACGCATCCCCCACCTTCTTTAACCGCCACGACCCACGAGGATGTGACATGGCTTCTGCCGCGCCTGCCCAGACCCGCACCGAGACCGATTCGCTCGGAAGCATGGAGATCCCTGTCGACGCGTACTGGGGGATTCACACCGCCCGCGCCGACGCTAACTTTCCGATTACCAAACGGCCTATTTCGGTCTACCCCGACCTGGTGGTCGGGTTGGCTATGGTGAAGCAAGCCAGCGCCAGGGCCAATCGTGAGATCGGTGTCCTTGACCCCGAACGTGCGGACTTGATTGATCGTGCAGCGCAGCGGGTCATCGACGGCGAATTTCACGAGCAGTTCACGGTCGGTGTTATTCAGGGTGGCGCTGGCACCTCGACAAACATGAACGCGAACGAGGTAATCACCAACATCGCGCTCGAGATGGCGGGGCGCGAGAAGGGGGACTACGCGTTCCTGTCTCCGATCGATCACACGAACCGCAGCCAGTCCACGAACGACGTGTACCCGACGGCGGTCAAGATTGGCTTGTCGCTGACGCTGCGCTCACTTCTCGAAGAGCTTGATCTGCTTCGGCTGTCGTTCCTCGGAAAGTCGCGCGAGTTCCACGACGTGCTGAAGGTCGGCCGTACCCAGCTTCAGGATGCTGTCCCGATGACGCTCGGACAGGAGTTCAATGGCTTCGCCACAACTCTGGGCTATGACCACAAACGTCTCACTGAGAACGCCTCTCTCATGTTCGAGATCAATATGGGTGCCACGGCGATCGGTACAGGCATCACGACGCACCCCGGCTACGCGCCGTCAGTGCTGAAGCACCTTCGCCAGATCACCGAACTTGATCTGCGCACCGCTGGTGACCTTGTCGAAGCCACAAGCGACACTGGCTCCTTCATGTCTTTCTCTTCGACGCTGAAGCGCAACGCGATGAAGCTGTCAAAGATCTGCAACGACCTTCGTCTTCTTTCCTCTGGTCCACAGGCAGGGTTCGGCGAGATCAACCTCCCCGCCATGCAAGCAGGATCCAGCATCATGCCCGGCAAGGTCAACCCTGTGATCCCGGAGGTTGTCAGCCAGGTCGCCTTTGCCGTCGCGGGAGCAGACATGACGGTGACGATGGCGGCAGAAGCAGGTCAGCTGCAGTTGAACGCGTTTGAGCCTGTCATCGCGCACTCAATTTTCCAGTCCATCACCTGGATGCGTCAGGCAATGTGGACGCTGCGCGTCAATTGCGTTGATGGCATCACTGCCAACCATGACCGGTTGGGTGCGCTTGTGGGGGCATCGGTCGGCGTGATCACCGCGCTGACGCCCTTCATTGGCTACGCGGCGGCCGCGGCTCTTGCCAAGACAGCCCTGCTAACGAACCGCAGTGTCGCCGACCTGGTCGTGGAGGCAGGGCTGATGTCGCGCGAAGAGGTTATCAAGCAACTATCGCCCGCACGGCTTTCCGGACTGGAGACAATCACCGCAGCGATTCCGGTCGTCAGGCCAGAAGACATCTCCGAGATCTGATCACATACACATCACATACACAATGAGGGGTGGATGCCGCGGCATCCACCCCTCATTGTGTATGAGCGTGTCTTAGTCGGTGATGCGGCAGTGGGTGGTGAGCTCGCCAATCCCATCAATCCCGACCGTGACGGTCGAGTGATCGCGCAGGAAGATCTGTGGGTCCCTCGAATAGCCCGCACCGCCGGGACTGCCCGTAGAGATGAGGGTTCCCGGTAGCAGGGTGAGTGACTGCGAAAGGTGCGCGATCAGCTTCGCGACCGAGCGCACCATCTGATCGGTGCTTGCATCCTGCACAGTGTGCCCATCCACAACGGCCCAGATATGCAGGTCTTGTGGGTCTGCTACTTCATCGGCGGTGACGGCGTAAGGCCCGGTGGGGGTAAACCCATCGAACGACTTGCAACGAGACCACTGCGCCTCAGAGAACTGGATGTTTCTGGCGGTGATGTCGTTCACCACGGTGTAGCCCCAGACATGGGAGAGGGCGTGAGCCTCGTCAACATCTTTCGCGGGAGGCCCGATGAGCACGCCGAGTTCTGCCTCATAGTCGACCGCCTCGCTGAGGCTGCGCGGCCAGGAGGTGGTTTGTTCGTGACCGGCAAGTGAGTTCGGCCACAGGGTGAACACTGTCGGAGCAGCGTCCGTCTTCAACCCGAGCTCGCTGGAGTGCGCAGCGTAGTTCAGGCCGACCGCGAGTACTGCGGGCGGAGCGAGGACCGCTGAGCTGAACACCCAGTCACCGAGCGGGTGTTTCACTGCGGTGTTCTGCGCTAGCGCAGCGCGCAGCGCGGTGAGAGCCTCATCGCCTCTTTCGATCAGCTGCTGCAATGTTGCAGGGGGGTCGGTCAAGAGATCAGAGACGAGGATGGCGTCCGGACCCTCGACAACGGCAAGAACCGTGCGAGAAGAGTCAGGACGGCGCAGGTGAGCGAACCGCATGGTTCTACGCTACCGGGTAGGCGCCATCCAGCGGGTAGGAGAGGAGTGCCATATCCGAGCGTTGCCCTTTGTGCCCATAAGCTTTGCCTATGAGTTCCGGAGGACCGTCGTACCCGCATCAGCCGTCGCCCTATCCACCTCCGCCCGCAGGCTATACGCCTCCTCCTGAGCGGTATGTGTCACCGCTCGCGCAGCCGACGCCTTATGCGCCGCCTGCGCCTGTGGCGCCATCGCCGGCAGAGTCGTTGCCTTCGCTGCCTATGCCGACCAAGAAAGGTCGCACGGTGTCACCCTGGTTGTTTGGGGCGCTTGGGCTGATTTTGATCGCGCTTATCGGTTACTTCGTGTGGGCACTGGGGTCGTATGCGTCGGTTGTCGGACTCGTGCTTGCGCTTATCCCATTGACGATCGTGTTTCTCGGGGTCCGGTTGATCGATCGGTGGGAGCCGGAGCCCAAACGACTTGTGGCCTTCGCTGTGGCCTGGGGCGCTATCGCGGCAGTCGGACTCACCCTGCTTTTTGATACCGCGTTGACGCTCCTGTTCGGCACGCGGTCAGAAGCTCTTGCGGCGGTCGTGCAAGCTCCGCTCGTCGAGGAGATCTGGAAAGGCCTCGGGGTCTTCCTTATCTTCCTACTCGCTCGGCGGGCATTCGACGGCCCCGTCGACGGCATCGTGTATGGCGCTTTGGTGGGGGCAGGGTTCGCCTTCACGGAGAACATTCAATACTTCGGCTTGAGTTTGATCGAGGGCGGCGGGCAGCAGCTGACGGTGACCTTCGTCGTACGCGGGCTCTTGTCGCCTTTTGCACATGCGATGTTCACCGCCGTCACGGGGTTCGCGATTGGTTTGGCCGCTCGTCGGCATGGTTCGGTTGCTGCCGCGTTTGGTGCAGGGGCGTTGGGAGCTGTCGGTGCCGTCTTGTTGCACGCGCTGTGGAATGGCTCCGCGACGTTTGCAGATTTCTTCGGTCTCTACTTCACGCTTCAGATGCCACTGTTCATCGGATTCATCCTGGGGATCGTTGCGTTGCGCCGAGAAGAGGCCAGGCTCACCCAAGCGCGACTAGCGGAGTACGCGGCGGCAGGGTGGTTCACGCCTGAGGAGGTCACCATGCTGGCGACTCCTGCCGGGCGCAAGGTAGGTCTCGCCTGGGCTGCGCAGTTGCGTGGCGACCGCCGACCGCTCATGCGCTCGTTCATCGCAGACGCGACGGCGCTTGCCGCAGTGCGACAGCGTGCGATCACCGGGCGCGATCCTTTGGCAGTAGGAGACGAGCGTGCGCTACTCACCCGCTCCCGTGCCACCAGGGCCGCGCTGCTGGCGTACTGACGGCGAAAAGAACAAGACTCAGCGCCCGGTGCTGCGGCGATGCCGGCAAGTCTCCCGAGCGCTGAGTTGATCTGTAACCAGGGTGCACCCGGCGATTCCGGCTGTCAAGACCTTCTTCCAACGCGTGCACTGAGCCTGTCGAACGTGCGTGCACTGAGCCTGTCGAACGTGCGTTCGCTGTGAGCAGGTGCCCGCGCGTTGACCCGGTTGGGCAGACTCGGGTTGGATAGAGCTATGACTGATCGCACAAAGCCTGAGTTTGATGCCCCCAGCAGCCCGGCTCCCACGGAGCTCGTCACCCGCGACATCATCGAGGGTGACGGCGCCGAGGCGAAGCCCGGCGACACTCTGACTGTTCACTACGCGGGCGTTGAGTTCGATTCCGGTGAAGAATTCGACTCTTCCTGGAGCCGTGGCGAGACCATCCAGTTCCCGCTCACCGCGCTTATTCAGGGGTGGCAAGACGGTATTCCTGGAATGAAGGTGGGCGGTCGTCGTGAGCTCATCGTTCCGCCGCACCTTGCATACGGTCCCGCCGGTGGTGGCCACTTCCTTTCCGGAAAGACGCTGATCTTCATCATCGATCTGGTTGCGGTTGGCTAATTCGCCTTCCGACTCAAAAGGCGCCGCTCTTCTTCGGAAGAGGGGCGCCTTTTGTTGTAAGCGGCGTATCTGCCCACCACGGGAATATATGCATCTGAATGCAAGTTGGCTTAGGTGTCGCGGCGATCGCGACAACTCGCGTTGCCGCACTGCGGCTGACCACCCCAGAGGAGAAATCATGACCAGCATCGACATCCCCGGCTACCGCTCAGGCACCTGGGTACTTGACCCTTCCCACAGCGAGGTCACGTTTAGTGTTCGCCACATGATGATCTCGAAGGTGCGCGGCAGTTTCGGTGTGAAAAGCGCCACACTGATCGCACCCGAAAACCCGCTGGAGGCCAAGGTTGAGGCGAGTGTGGATGTGACATCGGTCGACACCAACGATGAGGGTCGGGATGCGCACCTGCGATCGGCCGACTTTTTCGACACAGAGAACTTCCCCACGATGGAGTTCGTGTCGACGGGCACGCGCGTCGATGGGGGCGACCTTGTCGTCGATGGGAATCTCACCATCAAGGGCATCACTCAGCCCGTGAGCTTCGAGCTCGACTTCGGCGGCTTCGGCACTGACCCGTACGGCAACTACAAGGCGGGAGCATCTGCCAAGGCTGTGATCAACAGGGAAGACTTCGGCCTCACCTGGAACGCGGCGCTGGAGACTGGTGGCGTCTTGGTGGGCAAAGATGTCACGATCACCCTCGACCTTCAGGGCGCACTGCAGCAAGGCTAAGTATGTGTCGTCTGCGACGTTCTCCGACTGGTAGACTCTTTAGGTTGCCGTTTGATCGGCCGCGGATAAAGAGAGCTCACGCATTAGGCGTTGGGCGCCGCGCAACGAACTGAAAGGGGATCCCATCTATGCCACTCGAATCAGACGCCAAGAAGGCGATCATGGAAGAGTACGCGACGCACCCCGGTGACACCGGATCCCCCGAGGTGCAGGTCGCAATGCTGACGCAGCGCATCAAAGACCTCACCGAACACCTGAAGGAGCACAAGCACGACCACCACTCGCGTCGTGGCCTGTTCCTGATGGTTGGTCAGCGCCGTCGTCTCCTCAGCTACCTCCAGGACATCGACATCGCGCGTTACCGCGCGCTGATCGAGCGTCTCGGGCTTCGTCGCTGAGACACTGCGACCCTGCGTGCAATCGCGCAGAACATTCTTGAGAAGGCCGCCCCACGGTGTGGGGCGGCCTTCGTGTTTTCTTTAATGGTTTAGACGACAGTGTCGTCTTGACTTCGCTTCCCTCGTCGCCTAGAAATAGGGTTCATCGCAGGATGATCTGCAGAACAGGCGCCGGGGGGCGATGGTGGAGCACGTAGCCGAATTCGATCATGAGCTATTGGCCGCACCAGGCGCAGAAACCGCGCGTCGGTACTTGGATCACGCCGCGGCAATCCGCGAGCGGCGACAGCGGATCGTCGACGGCCGCGCATCAGCATGGGGAACAATCCTGCAAGCTGTCTTCGTTGCTGGCTTCATTGCGATCTTCTCCGCCGCTATGAAGCAGGGAACGGCATTGACCGCATTCCAGACGCTAATGGTGCCGCTGCTCCTCATGGGGCAGATTCTTGACGGGATCATCGCGCGTGGGGAGCGGCCGTCGAAGGCAAAGCCCAAACGGCGACTCGTGCGGGTCGGCTCTATCGTGCTCTTTCCCGTCATGCTGTTTCTTTTCCTGTGGCTTATTTTCAACGGTTCCGCTCTGCCAGGCGCGTGGAACATGCTTCCTGCTGCTTTCGTTTTTCTCAGTATGGGGGGAAGCGGGGTCCGCAAACTTGTCCGCGCGTCTTCCGGTCCGCCACCATTTTCCCCACCGCGAGCTGCACTAACTCCGGGCATCGGTTGGGCAACTGTCGCTGTCGGCATTGTGTTGGGCATTGCGACCGCGCTTGGTGCGGTGCGAGATGAGAATATTCGCAGTGCGATTCTGTCCGGGTTGCTGCTGATGTTGGTCGTGTGGTTCTCAGCTCCCGCCTCGGCTGTGGCGTTGCGGCTGATCGGTGCCTCGTGGCGGTGGCCACACATTTGTGTGTGTGCGGCGAGTGTCGGACTCGTTTTCGTGCTTCAGATTCCGACTCCTGATGGTGCGTCCTTCGCGCCCCCCGTTTATCTCGTCTCCGGGGCAGCCATCGCAGTGTCGCTGTGGGCGGCGTCGAGGGTAGAGGGGCGCGACCTCGATGCGTAGCACCGGAGTGACGCATGATGATTCCCGGCTTGACGATGTTTTCGCGTCGCCGCTTGTGTTTTCGGTGATGGCAGCGCTCACGGGAAATGTAGAACTGGAATTCCGCACTCTTCGACGGGTTTTGCAGTGCGAGAGTGCGGCGTTGAGCGGCGCGATCAATGCTCTGCGCGCCGCGCATTGCGTCAAGGTGCGCAAGGAGACGCTCGGCGATTTTTCGCAGAGCTGGGTGTGCGCGACGCTTCTGGGCGACGACGCATTCGTCGCGCACCTCAACGCCTTAGAAGAGATTGCAAGCGGTAGGGCATAGCCCCGTGGCGGCGTCAGACGGCGGCGTTCACCAGGTCTGGATGATGGATCGCTGCCACGTCGGGGTGCGCCCGCAGGCGTGATTTCAGGGCGTTGTCTCCGTGGAGAGCGTGGATGGGATTGCGGGGGTCTTCTGTCACGCCCTTGGCGTCGGCGGCGAGCTCGGGTGGCAGGTCAATCAGGGGCAGGCTCTTGTCGAGTGCCGGATTGAAGAAGAACGGAATCGAGATGCGCTCCTCTGGTGCACGGGGTGACACCACTCGGTGGTTTGTTGCCTTGAGGTAGCCTCCGGTGGCGTACTCCAGCAGTTCGCCGATATTGACAACGAAGGCCCCGGGCACCGGGGGAGCGTCAACCCAACTGCCATCGCGTTCGACTTGAAGACCGCCTCGTCCCGGCTCAACCCAAAGCAGCGTGAGCACTCCAGAGTCTTTGTGTGCTCCGACGCCCTGTTGTGGCTCCGGCTCATGGGTTCCTGGATAGCGAACGATTTTGATGAGCGTCGAGGGCTCTCCGAAGTGCTCGTCGAAGTATGTTTCTTCGGCACCCAGTGTTTGTGCCCAGGCGCGAAGGAGCTTTCTCGCGATTTCAGCAAGCGCGTCATGCCACTCCTCGACGACATCGCGCAACTCCGGCTGAGTGGCAGGCCATAGGTTGGGGCCGATCAGGCGATTGAACGCGGGGCCGCCGTCGACGGGTTCGCGTTCGGGGCCGATGTCAATCTGCTCGCGCCAGTCGACCTCTCCCTGGGTTCGTTCGCCGCCGATGCGGGTGTATCCGCGGAAGTGCGGGCTGTTCACATTCTCGATTGCGAGCTTGTCTGCCTCGGGGAGGGCGAAGAAGTCGAGCGCCGCACGGTGCAGGCGTGTTTCAAGTTCCGGGGAGATCCCGGTGCCTGTGAGGTAAAAGAAGCCGACGTCATGCGTTGCGGTCCGGAGGTCGTTACGGAACCGCGCCGCGGCAGCGGGGCCTTCGTCAAGCTGTGACAGGTCGAGGATGGGGAGCGAAAGTTCAGCCATGGACTGAGCGTAAGTCTGTTTTTCACCTGCGGGGCGCTCTGTTGCGTTTGGTTACTTTTGTTTCACGTCGGAGACGCGGCATCCACAGTGCTAAGGTCTTTGAGGTAAGGGATGCCTTACCTCACTTATCACTAGAGGGTTTCTCTGTGCTTGCCACTTTTCTCATCGGACTCCGCGAAGGGCTCGAGGCCGCCCTTGTCGTCGGCATCCTGGTCGCATACCTCCGTCGCCTCGGTCGGCAGGACGCCCTTCCTAAGATGTGGGCGGGGGTAGGCCTCGCCGTTGCGCTAGCGCTGGGTATCGGCGCTGTGCTCACCTTCGGCGCCTACGAACTCACCTTCCAAGCCCAGGAACTCATCGGCGGGAGCCTGTCGCTGCTCGCCGTTGCGATGGTCACCTGGATGATCTTCTGGATGCAGCGTGCAGGGCGCACCATGAAGGCGACGCTTGAAAGCGGGATCGACCGCGCTCTCACCGAGGGCAGCTTGTGGGGGCTCATCGCCATCGGCTTCGTGTCGGTTGCGCGGGAGGGGATCGAGACCACTCTGCTGCTGTGGTCGATGGTGCAATCGTTTGGCGATGCACCGTCAGCCCTGCTGGGGGCGTTGCTCGGTTTGCTGACGGCCGTGGTCATCGGCGCGCTGATTTCTCGTGGAGCGTTGCGACTCGACTTGCGTCGCTTTTTTGCCTGGACAGGGGGCTTCCTCGTGATTGTCGCCGCCGGAGTGCTGGCTTATGCCCTGATGGATCTCCAAGAGGCTGGCGTTGTGCCCGGACCATTCACGGCTCTTGCACCCATCGACGCTGTCACCGGCGGGGTCGCCGTCGGCTGGGCAGCCTTCCCTTTCGGTTGGGCCTTTGATGTCTCTGCGGTGATTGCTCCCGGTGGGGCGCTTGCTTCCGTCTTGCAAGCGACCGTGGGGTTCATGCCGGCTATGACATGGATACAGGTCATCGCCTGGGTGGGGTACGTCGTGATCGTCGGTGGTCTCTACCTTCGTGGATTTCGCGCAAAGACCCCGCTGAAACCGGCCACCAAAACTACCCAATCTTCCGATTCTCCCTCTCTCTCACAGCTAGGAGCAGCATGACAAACTCTCACCGAATCCTCGGGGTTATGGCGGCGACGGGAGCCGCGGCCCTCGTTTTGAGCGGTTGTGTGGCGAAGAGTGATGCAGCGGCCACCGGAGCTTTCGATGTTTCTTCGACAGACAGTGACTGTGCAGTTTCCGCCTCGACTGCGCAGAGCGGGACCCTCACGTTCGATGTCACCAACGACACCGATCAGATTTCAGAGTTTTACCTGCTCGCGGAAGATGGACTGCGCATCGTCGGTGAGGTGGAGAACATCGCACCAGCGGCATCTCGCACTCTTACTGTGGTTGCCCAACCGGGGGAGTACTTCACCCTCTGCAAGCCGGGAATGATCGGCGATGGCATCGGCAAGACTGCGTTCAGCGTCTCCGGTGATCGCGTCGAAGTTGACGGACCTGACGCCGAGCAGAAGCAGCAGGCTGTCGATCTGTACGCCGCGTTCGTGAAGGATCAGGTTGGACAGCTTGTCCCCGCTGTCGAAGACTTCGTCGCAGCGTATGAGTCCGGTGATGATGAAGCCGCACGGACGATGTTCCCGCAGGTGCGCGCGTACTACGAGCGTATCGAGCCGGTAGCGGAGGCCCTCGGCGATCTCGACCCGCGCATTGACTACCGCGAGGTCGACGCCGTCGCAGAGGACCTGGAGTGGACAGGGTTCCACCGCATCGAGAAAGACCTGTGGGTGCCGGAGCAAGGCGCTCTGAACTCCGACGGGGAGACTCCTGCGTGGCAAGATTGGGCGCCTTCCACGCCGGAAGAGCGAGCAGACTACGGCGATCTTCTGCTGGCTGACGTGCAGGAGCTCTACGACTACGTCCACTCGGACGATTTGACGACCGCTCTCGATGACCAGGGAATCGGCGGCATCTCCAATGGGGCGATTGCTCTGCTGGATGAGGTTGCCACAGGCAAGATTTCTGGGGAAGAGGATTGGTGGTCTGGCACAGACCTCTACGACTTCGCAGCCAATGTTGAGGGCTCCAAAATGGCATTCTCGCTTGTACAGGATTTCGCGGTTTCGCAGGGCGAAGAGGGGCAAGCGCTCGTCACAGAGATTGAGGACGGATACGAAGCGCTCGACGAGTCGCTCGCGGCTCACGGATCGTTGTCTGACGGCTTCGTCAGTTACGACGAGCTGACAGATGAGGATAAGCGCGAGTTCACTGATCTCATCAATGCCCTGGCAGAGCCGCTCTCGCAGCTGACCAGCACCGTGCTCGACTGATCAGCGTTGAGCACAGACAGAACGGAAGCGGTCACGGACGTGGACGAAGCATCGACACCGCAAGGCCTCAGTAGGAGAGGCCTTCTTGGCCTCGCCATCGGTGGCGGTGTTGCGAGCCTTGCAGTGGGCGCCGGTGCGGGCCTTGCAGGCGGGGTGGCATTGGGACGCGCGCGCGCCGCAGAAGACGCGCACTCTGCGTACGAGTTTTTCGGAGCACACCAGGCGGGCATTACGACCCCAGTGCAGGATCATCTGCACTTTGCGAGCTTTGACATGATGCCGCGTACCGATCGTGACGACCTGATCTCGTTGTTGCAGGACTGGTCATATGCTGCTTCGCGGATGTCGCAGGGCCTGGAGGTGAGTGCAAGCGGCGCCGTTGGTGGCTCCGCAGACGCGCCACCAGATGACACAGGTGAGGCGCTAGGACTCCCGGCCGCTGGTCTCACGCTCACCTTCGGGTTCGGCCCCGGATTGTTTGAGAATGAAGAGGGTGACCGGTACGGGATTGCCGCGCGCAAACCCGCAGGTTTGGAGCGACTGCCCGCTTTTCTGGGAGATGATCTCGACCCAGAAAACTCCCACGGAGACCTCTGCATCCAGGCTTGCTCTGATGATCCGCAGGTGGCGGTGCACGCGATTCGAAATTTGAGCCGCATCGCATTCGGGCGTGCACGGTTGAGGTGGTCGCAGCTCGGATTCGGTAAGACCTCCCGTACGACGGCCGCCCAGGCCACCCCAAGAAACCTCTTCGGTTTCAAGGACGGCACGGCGAATATCCTCGCGGACGACTCTGCGGCGCTCGCGGAGAGTGTGTGGGTCGGTTCAGACGACGAGCCAGCGTGGCTCGCTGGCGGGTCGTATCTCGTTGCGCGCAAGATCGCGATGCTGATTGAGACGTGGGATCGAGTGCGTCTCTCCGAACAGGACTCGATCATCGGACGCGACAAGGGGGAGGGGGCTCCGCTCTCCGGCGGCGATGAGTTTACCGAGCCCGATTTCAGCTCGGCCGCCATCGATGCGCACAGCCATGTGCGGCTCGCGCACCCGGATCAAAACGATGGAGTGCGCATTCTCCGCCGCGGATACAACTACGTCGACGGAAACAACACCCTCGGACGCCTGGATGCGGGGTTATTTTTTCTGTCGTATCAACGGGATCCTGCGCAGTTCATCGCCCTACAGCGAAAGCTGTCGACAGACTTGATGAACGAGTACATCCAGCATGTGGGTTCGGGTATCTGGGCAGTACCTGCAGGCGCCAGCGCTGGCTCGTACGTCGGCGCTGAACTTTTTGCGTAGCGGGGTCACGGCGAGCGTCGTGAACCCGTCGGGTCGTTTCGACGGCCTTCTCGTGAGGCAAGTGCAGGATCGGTGAAAAGCCAGCGCGGTCGCGGCTCAACGAGGGGTCGAAAGACCAGCCTGACCGGTTTGGTGGCGAGCGCGAGGGCAATCAGTACCGACAACACGGTGACGATGGGGAGCCAGATCCAAGTCGGCTCGAGGTTTCGCAGCACCCCGCTTTCGCGGAACGGGTACAGCACGAACGAGTGCAGCAGGAAGACGTACATCGTGTACTGGCCGAATGACGTCCACCAGTGTCCTCCTCGCGGCACGAGCGCGAAGAACGCGGCGCTAAGCACGACAGCGAGCATCATCAGCGCGATACGGCTGGCACCGGCCCACCACTGCTCGCCGCCGAGGTCCGCGTACGACTCTTCATAGAACAGCCAGTGCCGGAGGTCGATTGCTTGCCAGAGCGGCAGCCATTTCCACGCGGCCCATCCGGTGGCAGCGAGGACGGCGACGGCGCTGAGGCGCAGCCACCAAGGGCGGAAGTCGAGAAGTCGGAAGCGCTCGACGACATCGTGCTCACGCAACCACCAGCCGAGAGCAAAGAAAGGCAACAAACCAAGCGTGCGCGAGAGGGAGAACGTGCTGTCGACGTTGGGCATGTAGCCCACGCCGACCGAAATTATGACGGTCCACAGCAACGGCCAGCGCAACAACGCGAGATACGGCAGTACGAGGCGGAAGATGCCGAGCGCCAGCAAGAACCATAGCGTCCAACTCGGCGTCGTGATGTTGGGGTTCGCTTGCCCCTCGATGAGCCACTTGGTCAGTGTCCACAGAGCTTCGAAGATTACGTAGGGCACCAGGATGTCGGTGATCACTCGCGCCATCTGAGTCTTGGTGGGGGAAGAAGACTTGGAGAAGTATCCGGAGATGATCGCGAACGCTGGCATGTGGAATGCATAAAGCGCGAGGTACACCGCGAACGCGATGTCGGAGTCATAAGTGAGGCGCTGGATCGCGTGACCGAAAACAACGAGCACGATGCAGGCATACCTGGCGTTGTCCCAGAACGGCACCCGCCGGCGCTTGCGCGCAACTGTCCCTGTGGTGGGCCCTGAAGTATCCGCCCCGGTACTGCTCATTGTTCGAGATTACAGCGGGAATAAAGTTGTTCTTAGCGCGTTCTCACAGATACATGCAAATGAATAGAATGGACACGGAGAGATCATGAACGAGCAGTCAGACGCGCAGGCGATGCAGTTCGGCATCATGTCGGTCAGCGACATCACCCGCGACCCCACCACCGGCATCACCCCCAGCGAACAAGAGCGCATCAAAGCGACGACGGCTATCGCTCGGCATGCGGAAGAGGTCGGCCTCGATGTGTTCGCGGTCGGAGAGCATCACAACCCGCCGTTCTGGTCTTCGAGCCCCGCCACGTTCCTGGCCTCCGTTGCTGCCCAGACACAGCGCCTGATCGTTTCGACATCGACGACCCTCATCACCACAAACGACCCTGTGCGTATCGCGGAAGAATACGCGATGCTCCAGCACGTTTCAGACGGACGCATGGATCTCATGCTCGGCCGGGGGAACACGGGCCCTGTCTACCCCTGGTTCGGACAGGACATTCGTCAGGGGCTACCGCTCGCGATCGAGAACTACGCACTTTTGCACAAGCTGTGGCGCGAGGACGTGGTGGACTGGGAAGGAAAATTCCGTACGCCGTTGCAAGGCTTCACCTCGACGCCGCGTCCACTCGATGGCATTGCGCCTTTTGTCTGGCACGGATCGATCCGCACACCGGAGATCGCTGAACAAGCTGCCTACTATGGCGACGGCTTCTTCGCCAACAACATCTTCTGGCCCAAGGAGCACTACCAGCGGCTCATTGAGCTGTATCGGCAGCGCTTCGAGCACTACGGACACGGCACCAGGGAGCAGGCGGTCGTCGGGCTCGGCGGGCAAGTGTTCATGGCAGCGAACTCCCAAGACGCAGTGAACACGTTCCGCCCTTACTTCGATAACGCACCGGTGTACGGGCACGGTCCGAGCATGGAGGACTTCACCGAGATGACTCCGCTCACCGTCGGTTCCCCGCAGCAGGTGATTGATCGCTACGCCGCCATGCGGGACTACTACGGGGACTACCAACGCCAGCTGTTCTTGATTGATCACGCTGGCCTTCCGCTGAAAACGGTGCTGGAGCAACTCGACATTCTCGGCGCCGAGGTGGTGCCAGTGCTACGTAAAGAACTTGCCAAGAACCGCCCGGCATCGGTACCGAATGCGCCGACTCACGCGGCCCGAGTTGCCGCAGAGTTCGGAGACGGGCCCACCCGCCAGGCGCGACCTGGCGCCAATCGCGGAGACAACCTCACAGGGGACTCGCCATACCAAGACGACGCCCCCGCAGCTGCTGGCGCGGGGCTGGGCCTCGGACACAAGGAGAACTGAAATGAATGTGCGACGTATCGCGGTCGTCTCAGCTGGCCTTTCGAATCCATCGTCGACTCGGATGCTGGCAGACAAGCTCGCGGCCGAGACCGTAAAGAAACTCGCGGAGAAAGACATCGAGGCGAGTGTCGACGTGATCGAGTTGCGTGACTATGCGCACGACATTACAAACAACATGCTGACCGGTTTTGCGCCGCCAGCGCTAGAGACGGCCATCAACACGGTTGTCTCTGCTGACGCACTTATCGCCGTCACACCGATCTTCTCCACGAGCTATTCCGGCCTGTTCAAATCGTTCATCGACGTTCTCGACCCTGACGCGCTCACCGGCAAACCCGTATTGATCGGGGCCAATGCGGGGACCGCACGCCACTCACTCGCAATCGACTACGCGATCAGGCCGCTGTTCGCCTACATGCACGCGGAACCCGTCTCTAGTGGAGTCTTTGCGGCCTCGAGCGACTGGGGTGGCTCCGGTGACCAGGTGGCCACGCTCGGCAAACGAGTGCAGAAGGGAGCGCAGGAGCTGGCAGACGCCATCGCTCGCCGCGATTCTCTCTCCGCCGTCGACCCATACGACCCCGCGACATATCTGGGTGAGGGACGCTCATTCGGACACCTGCTGGGTGGGCTCGCGGGGGAGTGACCCGCACGACGATCACGAGTGAGGGATGCGGGAGTCCAACAAAGCGGCTCCCGCATCCGTGTGGTCAACCGCTCTTGCGTCGGAACTCGCGCCGCGTTTGCGGGGCGGCGGCACTGTGCACGGCGGAGTCTCCGTCGAGGTGTGCCTCGCCCTGCCGGTGGTGCGCATTCTTCTTCTCGAGCGCTTCCTTGAACTTGCGCTTCATCTCCTCAGGGGAGGCCGCGCCTTCTTCGGTGCTCATGCCCTGAGCCTAGAGCACCAGCTATCGCGAAGCACGCCATAGCCAAAGACCGGATAGCGGGTGACGCACTCCCCAGCATCTGGTGAACATCCGGTACGAAAGGTGATTCTCCGCCACAGAGACGGCACTCCGCAGGCATCCTTGGCGTGTGAGAGTAGCGATCGTCGCGGAATCCTTCCTTCCCCACATGAACGGCGTCACCGGATCGGTGTTGCAGATCTTGCGTCACCTGGAACGGCGAGGCCACACTGCGCACGTCCTCGCCCCTGCGGCGAACGGCGCTCCCTCGGAAGTCAACGGCGCGCAGGTAACGGCCATCCCCAGCATTCCGCTCCCGGGGTACCGACACGTCAGGGTCGGAACTTCCAGTGCGCGCTATATCGCCTCATCGCTCCGAGAGTTCCAGCCAGACATTGTGCACCTGGCATCCCCATTCGCCCTCGGATGGCGCGGAGTGCTGGCAGCCGAACGCCTCAACATCCCCGCTGTCTCGGCGTACCAAACCGACGTCGCCGCATACACCGAGCGGTACGGCGTGGCCGCAACAACAGCCCTCGCACAGACCCACATCGCCCGACTACACAGACGCGCCACCATGACGCTGGTGCCCTCTGCCGAGTCAGCACGACAGTTGGCAGAGCTGGGAGTAGACCGCGTCAGACGATGGGGACGAGGCGTCGATGCCGAACGCTTCCAACCAACCAGACGCGACCCCGCGCTCCGATCTACCTGGAATGCCGACGTAGTCATCGGCTACGTCGGGCGTCTCGCACCAGAAAAACAAGTCGAAGACCTCGCCGCACTCCGTGACATCCCGGGATCGCGCCTCGTGATCGTGGGCGACGGACCCAGCAGAGCGCGTCTGGAAACACTCCTCCCAGATGCCATTTTTCTCGGCCACCTCGACGGCACCGACCTAGCCGCCGCAATGGCATCCTTTGACCTCTTCGTACACCCAGGAGAAAGCGAGACCTTCGGGCAGACGCTGCAAGAAGCCCACGCCAGCGGCATCCCCGTGATCGCCACCGGCCGCGGCGGACCACTCGACCTCGTGCGCATGGGAATCGACGGCTGGCTCTACCGCCCAGGGGACCTCGACGATATGCGAAATAGGGTGACCGATCTCGCCGGCGACGCGCGTAAACGCCGTGCCTTCGGTGAAGCGGGCAGAGACGCGGTCCAGCACCGCAGCTGGGAGACCGTCTGCGACCAGCTCCTTGACTACTTCGAAGAGGCGACAACACTCCACGGAGTTGATACGCAAGCGCGCGCTCGCCGTGCCACAAGGCCAGAGCCGTCAGTGCCTGCACGCCCCGCACAATGGCGACGCTACGTGGCGCTCGGCGACTCGCTTACGGAGGGGCTGTGCGACCCCGCCCCAGATGGAGCACTGCGCGGGTGGGCCGACCGTCTTGCACTGCTGCTCTCCGCACGCGGCGAACTCCACTACGCGAACCTCGCCATACGCTCAAAACGTGTTCGCGACCTCACCCAGGTCCAGCTCCCTCAGGCACTGAAACTCCGCCCCGACCTCGTCTCGATCTTGATCGGTGCAAACGACATGGTCAAACATCACGTCGATATTTCCGCGCTCGCCGCGGAAGTAGAGAGTGCGGTGGCTCAACTACGAAACATCGGAGCCGATGTGTTGTTGGTGACGCCGTTTCTTCCCGGACGGCGCGCGGCATCGATCTACACCAGGAGGTTCGCAGCATTTGCGACCGCACTGTCTGGTGTCGCGGCGCGAACCGGCGCCATTTTGGTCGACACCGATCTGTATCCCGAGCTGGCTGAGCGTCCGCATTGGGGAGAGGATCTTGTGCACTTGAGTAGCCGAGGGCATCGTTTTCTCGCGTACCGCGCTGGCGAGATTCTGGGTGTGCCTGACGCAGAGGCGCTGGGGGCGCTAGACGCCGCAATGCACGAGCATGAACCGATTACGACGGGTGCGTGGTGGCTCACCCACGCTTTGCCGTGGGTCTGGCGCCGCTTGCATGGCAAGGCAGCCGGCGACGGTCGATCCGCGAAGCACCACGACTACATCTATCTTGGACGCTCGTCGAGCACACAGCAGACGGTCGCACACTGACCTCGCCTCGCCTGCGCGACGCATGGGGCCGTCAGCGACGTCCCATGCCGTGATACTGCCATCCCGCTGCGCGCCAGGCATCGGAGTCGAGACAATTTCTGCCATCGACGATGATCCGTCCCCGCACCAGTCCTCCTGCGTGTTCGGGAGTGAGGTCGCGTCGGTACTCATCCCACTCCGTCACGACCACGACGGCATCTGCCTCTCGCAGAGCTTCGTCGCGACTTTGTGTATAGCCAAGCTGAGGATGCGCCGACTTTGCATTTTCAATCGCCGCGGGGTCGGTCACGATGACGTCGGCACCCAAGCCGCGCAGACGCACAGCAACATCCAGGGCGGGGGAGTCGCGAATGTCATCGCTGAACGGCTTGAACGCCGCACCAAGCACAGCAATGCGGCGGCCGAATACCAGCCCGCCGAGAGCGTCGACGACGAGGCTTACCGCTCGATCGCGACGGCGGAGATTGATGGTGTCGACCTCGCGCAGAAACCCGACCGCATCGCCCCGCCCTAACTCTTCCGCGCGCGCCGTGAACGCGCGGATGTCTTTCGGGAGACACCCTCCGCCGAACCCGATACCGGCGCCCAGGTAGCGCCTGCCGATCCGCGTGTCGTACCCCAGCGCATCAGCGAGCAGGGTCACGTCCGCGCCTGAGGCTTCGGCGAGCTCTGCCATTGCGTTGATAAACGAGATCTTGGTGGCGAGGAATGCGTTCGCGGCGCCCTTGACGAGCTCTGCAGTGGCGAGATCTGTCACGAGAAATGGCGTGCCTGCAGCGATGGCCTCTGCATAGACCTCACGAATCACCGCGACAGCACGCTCGCCTGCGCCGTCTGCTTCGGCGCCGACAACCAGCCTGTCGGGCGTCAGAGTGTCATGTACCGCCCACCCCTCTCGAAGAAACTCGGGGTTCCAGACCAAGGTTGCCCCGCTGTCAGCGAGCTGACTCACCAGTGCCGTCGCGGTCCCCACAGGAACCGTTGACTTACCTGCCACTACGTCACCGGCTCGCAGGTAGGGGATGAGGCCGGCAACCGCCGCGTCTACATACCGGAGGTCCGCGGCGTGGCCACCGGCGATTTGGGGGGTGCCTACGGCGAGGAAGTGCACTTCACACCCCTCCGCGTCCGCCATCTCCGTGCTGAACCTCAGGCGTCCAGACTTTATGCCTGCAGCAAGAAGCTCCGGCAGCTGGGGCTCGAAGAAGGGGGCTGTTCCCGCCTCCAGAGCGGCAACCTTTTGCTCGTCGACGTCGATCCCGATGACGTCGTGTCCGATAGAGGCCATCGCGGCGGCATGTACGGCACCGAGGTAACCGCAGCCAATCACTGACATGCGCATGGAATCACCACAGCGCAGACGCGCCACGAGCCGGCATCTGTGCGATGAACGGATGATGGCCAGGACATGGCTCCTCTGAAATGCCAGCAAAGCCGCGTGATCTGAGGAACGCGCTGGTAGGGTTGACGGGGTTGGCTTGTGCCAACTTCACAACTTCATATCGACTCATGGAGCGAGCGGCAGAGAAGCTGGTCCCCTGTGGTGGGTTCCTCGGCGGGAGAAGCCGGGTGGCTTTCTACTGGTGGCCAGCGCAGGTGACATTCGCGGGAGTGCCCGCGCGCCCGAACCCTTCCGTTCCGCTCCTTTGAACACGCTCGCGCGTCATATGGATTCGCGAGTCTAAACAAAGAAGGAGAGACCTCTTGGAAGGTCCAGAAATCACCGCCACCGAGGCCGTTCTCGACAACGGCCGCTTCGGCACCCGCACCATCCGCTTCGAGACCGGCCGCCTCGCGCAGCAGGCTCAGGGCGCAGTCGCCGCCTACCTTGACGGCGAGACCATGCTCCTCTCGGCCACGAGCGCAGGAAAGCACCCGCGTGAGGGCTTTGACTTCTTCCCGCTGACGGTCGACGTTGAAGAGCGCTCGTACGCCGCAGGCAAGATCCCTGGCTCGTTCTTCCGCCGTGAAGGACGCCCCTCGACAGAAGCCATCCTCGTCTGCCGCCTGATTGACCGCCCGTTGCGCCCGTCGTTCGTGAACGGCCTCCGCAACGAGGTTCAGATCGTCATCAGCGTTCTCTCGATCGCTCCAGGCGAGTTCTACGACGCGCTCGCGATCAACGCAGCATCTGCGTCGACGCAGATCTCCGGTCTGCCGTTCTCCGGTCCTGTCGCCGGTGTGCGCCTCGCGTTCATCGCTGGCCAGGGCGAGCACGCCGACCAGTGGGTTGCATTCCCGACTGCTGAGCAGGTCTCTGAGGCAGTGTTCGACCTGATCGTCGCTGGACGCGTCGTCACCAAGTCCGATGGCACAGAAGACGTCGCCATCATGATGGTCGAGGCCGAGGCTACCGAGGGCAGCTGGAACCTGATCAAGGCTGGCGCTACGAAGCCCAACGAAGACGTCGTTGCCCAGGGCCTCGAAGCTTCGAAGCCTTTCATCGCCCAGCTGGTCAAGGCACAGGCTGAGCTTGCTGCGACCGCATCGAAGGAGCCGGGCGTCTACCCGGTCTTCCCTGCACACAGCGACGAGGTCTACAACTTCGTGGCAGAGCGCGCATTCGACGATCTCACCAGCGTCTACCAGATCGCCGACAAGGCCGAGCGCCAGGCAGCGGACGACGCAATCAAGGATCGCGTCAAGGCTGAGCTTATCGAGGCTACCGAGGCTGGAACGCTTCCCGCCGCGGCTCCGCTCGAGTTCTCCGCCGCCTACAAGTCGGTCACCAAGAAGATCGTCCGCGGTCGCATCCTCACCGAGGGCGCTCGTATCGACGGCCGCGGTTTGGCAGACATCCGTCCGCTGGACGCAGAGGTGCAGGTCATTCCTCGCGTCCACGGCTCTGCGATCTTCCAGCGCGGCGAGACCCAGATCATGGGTGTCACCACGCTGAACATGCTCAAGATGGAGCAGCAGATTGACTCGCTGTCTCCGACCACGAGCAAGCGCTATATGCACCACTACAACTTCCCGCCCTACTCGACGGGTGAGACCGGTCGAGTAGGTTCGCCGAAGCGTCGCGAGATCGGGCACGGCTTCCTTGCCGAGCGCGCACTCGTGCCGGTGCTGCCGAGCCGCGAAGAATTCCCGTACGCAATCCGTCAGGTGTCTGAGGCTCTCAGCTCCAACGGTTCCACGTCGATGGGTTCTGTGTGCGCTTCGACGCTGTCGTTGCTCAACGCCGGTGTGCCGCTGCGCGCTCCCGTTGCAGGTATCGCGATGGGTCTTGTCTCCGACGAGGTCAACGGTGAGACCCGCTACGCGGCGCTCACCGACATCTTGGGAGCAGAAGACGCTCTCGGCGACATGGACTTCAAGGTTGCAGGTACCAGCGAGTTCGTGACGGCTATTCAGCTGGACACGAAGCTCGACGGAATCCCGACATCGGTGCTCACCGGCGCGCTTACGCAGGCCCGTGACGCTCGTCTGACGATCCTCAACGTTCTGAACGCTGCGATCGACGCTCCTGATGAGATGGCGCCCACCGCGCCTCGCGTGATCAGCGTGCAGATCCCGGTCGACAAGATCGGTGAGCTGATCGGCCCGAAGGGCAAGACGATCAACTCGATCCAGGACGAGACCGGCGCGCAGATCTCTATCGAGGAAGACGGCACCGTCTACATCGGCGCAACCGACGGGCCTTCGGCCGAGGCGGCCCGTGCCCAGGTGAACGCCATCGCGAACCCGACCAACCCGGAGATCGGGGAGCAGTTCCTCGGCACCGTCGTGAAGATCGCCACCTTCGGCGCATTCGTCTCGTTGCTTCCGGGCAAGGATGGCCTGCTGCACGTCACCGAGGTGCGCAAGCTCGCCGGTGGCAAGCGGGTGGAGAACGTCGATGACGTACTCTCGGTCGGCCAGAAGATCCTCGTGAAGATCACGAAGATCGATGACCGTGGCAAGCTCTCGCTTGAGCCTGTGCTCGACGATGCACCTGCCGCCGACGCCGCTCCGGCAGAGGATGCCGCTGCCGAGTAAGGCCAACGCCTCACCAGAACCCGGGTCCGTCCGTACAGGGCGGGCCCGGGTTCTGTCGTATCTGATGTGACCGAATCGTTATTAGACGTTTTCTCGCCGTTCCCAGTAATGGTCAGGGCAATCCTCGAAGTCGCATACTCTCGAAGTACGCACCGGGGGGTGCAGAGTCAGCAGGTACGCAGGTCGGAACGCACCGATCGACGTGGGGGTGAGAGAGTATGCGGTTGTTTGGCGTAAGCACAGCCACGACAGAAGTTCGCGCCCCGCAAGAGGCAGCGGAGCATCCGTCCGCGCCGATTCCTGTCGTGGGACCAGGCGTGGGAGAACACATCCGCGTCGCGCTGGGGGAGACAGGTTTCGAGACTTTCCCGCTCATGCTCGGAGCGGCGGAGTTCGGATGGAATGTCGACCTCGAGACCAGTCATGCGATCCTCGACCGTTACGTCGAGTTCGGTGGCAACGCAATCCACACGGCAGACGGCTTTTCCGGCGGGCGCAGCGAGCACATCATCGGGCAGTGGTTGCGGTCAAGGGGTGGTCGTGACCAGGCGCTTCTGAGTGTGCGCATTGGTGCCCATGCCGACAACCCAGGTCTGGGATCCGTGAACCTCGTCCGTGCGGTGGAGGGGTCTTTGACTCGGCTGGGCGTCGAACGTATCGACGTTCTCTACCTCGATGCCACGCTCGACTCGACGACAAACCTTGAAGACACCCTCGCCACGGTCGAGTGGATGACGGATGCAGGCAAGATTGGTGCGCTCGGCGCTTTCGGCCTTGCCCCAGAGCGCCTCGTCGAGGCCCGTATCCTCGCGGCAGCAGGTTATCCCCGCATCCAGGTGATTGACGAGCCATACAACCTGATCAGGCGCCGACCGTTCGAAGGTGATCTGCGGCTCGTCGCTGGCGCGCAAAACCTGGCCGTCACGCCCTCTCATGCCCTCGAGCATGGCTTTTTGTCCGGACGCCACCGCAGCAAAGCGATGACCTCGCAGGGCGTTCGCGGAGATCAGTTGCGTGAGCACCTGAACCGTCGGGGCACCAAGATTTTGCGGGCACTGGATCAAGTGGCCGAAGAGCTGGCAGTCCCTGTCGCGGCTGTATCGGTCGCGTGGTTGCTCGCGCAACGCACGGTGGCGGCCCCCATCGTGAACACGTTTGCGACCGACCATGTCGAAGAACTTATGCAGGGGGCAGGGATCTCGCTCTCCCGCGCGCAGATCTCTGAGCTGACCAGAGCTGGCAACTGACCGCTGTCCCACCCGTGGCATAGGGTGGATGTAAGGACCGGCGGATGCTGGCGATGAAGCGAGCGAGTTGTGACGCATTACATATACCTGGTCAGACACGGAGAACACCAAGACGCCGAGTACGGTCTGACTGACGGACCCTTGTCAGCTCGGGGGCAACGGCAGGCAGAATTGATTGCCGACAGGCTCTCTGGTCTTCCGCTCGATGCTGTGTGGCATTCGCCGCTTCTGCGGGCAAATGAGACTGCCCGTGCCGTAGCTGAACGGCTGCCATCGGTCGTGCCAGAGCCCACAGCGCTTCTTTTCGACTGCGTTCCCACCGGCATGACAGAGGACACCCCCTCGGTGTTCGAGCCATTCTTCGGCTCCGTCACCGACGCGGAGATCGACGCAGGGCGCGCGCAGATGTTCGATGCGGTCAACGAGTTCCTTGTGCGTAAACCCGGCGACGTGCATGAGGTGTTGATCACCCACAACTTTGTCATCTCTTGGTTTGTCCGCGAGGTTCTTGCGGCTCCAGAGTGGCGCTGGATGACTTTGAATCAGTCGCATTGCGGTCTCACGGTGATTGCTCAAAAGCAGGGGAGGCCGTGGACGCTTCTCACCCACAATGACACGGGGCACTTGCCCGTCGAGTTGCGCACAGGGATTCCTGACACGCTCCTGGTCTGAGCCCCACCGCGCGCCCCGGCCTGGTGCCTCTGAGGGCGAAATAGACTGGTCACATGACCACGCAGGTAGCCCTCGTCGGCGGAACCGGGAAACTCGGAACGATTATCGGAGCAGTAATCGACGATCTCGACGGGTTCGAGGTGAGCCGGGTACTGAACTCCGCGAGTGACTTCTCTGAACTCGACGGTGCTGACCTGGTGGTCGATGCATCGACTCCGCAGGTAAGCGTCGAAGTGGTTCGCGCTGCTGTTGACCGTGGCATCAATGTTCTCGTGGCGACATCAGGGTGGTCGGCCGAGCGGATCGCGCTCGTTCGTCCGCTCGTGGAGGCGGCAGGAACCGGCGTCGTGTTCATTCCGAACTTCTCGCTCGGTTCCGTGCTGGGGTCCGCCCTAGCCGCGACCGCGGCACGCTTCTTCGGTTCGGCAGAGATCGTGGAAGCCCATCGAGACACGAAAGTCGATTCGCCGAGCGGTACCGCAGTGCGCACCGCCGAGTTGATTGCGCAGGCCCGCACGGAGCAGGGGCCAGTGAGCGCGCCGCACGCAGATCAGCGGGCACGCGGACAACAGGTGGGCAGTATCCCTATTCACTCGCTACGGCGACCGGGAGTGGTGGCCAAACAAGAGGTCATTCTGTCTGGCCCTGGTGAATCGCTGTCGTTCGTGCACGACACCACAGACCCGGCCCTCGCTTATGCGCCGGGCATACGTCTGTCAGTGCCATTCGCTCTGAACGCACAAGGCGTGGTTGTCGGTCTCGAGAACATGATCGATATCGGCGTCTCATCGTGATGTCGCGACTTGGGGTTGGTCTGATGGCCGCCGCGCTGCTGCTCTACCTCGCTGTCGCGATCTGGCTGGGGGTGATGTTTGTTTCTGTCGGCACCGTCGTGTCGATCGGAATGGGCATCACGCTCTTCGTGCTTACGCCGATCGGTGCGTGGGCGCTGATTCGTGAGATGCAGTTTGGGTTCGCCGCAGACAGGTTGGGACGGCTTCTTGATTCCGAGGGTGGAATGCCGCAGGTCGAAACCGATCTGACGCCCAGCGGCAGGATCGCGTCAGCCGATGCTGATCCGCTGATTGCTCGCTATTCCGCTGTCGCTGATGAAACGACGACAGACTGGCGCGCTCGCTATCGGCTTGGCATCGTGCAGGATGCCGCAGGGCGCCGAAAGGATGCCAGAGCGAGCATCCGTGAGGCTATTCGCGTCGCGCGCGGCTGAGATCAGAGGCGCAATTACGCGAGCGTCGCCTCGAGCGTAATTTCGACGCCCGCGAGCGCCTGAGACACGGGGCAACCTGATTTGGCGCCGTTCGCGATCTCTTGAAAAGCCTCGGCCGTCAGGTTCGGGACCACGGCATTGACGTTGATGTGGCTGCCTGTGATGCCTACGCCCGGCTTTAGGGTGACCGATGCAGTGGTGTTGACGCGCTCCGGTGGCGTTCCGTTTTCCGCGAGTGCATGGGAAAGCGCCATGCTGAAGCACGAGGCGTGCGCAGCAGCGATCAGCTCTTCCGGAGTGGTCGTCGTGTCGCTACCTTCGCTACGTGCCTTCCAATTAATCGGAAATGTGCCGAGGTTCGAAGACGAGAAGGCGACGGTGCCAGACCCCTCCATGAGCGATCCGGTCCACGTGCTGGCGGCTTCGCTGGTGACGGGCATGATTCCTCCGGTTCTCGCGCTGCAGGAGAGCAGCGTCGACTCTTGGTCAGCCTACCGAGGGTCCGCCAGTGAGGGAACCGTCGGTCACGACGTTGAGACTGTGCGACCGATCACTCCGACTCGCTGAAGTACCAGGTAGAGCTGGCAACCCAAGCAGAACGCAAACGCCGCATTGAGAAAAGCGGCAAGGAACGCGGCGGCGGTAGCGAGGGGAAGAGCCCACGGGACTCCCGCGAGGTGCAATACCAGGCCGATGCTGAGGACGAAGAGGCCGACACCTTGCGAGAAACGCGGAGGCCGTGGATCTTCCCACTCGGTCGTTGCCGCGAGGCGGGGGCGGATCAGCCTACGAAAGACCACGGCCCACGGAGCAGAGTGGGGCGCGACTACGCCCCACAGAAACAAGACCGCAAGAAAGAAGGTGAGAAGGAATCCGGGATCGACCGCGCGCTGCAACACGGTTGCATAGCTAATCGCCCAGATGCTTCCCGGGATGAACGCCAAGGAGGAGGATCCTGAGACAGCGAACCAACTCGGCTCGGCCTTTGTGGTCGACAGCCCGACCAGCGCTAGATAGGTCGCCCCGAGCAGAAGGATGGAAGTCACTCCGGCCGCGAAGCGGGGCATGCGCGCATCGATCGGTGCGGGGCCGCTCACGCCGATACCTGTGGTCGATCTGAGATTTCGGCGACAGCAGCGGCCAGGTTTTGGCGGCTCGGCACACCATGAAAGCGGCTGAGAACTGCACCTCGTCCATCGACGACGAAGGTTGTCGGCGTCTGCAAGACCTTGTAGCGCGCAGAGAGGTCTGGCCGATGGGACAGGTCGATTTCGATGTGGCGGACGTCATCATGTTCTGCCGCGTACTGCGTCAGCAGCCGGCGCACCTGAGGGCAACGCGCGCAGGTCTCCGTACTGAACTGCACCAGGGTGGCGCGCCCGCCGAGTTCGGCGCCGCCGGCGTCTTCTGGGGCGAAATGGACGGTATCCGACGTGGTGCGTCGACCGTCGGACAGGCGCACCACAAAGCCGAGAGTCAGGCCGATGATGAGGAGCACACCGATAGCCCCGAGAGCAAGCAATGGCGACATACATCGAGCCTAAGCCGCCATAGAGCGGTACGGCGCGATGTGTCTGACCATGACGATTCTCGGTCGCAGACCAGAGCCTCCAGAACGAGGAATAGGGCGGTATCGTGGGCTGTATGAGTGCAGCCGTTCCGACTCCGTACGAAGATTTGCTCCGTGATGTCGCAGAGACCGGCACGCACAAGTCGGATCGGACGGGTACAGGCACAACAAGTGTTTTCGGGCGCCAGATTCGCTTCGATCTCTCTCGAGGTTTTCCGCTGATTACGACGAAGCGCGTGCATTTCAAGTCGATCGCATACGAGCTCTTGTGGTTCCTGCGGGGCGACTCGAATGTGGGCTGGCTTCGCGAAAACGGCGTCACCATCTGGGACGAATGGGCCGATGAATCGGGTGACCTCGGTCCTGTCTACGGTGTGCAGTGGCGTTCGTGGCCGGCGCCGGATGGCAGGGGCATCGATCAGCTATCCGAGGTCATTGAGCAGATACGTCGATCACCTGACTCACGTCGGCTCATCGTCTCGGCGTGGAATCCTGCAGATATCCCCGACATGGCGCTTGCTCCCTGCCACGCGCTGTTCCAGTTTTATGTCGCTGACGGCAAGCTCTCCTGCCAGCTGTACCAGCGAAGCGCTGACATGTTTCTGGGCGTGCCGTTCAATATCGCCTCGTACGCGCTGCTAACGATGATGATCGCTCAGCAGACAGGGCTTGAGCCGGGTGACTTCGTCTGGACGGGAGGCGACTGCCACATCTACGACAATCATGTCGAGCAGGTGCGCGAGCAGCTCAGCCGAGAGCCTTACGAGTATCCGTCGTTGCGTTTCGCTCGCAAGCCGGAGTCAGTCTTTGACTACCAGTACGAAGACTTCATCATTGAGGACTACCAGCACCACGCCCCGATTCGTGCGGCGGTGGCGGTATGACGTGGGTCGGCCTGATTTGGGCCGAAGCGAAAGGTGGCGTGATCGGTGCTGAGGGCGGAATGCCTTGGCACGTACCGGAAGACCTCGCGCACTTTAAAGACGTCACCCTCGGGGCTCCTGTGGTGATGGGCCGCAAAACGTGGGACTCGCTTCCCGAGCGCTTTCGCCCACTCGCTGATCGCGAGAATATTGTCGTAACCAGACAGCAGAACTGGTCCGCAGCCGGCGCGCGCCGGGCTGCAACAGTCTCAGACGCCGTCAGAGGCCTGGACAAGGTCTGGATCATTGGCGGCGCGGAGATCTTTCGCCAGGTGATCGGCGGAGCTGACCGACTCGAAGTCACCGAACTCGATCTTGAAGTGCCCGGAGACGCGCATGCGCCATCGACCGCAGGGTGGCGGCTCGTAGACCAGGGGGAGTGGCAGACTTCACGTACCGGAACCCGCTACCGATTCTTAGGATACGAACGCTGATGCCTACTGCACTGATTACTGGAGCGAGCGCTGGCCTGGGTGCCGAATTCGCCCGCCAGCTTGCTCGCCGCCGCGCCGACCTCATTCTCGTTGCTCGATCAGAAGATGCCTTGGAATCGTTGGCGCGTGAGCTTCGGAGCGAATACGGCGTCGCCGTGGAGATCATCGTTGCTGACCTCGCCGACGAGGCGGGGGTAGAGCAGGTCGCTGACCGGCTACGCGATGCTACTGACCCGATCGATCTGTTGGTCAACAACGCAGGCTTCGGCCTGCCGTTGCAGTTTGCCGACAACAGCATCGACGATGAAGTACGTCACCTCCGCGTGCATGTCGAAGCGTCGATGCGTCTCATGCACGCGGCGTTGCAATCGATGCGCGGGCGAGGTGGCCGCATCATCAACGTCGCCTCTGTTGCGGGGTTCATTTCTCGATCGACATACTCTGCGTGCAAGGCGTGGCTGATCGGCTTCAGCCGCTGGGCAAACAACGAGTACGCGCGAGATCGGGTTTCCGTCACCGCACTCTGCCCCGGCTTTACGCACACGTCCTTCCATGAGCGGATGGGGCTCGCCGTTGGCAACGAGGGCGTACCCGAGATTATGTGGCTCAACGCACGCGATGTCGTTCGGACCGGCCTGCGGGATGCAGCGCTGGGCAAGTCAGTCTCGGTGCCTTCACTGCGCTACAAAGCCCTCGTCGCTGTGGCGCGGTTCTTGCCAGCCTCCGTGACGGCAGGGGTCGCCAGCCGCGGCCGAGTCTGATCGCTCAGTCTCAGGCAAATCTTCCTAGTCGCACTCCGACCTTCGCGATCGCAGCGATCGTCTCGCCGTCGGTGATCGAACCGTCTGCGATCATCGTGAGTACATCTGCGAACGGTACCCATGTGACGGCATGGATGCCTTCCTCTGCCTGAGTCAGAGCGGCGTCTTCGCCCGACATGGATGGTCGGAGGTTGCGTGCGAGAAAGACGTACTCGGTCGCCTCCGCGATGCCGTTCAGGGCGTGCATGGTGCCGAGGAAGGTCCAGTCCTTCGCCTCAAACCCCGTTTCTTCATGGAGCTCTCTCTGCGCGGCCAACAGAGGGTTCTCCCCATCGGTGCCTCCTGCTGGCACCTCGGTGGAAGGTCCAACGGTGTAGCGGTCGATGGTCACGAGGCACACCCGGTCTTGATCGTCTAGCGCGACGATGAACACCGCGGGGTTCTGCATCGCGACGACACCGTAAATGCCTTCACCTCCGGGGCCGGAGATCTGATCTTCACGCACTCGAATCCAAGCGTTTTCATACTTGGTCTCAGAATCTCGGGTTACTCATGCCATGTGTCGAGCGTAGATCGAAGGCGCACATTGCGTCCTATTGCGGTGAACCGCCACCGGCTGTTTCGTCCGTACGGTGTGCATGCGAACCGATACGCTGGGTCTATGACGCACTCGGGCAACCCATTCGGACAGGTTCTCGTCGCGCTCGTCACTCCGATGACGGCGGACGGCGAAGTTGATTGGCCCGCCGTTGAGAAGCACATCGATGACGTAATTACGGCCGGCGCTGACGGCATCGTTGTGACGGGAACGACAGGCGAGACCTCGACCCTGACTGACCCTGAGAAACTCAAGCTTGTCGAGGTCGGTAAGTCCGTCTCTGCGGGGCGCGCCAAGATCATCACCGGCGGCGGATCTAACGAGACCGCACACGCGATCGAGCTCTACAAGGCCAGCGAGAAAGCTGGCGCCGATGGCATCATGATCGTCACTCCGTACTACAACAAGCCAACCCAGGCCGGAATCCTCACGCACTTCCGCCTCGTGGCTGACGCGACCGATCTGCCGGTGATCTTGTATGACATCCCCGGGCGTACTGGTGTGCCGATTAAGTACGAAACGATCCTGCGACTCGCAAAGCACCCCAACATCCTTGCCGTGAAGGATGCAAAGGGCGATTTTTCTGAAGTGAGCCGCGTGCTCAACCAGACAGACCTCATGTATTTCTCTGGTGATGACGCGAATGTTCTTCCCCATCTCGCCATTGGTGCGAGCGGGCTCATCGGCGTGACCGCCAATGTTGCCGCAGGGCCTTACCGCACGATCATCGATGCGGTGAACGCAGGAGATTTGGCGACTGCCACTGCTGAGCACAAGCGGCTAGAGCCACTCGTGCGTGCAGTGATGACCCACGTACCGGGCACCGTCGCGGCAAAGTACATCCTGCATGGCCTGGGCCGTATCTCGAGCCCTCGCGTGCGGCTTCCCCTTGTCGGACCAGAGGAATGGGAGGCCGCGCTCATCGAAGATGAACTCGACCTCGTCAAAAATGTTCCGGGTGCCGACTTCTCAAACTTCCGCCCAGACCGCAATGCGGCCGCGGGTGGTGCCTTGCCGAAGGTGCACGGCACGACGCGCTGAACCGCGTCACCATGAACGAACGGACGCGCAGAGTGTCCGACTGAGGAGACAGCATGTCTATTCCCCTAGCTGAACCATCCGCTCTCGAAGAAGGAGCGCTTCGCGTCATTCCGATCGGCGGTCTCGGCGAGATCGGTCGAAACATGACCGTTTTTGAGTATGACGGCAAGCTGCTCATCGTTGACTGCGGAGTGCTCTTCCCCGAAGAGCACCAGCCGGGCGTCGACCTGATCCTGCCGGACTTCGAGCCGATCCGCGATCGCCTCGATGACATCGTCGGCGTGATGCTCACCCACGGGCATGAGGACCACATCGGCGCAGTGCCGCACTTGCTTCGCCTCAAGAGCGACATCCCGCTTATCGGGTCTGGGCTCACGCTCGCGCTTGTCGAAGCGAAGCTCAAGGAGCACCGCATCAAGGCTTTCACTCTGACGGTGAAAGAAGGGGAAAAAGAGCAGGTCGGCCCGTTCAACCTCGAGTTCGTCGCGGTCAACCACTCCATTCCTGATGCGTTGGCTGTGGCCATCCGTACGCCTGCGGGTATGGTTCTCGCCACCGGCGACTTCAAGATGGATCAGCTCCCGCTCGACGGCAGGATCACGGACCTCCGTGCGTTCTCGCGCCTGGGCGAGGAGGGCGTCGATCTCTTCCTCGTCGATTCCACGAACGCGGATGTTCCTGGATTCACCCCGACGGAGCGGTCGATCGGGCCGGTGCTTGACCAGGTCATCGGTAAGGCACCCCGACGCGTTATCGTTGCCAGCTTCTCCAGCCACATTCATCGGGTGCAGCAGGTGGTCGATGCGGCCCACGCGCATGGACGCCGAGTCGCTTTCCTCGGTCGCAGCATGGTGCGCAACATGACGATTGCCGAGCAGCTGGGCTACCTCAAGGTGCCAGATGGCGTGCTCATCGACTTCAAGAAGGCGCGCGATCTGCCAGACGAGAAGATCGTCTACATGTCTACTGGCTCGCAGGGAGAGCCCATGGCAGTGCTCAGTCGGATGGCCAACATGGATCACGCGATCGAGGTCAGCGAAGGGGACACAGTCATCCTCGCGTCCAGCCTGATTCCTGGCAACGAGAACGCCGTGTACCGCGTGATTGATGGCCTCACGAAGTTGGGCGCGAACGTCGTCCACAAGGCCAACGCACGCGTCCACGTTTCTGGGCACGCTGCCGCTGGCGAGCTGATCTATTGCTACAACATCCTCAAGCCGAAGAATGTTCTCCCCGTGCACGGCGAATACCGCCACCTCATCGCGAACGCCAAGCTCGCACAGGACACCGGTATTGCTGAAGAGAACACGATCATTGCTTCCAACGGCACCGTCATCGACCTGAAAGACGGTGTCGCTCGGGTTGCTGGCCAGCTTGATCTCGGATTTGTGTATGTCGATGGCTCGACCGTCGGTGAGATCACAGACGCAGACCTCAAGGACCGCCGAATCCTGGCGGAGGAGGGGTTCATCTCTGTGATTGTGGTGGTGGATGCGGGTACCGGTCGCATCATCTCTGGTCCGGAGATCCACGCCCGTGGTGTTGCCGAAGACGACTCGGTGTTTGATGACGTCACCCCGAAGATTGTGGCGGCCCTCAAAGAGGCATCGGGCAACGGCGTCCGTGACACGCACGCGCTGTCGCAGGTTGTGCGCCGCACGATTGGTCGCTGGGTCAACCAGCGGCTCCGTCGACGCCCGATGATCGTTCCGCTCGTCATCGAGGCGTAATACCTAGACCGTCAGAATCCGCAGAATGCCGCGTCATTACGTGGGATGTCTGCGGTTGGACGTAACGTGAAGGCATGGCCAGGAGTACCACGAAGACTGAGCGCGCGTCGAGTAGCGCACCGTCGCGCCCCAAGCGGCAGACGGCTCCCAAGGCCCAGCCCGCGCCGAAGAAGTACATCGACGAGGCAGACAAGCCCCCGGTGATTGTTCGTGCCTGGATGGGACTTGCGCACGGTGTCGGAGGGCTGTTCCGCGCGTTCGGCCCAGAGAACCTCGAGAAAGACGACCGACGCGACGGTTTTCCTTTCTTTCTCGTTCTCTTGGCTGTCGTTGGGGCGGTCAACGAGTGGGTCTTCATCGGCAACGAAGTAGCGGCAAATGTCAGCGCCTACTCTTTCGGGCTGCTGATTGGGCGCGTGGCGTTCATTATGCCGCTGCTGTTGCTTGTACTCGCCGGGTGGCTTTTTCGTCATCCTGCCTCGGTGCATGACAACGGGCGCATCGGTTTTGGGTTTGGCCTGTTCGTCATTTCCCTCGCGGGGATCTTCCATGTGGCGGCGGGCAAGCCGCAGCCGCAGCCCAACGTTGCCGCCCTGAGTACCGGCGGTGGCCTGTTCGGCTGGATCGTCGGGGAGCCCCTGTCATTCCTTACTGATGTCGTGGCGTACATCGTATTGAGCCTGTTGATCGGGCTCAGCATCCTCATCCTCACCAAGACGCCGCCCAACCGAATAGGCGAGCGCCTCGGAGACCTGTATGCCTGGATGTTCGATGCGGAGCGTCCAGAAAAGCCCGTGAAGGGTTCGCCCACCTTCGAAGACTCAGACAAGGTCGATGACCCCGACGTCTTGCCCTGGTGGCGACGAAACAAAACGGGTCGAGAAGAAGATCCAGACGACGAGGGAAACCTCGGTTCTGACGACCTCACTGCGCTGCTTACGACGTCTGACCCGACGCCTGCCTACGACAAGGCTGTTGTGGTCGAGAACCCTTACGAGGCGGCAACGGAGGTGCTTTCCGATGTTCGCTCTGTCACAGACAAATTGGCTGAGCAACAGAACACCGCCCTGCTCGACGATTCTTCCGACACCGGAGAGGTTCAAGAGCTCGGGGGACTAGACGGTTTCGGCACAGACGGGCCTGGCGACCGTGGGCCGCAAGCGCCCGTAACTCCGTATGTCTTGCCGTCGCCCGGATTGTTGGTTGAAGGACCGCCGCCTGTACTGCGGTCAGAGGCCACAGACAAGGTCATCGAACAGATCACGAGCGTGCTGTCGCAGTTCAAGGTAGATGCGAAAGTTACCGGCTTCTCGCGTGGACCGACAGTGACCCAGTACGAGGTGGAGGTTGGGCACGGAGTCAAGGTCGAGAAGATCTTGCAGCTGAGTAACAACTTCTCGTACGCCGTGGCTTCCAACGACGTGCGAATTCTCTCGCCGATCCCCGGCAAGAGCGCGATCGGCATCGAGATCCCTAACGCCGACAAAGAGATGGTCGCTTTGGGTGATGTTCTCCGGTCACCGGCCGCGCAGAAGAGCACCCACCCGATGACCATCGGCGTCGGAAAAGACGTCGGTGGAAACATCGTGATCGCTAACCTCGCGAAGATGCCCCACCTGTTGGTCGCCGGTTCTACAGGTTCGGGTAAGTCCAGCTTTGTGAACTCGATGATCACCAGCTTGCTGATGCGTGCGCGACCAGCAGACGTTCGCATGGTGTTGATTGACCCGAAGCGAGTCGAGCTCACCAGCTACGCTGGCGTTCCTCATCTGATCACCCCCATCATCACCAATCCCAAGAAGGCTGCCGAGGCCTTGCAGTGGGTCGTCAAAGAGATGGACATGCGCTACGACGACCTCGCGTCGTTCGGGTTCCGGCACATCGATGACTTCAACCGCGCGGTCCGCGCGGGCGAGATCCAGTTGCCAGTCGGTAGTGAGCGAGTGCTCAAGCCGTATCCGTACCTGTTGGTCGTCGTCGACGAATTGGCAGACCTCATGATGGTCGCCCCGCGAGATGTCGAAGACTCGATTGTTCGTATCACTCAACTCGCGCGAGCGTCGGGTATCCACCTGGTTCTCGCCACGCAGCGGCCAAGCGTCGACGTCGTCACCGGGCTTATCAAGGCGAACGTTCCTTCTCGACTCGCGTTTGCTGTCACCAGCGTCACTGACAGCCGCGTCATCCTCGACAGTCCTGGGGCCGACAAGCTCATTGGTCAGGGTGACGCACTCTTCTCGCCCATGGGTTCCTCGAAGCCATTCCGGTTGCAAGGCGCGTGGGTCGACGAGAAAGAGATCGACGAGGTTGTAAAGCACGTCACCCGCCAGGCGCGGCCGGATTATCGTCCTGATGTGCAAGAGGCGATGGAGCCGACGAAGAAGAAAGAAGTCGACGAAGACATCGGCGACGATCTCGAGCTACTTCTTGCCGCTGCGGAGCTCATCGTTTCGTCTCAGTTCGGTTCGACCTCGATGCTCCAGAGAAAGTTGCGCGTCGGCTTCGCGAAGGCGGGACGACTCATGGACCTGTTGGAGTCTCGCGAGATCGTGGGACCGTCTGAGGGGTCGAAGGCTCGCGACGTTCTCGCCACTGCCGAGCAATTGCCTCAGGTGATGGCGAAGCTGCGCGGAGATGACGTTCCACAGCCTGCGGCAGCACCGTCTGCTCCCGTTGCAGAACCGCAGCAGTCGGAGCCGCCGGCTCCCGATCCGATCGCTGCGCAGTATGAAGGTCTTCCTGAAGTGGAAGCCGAGAGCGACGACGATGCCTGGGGCCTGACGGGACGCGATTGATGACAATTCCACGGCAGCTACCCAATGCCATTACTATCGCGCGCATTCCGCTCGCGGTCATCTTTTTCGTACTGCTGTTGCTCGGCGGGACGTTTGGGCTTGCAGAGCCGGGGCTTCGCTGGACGGCCGGGATTCTCTTCATCGTTGCGATCTCCACTGACTGGGTCGACGGCTACCTGGCGCGAAAATACAACATCGTTAGCGATTTTGGAAAGCTATGGGATCCCATCGCCGACAAGCTGCTGACCGGAGCAGGCTTCGTCGGCCTCGCCATCCTGGGTGAGGTCAGCTGGTGGATCGTTGCGATCATTCTTGTCCGCGAATGGGGGATCACCATTCATCGGCTCATGGTCGCAAGCGAGCATGTCGTTGCTGCGGCGTGGATGGGCAAGATCAAGACGGCTTTCCAGGGTGTTGCTCTTGGATGGGCGTTGCTGCCATTGCACTTCGTCATCGGGCTGGGCCCATGGACGCTGGTCACGTTCATCTTGATGTTGATCGTGGTGATCCTCACCATCGCCAGCGGAATTGACTACATCGTCGCGCAAGTCCGAGGGGCACGGCAGAAGTCGTGACAGAAGCGGCCGCGTCAGCTGTGCTCTCGGAGCTCTCTGAGCGGGGCTGGACGCTAGGCATCGCCGAATCGCTCACCGGCGGCGCGCTGTGTAGCGAGTTCGTCGCGGTCCCCGGGGCATCGACTGTTCTGCGCGGGGGAGTAGTGGCGTACGCCACACACATAAAGGCGTCTGTTCTCGGCGTCGATGCCGATCTGCTCGACGAGAGCGGACCGGTGTGTCCGCGCGTTGCTCTGCAGATGGCAGAAGGCGTTCGTAAAGTAATGAGCGCACACGGGTCAGCGGCCGATGTAGGCGTGGCGACAACGGGGATTGCGGGTCCGGGGCCCGCTGGCGGACACCCAGCGGGGACTGTGCACATTGGGGTGGTGACGCCGAAGGTGTCCCAGGTGAGGTCGTTCGCGTTCGCTGGCGATCGAGCCTCAGTTCGTGACCAGACAATCCACGCAGCACTCAGCGTCATGCGGGACGCGCTTGCGGAATAGTGGCGAGGGCTCGGCGGTTATGAGATGTGTGCTCACACTTAAACCACAGAGTGCAGGGGTAGATTTGGGGCAAGCCAGGCGTATTAGACTGGCTGTCGCATCGAGGGAAACCTCGTACGATCACTTGGAGAGGAGGTTCCGATGATTCTTGTACGACAAGAAATCGGCGATGTGCTGAGGGACTTCCGCCTGCAAAAGGGGCGCACGCTCCGGCAGGTTGCGAGCAAAGCTTCTGTTGCGCTCGGCTATCTCAGTGAGGTAGAGCGGGGACAAAAAGAGGCATCGAGCGAGATCCTCGCATCGGTTGCTGAAGCGCTCGATGTGCCCATCTCCACCATCATGCGCGAGGTCGGTGACCGTATCTCGGTGCTCGAAGGTATTCAGGTGTTCCCTGACGTCGTTCCCGACGACCTCGTTGCGTCGATTGAACCGCAGCTTTCGTTGCACTAGTCCTCACCAGTCCTGCAGATGCGTCGAAGCGAATTTTTCCGCGCTGTCGAAGATGAGTTTCAAGCGCGAGCTTCATCGCTTGTCCACGACCTTGGTCTCGGTGCTCTCGGTGGACGAACCGCGACCGAGGCGCTCGATGATGGCACGCCGCCGCGATCTATCTGGCTCGCGCTCTGTACGGAGATGGAAGTGCCGCCAGAGCGTCGCCATGGCGTAGGGCGACAGGAACCTCGCGGCCGTTGAGCGGTTGCGACATGTCCAGTTGTGTGCGGTGTTCGAGCGTCGATATTCGGCGTGTCATCGAATATTCGTTCGAAGCGCGGGTAGTGTTCTACACAAGTAGTTCAACAGGCTTTTTCTGCACGTAAGGCGCGATCTCGATGTCAATGTCGGTGGCCTCTCTTACTGTGTGAAACAGGCCCAAGAGCCACACGCCTTGTCGGAGAGTGTTTCCCAGCCGGGAGAGCCGCGACAGCCTACAGGCGGCCCCACCCGCGCAAAAGGAGCAGACCATGCCATCACCCGCAGACCGCGAAAAGTCCCTCGAAACGGCACTCGCGCAGATTGATCGCCAGTTCGGCAAGGGGTCAGTGATGCGGCTGGGTAGCGACGAGCGCGCCCCCGTAGCCGTCATTCCGACGGGGTCGATTGCTCTCGATGTCGCACTCGGCGTTGGCGGCATTCCGCGTGGTCGAATTGTCGAGATCTATGGTCCTGAGTCCTCGGGTAAAACGACACTGACTCTCCATGCGATTGCGAACGCTCAACGTGCCGGCGGTATTGCCGCCTTCATCGACGCGGAGCACGCGCTGGATCCTGATTATGCAGCCAAGCTTGGCGTTGACATCGACGCGCTCTTGGTTTCACAGCCAGACACCGGTGAGCAGGCGCTTGAGATCGCTGACATGCTTGTCCGTTCGGGGGCTATCGACCTCATTGTCATTGACTCTGTGGCTGCCCTTGTTCCTCGCGCTGAGATCGAGGGAGAGATGGGTGACTCGCACGTTGGTCTGCAGGCTCGTCTGATGTCCCAGGCGCTTCGTAAACTCACCGGTGGTCTGAGTCAGACAAACACCACCATGATCTTCATCAACCAGTTGCGTGAAAAGATCGGTGTCTTCTTCGGCTCCCCTGAGACCACAGCAGGTGGTAAGGCTCTGAAGTTCTACGCGTCAGTGCGCATGGACATTCGTCGAATCGAAACCTTGAAAGACGGCACAGACGCCGTGGGTAACCGCACCAGGGTCAAGGTCGTAAAGAACAAAATGGCGCCGCCGTTTAAGCAAGCAGAGTTCGACATTCTCTATGGTGTCGGCATCTCCCGCGAAGGTAGCTTGATTGACTTCGGTGTGGAGCACGCGATCGTGAAGAAGTCTGGGTCTTGGTACACCTACGATGGCGACCAGCTGGGTCAGGGTAAAGAGAACGCGCGTTCCTTCTTGCTAAGGAATCCTGACGTCGCTCTCGCCATCGAGACGCAGATCAAACAGAAGCTTGGCCTCGGAGGCCCGGGGGATGCCCCCGCGGCAGCCGATGAGCTTGCTGAGCGTCGTCCGGCCTGATGAACGATTCTCGTGGGGGCGATCTTGATCGGATCGCCCCCATCATTCCCCTTTTTGGTGGCGGAGTGTCCAAGTCGGTTCCTACACCACTTGTTCCGAAGGCTCCGCTAGAAGATTCTGCGGACGCGGGCACCCCGAGTGACCGGCACCCTGCGCGCGGTGGACGCACCGGGGCTCGCAGCACGGCACAGTCTCCGATGAATTCTGTCCCTCATCTGCGCGCCCTCGGTGGTCCAGAAGATGGCGCTGATGAAACGGAAACGGCGTCGCTCGACGAGGTTCGTCTCGCGGCGGAGGAGGCTCTGGTGCGTAAGCTCCGCGCGCGGTCACTCTCGGTCTCGGAATCTAGACAGGTACTGAAAGGGCAGGGTCTCAGCGGAGAGATTGTTGATGATGTGATCGACGATTTCACCCGGCGTGGTTACCTAGACGACCTCGCTCTCGCCGAGGTCCTTGTGAGGTCTGGCGTGGAACGCAAAGGTCAGGGTCGAGTCGCGCTGTCTCGATCACTAGCTCAGCGGGGTATCCCGCGAGACGTTATCGAAGGCGCGCTTGATCAACTGCCAGACGATGATGACGACCGTGCACTGGAGTTTGCTCGGAGTAAGGCCCAGTCGCTCAGCCGCCTAGATCACGACACGGCTCTCCGGCGTCTGGTCGGACAGCTCTCGAGACGTGGATATAACGGCTCAGTGGCGATGAAGGCCGCCAAAACGGCGCTACGGGAAACAACGTTCGGTGGGTCCACTTCTGGTGTTCGTTTCGTCGATTCAGACTGAACGCTCGACGAGCCGTTCCCTCAGCAACGGCTCGTAGAATGGGAGCATCATGACTATCCCGCGCAGCGAACCGACGATCATCGACCCGTCGTCGGCAGCCGTCGACGCCGACGGAAGACAGCGATCGTATGAAGTGCGCACCTTTGGGTGCCAGATGAACGTGCACGATTCGGAGCGGCTTTCCGGTTCGCTGGAGAGTGCTGGCTACGTTCAGGCGCAAGCTGGGGCAGAGGCTGACGTCGTGATCATCAATACCTGTGCCGTGCGTGACAACGCTTCGGGCAAGCTGTATGGCACTCTTGGCCACCTTGCTTCCGTGAAGCGACGCAAAGATGGCATGCAGATCGCCGTCGGCGGTTGCCTCGCACAAATGGACCAGCAGGCAGTCTTGGATAAGGCGCCGTGGGTTGATGTGGTCTTCGGCACACACAACATGGGCTCGTTGCCAGGTCTTCTTGAGCGCGCAAGGCACAACGGCGACGCGGAGCTTGAGATCCTCGAGTCGCTCGAAGTCTTCCCCTCCACGCTGCCAACGAAGCGTGACTCCGCACATAGCGGATGGGTATCAATCTCGGTTGGCTGCAACAACACCTGCACGTTCTGTATCGTGCCGAGTCTGCGCGGTAAAGAGAAAGACCGCCGACCAGGCGACATCCTGAATGAGATTCGCCTTCTTGTCGAAGACGGCGCCATCGAAGTGACCCTTCTGGGGCAGAACGTCAACTCGTACGGTGTCGAGTTCGGCGATCGGCAGGCATTCGGCAAGCTTCTGCGTGCAGCCGGAGAGATCGAAGGGCTGGAGCGCATCCGGTTCACCAGCCCGCACCCCGCGGCTTTCACGGACGATGTGATCGATGCGATGGCTGAGACACCCAACGTGATGCCACAACTTCACATGCCACTTCAGTCCGGGAGTGACCGTATCCTCAAGGCGATGAGGCGCTCGTACCGTAGCGAACGGTTCCTGGGGATCCTCGACCGGGTGCGGGACCGGATCCCCGATGCCTCGATCACCACCGACATCATCGTCGGTTTCCCCGGTGAGACGGAGGCCGACTTTGAAGACACGATGCGCGTCGTCGAGCAGTCACGTTTCGCGAGCGCGTACACCTTCCAGTACTCGATCCGTGAGGGAACACCCGCGGCAACAATGGAAGACCAGATCCCGAAAGAGGTTGTCCAGGAACGCTACACGCGGCTGACGGCTCTCCAGGATCGGATCTCCCGTGAAGAAAACCAGAAGCAGGTAGGGCGGGAAGTGGAGCTGCTTGTCTCGGGCAGCGACGGCAAGAAGCATGCCGAAACTCACCGTCTCACCGGCCGTGCCAGAGACAACAGGCTGGTGCATTTTGAAGTCCCAGAGGGGTCTGAGGTGCCGCGTCCTGGTGATGCCGTGACGGTCACGATCACACAGGCAGCGTCGTTCCACTTGCTCGCAGACGACACCACCGGAGAACCGCTTCGTATCCGTCGCACGCGTGGCGGCGATGCATGGGATCGCGCCCAAGCCGCCTCCTGTGGGGTGCCTGCTGCCGGTGGTGAGGGTGGAACCAGCGCTGTCTCCCTTGGCCTGCCTACCTTGCGTGTGGGCGTGTGACCTCACCACGTCTCTGGGTAGTCGCCGGGGCGACGGGCACAGGAAAGAGCGATCTCGCTATCGATCTCGCACTGGCGCTTCGAGAGCGCGGCAATGCAGCGGAGATTGTCAATGCCGATGCGATGCAGCTCTATCGCGGCATGGACATCGGCACGGCAAAGGTCACGCCAGCGGAGCGCCAAGATATCCCGCATCACCTCTTTGATGTCAGAGAGGTAGACGAAGATGCCGCGGTTGCCTGGTACCAGCCACGCGCTCGGGCAGTGATCGAGAAGATCCATCTGACCGGTGCCGACGCGATCCTCGTCGGCGGGTCGGGGCTCTACGTCTCGGGCGTGGTCTACGACTTCCACTTTCCCCCGCGCGACCCTGCGGTTCGTCAGCGAATTGAACGGGAGCTGGAGCACGAGGGGCCTGATCGACTGCTGGAGCGTTTGCGTGCGCTTGATCCAGAAGCTGCCGCGCGAGTGGACCCACGCAACACGCGACGAATCGTTCGTGCGCTTGAGGTCTGTGAACAGGGGAGTGCTACGCATGGAGCCGCGCTGCCAGAGAAGCCAACCCTCTGGTATCCGCATACCCGCATGATTGGCCTTCGTGTTGATCGGGCCGCCCTCGTCGAGAGACTCGACGCCAGAGTGGAGCGGATGTGGCAGGACGGGCTTCTCAACGAGGTGGCTGAGCTTCGAAGTCGTGGTCTCGAACGTGGTACTACAGCACCCCGTGCCATCGGCTACGCGCAGGCTTTGGCGCAGCTCGATGGTGTGTTGGCGGAGCGTGAAGCGATCGAACAGACGCAGGCACTTACGCGGAGGTATGCGCGCCGGCAGGTCTCCTGGTTCAAACGCTATCCAGAGCTTGAGTGGGCAGATGCGCCGTTGAGCGCAGCGGCATTCTTGGGTGACGAATGACCGCGATGTCTGTGCCATGTGCGAACGTGGCCGGATGACGACCCACTACTACACGGCGTCGAGCCTCGATGGTTTTATCGCCACCGATGATCACTCGCTGGACTGGCTTCTGACGCAAGACATCGACGACGAGGGGCCGATGGCGTACACGGCCTTCGAAACGACCATCGGCGCCGTAGCGATGGGGGCATCGACTTATGAGTGGGTAATGCGCCACGAAGCGGGGCGCTGGGGCTATAGCCAACCCACGTGGGTGTTTACGCACCGTGAGCTGGTGTTGCCTCAAGAGGGCGACGTGCGGCTGACGCAGGCCGACGTGCGGACGGTCCACGCCGAGATGCTCGATGCTGCCGGCGCGAAGGATGTATGGATCGTTGGTGGGGGAGACCTGGCCGGACAGTTTGCCGACGCGGGGCTTCTTGATGAAGTGTGGGTGCAGTACGCACCGGTCATGCTGGGCTCTGGCGCTCCGCTTCTTCCGCGCAGACTCGATCTGGAGCTCATCGAAGTCGCACGCAACCGCAACTTTGTCTGCGGAAGATTCCGCGTCGCGCGTCGCTGAACGGTCGTTGATAATCCCTAGACTGGTGAGCATGGTCGCATTCACCAAAGGGCACGGTACGGGCAACGATTTCATCATCATCGCTGATCCGGACGGCGAGCTTGACCTGACTGTTGAACAGGTGGCCGTGCTGTGCGATCGGCGTTTCGGAATTGGTGCAGATGGCATTCTCCGCGTAGTGCGCTCGTCTGCCATCGCCGATGGTGCTGCCTCGCTCGCAGAAGAACCAGACGCCGAGTGGTTCATGGATTACCGCAATGCAGATGGTTCGATCGCGGAGATGTGCGGCAACGGTGTGCGTGTGTTTGTGCACTACCTTGTTCGATCCGGTCTTGCCGTGATTGAGCAGGGATCGACGTTGCCGATCGGGACGCGAGCTGGCGTGCGTGACGTGACGAAGAGCGCGACCGGTTACCAGGTTGACCTCGGCCCGTGGAAACTCTCGGGAGACGATCCGCTTGTGCGCGTCGACGGCCTATCTGTCACCCGCCCCGGGCTCGGAATTGACGTCGGCAACCCGCATGTAGTTGTGGCCCTCGCCTCGGAAGCCGAACTCGCCTCGCTCGAGCTGCACCGCGCACCTGACCTGGACCCTGCTCCGGGTGAGGGAGCAAATATCGAGTTCGTTGTGCCGGGGGAACCACTCGTCCGCGATGGGGTCGGTCATGTCAGCATGCGCGTGTACGAACGAGGCGTCGGTGAGACCCTCAGCTGCGGCACGGGAGTTGCCGCGACAGCCCTGGCTGTGCGCTACTGGGCGGGGGAGAAGGCGCCCAACAACTGGCAGGTTGAGGTGCCAGGAGGAACACTCGGCGTTCGCATGTTCCCCGCCGAAGATGGCGAACATGTCGCACTTTCCGGACCAGCGCAGCTCGTCTATCAGGGTGAGATCGACCTCATCTGATTCGCGTATTCGTGCGCTCGTCACTCAGCTGAGAAGGATCGGCTCCGTAGGGGGTGAGCCGTGTTTGCGCACGCGGAGGATGCGGTAGCCCTTGCCTGTAGCGGTGCGGAAGACGCTGTACCCCGGCTGGAAAGTCGATCCGATCCATCGCTGCAGTGAATCGGCGCCGAGGTTGCGCTGAACGACAAGCCAGGCGTCGCTACGCTCGTCGAGCCGCGGTATCCAGCGCTCTAGCAACCCATGAAGTTCATTCTTTCCGACGCGGATCGGCGGGTTCGAACGAATCGTGCGGAACGAGACGTGCTCGGGAACATCGTCGGGCAAAGATGCGTTGACGTTAGTGAGCCCGAGGGAAGCAGCGTTGCGACGAACAAGGTCAAGCGCACGTTCATTAACATCAACGGCCCAAACGGTAGCGTGCGGAGACGCCAAAGCCATTGAAATGCTCACGGGCCCCCAACCGCTTCCGAGGTCGAGAAGATCGCCACCCGGGGGAACCGGGGGCATGTTGGCGAGGAGCACTGCAGTGCCGGCATCCAGACGATCGGGGCTGAACACACCACCAGCGGTGGTGAGCTCTAGCTCTCGGCCTGCGAGCGATACATGGATCTTACGCAGATTCTCGGGGCTTGCCGGGGCCGCAGTGAAGTAATGATCTGACCCCATACGGCGAGCGTACCGGACACCGCGGGCTAAGGTTAAGGCTCGATACAAAACCCAGAGACAGGAACGGATGACGGACCCCACGACACCTGCCGCCGACGACGACTCGGTCGATCGCGTGCTTGCCAACGCAGCGAAGCGTTCTGACGTGCACGTTTTCGGTGCAGCTCAGGCACTGCAAGATAAGTCCACGGCCTCTCACACCGGCGCGGACGGCGCGCAGTGGGACCTCGAAGACCGGCACGCGTTGCGGCGTGTAGGCGGACTTTCTACCGAACTTGAAGACGTTACTGAAGTCGAGTATCGGCAGCTTCGGCTAGAGAACGTTGTTCTCGCCGGCGTTTATCCTCAGGGTGCCCAGGAAGACGCAGAGAACTCGCTTCGTGAGCTCGCCGCATTGGCGGAGACAGCCGGGGCAGTCGTGCTTGATGGCGTGCTCCAACGGCGTCCGCACCCGGACCCTGCGACCTACCTCGGTCGCGGCAAGGCGCAAGAGCTGAAAGACATTGTGGCCGCCGTCGGCGCAGACACGGTGATCGCCGACACCGAGCTTGCCCCGAGCCAGCGACGTGCACTCGAAGACGTCGTCAAAGTGAAGGTTATTGACCGCACCACGGTGATCCTCGATATCTTCAGCCAGCATGCCAAGAGCCGCGAAGGTAAAGCGCAGGTCGAGCTTGCGCAGCTCGAGTATCTGCTCCCTCGTCTACGTGGCTGGGGTGACTCGATGAGCCGCCAGGCTGGTGGACAGGTGGGTGCAGGCGGTGCGGGAATGGGATCTCGCGGGCCTGGTGAGACGAAGATCGAACTCGATCGCCGCAGAATCCGCACGAAGATGGCGCTCCTTCGTCGACAGATTCGCGACTTTGGTCCGGCACGCGAGGCAAAGCGGGCTGAACGTAAGCGCAACACAATCCCCTCGGTTGCCATCGCTGGTTACACAAACGCAGGCAAGTCCAGCCTCCTCAATGCACTTACCAGTGCCGGTGTGCTGGTCGAGAACGCACTTTTCGCGACGCTTGATGCGACCGTGCGTCGTGCTGAGACGGAAGACGGCCGCGTGTATACGTTGACCGATACCGTCGGTTTTGTGCGCAATCTCCCGCATCAGCTGGTGGAGGCCTTCCGTTCCACCCTTGAAGAGGTGGGCGAAGCCGACGTGGTCCTGCACGTGGTGGATGGTGCTCACCCAGATCCTGCCGGCCAACTTCAGACCGTCCGCGATGTGCTGGGTGACGTCGGTGTTCGGGATATGCCCGAGATTGTCGTCTTCAACAAAGCTGACTTGATCGACGAGGACGAACGGCTTGTTCTTCGAGGGCTGCAGCCGCATGCTCACTTTGTGTCTTCCCGCTCCGGTGAGGGAGTGGAGGCCTTGCGCGCAGCGGTCGAGGAGGCTCTTCCTCGACCAGCTGTCGAAGTCCATGCGGTGATTCCCTATGACCGGGGTGACCTCGTCGCGGCGATTCATGAGACAGGAATGCTGCTCGACGTGACTCACGGAGAAGACGGGACAGTTGTGCACGCTCGTGTCTCTGAGAGACTTGCCGTCGATCTTGCGTCTTTTGTGCAGAAAGACTAGACCCTCTCTAGGAATGGCGAGAGGCGTCTGAAGGTTGTAGTCTTAGATGCTCGGGTGAAGTTGACCCGAGGTAGTAACTACACAGTGTGACAGCGGCTCCTTCGAGAGAAGGACCACGGGGCTGATCGGTTTCGACAGCGCCTGTGAATCCACGAGAAGCGGGCCGAGGATGCAGAGTTATCTCGTTAACGCTCTCTGCAAAACAATAGTTGCCGAAACCAAGCGCAACGACTTCGCCCTCGCTGCATAAGCGAGCCCGATAGTCCGTCAGGCCGTATGTGATTCCGGTACGGATCCTGGCGTCATTTAGGAATCTTGCTACGTGATGGCGTCTGGACGTCACGTGGGACTCTTCCCAGGCTGGGCTTGTCGACTTAGGTGTCTGTGACAAAGGTCGAAGCCGAGTAGAACGTCTTTACAGACTGCGCCCGGAGAAGGCGTGGAGACTCAGCGTTGGACGGGGGTTCGATTCCCCCCAGCTCCACCACGTCGCTGTCACACAAAAAGAGGCTCACACCCCGACTGGGGGCGTGAGCCTCTTTTCGTATGCCGGTCTAGCGAGGCCACTCGATAAGGATGAGGCCCTGACGGGTATCGGCTAAACGCACCCATCCGTCTCCGAAGAGGTAGGTCATGCCGTATCCGTCTTCGTCAGTCCCCATGGAGTACTCGATGTCTTCCGTTACATAGGTGCCGTCTGACCCATCCTCGAGCGTCCAGCCTTCGTCGAGGAGTGCCTGCTCTGCAGCTTTGGCATCCGCGCTCGAGAGGGGAGACCACCCGTAGAGCTGTCCATGGTCTGACCCAACGGTGTAGTCCGCCCAGAAGCACAGCAGGCCCTCTGGCAGCTCGATACCACCGACCACGAACTCTTTGGTCTCTGCGCTCCAGCCTGCGTCAGAAAGTGCCGCGACGGTCCGCGCCGAGATCATCGATTCGCAGCTGAGGCCCTCTGGTGCCCCATCCGTTGACGGCGACGTCGTAGGTGCGGTGCTCGCATCCCCTTGGGCCGCTGTTTCGGTCGGAGTAGGTGACGTTGTCGACAGCGAGGGAGACGCGCAGGCGGAAAGCGCCACAAGAACAAGCGCGAGGCCAGCGATGGCGGGCAGAATGCGAGGGGTCATGGTGCCTCGTTGTTCGGCTTAGTCCTGCAGGAGTGTGATGAAGTCGGCATGGAGACCACCGTTGGTGGCCAGTACTGAACGAGCGGAAAGCGTTTCTGTCCCATCAACGGCCGTCATCTGACCGCCAGCCTCGCGCACGATGGGCACAGCGGCGGCGATGTCGTATTCCTGGATCCCGAATTCCGCGACCATGTCGATCCGGCCCTCGGCGAGAAGCATGTATGCGTACACGTCTCCGTATGCGCGGTCGCGCCACACCTGGGAAGCGATCTTCAGGAGCGAGTCGAGGCGGCCGGCCTCGGACCACTGGGCGATGCTTTGAAAGCTCACACTGGCTTCGCTGAGTGACGACACTTCCGATGTGTGAAGCTGACGTGGCTTTCCTTCGAGCGTCGTCCAGGCGCCTTCGCCGGTCGCTCCCCACCAGCGGCGTCCGATGGCTGGCATGCTGACGACGCCCACCTGCGGCACTCCGTCGATGGCGAGCGCGATCATCGTGCCCCACAGTGGGACGCCTCGCAGAAAATTCGCCGTCCCGTCGATTGGGTCGATGATCCACTGCCGATGCGTGCTTCCTTCCGTTCCATACTCTTCGCCGAAGATGCCGTCATCCGGGCGCTCAGACGTGATGATGCTTCGAATTGCCCGCTCGGTCGCGAGGTCAGCGTCTGTCACGTACGACTTGTCTGCTTTGGTAGAGATCTCGAGGTCGGCAGCATCAAACCGGGGGAGCGATTGGGCATCGGCTGCGTCGGCGAGACGGAGGGCGAGCGCGAGGTCGCTCGCGAGGACATCGGCGGAAGAAGAAGCAGTCACTCTCCCAGGGTAGTCGCCTCTGCCGCGGGCTCTACGTGTCGATTTTCAGACCATCCCGTCCCTGACTGCGGTCGGCCACGCCCGGATGCCCGCCTCGATTTCGCACCGGACCGCTCGGCTGGTAATGTAATTCCTCGGTCGGGGTTATCCCGGGCCACGCACCTCTAGCTCAATCGGCAGAGCAACTGACTCTTAATCAGTGGGTTCTCGGTTCAAGTCCGAGGGGGTGCACCAGAAAGGTCTTGAAACTCTCGCCAGTTTCAGGGCCTTTCGTTGTTTTTAGGGCTCAGCTCATGCGTTTTCGATGCCCCGCGACGTTCATGCGAAAAAACTTTTCTCGGGTTCGCGTAATGAAGTTGTCACTACACCGTCTCTCAGGTGGGGACAAACGCGTCTCACTTTTTCAACGCAAAGCTGCTCGGCAGTTGGTCGAAGAAGCAGACGCATCATCGAGAGACTGGGATCTATTGTGAACAAGCGCATCGGGCACGCAAAAGCTCGCCGAAAAGCCACCACCTTCATGGCCGCTGCCGCAGCGGTGCTCACAGCTACTTTCACGCTCGTCGGCGCTGGTGCCGCGAGCGCGGCTGAGTACGACTACCCGGCCGCCATCGATCCTACGTCGATCGTTGTGACAACTTCGGACGGTAGCGACACCGTAGCTCAGGAAGAGCGAGTACGTATTGACGCTGCGTGGTCAGTGCCTGATGGTGCAATGGGTGGCGAGACTTTCGGGTTCACGCTTCCTCCCGAGTTCGAGCGCGTGAGTATGAGCTTCTCGGTACCGTCCTTGGACGACCCGAACCAGACCGTCGCGGAATGCGTCGTGAGTGACGACGCTCCGGCAGTCGTGACCTGCACGCTCACCGATTACGTGAACGGCCGCACCGACGTAAATGGCACTCTCTGGTTTGAGGCCAGAGCGCACAGCGCAACCACGAACAGCACGGTGGACTTCACTGTCGACGGCAGTCTCACTCCGGTGCAGCTTCCTGGTGACGGGACCGGCATCGTTGTGCCTGACCCCGCCTCGCCGCTGCCCACCGACCCGGTTAAGTGGTCGTGGCAGTCGGACAACGGCAGTATCGCTTGGCAGCTCGTGCTCCCAGGAGCGAGTTTCCAGGATTCCGACTCGATCGTCATCACTGACACGTTGGTCCCTGCAGACGGCGAATACGCAGAGCATCACAACGAAGACGGTCAGCTCCTGGTCTGGAGTACTGACCTGATGGACCAGAACGCTCAAGACATCACGGACTGGACCGGTGGATGGAACGACGAGGGAACTGCCTTTGAGATCGAGATTGCAGGCCCGATCAATCCCGAGCGTGTCTACCTTGTGAAGTACTACACCGTCCCGAGCTCGACGACCGCTGGATCTACCTATAGCAATATCGCTAACGTCAACGGGGTTACCATCGACGACGACTTGTCGTGGACCGTTACAGGCGGTGGCGCGGGCAATGGCAACACCTCTGGCGCATTCGTGCTGAACAAGGTTGTCGAAGGATCTGGCGTCTCCGATGTGCCGACCGACACCACGTACACCGTTCGCTACAGCTACGGAGACCCGGCCGTCGAGGCCACGGTCGATTTGACCGCTGGCGTGTTCTCTTCGCCCGTGCAGCTTCCCACCGGGACTGTCGTCACGCTGGAAGAAATCACACCGCAGGCGATCGACGGCGTCGAATGGGAAACACCGGTCTTCTCCGGTGCAGGAGTGACAGTGCTGGACAATGGCGACGCGCAGATCACCATCGGAAATGCGTCACCGACCGTTGTCACGCTCACGAACACTGCCTCGATGATTCCCGCACTTGATCCGCCGATCGTGGACCCGCCTGTCGTGGACCCACCCGTTGTGGACCCGCCTGTTGTGGAGGAGCCCGTTGAGCCGACCGTCGTGGTGACGCCGCCCAGCATCGATCTGCCAACCGAGCTGCCTCTGACAGACGGATCTTCGCTTGCCCGCACCGGTGGGGACGCGCCGGCAGGGATGCTGTGGATCGGTGGAGCTGCGCTTGCACTCGGCATCGCGCTGACTGTTCTCGGTGCTGCGCGCTCGCGCGCACGTCAGTCCCAGGACTAATCAACGACAAAAGCCGGTGTGGCGGGAGGTTTATCCTCGCGCCACACCGGCTTTGTTGGCGCTATCGGCGAGTGTTGGCGATGCGGGCTGAGAGCTGATGCGCATGCGAGAGTAGGATTCGCCCCAGCTCGACGCGGCGTTCAGGCGCGAACCGAAACTCAACACCTGTGAGGCTGAGTGCCCATTCCGGGCGACCAGCCCGGTCGAACACGGCAGCGCCGAGGCCCCAGCTTCCTTCGACGATGAGGCCGGGATTGACGGCATAACCCCGCGACTTTGTGTCCATGAGGCGCTCCCGCAACGGGCGCTCTGCGTGCTTCTTTCCCCAGTTGCTCGCTAGTTCAGGGTGGCGTTCAAGGTAGGCATCCACATCGTGGTCGGGGAGAAAGGCCAGAATGGCAAGGCCAGCGCTGGCAACGCCAAGAGGAAAGCGCACCCCCTCACTCAAGACGAAAGAGCGAATAGGGAACGACCCCTCCTCGCGGAGCAGGCAGACCGTTTCATCCGCTCGACGTACGGAGAGGAAGGCGCTCTCCTCTGTTTTTACCGCGAGTGAGCGCACAATGTCGCGGGCAAGTCCCGTCACGTCATAACGTGCAGCGGCAACAGATCCCATCAGAAAGAGCTCTGGCCCAGGCCTCCAGCGGGCGTCCGCCTCATCGCGATCCACGAGGCCTTCAGCCTTCAGCGCGCTGAGGAGGCGATGTGCGGTTGAGCGGGAGAGGTCCGCCGCACCAGCGAGGTCCTGCAAAGTGGCGCCCGAAGGGCCTCCCGCTGTGACCAAACGCAGCAGTCGAGCAGCCCTCGCCACGGCTTGCGCGCCAGGTACTGGTATCGAAGATTCCATAATGTGGACGCTAGTCTCGCTGTTGGCCACATGGCAAGATGCGACTTCCTTCTTGCAGGGCAACCCGTGGATGCTGGGGGAGTACCGACGCAAAGGAGCCGACGTGATCGACAAGCAATGGGAGTCAGCGGCGGCGGCAGTCGCCGATATTGAAGACGGATCGTCGCTTGCCGTCGGCGGATTCGGCCTCTCGGGAAACCCGATCGCGCTGATCGAGGCCGTGCTCGCTCAGGGCACAAAAGACCTCAGCGTTGTGAGTAACAACTGCGGCGTCGACGACTGGGGTCTCGGGATCCTGCTCGGCGCCCAACGCATCCGCAAGATGACATCGTCGTATGTGGGGGAGAACAAGGAGTTCGAGCGGCAGTTTCTGAGCGGAGAACTCGAGGTGGACTTGACGCCGCAGGGCACGCTCGCGGAAAAGCTCAGGGCAGGAGGCTCGGGAATTGCGGCGTTCTTTACCCAGACCGGGGTCGGCACTCAAGTAGCTGAGGGTGGGCTTCCGCGAAAGTACAACACCGACGGCAGGGTTGATGTTGCTTCGCCACCGAAAGACGTGCGCGCATTCGAGGTGAATGGACAGATGCGAGAGTTCGTTCTCGAAGAGGCGATCGCGACCGACTTTTCGCTGGTGCACGCCGCACGCGGGGACCGCCATGGCAACCTCGTCTTCAACAAAGCGGCACGCAACTTCAATCCGCTCGCCGCGATGGCCGGGCGCATCTGCATCGCGCAGGTGGAGGAGCTCGTAGAGCCCGGCGAGCTCGACCCAGACAGCGTGCATCTGCCGGGAGTATTCGTGAACCGCATCGTGGAGGTCGGCCGCGACATACCGAAGCGTATCGAGCGACGAACCGTTGCAGCGGAAGGAGTCTGACGTGGCACTCACGCGCGACCAGATGGCGGCACGCGCCGCCGCGGAACTTCGAGACGGCGCGTACGTCAACTTGGGCATCGGGTTGCCGACGCTCGTACCCAACCACGTTCCCCATGGCGTCACGGTGGTGCTGCAATCGGAAAACGGCATTTTGGGTGTCGGGCCCTATCCGCATGAAAGCGCCGTTGACCCCGACCTCATCAACGCAGGCAAAGAGACGGTGACGACACTCGATGGGGCGAGTTTCTTCGACTCCGCGATAAGTTTCGGAATGATCAGGGGCGGCAAGATCGACGCGGCCATCCTGGGGGCGATGCAGGTTTCGGCTTCAGGAGATCTCGCGAATTGGATGATTCCAGGCAAGATGGTGAAGGGCCCTGGTGGCGCGATGGATCTCGTGCACGGCGCTGGCCGAGTTATCGTCCTGATGGAACACGTGGCACGCGACGGGTCAGCGAAGATCGTCAATGAGTGCTCGCTTCCGCTGACTGGCCGACAGGTCGTTGACCGGATCATCACCGATCTTGCCGTTATCGACGTCACTCCCGATGGGCTGATGCTCGTGGAGACAGCAGAGGGCGTCACTGTTGACGAAGTGGTTGCGGCGACCGAACCGCGGCTGACTATCTCTCCCGCTTTGCAGAACGAAAGGACTCACGACCATGACACACACTGACATTGTCATTGTTGCCGCCGCCCGCACGCCACAGGGCCGTCTCAAAGGGCAGTTGGCTGCGTTCACCGCGCCCCAGCTCGGATCGTTCGCCATTCGCGGAGCGCTGGAGCTGGGGTCGATCGGTGCTGCCGACGTCGATGCTGTGATCGTTGGCCAAGTGCTCGCCGCCGGATCAGGACAGAACGCCGCGCGACAGGCAGCTATCGGCGCTGGCATTGGATGGGATGTTCCCGCGCACTCTGTCAACAAGGTGTGCCTGTCTGGGCTGACCGCCATCATCGACGCGGCCAGGATGATTCGCACCGGAGACGCAGGCGTTGTTGTCGCAGCCGGGATGGAGTCGATGACACGGGCACCGCACCTGCTGATGGGCTCTCGCGACGGGTGGACGTACGGGAGCATCGAAGTGCTCGACCATATGGCCTACGACGGTCTCACCGACGCTTATGACCGCGAGAGCATGGGCGCATCGACCGAACGGCATAACGCGCGGTTCGAACTCACGAGGGAGGCGCAGGATCGCGTCGCCGCGCTGTCGCACCAACGCTCAGCGGCGGCGCAAGAATCTGGCGTCCTGGATGCGGAGATCGTTGCGGTCGAGGTTCCGCAGCGCAAGGGAGATCCGGTGCTCGTGAGGAAAGACGAGGGAATCCGGCCCGACACGACGGTCGAGACGCTGGCAGGACTGCGTGCCGCCTTCGCCGATGGTGGCTCTATCACCGCGGGAAACTCGTCGCAGATATCTGATGGAGCATCAGCGGTCGTTGTCACAACGCGCGGCATCGCGGAGGAGAAAGGGTGGACTGTTCTCGCTACAGTCGGCGCGAGTGGCCAAACGGCTGGACCAGATAACTCGCTTCAGGCTCAGCCTGCGCGAGCGATCGAGCGGGCATGCCAGAAGCAGGGCATTGCTGTCGCTGATCTTGACGTGGTGGAGATCAACGAAGCATTCGGCGCCGTTGTCGCGCGATCTCAAGCTGAACTAGGCCTTGACGAGAGTGTCGTCAACATCCACGGAGGCGGTATCGCGATCGGACACCCCATCGGAGTGTCTGGCAACCGACTCGTCGTGCACGCCGTGCATGAGCTTGCGCGGCGAGGCAGCGGCACCGCTGCGGTGGGACTCTGCGGCGGCGGAGGTCAAGGCGAGGCCCTCATCCTCACGCGGTGAGCTGAGGGCGCCTCAATCAGTGGCGCTTATCTTTCGCGTGGTCCTGGGTGTCGGCCAGCGCCTTCTGCGAGCGGAACTGCAGGCGCTGAGCCTTCTTCGCCTTTTTGACAGCCTGAGGAGAGTCAGCATCCACAAGCACTCCGCGACGCTCGCGTTCCATATCAACCACGGCGCCGACAGCGAGTGCCATGGTGATGCTCCAGCTCAACCATGAAAGAACGGCACGCCAGGTGATCGGCTGCTCACGGGTACCGCGCAACAAAGAAATGCCCGCCGAGATCGCAGCGATAAGTCCGGTACTGAAGAGGTAGCGCATTCCCCCACGCTACCTTCCCTCGGCACCAGACGCATCGAGCCTTGACAACCGGGGTGCTCTCCTGGCAGTCAGGCGGAACAGCACTCGTTCAGGGGTGGGCGGTAACATGGGGGAGTCGCGGATCATCCGCGGCCGCAAAACCGTGTATCTACCGGCCGTCGTTTCTTTCGGCGGACAGCGGCGGCACCCGACATCGCGTCTTTGACGCGCGAGAGCCATGACACGCGCTATTTCATCGCAACAACTCACCGAGCCGAGCCTTCTGCGGCTGGCCGGTCTTCCTTATTTTCTGATCGCCTTCATCGCGCGACTTCCGTTCGCGATGATGGTCGTTGGCGTTTTGACAGTGGTGGTATCTGCCCGCGGATCGCTATCGCTCGGCGGGCTCACCTCGGCCGCCGTCGGTCTGGGCACAGCCTGCTTCGGCCCGCTTCTCGGCGCTGCCGCTGACCGCTTCGGCCAGCGAGTGGTGTTGGTGTCGCTCGCACTCGCGAACGGCACGATGTTGCTTCTTTTCACTGCTGTCGTCTACGGCACAGCCTCAGACGGCTTCGTCCTACTGGCCGCCGTCGGCATCGGGGCGACTGCACCACAGGTCGCCCCGCTTTCGCGGTCCCGTCTGGTCACGCTCATCAGTGAACGGATGCCAGAGTCGCGGCGCGCGAAAACAGTGTCAGGGACGATGGCCTACGAGTCGGCCGCGGACGAGACCGTCTTTGTCTTCGGGCCGTTCTTTGTCGGTATCCTCGCCTCCGCTATCGCGCCATGGGCTCCGCTTGTGGGGGCGGCCGTGCTGACCATCGTCTTTGTCGGCGCATTCGCGTTGCACCCGAGCGGGCGCCACGTGTCGCAGGAACGCGACATCGATGGCAAAGCGCTTTCTGCGGTGTCTGAGCTGTTCCGCCCTCAGCTGCTGATCGTTGTCTTGGGAATCCTCGGCGTGGGTATCTTCTTCGGCACGATGCTCACCTCACTCACATCCTTCATGGCCGACCGTGGCGCACCAGAGCAGGCTGGCCTTCTCTACGGCGTGATGGGTGTCGGCTCGGCCATCTTGGCGCTGGGCGTTGCATGGTTGCCACCGGCGTTCTCGCTGCGGGCACGCTGGTTGGTGTTCTCTGGAATCCTCTTCTCAGGATCCCTCCTGCTGGGTTTCGTCACGTCTCCGGCGACGATGGCGCTGGCACTGGCGATCATGGGAATCGGAATCGGGCCCACCCTGGTGACGCAGTACAGTTTCGGAGCTGCTCGCAGTCCGCGCGGGCGATCAGCAACGGTCATGACGATGCTCGGCTCAGGGGTGATCGTCGGACAGTCCATCGGAGCGGCTGTGGCTGGTGAGCTCGCAGAGAACGTGGGCACTTCCGCCGCACTCCTGCTGCCGATGATCGCTGCGTTCATCGCGTTTGCCGCTGGCGTGGCCAACTGGGTTCTCAGCGGCTCCGGAACACGACGCGCTGCTGCTGCGGTGTGATATCGCGGGGGAGTAGCTTGCCAGCCCGGTAGATTGGATTCAACCGCTGGTGTGAGGAGCCCCACTTGACAGCCGCAGATTTCGTCGTCGTCGCTAACCGACTGCCCGTAGACCGGGTTGAAGGACCACAGGGCGAGGAGGTCTGGCGCACCTCACCAGGAGGACTCGTCGCGGCCCTCGAACCCATGATGCGGGGCGTCAACGGCGCCTGGGTGGGTTGGCCTGGCCAGCCGGATGTCCAGCTGGAGCCGTTTGAAGCAAACGGCATTCAACTGATACCCGTGCACTTGAGCGAAGAAGAGATCGCCGAGTACTACGAGGGTTTCGCAAACGACACCATTTGGCCGCTCTACCATGACGTAATCGCTCCTCCGCAGTACCACCGCGAGTGGTGGGATGCATATGTCAGAGTGAATCGCCGTTTCGCCGAAGCCGCCGCTGCTGCCGCCGCACCAGACGGCACTGTCTGGGTGCACGACTACCAACTGCAGCTGGTGCCGCAGATGGTTCGCGAACTGCGTCCAGACGTCACGATCGGCTACTTTCACCACATTCCGTTCCCGGCGCACGGCCTCTACGCTCAGCTTCCGTGGCGGGATCAGGTGCTGCGAGGACTCCTTGGTGCTGACGTCATCGGGTTCCAGCGGGCACAGGATGCGACCTACTTCCTCACCGCCGTGCGACGTCGACTCCGGTACGAGGTGAAGGGCTCGCAAATTTCGGTGCCGGATGGCGAAGGCACCCGCACGGCGGTTGCCCGTGCTTTCCCTATTTCTATCGACACGTCGCCATACCTCGAGCTCGCAGCCAGAGAAGATGTACGCGCTCGCGCTGCAGAGATTCGCGAGAGCCTCGGCAACCCGAAGCGCATTCTCCTGGGCGTGGACAGGCTCGATTACACCAAAGGTATTCGGCACCGCATCAAGGCATACGGCGAGCTCCTGGCGGAGGGGCGACTCAACGTGGAAGACGTCACCTTGATTCAGGTCGCAAGCCCGAGCCGCGAGCGCGTTGACGCCTACGTGCAGCTGCGCGACGAGATTGAACTCTCGGTTGGTCGCATCAACGGCGACACCGACACGATGAATCACTCGGCCATCCGCTATTTGCACCAGGGATACCCGCGTGAAGAGATGGTGGCGTTGTATCTCGCCGCCGACGTGATGCTCGTCACGGCGCTGCGCGATGGCATGAACCTCGTCGCCAAAGAGTACGTGGCTACTCGCGTGGACGACCGCGGCGTGCTCGTGCTGAGCGAATTCACCGGAGCCGCGGATGAGCTTCGGCAAGCCGTTCGGGTAAACCCGCACGACATCGAAGGACTCAAGAACGCCATTATGACGGCCGTCGAGATGCCGCCTGCCGAGCAGGGGCGCCGTATGAGATCCCTCAGACGGCGAGTCCTTGACAACGACGTTGATGCCTGGTCATCCTCGTTCCTTGCCGCGCTCGCTGAGGCGCGCAAGCGTTGAGTCGCTTCACCGAACAGGTAGATGAGAGTGAATACCAGTCGAATGGAGAACCTATGACCCGCGCCTGGACCCCGGGAACCGCAGACGATGATCTGAGCGCTTTGGCAACAACGCCACGTCTGGTTGTTGCTCTCGACTTCGACGGCACCGCATCGCCGCTGGTGGCTGACCCGATGGCTGCCCGTGCGCTCCCAGAAGTGGCGGCACAGGTTGATCGACTTGCCGCTTTGCCGAACACGGTGGTGGCGTACGTATCCGGGCGCAGTATGCATGACCTGCGTGTCATCACAGAACACACCGACGACTCGCCGATTGTGCTGGCGGGGTCGCACGGTGCCCAGTACTGGTTCCCGGGGGAGGGCGCAGCCGATGCGCCAGGCGAGGCGACCGAAGAAGGTGCCAGGGAAGAACTATGGGCCGCAGCCAAGCCCATCATCGAGCGTCACGAGGGGGCAGAGTTCGAGCCCAAGACGTTCGGCATGGGGGTGCACACCCGCCGTACCGATCGCGACACGGAGGCGCGCGTTTTCGCAGAGATAGACGCGCTCGTCGCCGAGCGTTTTCCGCACTGGCGCCGGCGCTCCGGTCATCGCGTGTTGGAGTTCTCTTCCCGCACAGAGGGGAAGGATGCGGCGATGGCCGTTCTTCGCGAAAGGTTCGATGCAACGGGGATACTTTTCGCCGGAGACGACGTGACGGATGAAGACGCGATGAAGGTGCTCGCCGCCGGTGATCTTGGCGTTCGCGTGGGTCCGGGAGAGAGCGTGGCGACGCTGCGTGTGGACACTCCACAAGAGATCGCGCAGCTTCTGGAGGCGTTGGCGAACGAACGAGCCTCCGCGCCGCAATAGACTGCCGTCATGTCCTCGCATGATCCCTCCAACAGCGCGCCCACCGATATCAAGCCCCGAAGCCGTGTCGTTACTGACGGTATAGAGGCCACCACGTCCCGAGGCATGCTTCGTGCCGTCGGCATGGGCGATGCGGATTGGGATAAACCACAGATCGGGATTGCCTCGAGCTGGAACGAGATCACCCCCTGCAACCTGAGCCTGGATCGGCTGGCACAGGGCGCGAAAGAGGGCGTGCATTCTGGTGGCGGCTACCCGCTGCAGTTCGGCACGATCTCTGTCTCTGACGGTATTTCGATGGGGCACGAGGGAATGCACTTTTCCCTGGTTTCTCGCGAAGTCATCGCAGACTCCGTCGAAACCGTGATGATGGCCGAGCGCCTCGACGGTTCCGTCTTGCTCGCGGGCTGTGACAAGTCAATCCCTGGCATGCTGATGGCCAGCGCGCGCCTCGACCTCTCCAGCGTGTTCCTGTACGCCGGGTCGATCGCGCCAGGCTGGGTCAAGCTCTCGGATGGCACCGAGAAAGACGTGACGATCATTGACTCGTTCGAAGCCGTCGGCGCGTGCCGTGCTGGCCTCATGAGCGAGGAAGACCTCAAGCGCATCGAGTGCGCCATTGCGCCAGGTGAGGGCGCATGTGGCGGAATGTACACCGCCAACACGATGGCCTCCGTTGCAGAAGCGCTCGGGCTGAGCCTTCCAGGCTCCGCAGCGCCGCCCGCCGCCGACCGCCGCCGCGATTACTTCGCGCACCGCTCAGGCGAAGCCGTCGTCAACCTGCTCCGGCAGGGAATCACGACGCGCGACATCTTGACGCAAGAAGCCTTCGAGAACGCGATCGCATTGGCGATGGCCCTCGGCGGATCGACAAACGTGGTGCTGCACCTGCTGGCCATCGCACGTGAAGCCGAAGTGGAACTCAACCTCCACGACTTCAACCGCATCGGCGATAAGGTGCCGCACGTCGCAGACATGAAGCCGTTCGGTAAGTACGTCATGAACGACGTCGACCGTCACGGTGGCATTCCCGTCATCATGAAGGCGATGCTCGACGAGGGACTCCTGCACGGCGATGCCCTCACCGTCACCGGGAAGACGCTGGCCGAGAACCTCGCAGATCTTGACCCGCTGCCTATCGACGGTGAAGTGATCCACACCTTCGATAACCCGATTCACGCCACTGGCGGCCTGACGATCCTGCACGGTTCGCTCGCTCCAGAAGGCGCCGTCGTGAAGACGGCTGGCTTCGATGCAGCGGTATTCGAGGGCCCAGCCCGCGTGTTCGAGCGTGAGCGCGCCGCGATGGATGCCGTCGCCAACGGTGAGATCGAGTCTGGCACCGTCATCGTCATCCGCTACGAGGGTCCGAAGGGCGGACCTGGTATGCGGGAGATGCTCGCCATCACCGCAGCCATCAAGGGCGCTGGGCTCGGAAAAGATGTACTACTCTTGACTGACGGACGATTCTCAGGCGGCACAACCGGCCTGTGCATCGGCCACATAGCACCCGAAGCGGTGGACGCAGGTCCTATCGCCTTCGTGCGCGATGGTGATCTGATACGGGTCGATATCGCAGCTCGCTCTCTCGATCTACTCATCGATGAGGCGGAGCTCGCATCCCGCCGCTCTGGCTGGGAACCACTGCCCCCGCGCTACACCCGAGGCGTTCTTGCCAAGTACTCGCGACTCGTGCGGTCCGCCGCTGAGGGAGCGACCACAGGCTGACTTGGACGCTCCGGCATCCGGCGTCCTCCCCAGATCATCAGAAGGAAAATTATGACTGCTGACACTGCCTCGGCTGTGCCGAGGCCGCCCGCCCGTCAATCCTCTGCTCCGGAGCTCACCGGAGCTGAGGCCGTCGTCCGTTCGCTTGAGTTGCTCGGTGTCACCGACGTCTTCGGTCTGCCTGGCGGAGCGATCCTGCCCGTGTATGACCCGCTGATGGACTCCACCGCTCTGCGGCACATCCTGGTGCGCCACGAGCAGGGAGCAGGTCACGCCGCCGAAGGCTACGCCTCGGCATCGGGCAAGGTCGGCGTGTGCATCGCGACGTCTGGTCCTGGTGCGACGAACCTGGTTACGGCCATCGCAGACGCCTACATGGACTCGGTTCCGATGCTGGCCATCACCGGTCAGGTTTTCTCGACCCTGATGGGCACCGACGCGTTCCAAGAGGCGGACATCGTCGGTATCACCATGCCGATCACGAAGCACTCTTTCCTTGTGAAAGATGCAGCAGACATTCCTGGTGCCATCGCCGCGGCCTACGAGATTGCGGGCACCGGCCGACCAGGCCCCGTGCTGGTAGACATCACGAAGGATGCGCAGCAGGCGACAGCACCGTTTGTGTGGCCGCCGAAGATCGACCTGCCAGGCTACCGTCCGGTGACGAAAGCACACGGCAAGCAGATTCAAGCTGCTGCCACGTTGCTCGCCGAAGCGAAGAAGCCGGTGCTGTACGTGGGCGGCGGAGTAATCCGCGGCAAGGCTGCGGCCGAGCTGCTCGAACTCGCCGAGTCCACTGGCGCACCGGTGGTAACCACTCTGATGGCGCGTGGTGCCTTCCCCGACTCCCACCAGCAGCATTTGGGCATGCCGGGTATGCACGGAACGGTTCCGGCCGTGCTGGCACTCCAGGAAGCAGACCTTCTGGTCTCGCTCGGTGCACGATTCGACGACCGAGTGACTGGCAAAGCGGCTCTGTTCGCTCCAAATGCCAAGGTCGTACACGTAGACATCGATCCGGCTGAAATCTCTAAGATCCGTACCGCCGATGTCCCGATCGTGGGAGACGTGCGCGACGTGCTGACCGACCTAGACGCTGCGTTCCGCGTGGCGATCGGCACCGGAAAGCCGGATACCGAGGAGTGGTGGTCGTACCTCGATGGGCTCCGCAACGAGTTCCCGCTCGGCTATGCGCCTACCACCGATGGTCTGCTTGCACCGCAGCACGTGATTCAGCGAATCGGTGAGCTCACAGGGCCGGAGGGCATCTTCGCTTCCGGCGTGGGACAGCATCAGATGTGGTCGGCGCAGTTCATCAAGTACGAGCGCCCCAACGCCTGGCTGAACTCCGGTGGTGCGGGAACGATGGGGTACTCCGTCCCCGCAGCGATGGGCGCAAAAGTCGCGGAACCGGAGCGCCCCGTGTGGGCGATTGACGGCGACGGTTGCTTCCAGATGACCAACCAAGAGCTCGCGACCTGCACGATCAACAACATTCCGATCAAGGTGGCGATCATCAACAACTCGTCGCTCGGAATGGTGCGCCAGTGGCAGACGCTTTTCTACGACGGTCGCCACTCAAACACTGATCTCAACACGGGCCACGGGTCTATTCGCATCCCCGACTTCGTCAAGCTCGCAGAGGCATATGGGTGCCTCGCGATCCGCGTAGAGCGGGAAGACGAGGTGGATGCCGCTATCCAGCTCGCGTTGGAGACGAATGACCGACCAGTGGTTATCGATTTCGTGGTGAGTGCTGACTCGATGGTGTGGCCGATGGTCCCGCAGGGAGTCAGTAACAGCTATGTCCAGTACGCCCGCGAGCACGCGCCCGCTTTCGACGAGGAGGACTGATCCATGTCGACCCACGTGCTGAGCCTGTTGGTGGAGAACACCCCCGGCCTTCTTACCCGTGTCGCCGGGCTCTTCGCCCGTCGCGGCTTCAACATCGATTCGCTCGCCGTCGGCGTGACGGAGGTGCCGGGAATTTCTCGCATCACCGTCGTTGTCGATGTCGACGAACTCCCTCTCGAGCAGGTCACTAAACAGCTCAACAAGCTGATCAACGTGATCAAGATCGTGGAGCTCGATTTCCCCACGTCGGTGCAGCGAGAGCACATGCTCGTCAAGGTGCGCACCGACAACGCCACCCGGTCGAACGTGATCGAGGTCGTGAATCTCTTCCGTGCGTCCGTCGTCGACTATGCCGCTGACGCTCTCGTGATTGAGGTCACGGGCGACAAAGGCAAGGTCGAAGCGATGCTCCGCGCTCTTGAGCCATTCGGAATCAAGGAGATCGCACAGTCTGGCCTGCTGGCCATCGGCCGCGGTGGCAAGAGCATCACCGAGCGCGTACTGCGCGGCTGAGGACACAAATACCTATACCTGCGCTGCTGTCGTATGACAGACAACGCGAGAACCACCGTCACGAATAAGGAGAAACACCAGTGAGCACCGAGATCTTCTACGACGCCGATGCAGACCTGTCCCTGATCCAGGGCAAGAAGGTCGCGATCGTCGGCTACGGTTCGCAGGGTCACGCCCATGCGCAGAACCTGCGCGACTCTGGCGTCGAGGTTGCAATCGCCCTCAAGGAGGGCTCGAAGTCAGCCCCGAAGGCCGAAGAGGCCGGTTTCCCGGTGAAGACTGTCGCCGAGGCAACGCAGTGGGCCGACGTCATCATGATCCTCGCGCCAGACCAGCACCAGCGCACCATCTACAGCGAGTCCATCGCCCCGAACCTCACCGAGGGCAAGACGCTCGCGTTTGCACACGGTTTCAACATTCGGTTCGGATACATTGACGCGCCAGAAGGCGTCGATGTTATCCTCATCGCCCCGAAGGCGCCCGGCCACACGGTCCGTCGCGAGTTTGTCGCTGGTCGCGGCATCCCCGACATCATCGCTGTCGAGCGCGATGCATCCGGTCACGCGTGGGCGTTGGCTCTCTCGTACGCGAAGGCGATCGGTGGCACCCGCGCTGGCGTCATCAAGACCACCTTCACCGAGGAAACAGAGACTGACCTCTTCGGTGAGCAGGCTGTTCTGTGCGGTGGCGTCAGCCACCTCGTCCAGGCCGGTTTTGAGACGTTGACCGAAGCCGGCTACCAGCCGCAGATCGCCTACTTCGAGGTTCTGCACGAGCTCAAGCTCATCGTTGACCTGATGTGGGAGGGCGGCATCGCCAAGCAGCGCTGGTCGATCTCTGACACGGCTGAGTTCGGTGACTACGTCTCGGGCCCCCGCGTCATTGACGAGCGTGTCAAGGACAGCATGCAGGGCGTGCTCGCCGACATCCAGTCCGGCGCGTTCGCGAAGCGCTTCATCGACGACCAGGACAACGGTGCAGAAGAGTTCCTTGCGCTGCGCGCCAAGGAAGAGTCGCACCCGATTGAGGTCACCGGCAAGGAGCTGCGTTCGCTCTTCGCCTGGAAGCAGCAGGACGAGGACTACATCGACGGCAGCGCCGCTCGCTGATCCATCGTCAAAAAAATGGGCGCCCCGCTGGGGCGCCCATTTTTTCGTGTGTGCCGTGTATGTGGACACGATACGGCTGTCGATGTCCGAAGTCGTCGACACTTCTGCCGGAAGTCCTCAACACTCGTGTGCATCAGCCGATCCCACGGGCAGGTCAACTGTCTCGAATTTCATGGGATGCGAGACGCCGAGGAGTTACGCGCTACCGGTCGTATGAACGGCATGGCGCGGATACGCAACCAGAATTAGTAGGCGCTAGTCTCCTGCGCTCCGCGGCATAACATCGAAGCCCACTCGAACAGGAACCGTGTCGATACGCGGATCGCAGTGCAGTCGCTGCACAGCCTCCGGTTCGGCAGCGACCACAAAAGAGTCCCCATAGAGCCGCGCACCCCACGCCACACGGCCGCTAGCGTCCCAGGCGAATTCTGGGATTCGACGACCGATTTCTAGATCGGATGGCCGCACGGTGGACGGATAGTAGTCGTCGCCGAACACACGAACGGGTTTTCGCGTCCGAAGCCCTTCCGGATATCCCATCCATCGCAACGATGACAGATTGATTGAGCCGATCGCGTCCACCAGGGCCCCTCGGGTTTCAGCATCCACCTCACCCATCGCAGGAGCATACTCCTGAACCCATGGACGATCTTCGCGGACCTTCTCAACGACGTCCCACCACTCAAGCGAGGCCGTTTTGTCGTCCAGCGACATGAACTCAGACCAGTGCGCGAGCTCGTCGATTTCACGGCTTACGGGCAAGAACACTCGCAGCATCGGAAGATGCTGGTGGTGTTCGGGGATGAGGTCGCTTACGAGGTGCGGGTGCCCTTGCTCCGGGAACGGACTTTTGAAGAGAGTCCTAGACCTTTTGAAGAGAGCCATAGACGTAACCTACCGGCAGGGATTCGAGCTCGGGGCTATCGAACAGGTGAGGGAAGACGCCCTTACGTGTCACCTGCCCGGCGGGCGGAACGCGCGACGAAAGGGACGTATCTCCTCAATCGCAGATGGCAATGGCGGAGGTTCGACGCGTGAGTACCGACCTAGCCTGGTCTACAGTTCATCGAGGAACTGAGCTCGCGCCTTCATGGCGTGGATGATCAACTCGTAACCGTCGTCGTAGATCAGGGCGACGAGCTCGATCAGACGACCTGCTGGGTCGGCGCCGACCATGAGCCACCTGCGTGGGTCATCTTCGTCGTCGAGCGGGCGCGAATGCAGAACGTGCGCGGTGGCGTAGAGCACAACTGAGTCGTCAAGCTGGTCACGCCGGTAGTGCTTGCGGGCCGATTTGTGTAGGTCAGGCAACGTGTGCCCACTCGCGCACCGCGGCGCGGATCGCATCAGAGCGCGTGGTGATGCCCTCAGCTTCAGCTCGCGCGGTCAGAGCCGCGATGGTCGACGCGTCGAGTCGCACGGGAATGACGGCACCTGGGCCATCGCCTACGGGTGGCCGACCGCGTCGAGGCTTGGGGAGTTTCGACAGGTCATAACCGGCCTCGGCCTCGTCCGCCCACGCCTGAATCTGCTCGTCGGTCACAGGGTTGCCGTGCAATAGATGCTCACTCATACCATTAGCGTATACGAAACTCACAAGATTGTGTATACGAAAACTTGAACCTGAACCGCCTCGGCATCGAACCTGAGGCGTTTCGTCGCCCTCCTCGGCGTCTCGCATCCCATGGGTTATGCGCCGCCGAGATTATGAGACACCTCGACCGGTTGAAACCACGGACCAACTGAGGAAGTCCACAAGGCGCGGGGCAGAGGCGTTCGTCCCGGAGAGCTCGATTGATGATGAGATTTGCCATCGCACCACGACGGAGATGGCGAGAGCAGTGAAGCTAACCCATCTGTAGAAGCTGCTAGTGCCCCGGCGTAATCGTGACCGTCGTAATTGACGTCGAGAGTAGCTGTCGGCACTCCGCCGAATATCTACCACACGCGTTTCGGCGCGACTAGGTTTCGGCAGGGGGTTTCAGCGGGTCATCTCCGGCGTGTCGCGGACTTGAGCTTCAGCATCGGCGTGAACGCCGGAAACGATCGTCTACGGCGGAGGCCCGTCCACCGCTTGTGCCTCGCTAAGCTCTGCTGATGAGCGCGAAAGCGGAGCAGATGGACGCCAAGATTCACGGTCGTGCTGTTTCGACAACGGCGACTAGCGCGGTGCTGCTTGGGTGCATCATCGCAACGGTTCACCTCGTTCTTGGCGGGACCACGTATCTCGCGCTTTCAACCGCCGATCTTTTCGTGGCTTGGCCGTACTTCCTCGCACTCGCCTTTGTAGTCGCCGGACTCGTCATTCACGCAGGCGCACCGGTCAGCGGCTGGCCACACGTCGTCATCACGGTCGGGTCCGGCATCATCGCAGCACTCGCTCTTCCAGTCGCCTGGTTCTATTTCGGCTTGGCCGGAATCGGACTCGAGAACGACGCCGACCAGCAGATCGTAGCTCTCATGGGAGTCTTCAGCGCATCCGTGCTCCCCGTGGTGGCGGCCTTCGTCGGTGGCGTGTTCTCCTGGCGCAACCTGACCCAGCCCGCACGATTCCGGGTGCGTGGCATGGTGATCATCGCCGTCACCTCGATCGCACTCGCCACCGCGTGCATCATCTTCGCGCGCCTGTCATACCCTGTGCCAGATTGGGTTTAGTGACGGGATCCTTCGCGCAGCTTCGCCGCACGTAGTCGCATGGGGGCACTCGCGTCGAGCCATTCCACGGCCGGGCGCGTCCTCCTTTGCGACGATCGGGGCTCCACGCACAAGAATCGTTCGACACCGCTGAGGACGGCCCGTCTCGCTCGGTTAGGTACCCCTCGCTGCGTCGGATTCGTCGAGTTACTCGCTCCGTCCTGACAGGCGAGCGGCACGCGCTGACACAACGGGCTCCCGCGGTGATCGCCACCTACACCTCGGCAGGCGTTCTGAACCGTGGCCGGTGTCAGGAGAAGAGCTGGCGAAGCGCGTCGAGATCACCGGAGTCGACCACCTTTTGGACCACGTCAATGGTCTCCTGGTTCAGGAACATGCCCTTGAGGGTGTCGTTCCAAATTGCCCGTACGGTGTCCACATCACCGGCGTCAACTGCCCTGCCCGCGGACTCGATGGCCTGCTGATACGGAATCTGCTGGAACCCGGCAGGCGCGTCATCAGGGCTGTAGTACGGCACCCAGGGAAGGTCGGGGTTGGGGGTGAGCCAGAGCACCTGCCCGGGCTGGATCACGCGCACGTGGTTCATCTCGCCGAGAGTAGGCCACGCGCAAAGCCTTTCAGCGATCACAGCCTCGACGTCGCCAGGTTCAACGGTATAGGTCACGGGAGTGCCGTCCTCATCGACTGCCACCTCGCCCCGCGCGAACTCACGTGCGCCTAGATCCCGGAGAATCCCCTGCCTCTCCCAATACAAACCACCGCCGTCGCCGTATACCTCAGACATGCCGGAACAGGTTTCCGACTCGGTCGATTGCGGCGTCAGCGTACTCTCGGTCATCGGCTCGGTGTCAGCCGTGGGAGCGGAGGCTTCAGACGTCTGAACTGACGCTGGTGCTGTGGCGGTGCACCCGGCCAGCGCGGCAGCCGTCAAGGCGAGTGCGGCGAGTACAGGGGCGAGCTTGTGCGTGCCAGACATGACGCCATACTGGCAGACCGGCACCACCTTCTCGACGTCAGCTCGACGTCAGTCAGGCGGGCACGCGTCGATGCGGCTGGTGCTCAGCGCCACATCTCATGTGAACTCACTGATCGAGATCACCGTTGCAACTCGTGGAGCGGGGCCGCTGCGCGCGTCAACAGTAGGCAGTTGACGCCCAGCCGAAATCCTCTGCCGATTGGCGGTTCTGGAAGACGTTAGCGGCGACCCTTCCGCCCTGTTTCGCGACTTCGCGCCGGAAACGATCGTTTACGGCTGGCCGATGACGATCAGCTGTCGACCGCTCGTCCCCATACGACCAGGAAGGTGCCCGTAGGTTACGCACCCCGCGGTACGCCCATCGGGGGGTTGAGGGAAGGACCCGAGCTTGTCTGAGAAGTCCACCGCGCTCCTCATGGATGCTGTCGCGTCTAGGACCGACTGGCGTCTGGTTCGGACCTTCTCGTGTGAAGTCATCGTGCAAAATCCAGGCGAAGAGCTGCAGACCTTCGAGCTTCACACCGAACCGATGCACTCGTCGTATGTCCTCATTGACCCTCGAACCGGCAGTCGGCAGTCCTATGACGACACCACCCGCTCGTTTGACACCGACGGGCAGATAGTGCGCCGATCTGGGGGCGCCGTCACGATCTCTACCGCATGGTTGATGCCGAACGTGTGGGCAACCGGGCAACAGTCAGTTTGCAGGGGTGTGCGGATGCGAGCCTGTTGGGCACGCTCACCATTGATCTCAATCGAGGCCTCGTTGTGCGCATCTATGCCCCGACACTTCACGTGGAGTATCGGGGCATAGCGCCGGCGCGTAGCCGATTCGGAGTCTCCTCTATTTAGAGGCCCACTTCTTCCTCTCGGCGGACGCCGACAGCGGGTCACGGACAGCCAGATCCGCAACGCGCTCAGCACAATGCCCGAAATACTAGGGCCAGCTGTGCCGCTGACTTCGCACACTCACAACGGCACTAGGGTCGGGTGAGCTCTTCCAATACCTCGATGACGTGACGATACGGGCGGCCCGTTGCCCGCGTCATTCCGATTTCGCAGGTGCGGTTGGCAGAGACAAATGCATCGAATTCACCACGCTCGACTTCTGCGGCGGCAATCTCGGCCGATTCCTGAGCGGTGGCGCTCTTGGTGAGTTCGGGGTGCAGCATCCCACGGTCTCCCGCGAAGGCGCAGCAGCCCCATCCTTCAGGAACGAATACTTCGTCTGCGACAGCCGCTGCGATCTCGGTCAAGGCTCCTGTCGCTCCCAACGCGGTCGTCGAGCAGGTCGGATGTACGGCAATCGTCGGGAGCTTCGCGGAGACGTCCAACCGTGGCAACACTTCTCTGGCCACGAAAGTCGTCGCGTCTTCGATCTTCAGTCCTTCGTAGCGGGGATTGTTCGCGATGGACTGTGCAAGCATCACATCTAGCCCCTCGGTGCACGAGGCCGCATCGCACACCACCGGAAGCTCACCCTGTCTGCTGGCTTCCCAGAGCGAGTCCAGCACCCGGTCCGACATGAGCGCATAGCCGTCGAGGTGACCTTTCGACTTCCACGGCGTTCCGCAGCACAGGCCGCCGTTCTCCTCAGGAATCACGACCGGGATCCCTGCTCGTGAAAGGAGTTCCTGCAACGCGTCTCGGGAACCCTGACCTTCGCCCTCTGCGCCGAACATCGTGCCGATACACGCGCCAAAAAAGACGGCGCGCGCGTCGGACGGTGCCGTAGGTCGTGGCGGCTTGGATCCGCCGCGGGGGAGCCCCGCATCGTATAGCGGCATAGTGTCGCTGCCGAGTACTGCTCGGCCGACCTGTGTCACTGATCGAATCAGCGGGGCAGGAAGCGCATCGGCGACCGTCAGCGCCACCCCGCCTGCGCGGGTCACCGTGCTCCAGTGCTTGGCTGCGGTGTTCCATGCCGCGCCCTCGACAGCGTGGGACTGCTCCGCACGCAATCGGCGCACCAAGTCGCCGGTGTTGATGTCGACGGGGCAGGCGACGCCGCACATGCCGTCAACCGCACAGGTCTGCACGCCGTCGTAGTCGTAGTCCCGTTTCAGATCGTGCAGCAGCTCGGTATCGCCCTGTTCTTCGGCCCACGCCATGTCGCGGCGGATCACAATCCGTTGACGCGGCGTGAGCGTGATGTCCTTGCTCGGGCAGGTCGGTTCGCAGTAGCCGCACTCGACGCAGCGATCGACTTCTTTTTCTACGGTGGGAACGCGCTTCAGATCGTGGAGATAAGACTCGGGGTCGTCTGAGAGCACCACACCGGGATTGAGAATGTGGTCGGGGTCGAACAGGTTTTTGATCTCCCACATGACATCAGTCAGCTCGTCACCGTACTGACGGCGAACGAACGGCGCCATGATGCGACCAGTTCCGTGCTCTGCCTTGAGTGATCCCTGCTGGGCGAGCACCAGGTCGACCAGGTCGTCGGTGAATCGACGGTAGCGCGCGACGCTTTCTGGATCGTCGAAGCGTTCATTGAGGAGGAAGTGGATGTTTCCATCCTTGGCGTGCCCGAAGATGACAGAACCTTCGTATCCGTGGGCTTCGAACAATTCGATCAGGCGCTCGCACGTCGCCAGCAGGTGGGGAACCGGTACGACGATGTCCTCCAGCAATGCCGTCGTGCCGGAAGGTCGGGCGCCGGCCACAGCCGTGTAGAGCCCCTTGCGCACCTGCCACAGCGCCGCGCGCTCTGTGGTGTCAGTGGTCAATTTTGGGGGGACAGAAAGGGGGAGTTTCTCAAAGCTGGTCTGAGCCGCCGTGCTGGCGTCGGTGAGTTCCTCTGCGCTGGACGCATGTACTTCGACAAGGAGGGCGGCGTGGCCCGCAACCTCAATCTCGGCAATAGCCGCCGGGACTTCGCTCAACCCCTGCGCGACCCGCAACGAGGCGGCATCCATGAGTTCGATGGTCGCGAGCCCGAGTTCGGTGAGGCCAGGAAGCGCCGTCATCGCTGCGGAAAGAGTGTCGAACACCAACAACCCGGTGGCGATCGACGGGCGAACCTCAATCGTGCGAAAACGGGCTTCCGCGACGAACGCGAGTGTGCCTTCTGATCCGATGATGAGGTGCTCGAGAATGCGCACGGGGTCGTCGAAGTCGAGGAGCGCGTTCAGTCCGTACCCCATCGTGTTCTTCATGGAGAACTGTTGACGAAGAAACGTGACGTGCTCTGGTGAGCCAAGCAGTCGCTCTCTGAGCGAGAGGAGACCATCGACGAGTGCGGGTTCCGCTGCACGCAGCAGCTCGTTCGCCTCCGGGTGCCCCGTGTCGAGAATCGTTCCGCTCGGGAGCACAATCGTCATTGACTCGATGGTCTGATACGAGTTCTCTGTGATCCCGCACGCCATGCCAGAGGAGTTGTTGGCCACGACACCCCCGATGGTGCACGCGATCTCACTCGCGGGGTCGGGGCCGAGTTTGCGTCGATACCGCGCCAGGCGGGTGTTTACTTGGCGCACAGTCGCTCCAGGGCCCACTCGAACAGTTGCGCCGTCTGCTTCGACACCAATGCCGCGAAAGTTGCTCCGGGTATCGACCAAGATGTCGCCGCTAATGCTCTGGCCGGACAGGCTCGTGCCACCAGAGCGGAAGGTGAGTGTGCGACCGGCCGCGCGCACCGCTCCAAAAGCGCGGGCCACGCCCTCAGCATCAGCGGGGGAGAGCACCGCGTCCGGAATCAGCAGGTAGTGGGAAGCGTCGTGCGCTCTGGCGAAGCGGTCGATAGAGCGGGTATGCACCTGTGTAGTCGGCCCCAGCAGCGCGGCGTCTAGCGGTTCAGCGAGTGTGGTCGACACGGTGCTCCTCTGCTCCGGTAAAGATTGTCTGACAAGTGTACCGAAAGGGTCTTCCATAGATATGCTGGCGTCATGATCACGTCTTCAGGAGCTCCGCTTGGCGTGGTCGGTGTCGTGGATGCCGTCACCGCCCAGTTGCGCCTGCGGATTCTGAGTGGAGAGATGCCAGCGGGGGCGCCGGTGACAGAAGCGGCAGTAGCTCAGTCGTTCTCGGTTGCGCGACCGAGTGCGAAAGCAGCGATCGAACAGCTTGTCGCCTCCGGACTGCTTGTGCGAACGGCGCATCGCAGCGCACGCGTGGTAGACATCGATCCCGCGACCGTGCGAGATGTCTACCGCACGAGAACGCGTCTCGAGAGCGCTGCCCTGCGAGAGCTCGCAGCCACCAGAGAGGTTCCGCAGGCCGCGGTCGAAGCCAACGCCGAAATTCTTGCCATGCCGCCAGGACCGGACCAGGCAACTGTCGATCCTGATCTGCGCTTTCACACCGCCCTCATCGATGCGCTCGACAGTGAGCGGACTGGACGGATGTACCGCAGCGTTCTCGATGAGGTGCGGCTCTGCATGGCGCAGGTACAGGGGCGACGCCTGCTGGATGCTGCGGCCATCGCGGCGCAACACGAAGAGATTCTCGCAGCCGTCGCGTCGGGGGAGTCTGAGCACGCGGCACGCCTGCTAGAAGAGCATCTCTCGTCTGCCGAGCAAAGGCTCGTCGACGCTCTGCTCGTCCGCTGATACGGGACCGACGCTGCCTTCGCACAGTGCAGCGTGACCTACGCTGGAAATATGACGACCGACTCCGACGACGCTCTGAGCTGGGAAGGTGACGACGTCACTGAGCCGGCGCCTTCCCGCGATCTTCCCGGCGGTTGGAATGCCGTAGGCAAGGGCAGCGAAAACGTCAGCACTACTCAGGAACATGGCACTGCTGAAGTACACGGCGCGGTCGATGCCGTGCAGGCAGAAGAGCCAGAGGGACTCAGCACGCCGATGTTGCTGACACTCGGGGTCATCGGAGGCGTGTACTTCCTCTACACGGTCGGTTGGGTACTGGGTGGCCTGCGCCTGCAGCCTCTCGCTTCGTTTCTCGTTGACGACGCGATGTTCTTGCCCTGGTTCGTGCTGGCAATTGTTGCTCCCGCGTTGTGGTTCCTCGCGAGCATTGTTCTCACACGCGGGCGCGCCGCGTGGGTTCGCGTAGCCGTGTTGCTCGCAGGTGCGGTGCTTCTCGTTCCCTGGCCCTTCGTCACGGTGGGGGTGATCGGATCATGAGCACGGTAAAACCCACTCGCCAGGTCTCGGCGGGATCACCCCGCTGGCTGGTCGCACTCGTGATCGGGCTCGCAGGCTTGTTCTACTCGTATGCGGTCTGGAACGCTGTCGCCCATCTGGTCACGATGGCGCAGACGGGGCTCTCTGGGAGCGGATGGGCCACCCTTCTGTTCGGCGTTGTGTTTCCGGCGATTGTGTTTGCCTTCGCCTTCGTGATTGGGCGCCGACGCAGAGTCGGCGAACTCGCTCTCGTCTTTCTGGCAGGACTGGGTATCGTCGCGGTGTTCTGGATGAGTCTCATTGCGCTGAGCCTCACGATGCCGACCGCGTAAGTCGCGATCCACGTCACACGGAACGAACCTCGTCGAGTGCTCCGGTAGAGTTGACGCGATCGCGCCCCCATGGTGTGCGGCGCATCGGCCACTCCCGCCTGCCGCGCTGTACCGAAGGATTTTCACTGTGCCGAAGCCCGTCGTGCTTATCGCCGAAGTTCTCTCTCCTGCCACTATCGAGGCCCTTGGTCCCGATTTCGACGTTCGTGACGTCGACGGAACCGATCGCGAGGCGCTGTTCTCTGCGCTTGCCGATGCAGACGCCGTGCTGGTCCGCTCTGCGACCCGCATCGACGAAGAAGCGTTGAGTCACGCGCCGAAACTCAAGGTCGTTGCCCGTGCAGGAGTCGGCCTCGACAACGTCGACATCAAAGCAGCGACTGCGGCTGGCGTCATGGTCGTCAACGCACCAACGTCCAACATCGTCTCGGCTGCTGAGCTCACGGTTGGTCACATCCTCAGCCTCGCGCGTCGGATCCCGGCCGCGCACGCATCGCTCTCTGCCGGTGCATGGAAGCGGAGCTCGTTCACCGGAGCAGAGCTGTTCGAGAAGACGGTGGGTATCGTCGGGCTCGGACGTATCGGCGCGCTGGTGGCTGCCCGTCTCGCGGCGTTCGACATGCGCGTCGTTGCCTACGACCCTTACGTCACTTCTGCCCGTGCGCAGCAGCTCGGCGTGCAGTTGCTGTCGCTGGAAGAGCTCGTCGCCGAATCTGACTTCCTGACCATTCACATGCCGAAGACGCCGGAGACGACCGGCATGATCGGTGCGGAGCAGTTCAAGGCGATGAAGCACACCGCATTCGTCGTCAACGTCGCGCGCGGTGGCTTGATCGACGAAGAGGCGCTTTACGCAGCGCTTGTCGCCGGCGAAATCGCGGGGGCCGGGCTCGATGTCTTCACTTCGGAGCCACCGGCAGAGGGTGGCACGGCTCGTCCGCTGCTCGACCTCCCGAACGTCGTGGTTACCCCGCACCTTGGTGCCAGCACCGAAGAAGCGCAGGAGAAGGCAGGCGTATCCGTTGCACGCTCGGTCCGTCTCGCGCTTGGTGGCGACCTGGTGCCCGACGCCGTCAACGTCGCGGGTGGCGTTATTCACCCATACGTGCGCCCCGGAATCTCGCTCGTCGAGAAGCTCGGACAGATTTTTGCCTCGCTTGCTGCCTCGCCGCTGACGAGTCTCGATGTCGAAGTTCATGGTGAGCTCAACGAGTACGACGTGAGCGTGCTGAAGCTGGCGGCGCTCAAGGGTGTCTTCACAAACATCGTGAGCGAGAGCGTCTCCTACGTCAACGCTCCGTTGCTTGCCGATCAGCGCGGTATCGCCGTGCGCCTGCTCAAAGACGATGTCAGCGACGAGTACCGCAACGTGATCACTCTTTCCGGTGCGCTCTCCGACGGCTCACAGCTTTCGGTTTCTGGCACATTGACCGGCCCGAAGCAGATCGAGAAGTTGGTCGGCATCAACGATCACACTCTTGAGCTTCCGATCGAAAAGCACCACGTCATGATGCTTTACACCGACCGCCCCGGCATCGTGGCCGTCTATGGCCAGAAGTTTGGCGAAGCGGGGATCAACATTGCCGGCATGCAGATCGCACGCCAGGCTGCCGGCGCGCAGGCGCTGAGCGTGCTGACGCTGGATTCGCCGGTTTCCGACGAGCTGCTGGTCGATGTCAGCAATGCGATCGACGCAGACCTGTTCCGCCAGATTGAGATCACCGAGATCTGATCGGCTGAGACAACGAAAGAGGCCGGAAGCAATGCGCTTCCGGCCTCTTTTTTGCTGAAACGTCCTACGCGGTGGCGGTGAGGACCAACTTGATCAGCGCTGAAAGTTCTTCGCTGCGGGGGACCATGCGATCCGGTCCATGCACGTCGAGTGAGTTGTTGAAGTAGAGGCCGTCGCTGACGAGCATGACCAGGTCGAGGCTTGCAGTGTCGCGCACATGGGGGCGGATCGTCTCCGCCCACCGGTGCCGTGTGTCTCTCAACATCTCGGCCGCGGGGATTGATCCTCCCTGCGCCAAGCGTGTGGTGGCGATGAGGACGCGGTCGAGGGCATCATCTTCCATCACGGAGGTACGCACGTAATAGGCGACGGGGCCTTCCGATGCCGACGTCATCCGCTCAAGGTCGAGGGTCGTCAGCTGTTTCAGGCGCTCGAGCAGTCCAGCCTCCAGCTCGTCCTTGGAGCCGAAGTGGTACAGCAGGCCTCCTTTAGAGACGCCTGCGGCTTTGGCTGTCGCGTCGAGTGTGGCTGTTCGTTCGCCGTCGGCGACGAGAATCGCCTCGAAAGCATCGAGCACTTTCTCGCGGGCGAGGGGAGGGCGGGGCATCGGGGATCCTCTACGCAGCTGTGGACGGGAACTCTGTTACTATACCATCTGGACGGTTCACTAACCGCTCCACCCTGTTCTTGAGAGGTGTTCCATGACCCGTACTGCGTCGATTCCGACGGCAGAGACGGATGCTCCCCGCGTGGGAGCCCGCGGTTGGGCGGCACTTGTCGTCCTGATGCTCCCGGTGTTGTTGGTGTCGGTAGACAACACAGTGCTGAGCTTCGCGTTGCCAGAGATCTCTATCGCGCTCGCTCCCACGGGTGCAGAACAACTGTGGATCATTGATGTGTACCCGCTGGTGCTCGCGGGGCTGCTGGTAACCATGGGCACTTTGGGTGATCGCTTCGGTCGCCGCAAGATGCTCCTGATCGGCGCCGTCGGTTTTGCCGCTGTCTCCGCTCTTGCCGCGTTCGCTCCGACGGCTGGCCTCTTGATCGCCGCCCGTGCGCTCCTCGGTTTCTTTGGCGCGATGCTGATGCCGTCAACGCTTTCGCTTCTGCGTTCCATCTTCCAGAACCGCGATCAGCGGCGCATGGCTATCGCCGTATGGGCTTCAGCATTTTCTGCCGGTTCAGCACTTGGCCCCATCGTCGGGGGGTTTCTGCTGGAGCACTTCGCCTGGGGATCTGTTTTCCTCATTGCAGTTCCCGTGCTCATCCCGCTCCTGATCGCCGCACCGTTGCTCGTGCCAGAGAGCCGCGACCCTCACCCCGGTCGGATCGACCTGATCAGCATCGCGCTCTCGATGGCCACGATGATCCCGATCGTCTACGCGATCAAGTCGCTGGCAGTAGACGGGCTGAGCCTGTCGGCCGGTGGCTGGGCCCTGCTCGGGTTTGGCATGGGGTATCTGTTCGTGCGTCGTCAGCTCCGCTCCAAAACACCGATGCTCGACATGAAGTTGTTCCGTCGAGGCTCGTTCTCTGGGGCGATTCTGGTGAATCTGCTCAGCGTCGTCGCGCTTGTGGGATTCCTGTACTTCGTCTCACAGCACCTGCAGCTGGTGCTTGGCCTTTCTCCGATGAACGCTGGCCTTGCGCTGGTGCCTGGCATGGTCGCGATGATTATCGCTGGGCTCTCCGTCGTACCGGTTTCTCGGCGCGTCCCACCGCATATTGTCGTGCCAGCTGCGCTGGCATTCTCCGTCGTCGGGTATCTGATCGTGGCGTTCACCACCGATGCACACGGCGTGCTCCCGCTCGTCATTGCGTTCGTGGTGCTGGGTATCGGAATCGGTGCGGCTGAGACCATCTCCAACGAGTTGATTCTCTCGAGCGCCCCTGCCGCGAAGGCCGGTGCGGCGAGTGCCGTGTCAGAGACCGCATACGAATTGGGCGCCGTGCTCGGCACCGCGGTCTTGGGCGGCATTATCACGGCGTTCTATCGCGGCGCGCTGGTGCTCCCGGATGGGCTACCGGCCGACGTCGCGAACGCCGCGGAGGAGACCCTCGCCGGCGCCTACACAGCGGCCCAGACGCTGCCGACCCAACTCGGCGACGCTTTGTGGGAGGCAGCGGCTACTGCTTTTGATTCTGGCGTGATGGTCACCTCGTTGATCGGAGCAGGCCTCGTTCTGGCGGCTGGAATCATCGCAGCCGTCACACTGCGCAAGGCCCCATCGCACTGACCAGTACGCTGGGAGAACCTGCGGGCGCGGCCGAGCGGCGGTTCCGACAGGTCCATCCCAGAGCAGTGCGCAAGGAGTGTCATGTCGCGTGTCGTGAAGCTGGCCGTCATCCCCGGTGACGGCATTGGTCCCGAGGTTGTCGCCGAGGCAGAGAAGGTGCTCGACGCCGTCACTGCCCAGAGTGGTGTGACCTTTGAGAAGAATCGTTTCTCGCTGGGAGCCGGCCGCTTTTTGGAGACCGGAGACACTCTCACTGACGACGACCTTGCCGCGATCACCGAAAACGACGCGATTCTGCTGGGCGCTGTCGGAGGAACCCCAGGGGACCCTCGTCTCAAAGACGCCAACATTGAGCGGGGCTTGCTGTTGAAGCTACGCTTCACGCTCGATCACTACGTGAACCTTCGCCCCTCCAAGCTGTTTGTCGGAGCGTCTGGGCCGCTGTCTGATCCTGGCGAGATCGACTTTGTGGTCGTTCGCGAAGGCACAGAGGGTCCGTATGTAGGCAACGGCGGAGCGATTCGCCAGGGAACCCCGCAGGAAGTGGCCAACGAAACGTCGGTCAACACGGCCTTCGGCGTCGAGCGAGTCGTGCGATACGCCTTCGAGCTCGCAGAGCGCCGCCGCAACAAGCTCACTCTCGTACACAAGACCAACGTGCTCGTGCACGCGGGGGCGATCTGGCAGCGGATCGTGAACCAGGTGTCGGCGGAGCACCCAGACGTCGCGGTCGACTACCTGCACGTTGATGCAGCGACAATCTTCCTCGTGACTGACCCTGCACGTTTCGACGTGATCGTGACCGACAACCTGTTCGGCGACATCCTGACTGATCTCGCCGGAGCAGTCACTGGTGGCATCGGGCTGGCGGCTTCCGGAAACATCAACCCTGACGGTGCCTTCCCCTCGATGTTCGAGCCAGTGCACGGTTCGGCTCCCGACATCGCGGGACAGCAGAAGGCTGACCCCACCGCCGCGATTCTCTCGGTGGCGTTGCTGCTCGATCACCTCGGTCTCGCGGCGGAGTCCGCCCGCGTAAGTGCTGCCGTTGAGGCAGACATCGCTGCCCGCAGTACGGCCAGAACGACGGCAGAGATCGGCTCTGCAATCACCGCGCGTCTCGCCCAGCAGGCGTAGGCTGAGACGGCGCGAAGTTGCGTAAAGAACGAGGAATGGAAGACGAGATGACGACCATCGATACCGAAGAGACCGTGGCTCCACTGGGGTTCCTCGTCATGAAGAATCTTCAGGCGGCTTCGCCTGAGAAGCTCGCAGAAGCTCTGGAGAATCCGGGTTTCGGTGTGGTCTTTACCGATCACATGGTCGATATCTGCTGGTCGGTCAAGGGCGGATGGCACCGTCCGCGCGTGCAGCCGTACGGTCCGATTCCGCTGGACCCCGCCGCGTCGGTATTGCACTACGCGCAGGAGATTTTCGAGGGCATCAAGGCATACCGTCACGCCGACGGCTCGATTCACACCTTCCGTCCTGACCGCAACGCCGCTCGTATGCAGGCAAGCGCCCGTCGAATGTCACTGCCGGAGCTTCCCGCGGAGTACTTCATCCAGTCTCTGCGCGAGATCATCGCGGTCGATGGGCGTTGGGTTCCCAGTGGGGAAGACCAGAGCCTGTACTTGCGGCCGTTTATGTTCGCCAAAGAGGCCTTCCTCGGTGTGCGTGCCGCGCAGAAGGTCGCGTACTACGTGATTGCGAGCCCGGCCGGAGCCTACTTCTCCGGGGGAGTGAAGCCTGTACGCATTTGGCTTTCCGAGGAGTACTCGCGCGCAGGCAAGGGCGGCACGGGCAAGGCCAAGACCGGTGGCAACTACGCGTCCAGCTTGCTTGCCCAGAGTGAGGCAACTGCGAAGGGTTGCGATCAGGTTGTGTTCCTCAACGAAGAACGCAATGTCGAAGAGCTCGGCGGCATGAACGTGGTGTTCGTGTACAAAGACGGACGCATCGTGACTCCGGAGTCCGACAGCATTCTCGAGGGCATCACGCGCGATTCGATTCTGCAGCTCGCAGAAGACCGAGGCTACAAAGTCGAGAAGCGCCCGATTTCGATCGACGAGTGGCGTGAGGGCGTCGCTTCTGGCGACATCGTTGAGGTGTTCGCTTGCGGCACTGCCGCCGTGGTCACCCCGATCGGCTCCTTGGTTGGTGAGGGCTTCGAGGAGCCGCAGCCGCTCGGCGAGCTTGCTCTTTCGCTCCGCGAGGAACTCACCGACATCCAGTACGGCCGTCGTGAAGACAAGCACAACTGGCTCCTCCGCCTAGACGCCTGACCCTCTTCGCCGAGACCCCGCTTTCCCGCCGAGACCCCGGCCTCCCTGCGTTGGGAGGCCGGGGTCTCGACGCTTAACCGGGGTGTCGGAGACTGGCAGTTTTCCTACACATTCATCTTCACGAGATGGTGGTTGTGGGTGGAGGCGTGGATGGAGGGGTGGGGGGCGTGGGACGGGGTGGGATGGGGCAAGAATGATGGATGCCACGTCGAATCGATCTTGCTCAGGCCGCGAACATGCTTCAGTCACGGGAAGATCTTCTTCGAGAAGGATCGCCGGAGCGATCATTGAGGGATGCCGTTGATCGAGGTGCATTGCGGCGCGTCCACCGGGGATCCTACGTTGACGGCCCAGCGTGGGAGGATCTGTGGACGGAGGGCAAACATCTCGTGCGTCTGCTTGCTGTTCGCCGGGTGACCCCTGGCGATGGACCCGTCTTCTCTCATCTCTCCGCCGCGGCTCTTTGGGGATTACCGTTAGTTGGGCCAGTCCCGGATACGGATGTTCACACGGTTATTCGCGGCAGACGGCACACCCGAACAGAAGCCGGCGTAGTGCGCCACGGTATGGCACTCAGCGCGGACGACATCGTGATCCGGCACGGGATGCTCTGCACCTCGCTCGTGCGCACGGTTTTCGACCTCGCACGAACCTTGCGAGCTGAGGCAGCAATTGCTGCGGGGGATTCTGCGCTTCGTCTGGTTTCGGTGAGTGGATACCGCGTCGATCTTGACGCTGTTCTGGCCTGGCGCCAAGAAATCGCGAAGCGGTGCAGACCCGGGCTGCGTGGTGTGCGGCGCGCACGCTGGGTGGGTGAGTTTGCAGACGGCCGCGCGCAGCTACCAGGAGAGAGCGTGAGCAGGCTTCAATTACACAGGCTGGGCTTCCGAGACGTCGATCTCCAGGTGCCGATCGATGGCGCTGCGGGGGCCCGATACTACGCAGATTTCGGATTTCGTCGTTCCCGCGCCTTTGGTGAGTTCGACGGAGAGGGCAAGTACCTCGATGCGGAGCTGCGAGAGACGCCGACTCCGGCCGACGCGGTGCTTGCGGAGAAGCGTAGAGAAGACGACATCCGTGGTGTCACCGGCTGGCGAGTCGTGCGATGGGGCACCGCTCACATCCGCACGGCTGGCGATCTCGGCGCACGCCTAGCCGCGTTCGGCATCCACCCTCCAGGCTGAATCTGATGCCGACGCCCCGGGTTCGCGGCGAGACCCCGGGGCATCTCCGTCGTTTAGCCGGGGCCTGAACTGCACCCCGGGGTCTCGGCCATGTGGGTCGGGGGAGGTGGGAAGTAGGGTGGAGGGATGAAGATTGCGCGGTTCAGCCACGACGAAGCCATCACGTACGGAATCATCGACGAGCGCGAGCTCGTGGTGCTCGCGGGAGATCCGATGTTCACCGGCTACGAGCCGACGGGGACCAGGGTTCCGTTGGCGGATGCAGCACTTCTCGCACCCGTGATTCCGAGGTCGAAAGTCGTGTGCGTCGGCAAGAACTACCACGATCATGCCGCTGAAATGGGTGGAGTCGCCCCGGAGGAGCCGCTTCTCTTTTTGAAGCCAAACACCTCAGTCATCGGTCCAGGCGACGCGATCGTGCGGCCAACGCTCTCCGAGCGCACCGAGTACGAGGGCGAGCTCGTTGTCGTCATCGGCAAGATCGCCAAGAACGTCAAGGCAGAAAACGCCCTGGACTACGTGCTCGGCTACACGATTGGCAACGACGTCACGGCACGTGACCTGCAGCGCAAAGACGGCCAGTGGTCGCGTGCGAAAGGCTTCGATACCTTCTGCCCGCTCGGCCCCGTGATCGAAACCGACTTTGACCCCGCCACCGCGACCATCGAGACGCGAGTAAACGGTGAGGTGCGCCAGCATGCACCGCTCACGGACATGATTCACTCGGTGCCGGCGATCATCGAATACGCCTCCGCCGTGTTCACCCTGCTGCCGGGCGATGTCATCATGACCGGAACGCCTGCTGGGGTGGGAACGTTCGATGCGGGCGACATTGTTGAGGTCGAGATCACTGGCCTGGGTATTCTGCGCAACTCTGTGCGCGACGCCGTTCCTATGCCATGACGAATGGTGCCCTGACTGCGGAGCAGCAGGGGAGGGTGCAGCGACGCACCGTTCTGGTGCTGTCGACCGGACAGGTGCTGGGCGGTATCGCCTTCGGAGCGACGGTCTCGCTCGGAGCGCTGTTGGCGGCGGACATCTCGGGCAACGACGCGCTCTCCGGTCTCGCGACGGCGTCGGTAACACTGGGAGCCGCTGCTTGCGCCATCCCGCTGGCCCGTATGGCCGCTCGCGTTGGTCGTCGACGCGCGCTCACTCTGGGCAACCTGTTCGCGCTGGTCGGGATCGCTGTTGTGATCCTCGCCGCATCCCTCCGCGTGTTTCCGCTGCTGCTCGTCGGAATCCTCATGATCGGAGCCGGAAATGCGGGGAACCTGCAGTCGCGCTTCGCCGCTACAGACCTCGCCCTCCCGCAACATCGAGGGCGCGACCTCTCCATCGTCGTATGGTCGACCGCCATCGGTGGCGTCGCCGGACCACTGCTCCTCGGCCCGGGCGAGATCGTCGGGCAAGCGGTCGGGATGCCACCGCAGACCGGGTCCTATCTGTTTTCGTTCGTGGCGCAGTGCGCGGCGCTCGTGCTCTATGTTGTCGCGCTGCGGCCCGACCCTCTGCTAGCGGCGCAGCAGCTGGCGAAGGTGTCGTCCGCTACGACGGCAGTGAACGCGGATGACCGCCCGCAGGTCGCGCGCTATGCAATGTTTGCGATCGCCGGCTCACATGTGGTGATGGCCTCCGTGATGGCGATGACACCGGTGCACCTGTCCGGGATGGCGCATGGAGCGAACGGGATGGCTCCCACTCCGGCGGATGTCTCGGCGCTCGTCGGCATCACAATCGCTCTGCACGTGGGCGGCATGTACGCGCTTTCTCCCGTTTTCGGTGTGCTCGCTGACCGCTGGGGTCGACTCCGGACCGTCCTGCTCGGGCAGGCGCTCCTCGCGGCGGCACTGGTGTGTGCGATTTTCTGGAGTACAGAGGTGTGGGGAGTGATCGCGGCGCTCATTCTGTTGGGATTGGGCTGGAGCGCGGCAACGGTGGCTGGTGCAGCGCTGCTTACCGAAGCATCTGCCCCAGAACTGCGCACCCGCAGGCAGGGACGCAGTGACTCGCTGATGAGTTTGTCGGCTGCGGTCGGCGCCGTGCTCGCCGGTGTGGTTCTTGCGAACTTTCAATATTCAGGGCTGGGCATCGCAGCGCTGGCGCTTGTCGTCGTGATCGTGGCGTTTTCGCCGCGAGGACGCAGCGCCGCACGATGAAGCAGTGGGGTGGTGTGGGGGAGGCATACTCCGCCTCCTATGCCGCCCTCTGCGCAGGGACCTTCGCCGTCATGCGCAACGCGCTCGGCGATGCGCGCGGGCGCACCCTGCTTGATGTCGGCTCGGGTGACGGCACCCTCGCCGCGGCATGGGCAGCGTCGGGATGGAGCGTCACGGCCTGTGAACCGGAGGCGACGATGCGCACGGTTTCTCGTCGCAATCATCCAGAGGTGCGCGTGGTCGATGGGGGACTTCCCGATCTTGCTTTCGCCGATAAATCTTCGGATGTGGTTGTCGCCAACTTCGTGTTGAATCACGTCGACGATCCGCGCGAGTCAGCGGCAGAACTGCGCAGAGTCAGTTGCGACGCCGTCGTGGCAACGACCTGGACTCGGTCCCCATCGTGGTTCTGGGCAGAGATCGTCGAGCGCGCAGGTATCACCCCACAGGTCGGTACCCGGTTGCCCGCCGCCAAAGATTTCGAACGCACCACGCAAGGATTCGGTCAGCTGCTGACCGAGGCGGGATTGGACGGCGTGGTCGTTTCCGAGCGCCAGTGGGTGTGGGAAGCAACTGCAGCCGCGCTGTGGACGTCCGTTGAAGGCGGTGTCGCGGGAGCAGGCGCTCTCTACGGTGCTCTCGATTCCGTTGAACGGACGAAGTTTCGCGTCGCTTTCGAGGCCGTAGTGGAGGAGCGTTCACAGGGCGGATTGATTCCGTTGGAGCATCGAGCCGTGATCGCAGTGAGCACCTCTACCTGAGAGACGACTGCCCTTCCGCGCTGCGGCGGCAGTCCCCGTAGAATCGAAGGGCTATGGCTACCCCTCATCCCCTCACCACGACTGTTAGTGGTGCAGACGTCCGCGTCCGCTTCTGCCCATCACCGACCGGATTGCCGCACGTCGGCATGGTCCGTACGGCGCTCTACAACTGGGCGTATGCCCGCCACCACGGCGGCAAGATGGTGTTCCGCATCGAAGACACCGATGCTGCCAGGGATAGTGAGGAGAGCTTCCGTCAGCTCGTCGATGCGCTTACCTGGCTGAAGATCGACTGGGATGAGGGTGTCGAGGTCGGTGGCCCGCATGCCCCGTACCGCCAGTCGGAGCGTCATGACATTTACCGTGAGGTGATCGACAAGCTTCTTGCGACCGGCGCGCTCTATGAGAGCTACTCCACGGCAGAAGAAATTGATGCACGCAACGAGGCCAACGGCCGTGCGAAGCAGCTCGGCTACGACAACTTCGACCGCAACCTCACCGACGAGCAGAAGGCGGCGTTCCGCGCCGAGGGTCGTCAGCCAGCACTGCGGCTGCGCGTTCCGGATGAAGACGTCACCTACGTTGACCTCATTCGTGGCGAGGTCACGTTCCCTGCGGGGTCTTTCCCCGACTTCGTGGTCGTGCGTCCGAATGGTGTGCCGCTGTACACGTTCGTGAACCCGGTTGATGATGCGCTCATGGGGATCACCCACGTTCTGCGCGGCGAAGACCTGATGCCGTCGACTGCTCGTCAGCTTTCGCTCTACGCCGCACTGGTCGACGCGGGAGTGACGACATTTGTGCCGCGCTTTGCGCACATGCCGCTGGTGCTGGGGGAGACCGGCAATAAGAAGCTTTCGAAGCGTGACCCGCAGGCAGACCTGTTCCTGCACCGCGATCGCGGTTTCATTCCAGAGGGTCTGCTCAACTACCTGGCGCTGCTCGGGTGGTCAATCGGTCCTGACCGCGACATTTTCTCGCTCGATGAGTTTGTCGCTGCCTTCGACATCGAGAATGTGAACCCGAACCCTGCGCGCTTCGATCAGAAGAAGGCGGAGTCGATCAACGGCGACCACATTCGGATGCTGGGGGAGAAGGACTTCGCTGAACGGACGATTCCGTACCTCGCTGCAGCCGGCCTCTTCAACGAGCCGACCCATGAGCAGTTGGTGATGGCGTTCCGTGTCGCGCCGCTCGTGCAGGAGCGCGTCCAGCTCTTGGGCGATGTGCCAGGCATGGTCGGCTTCTTGTTCACCGACGATGTCTCCTACGACGCAGATGCGCTCAAGGGCTTGCCGGCGAACGCCGCAGAGGTGCTTGATGCGTGTGTGCTCGCCCTTGAGTCCGTCGACGACTTCGCGCCTGAGAAGGTTCAGGAGGTTCTGGCCACGGCGTTGGTAGAGAAGCTCGAGCTGAAGCCCCGTATTGCATACGGCCCGCCTCGCGTTGCGATCACCGGTCGCCGCGTCTCGCCGCCCCTGTTCGAGTCGATGGAACTGCTGGGCAAAGAAGAGTCACTGCGCCGGCTGCGTGCTCTCTCCGCGTTTCTCGCTCACTGAGTAGCCGCGCGACGCGCCCGAGCGGCGGCACACGCCATGGTTTTGGTGTTCTGCCGCCGCTCAGGTAAGCTTGACTCTCGGTGCGAGGTTCAGATTTCGCCCTTGGGGTATGGTGTAATTGGCAACACGGCGGTTTCTGGTACCGTTGTTCTTGGTTCGAGTCCAGGTACCCCAGCCACACAAAAACCCCCGCTCAGTCGGGGGTTTTGTCGTTCCAGCACGGAACTTCGTTGCGGGATGGCACACGCAATAAGCTCGCAGTATGGCTTTGGAGACACTCTTCCTCCGACTGGATCGAATCGCCGGCGGACGTCAGGCTGGCATCGCCATCAGCGAGGAAAATCGCACGCACCCCAAAACGTTGCGTGCTTTTACCTGGATCCGCTGGCTTCTGATCGCAGAGTTCGTGCTGGGCATCGGTGCTGTCGTGATCGCGTTGACGCTGGCGGTAGACGGCACGTCGGTGTCGCTCGCCGTGTGGATGCGCACCCTGGTGGTGCTGGCGATGACTGCCACGCTCTTCTACTTCTCATGGCGGGCGAGCAAAGGTTGGCGCTGGGCGTATCAGCGCTTGCGCCTCTTCGCGCAGATCTTTCCCGTGGTCACTCTCGTGATGGCCGCGATTCCCGGCCTCTACCCTGTCTGGATGGTCTCGGAGCAGATCATTTTTAGTCTGATCATGATCGGGATCGCCGACTTCCTCACGAGCGACCATATGCGTGGCGCCTTTGCGGCTCCTGTCGCCGACGTGAACTAGCACGGCGACGCGCGAGAAGCCACTCCCTTCCGCCGCGCCTGGGCTATCGGCATCCTCGATCGAGAGAGTTCGAGAGAGGACGACGATGGCACGATTGATTCGCGTGGTTCCGGGGGAGGACCCGGGGTTTCGCCGAGTGCGTTCCGGGTCTGGGTTTCGTTACGTTGATTCGGCAGGCGCGAAGGCACCAGAGCCCGACCGTGAGCGAATCAACGATCTGGTGATCCCGCCAGCATGGCAGGACGTGTGGATCGCTGCCGATCCACTGGCGCATATCCAAGCGGTGGGAACGGATGGAGCGAGTCGCAAACAGTACCTGTATCACCCGCTGTGGCGCGTTACCCGTGACCGTCGCAAGTTCGTGCGTGCGCTGGATCTCGCAGCCGCTCTGCCCAGTGCCAGGCGAAGCGTGACTCGAGCGCTTCGCGAAGAAGGTCAGACAAAGGATCGGGCCCTCGCCATCGCATTTCGGCTGTTAGACGATGCCGCGTTGCGCATCGGTTCGGAACGCTACCTGGCGCGGCATGGCAGTCGAGGTCTCACCACCCTCCGGCGTCGTGACGTGAAGGTGTCTGGGAGCGATGTCTCACTGTCGTTTCCTGCCAAGAGCGGACAAACCGCGGCGATTGAGATCTCTGACGAGTTGCTCGCCATTGCACTCACCGACTTTGCTGCGGGAAAATCCAGGGCTTTCTTGCTGTCTTACCGTCGTGGTCGTCGGCGGGTGCGCATTTCGCCTGCCGAGGTCAACAACTACCTGCGCCAGATCACAGGATCTTCCTTCACGGCGAAAGACTTTCGCACGTTGCACGGCACATTGATCGCCGCAGACGCACTCGCGCGTATTGGCGAGCTCGATCGCCGGGATCAGCGCAGTCGCGCAGAAAGGTTGGCGGTCCAGGCAGCAGCAACGGCGCTGGGAAACACCACAGCCGTTGCGAGAGGAAGCTACATCGATCCCCGCGTTTTCAGTCAGTACGCGCGTGGCCGCACCCTCGATCTGTCAGTGACTCCAGAAACGGCGATCCGTCGGCTCCTGGGTGGTCCGGAGATATCTCGGAAGTCCACGCGACGATCTGATAACAAACGAAGACGATAAGCAGGCATACACACCCACCCGCCTGCTGATGCAATGAAAGGATGGATGCATGAACAGCGCCAATCTGACTCGCGAGGAGACCGCTGCGCGGTCCACAACTGTCACCGTTCATCGCATTCGTGTGGAACTCGACCTCACCGGCGCACCTGAACGGGCCCGCACAGGCTTTCCCACCGTGACGACACTCGAATTCGATGCCACAGGTGCAGAGACGTGGCTCGACTTCATCGGTGAAGATGTGAGTCGTGTGATCGTCAACGGCGCGGAACAGAGCGTCGTTTACGACGGGGCACGAATCTCGCTGACGGGGCTCGCGCCGTCCAATGTCGTTCGAGTAGAGGCCGTCGGAGCCTATAGCCGTTCTGGTGAAGGACTCCACCGGTTCCACGACCCGGCTGATGACGCCACCTACCTCTACACGCAATACGAGCCCGCAGATTCGCGACGGGTGATGGCCTGTTTCGAGCAGCCAGATATGAAGGCCGAATACACCTTCGTCGTCGACGCGCCGACCGGGTGGCAGGTGCTCTCGAACCAGTCCGCAGCAAACGTCGATCTGGGCGTGGGAGTCCAGCGGGTGGAGTTCGCACCGACACTTCCTATCTCTAGCTACATCACCGCCATCGCGGCCGGCCCATACACTCGCGTCGACGGTGAATGGACGCGCGATGAACAGCACATCGCGTTGGGAGTGTTTGTGCGACGGTCCCTCGCTCCTCACCTTGACGCTGAGGAGGTGCTGGAAGTTACCGGACAGGGCCTCGACTTCTTCACCGATGCGTTTGCATATCCCTACCCCTGGGGAAAGTACGACCAGATCTTCGTGCCGGAGTACAACCTCGGAGCCATGGAGAACCCCGGACTGGTCACCTTCACCGAGTCGTATCTCTCACGTGGGGCCGCCACTGAAGCACAACGCGCCGCCCGGGCCAACACGATCCTGCATGAGATGGCGCACATGTGGTTTGGCGATCTCGTCACCATGACCTGGTGGGATGATCTGTGGCTGAAAGAGTCGTTTGCCGACTACATGGGCGCTCATGCGTCTGCCGTGGCAACGAAGTACCACGATGCGTGGGTCAAATTCGCGGCCAGTCGAAAGGCGTGGGCATATCAGCAGGACCAGCTTCCGACGACGCATCCGATCGTCGCCGACATTAAGGATCTTGAGGCGGCGAAGCTGAACTTCGACGGGATCACATACGCCAAGGGGGCCGCTGCCCTGAAACAGCTGGTCGCGTTCGTGGGGGATGACGCGTTCTTCGAAGGTGCGAGAAGGTACTTCGCGGCAAACGCGTTCGGCAACACAACCCTCGACGACTTCCTGGTGCAGTTGAGTGCCGTCTCAGGACGCGACATGAGCGATTGGTCGGCGGCGTGGCTCCAGACCTCGGGGGTCTCCACGCTGTGGACAGAGGATGACGATAAGGGCCACCGCGTTCTTCGCCAAACGGATCCCCGTCCGCATCGCCTCCGCATCGGTTTTTATGACCGCGTCGATGGTCGAGTCGTCAGGCGTGAGCAACGCGAGCTTGATGTAACCGATGAGCGGACCGAGCTCGATCTGCCAGAAGCCGACCTTGTGCTTCTCAACGACGACGACCTCACCTACGTCAAAGCCCGTCTGGATGCGCGATCGCTCGGCACAGTGGAGGAGTCACTTTCGGCGATCGATGACCCACTGGCGCGTGCGATCGTCTGGTCTTCGCTCTGGAACGCGACGAGAGACGGCGAGCTCGATCCGGTGCGCTACCTCGGAATCGTCCGAGCACATGCACCGGAAGAGTCGAACATTGGACTCCTCACGGGCGTTCTCGAGAACGCGATTTACACGATCACGCGCTTTGTCGCCAGCGAAAAGCGCAGCGAAGAACAGCAGCGCTGGACGGATGCAGTGTGGAGCGCTTTGCAAGCTGCCGAGCCTGGCAGCGACAGTCAGCTTTCGTGGGCTCGAGCTTTTGCCACGGCTTCTACCTTCGATGACTCGTTGCACTCGCAGGTGCGCGCCCTTCTTGACGGGGCGATTCCGGAGGGTCTCACGGTTGACCCCGACCTGCGGTGGCAGCTGCTGACGGCGCTCGTCGTCACGGGTCACGCTGAAGTTTCAGACATCGACGCCGAGCAAGAGCGCGACGATACCGGCGACGGGCGAACAGCGGCCAAGCGTGCTCGTTCTTCCCAGCCCGACGCAGGGGTGCGGCGTGCCGCGTGGGAATCTGCATGGACCGACGCCACGTTGAGTAACGACCATCTCAGCGCGGAGATCAGCGGTTTCCGTGCCGGCGGCAGGCGCGACCTGACATCCGGATTCGATCAGGAGTACTTCACCCGCATCTGGCCGGCATGGAACGACCGCAGTATCGAAATCGCGCGGCGGCTAGTGCTGGGGCTGTTTCCCGCCAGTGATTCGACGGATCTCGCGACAGCCTGGCTCAACGCAAACGAGGCGGCGCCTGCGGCGCTTCGTCGGCTCATCATCGAGCAGCGAGACCACCTCGAGCGCGAGCTTCGCGTGCGTAGCGCGCGGCAGGGTTAGGCGGACGCTACCTGCATGCCCATGACCGTGCGCACGATCCACGGATGCGCACGGTCATCGTCGATGTGGGTCATGCCGAGCTTTGCCGCCACCGCAAGCGATGCGGCGTTCTCCGGATGGATGATCGCCGTGAGGAGTGTTGGTGCCAGTTCCTGTGCGACAAGCTCGACGCATGCGCGAGCCGCTTCGGTGGCATAGCCGCGACGCTGTAGCTCGGGGCGGACGTGGTAACCCACCTCGAGCATCGGCACATCGTTCGCGGATTGCCAGGTCACCCCGCATTCACCGACGAACCCTCCATCGTGAGTTTCGATGATCCAGAGCCCGTGACCGTCTTCTTCGTACCGCTGTTGCATACGCGCAATCCATGCGGCGCTTTCTGCTCGCGTCTTCGGCGCAGGGTAGAACGCCATGACCTCGGGGTCGCCGATCAGATCGGCGATGAGGTCGAGGTCATCCATCGTCATTTCGCGGAACGACAGCCGCTCGGTCTGTGTGGGCAGAAGCCGCCGCGCCGACATGCTTACAGGTCGAGCTTGTCGCCGGGCTCCAGCAAGAAGAACTCGCCGCCGCCCTGTTCCGCTGCCCACTGCAGCCGCTCACGATGCATCTTCTTGCCGATCACCGAGAGCGTCATATCGTGTGTGCCGAAAGCACGGCGCGGGGCGACCGCCAGCACGAAGTCCATGGCCTCGCCGATTTTTAGCCAAGGGGCACCGAGCGGGGCGGCGAGGACGTCTACCTCGATGCCTTCCGGCACCGCGTAGGAGTCTCCGGGGTAGTAGAGCTCGTCATTGACGAGCACGCCGAGGTTTTCCATTGCCGGGAGTGACGAATGGATGACTTCGTGAGTGCCGCCGAAGAACTGCAGCGTGAATCCGTTGATCTCGATGGTTTCGCCGGCAGCCGCGATCGAGATCTCGTACCCGTCCGCTGCGCGCGCCACGCCTGCTGGTGCGTAGATGGGAGTTCCCGGGGCCGCACGAAGAATCCGATCCAGGTGCTCAGGGGTCCAATGGTCGGGGTGCTCGTGGGTAATCACGATTCCGACGAGGGCGCTGAGATCGTGCAGGGGAGCAGTGAAGGCCCCCGGATCGATGAGTAGAGTCTTCTCGTTCGCATCGAGGCGAAGTGTGGCATGTTCAAACTTGGTGACGCGCATGAGAAGAGTCAACCTCTTCCCCAGCCACACAGCAAACAAAATTCGTTCGCCACGCCCGGGGAACAAGCGCCGACGGCGTCGATTTTGCGCACTGAGAATCGTCGTGGCATACTTGAACGGTTGTCGCGCGACGGAAACGTTTCGCCAGACGGCCCCATCGTATAGCGGCCTAGTACGCTGCCCTCTCACGGCGGTAACGCGGGTTCGAATCCCGCTGGGGTCACACAACAGCAGAAAGCCTCCGGTTCTCCGGGGGCTTTCTTCGTTTCCCGCAGAATGTTGCGAGGTGCTACGGGGTTCTATGTGCCCGATCTGATCGGTGGGAGCGGCGATAGCACTGAAATGCTTCTAGTTATGCCGACTCCCCACCTTGACGAGCTCCGAACCGGACCACCGATCCGGTGATTTTCGACAGAGAGCCTCGCATTCCCGTGCCGACCGGCGAACCGCCGGAGGCGCTTCGTTTATGCCTGGCAGCGTCGCACGCAACAGATGATTCAGTCGCCATCATGCATGTCAGCTCGGTATCGCTACAAGGTGTCGCGTTTGTGACACACGGCTTGCCGCCGCATCGCAGACGCTCGTTACCGACTCACCAACATCCCTCGGGTTGCAGCCGACGAGAAAGCCGAAATGCGAGAGTTCCAAGAGCAGATTCAGAAAGTGCTCGCCATCGTTGAGACAGGCTTTTCGAGAGGGAGCAGACCCTGAGCGTATTGTTCGCGAGTTCCTTACCTACAACGAACAGGGCTGACTAGTCCCAGATTTCTATCTCGTTGGGATGGCCGAGCTCAATCTGCGTCACAACTTCCTCGTGGAGGTAAATGTTGCCAGAAGCGCAGATAGTTGAACTGGCAGGGATCGGCTCAAGCTGCCAATCGCCCCAGATCACGAAGGTGAACCTGTCCGCGGAGGGGTAGTCCAGACCAATGTTCACGAACACGCCGTAGTCGAGAACCCGGACGCTCTTCAGCGGACCGCAAACCCGTTGCCAGCTGCCCGCATGGCTACGTGCTTCATCCCAGCCGAGTCCACCGTCCGGCCAAGTCGGTTTAGGCGGCGCTACGGGCTCGTCTGAGCAAAGACCATCTTCCCGAAGCAGCCTGACCGGTTCATCACCAATCTCGGGATTTCTCCAGTGGTCGCAACTCTGCACACCCTGTTCAACGGTGTCGAGGACAATCTCAATGTAATCGGTATAAGCCTTGTATTCTGCAGGGCAACTCCGGTACATCGATTCAACTCGGTCAAGCAAATCTTGAGATGTGACACCTTGCCGCTCAAGTGCAAGAGCCCTCTCAAAGGTATGGCGACAATCCACTGAAGCGGAGGAGTTCGAGCTTGAGGTTGTTCCACCATAGGAGGAACAGCCTGCTGCTAAGAGGGGCACAACGAGAACTGCGGCAATCACTTTAGACCGGATTGAGTCTCGAACGTCTCCCATGTTTTCCCGCTCTCCGCCCTCTCAAGATACTTACAACTCTATTCAATTGGTCACCTCGACAGACTCCCTAACGAGAAGGCTCGATCGCTACCCCCGACCTGCATGCCGGTGATCCGAGTTGGCAACTCCAACCCGTGAACGGGCACCGAACCGAGATAGCAGGTCTGGCGCTCTGCAGCGAGCTGCACTGCGCTGTGCTCGATTCCGGAACGTGAGAAACGCTCCATCGCAGTAGCTCGCTAGATCGCCACATGCAAGTATCTGGTCTGGAACAGAAGCCGCTCCCGAGGTAAAGGGACGCTATCGCTGCGAACCCCGTCGGCGGGTGAGGGAAGAAACGTGCCCACCATGACCAGATCAAGCAAGGGGTGGACTACTTTCTGATCGCCAGCATCGAATCACCCGAGGTGGGGGTCGACCTGTGGACGCTGGTCTACAAGCAGGTGCGACTCACGACTCAAATTTTGACGTGAGAAAGCCGCCTCGTTGGGCAGCACCAGGCCGAGACGACACGAACTTTCTGGTCACACTTGACCCAATCGGGAGGCCCGGAAACACGGCGTCTCGGTTCAGACTGCCGTTGCGGCTCCGGTAGCATTGCCCGAGCGAGAGGGAGTATCCCAGTTCCGCGCGTAACGTCATCACGAGCATCGGCATTGCTGCTCCGGGCGCGCGACGCACATCTGTGTGGGGGAGAGACTTTCGATTTTTTCCGTACCCCTCCGCGAAAGGTGCAGTGCACCCTTGGAAATTCCCGTCTGGTTCGAGATCACCTCGATGGTCGTGCTCACGATCATTCTGATTGCCGATTTGTTGCTCATTCGGCTGCGCCCTCATATTCCCTCAACCAAGGAGTCCACTCTCTGGGTGGTTTTCTACGTGGGACTCGCGCTGCTGTTTGCTGTGCTTCTCGGCACAGTGAGCGGGTGGAGCAACGCGGGAGATTTCGTTACCGGCTGGGCGCTGGAATACAGCCTCTCGATTGACAACCTGTTCGTGTTCGTGCTGATCATGGCGCAGTTTGCGGTGCCTCGACGCTTGCAACAGCAGGTGCTGATGGTCGGGATCATCATCGCGCTCGTGCTTCGTGGACTCTTCATCCTGGTGGGCGTCACCATCGTGGAGAACTTCTCTCCCATCTTCTACATCTTCGGTGCGTTCCTGATCTGGACCGCGATCAAGCAGGCGATGCCGGACGGAGACCACGACGGCGAGGTGCAGCGCGAGAACTTCATCGTGCGCACGGTGCGCCGCCGCGTCGAGATCAGCGAGACCTACGACGGATCAAAGATCCGCACCACGGTTGATGGCACACGCATGTGGACGCCGATGATCATCGTGTTCATCACCATCGGTGTGACCGATCTGATTTTCGCCATCGACTCGATCCCGGCGATCTTCGAGATCACGACGAACGGCTTCTTGGTGTTCGCGGCGAACATCTTCGCGCTCATGGGACTGAGGCAGCTCTACTTCCTGCTCGGTGATTTGCTCGATCGTCTGCGCTACCTGCACTACGGCATCGCCGTCATCCTCGGATTCATCGGCATCAAGCTGATCCTGCACGCGCTGCACGTCAACGAACTGCCGTTCATCAATGGCGGCGAGAACGTGGAGTGGGTACCAGACATCAGCAACATGGTTTCACTGGGAGTGATTGTTGCCTCGATGACCATCGCCACCATTGCGAGCGTCATTGCTGCTTCACGAGACAAGCGTCTGGCGAAAAAGGCTGCGGAGAAGTCACCCCTTCGGTGAGGGCGTCAACCGATAAAGCACCTGTGGACGCCCCCGCTTCCCGTAGCGGTGCGACAGGTCGATGACGTTGGTCGACTCCAAGTAGTCCAGATATCTCCGAGCTGTTGCTCGGGAGATGGAGCATTTCTCGGCGACCTGTGTGGCCGATGACGGCGTGACTGGATCAAGGGCAGCAACAACACGCACAAGGGTGAGGTCCGCGAGCCCCTTGGGGAGACGCTTCGAGGGCTCCGCTGTGCTGGTCGTTGAGGAAGACCGCTGCACGCTGGCGCTGCCTGTGGCGAGTAGCCGATCGATCTCGCCCTGAGCGAGTGGAAGGTCTCGATAGCTCCGCTCGCGGTTGCGTCGTTGCAGTCGGTACGCTTCGAGGCGTTCCTGAAAAAGCTCCTGTGTGAAGGGCTTGATGAGGTACCCAGACACATGCGCGGCGAGCGCCTGACGCACGGTCACCTGATCACGAGAAGAGCTGATTACCAGCACATCAGGGCGCTCTGTCTCCAGGGTGCGGAAGCGGTGGAGGACTTCTACGCCACTGATGTCGGGGAGGCGCATGTCGAGCAGAACGAGGTCGACTCCCTGGCCGCACTGCGCAAGCGCCGATTCGCCTGTGCTCGCTGTGCCCACGAGTACGAATCCGGGGGTCGTTTCGACGAACCTGCTGTGCAGGAGTCGCGCTCCTGGGTCATCGTCTACGACAAGCACACGGACCGCATCGGTCACGATGTCACCGCCATTTCGAAAGTGAATCTGGCCCCACCCCAGGGTGATCTTGCCACTTCGATTGTGCCTCCGCGAGAGACAATCGTGCGGCGCACGAGGTCAAGTCCGATTCCTCTTCCGACGCCGGTGGGGTCTTGCTTTGACGAATGCCCTCGTTCGAACACCTGCTCTGAGTCGCGTGGATCAATCCCAGGACCGTCGTCTTCGACGGCGCCGATAACGCGTCCTTCACTGGTGCGCAGAATGCATCGGACGCGGGAAGCCCCGGCCTCACCAGCATTGCGGCACAGGTTCGCGAGCACGAGGACCATCGCTTCATCGGTCTCGATGTCTGGCTCAAAGTCAATCTCGAGGTGCACCCCGAGCACCGTGAGTTCTGAGCGAAGAGCGTCCATCGTCGCCCACAACAGCACCGGGCTCGAGAGGTCTCTGTCTTTCGTTGCGGTGAGCACAGGCACGATGCTGTCGACGTAGTGCAGCGCGTCTGCAGAGTCGCCGTGCGAGACAAGGCCATGAATGACGTGGAGGTGCGTGTTGAACTCGTGCGACTGCTCCCGGAGCGCGGCCGCGGTGCGCCGAAGGTTCTCGTGGGCAGCAGCTTCTCGGTCGAGACGTCGGAATCGTCTTTCCGTAGCCACTGCGAGCAGCGACCCGACGACGGTGGCCACGACGAGTGCTCCCAGAATCCATGGCACGAGGTTGCCGCTTGCCTCTTCTCTCTCGGCCGAGATGCTCGACTCCAAGACGCCGACGGCAACCATTCCAATCACCGTGCCGTGCTCGCTGCGCACCGGGACTTTGGCTCTGAGCGATGCCCCGGAGGCTCCCGTCTCCGTTCCGAGAAAATCTTCGCCAGCGAGAACGGACGCATTCGTTGTCGACACGATTACGCCGCGCTCCGACGCTCGCGGGTGCGTAATGCGCACGCCCTCGTCGTCGGTGATCACGACGTAAAAAACTCCGGCTGCGCGTTCTACGAGGTCGGCCAAAGGCTGGAGGGTCGTTGTTGCCTCGGAGAGGTCGACGGCGTTGGCCAACTCGTTCTCGGATCCCGCGTCTACGTTTTTCTCGAGAGTTTCCTGCACTTCGCTCAGTTCGGCGAGGCTCGCCGCGACGGACTGTACTCGCTCTGCTGTCATGGCGCGGATGCTCTGCGCTTGCACGGTCACAGCGATGCCCGCCGTCGCTGCGACAGAGGCAAGCACGATGAGGCTCGGGAGTATCAGCATCGTCAGCCGCACAGCGCGCGGCCTGAGCCTGATTCCCTCCATGGGCACCTCCTCGTGCCGAGCTCATGGGCGAGCCAACCGGCGGCCGTGCGCACTTATGAGCACAACTCGGCAATCGAGTGCTGTGCACGCCCGCCGCTGACAGTCTAATGACCGTCTTGCGGCGACAACGATGTCCGCACGGAGAGGTAAAGATGAGCGAAAAAGTACCCGACTCTGCGCCAACACAGAAACACGGGCGAACACGCTTCGCTGCGCGGGTCGTTGGCGGCGTATGCGCGGCAGCGATCATCGGTATTGCAAGCTACGGCTCGATCACGTCGGCCGCAGCTGGACAGGATATCCAGGCGTCGATGACCATCATCGCCCCGGCTGCGGCAGGTGGCGGCTGGGATGGCGTCGCGCGCGAGCTGCAGCAGGCGCAGAAGGCCAATGGACTCGTCAACAACGTGCAGGTGGTCAACATGCCTGGTGCGGGCGGAACCATCGCACTCGGCAACGTCGCCATGCTGAACGGCCAACCCAACAACATTCTCGTCGGAGGCACGGGACTGATGGCCGCGACGATTCAGTTCGATTCAGCTGCGACCCTCGACGATGTCACCCCTCTCGCGGTGATTGTCGAGGAATACGACGTGATCGTGGTGCCTGCGGATTCTCCCTACCTCACGCTCCAAGATCTCGTGGATGCGTGGAGGGAAGACCCAAAATCGATTCCGTGGACAGGGGGAGGATCGTTTGACCAGCTCGTGGTCACCGACTTCGCTATCGCCGCCGGTATTGAGCCGATCGATACGACTTACATCTCCTCTGACGGTGGTGGCGAGGCGATCCAGGCGCTTCTTAACGGCACGGCCGACGCAGCAGCTGGTGGCTATCCAGACAACATTGACCAAATCGAGGCAGGCAGACTGCGCGCCCTGGCGCTCGTCGCGAAAGAGCCGGTCGACGGCATCGACATCCCCACGGCGGCCGAGCAGGGGTACGACATCTCGCTCACGAACTGGCGGATGTTGGCCGCCCCCGCTGGGCTCAGCGAGGAAGAGACGAATCAGCTGACCGATCTCGTGCTCGACTCGCTTGCGACGCCGGAGTGGAGCGAAGCAATTGACCGCTACCGGTGGGCCGAGCGAGTGATTACCGGTTCGGACCTCACTGACTTCCTTGCAGCGGAGCAAATCCGCATCGAACAGCTTTACGAGGAGATGGGGCAATGATGTCATCGAACAATCCGACCGCGGCTTCCGCGGTTGTTGGCGAGAAACTGGCACTGGTGCCTGGTTCAGGTTCGGCAGCAACGCTGGTGAAGCAGCTCACGATGCCTGTGTTGCTCATTGGTTTCGGGAGCTACCTGCTCGTAGGAATCTTCACGATGAAGGTGCCTCCGGGAAGCGCGTTTCCTGGGCCGCAGTTCTTTCCCGCCCTCATCACCGCTGGGCTCTTCTTTTTTGCTGCTGTGCTCGGTGTCGGGGCATTCCGAAACCAAAGCACGGGCGCTCGCGTCACCTCTTCGCGCGAGGATGCGGCGAATAACGATGGCGCTTTGACACAGCGAACAGTGCGCGTCGACGGGAAGTCGATGGCGTGGGTTGTGGGTTCCTTTGCAGGATTCGCGTTGCTGTTGAACTTCCTGGGCTGGATTATCGCCGCAGCGCTGCTGTTTTGGTGCATCGCCCGCGGGTTCGGTTCGAGGCGAGCAATCTTGGGCCTCGTTGTCGGGCTCACGATGAGCTCGCTCACTTACATTGCATTCGATATGGCGCTCGGCTTGTCGCTGCCGTCTGGTGTTCTCGGAGGGGGATTCTGAGATGGATACGCTTCAACTTCTCGCCGAAGGATTCGCCGCGGCGCTTACCCCACAGAACCTGCTGTGGGTGTTCATCGGTTGCTTGCTGGGTACTGCGGTAGGCGTCTTGCCAGGACTCGGATCGTCGATGGCTGTCGCGTTGCTCCTGCCGATCACTTTCTCGTTGGAGCCGACTGCCGCGTTCATCATGTTCGCCGGGGTCTACTTCGGCGGCCTCTTCGGTGATTCCACCATGGGCATCCTGATGAACACTCCGGGCCAAGCTTCTGCCATCGCCTCTACTTTTGAGGGACACAAGATGGCTCTCAACGGACGAGCCGCTCAAGCTCTCGCTACCGCGGCTATTGGCGCGTTCATCGGGGGAATCGTCGCCTGCAGTCTGTTGGTCTTTGTTGCTCCAGCGCTCGCTGAGTTTTCGAGCAAGTTCGGGCCGGCGGAGTTCTTTGCTCTTGCCGTGGTCGCGTTCGCCGTCACCTCCTCGGTTGTGACGGATAACGTCGTCAAAGGTCTGACGTCGCTGTTTCTCGGGCTGGGAATCGCCGTCATCGGTGTCGACGGAGTGTCTGGCGCACCGCGCTTCACGATGGACTCTCCGTACCTCTTCGATGGAGTGTCGCTGATTACAGTGACTGTTGCGATCCTCGCGCTCGGTGAAGTGATCTATGTTGCGGGTCTTGAGCGGCATGTAATCGACAAGTCGCTCATCAAGCCGACCGGCCGGCCCTGGCTTTCACGCAAGGAGCTTGCGGAGGCCACGCCTGCGTGGTTGCGCGGAACAGCCATCGGTCTCCCATTTGGCGTCATCCCCGCAGGTGGCGCAGAGATCCCTACGTTCCTTGCCTATGGTTTGGAAAAGCGGCTTGATGCGAAGCGGAAGCCGCCGAGGTTCGGCTCGGGTGCGATTCGTGGATTGGCGGCACCGGAAGCCGCGGGCAACGCGACGACAGGTATGGCGATGGGAGCGCTTCTCGCGCTCGGACTGCCGATCTCAGCCACGGCTGCGATCATGCTCGCTGCGTTCAGACAGTATGGATTGCAGCCAGGACCACTGCTGTTCGAACGGGCACCGGATTTGGTCTGGTCGCTCTTGGCGAGTTTCTTCGTCGCCATGGTCGTACTGCTGATCCTGAACCTGCCTTTCGCCTCACTCTGGGCGAAGCTTCTCTTGATCCCTCGCCCTTTCCTTTACGCGGGGATCACCGTCTTCTGCGGACTAGGTATTTACGCCACCTCTGGGTCGACGTTCGATCTGATGCTGTTATTGGGGATCGGGATCGTCGGCTTCCTGATGCGCGCGCTTGAGTATCCGCTCGCCCCGTTGATCATCGGCATGGTGCTCGGGCCGCTCGCGGAGACCAGCCTGCGTGACGCTGCGATGAGCGCCAACGGCGATTTCACTGTGCTCTTCCAAGGGCCGATCGTGATCACCCTCTACTTGGTGTTGCTGCTCGTTCTCTCCCTGGGCGTGCGTAATCGTGCCGTCGCCAAGAAGCGCGAGAAGTCGCTCGTCACTCAGTAGCGGATGGGCCAGGCAGCGCGCAAAGTGCTGCCTGGCCCGTTCTGCTTTGACACGCTAAAACGCGTGCAGGTTCGCGTGCAGACCGCCGTCGACATACTCACGGCGGAGCAGTCCGCGTCGACGCAGCACCGGCACCAGCTCGTCAAGCGTGCGGTGCAACGTGACAGGGTGAAAGTCACCCCACAACAGCACGCCGTCGTTGCCCCAGTCGCCGAGTTCTTCGACCATGTCGGCGAACTCCTCTGCGGTGCCGACAAAACCGGTGCGATCGCTGATCCGTCCCATTCGGGCAAGGGCTGTCAGATGAGCGCGTAGCGGCGCAGTTTCCCCCCGGTCACCGAGCAGGCGTTGGATGCTTCCTCGCGAGACATGGTCGCCGAAGATCGAGATATCGAGTGGGCGATCGAGATCGAGCGACGTCAGATCAGTCTCGAGATCACTGGATTGCTTTCGTGCAATCTGGACCAGCGCGCTGTCGTCTGGGCGCGCACTTGACGCGACTATGCGATCGGCTTCTTCCGCAGACGGCGTGATCACGGGCTGCACGGCGAACAGGACTTTGATCTCGTCTGGGTGCCGGCCCCGCGCAACTGCTGCCGCATGCACCTTCGCGCGATAGTCCCGGACGGAAGCTTCGTTCAGCGGCGCCAGAGCGAGTTGCACATCTGAATTCGTGCCCGCAAATGCCAGTCCACGAGGTGATCCGCCGGGGGAAACAATCGCCGGATCGCCGTCACTGAAAGGCAGCGCGTTCAAGGGTCCGTCAAATGAGTAGTGCGTCCCGCGGTGGCGCACCGGCCGCAACTTCGATCCCGCAGCGTAGACCCCGGTCGCGCTGTCGGCGATGAGGGCGTCGTCTTCCCAGCTGTGCCAGAGTGCGCGCACTCCGGCGAGCCATTCTTCTGCTCTGTCGTATGCCGCATCGTGACCGAGAGGGGGAGCATCAGAGAAGTGCCTCGCGCTGCCGGTGTCCGTGACGACGTTGAGCCCTAAGCGGTGCCCACTCAAATGCTGCAACGTCGCAAACTGACGCGCAGCCGTATACGGAAGGTAAGCGGCGGGGTTGACCGTGGGGACGACTCCCAGATGCGAAGTCGCGTCAAAGAGTGAAGGCGCCAGCAGAAGCGGGTCGTGCTTTGGTCCACCGAAAGCATGTCGCACTCGAAGATCGATCGTCGACGGCGAACCCAACGACGGAGCGTCTTCAATGATCACCAGATCGAAGCCCGCATGCTCGAGCAGACGGGCGCCCTCGCGATACACCTCAGGGCGAGTCCAGTCGTAGTCCCAGTCCAGCGCAGGCTGGCCCCACCCTTGGGGCCCAAAGCCGCGGGCGAGAAACCATCCGAAGTGCTGCAGCCGGGTCATGCGATCAGCTCTCGTGAGCCCTCAAGAGCACGATCGAGGTCGGCGACGAGGTCTTCAATATCTTCGATGCCGATCGACACTCTCAAGGTTCCCGGATGCACTCCAAGCGTCTGGCGCTCCGCAGCAGTTCTTTGCGTGTGACTGGTCGATGCCGGATGCAACACCAACGATCGAACGTCACCGATATGGGTCATATGGGTGAAGACGCCAACATGCTCGACAAAGTGACGTGCGGCGGCCAGCCCGCCACGCAGCGTGAAGGTGAACACCGAACCGAATCCGACGTCGAACGAGCGGGCGGCCCTCTCATGCGACGGATGTGTGGCGAGCCCGACGTAGTCCACACTTTCGACCGCATCGTGGGTGCTCAGCCATCGTGCGAGCTGCAGCGCCGTCTGAGACTGACGCTCGACGCGGAGTTTCAGCGTTTCGACCCCTTGGCCGATGAGGAACGCATTCAGCGGAGAGGGGGAGGCGCCAAACCGTGGCACGACCGACTCTCGCGCGTAGGCGATTCGCGCCAGAGTATCTCCCACGATCACACCACCCAACACAGAACCGTGCCCGGCGAGAAACTTTGATGCGGAGTGGACCACCATCGCCGCACCGTGTTCGAGTGGTCGCAGCAGCACCGGGGTCGCCAGGGTGTTGTCGATGATCAGGGGAACAGCGAACTCATCCGCAAGTGCGCTGATAGCGGCGACATCGATCACATCGTTGCGTGCGTTGGCCAACGACTCGGCGAAGAATGCGCGAGTGTTCGGACGCACGGCTGCACGCCATGCCTCCGGGCTGTCGATGTCGTCGACAAATGTCGTTTCGATGCCGAATCTGGCCAGGTTCTCCACCAGGAGCCCGCGAGTGCCTTCATAAATGTGCGTCGACGAAACGATGTGATCACCAGCGCCCGCAACGGAGACAAGAGCGGTGGCCACGGCGGCCTGGCCGCTCGCGACAAGAACGGCGTCGGCGCCGCGTTCTAGAGCGGCAAGTTGACGCTCCACCGCCTGCACAGTGGGGTTTCCTGTGCGGGTGTATCCAAAGCCAGCGCCGGTATCGAAGTGATCAGCGGCGTGCTCAAAGTCGGTGAACTCAAATCCAGCGGTCAGATAGATCGGGGTCGCACGAGACGATGCGGTCTCTCGCACTCTGGCGGAATGAAGAGCGCGGGTCGCAAAGCGCGTGGTCTCGACGGTCATGCTGTGCCTCCGGTCGTTCGGCTGGTGAACACAGTGTCATGACGCATCAGGGCACGTCGCGGCGGTGGTAACCTGGCGTCATGCGGACCGTGCTCCTTCTTCTTAGGCGCCGCGACGAGACCTCGTTCTGAGCCCTTTCTCGTCGCGGAGTTCATCGTGGGCCGATCTGCCAGCCACAGGAGACACGTCATGACCACACCCGTAAACGGTGCCGATTCCGCACGCCGCAGAACCCTCGCAGAGAAGGTTTGGGACGACCATCTGGTCGTCAAAGGCGAGAACGGCGAACCGGACCTCATTTATATCGACCTGCACCTGGTGCACGAGGTCACCAGCCCTCAGGCGTTCGATGGACTTCGCAGCGAGGGACGGCCGCTGAGGCGTCTCGATCTCACCATCGCGACAGAAGACCACAACACTCCGACGTGGGATATCGACAAGCCGATTGCCGACTTGACGAGTCGCACGCAGATCGAGACGTTGCGCCGCAACGCCTCGGAATTCGGGGTGCGGCTGCATTCGCTCGGCGATGCGGAGCAGGGCATTGTGCATGTCGTCGGCCCGCAGCTCGGGCTAACCATGCCGGGCATCACGGTGGTCTGTGGCGACTCGCACACCTCGACGCATGGGGCATTTGGTGCCATGGCGTTCGGCATTGGTACCAGCGAGGTCGAGCACGTCATGGCGACGCAGACGCTGCCGCTGAAGCCATTCAAGACGATGGCGATCAACGTCGACGGCACCCTGCGCCCTGGTGTTACGGCCAAAGACATCATCCTCGCGGTTATTGCCAAGATCGGTACAGGCGGCGGTCAGGGCTACGTGCTCGAGTTCCGCGGCAGTGCGATTCGCGCTCTCTCGATGGAGGGGCGCATGACGATTTGCAACATGTCGATCGAGGCCGGCGCCCGCGCGGGTATGGTCGCCCCAGACGAGACAACGTTCGCGTACCTTGAGGGGCGCCCACACGCCCCGAAGGGACAGGACTGGGACGACGCTGTGGCCTACTGGCGCACGCTTCCGACAGACGAGGGCGCGGTGTTCGACGCCGAGGTCTTCATCGATGCCGATGATCTCGAGCCGTTCGTCACCTGGGGCACCAACCCGGGCCAGGGCAGCTCACTGTCGGCCTCCGTTCCCAACCCGGCCGAGATCGCCGACCCGAATGAGCGCGCCGCCGCAGAGCGCGCCCTCGAGTACATGGCCCTTACCCCCGGCACGCCGCTGAAAGCGGTGCCGGTCGATGCCGTCTTCATGGGCTCGTGCACGAATAGCCGCATCGAAGACCTTCGCGCATTCGCCTCGATTATCGAGGGCAAGAAGAAGGCAGACGGCGTGCGAGTGATGGTCGTACCTGGCTCGGCCCGCGTGCGCTTGGAAGCAGAGGCGGAAGGCCTAGACCGCATCATCAAAGACTTCGGGGCGGAGTGGCGATTCGCCGGATGCTCCATGTGTCTCGGAATGAATCCCGACCAGCTTTCGCCGGGGGAGCGGTGTGCCTCGACCTCGAACCGCAACTTCGAAGGTCGGCAAGGAAAGGGCGGGCGCACGCACCTCGTGTCTCCACTGGTGGCAGCCGCAACGGCGATCCGTGGCACCCTGTCGAGTCCCAGCGATCTGACGGACGCGAGCTCCGCAATCCAGGAGGGAAACTGATGGAAAAGTTCACCACTCACACGGGCATTGCTGCCCCGCTGAAGCGTTCGAATGTCGACACCGATCAGATCATTCCTGCGGTGTTCCTCAAGCGGGTAACAAAGACGGGTTTTGAAGACGCGCTGTTCTACGGATGGCGTCAGGATCCCGATTTTGTCCTGAATCAGGCACCATTCCAGGGGGCATCTGTGCTCGTTGCCGGTGCGGACTTCGGTACCGGCTCCAGCCGCGAGCACGCCGTGTGGGCGCTCAGGGACTTCGGTTTCGCTGTGGTGCTGAGTCCGCGATTCGCCGATATTTTCCGTGGAAACGCGGGCAAGCAGGGATTGCTTGCTGCAACGGTCTCCGAAGAAGATATTGAGCGTATCTGGGCGGAGATTGACCGGAATCCCGGGGCACAGGTCACTGTGAACCTTGAGGCGCGCACCGCATCGATCGGTGATGTCCAGGCCGACATCGAGATCGACGATTACACTAGATGGCGGCTCCTCGAAGGGCTCGATGACATCGGGCTCACGCTGCGCAATGAAGACAAGATTGCGCAGTTCGAGGCCCGTCGCGAGTCGTGGCGGCCCCGAACCCTTCCCATTCAGTAACCGGTGGGGGCGGGGGAGCCAGGGGCAACCCGCCCCCGAAATCCGTAAATGAAGTGAGGCTCCGAATGACGACATCTGTGCGCGACGCTCTTCCGGACGGAGTCCCTGCACTCACCGGAGACGTCCTCGCCATTCGAGGCGGACGACCGCTTCGCGGTCGAGTCGACGTCAAGGGTGCAAAGAACCTGGCTACCAAGGCCATGGTCGCGTCTCTCCTTGGGGAGACGGTGAGCACTCTTCGCGACGTGCCAGCGATCAGCGACGTTGCTGTCGTTCGTTCACTGCTAGAGGTTCACGGCGTGCGAGTCTCCGAGGGAGACGAGCCGGGTGCGCTCACCTTCGACCCGAGTGACGTGGAATCCGCTCACTTCGAAGAGATCGACGCCCATGCTGGCGCCTCTCGCATCCCGATTCTGTTCTGTGGCCCGCTGCTGCACCGGCTCAGCCAGGCTTTCATCCCCGACCTCGGCGGCTGCCGCATCGGTGACCGTCCGATCGACTTCCACCTGGATGCGCTACGTAAGTTCGGTGCCGTGGTTGAGAAGCTTCCGAGCGGTATCCGCCTTTCCACCGGCGGAAACCGTCTGCACGGCGCGAACATCCACCTGCCGTACCCGAGCGTCGGCGCGACGGAGCAGGTTCTGCTCACCGCGGTTCGCGCGGAAGGCGTGACGGAGCTCCGCAACGCGGCGATCGAACCCGAGATCATGGACTTGATTGCCGTCCTGCAAAAAATGGGCGCGATCATCTCCTACGAGCCCAACCGCGTCATCGTGATCGAGGGCGTCGAAAAGCTCCGGGGTTACGACCACCGTTCAATCTTCGACCGCAACGAGGCCGCTTCCTGGGCCTCTGCGGCGCTTGCCACTGACGGAGAAATTTTTGTCGGAGGCGCGAAGCAGCAGGAGATGCTGACGTTCCTCAACATCTTCCGCAAGGCTGGCGGTTGGTTTGACATCCAGGAAGACGGCATCCTCTTCCGTCGTGATGGCGAGATCAAGCCCGTCGTTATCGAGACCGACGTGCACCCCGGGTTCATGACCGACTGGCAGCAGCCGCTCGTTGTCGCGCTGACCCAGGCGCACGGTCGTTCCGTGGTGCATGAAACCGTGTACGAGAACCGCATGGGCTTCACCGAGGCGCTCGTCAAGATGGGCGCAGACATCGTTGTGCACCCGAATGGACTGCAAGATGGCCCTCGTCGCGTCCCTCGCCGTGACCTCGAGCAGGCCGCTGTCGTTACCGGACCCACGCCGCTGCACGCTGCCGACATCGTGGTGCCAGACCTTCGTGGTGGGTACAGTCACGTGATTGCCGCATTGACGGCTTCGGGTGAGTCGAAGGTGTCTGGCGTCGACATCCTCAGCCGTGGATACGAGAAGTTCCTCGCCAAGCTGGACGGGCTCGGCGCCGACTTCGACGTCATCAAGTGACGACGATGACTTCCCGATCCGTCGAGAAGACCAGGCCGAGCATTTTCTGGCCGCTCGCCGCTCTGGTCATCCCGGTGGTGTCGTTGATCGCGAAGATTCGCATCAGCGGTGCAGAGAAGCTCCCCAAAGATGGCTCGTTCATCCTTGCGCCGAACCACTATTCAGAGTTCGACCCGATCATCGTCGGTATCGCCGTCTGGCGAAGCGGTCGTGCCCCACGCTTCATGGCGAAGCAGAGCCTCTTTGACGTTCCTGTATTGGGCTGGTTGCTGCGAGCTACCGGGATGATTCCCGTCGCCCGCACTTCTTCGGCGGCTTCGGCCAGACAGACGATGGCGCAATCAGAGAAGCTTGTCGAGCTGGGCCGCGGCGTGATTGTGTACCCCGAGGGCACGCTTACCCGTGATCCCGACCTGTGGCCGATGCGTGGGAAGTCTGGGGCAGTCCGGCTGGCTCTCGCCGACGGTATTCCGTTGGTGCCGATGGCGCACTGGGGCACCCAGGAGATTATGGGGCGCTACCAAAAGGGACTCAGCTTGTGGCCGCTGCGCAAGCCAGTGCAGGTCATCATCGGAGATCCGATTGATGTCAGCGATCTGCGAGGCCGAGCGGGGGAGCCTGCTGCCCTCAACGAGGCGACCAACCGGCTGATGAACGCCATCACGGCTCTTCTCGAAGAGTTGCGCGATGAAAAAGCGCCCGCAGAACGCTGGAACCCCACCACCCACGGACAGAAGGAGACAGGACGCCTTGACTCCTAAGAGAACAGCACCGGCCGGCCCGCGCACCACGGTCATCGGCGCAGGTAGCTGGGGCACCACCTTCGGCAAGATTCTCGCCGATGGTGGAGCGCAGGTGACCATGTGGGCTCGTCGCGCCGAACTGGCGCAAGAGATCAACGAGGCGAAACGTAACTCTCGTTACTTGCCTGGCATAAACCTGCCCCGCACGATGGCGGCGACGCACGACCTAGCGGCGTCGCTTGACGGCGTCGATCAGGTCTATCTCTCTGTTCCGAGTCAGTCGTTGCGCGAGAATCTGAAGGCACTCCGCCCGCTGTTGGAAGACAGCGATTCGAAGATCATCAGTCTGATGAAGGGCGTTGAGCGCGGTTCAGGACTCCGCATGAGCCAGGTGATTCAGCAGGAGCTGCGCTGCGATCCCGATCGCATCGCTGTTGCCTCTGGTCCAAACCTCGCGCTGGAGATCGCGAGAGAGCAGCCAACCGCTGCCGTGATCTCTTCTCGGAGCCAGGAGACCGCTGACACTGTTGCTCGCGCCGCACGCAACAATTACTTCCGCACGTTTGTGAACACGGATGTCATCGGCACCGAGTTCGGCGGCGTGCTGAAGAACCTCATCGCCGTGGCGATCGGCATTGTCGATGGGGTCGGCTACGGAGAAAACACCAAAGCATCCATCATCACCCGAGGCCTTGTGGAGATGACTGACTTTGCGGTGGCAAACGGCGCGCACCCCGAGACGCTCCAGGGACTTGCAGGGCTCGGCGACCTTATCGCTACCTGTCAGTCGCCGCTGAGCCGCAACAACACCGCAGGGCGCCTGCTCGGCCAGGGCTACAGCTTCCAAGACGTGGTGAAGCAGATGCAACAGACCGCGGAGGGACTCGCCTCTGTTGCACCTATCTTGCAGCTGGCGAGCGAGTCAGAGGTCGACATGCCCATCGTCGAGCAAGTGAAGATGGTGCTGGACGGCAAGATGGATCCGCGTGACATTGCACCCCACCTGACGACGGACGACGACACCCCGCAGGGTGAGAGGACCAACCATGGACAAGCAGACGGTGGTGGTGCTCTTCGGCGGGCGCTCCAGCGAGCATTCGATCAGTTCCGCAACGGCGGGGGGCGTGCTGGGAGCAATTGACCGCACCCGCTACGCCGTGATTCCGGTAGGAATCACGCGTGAGGGTGCATTCGTCTTAGAAGACGACGACCCAGCAAAGTTCCCGCTGGATGCGGCACACCTGCCAGAGGTAGTCGACAACGGCACCCGCGTTCTGTGGCCGGAGCCTGGGGGCGATCGCACCCTGCGCGTCGTGCGTCAAGACGGCTCGATAGACAGTTTCGGTGAGATCGATGTGGTGCTTCCCATCCTGCATGGGCCGCACGGCGAAGACGGCACGATCCAGGGCTACTTCGACACACTCGAAGTTCCCTACGCCGGCGGCGGCGTTCTCGACTCTGCGCTGTGCATGGACAAGCACTTCATGAAGATCGCGCTGGAGGCCGCAGGGCTTACGGTCGCCCCCTCCCATACCGTTCGTCGTCGGGACTGGGATCGCGACGCAGAAGCAGTGCGCGTGCGGGCTGCGGAGCTTGGACTTCCCTTGTTTGTGAAACCTGCCCGCGCAGGCTCAAGCGTCGGTGTCTCCAAGGTCGAGGCAGCTTCCGAACTCGATGAAGCTCTGGCTGTGGCATTCGCCGAAGACGACAAAGTACTGATCGAGACCGGTGTAACCGGACGCGAGATCGAGGTTGCTGTTCTGGAGAGCTCTTCAGGTGTCCGCGCGTCGTTGCCAGGCGAGATCGTGCTCACCTCTCGCGGCTTCTACGACTTCGAAGGCAAGTACCTCGGCGGTGACGGGGTAGACATCGTGTGCCCCGCTTCTGTCACGCCCGCAGAACTGGAAGCGATTCAGCAGGCCGGGATCCGCGCGTTTGAGGCGGTCGACGGGCGCGGACTCGCTCGCGTCGATATGTTCCTCACCCCGACTGGAGAGCTTGTGGTGAACGAGCTCAACACGATGCCCGGTTTCACACCGATCTCGATGTTCCCGAAGTGCTGGGTCGCATCGGGACTCACCTACGGCGACCTGATCACCGAAGTCATCGAAGCAGGTCTGCGCCGCTGACAGCGCCGCAGACCTGGGTTAGCTCGCGGGGAACTCCACGCGGTCGGTGCACTGTGCTGTTGCTGGTGCGAGCCCGGACTGGATGTTCGTGGAGATCGTGTCGACGATCGACTGGAAGTCGACCTGCTCGCCACGACGAATGTTCACCTCGATCGCCGGGTCGCGCCCGTAGGTGACGAGTCGCTGACGCTCTTCTTCTTGTTCGAGGACCAGCCAGTCAACGCCGCCCAGTGTGGTGCACACCAACGAGGAAGGCGCTGGCGGTTCTACACCGCAACGAAGCACGATAGTGGGATCGCCCCACGCGCCGGTTGCCTGAGCATCGGTCCACACGCGCTCGTAGTCGCCGACAGAGTCAGGGAGCAAAACGGAGACAGAAGCGCAAGCGGGGTTGTTCGCATCGGCAGCCGGTTCGAGGTGCGTGGTGGCAGAGCATCCGGCGAGCATCGCGGCGAGGGCCACTGCACCCGCGATGAGGGCAAGGCGACGGGAGCGGGGCATGGTTCCAGGCTACCTTTGACAACATGGCCTCCCGACCCGAATCCGACGATCCGTTCCTGGGTGATGTCTCTGAGGGACGCATTTTGCAGGCGATTCTGACCCGAACGCCGCCAGCAACCCACACGCTGATTGGCCCCGGTGACGATGCGGCCGTGATCGCTACTCCGTCTGGGTCGGTTGTGGCGACAACAGACACGCTCGTGCACGGGCCCGATTTTCGGTTGGCCTGGTCCAGCGGCTACGACCTTGGATGGAAGTCGGCCGCGGTGAACCTGGCAGACGTGGCAGCGATGGGAGCACGTCCGACCGCTCTCCTGGTGGCGCTGGCCGTGCCGCGAGACCTGCGCTTGTCATTCGTCGAGCGCGTCGCTGACGGGTTTAGGGATGCATGCTCCGCGCTCGCCCCCGGCTGCGCCGTTGTCGGCGGTGACCTGACTGTCTCCGATGTACTGACGGTGGCGGTGACCGCTTTGGGCGATCTGCAAGGCCGTGACGCGGTGACACGAGGTGGCGCGCGCCCCGGCGATGTCGTGGCGATCGCCGGCGAGCTCGGTCACGCGGCGCACGGCCTCGCTGTGCTGTTCGGACGCTTCCGCGATGGCGAGACTCCCGTTCCCGTCGACACGGCGTTGCTTGAGGCGGGGGAGCGCGCGGCGGTTGCGGCACAGTTACGGCCTTCCCCACCGATTGCGCTGGGTGCAGTGGCAGCGACATCGGGCGCCACGGCGATGATGGATATCTCAGACGGGCTCGCCATCGACGCCCGTCGTCTCGCCGCAGCTTCCGATGTGACAATCGCTTTGGACAGCACAGCGCTCGGTGAGAACCCCGAGCGCTCGATTGCCGGGGGCGAAGACCACGCGCTTCTCGCCACTTTCCCCGAAGGATTCTTGCCACCGGGATTTCGGGTCATCGGAGTGGTGCGCCACCGCGGCGAGGAAGATCTGTTGTGCGACGATCTTCCTGTCGATCTCAGCGGGTGGGATCCCTACCGAGACTGGGATTCCGTCGCCGGCTGATCAGCGGCCGCGGCCTGTTGTTCGGCTGCCAACGGCTCCGCCCACCACAGCATCGTGTCGCCGTATGCCTTTTCACGGAACGCTTCCAGTCCGGCAGCCGCAAACTCCGGCGGTGTGGCGCGGCGGGCACGCTCGATGACGACAACGGCGTCGGTGGAAAGTAGCGGCGCAAGTGCGACGAGGTCAGCGGTCATCGCCGCATCGTCGAGGTCGTAGGGCGGGTCAGAGAAAACCAGATCGAACGGGCCGCTCGCGCGTTGCAAGAACGTATGCACGGCCCCCTCATGCACGCGTGCGGGCGACATGCCGCCCGCCTTCGCCACCACTGCGGCGTTGCGCCGCACGATTGCGGCCGCTTGGCGTCCTCGCTCCACCAAATCTGCGGTTGTCGCCCCGCGGCTGAGTGACTCCAGCCCGAGAGCACCTGAGCCGGCGTAGAGGTCGAGAACCCTGGCGCCTTCGATGACTCCGAAAGATTCGAGGGCGCCGAAAAGTGATTCGCGCACACGGTCGCTCGTGGGGCGCGTCCCGGCACCGGGTACCTCGAGTCTGGCGCCCCTGGCGCTCCCTGCGATGATCCTCGTCACCCGTTCACGATACGACAGGTCAGATGCAGGCAGTGTCGGATGCGTTCCCTAGACTCGGACTATGTCGCTCACGCTCGATTCCTCGTTAGAGGATGCGCTCGGTGCGGCGTCTGCCAAGACGCTCGGACGCGCGTTCAGTATGAAGAGCGTTGGTGATCTGCTGGCGCACTACCCACGACGCTACGCAGACCCGGGCGAATTGACGCCTATTCGCGAGTTGCCGCTCGGTGAGACGGTGACCATCGTGGCCGAGGTGCTTTCGTCGAGCTTTCGCCGCATGCGAAACCGTCCGGGAGCAATGGTCGACGTCGTCATCGGAGACGGCGTCGGAAGAATGTCGTTGACTTTTTTTGCGAAGAACGCCGGTGCCGCGGAGTGGCGCTCGAAAGACCTCGCGGTAGGACGCCGCGGTGTCTTCTCCGGCAAAGTGGGCGAGTTCAATGGCGTCACTCAGTTCGCGCACCCAGAGTACGAACTTTTCGATGATGAGGATGCGGCGCGTCGAAGCGCAGACGCACGCTCGACCGTTCCGATTCCGATCTACCCTGCGACATCGGCGATTCAGACATGGCAGATCGCCAGACTTATCGGACGAGTTCTCGATGCGCTTGCTGAGGTGCCAGACCCGCTGACACCGGAGATTCGCACCAAAGAAGAGTTGCTCACGGCGGCAGAAGCGTTAGAGCTCGTGCATCGACCGCGTACGCGCAACGACATCGATCCCGCAGTGCGGACGCTGAGGATGCACGAAGCGCTCACGTTGCAGACGGCGCTTCTGCAACAGCGAGACGCTATTCGCGCACTTTCCGCAACGTCACGGCCTGCGAGCGACGGTGGGCTGCTTGCGCGGTTCGATGCCACGCTTCCCTACACGCTCACCCCCGACCAAGAAACGGTCGGGCATCAGATTGCCGCTGATCTCGTCGGTTCCTGGCCGATGAACCGGCTGGTGCAGGGAGAGGTCGGCTCGGGCAAGACCCTTGTCGCTCTCCGCGCGATGCTGCAGGTTGCGGAGAGCGGCGGGCAGGCGGCGCTGATCGCGCCCACCGAGGTGCTGGCAGGCCAGCATCTGCGCTCGATCACGAAGATGCTCGGCCCTGAGCTCGCGCCCTTGCTGATGCCGACGCTGCTCACAGGCCAACTTCCCGCGGCCGAGAGACGCAAGGCTGCGCTGCGGGTTGCTTCTGGGCAATCACTCATTGTGGTCGGCACCCACGCGCTTCTGGGCGCAAAGACGACGTTCGCCGACCTCGGCCTCGTCGTCGTTGATGAGCAACATCGATTCGGTGTCGAACAGCGGGAGGCGCTTCGCGCAAAAGGTTCGAGTCCGCATGCCCTAGTTCTCACCGCAACACCTATTCCTCGCACGGTCGCGATGACGGTGTTTGGTGACCTCGATACCTCCGTCATTCGTACGATGCCAGCCGGCCGCGCAGGCATCGAGTCGTTTGTGGCACCGCTCGCGGAGCATCCAGGCTGGTTCAACCGTGTGTGGGAACGTGCAGCAGAAGAAATTGCGCAAGGACGGCAGGTTTTTGCCGTGTGCGCAGCGATCGACACGACGAAGAAGACCGGGGAACCGGGGGAGCAGCCTGCTGTTCCCCCGGAGACAGGGAACGGTCCTCGCTGGGGTGTGGTGCAACTCGATGAGGCGCTCGCGACGCACCCCACGCTCGGCGGAATACGAAGAGCAGTGTTGCACGGGCGCATGCCCTCTGACGAGAAAGATGCCGTGATGCAGTCGTTCGCACGCGGCGATATCGACTTGCTCGTCGCGACCACGGTCATCGAGGTAGGCGTTGACGTACCGAACGCCTCCACCATGATTGTTCTCGACGCCGACCGGTTCGGGGTGTCGCAACTGCATCAGCTTCGCGGTCGTGTGGGACGAGGTGGCGTGCCTGGTCTCTGTCTGCTCGTCACTGACGCAGAGTCAGGCTCCCTCGCTCGTGATCGCGTCGATGCCGTCGCAGCAACCCTCGACGGATTCGCGCTTGCAGAAGTCGACCTGGAGCTCCGCGGTGAGGGAGATGTGCTGGGTGCTGCACAGGCAGGAGTCCGTTCCTCGCTCAAGCTGTTGCGCGTGGTGAAAGATGCTGGCCTCATCGCCCGAGCGCGGGAGGTGGCCCAAGAGATCCTCACTGCCGACCCCACCCTCACCAGCCATCCCGGTCTGCGAGAAGCCATTGGCAGGCGAGTGAGCGACGAGGATCGCGCGGCGCTCGCTAAGAACTAACGCATAAGTGGTGTGCTCTAGGCTGGAGTTATGAGCAGCCGGATCGCCGTTGTCCCGGGTTCCTTTGATCCGCCGACCCTGGGTCACCTTGACGTCATTCGGCGCGCTGCCGCGCTGTACGACGAGTTGCATGTGCTGGTGGTGCATAACCCTGGCAAAGAAGCGATGCTTCCCATCGCACAGCGACTATCGCTGCTTGAGCGTTCGATCGCCGATGACGGGATGCCGGGGAATATTGTGATCGGCTCGTGGACTATGGGCTTGCTGGTCGACTATGCGCGCGACGTCAACGCGGGAGTGCTGGTAAAAGGCATCCGCTCGCAGGTCGATGTCACCTACGAATCTCCGATGGCGATCGTCAACAGGCACCTTGCCGGTATCGAGACGGTGTTCCTTCTTCCTGATCCGTCGCACGCCATGGTTTCGAGTTCTCTCGTTCGGCAGGTAGCGGCGCTCGGGGGAGACGTGGCTCCGTTTGTGCCGACAGCGGTTGCAAACTTTTTGGACACCGGCTCTCGCGGCATCTGAGCAGTCACCTGAGTACGGCGTCAGCCTCGGGCTTGAACGATCCGGGTAGCATGGTTGGGTGCGCTCTCGAATGAACGGCCCTTTTGTACTCCCTGTCCGCGACATCGTTCGGCACCCAGGGGAGATGCGTGAACACGAGTTCACGGTAACCCTCTCCGAAGCCTGGGGTGAAGGAATCGTCTCCTTCGAATCAGGTTCGAAACTCGATCTCGATGTGCGGCTGGAATCTGTCCACGAAGGCATTTTGGTATCGGGAAATGCCGAAGGTCAGTACGTCGGAGTCTGCGGTAGATGTCTGATTGACATCACGCGGCCCGTCGAAGTCGAGTTCCAGGAGCTTTTCGCGTATCCTGGTGAGGAAGAAACTGACTTCGAGGTTCAAGACAACCACGTGGATCTTGAAACTCTGGTCAGGGATGCGGCCGTATTGTCGCTTCCTTTTCAGCCGGTGTGTCAGCCGGATTGCCCAGGGCTTGACCCGCAAACGGGCGAACGGCTTAATGAAAACACTGAAACGGAGCAGGTGGCTCCCATCGATCCTCGGTGGAGCGCGCTCCAGAACATCACAGACCAAGACGGCACGGAAACATCTCGTGCCGCCGAGAAAGAAGAGAGCTAGTCATGGCTGGTAACCCCCCAAAGCGCAAGGTATCGCGTTCGAACACCCGCTCGCGTCGCGCGCAGTGGAAGGCAGCGCCCATCGCGCTCGTAAAGACCATCGAGAACGGCCAGGTTGTCTACAGCCGTCCGCACCAGGCGAAGGTCGTCACCGACTCGCAGGGTACTGAGCTGTACATGGAGTACAAGGGCCGCAAGGTCGCTGACGTCTGAGTCGCGAACCGTGACGGAGTTCCCCGGGGGGACAATGTCGCTCCCAGAGAAGCTCCGCGTCGATATTGACGCGGAGCTTCTGGAGTTGGCGCTGACCCACCGCTCTTACGCTTACGAGCACGGCGGCATTCCGCACAACGAGCGGTTGGAGTTTCTTGGAGACTCCGTTCTCGGTCAGGCCGTCACCGTAATGCTCTTTACCACCCACCCGACCCTCGATGAGGGTGAGTTGGCGAAGCGACGTGCAAGCGTCGTTTCGACAGTCGCGCTGGCAGAGGTCGCTCGTGGGATCGACCTCGGTAGCCATTTGCGACTGGGGCGCGGCGAGGAGCAGACCGGTGGTCGGGACAAGGATTCGATCCTTGCGGACACGATGGAAGCTGTTATCGGCGCCACGTACCTTTCGGCTGGCCCTGAGTCGGCGACGGCGCTCGTTCTCCGTCTGACCAAACCGCTACTGGCTGACCCAGAGCGCTACGGGGCCGCGATGGACCCTAAGACGAGTCTGCAAGAACTTGCTGCTCGCTCTGGCGCCACGCCGCCGCAGTACTCCATCGAAGCGAGCGGGCCGGATCATGAGCGTCGCTTTACGGCGACTGTCGCGGTCGGTGATCTGAGTATGACCGGGTCTGGTACCAGCAAGAAGACGGCGGAGATGGCGGCAGCGCTCAGCGCATGGCGCACGCTCAGCGAGCGTGCCTGAGCTTCCAGAGGTCGAGGTCGTTCGTGCTGGCCTCGAACCGGCGGTCGTCGGATCTCTGATCACTGCGGTGAGCGTGCTCGATGAGCGCGCGCTCACGCGCCATCTTGCCGGCGCCGCAGATTTCGTCCGCAGGTTAGAGGGCCGCAGATTCACGGGCACCGCACGCCGAGGCAAGTTCCTGTGGCTGCCGCTCGACGACCGAGGTTCTGCACTCATCGCTCATCTGGGCATGAGTGGCCAGATGCTTTTGCGCAGCAGCGACGCGGCCCCGGAGCGCCACGAACGGGTGCGCATCTCTATCGATCATCCAACGCATGGCGACATTGCGATCGTCTTTGCTGATCAACGGACGTTCGGATCCCTGGCTGTCGATGCGCTTATCGACGACGTGGGAAGTCTGATTCCCACTCAGGTGGCCCACATCGCTCGTGATCCGCTGGATGCAGCTTTCGATGATGCCGCGTTCCACTCGAATCTGGCCCGACGCGGCAGTGCCATCAAGCGAGTGCTCCTTGATCAGGGAGTCGCCAGTGGTATCGGGAACATTTATGCGGACGAGTCACTATGGGCTGCCCGCATCCATCCAGAGACACCAGCGAACCGGCTCTCCGCATCCGCCGTCAGCAGGCTCCTCATCGAGGTGCGGAGCGTGCTCGAGAAGGCTCTCGCCGAAGGAGGCACCAGCTTTGATGCCCAGTACGTCAACGTCAACGGCCAGGCTGGCTACTTCGCGCACAGTCTGAATGCGTATGGGCGGCAGGGTCAACCGTGCCCGCGCTGTGGAGGCGAGATCCGCAGGGTCTCCTTCATGAATCGCTCCTCGCACTTCTGCCCGGCCTGTCAACGGCGCCGCTGATGCGCATCAGATCTCTTTTTGCCAGGCTGCGGCATAGGAGACAGGACGAAAGCCGATTGCTTCGTTGATGTTCAGCATTGGCCTGTTCTCTTCGGCGTTGAAGGTGGAAACCACGGGCGACTGCGGCATCAGTTCTCGCCACCGCAGCAAGTTTGCGCACTTGACGATGGTGCCCAGGCGGTGACCGCGGTGCTTCTTGCTCACCAGTGTGCCGAACTGATGCGTGACGCTTGTTCGGTCGGCGCCGATCAAGAGCTCGTTAAACGCCACGAGCGCGCCGGATGACACGTGTCGCACGGCGACCACCGACACCGCCTGACCCGCACCGAGTAGTCGTGCTTCCCGGCGCACGACCCGCTCGGCATCCCAGTTTTGTGCGGCAAAGTCCATGTCGCCGCTGGGTGCGTCCGTCGACAATCGCGCGAGTACCTCGGCGAACCCCTCCCGAAACTCCGGAGGTGTGGGCATGTTCCACTCGACGACCTCATAGTCGTTGCCAGCGGCCATCATTGCCTCGGCCAGGGTCTCGCGCACGGGGTCGGCGTCACTCTGGAGGTCATACTTACTGTTGCGCTCCATCTGCTCAAGCGTGAACCCGTTGGAGGACAGCAGATCAGAAAGCGGGGTGGCCGGAACGCGACCCCAGCCGGTGCGCGGAACCAGCATCTGTTGCTGCTCTCGCGGGGGATGCAAGCTCCAGAGCTGCACCAGGCTGCGTCCGCGTGCTCGCGCCTCGGTTTCGGCCCGCGCAAGCAAAGCGTCTTCGACGCCGTGCCCCCACGTGGCCTCTGGCACAAGAAGATCAACCTCGGCAGCGCGCGCTTCGGCCTCCTGCGCAAACGACATCGTCACCATGCCGACGATCTGCTGACCCTCGCGTGCGACAAAACCGAGGTCGACGGAATCGGTGTTGTCGCTCCAACTCGGGAGCATCTGCGCGGCAGAGGGGGCGAGGTCGGGAAGCCCCACCTGCTCGTCGCAGATGAGGCGGTTGAGTTCGGCGCACGCGCGGAACTCAGCGGCGTTGTCGTCGCTGAGTTCCGCTGGCACGACCAGGCGGGTGATGGTGAGGGGAGTGTGGGGCATCAGCGCATTCCTCGTTGCATGTCGAACATCAGCATCGCCCGGGTTTCCGCCTCGGTGCGATGTCTTTGTTCCCCGAGCATCAGGGTGTCGGCGGTATGAATATCGAAACCTCGACGCTGGCGTCGTGGCCGTTGCGCTCTTTGCAGCAACCAGAGACCGACTCTGAGACCAATGCGATCAAAGAGTGGAAGACGACGTAGCTCGTCTGGGCGGGGGATGTGGAGGACCTCGCGGTCCTCGATATCCGGTGGATGAATAACGTCGCGACGCAACGTGGCGTTCATGATGATTCCTTAGGTGAAGTGGGGAAAGTGCGCGAACGATCGCGCGGCAACAACGGCGAGCACCGTTGATGGGGGCAGAAGAACGCCGTCGAAGCAGAACCACAAAAGTGGTGGCTGGCGGCGATGAGGATCCATGATCTGGATGCAGATCAGAGGGTGAAGCGCGGATGCACCGAGCGGGCCACGCCCACTACGGGCGTTAATTCTCGCGGTGCGGTTCTAGCAGAAGGCGCTGAGGCGGACGCTGGCGGCTACCGAGAACTCAGAGCGTGTTGCAAGATGTGCAGACGCTGCATGCCCTGTGGCCTGTGCGCGGAGCTGAGTGGTCATCATCGGTAACCTCCTTTCAAATGGCGATCCGAGGCAAAACTAACGAACAGAGAATGCCAGCGTCAATCATTTCTTTTGAACCCCGGCGTGTCGCGTCGCACGGGACTTCGGCAGAAGCAGCGCGGGATACCTGCCGAGCCGCGGAATTCCGGTAGCGTAGCCGCGTGAATCTCCCCGGACGAGCGGTGCTCGCATGCATCTAAAAAGCCTGACGCTCAAAGGGTTCAAGTCGTTCGCGCAACCGACCAGTTTCGTTTTCGAGCCGGGCGTCACCTGCATCGTCGGACCGAACGGTTCCGGCAAATCGAATGTCGTCGATGCGCTTGCATGGGTGATGGGCGAACAGGGCGCCAAGACTCTGCGCGGCGGCAAGATGGAAGACGTCATCTTCGCTGGAACTTCGACCCGTGGTCCTCTCGGCCGGGCCGAGGTGCAACTGACCATCGACAACGCGGATGGCGCACTGCCCATCGAATTTGCCGAGGTGACGATCAGTCGCACGCTCTTCCGCAGTGGTTCCAGTGAGTATGCGATTAACGGCGAAGGTTGCCGGCTGCTTGACGTGCAAGAGCTGCTCAGTGACTCAGGGCTGGGCCGTGAGATGCACGTCATCGTCGGACAGGGACGACTGGACACTGTTCTGCAGGCATCACCCGAAGATCGGCGCGGCTTCATCGAAGAGGCTGCCGGGATTCTCAAGCATCGCCGCCGCAAAGAGAAAACTCTCCGCAAGCTCGACGCGATGGAGGCCAACCTCACCCGCCTCAGCGACCTGGCAGGAGAGATCCGCCGTCAGCTCAAGCCGTTGGGTCGGCAGGCAGAGATCGCGCGTGAAGCCCAGACCATCGCGGCCGTTGTGCGCGATGCGAAGGCTCGAATCTTTGCCGACGATGTGGTCGCGCTCCGCGCCGCGCTGGCTGACCATACTCGAACAGAGCACGAACGACACACCGAGCGGCTGGTGCTCTCTGATCAAGCCGATGTTGTGCGGGCGAGTATCGCGAGACTTGAACGAGATCAGAATTCGGTGGCCGTAGACCAGGCGCGCGGCGTCGCATTCGGGCTTGAGCAGGTGCAGGAGCGCATGCGCGGTCTGTATACGTTGGCGAATCAGCGGCTCGCGCTTCTTGGTTCAGAAGATGATGATGCGGCCGTGACAGCCGTCACCGTGACGCAGAGCACGATCGATGAGGCGAAAGACGAGATCTCTGTAATCTCTGCAGGCCTGGGGGACGCGCAAGATGCAGCAGCCTCAGCGAGCCGCGAGGTCGTGCACGCGCGAGCAGAGCTGGACACGCTCGACGTCGACATCGCAGAGCAGAGCGCGCTCGTATCGGAGTACGACATGCGATTGTCGGCACTACGAGGAACGGCAGACGCGGCAGCATCGGCTCTGGCCGCTGTGCGCGGGGCCGTACTCAGGCAAGAGAACGCGCTCGAAGCAGCGAACGCGCGACGTCGAGAAGCAGCAGAAGCCTTGGAAGCCATCGACGACGCAGAGGCGCCGCAAGGAACGGCGGCAGAACATGCTGCTGCCTACGACAGTGCGCAACGCGCAGCGACATCGGCGGAAGCGGAGCGGGACACCCTCCGTGACCGGCTCCATGCCGCCGAGCGCGAGGTGGACTCTCTGACGGCGAAGGCCGCAGCGCTCACGAGTGCCTTGTCGTTGTCTGGCGGAGCCGCCGAAGTCGTCAAATCTGGCGGCAAAGGCGTGCGCGGTCTGGTCGGCGACTCTGTGCAGGTGCGCGCAGGCTACGAAGCCGCGATCGCTGCCGTGCTGGGACCGCTCGCCGAGGGCGTGCTGATCGACACCGCAGACGATGCGTTCCTCCTCGCGACAGACGAAATGCAACAGCACAGGGGAGTTGTCGACTTTGTCATCGCGGCTGCGCATCGGCCGAACCCCGTCTCGTCTGCTGTCGAAGGGTTGCCTGCTATCGAAGGCGTGACCCCCGCGGTGGAGACAGTCACAGCACCAGACGGAGTGCTCGCTGTCCTTTCCCACGTGCTGATTGCAGAAGATCTGGTTTCGGCCCGTGCCGCAAGGTCCGCGCTGGATAGCACAGGTGACACCGCCACGACGATCGTGACAGTGGGAGGGGATGTCATCACAGCGCAAACCCTTCGCACAGGTTCTGGTGGTGAACGTTCGCGCCTAGAGCTCGCGGCCGAAAGAGATGCGGCCACCGAGCGGCTGGCAGAGATCCAGGTTGTGGTCGACTCTCTTCGTGAAGCGCGCGAAGACGCGAATGAGGCCGTCGAAACCACCAGAAGGCAGGCGAAAGACGCGCTGCGAGCGTTGCGTGAACACGATGCCGCGCTGGCGACCCACGCAGAGCAAGTCAACCGTGTGACCGTGCGGCACGAGTCAGCCGTCGCCGAGTGTGAGCGGTTGGAAACCGGACTGGCTCAGGCCCAGGCCGCGGTCTCAGACGCGGAGACCAAGGCTCACACAGCGAAAACGGCCGTGGACGAAGCGATCGCCGCGCCGCGCCCCGTTCTCGACGCATCCGCTCGCGACGGGCTGCTTGAGGCACTAGAAAGTGCTCGCGAAGGCGAAGTACGCGCCCGACTAGAGATTGAGACTCTGCGAGAACGTGTGCGTGCGGCTCAAACGCGGGTGACCACTCTGGAGCGCCAGCGTGAGCAAGAAAGAGACGCGGCCGCTGAAGCAGCCCGTCGGGCCGTGATCCGTCGTGCCCAGCGGGAAGCCGCCTCGGGCGTTGCCGATGAGCTGCCGCGCATTCTTGACTCGCTCGACCGGTCGGTGACCGAGGCGCGGCTCGCACTCAAAGAGGCTGAGGCGGCGCGCTCTGCTCAGAACGAGGAACTCGTTGGCCTCCGCGCTCAAGAATCGTCACTGCGTGAACGCCTTGCCGGGCTCACGGAGAGCGTGCATGGGCTCGAGCTTCAGATCCACGAGAAGAAGCTGCACCTCAACAGTCTGCTGGAGCGGGTCTCATCCGAGCTTGCTCTTGATGAAGACATTCTTGTTGCGGAATATGGGCCAGATCAATTGGTGCCGCGCGACGATGTTGCCGACGAATCGACAGACGAGGAGACCGATCACGCCGGGCTCCCGTTTGATCGCCAGGTTCAGGAGCGCAGGCTTGCTCAGGCGGAGCGCAAGCTTGCGCAACTCGGACGCGTGAACCCGCTCGCACTCGAAGAGTTCGCAGCATTGGAACAGCGTCATGCCTTCTTGACCGAGCAGCTCACAGACCTCACGCAGACGAGACAAGACCTGCTGACAATCATCACCGACCTCGATGAGCGGATGCAGACGATCTTCGCGAGCGCGTTCGAAGACACAAAGGAAGCATTCGGACAGGTCTTCCCGCTGTTGTTCCCTGGCGGGACCGGAAGCATCTCGCTCACTGATCCAGACAACATGCTGACGACGGGCATCGAAGTGTCTGTGCGGCCAGTAGGAAAGAAGATTGAGCGATTGTCGCTTCTTTCCGGTGGCGAGAGATCGCTGGCGGCGGTGGCATTGCTCGTGGCGATCTTCAAGGCGCGGCCGAGCCCCTTCTACATTCTTGACGAGGTGGAAGCTGCGCTGGACGACGCGAACCTCGGTCGGCTTTTGAGTGTGTTTGAGCAACTGCGTGAGAGTTCCCAGCTTCTGGTGATCACTCACCAGAAACGCACGATGGAGATCGCCGACGCGCTGTACGGGGTATCGATGCGCCAGGACGGTGTTTCTGCCGTGGTTGGGCAGCGTGTGGGCGACCGTGCCGCAGCGTCCTCCTGATGGTGTGGGCGCTGGCGCGTCTACCCGTAGGCTGGAGTAATGGCGGAGAAGTCTTGGTCTTTGAGTCGCGCGCTGCGCGGCATGTTCGTCAAACCCACCATCGATGAGACGACCTGGGAGGACCTAGAGACCGCGCTCATTACAGCGGACTTTGGTCCCGACATCAGTGAGCGTGTTGTGGATGAGCTTCGGCAGAAGGTGGAGAAGTACCGGACGACGGATCCTCAAGACCTCCAGCGCATGCTGCGGGAGACACTAGAGGAGCACTTCGCGAAGTTCGACACCACTCTCAAGCTCACCGAGCGCCCGGCTGTGGTGCTCGTCGTTGGCGTCAACGGCGTCGGCAAGACAACGACGATTGGTAAGTTCACGAAGTTCCTTCGTGGCTACCAGCGCAGTGTCGTCGTGGGCGCTGCCGATACCTTCAGGGCGGCAGCCGTCGATCAGTTGGCGACCTGGGCTCAGCGTGGGGGAGCGGCGATCGTCCGCCCGCAACACGAGGGTCAAGACCCCGCCTCCGTCGCGTTCCAGACTGTGGAGTACGCGAAGCGCGAGGGGATTGAGATCGCGATCGTCGATACCGCTGGTCGTCTTCACACCAAGGGTGGACTCATGGATGAGCTCACCAAGGTGCGGCGCGTCATCGAGAAGCAGGCGCCGATCAGCGAAGTGCTGCTTGTTCTCGACGCCACGACCGGCCAAAACGGCGTGATGCAAGCGGAGGCGTTTCTCGAACACGCGGGCGTGACGGGTCTCGTTCTCACCAAACTCGATGGCTCGGCGAAAGCCGGATTCGTTCTGGCTGTGCAGGAGCGCACTGGCATCCCGGTGAAGTTGCTCGGACAGGGCGAAGGCATCGATGATCTCACCGGTTTCACCCCGCATGTCTTCGTTCAGTCGCTCGTCGGTTGACGACAGGACTACCGCAGTGAGCAAGAGGCTGGTTTTATAGCGTTATGGCGATCGAACATGATTACTTCGGACTCCTGTCATCTGGTCCAGATGGCTCGATCTTCTGGTCGGAGACTGTCGAGCTGGGTGACCAAAGCGTCACCATCGACCTGACGGCTCCCGACCAAGACGACGTGTCAGCGGCAGGGCTCGATATTGCGGCCTCGCTTATCGCACGCCTCGAGGGTGTCGACGACACGGCACGTCGTGGCATGCTCGCCGAGGTCGATGACCGCACGAGCGAAGTTACGGAGTACATCCTGCAGCAGCAGGAGAGCTACGGCGACGAGCTGGAGGACGTCCTTGTCGATGTTTCTGGCGACGCCGCTGTCGACATCATTCGTTCGTTGCGTCTGATGAGCATGACGATTCTCGCGGATGAACACGGCGGCTCTGAGCCCTTCGCCGTTCTGGAGTACGCGATGGACGACAGCTCCTCCGATGATGTTCTGCTGGTAAATCTGGGCTCCGACGGCACTGTCCAGTCGGTAATGAGCGCTGACTGACTCTTCGGCTCAGATCACACCGCCTGCGCAAAGCCCAAGTCAGCGCTTTCCGCGATGTGAGCAAGGTGCTCGGGGATTTGGTGTCCTTTCGACGCCATGGATTGCGCCCACAGCCTGCCCGCTCGGTACGAGGAGCGAACGAGCGGACCCGCGAGGACGCCAAGGAAGCCAATTCGTTCAGCTTCTTCCTTGAATTCGACGAACTCCGCTGGCTTCACCCAGCGGGCGACCGGCAAGTGGCGTGGCGACGGGCGCAGGTACTGCGTGATTGTGATGATGTCGCAACCGGCCTCGTGGAGGTCGACCAGTGCTTGTATGACTTCCTCCGGTTCCTCTCCCATTCCCAAGATCAGATTCGATTTAGTGATCAGCCCGGCGTCTCGCGCTTGCGTCAAAACGTCAAGTGAGCGCTCGTATCGGAACGCCGGTCGGACGCGCTTGAAGATCCTTGGCACAGTTTCGACGTTGTGTGCGAAGACCTCCGGTCGCGATTCGAAGACGACATCGAGCTGTCGCGGGTCGCCATTGAAGTCTGTGGCGAGGAGCTCGACTCCGGTATTTGGGTTCTGTGCGTGTATCTGGCGCACAGTTTCGGCATTGAGCCAGGCGCCGCCGTCTGGCAGATCGTCACGCGCGACGCAGGTGACGGTGGCGTAGCGCAGGTTCATCTTGGCAACGCTCTCCGCGACGCGGCGCGGTTCATCTGTGTCGTACTCGGCCGGCTTTCCGGTGTCGATCTGACAGAAGTCGCACCGACGCGTGCACTGCGACCCGCCGATGAGGAAGGTTGCTTCCCGGTCTTCCCAGCACTCGTAGATGTTGGGGCAGCCCGCTTCTTGGCAGACCGTATGCAGATCTTCGCTCTTCACCAGCGAGTGCAGCGCGGTGTACTCCGGCCCCATCTTCGCTTTGGTTTTGATCCACTCCGGCTTCCGCTCGATCGGCGTCTCTGCGTTGCGAACCTCAAGCCGGAGAAGCTTTCGTCCGTCGGGTATAGCGGTCATGCAAGGGCTCCTGACTTCTCTGCGTGTGAAAATTCTGTGCGGAATGCCGCGGTCACGGTGGCCACAAGGTCGATCGGCTCCACCGCGCGTCCCACGACCTCGCTCACAGTGGTGACGCCGGCGTCTGTGATGCCACAGGGGATGATGCCGCGAAAACCCGCCAGGGAGTTGCTGCAGTTCACGGCAAAGCCGTGCATGGTGACCCCCTGTTGCACCCGCACGCCAATCGCAGCGACTTTGTCTTCGGAGAGTGGTCTGCGTACCCACACCCCACTTCGCCCCTCGACTTGATAGCCATCGACATCAAAGCCGCGCAGCACGGCGATCAACAGGCGTTCCAAACGGCGCACGTGTGCGACCACATCCATCGGCTCGACAAGCCGGACGATCGGATAACCGACGAGCTGGCCTGGTCCATGCCAGGTGATCTTGCCGCCTCGATCGACATCGACAACAGGGGTTCCGTCGTGAGGTCTCTCGTGCGGTTCGGTGCGTTTTCCCGCGGTATACACCGCTTCGTGTTCCAGCAGGATCAGCGTGTCAGAACGGTTGCCGCTCACAACGTCTGCATGAACCCGGCGTTGCAGATCCCATCCGTCGAGGTACGGCAATGGCGTGGGGGTGAATCCCGGAGTGAGTATTTCAAGCAATGCCTGACCGCCTTGGCGTGGAAGTGGCTAAGTAGTTCGAATGAGGGTAGTTGGACTGAGGCTAACAATACTCTCGTAGGAAAGAAAGGCGGCGTGCGGAACCTCACGCGATAACGTGAGGGCATGAGTTTTACAGGCAAAGTCGGCCGCCCGAAGGCTTCTTCGCGGGAGACGCTGGCCGAGGCCGCGTGTGAACTCTTCCTGGAGCGTGGCTATGACGCCACCTCTGTCGCCGACATCACGCAACGCGCGGGTGTAAGCCGATCTAGCTTTTTCAACTACTTCGCTTCCAAGAGCGACGTGCTCTGGTCAGGGGTAGACGAGCGGATTGCCCAGGCAATTCGTTCGCTCAACGACCTGCACAAGGCGGCGACGGGAGACGCCGTTCGCGAAGTTCTTCTCCTGATCGTGCGGGACTTTGAGCCGGACCCGCTAGCACTCGCGCTCCGCAACGCTGGTGCAATGGGCCTAGACGATGAGCTGGTGCGCGACACTGGACTGCGACTCGCTCGACTTGCTGCAGCCGTCTCGCGGGCCGCTTCGGCGGCTGGCGTTGACGTTATCCGAGCGGACATTCTCGGTGCAGCGCACGCCGCTGCCGTGCTGTCGTCGCTGCGTGTATGGGCTGAACACGGGGCTGGTCTCGGCACCCCAGATGCGGTCTTGCGGGATGCACTCGCGACCATTCACCACCTGCCCTGGGCGTGAGCGTCGTGGCGCGCTGATCATCCCCGCTCTGCTCGCGTAGAATCGGAAGCACCATGGCTACCTTTGGCACCCTCTCCGACCGGCTTACCGAGACCTTCCGCAACCTGCGCACGAAGGGAAAGCTCACTGCGGCCGACGTCGACGGCACCGTACGCGAGATTCGACGCGCACTGCTTGACGCCGACGTCGCGCTCGTCGTTGTGAAGGAATTCACGGCGAAGGTGCGCGAACGTGCGCTGGGTGACGAGGTAAATAAGGCACTCAACCCTGCACAGCAGGTGGTGCAGATCGTGAACGAGGAGCTCGTTCAGATCTTGGGTGGCGAACAGCGTCGCCTGCAGTTCGCGAAGACTGCGCCGACGGTGATCATGCTCGCCGGCTTGCAGGGATCCGGTAAGACGACCTTCGCGGGCAAGCTCGCGAAGCAGCTCGAGGGAGAGGGACACACACCGCTCCTGGTTGCCGCTGACTTGCAGCGCCCAAACGCCGTCAATCAGCTTCAGGTCGTCGCTGAGCAAGCGGGCGCGACGATCTACGCGCCCGAGCCAGGCAACGGCGTGGGAGACCCCGTCAAGGTTTCGCGGGACGGCGTCGAGCACGCGCGGCGCCAGCAGCACGATGTTGTGATTATTGACACCGCTGGCCGCCTCGGCGTCGATGCGGAGCTCATGAAGCAAGCCGCTGACATTCGTAAGGCAGTAAACCCTGACGAGGTTCTGTTCGTCATCGACGCGATGATCGGTCAAGACGCCGTGAACACCGCGAAGGCATTCCAAGAGGGTGTCGACTTCACCGGTGTCGTGCTCTCCAAGCTCGATGGTGACGCGCGTGGTGGTGCGGCGCTGTCCGTTGCCTCCGTGACCGGTCGTCCGATCATCTTTGCCTCCACCGGTGAGCGTTTGGAAGACCTGGAAGCGTTCCACCCGGATCGCATGGCCAGCCGGATCCTCGATCTCGGCGACATTCTGACCCTCATTGAGCAGGCCCAGCAGGCCTTCGATGAGGACGAGGCCATGAAGATGGCCGAGAAGCTCGCGACCGAGGCCTTCACCCTTGAGGACTTCCTCGACCAACTTCAGCAGATGAAGAAGATGGGCTCGATGAAGAAGATGCTCGGAATGCTTCCGGGCATGGGGCAGATGAAGCAGCAGCTCGACGACTTCGACGAGAGTGAAATTGATCGCACCGAGGCCATCATCCGCTCGATGACACCGGGGGAGCGTCACAACCCCAAGGTGCTGAACGGGTCTCGTCGTCTGCGTATTGCGCGCGGTTCCGGCGTAACAGTGACCGAAGTGAACCAGCTTGTGCAGCGGTTCGAGCAGGCAGCCAAGATGATGAAGACCGTAGCGCGCGGTGGCACACCGAACATTCCGGGGATGGGCCCAGTGCCAGGTATGGGGCGGCCAGGCGCATCTTCCAAGCGTAAGAAGAAGGGCAAGTCTTCCGCAGGTGCTTCGCGGTCGGGCAACCCGGCGAAGCGTGCTGCAGAAAACGCGGGCATCGCGACCACGTCTACTCCCACCGGGTCTGGATTTGGCCTCGGCGGCGGTGGTGCCGCTCAGCAGCCAAGCGAGGCTGACCTCGCGGAGATTCAGAAGCTCTTCGGCAAGGGCTGATCCGACGTGGCCTGACAGCGATCTGCCCCAACACAAGTGCGCCTAAGGTGATCGCCAACCCCAGGGTTTGCACGATCGTGAAGCGCTCGCCTGCGATCAGCACGCCGAGCATGGAGGCGACGATGGGGGAGAGCAGCGCGAGAAGCCCAGGCGCGATCACCGGAAGTTGCTGAACTCCGCGGAACCATAGCGTGTAGGCCACGATGCCTCCGATGGTTCCGAGCCAGAGGTACCCCAGAACTGCGCCGGGGCTGATCTCTGCAGGCAGACCCTCAAACACGAGGGTGAGGGGGAGTAGCACCAGTCCCCCCGCAGCCAGTTGCCAGCCCGCGTAGCCGATCGGACCGACGGTGCTGGGGCGCCCCCAACGCTTTGTGAGAATCATGCCCATCCCGGTCGCGGTGACGCCGCCGACTGCGGCAAGAATCCCCCAGACATCCAGTTCTGCGGCAGGGCTCAGTACGACGAGAGCGACGCCCACGGTCCCGAGCGTCGCGGCGGTCGCGGTGGCAGGGCGAATTCGTTCCCGTAGTACGAGAGAACCGAGTCCGAGGACGATGAGCGGCTGGACACCGGCGACGGCTGCGGCGACCCCGCCGGGGAGTCGTTCAGCTGCGAGAAACAGGAGCGGGAAGAAAGCCCCGATATTGAGCGCGCCGAGGACGACGGCTTTCCACCACCATGAACCTCTGGGCAATTGCCTACTGATGGCGATAGCGAGAAGGCCAGCAGGGAGCGCGCGCAGAAGGCCAGCGAAGAGCGGGTGTCCCGGGGGCAAGAGTTCGGAGGTTACGAGGTAGGTCGTGCCCCACGCCATCGGAGCGAGAGCGGTGAGCAGCAGCAGCAGCGGTCGAGACATATCTTCAGCCTCCGCCGGACGCGTACATGAGTCCAACGCATAGTTGTCACCGCATCGATGAACGGAGATCATAGGTGTATGGATCTTCAGCAATTGCGCTACGTTGTCGAGGTCGCCGACACCTCAAGCTTCACGAAGGCAGCGGCGCGGTGCTTCGTCACTCAATCGGCACTGAGTCATCAGATCGCGGCGCTTGAACGCGAGATAGGAACCCGGCTCTTCGTGCGGTCAAGTCGTGCTGTGCGGCTGAGCGAGGCGGGGAGTGCCTTCTTGGGGCACGCTCGCGCAGCGTTGCGCGCTGCGGAACAGGCGAAGGAAGACGCTGCTGCCGCAGACGGCATTGTGACCGGCACTCTCCGGATCGGCGTCATCCCGACGTTGACGGCTATCGACCTCCCTGCGGTGCTGGTCGCCTACCGCGATGCGCACCCGGACGTGAGGGTCGAACTCCGAGTGGGGAACAGCGATGACCTCATGGCACAGCTCCGACTCGGTTCGTTAGATGTCGCCTTGCTCGGACTTCGGCACGATCTAAAGCCCGTAGGAGTAGCCACGCGTGCGCTCTCGACGGATCGACTGGTAGCGGTTCTTCCGCGCTGGCACGAGCTGGCGGGATCAGGCACGATAAGTCTTCGGGATCTCGCAGGGCTCACCTTCGCGGATTTCCCCGCCTCGACGTCTGGACGCTTGCAGAGCGACACAGCCTTCGCATCGGCAAGCATCGAGCGCGACGTCGCCTTCGAAGCCGACTCCGCCTCGATGATTCTGGGGCTGGTCGCTGCCGGACTCGCGGTGACGTTGCTCGCTCCCGGCACTGTCGCGCGTTCCGGGGCAGATGTCGTCACGGCCGAATTGCGCGATGGGCCGGTGCGCGTTGAGTTGCTGGCGTGGGATGTGGACGCGCCGAGAAACGTCGCCAAGGCGTTTCTCTCGGTTGTTGCGGCTGCTGGACCAGGGGAGGTGTCTGCCGCGTCCTAACGGCCCTCGTGTGGAAGGGTGCGCCGACAGACAAAAGCGGGTCTGGAGCAATGCTCCAGACCCGCTTTTTAGTGAACTAAATTACTTCACGTCTTCGTCGACCCAGTCCATCGACTTGGTGACGGCCTTGCGCCACAGGCGCAGCTGACGGTCGCGCTCGTCCTCATCCATCGAAGGCTCCCAACGCTTGTCTTCCTGCCAGTTGGCGGAGAGGTCGTCGAGACCGTTCCAGAAACCGACAGCAAGACCCGCAGCGTAAGCGGCGCCGAGCGCGGTGGTCTCTGCGACCACCGGACGAACGACCGGTACGCCGAGAACATCGGCCTGGAACTGCATGAGAGCGTCATTGGCGACCATGCCGCCATCAACCTTGAGCTCGGTGAGGTCTACCCCTGCGTCGGCGTTGACAGCATCCAACACGTCGCGTGTCTGGAAGGCAACAGCCTCCAGTGCGGCGCGCGCGATGTGGTTCTTGTTCGCGTAGCGGGTAAGGCCGACGATCGCACCACGAGCGTCGGAGCGCCAGTACGGAGCGAACAGACCAGAGAAGGCAGGAACGATGTAGACACCACCGTTGTCGTCAACCTGCTCGGCCAGCTTCTCGACATCAGGGGCAGAGGAGATGATGCCGAGCTGGTCGCGCAGCCACTGAATCAGCGATCCGGTGACGGCGATGGAACCTTCCAGCGCGTAGTGCGTCGGCCCGTCGCCCAGCTTGTATCCGACGGTAGTCAGCAGCCCGTTCTTGGAGTGAACAACCTCTTCACCCGTGTTGAAGATCAGGAAGCAACCCGTTCCGTAGGTGTTCTTGCTCTCACCCTTCTGGAATGCAGCCTGACCAAACGTCGCGGCCTGCTGGTCGCCAAGGATGCCAGCGATCGGCGTCTCCCGCAGAAGCGAGGAGCTCTCCGCAGCGCCGTATACCTCGGAAGAGGAACGGATCTCCGGCATCATCGAGCGCGGCACGCCGAACGCTTCGAGGATGTCGTCTCGCCACTCGAGAGTCTCGAGGTCCATGAACATCGTGCGCGAGGCGTTCGTGACGTCTGTGGCGTGCACGCCACCGTCAGCGCCACCGGTCAGGTTCCAGAGAACCCAGCAGTCGGTGGTGCCGAAGAGCAGGTCGCCTGCTTCTGCCTTCTCGCGTGCGCCGTCGACGTTCTCCAGGATCCACGCGATCTTGGTGCCGGAGAAGTACGTCGCCAACGGCAGACCGACAACCGGCTTGAACCGCTCGACGCCGCCGTCTGCCGCCAGACGATCCACGATGGGCTGCGTGCGGGTGTCCTGCCACACGATGGCGTTGTAGATCGGCTTGCCGGTGTTCTTGTCCCAGACGACAGCGGTCTCGCGCTGGTTCGTGATGCCGATGGCAGCCACGTCGTGTCGCGTCAGGTCGGCGCGGCCAAGGGCCATGCCGACGACTTCTTGAACGTTGCGCCAGATCTCAGATGCGTCGTGCTCGACCCAGCCGGCCTTGGGCAGGATCTGCTCGTGCTCTTTTTGACCGGTAGCAACGATGTTGCCCTTTTTGTCGAAAATGATCGCGCGACTGGAAGTAGTTCCCTGGTCGATAGCGATGATGTAGTCAGCCACTTGTGCTCTCCTTTGAATTCAGTGCGGGTGAGATGGGCGTCAGCCAGCGAGGCCGAGCAGCACCGGTGCGGCAAGTGCAGCGATCACACCACCGATGAGCGGTCCAACAACGGGAACCCACGAGTACGACCAGTCGCTGGCACCCTTGCCCTTGATGGGCAGGATGGCGTGCGCGATACGCGGTCCGAGGTCACGAGCTGGGTTGATCGCGTAGCCGGTCGGGCCACCGAGGGAGGCACCAATTGCAACAACAAGCAGAGCAACAGGAAGTGCCGTGAGCGGTCCGAGTCCTCCAGGAACGCCAACCTCGATGTCGCCGTAATCAGCGAACGCGAAGATGACGAACACGAGCACGAAGGTGCCGATGATCTCGGTAACGAGGTTCCACCCGTAGGAACGGATAGCAGGACCGGTGGAGAAGACGCCGAGCTTGTTTGCAGACTCCGGCTCCTCATCGAAGTGCTGCTTGTAGGCGAGCCACACGACGATCGCACCGAGGATTGCTCCCACGAGCTCCGCGGCCGTAGCCGTGAGGAACATCACGAAAGTGATCTTGCCAGCGACCAGGAGGCCGATACCGACGGCAGGGTTGAGGATCGCACCGGAGTACGCGGAGACGAGCACACCGGCGAAGACCGCGAGGCCCCATCCCCAGTTCACCATCAGGAAGCCGCCGCCGAAGCCCTTGTTCTTTGCAAGGGCGACGTTGGCCACCACACCACATCCGAGCAGTACCAGCATTGCGGTACCAACGAGCTCGGAGAGGAAGTAGAGACCGAGATTCACATCAGCCATGTCTTCTTTGACCTTTCTTGTGTGTCGAGGCCCCTCTGCCTCGACACTTTATGGGGTTGCGCCGCGAGGAGGGCGGCAGCCCGAAATCCTGTCAGCCGCGGGTGCGGGACGGGATATCGAGTCCGTGTCTTTCATTCAACAGTTGACGGGTCTGGTCGAGCTCTGCCTCGTGGCGCGATTCGTCCCAACCGAGTAGCGGAGCAAGTGCTGCAGCGATCTCATCGAGCGTCTCCGCGTTGGCGCCGCCGGTGAAAGCGATGCTGGTGCGGCGAAGCACAACGTCTTCGAGACGCGTGACCATTTCGTTCTGGACCATCCACTCGAGCTCACGCGTCGACAGGTCGCCATCAGCGAGAGGAGCATCCGATCCCTGCTCGACATATTCCCACACCTGAGCGGCGCGGGTGCCGTAGCGGGCAAGGAGCTGCTCGGCACGAGAGTCGGCGCCAGGAAGGTTCTCCTGGATCCAGATGCGCTTGGCCTTCTCGGTCCGCGGGAACTCGCGTCCACCGCCGATGGCGCGCCCTGCGGTCGATACCGTACGGGTGCGGTCGAGGAGACCGAGCACGATGTTCGACATCGATTCTCCGAGCGCGCGGAAAGTGGTCCACTTGCCGCCGACGAGACTCACGAGCGGCACAGCGCCCTTCTCGTCAACCTCCACGCGGTAGTCGCGCGACACGAAACCGGGGGCAGTGTCTTCGTGGCGAGGAAGTGGACGGATTCCCGAGAACTTGTAGACGATCTGGTCGCGATCTACCGGGATCGAAGGGAACACGTGGTCGACAAGATCGAAGAAGTAGTCCACTTCTTCCTCCGTGCACACGGGCGTTTCGCTAGGATCAGCGTCGATGTCGGTCGTGCCGACAAGCACGCGCCCCTTGAGCGGGTAGATCAGCACGATGCGGCCGTCGGAGTGCTCGAAGAAAATCTCGCGCCCCTGGGTGGCTTCGAGGAGCTCAGGGTGGTCAAGCACAATGTGCGACCCCTTGGTGCCGCCCATGAACTGTGTGTCGAGGCCGAGGGCATCGTTGGTGAGGTCAGTCCACGGGCCAGAGGTGTTCACGACAACGTCGGCCTGCACCGAGAACTCCGTACCGCTCTCGCGGTCCCGCAGAATCACCTTGTCGCCGTCGCGAGCGATGGCCTCTACATAGTTGAGCGCATGTGCACCGGGGTGCGCTGCCAAGCCGTCTTGCAGTACGTCCAGAGCGAGGCGTTCCGGGTCGTGCATCGAAGCGTCGTAGTACGTCGCCGTGTACTTGATCTTTGGGTCGAGCGACGGCAGCTCAGCCAGCGACTTCTTGCGACCGACGAAGTGGTGGCGCGGAACGGTTCCGCCGTCTCGGGAGAACGTGTCGTAAATGATCAAGCCGATTTTGATGAGGAACGCGCCGCGCTCCTGTGGCTTGCCACTCTTGTGCGTCAGGAATCGCAGGGGAGCAGCGAGGATGCCCGAGAAGGTCGAATAGATCGGGATCGTGGTCTGCAGCGGCTTCACGTAGTGCGGGGCGATCTTGAGGAGACCGTTGCGCTCTTCTACGGATTCGCGAACGAGACGGAACTCGCCGTTCTCGAGGTATCGAATACCACCGTGGATCATGTGGCTCGACGCTGCTGATGCTCCGGAGGCGAAATCGCCGCGTTCCACGAGAACAGCGTCAACACCCTGGAGGGCGAGATCTCTGAACGTGGAGATTCCGTTAATCCCGCCGCCGATGACGAGAACGCTGGTGCGTCCGGACTCACGGATGGCGCTGACATTTGCGCGCTCCGCTGACGAGTGTGTCGAATCGATCATCCTCGACCTCTCTTCCTTGCTTGCCCCCCAGCATCGACCTCTGGGTCATCCCGCGCAAGCCCAGTGCACATATGTGCAAGTATCGATGGACAGGAGGTTGTCATGGCAGGTGCAGGTGCGGAATCCCGCGACAGCAAGCTGATCGCGGCGCTCACCGCAGCGCAGCTCTACTACATGCAAGACAAGACGATGGAGGTGATCGCGCAGGAACTCGGCACTTCGCGTTCATCTGTGTCGCGCCTCCTCAGCTTCGCGAGAGAGAGTGGGCTGGTCGATATTCGAATCAACTCACCGCTAGAGCGACTGGGGATGCTCGAGCAGCGCATACGCGACCGCCACAGGGTCGCTGCGCACGTCGTGCCAATGCCAGAGATTCTCAGTGAGGTGGAGCGGCTCGAGCGTGTAGCGCTCACTGCTGGCCGTCTGCTGTCACAGTTCGTCGATTCGAACATGGTCATCGGGGTGGCATGGGGATCGACAATCAGTGCGGTCAGTCGCGCGTTGACGCACAAAGAGACGCACAACACGACTTTCGTGCAGCTGAACGGCGCAGGAAACACGCAAACCACTGGTGTGGAGTACTCCAGCGACATCTTGCAGCGTTTCGGCGGGGCGTTCGGTGCCCAGGTTCAGCAGTTCCCCGTTCCTGCCTTCTTTGACGACCCCGCCACCCGCGAAGCCATGTGGAGAGAGCGCAGCACGCGACGGGTACTCGACATGCAAGCAAAAATGGATGTGGCTGTTTTCAGCTTGGGTTCTCCTGCGGCAGAGGTGCCCAGCCGCGTGTATGTCGGTGGCTACCTGGGGCGGGACGACTATCGGAGTCTTCGCGAGGATCACGCGATCGGCGATGTGGCTACCGTCTTTTTCCGCGCGGACGGTTCGTGGCACAACATTCGGGTGAATGCGCGCGCGACCGGCCCGGGACTCGATCGTCTTCGGCGGGTGCCGCGGCGCGTGTGCGTTGTTTCTGGCGTTCCCAAACTCGTGAGTCTCCGCGCGGCGCTGGCCGCTGGGCTCATTACAGACGTCGTCTTAGACGAGGGGCTTGCTCGAAGGCTCGTCGACGACTGAAACGCTTTGGCGTTGGGTTCAGGGCGTGTCAGTGGAAGATTCCGGCCCTGTGCGGAATTCTCGAATGAGATGTTGCACCACCGCGGTCAGGTCACTCCCGGTGGCGTCCGCGACGAAGAGCTGACGCGCGTAGCTGGCGCCGCCCTCCAGAATCGTCGCGATCCCGCCAAATTCTCGGCCACAACCGAGTTCGACGGCCGTCGGTGCGAGCCGCTCCAACGTCTCTGCAAGGTGCTCGCGTACCGGACGCTGGGTGCCATCGGCATCGACGATGACACGCGCCTCTAGCCCGTATCGCGCGGCGCGCCACTTGTTCTCGCGGTGGAACCAGGCGGGCATCGACGGCAGTGTCTCGCCGTCATCGAGTCGCCGAGAGAAATCCTCTACTAGCACCTGCACAAGCGCCGCAACCGAGGCAAGCTCCGGAAGTGTAGAGAGACCGTCGCATGCGCGCACCTCGATGGTGCCCCATCGGGGGGCAGGGCGAATATCCCAGCGCACTTCTGTCGCGTCGGCCATAACGCCTGTTCGCACCATGTCGTCGAGATAGGACTCGTACTGTGCCCAGTCCTGCAGAGGCCAGGGGAGGCCCGCCGTGGGGAGTTGCTGAAAGACGAGCGCTCTGTTGGAGGCGTAGCCCGTGCGCTCACCAGCCCAGAAAGGACTCGACGCTGACAGTGACTGAAGGTGCGGGAGATAGCCGGAGAGCGCGTTGATGATCGGGAAGACTTTGCGGTGGTCCTCCACACCAATATGCACGTGGATACCCCAGATCATCATGTTGCGCCCCCACCATTGGGTGCGCTCAATGAGCGAGTGGTATCGAGACTTGTCGGTGACTTCCTGGTCGAACCACTGGGCGAACGGATGGCTGCCGGCAGAAAGAAGTTCCACGCCGGCCGGGTCGGTAGACGCGCGTACCGCTGTCAACGCGTTCGCAATGTCGTCGACGGCGTGCGCCACGGAGTCGCCGATTCCGCTGGTCACCTCGATCGTGTTCGTCAGAAGCTCGCCAGTTACGGTGTGGCGTTCGTCAGCGCTTGCATCTTCGAGCGCCTCCAGCAACTCGGGCGCGCGACCCACCAGGTCACCGCTCGCGGGATCCGCGAGCATAATTTCCCATTCGAGGCCGACGGTGGAGCGGGCCGAAGAGGCGAACTCGATCTTCACCCGCATAGTCTGGCACGCACCAGTGGCGACACGGCACCCCCTCGTTTCGCGCGGGGCGTTCACATCTGGCAGAATAGAAGGTCGGAAGGCTTGCTCGACCCTCTATCCAGCAGACCTCCACCTCATTTGAGCTTCCGCCGGGTGTGCACCCCACTCTCCAGGCGACCAGTTCGTTTCCTTCCACACAATTCAGGAGAATCGTGGCTGTAAAGATTCGTCTCAAGCGCATGGGCAAGATCCGTGCGCCGTACTACCGCATCGTCGTTGCGGACTCGAAGACCAAGCGCGACGGTCGCGTGATCGAAGAGATCGGCAAGTACCACCCCACCGAGGAGCCTTCCTTCATCGAGGTCAACTCTGAGCGTGCGCAGTACTGGCTCTCGGTTGGCGCGCAGCCGACCGAGCAGGTTGCCGCGATCCTCAAGATCACTGGTGACTGGGGCAAGTTCAAGGGCGACAAGGACGCAAAGTCCACGCTCAAGGTCAAGGAGCCTAAGGTTCCTTTTGAGATCGACGCTTCGAAGAAGTCGGTCGTCAAGCCCAAGGCTGAGAAGAAGGTGGAAGCTCCCGCAGAGGACGCTCCCGCCGCCGACGCGGAGGCCGCTGAGGCTCCCGCAGCAGACGCAGAGTAATCCGTCGTGCTTGCCGCCGCGCTCGAACACATCGTCAAGGGGATCGTTGATCACCCCGAAGATGTCCGTATCAACGAATCCACATCGCCGCGAGGCGATCTCCTCGAGGTGCGCGTGCACCCCGACGATCGTGGACGCGTGATCGGGCGCGGCGGCCGCACTGCGAAGGCCCTTCGCACCCTCGTCAGCGCGTTGGCTGATGGGCGTCGGGTCCGCGTCGATGTCGCGGACGACTGACGTGGTCTCGAAGGACCGCAACCAGGGCAAGAACCAGCTGCGAGTAGGTCGCCTTGTCAAGGCGCATGGACTCAAGGGCGGGCTCAAGCTCGAGCTGTACACCGATAATCCTGCTGGCCGCTTTGTAACGGGCGCAGCATTTACTGTGCAAGTGCCTGAGGCTTCGCCATGGCACGGCAAAGACATCACCGTGCGTGAGTACAGAGTGATGAACGGTAGCCCCGTCGTATTCTTCGAAGACGTGGATGACCGCGAAGCGGCCGAGAGCCTCGTCAAAGCAATTCTCTGGATCGATCAAGATCTTGACGAAGTTGAAGATGACGCGTGGTTCGATCACCAGCTGGTGGGCCTTGACGTCGTTCGTGACGACGTCGTCGTCGGAAAAGTTGTGCGCGTCGAGCACTTCCCAGCCCAAGACCTATTAATCGTCAAGTCGGGCGAGAACGAACTCATGGTTCCGTTCGTCTCCGCAATCGTGCCGACGGTAGATGTTTCCGCCGGCCGTGTGATTGTGACGCCGCCACCTGGACTGTTCGAAGAACTTCCTGAGGCTGAACTCCCGGCAGATGAGTCGACGCCGACTGCCGATCCCGAAGCTACCGAGTAGCCGCGGATAGGACTCTTCCGGTGCGCATCGACGTCCTCTCCATTTTCCCGTCCTACTTTGACGGCTTGACGCTGTCGTTGCTCGGGAAGGCCCAGCAGTCTGGCATCCTGGATCTTCGCGTGCGCGACCTTCGGGAGTGGGCATTTGATCGTCATCGCACCGTAGACGACACGCCCTATGGCGGTGGTGCCGGCATGGTGATGAAGCCTGAGCCTTGGGGAGCCGCGCTTGACGAAATCGTCGAGTCGGCTGGGCCCGTGCGTCCGACGATTATCTTCCCCTCTCCGGCAGGCGAGGTTTTTACGCAGAAGACTGCGCGCGAGCTCGCGAATCGCGAGCACCTGATTTTCGGGTGCGGGCGATACGAGGGGATTGATGAGCGCGTTTTTGAGTATGCCGCTGAACTCGGCGAAGTACGGCTGATCAGCCTCGGCGACTACGTTCTCAACGGAGGAGAAGTCGCGACCATGGCGATGGTCGAGGCCATTGGCCGTCTCATCCCCGGTGTCGTCGGAAACCCGGAGAGCCTTGTCGAAGAGTCACATGAAGATGGGCTGCTCGAATATCCGTCATACACAAAGCCGGCGTCATGGCGAGAACGCGCTGTGCCGGAAATGCTGCTGAGCGGCAACCATGGTGCGATCGCCACTTGGCGTCGCGAACAGCAGCTCGAGCGCACCAGGGAGCGTCGCCCCGACCTTCTTCCGAAAGACGACTCGCGTCAGGACTGAGGTCTGGCCATCAGGATGGCGCCTCCGCTGGTACCTTCGACGCATGCCGCATGAAGCGCTCGCGAGATCATTTCAGACGACTGGAGCGGACTACGACTTGTATCGGCCAGGGTTTCCACAGGCCGCTGTCGAAGCGATCCTTCCGCATCCGGTCGACACCGTCTTGGAGCTCGGCGCGGGAACAGGAAAGTTCACCGAGAATCTGCTCGAGGTAGCCGGGCAGGTCATCGCCGTTGAGCCGTCGGAACAGATGCTGCAGGTGCTTCGTTCCAAGTTTCCTGACGTCGAAGCTCTCGTTGGCACGGCGGAGAGCGTTCCCCTAGTCGATGACACCGTGCAAGCGGTGACCGTTGCGCAGGCATTTCACTGGTTCGACAGGGCCGCAGCCTGTGCGGAAATCGCTCGGGTGCTTGTGCCAGGCGGAACGCTCGGATTGGTCTGGAATCACTCGGACCCGTCGTGCGAGTGGGATAGGGCGTGCCACCGCATCGCTCACCCGGCCGCTCGCGCTACTGATGACACCACTGCAACGTCGGATAGTGAGCTACCTGGTTTCAGGCTCGCGCTTCACAAAGAGGTGCAGTGGACAGAGCGAATCACCCGGGAGCACTACATTTGTCGCTGGGCGACTGTCAGTAGCTTTCTTATTGCAGACGATCAGACGCGCGCGACGATGCTATCCGAAATTGAAGCGGTCCTGGACACCCACCTCGAGACCGCGGAGAAAGCGGAGCTCGCGCTGCCGCAGGTCACCGACGTCTACGTGTATTCCGCGCGCTGAAAAGTTCCAGCTCCGGGGAATCTACTGGGACGGAGTCCTAGTTGACGCCCAAGAAAGAACGGTCCGTCAAGATGATGGGTCCGTCTTCGGTGATCGCGATTGTGTGTTCTGAATGTGCCCCGCGGGAGCCGTCTGCGCTGCGCAGTGTCCATCCGTCTGGGTCGGTGATCAGCTTGTCGGTTGTGGCGAGGAACCACGGCTCAAGCGCGAGCACGAGTCCTGCGCGCAGCGGATAGCCACGGCCTGGGCGGCCATCGTTGGCCACATGCGGATCTCCGTGCATGGTGCGTCCGACCCCATGCCCACCGAATTCCATATTGATCGAGTAGCCCTCGCCATGCGCCACGTTTGCCACTGCCGCCGAGATGTCTCCAATGCGGTTCCCGACCGTCGACGTTTCGATGGCCGCGGCGAGAGCGCGTTCCGAGGTGTCGATGAGGCGGAGGTCTTCCTCGCGGGCGGTGCCGACGACGAACGAGACCGCGGAGTCTGCGACCCAGCCATCAACCGCTACTGCAAAGTCGAGGGTAACGAGGTCGCCATCCTGCAGGGTGTAGTCGTGGGGGAGTCCGTGCAAAACTGCGTCGTTTACAGACGTGCAGATCACCTTGCCAAACGGGCTGGCTCCAAACGACGGGTGGTAATCGATGTAGCAGGACTCCGCGCCGACTTTGCGGATCATGTCGTGAGCGCGGCGATCGATCGAAAGAAGGTTCGTTCCGACCTTCGTCTCGTCGCGCAACGTCGCTAGTGTCTCGGCGACGAAACGGCCAGCGGCGCGCATTTCGTCGATCTCGGCAGGGGTGCGCAGTTCGATCATCAGATTTCCTCTCGTCTTGTCTATTCTCCCTGATCTGGCGGGCGAGATTCTCCGCGCGCTCTCAGCGAACATCAGGCCTTTTGGGGAGCGCGGCACCATACGATCTGAGCATGTGGTTGCGACAAGCCTTCTTTCGCTGGCTCTTTCCAGCGGCCTTCCTGCTGCCGCTCTGGCTACTGATCGGCTGGGGCATCTTTCAGGGTGGCTGGTCGATCCTCTGGGTACTGCTCATAGCAATGCCGTCGGTGTTCTTGGGGCAGCTTGTGCTTACCCTTCTTACGCGGTCGCGCCCGTCTGTGCGGATCGAGCGTGCGCTGTCATGGTGGGACGTTGCGGGGTTCTCCCTCTGGAATGGCCTCACTATCGCCGTGGGATTCTTCATCGACGGAGCTTTCGCCTGGTTGCTTACCGGCGCAATCATCGCTGGAATTGGCCTTTTCTGGCTGCAACTTTGGCAGCTCTGGAGTGAGGCGAGAGGAAGCGGTGCCCGGCTTCGAGAGACCATCACTTGGTCCACGATCCCGAGAGCAGACGAGCAGGCCGCGCCCTCGCGCGAGCGCGAGGTCATCGTCATCCGAGAGACAGATACTCCCGACTGACGCGGCGGTTTTGGTTGGCCGCTCTATTCATGACAGAATGAGTCGTTGTGCCGTCTCCGGCTCTGCCTCAGGGGAGCCCGCGGATGCGTAAGCGCCGTCTGGCACATTCCATTCTTGTTCCTTCAAAAATCATGCATCCGACCTGTGGCGAGTGCAGAGAGAGACGATCATGCAGATCCTCGATGCCGTTGACGCGGCTTCCCTCCGTTCGGACATTCCGGACTTCTTCCCCGGTGACACCGTCAAGGTGCACGTCAACATCACGGAGGGCACCCGCTCTCGTATCCAGGTCTTCCAGGGCGTCGTCATCGGCCGCCAGGGTGACAGCGTGCGTGAGACCTTCACTGTTCGCAAGATCAGCTTCCAGGTGGGCGTCGAGCGTACCTTCCCGGTGCACTCCCCGGTGATCGACCACATCGAGGTCGTTACCCGCGGTGACGTGCGTCGCGCGAAGCTCTACTACCTCCGTCAGCTTCGTGGCAAGAAGGCGAAGATCAAGGAAAAGCGCTGAGTCGCAGTTTTTCCGAAGCACCCCAGGACACGACGTCCTGGGGTGCTTCGTTCTCTGCAGGGTGTGCGAACCTTGTTATCGCGCGTCACAACGGCGCTTGATCGTGAAGGAACCTGATGGCTGACTCCTCCTCTGCGCCCGCGGCCAAGCGTCGCCGCGGCTTCCTGGTGTTTCTCAGGGACGTCCTGGTGATCATCATCATCGCCGCGCTGGTTTCTTTCGTCGTCAAGACTTTCGTGGTGCGATCCTTCTACATTCCGTCAGCCTCGATGGAGCGCACGCTTCTCGTCAACGACCGCATTTTGGTGGATGAACTTACACCGCGCTGGACCGGATACGAGCGGGGAGACGTTGTCGTCTTCAAAGACCCGGGCGGATGGCTCGATGCTCAGGTTCAGCCGCCAGCGCAGCCCCCGCTGTTGGAGGCCGTCGATTGGGTTCTGAACTTTATTGGTGTTTCGGCGACGGACTCCCAAGACCACCTCGTCAAGCGCGTGATCGGACTGCCTGGGGATCGTGTGGTGTGCTGCAATGCGCTCGGACAAATCACCATCAACGGGGCGCCGATCGACGAGCTCAGTTATTTGAATCTCCCGGAGGGGGATACCGCAGCATCGAACGATCCGTTCGACGTCGTCGTGCCGGAAGGGGCGGTCTGGCTCATGGGCGACAACCGTGACCGCTCTCGTGATTCGCGTGCCCACCAGGACCTCCCCAGTGGTGGGTTCGTTCCGATGGAAAACATCGTCGGCAAGTCGTTTCTCACCACCTGGCCGCTTGATCGAGTGGGCACCATCGACGGGCACCACGAGCTCTTCAACGGCGTACCGGCTCCGGAATGACAAGTGCCGCGCCGCGATTGACCCTCGAGCGTCAGCTGCTGGGGGAGTGCACGCACATTATTTCGCTCGACGAGGTAGGGCGAGGAGCCTTGGCAGGGCCGGTCGCCGTTGGCGCCGCCATGATGGACGCCTCCGGAGCACGTAGGCGTGTGCCGGAGGGCCTCCGCGACTCCAAACTGGTCACGGAGCGGCGCAGGCCGGAACTCGCCGTGAGGGCCGCAGCCTGGGTGCAGGCTTCATCGGTCGGCTGGGCGAGCGCAGAAGAGGTCGATGAGGGCGGCATCATGCGCGCGCTCGGGCTCGCCGCTTCGAGGGCGGTTCAGGCGATCGCTGATCAGGGAGTGGCGGTTGACGCTTCGATTGTGTTGCTAGATGGAAACCACGATTACGTGTCCAAGGTTCATCCAACCGCGCTGCGAGTTCGCCCAGTCATCAAAGCAGATCGCGATTGCGCGTCGGTGTCGGCGGCATCCGTCATCGCCAAGGTGGCACGGGATGGGTACATGGCTGAGCTGCACGAGGTGTATCCCGACTACCAGTGGAACCGCAACAAGGGGTACGCGAGTCTGGCGCACCGCGATGCCATCAGAAACCTCGGAATTTCTCCCTTCCACCGCGCTTCCTGGGCGATAACCGACGCGCCAGCACTTTTCTGAGAGAGCTAGGGGCCACTCGCGACTCTAGGATGGAGTCATCATGGATGAGGAAGCCTTCGACGACTACGACCGCGAGCTCGAGCTAGCACTGTTCCGGGAATACCGGGATGTGGTGTCCCAGTTCCAGTACGTCGTCGAGACCGAGCGTCGTTTCTACCTGGCGAACGAAGTCAACGTCGTCCGTCGAGACACCGAGCATGACTTCTACTTCGAGATATCGATGAGCGATGTGTGGGTTTGGGACATCTATCGCGCGGATCGCTTCGTGAAGGCCGTGCGGGTTCTCACTTTCAAAGATGTCAACGTGGAAGAGCTCCAGCGCCGTGAGTTCGAGTTGCCGCAGGAACTCTCCCTCGACGGCGAATAGCCGCGGCTCGCGTGCTATCGGCGCACGCCCAAGACTTCTGCACACGCTGTCGCGTTTCTGACTTTTCCCGCGTCCCCGGGGTCGAGGGTCTCGGCGCAGTCAATCCCCACAGGCAGCGCGTGATGCTGGGGTCATGGCAGCGAAGGATGAGCTCGGCAGAGCAGGCGAAGAGCGCGCCGCGCAGTACCTGATAGCGAACGGCTACGCAGTGCTCGCGAGGAACTGGCGGTGTTCTCAAGGGGAAATCGACATTGTCGCCGCGAGCGGCACGCACCTGGCGGTGGTCGAGGTAAAGACGCGCCGCACGGCCGCGTATGGGCATCCGTTCGAGGCGGTCGACCGCCGTAAACTTCGTCGCCTCTGGCAGCTTGCCCAAGCATGGGTCTCCGCGCATCCTGATCGCACCCGAAACCTCACTCTCAGGATCGACGCCATCGGCATCATCGGACCGGATCCATCTCGTGGTTCTCTCGAGCACCTCGTGGACATCGCGTGAGTACGGCACGAACTTGGGCTGTCGCGCTGACCGGGGTCGATGGCCACCTCGTGGAGGTGGAGGCTGATATGTCCAACCAGACTCCGGAATTTCGCATCATCGGTCTGCCGGACAAGTCTCTGGGAGAAGCAGTGCAGAGGGTGCACAACGCGTGCAAAAACGCGGGCCTTGACTTGCCCCGTCGAAGATTGACGGTAAACCTGTCGCCGGCGAGCCTGCCAAAACATGGTGCCGGGTTCGATCTGGGCATTGCAGTCGCTTCGCTCGCTGCGGGCGGATCGATTGATCGAAGATCCATCTCGGCCGTCGTTCACATGGGTGAGCTCGGCCTGGATGGGCGCATTCGACCGGTACCAGGGGTGCTCCCCGCGGTTTTTGCCGCCGCGCGCGCGGGCTTCTCTTCGGTCATCGTTCCCCGCGGAAATGAGGCGGAAGCCAATCTCGTACCCGACATCGAAGTGCGCGGTGCGGCATCACTCGCCGAGGTTGCGCTCTGGCATGGCGCTGACGTCGAGGTGCCAGATGTGGAAGACATTGAGCTGATCGTGGCAGATCACGGCGGCCGGGAGCTGCTGGACCTGGCAGATGTTGTGGGACAGGAAGAAGCAGTAGAGGCGCTGGTCGTCGCGGCAGCCGGAGGTCATCACATGCTCCTTAGTGGCCCGCCTGGAGCGGGCAAGACGATGCTCGCTCGCAGACTCCCTGGCATCATGCCGCTGTTGATCGATCAGGAGGCCCTCGAAGTAGCCTCGGTGCGTTCTCTCAGCGGCGAGGCTGTTGCGGTGCTCGATGCGCTCCCTCCCCTCGAGGCGCCGCATCACAGTGCGTCTGTTGCCGCGCTTGTAGGAGGGGGATCGCGCTCAGCGCGACCCGGAGCGATCGCGCGGGCACATCGAGGGGTCCTATTTCTGGATGAAGCAGCCGAGTTCTCGCGCGTGGCGCTCGACGCCCTCCGGCAGCCTCTCGAATCAGGCACGATCGAGGTGCATCGTGCAGGCTTCACCGCTCGCTTTCCCGCACGGTTCCAGTTGGTACTGGCGATGAACCCATGTCCGTGCGGCAATCATGGTGTGCGAGGAGCGGAATGCGTGTGCCCTCCAATGGCGATCAGACGGTATTCGACTCGACTCTCTGGTCCGCTTCGCGATCGCATCGACATAGATCTACAAGTGACTCGTGTCGCGGCGTCGCGCGCAACAGGGGAGGGACGCGCTGAGATCACCACAGCCCACGCGCGGGCCCGAGTGGCAGCGGCGCGGGAACGAGCGGCCTTGCGTTGGAAAAGTACGCAGTGGCGTCGCAACGCCGATGTCCCAGGAACGTGGTTGCGTCAGGGAGCGCTTCGACTTCCCGCGGCCACGAGGTCGCCACTGGATCGCGCTCTGGAGCGCGGCGCGCTGACGCTGCGTGGCTACGATCGGGTGCTCCGTGTTGCGTGGACCATGGCTGATTTAGCGGGGATTGAGCGGCCAGAGATCGATCAGATAGGGCGTGCACTACACCTACGGAGCGGGGTGCCACGATGATTGAGGGCTTGCTGACTGATCCCGCTGTTGCCGATCTCGCTCATCGGCTCCGCCCTGATGGAGACATGCGCGAGAGCATCGCGCGTGCGACATGGACGGTGATCGCGGAGCCAGGCGACACTGTCGCGGGCGCGCTCATTGAAGCGCTGGGGGCGGCAGATGCGCTGTCGCTGGCCGTGGGGGAGAATTCGTCCGCGATCTCGTCTGGCAGGGGAAGTGCTGCTGCTTCTCAGGCGCTCCAAGATGCACGAAAACGGTGGCACCCCAGGGCGACGGTGGGTGCTGTGCGCGATGCCCTCAACGCCGCAGTGAACGTGCAAGCGCGGCTACTCGTACCCGGCGACGAGTGCTGGCCGACTTCGCTCGACGATCTCGGGGCGAGTGCCCCGAGTGCGCTCTGGGTGCGGGGCAACCCCGAGCTGCTCACTCGTGAACCACGGGTGTCGATTGTCGGAGCCCGCGCTGCGAGCGGATATGGAGAACACGTGGCCGCTGAACTGGCTGGCGATCTGGCGGCGACGGGCGCCGTGGTGGTGTCCGGAGGTGCGTACGGGATCGACGGAACAGCGCATCGAGCCGCACTCGGTGTGGGAGGGGCGACGGTTGCCTTCCTCGCGGGTGGTGTCGACCGTGCGTATCCGGCAGGACACCAGCTGCTTCTGCGCCAGATCGCGAGTGAAGGAGCCGTGGTGAGCGAGCCTCCGTGTGGAACTGCGCCGACAAAGTGGCGGTTTTTGGCGCGGAACCGCCTCATCGCTGCCCTTGGTCAGGCGACGGTCGTCGTTGAGGCGGGGTGGCGAAGCGGTTCGTTGAATACGGCGGGGCATGCGGCAACTCTCGGTCGCCCGCTCGGCGCTGTTCCCGGGCCGGTGACATCAGCATCGTCGGCAGGATGTCATCGGTTGTTGCGGGAGTACGACGCGCAATGCGTGACCTCTGCGTCAGAAGTCAGAGAACTATGGGGGATCGGGGTTGAGGGCAGGGGCGAAACCGCGGGAGGGGACCCGGATCGGACTCGTCTCCTTGATGCAATGAGTACGAAGATCCGTCTGTCTGTGGGCGAGCTTGCAAGCAAATCGGGTCTCACACCAGAACGCGTGAGTGCGTTGCTGGGAATATTGCAGCTCGAAGACGTGGCTCAGGTCGACGGAGAAAGGTGGCGGCGAGTGAGGGTGTGAAACCGCGTCTCACATCCTGGAGATGGGCGGCGGGGCAACTCCCGAGACTCCAAGTTGGCGGCAAAGTGGAGGGATGGACTTCGAATCGGCGATCGACGCGTTCGCCGGGCATCTCGAGCAGGTGCGGCGACTATCCCGTGCGACCGTGAAGGCATACCGCTCCGACCTGCGCGACTTTGCGAGGTCAGCGGGCGGGGTCATGCCGAGAGACGTCGATTTGGAGCTGCTCAGGAACTGGCTGTGGGAGGCTACGCAACGCGGCGATGCGCGGTCGACGCTCGCGCGTCGAGCGGCGGCCGCCAGGGCATTCTTCAGCTGGGCCTACGAAACGGGTCTCACCCCGCACGACCCAAGCCTTCGTCTGATCGCGCCGAAGAAGGCGCAGACGCTGCCGACCATCGCGTCACGCGATGCGATGACGGCGCTGCTCGACACGCACCGGGAGGCGGCGGCGACAGGGGACCCGATTGCGCTCCGGGACCACGCGATTTTGGAGCTTCTGTACGGGGCGGGAATTCGCGTTTCTGAGCTCTGCGGGCTGGATATCGATGACCTCGATCTGGATCGCGCCACCGCACGGGTGCTAGGTAAGGGAGACAAGGAGAGGGTCGTACCTTTCGGCGTCCCAGCCAGAGACTCGGTACACGCCTATCTTCGTCGCGGCCGGCCCACGCTTGTCGCACGTTCTGGCGCATTCACGCCAGCGGTCGTTGTGGGAAGCCGTGGCTCCAGAGTCGGTCCACGGACGGTGTACGAACTTGTCGCCCGAGTGTTGGCGCCCATCGTGGGGGCGGAGACTATTGGCCCGCATGCGCTACGGCACACCGCAGCCACGCACCTCCTTGACGGCGGAGCCGACCTGAGAGCGGTGCAAGAAATACTCGGGCACGCGAGCCTCGGAACCACGCAGATCTACACCCACGTTTCGACAGAGCGACTGACCAGCGCTTATAAGCTCGCGCATCCGCGAGCCTGATACACACCCACCCGGGGTAAGCGCTTCAGAAGCTCCCGCAACAGGGCAACAAAATTGCGCGCGGTACCTCTCCAAACAGCAGCAGCGGATTGATGTAGGCGCCGCTGCTTCTCACGCCGAGGTGAAGCGAACCGGGGGACGCATGTCCGCCGACATCGACCACTCCAATCTCTTGACCAGCCGACACTCTATCGCCGGCGTCTAGGTCAGATATGAGGGGCTCGAAGGTGGTCACCAGACCGTCGGGGTGCTCAATTGTGAGGAGCGCCCGGTCAACAACACGCCCACGGAAGGCGACGATGCCGTCCGCTGGGGCGTAGACAGCGACTCCCAGCGTCGCAGAAATGTCGATACCTCGATGACCAGCTCCGTATTCATGGGCTGGTGCACGGTAGGGGACGGCGACTGCGCGTGCCATCTGCAGCGGCCATTCCCAGGTGGGCCACTCACCACGGTCCTCGGGGGAAGCGGCGGGCGCCGGGCTTGAGCCAGAAAGCAGAAGAACGACAACCATCAGGGCGCCCAGAGCGGTGCGGGGGTGAGTGCGCATTGCGGAAGTCTGCCGCAGCATCAGCCCCGAGTGTGGGGGCGATCTTTCCTTTCTCACGATGGCCGCGAACCAAGCGAGAACTCTGGCACGTGCAGGACAAGTGTCGAGACGTCATCCTGTATGCTGGAGGGGCACCTCGATCTCGAGGTGACTACGCGTGCCCAAAGCGATTCAAGTCGTGGCATCCACTCCCACAGGTCCTTTTCTTTGAAATGGCGGGTGTGAGCCGGGCACCAGGAAGTCCGATCATTCGATCGGCTAGCAACCTCAACGGCACAAAACGTGCCAGAACCAGGAGACGACCATGGCTGTGGTCACCATCCGCCAGCTGCTCGACAGCGGCGTGCACTTCGGACACCAGACCCGTCGGTGGAACCCGAAGGTGAAGCGCTTCATCCTCACCGACCGTAGCGGTATCCACATCATCGACCTGCAGCAGTCGCTGGGCTACATCGACAAGGCCTACGACTTCGTCAAGGAGACCGTCGCACACGGCGGCACGATTCTCTTTGTCGGCACGAAGAAGCAGGCGCAGGAGATCCTCGCAGAGCAGGCGACCCGCGTCGGTCAGCCGTTCGTGAACCAGCGCTGGCTCGGTGGACTCCTCACCAACTTCTCCACGATCTCCAAGCGTCTTGCACGCATGAAGGAGCTCGAGGAGCTTGACTACGAGACCCCGGCGAACAGCGGCTTCACGAAGAAGGAGCTCCTGCTCAAGAAGCGTGAACTCGACAAGCTGCACAAGTCGCTCGGTGGTATCCGTAACCTCACCAAGACGCCTTCGGCGCTCTGGGTTGTTGACGCCAAGCGTGAGCACCTCGCCATCGATGAGGCCAAGAAGCTCGGCATTCCGGTTATCGGCATCCTCGACACGAACGCTGACCCGGATGACTTCCAGTACCCGATTCCTGGAAACGACGACGCGATCCGTTCCGTCTCGCTGCTGACCCGCATCATCGCTGACGCCGCTGCCGAGGGCCTGCAGCAGAAGCACAACCCCGAGTCTGGCGACGCAGAGCCGCTGGCCGAGTGGGAGAAGGAACTCCTCGAGACCCCGTCTGAGGAGTCAGCTGACGCTGCCGAGACTGCTACCGATGAGGCTGCAGCTGCCGAGACGCCCGCTGCAGACAAGGCTGGCGCCGAGGCACCAGACGAAGCCGTTGCCGCAGAATCCGGTGAGGAGACCGCTGAGGTCGCCGCAGCCGAGGCAACCGACGCCAAGTAATTTCCTCGTACACATACATAACGAAGCAAGGAGCCACCACACATGGCCAACTTCACCATCGCCGACCTGAAGGCGCTGCGTGAGCAGCTCGGCACAGGAATGGTTGACACCAAGAAGGCGCTCGAGGAGGCTGACGGCGACGTCCAGAAGGCCACCGAGATCCTGCGTCTCAAGGGTGCCAAGGGCAATGCAAAGCGCGCTGACCGCTCCACTAGCGAGGGACTCATCGTCGCTCGCGAGCAGGACGGTGCCGTTACGTTGATCGAACTCGCGTGCGAGACCGACTTCGTCGCCAAGAACGAGCGTTTCATTGCACTCGCTGACAAGGTTGCTGACGCAGTGGCAGCCGTCAAGGCTGACTCTGTTGAGGCCGGTCTTGCCGCTAGCGCGGGTGACAAGAACGTCGAGCAGGTCGTTTCCGAAGAGGCAGCGATCATCGGCGAGAAGGTCGAACTTCGTCGCGTGCGCACGATCTCTGGTGACAACCTCGAGGTCTACCTGCACCGCACAAGCAAGGACCTGCCGCCGCAGATCGGCGTTGTGGTCGCGTACTCGGGTGACGACGCTGAGACGGCGCGGAGCATTGCTCAGCACATCTCGTTCGCCAACCCGTCGTACCTGTCCCGCGCAGACGTGCCGGCTGACGCTGTCGAGAAGGAGCGCGAGATCGTCACTGAGATCTCCCGCAACGAGGGAAAGCCGGAAGCGGCTCTCCCGAAGATCGTCGAGGGTCGCGTCTCTGCATTCATCAAGCAGGTTGCCCTGCTTGAGCAGGACTACGCAAAGGACAACAAGCTCTCTGTCGCCCAGGTGGCGAAGGACGCCGGTATCACCGTCACGGACTTCGCGCGCTTCAAGGTCGGCGCGTAACAGAGTTGAAGGGGTTCGGATCGCCAAGATCCGAACCCCTTCTTCATGCCCACAAGGCACTATCTTGAATCGGGACGAGAGGAAACTCACCCATGACTGAACGAACCGGACGCCGTCGCGTCCTTCTCAAGCTCTCCGGCGAAGCCTTTGGAGCAGGACAGCTGGGTGTCAGCCCCGACGTTGTCTCTCAGATCGCTCGTGACATCGCAGCAGCGGTTGATCGTGTCGAGGTCGCCATCGTTGTCGGTGGGGGGAACTTCTTCCGCGGCGCTGAGCTGAGCCAGCGTGGCATGGATCGCGGACGTGCGGACTACATGGGCATGTTGGGCACAGTGATGAATGCACTCGCCCTTCAGGACTTCCTCGAACAGGCAGGGGCTGCCACGCGTGTGCAGTCGGCTATCTCGATGACTCAGGTCGCAGAGCCCTACATTCCGCGCCGTGCAGAGCGCCACCTGGAAAAGGGGCGCGTCGTCATCTTCGGTGCCGGCGCTGGGTTGCCCTATTTTTCGACAGACACTGTCGCCGCGCAGCGCGCGCTCGAGATCGGTGCGCAGGAAGTGTTGGTCGCTAAGAACGGCGTCGACGCCATCTACACGGCCGATCCGCACAAAGACCCCAGCGCAGAGCGCATTGAACGGGTGACATACCGCGATGCACTGCAGCGTGGCCTCAAGGTCGTCGACTCGACGGCGTTCAGCCTCTGCATGGACAACAGCATGGATATGCGGGTGTTCGGCATGGAGCCAGCAGGCAACGTGACACGTGCGTTGCTGGGCGATCCGATCGGAACCCTCGTCACCACCTGAGTGTGTGACCGGCGAAGAAGGCTTCGCCCGATAGAATTTGCAGAACACCCCGACGATAGGAGTCACCGTGATCGCGGACGTCCTCGCTGAAACCACCACTCGTATGAACCGGGCGGTCGATGCTGCCAAGGAAGACTTCTCCACGGTGCGCACCGGTCGTGCAAACCCGCAGATGTTCCAGAAGGTGCTCGTCGACTACTACGGCACGCCCACCCCTCTCGCGCAGCTCGCTTCGTTGGCGAACCAAGAAGCTCGCACGCTCATCATCACGCCGTACGACAAGACGGCGCTGAAAGGGATCGAGCAGGCTATCCGAGACATGCCCAATCTCGGAGCCAACCCGACGAACGACGGCAACCTGGTTCGCGTGACCATGCCGGAGCTCACCGCGGAACGGCGCAAAGAGTACGTGAAGCTCGTAAAGACCAAAGCAGAAGATGCAAAGGTGCACGTCCGTGGCATCCGTCGCAAGGCGAAGGACGAACTCGACGCGCTCAAGAGCGAACTCGGCGAAGACGAGATTGTGCGTGCCGAGAAAGAGCTCGATGCTCTCACGCGTCAGCACGTCGACCTCATCGACGACGCGCTGAAGCGCAAAGAGGCCGATCTCCTCGAGGTGTAACCGGGATGTCTGATGAAACGCGAGAAGCCGAAGACGGCGAGCCGGTGACGCATCATGAGGAGGGTCAAGAGGCCCCCTCTGATGCAGTCCCGCTCGCCGACTCGGCGTTCCCGGCGTTCGACGCGGCTGCGGTGCCGCCGCGTCCGCCGCTCCCTGCAGTGGGGCTGTCTCCTTCTGATGCGGGCGCGCAGATTGCCGTCGAGTCGTTGAACACCGACGAGCACAACGCGATTCGCGAGCAGTGGAAGCTAGCCAAGGACGAACTCGGGACTCACGTTTCGCACGCACGTGATCAGCTCGATCAGGCGAATGAGCGCATCAAGCAACGCACTGGACGCGACCTGATTCTCGCGATCGTGATTGGTCTCGCGTTCGGTGCGGCACTGCTGGGGTCGCTGCTGTTCATCAAGGCGTTGTTTCTCCCGTTTGCACTCGCGGGTGCATTGCTTGGCATCTATGAGTTGTCTAGAGCTCTCCGTGCGTCAGGGCGACGCATCGACGTAGTTCCGCAACTGATCGCTGGCGCATTACTGGTCTTCTCTGCGTATTTTGCCGAGCTATGGCTGTGCTGGATCATGCTGTTCATCTCGGTCGCTTTCGTGATCGTGTGGCGGCTGGTCGCACAGATGGTTGTGCAAGACGGACGCACGTATGGTGATGTGCTCGCTGACGCGGTCATCGGCGGTTTCGTGCAGATCTACGTGCCATTTCTTGCGGGTGTCGCGCTGATCCTGCTCAAGCAAGAGGGTGGCGAGTGGTGGGTGTTGGGGTTCATCGCGATTGCCGTGGCAGCTGACACCGGTGCATACGCGGCAGGCCTCGCATTTGGTCGGCACCCGATGGCTCCAAAGATCAGTCCGAAAAAGACGTGGGAAGGCTTCGGAGGGGCAGTCGTCGCTTCGCTCATCGTTGGGGCGCTGCTGGCGATCTTCTTGCTCGAATTGCCGTGGTGGGCTGGCTTGATTTTCGGCGTCTCGATTCTGCTCTCTGCCACGTTGGGCGATCTGGGCGAGTCGATGCTCAAGCGCGACCTTGGCATCAAAGACATGAGTTCGTGGCTTCCGGGCCATGGCGGCCTCCTCGACCGTTTGGACAGCATCCTTCCGTCCACGATTCCCGCACTCTGCCTCTACTTCCTGCTCTCTCCATGGGCGACGCTGTGATGTCGGCGGACCGGAGCGACGACGAAGCGCCAGAGGGACCGCCAGCTTTTGCGCTCACATCTGGTCGTGTTCGTGGCTATCACCGCACGGCTGTGGATTCCTTTTTGGCCTCAGCTCGACGCACCTTCGAGTCTGGCGGCGATGAGCTCGCAGCAGAAGATGTGCGCACAGCTTCCTTTCCGCTCGTCAAGGGCGGTTATGTCGTCGCAGATGTAGACGCTGCTCTTGGGCGCGTAGAGGATGCGTTTGCCGCACGGGAGCGGGAGCGCATGGTGCGCACGCACGGGGCCGGCGCATGGGTCGAACAGGCGAGGAGCGATGCCCAAGTTATCTTGGACCACCTTGCGCGTCCGAAGCGTCATCTTTTTGCGCGCACGGGTGTTCTCACGTTTGGTTACCGCATCGACGAAGTCGATCACGTCTCCACGCGGATCGTTCGCTATCTGCGCGACGGCGATGCACTGACCGCAGAACAACTGCGTTCAGCTGCATTCCGCATGCAGCGTGGGGGATATCGGGAAGAGCAGGTCGACGCCCTCCTCGATGCAACGATCAACGTGATTCTTGCCGTCCGATGATGTTTCTGATGGTCTCCTCAGGGACCTTTGCGTAGACTGTTATACATCGTGAACTCCCGAAACGACATGAATCTTGACCAACGTAGCCCCGCGCTGGCGTCTTCAGCGCGGGCAGCTTCGGCGCGCAAAAGCACTCGTCGCCGTGGTGTGGCTAGTGCCGTGAGTGCTCTTGCGGTCATCGGATTCGCGGGAGCACTTGTTGCTCCCACCGGTGTCGCTCTCGCACAACCTGCAGAGCCAGACGCGCCGGACTCGGCGTATTCGCTCGCGCTTGCTGACACGCAGAACCTCACTGTCACGGTAGAGGGCGCAGCTATCACGCCGGTCGAGCGCGGCGCCTTCGAGGTGTACGTGAAGCCCAAGCCGACGCCCACACCCACACCCACACCCACTGCCGCGACAGCGACGGCTGAGGCTGAATCGAGTGGCGAGTCTTCTGGCGGTTCTTCGCTGCCCACCTATTCCGGTGGGGGAGCGCCTGCAGAGTGGATGGCCGCTGCAGGAATCGCTGCCAGCGACATGCAGTACGTCGACTACATCGTCTCGCGAGAGAGTGGATGGAACCCCAACGCGACGAACTCCTCTTCTGGGGCGTGCGGTCTCGTACAGGCACTGCCTTGCAGCAAGGTGCCAGGCAACGGCTACAACCCTGTCGACAACCTGCAGTGGGCTACCGGGTACGCCACCGGTCGCTACGGCAGCTGGGCTGGCGCATACAACTTCTGGATCAACAACCACTGGTGGTGAGCAGGCACGATGCCCCGCTCCCGCAAACGCTCGCAGGTGCGCCCCGACGCCGGTGACTCGTTCGAACGGCTCCTTGCGGGGTGGAAACGCTCAGAAGTACGGCGCGGCGTCGAATGGACTGTCCAGCCCGTCTCTGCGCCTCGCGCTCAGAAGGAGTACATCTGTCCAGGTTGCGCTCACGTGATCGCGTCTGGCACCGCACACCTTGTGGTCTGGCGCGCGGACGGAGTGCTCGGTGATGCAGCCGACCTTGCCGCGCGGCGCCACTGGCATCAGCACTGTTGGAGGATGGCATGAGCATGGAGATTCGCGGACCGTTGGAGCTTCCCGCACAGCGTGAAGACATCGAGTTGACCACGGTCGATGGGCTGACGCTCGTCGGTGAACTCGCGCTACCGCAGGATGCCGCGCCCGTCGCTACGCTTGTCACACTGCACCCTTTGCCTACTGCTGGCGGGTTCATGGACTCTCATATTCTTCGCAAGGCGGCGGCACGCCTACCTGCCCTGGCTGATCTTGCCGTCCTGCGTTTCAACACTCGGGGCACGACATCTCCTCGTGGCACGAGCGATGGTGCATTCGACGGCGGCACCGCGGAGCAGTTCGATGTGGCTGCAGCCATGGACTTCGTGCGGGAGCGTGCGCTGCCACGCCCCTGGCTTGTGGGGTGGTCTTTCGGTACGGAGTTGGCGCTCAAGTACGGCAGAGACCACGAGATCGCCGGCATCATCCTGCTCTCTCCGCCGCTTCACCGGGCAACGGCAGATGAGGTCGCCGCGTGGGCAGACACCGACTACCCGGTCATCGTCCTTGTGCCTGAACTCGACGACTATCTGCGCCCTCCGGAGGCCAAAGAACGCTTCGCTGCAATTCCGCACGCGCAGGTGATCGGAGTCGACGGCGCGAAGCACCTCTGGGTCGGCGAGACGCATACGCGACGAGTGCTGACCGAAGTAGTGGCAGCGGTAAACGCTGCGGCTCTTCCGTTGCCTACGCAGTGGCCTCCGACGCCGGGAAACTGAGCACTAAACCGGGTTAGCGTTCGTTCATCCGAGGGATCAACACCTGCCGGTAGATGATCAAGATGCTCGCAGCAACGGGGATTGCGATGAGCGCGCCCAGAAGCCCGAGGAGACTTCCGCCTGCCAACGCAGCGACGACTACCACCGCGCCGGGTACCGAGACAGCGCGGCTCATGATGCGCGGCGAGATGATGTACGCCTCCACCTGCATGTAGATGAGGTAGTAGATGGCGGCGGTGATCGCCGTGGCGGGGGAGCCGAGGCCAGGGATCAGGCAGACGAGCACGATGATCGTAGAGCCTGTCAAAGTGCCGACCAACGGAATGAGCGAGAAGAAGAAGGCGATGACCGCAAGGACCGCGGGAAACGGCGCTTGGATGATCGTGAGAAAAATCGCGCTCAAAATTCCGTTGAGAACACCCTGCGATACCTGCCCCATCACGTAATAGCCCACCGAATCGGCGATCTGTTCTGAGAGGTCGATGAAGCGGTCGCGCTTAGAAGCAGGTGCCAGCTGGTAGACCGCACGCTTGAGTGAGGGAGTCGACGCGGTGAGGTAGATCGTCAGGATCAAGACGATGAAGGCACCAAAAAGTCCACTCAGTACCGCGCCGCTAGCGACAAGCACCCCTTGCCCGATCGATCCGCCGATATCGGTCAAGTTCGTAGTGAGCCATTCGGTGACGTAGGTGAAGACATCGTCAACGAGTAGATTCGGGAAGGTGACCTGCATCCAGTCTTTGATATCGGGGATCAGGTTGCCACGCGAGACGATTGCCGAGATCTGAGCGATCAGCTGAGAGATCTGATCGACGAGAACCGGGAGAACGATCAGCACAATCCCGCCGAACACCGCCAGCACCGCGAGAATCGTGATGAGCACGGCGAGCCAGCGGGGCAGGCGACGGCGCTCGAGGAACGACACAAGAGGATCAAGTCCGAGGCTGAGGAACAGAGCAGTACCGAGGTAGAGCAAGACCGTCGAGAGCGTCTCGACACTGTCGATCAGCAGGATTCCTAGTCCCACACCGAGCGTCGCCACCAGGGCGGTGCGGAAGGGATTATGGATCTTCATGTATGGACTCCTTGAGACAGATGGAGCAAGGCTACCCAGACGCGGTGTTCTTGCATCGACGCCGTGCCGGAACAGCGCTCACTACGGGTGCTCGTGGGCAACACACAGCTGATTTCGCTAGGCTGAAACGTCGAGTGTTGCCTCGTCGGCAGATGTCGGCGACGCGTGAGGAGACTATTCGTGCGTTTCGTATGGGCCGTCGTGGCCTTTGTGCTGGCCGCGGTGTTGATCGGGGCAGGCATTGCCCAGCGCACCATTTTTCAGGGACCAGATTCCCAAAGTGCCCAAGTCGCGATCGACGATCCCGCACCGTTTGTGGTGATTGACGGTGAAGTTCTTCGCACGAATCCTGGTGCCCAAACGCTTATCGTGCGCGGCGAAGGCGAGATCTTCGGCAGCTTTGGGCGCACGGCAGACCTAGAAGCGTGGCTCGCTGACTCTGACTACAACCAGGTTGTTCTCGATGACGAGGGCGGCTTCATGGTCGATCGGATCGCCGCCACGACAACCGACGATGCGGCAGGCGATGACACCGCAACCGAAAGTGATGAGGCGACTGAAGAGCCCGCAGGGCGTAACCCTCGGGGCTCGGACCTTTGGCTTGACTCGTTCATCGAAAAGGACCGGCTCATCGCCGACAACATGCAGCTCCCTGAAGGCACCAGCTTGCTGATCGCTTATGACGGAACAGCCAATGCCCCTGACGACATCGTCGTGTCGTGGCCGCTGGATAACTCGACCCCGTGGGCCGGTCCGCTGCTGGTCACCGGTGGAATCGTCTTGTTCATCGGACTCGTGCTCTACGTGCTCGGGATTCGTCACCAGCGTCGAGGTCGCGGACCGCGACGCAAGGGTCCAGGGCCGCTTCCCGTGACACAGCCCATCGACATCTCAGCGCTGCCAGCGCGAGAGCGTGAAGCTATCGAGACCTCTGAACCTGGGCGCGCTGAGGTAGAACCTGTGCAGCCTGAGGTGGAAGACGCTGAAATCGTGGATGAAAAGGACGAACCTCGCGGTCAGACCTCGATGCGCGCTGCTCAGGTTTCTCGCCGTCGTCGGCTGCTGGTGATCCCTGCGCTGGGTCTTACGGCGTTGCTCGCGGCCGGGTGTTCGGCAGACTCTTGGCCTCAGCTCGGCGAGGCGAGCCCTTCTCCGTCTCCGAGTCCGACAGTGGTCGCTCCGGAGAATCAGAAGCCGCCCGCTGTCACTGATGCGCAGGCGAAGCGAATTCTGATGAACCTTTCGGAGACGGTTGCCGAAGCGGACGCTGCACTCGACCTTGACCTGGCGGCGACACGTCTCGAGGGTCCCGCTCTTGCTGCGCGGACCACCGACTATGCGCTTCGCGCAGAGGTCAGCGAGATCCCCGTTCCATCGGTCATCCCTACCGATGATGTTGAGGTCGTGCTTCCCGAAGCCGTTGATGAGTGGCCGCGCACCGTGTTGATGCTTTCCAAGAGCACCGGCGATGAGACCGTGCCACCTGTGCTTCTCACAATGACTCAGGCCGACCCGTGGTCGAACTACAAGATCACGAACATCGCGGAGATGTCTGCCGACGCAGTGTTCCCTGAGGTGGCAGCTCCCTGGCTAGGAACCTCGCTTGTGCCGGCGGACTCTGCGTTCTTGGAAATCGCCCCCGGCGATCTCGCCGCGACGTTTGCCGACGTGGTCGATAGCGGCGAGAAGAGTGAGTTCTACGACCAGTTCGACGACCTCGCATTGAACCTCGCTAAGTCGATCACGGAGAGTCGGCAAGCTGTGGTCCAGGGGCTCGCCGATAAGGGCGCCGCAGAGACGACGAAGGCTGCCTTCGATATGGTGCCGACCGCTGATGAGCCTGTATCGATGACGACGCTTGACAGTGGGGCAATTGTCGCTGTGGCGCTGACCGACACGGAGTCCGTCACCCCGACGTCGTCAGACGTCGTGATCCGCTTTGGCGATAATGCCGATGCCAAGGCGCTTACGGGTGTCACTGAGTCGGCCAAGGGTGTTGAAACGACGTATGAGTTCCAGCTGTTCTTCTCGGTACCCGCAAAGGGATCGACCGAACAAATCAGGCTCCTGGCTGTGCACCAGGACCTCTTGTCTGTGAAGGTGATCAAGTGACTGAAATTTCTCCTGCCGCTATGCGCGGCGCCGTCGACCTCTCGAGCCTGCGTAACAGGCCGGCTTCCCCTGCAGAGCAGGCGCCCACGGGCGATATCGATGTCGTCGTCGACGCGACAGACGAGACTTTCGGTCAGATTCTCGAGCTGTCGCGCACCGTTCCGGTCGTTGTCGATCTGTGGGCTGAATGGTGCGGCCCGTGTAAGCAGTTGAGCCCGATCATCGAGAAGGTCACGCGTGAGCTCGGCGGTCGTGTGCTTCTTGCGAAGGTCGATGTCGACGCGAACCCGCAACTCGCTCAGAGCTTCCGTGCACAGTCCATTCCGATGGTGGTGGCGTTGATTGCCGGGCAACCCGTGCCGATGTTCACCGGTGCGGTGCCGGAGCAGCAAGTGCGCGAGGTCTTCGAGCAGTTGCTGCAAGTGGCTGCAAAGAATGGCGTCACTGGCACACTTCCCGGTGCGACCGAGGAGGCACCGACGGAGGCTGAGCCTGCGGAGCCAGAACTCTCACCACTACACGCCGAGGCTTTCGCTGCGATCGAGGTCGGCGACTACGCGGCCGCGATTCGTGCATACGAGAAGATTCTCGCCGAGACGCCACGGGATGCGGACGCGCTTGCTGGCTTGGGACAGGTGCGTTTGCTTGACAGGGTCCAAGGGCTTGATTTGCAGCAAGCACGAGCTGCCGCCGCCGAGGCACCGCTTGACACGCAGGCACAGTTCAACGTTGCGGACCTCGATCTCGCAGGTGGACATGTAGACGACGCGTTCGGACGCCTTCTCGACCTCTTTGCTCAGCTGCCTGCGGATCAGCGCACTCCGGTAAGAGAGCGTCTCGTAGAGATGTTCGGGCTTATTGGTGTGGACGACCCGCGGGTTGTTGCAGCGCGCAATCGACTCTCGTCGCTCTTGTTCTGACCCTCGCCATAGCCGGTACTTGCGTAGTCAAACTGGTGGCGAGTCAGGCCTGTGGCGAGTCGGGCTGGTGTCGCAGCCACAGGGTCGAAAGCGCGGGCAGAGTTACGGTCGCTAGCGGTTCGCTACCGTCCTCAGCATGGGCGATGACCATCCCCATGTTTCCCGAGCCACGTCCGCCGAAGTCAGCGGCGTCTGTGTTGAGCACCTCTTCCCAGACGCCGGCAACGGGCAGGTTGAGCGTGTGGCCGGTGCGCTCGACCCCGGCAAAGTTACTGATGACCACGAGGTGTCCTCCGTGGGCATCTCTGCGCTCGAAGGCAATCACGGTTGGATCCCAGTTGGGGGCACCGAGGCGGCTGAACGAAGAAGCGTCGTTATCGCGCTCCCAGAGCGGAGCCTGGGCACGGTAAGAGCGGTTCATTGCTCCAACGAAGCTCTGCAACTGTGCGTGGGACGGCTGATCAAGGAGCCACCAGTCAATCTCGCGACCTTCTGACCACTCCGCAAGCTGCCCGAACTCCTGGCCCATGAACAGCAGCTTCTTGCCGGGGTGACCCCACATGTACGCGAGGTATGCGCGCACGTTAGCGAGCTTGTGCCAGTGATCTCCTGGCATTTTCGCGAGCAGGCTACCTTTGCCGTGCACGACCTCGTCGTGGCTGATCGGCAGCAGATAATTCTCACCGAACGCGTAGACGAACGAGAACGTCATTTCGCCCTCGTGATGACCGCGGTACATCGGGTCTCGTTCGATGTACTGGAGAGAGTCGTTCATCCAGCCCATGTTCCACTTGAACCCAAACCCCAAACCCCCGTGGTCTGTGGGGGCGGTGACTCCAGGGAAACTGGTCGACTCTTCAGCGATCATCATGACGCCAGGGTGCAGACGGTACGCCGTCGCGTTCACTTCTTGCAGGAACCGGATGGCTTCCAGGTTCTCCCTGCCTCCGTGAATGTTCGGCTCCCATTCACCGGCCTCGCGGGAGTAGTCGAGATAGAGCATGGAGGCGACGGCGTCGACCCGGAGCCCGTCAACGTGAAACTCCTTGAGCCAGTAAAGCGCGTTGGCGACAAGAAAACCTCGTACCTCTGCACGACCGTAGTCGAAGATGAGGGTGCCCCAGTCTTGGTGCTCGCCACGTCGGGGATCTGGATGCTCATAGAGGGGCTGACCGTCGAATCGCGCGAGAGCGAACGCATCTTTGGGGAAGTGGCCTGGTACCCAGTCCATGATGACGCCGATACCTGCCTGGTGCAGCTTGTCGATCAGATACCGCAGATCATCCGGACTGCCGAACCGACTTGTCGGGGCGTAGTAGCCGCTGATCTGGTAGCCCCAGGATCCCCCAAAGGGGTGCTCTGCCAGCGGCATGAACTCGACGTGCGTAAAGCCAGCATCTGTGACGTGCTGGATCAGCGGTTCTGCGAGTTCACGGTAGCTGAGTCCTACTCGCCAGGAACCGACATGTAGTTCATACACGGACAGCGGCTGTGCGACGGCGTGTGTTGCCGCGCGACGGGTCATCCACGCTCCGTCTCCCCAGGTGTACCGGGATGAGGACACCACGGAGGCTGTCGCTGGAGGCACCTCGGCGGCGAGCGCCATCGGGTCTGCCTTCAGGATCCAATCGCCGTCGCGGGTGCGGATTTGATATTTGTAGCGGGTGCCAGCGGAAAGATCGGGGATGAAGAGTTCCCAGACGCCGCTGACGCCCATCGAGCGCATCGCGTGATTCTCGCCGTTCCAGTCGTTGTGATCTCCCACGACGCGCACGGCGGTGGCGTTCGGAGCCCACACAGCGAATGACACACCGGATTCGCCCGCGAGCACGCGTTGGTGGGCGCCCAGAGACTCCCAGAGACGCTCGTGTCGTCCCTCAGCGATCAAATGCAGATCGAGGTCTCCCAGAGTTGGTGCGTGCCGATAAGGGTCACCAGTGACGACCTCGTCGAGACCTGAGTACGTCGTCGCGAGCCGATACGGAACGGGAGGGCCTGGGTGCTGGATCTCCCAGATCCCCTGATCGACGTGAGCCATCTCGATCCTCGTGCCGTCGGCGAAGACGGCAAAAACCGCGGTGGCGAGGGGGCGACGGGCGCGAATGACAGTGGAGGCACCATCAGCAGCGCTCTGGAAAGCATGTGCGCCAAGCAAGGAGTGCGGATCGTGGTGGCTGGATGAGGCGATTGCCTCCCAGTCAACGGATCTTGCGGTGTTTTCCTGGTGGGTCATGACTGTTCCTTCACCTTCAGGATGTGCACTGGCTCGGCAAAAGCGTCGAGTCGTACGTAGTTGTGCTCGCCCCATGTCCACACCGCGCCGGTGAGGAGATCTTCTACTTCGAACGTGTCGCCCAGGGGGATACCCCACTGAGTCGTGTCGAGGTGCACCGTCGTCTCGCGCACCGAGTGTGGGTCGACGTTAGCGACCACGATGATTGTGTCGGCTGTCCCGGTGCCGGTAAACGGTGCCGCGAGATGCTTGCTGTAGACGAGCACCGCGTCGTCGTCGCTCCAGTGCGCTGAGAAGTTTCGCAGCTGCCGTAGAGCAGGGTGAGCGGCGCGAATGGCATTGAGTTCTCGAAGGAGCGGAGCAAGCGAGTCACCCTGCTCTTCCGCCTCTCTCCAATTGCGGAACTTGTATTCGTACTTCTCGTTGTCGATGTTTTCTTCTGAGCCGGGGCGGGCGACGTTTTCGAACAGCTCGTAGCCGGCATAGACACCGTAGATCGGTCCTGCTGTTGCGGCGATGCAGGCACGAATCCGATATGCGGCTCGTCCACCGAACTGGAGATACTCGGTCAAAATATCGTGGGTGTTCACGAACAGATTGGGACGCATGTAGTCCGCGGTGTCGTGCGAAACGGTTGTCAAAAACTCTTCCAGCTCAGCCTTGCTGTTTCGCCACGTGAAGTAGCTGTAGCTCTGCTGGAAGCCGACTGCCGCGAGGGCACGCATTACGGCGGGGCGGGTAAATGCCTCTGCAAGGAAGATGACATCGGGGTCAGCGGCGTTCACAGTGGCGATCAGCCACTCCCAGAACTGCAGCGGCTTGGTATGAGGGTTGTCAACGCGGAAGATTTTGACGCCTTGAGAGACCCAGTACTGCACAACTCGCAGCATCTCGGCGTAGATTCCCGCCGGATCATTGTCGAAGTTCAGCGGATAGATGTCCTGGTACTTCTTTGGCGGGTTCTCGGCGTACGCGATGGTCCCGTCAGGAAGAGTCGTAAACCACTCTGGATGAGTGTCGACCCACGGATGATCAGGCGACGCCTGTAGCGCTAAGTCGAGCGCAACTTCCAGACCTTCCTTCTCAGCGGCGCGGACGAAGGCACGAAAATCCTGGGGGGTTCCGAGGTCTGGGTGGATCGCATCGTGTCCGCCTTCGGGGGCGCCGATGGCGTAGGGGGAGCCGGGGTCACCCGGTTCCGTGGTGAGGGTGTTGTTGCGTCCCTTGCGGTTTGTCGTACCGATGGGGTGCACAGGCACGAGGTAGACAACGTCAAAACCCATTGCGGCGACCTCAGGAAGTCGCTTCATCGCGGTGCGGAAGGTGCCGCCTTTTACACTGCCATCCTTGCGACGTTTTGCGCCTTCTGAACGAGGGAAGAATTCGTACCAGGATCCAACGCCCGCAGCGACTCGCTCGACGTTGAGTGAATGCTCTGCCGTGGCGGAGTGCAACGTAATGAGGGGGCGGTTGTGGAAGATCTTCGCCAGTTCTGGATCTGTTGACAGCGCGAGAGTCGTTTCGCCGTCTCCGTTATTGAGCGCTGCCGCATCAGCGAGAAGGCGTTTGCGTTCTGCCGCCGGACGATCCTTCTCAGCCGCAGCACGGGTGAGAATTTCTGCACCGAGAGCGCCCATCACCGGCACATCAACGCCAGCCGCAACTTTGAGTTCAGCAGCATGCGCCCACGTGGCGAAATCATCAGAGAATGCTTCGAATCGGAACTGCCATGTTCCCTTTTCGTCGAGAGCGACGCTGGTCGACCAGGTGTCTGTTCCATCAGCACGGGCGCTCAGCCTGTGCAGGCTCACATCGCCAGTAGGAGATGTCAGGCGAAGCTGAACCCCGATGATGTCGTGGCCTTCTCGGAACGCGACAACGCTAAACGGTACGACCTCGCCGACGAACGACTTCGGTGCGAAGCCGCCAGGTACGCAGGGCGTAGCTGCCAATAGCGGGATGCGGGTGGTGCGCAATGCACCGGGTGTATCCGCTTCGCCTCCCTGACGCATAGGGATCTGAGTAGGGCTTCGGAAAGCCGAGGACCGAGTACCACCGCGTGCAACCACCCCCCGAATGTACCGCGCCGAGCCGTTCTCGGATAGCGCGCCGCCCAGTTCTTCTGGAGCAGTCGTCATTCGACGCGGAATAGCCTCATCGAGGTTCCAGAAACGGGAAGTACATCGCCAGGCGCGAAGACCTCTTCATCGTCCGATGGCTGCTCGTGCGCACTGGACCACAGGGAGACGAAGCGGGTAGCACCCTCGAGCTCCACGGGCAGGCGCACGTCGATGGGGGACTCCGTGCCGTGCACGATGAGCAGAATGCGGTTGGACTCTTCGGTATCCGGGGTGGACGCCGCGACGTACTGCAAAGTTCTGTTCCCGGAATCGGTCCACTGCTCCGACTCCATGGTCTCGCCATTTTGGTCGTACCAGTCCATGACAGATGCGTTGGGGATGTGCTCGCCTAGGCGTGCATAGCGACTCGGACGAAGTGCGGGGTTCTCATGGCGTAGCTCGATCAATCGCGCAACGTGTGCGCGCAGGTCTTCCTGCCAGGGCTCAAAGTCCCAGCCGATCCAGGTCAGCGCCGAGTCTTGCGCGTAGGCGTTGTTGTTGCCACGCTGCGTACGGCCGAACTCGTCGCCCGCCGTCAGCATCGGGATACCGGCAGACAGCAGCAGAGTTCCGAGGAGATTCCGCATTGCCTTCCGTCTGGCAGCAAGAACGGTCTGGTTATCGGTCGGACCCTCGATGCCGTGGTTGAACGAGCGGTTCATGTCTGCACCGTCGCGGTTGTCTTCGCCGTTGGCCTCGTTGTGCTTGAGGTCGTATGACACGAGGTCGTGCAGGGTGAAACCGTCGTGTGCCGTTACGAAGTTGACGCTGGCCAGCGGCCCTCGATCTTCGCTGAACGTGTTCGAGGATCCGGCAAGACGAGTGGCAAAACCACCGATACCTACCGGTGCCGATGCCCGGCGGGCATAGTCGATGTCACTCAGCCAGAAGTTGCGCACGCGGTCGCGGTAGCGGTCGTTCCATTCATGCCATCCAGCGGGGAAGTTTCCGGTCTGCCAACCACCGAGACCGACATCCCACGGCTCCGCGATGAGCTTTGTGTCGGCAAGGATCGGGTCATTGGCGATCGCCGTCAGCAACGGGTGTTCCGGGGTGTAAGTGTGTGCTTCGTCGCGGGCGATCGCGGTAGCGAGATCGAAGCGGAAGCCATCGATCTGCATTTCCTGTGCCCAATAACGCAACGAGTCCAGAACGAGTCGTGCACCAGCGTCGGTGGCTGTGTTCAGAGTGTTTCCGCACCCCGTGGTGTCGACGTAAACGCCAGAGCCGTCTTGTCGGTAGTAACGTGCGTTGTCGATTCCGCGCAGGCTCGAACGGGGACCGCCGATGCCTTCCTCTGATGTGTGGTTGTAGACGACGTCGAGAATTACCTCGAGCCCTGCTTCATGCAGAAGCCTGACCATGCCTTTGAACTCAGCCAGTACCGCTTCTGGTCCGGCCTTGCGTGCCTCGTCGGTGGCGTAGGCGGTGTGCGGGGTGAAGAAGTTGAGGGTGTTATAGCCCCAATAGTTCGTCAGACCTCGCTCCAGCAGACGTGGCTCAGGAACGAAGGCGTGCACAGGGAGCAGCTCGACACTTGTGATTCCTAGCGAGCGGAAGTGCTCGATCATGGCCGGGTGCGCGAGCCCGGCATAGGTGCCGTGTAGTGCGGGTGGCACGTCGGGGTGACGCTTGGTGAGGCCCTTGAGGTGACCCTCGTAGATCACTGTGCGGTCGAGCGGCACACGGGGCTTCTGGGAGTCGCCCCAGTCAAAACCATCGACGATGACGACCGATCGCCACTCTTCATAGCCGTCGCCCTGCGCAAGACCTCGTGCGTAGGGGTCCAGCAGCAAGCTCTCGGAATTGAAAGTGTTGCCGGTGCTGTGGGGGCCGTCGACGCGGATGGCGTAGCGAACGCCCGGCTGAAGCAAGTCTGTTGTTACCTCCCAGATGCCGCCAGGCTGGCGCTCCAGGTGGACTTCTTCGATCGCCCAATCGAGGTCAGTTGCGTCGAAGATGACGAGTTCGACGCTGGAGGCGTTCTGAGACCAGACACGCAAAGTACCGACGCCGTCGTGAAGACGAACGCCAAGATTGTCGAGGGCAGAGCCGCCGGGCATGATGAGGTCTTGGGACGCGGGCATGAGTACACACTAGGCGCGAAGTGTTGCAGTCTCATGTCAGGTCGTACTCGGTTTCACCCGCGGGCGCGCCATAACGCCCGTTTCGCGAGAGAATCGAAGGATGCGGCACTACCTCGATCATGCGGCCACGACGCCGCTGCGCCCCGAAGCGCGCGACGCGTGGCTGGCTGCCACGCACACGGTAGGCAATGCCTCGTCGACCCACGGCGCAGGACAAGATGCACGACGTGTGCTGGAGGAAGCGCGCGAGCGCGCGGCGGCCGTGCTGGACGCTGACCCCATCGAGATCGTTTTCACCTCGGGTGGTACCGAGTCCATCAACCTCGCCATTCAGGGACTCTGGCGTGCGCGGCCAGAAGGCACGCAAGCGATTGTGATGCCCGATGCCGAGCATCACGCGACGATGGATACCGTCGCTGCTCTCGTTGAAGACGGGGCCGAACTGCGGAGCGTGGCGGTGACGCCAGAGGCCAGAGTCTTGCCGGCGCAATTTGCAGCGCACCTTCCTGGTGCTGCCCTTGCGACATCGCTCCTTGCGAACAACGAGGCGGGAACGGTGAACGATGCGTTCGCACTGGCATCCGCTGCCGCCGCTGCCAACGTGGCGTTGCACCTAGACGCAGTCGCAGCGGTGGGTCATGTCCCGCTGTCGTTTCGGACCCTGCGGGGTGATGCGCCGGTGGGGGAAGGGCTGGTGGGCATGAGTATCGCTGGCCACAAGATCGGTGCGCCCGTGGGCATTGGTGCTCTCGTCGTGGCTCGCTCAGCGAGACTGACCGCGATGTTGCGCGGAGGGTCCCAGCAACGCGGACTGCGCGCAGGCAGTCAAGACGTCGCTGGTGCTGCGGCCTTCGCTACTGCTCTCGAGCTGGCAGAGGTTGAGCGGGTGCAGGAAGCGGCGAGACTCACGGCGATGAGAGATCGTCTGATCGCGGGTATCCAAAGCGCAGTGCCCTCCGCGGAGTTGCTCGGTGACCCGCAGCGGCGTCTTCCTGGCAACGCACAACTGCTGTTCCCCGGCGCAGTGGGGGAGAGCCTGCTCTTTCTTCTTGATATTGCTGGTGTCGCTGCATCCACGGGGTCTGCGTGTCAGGCGGGAGTTGCCGAGGCTTCACATGTCGTGATGGCGATGGGGCGCCCCGAAAGAGATGCGCGCAGCGTGCTTCGCTTCTCGTTGGGTCGCACATCGACAGACGCAGATGTGGACGCCGTTCTTGCGACGATCGCCGATGCCTATGCGCGTGCATCCGGCGCCAGTTCAGGCGCGCTCTCGTAGACTATTCACATGCGGATTCTTGCAGCGATGAGTGGCGGCGTCGACTCCGCCGTGGCGGCCGCGAGAGCCGTCGAGGCCGGGCACGACGTGGTGGGTGTGCACCTCGCGCTCTCTCGCGCTGGCGGAACGCTGCGCACAGGGAGCCGCGGGTGCTGCACGGTGGAAGACGCCCTTGACGCTCGCCGAGCTTCCGATCTGCTGGGCATCCCCTTCTATGTGTGGGACTTCTCTGAGCGGTTCAGGGACGATGTCATCGAAGACTTCATCTCCGAGTACCAGGCTGGTCGCACGCCAAACCCGTGTATGCGCTGCAATGAGAAAATTAAGTTCGCGGCGCTCTTGGAGCGCGCGATCGAGCTGGGCTTCGACGCCGTCTGCACAGGGCACTACGCGACGCTGATCGATGGCCCAGAGGGGTTGGAGCTCCACCGCGCTTCGGACAATGCGAAGGATCAATCCTACGTTTTGGGCGTATTGACGGCGGAACAGCTGGCACACACGTATTTTCCGCTGGGGACGACGCCCTCGAAGGCAATCGTGCGGGCAGAGGCGGAAGCACGCGGTTTGAGCGTTGCGAAGAAGCCGGACAGCCACGACATCTGTTTCATTCCAGACGGAGATACACGCGGTTGGCTCGCAGAGAAGGTGGGCACAGCGACAGGCGAGATTGTGGACCGAGACGGCGAGATCGTCGGTTCGCACGAGGGCGCTCATGCGTTCACTGTCGGACAGCGTCGTGGCCTAAAGCTCGGGACTCCTGCCGCAGATGGGAAGCCTCGCTTCGTGTTGGAAGTCCGCCCCGTCTCGAACACGGTAGTGGTGGGGCCGAAAGAAGCGCTCGCTATCGCTGAAATCTCGGGGGAGCGGTTCAGCTGGGCTGGCGCCGCGCCGACAGAGTCTTCTTTCGACTGCCACGTGCAGATTCGCGCGCACAGCGAACCTGTCGCCGCGTACGCGGTTGTTTCCGACGCAGGGGTTCATGTCACGCCGGAGGTTGCTTTGGATGGTGTGGCGCCTGGGCAGACGGCCGTGCTCTATGTCGGGACGCGGGTGCTCGGACAGTTCACGATCGACACGACTGTTTCGGCGGTACCGGTCGGCGCTTAGCCTCACCTCGTTGTCGGCGCCCACTCGTAGACTGGCTAAGTGCCAGAGACTATCTCGCTGGAAGATGCCAGAACTGAAGCGGAAGAGCTGACCAGTCGTATCCTCGCGGCTAAAGAGGCGTACTACGGCCGAGACACCTCGGTAGTGGACGACGAGACTTACGACGGCTGGATGCACCGTTTAGAAGAGCTCGAACGGTTGCATCCCGAGCTTCAGCGTCAAGATTCGCCTACCCAAATGGTCGGAGCAGCCGAAGCGACAGACCTCGACACAATCGAGCACGCAGAGCGGATGCTTAGCCTCGATAACGTCTTCTCGGTCGAGGAGCTGCGCGAGTGGGCGGCGAAGACCAAGGCCGCCGCCGGTCGCGATATCGCCTGGCTCACCGAACTGAAAATCGATGGGCTGGCCATCAACCTGCGCTACGAAAATGGGGTTCTCACCTCTGCCGCCACCAGAGGAGATGGCCGCGTCGGTGAAATCGTCACAGAGAATGCGCTCCGCCTGAGCTCTATCCCACCAAAGCTGAGCGGAGCAGGGCATCCAGACATCGTTGAGATTCGCGGTGAGGTGTTCATTCCCGTTGCAGCGTTCGAACGTCTCAATGCCGCACAAGCGGCTTTTCGCGATCGCGCGTACACCGACGCGTTTGAGCGTTGGAACTCCCGTGGCGGAACAAAGAAGGCGTTTGACGAAGAGAAGGCAAAGACGGCGGCTGCGCGTCGCTTCCCGTCTTTCGCGAACCCTCGAAACGCAGCCAGCGGCGGACTTCGCCAGCAGATCGACAAGAAGAACGGTCTCGAGCTCGAAGCAGGACTCCTGCGCATCGAATCGCTCGCGCTGTATGTGCACGGTATCGGAGCATGGACCAACCCACCGGTCGCTGCCCAGAGTGAGGTCTACGATTTGCTGGCGCAGTGGGGGCTACCCACCAGCCCGCACACCAAAGTGTGTACGGCAATCGATGAGGTCGTCGATTTTGTCGAGCACTTCGGAGAGCATCGGCACGATATCGAGCACGAACTCGACGGCATCGTCGTAAAAGTCGATGAGCTCGAGCTGCACGATGAGCTTGGCGCGACCAGCCGTGCTCCACGCTGGGCGATTGCCTACAAGTATCCGCCAGAAGAGGTCCAGACCATACTCCTCGACATTGTGGTCTCCGTCGGCCGCACTGGCCGGGCCACGCCCTTCGCGGTGATGGCGCCAGCGCACGTTGCTGGGTCCGTCGTGCGACAGGCGACTTTGCACAACAAAGACGTGGTCAAGGCCAAAGGCGTATTGATTGGCGACACCGTGGTGTTGCGCAAAGCAGGAGACGTCATTCCGGAGGTGCTGGGCCCGGTCGTCGAAAAGCGTGACGGCAGTGAGCGCGAGTTCGTGATGCCCGTCGAGTGCCCGGAGTGCGGCACACCGTTGCGCGCGATGAAAGAAGGAGATATCGACCTTCGGTGCCCGAACGCGCGATCGTGTCCCGCTCAGGTGCGAGGACGCGTGGAGCACATCGGTTCCCGCGGGGCGCTCGACGTCGAGGCGCTGGGTGAGGTGACTGCCGCGGCACTGACGCAACCAACATCACCTGCAATCCCGCCGCTAGAAACCGAAGCCGGGCTGTTTGCGCTCACCATAGACGAGCTCGTGCCTATCGAACTGTATGTGCGAGATGCCGAGACTGGTCTGCCGAAGGAAGACGATGAGGGCGCCGCAAAACGTCGCGCACCGTTTCGTCGACACCCGACCACGGCGGAAAAGAAGTCGGGGTTGGAGGGCCCGCAGCCGTCGTCGCAGGCGCTCACCCTGCTGGCGGAGCTAGAGAAGGCGAAGAAAAAAGACCTGTGGCGTCTGCTCGTCTCCCTCAACATCCGTCACGTCGGGCCGGTCGCCGCCAGGGCTCTCGCTCAGTGGTTCGGGTCGCTGGATGCCATCCGTACGGCGACACGGGATGAGTTGGCCGCCGTAGAAGGTGTCGGGGGGATCATCGCCGATTCACTTCTCGCCTGGTTCGATGTCGACTGGCACCAAGAGATCGTGCAACGGTGGGCCGACGCCGGGGTGCAGTGGTCGACTCCAGGTCACCCCGGCCCAGGAGCAGCTGCGGCCGCTGGCGGAGTGCTGGAAGGGCTCACGGTCGTCGCCACTGGATCGCTCGAGGGTTACACGAGAGATGGCGCGCAAGAAGCGATCATCAACGCAGGAGGCAAGGCGGCCTCGAGCGTTTCGAAGAAAACCGACTTCGTCGCTGCAGGCCCCGGAGCAGGGTCCAAACTTGCAAAAGCCGAAGACCTGGGCGTGCGCATCCTCGATGCTGCCCAGTTTCACATTCTTGTGACGCAGGGTCCTGACGCGCTCGCTCCCGCACCTGACGAGACATGAAGAGATATGGCCCGCTGATCGTCGTTCCGAATGCTCTGGCAGTCGGCGACCCGGGGCGGCACCACTTGCGCCTCACCCCTGAGGCGGTGATCATTCGTGACGGCGCCGAAAGCCGCGACATCATTGCGTGGTCGGACGTGACAGAGATCGCGCTCGACGTGCCAACGACGCGGTTTCGGTTGCCTGGCCTTCTGAGCACTGTGCTACTGGGAGCGCTGTCTGCAGCCACTCTCTCAGCCGACCTGGGAGCGGATCCAGAGGATGGCTTGGTCACGCTCACGATCGATGGTGAGCCCTATTCAGTGCCGCTGAGCCGTCACCATGTGGGTGGTTACTGGGCGCCGACCGTCGCCGGAGCGCATCGGTTGATCAGGCATCTCATCGACCATCCTGAGCAAAGAGCGCTTCTGATGCGACCAGAGCCACTGATTGACGTGGCCGCGAGACTCGCGCGCGCAAGCGGATAAATCCGCCTGCGCGCGCGAGTCCTCGTGTCAGCTCTTGTGACGCGGCTTACGGAACGGCTTCTCTTCGCGGCTGTCGCGCGCGGGACGCTCGTCGCGGTCACGACGTTCGAAACGATCGCCGCGGTTGCCGCCATCGCGGTTTTCGCGGGGACCACTGCGGCGTGCACCGGGTCCGCGGTCCGGCTTGATCTCGATCAGACGACCCGAAATGCGCGTGTCGCTGAGCTTGTTGAGCACTGCTGGATCGAGGTTCGACGGAAGCTCCACGGTCGAGAAATCGGGGCGAATGTTGATCGCACCGAAGTCATCACGGCCCAAGCCGCCCTCGTTCGCGAGGGCTCCGACGATCTGCCGAGGCTCTACCTTGTGACGACGACCGACCTCAATCCGGTACGCGGTGTAGTCGCCGCGCCCGCGGCGCTCGGTGCGTGGCTCTCGCGACTCGCGTCCCGCGCGCTCGCGCGGCGGACGATTGTCTGACTCCACAGCCCTGGTGAGGGGGTCGTTGGCGGGGTCGAGGAGCAACGGCTTGTCGCCCTGCGCCACCACGGCGAGGGCCGCAGCGACGTCTGCCTCAGGCACATCGTGATGACGCACGTAGTGAGCCACGATGTCGCGGAAGGCTTCGATACGCCCTGTCTCCGACAACGCGGTCGTGATCGCATCATCGAAGCGGTTCAACCGAGTGGTGTTCACATCTTCGGTGCTGGGAAGCTGCATCTGAGTGGGCTGCTGACGCGTTGCCTTCTCGATGTGCTTGAGCAGGTAGCGCTCACGAGGGGTGATGAAGCTGATCGCGTCGCCAGAGCGCCCCGCCCGACCGGTGCGGCCGATGCGGTGCACATAGGACTCTGTATCGGTCGGGATGTCGAAGTTGACGACGTGGCTGATCCGCTCGACGTCGAGACCGCGGGCTGCCACGTCAGTGGCTACCAGGATGTCGAGCTTGCCGTCCTTGAGCTGATTGACGCTGCGCTCGCGCTGCACCTGCGGGACGTCGCCATTGATGGCGGTGGCTGAGTATCCGCGGGCGCGCAACTTCTCGGCGAGCGTCTCTGTCTCGTTCTTCGTGCGGACGAAGACGATCATTCCGTCGAAGTTCTCTACTTCGAGGATGCGCGTGAGGGCATCGACCTTCTGCGCGTACGAGACGATCAGATAGCGCTGCGTGATGTTGGTACCGGTCGCCGTCTTCGACTTGATGCTGATCTCTTCCGGTTCGCGCAGGTACTTCTGCGCGAGGCGACGGATCGTCGGCGGCATGGTGGCGGAGAACAGGGCAACCTGCTTCTCTTCCGGAGTCTGAGCCAGAATTTGCTCGACGTCTTCTGCGAAGCCCATCTTCAGCATCTCGTCTGCTTCGTCGAGCACGAGGTACTGCAGCTGGGAAAGGTCGAGCGTGCCCTTGGCCAGGTGGTCCATGATTCGACCTGGCGTACCGACGATCACGTGAACGCCTCGGCGCAACGCCGACAGCTGAACGCCGTAGCCCTGCCCGCCGTACACGGGAAGCACGTGCACGCCCTTCATCTTGGACGCGTAGGACTCGAAGGCCTCGCACACCTGGAGCGCCAGCTCACGGGTAGGCGCGAGGACGAGAGCCTGCGGGGTCTTCTGCGAAATGTCGAGACGTTCGAGCACTGGCAACGCGAAAGCCGCGGTCTTACCTGTACCTGTCTGCGCCATACCGACGACATCGCGGCCGGCAAGGAGGGTAGGAATGGTGGCCGCCTGGATGGGCGACGGGGTCTCATAGCCGAGATCTTTAATGGCTTTGAGGACGGGCCCGGTGATCCCGAGCTCCTCGAATCCGGGGGTAGCGGGGGAGTCCTCGGGGGCGTCGGTCAGCACTGCATCTTCAGGGGTCACTTCCCAAGGGTAGCGCGCAATGGCGTGCCGTGTCTGTGAGGACGTCCTCAGCGAGTCGTCGTGAGCGTGGTGAGGGTCTCTTTCACCTGCCGTCGAAGCACCTTTCCGATGAGCGACTTCGGGAGCTCGTCCACGATGTAGATACGGCGAGGAACTTTGTAGGGGGTGAGGATTCCGCGGGTGAACTCGCGAATGGCTTTCACGTCGACATCGCTTCCTGCGTCGACCACGATTGCGGCCACGACGTCTTCGCCCGAGTGCTCACTGGGCATTCCCACGACCGCGGCATCGACCACCTGGGGGTGCTGGCGCAAGGCATGCTCGACCTCGGTCGGCGCCACGTTGAAGCCACCAGTGATGATGAGTTCTTTAATGCGGTCGACGACGCGGACAAAGCCGGCTTCGTCGATTGTCACGATGTCGCCGGTGCGGTACCAGCCGTCAACGAAGACTGCTTCCGTCTCTTCCGGCTTGCCGTAGTAGCCAGAGAAAACTTGTGGTCCGCGCACGACAAGTTCGCCAGCGGAACCCGCAGGCACGTCGTTCCGCGGGTTTTCCGGGTCGATCACGCGGCACTCTGTGCCGGGGAGAGGCAACCCGACGCTCCCAGGCACGCGGTTGGCTGCCACGGGGTTGGCGATCAGCACAGGAGAGCACTCGCTCAGACCGTAGCCCTCGACCAGATAGCCGTTGGTTGCCTCTTCGAAGGGAACAACGAGTTCGTGTGGCAAGGCCATAGCTCCGGAGATCGCAACTTCAACGCCATCGAGCGAAACTCCCTTGCTCTTTGCAGACGCCAACAAACGATCGGCGATCGGTGGGACGAGGGGAAGGAACGTTGCTGGTCGTTTCTTCATGACATCGAGCACCAAGTCGGGGTCGAATTTGGGGAAGAGTACGAGTCTGGCTCCCATCGACATCGCGAAGGTGAGACACAGCGTGAGCCCGTATGCGTGGAACATCGGCAACACCGCATAAACGACGCTTCCGGTTCCCCGCTGGATCGATGGCACCCATACCCGTGCTTGGGCGGCGTTCGCCAACAGATTGCCGTGCGTGAGGGAAGCGCCCTTCGGGGTCCCCGTTGTGCCGGAGGTGTACTGGATGATCGCGAGATCGTTCGTGCCCGGTTGGGGGTGCGATGCGGGCAGCGGCGTCGCAGCAAGCAACGTTTCCCATTTGACGGTGCCGCGCACCTTCGCGGTCAGGGCATCACGCGACTTGCGCGCCTTGGCGACAGGCAACCGCAGAGCGAAGCGGGTGAGTGCGGGCATGGCACGAGTCACATCGACGGAAATGAGGTTCGTGACCGCGAGGTCAGCGGGGAAGTCCTGGACGGTCGCGACGACCTTGTTCCAGACGATCGCGTGCGTCGCACCGTGATCCTCGAACTGCTTGCGCAGTTCCCTCGGGGTGTAGAGCGGGTTGTGCTCCACCACGACGGCGCCGAGTCTGAGCACCGCGTAGAACGCCACGATGTGTTGTGGACAGTTGGGCAGCACGATCGCGACGGGGTCGCCCGCCCGCACACCCAGGTCGCGAAGACCCGTAGCGGCACGGTCGATGGCGCGCTGTAGTTCGGCATAGGTAGTTTCCTGGCCGAAAAACTCCAGCGCGGGGGCATCTGGATAGTCCCGCGCAGAGGTTGCGACGATATCGACCAGCGAACCCTCGACGGGCGGAAGGTCTTCGGGAACTCCCGTCGCGTAGCTGGCGATCCATGGGCGAGGGGGCTCGAACGTGCTCACACGCCCAGCATATGCGCGGTCGAGCAGAGAGCGCGGGAGTTCGAGGCGCGCCAACTAGACTGGGGGAGTGTCTGAAATCACCCCTGAACTCGTACGCCATCTCGGTGTGCTTGCACGCATCCAGTTGAACGATGACGAGGTGTCGCGGCTCACGGGCCAGCTTGACGCGATCGTCGACAACATTGCGAAAGTGTCTGAGGTCGCGACCTCAGACATTGCAGCCACGAGCCATCCGATTCCGTTGACCAACGTCTTCCGCCCCGATGTGGTCGGTCAGACGCTGACGCATGAGCAGGTGCTGCAGAACGCTCCTGACGCCGCAGACGGTCGCTTCCGCGTGACCGCGATCCTGGGAGAAGAGCAGTGAGCGACATCATCCGTCTCGACGCGTCGGAGCTTGCCGCGAAACTTGCCTCGCGGGAGATCTCGAGCGTCGAAGCAACACAGGCGCACCTCGACCGCATTGCTGCCGTCGATGGAGATGTCCATGCATTCCTGCATGTGAACGAGGGAGCGATCGCGGCCGCTGCCGAGATCGACGCACGGCGTGCTGCCGGTGAAGACCTCGGTCCGCTCTCTGGCGTGCCGCTGGCGATCAAAGACGTCCTCGCCACCACAGACCAGCCGACCACGAGCGGCTCGCGCATCCTGGAGGGCTACCGCTCACCGTACGACGCGACAGTGGTTGCTCGCTCGCGTGCGGCAGGAATGATCCCGCTGGGTAAAACCAACATGGACGAGTTCGCCATGGGCTCCTCCACTGAGCACTCGGCATATGGGCCCACGCACAATCCCTGGGATCTCGATCGCATCCCCGGGGGATCCGGTGGCGGCTCAGCAGCTGCGGTTGCCGCTTTCGAAGCTCCACTAGCTCTCGGTTCTGACACGGGTGGGTCCATCCGTCAGCCGGCGCACGTCACAGGAACCGTCGGTGTGAAGCCGACCTACGGAGCCGTAAGCCGATACGGAGCGATCGCGCTTGCATCGAGCCTCGACCAGGTCGGCCCCGTTTCGCGGACTGTTCTTGACTCTGGACTGTTGCATGACGCCATCGGCGGGCATGACCCGAAAGACTCCACGTCGCTTTCCGACCAGTGGCCTTCTTTTGCAGCGGCCGCACGTGAGGGTGCGCGGGGAGACGTGCTCAAGGGGCTCAGGGTCGGTGTGATCCGCGAACTGCCAGATAGCGGATTCCAGCCGGGCGTCGCCTCGTCTTTCCGCAGCGCGCTGTCGATGATGCAGGCGCACGGGGCAGAGATCGTGGAGATCGACGCTCCGCACTTCGAGTACGGTGTGGCCGCCTATTACCTCATTCTTCCGGCGGAAGCATCGAGCAACCTGGCGAAGTTCGACTCTGTGCGTTTCGGGCTTCGGGTGACGCCTGACGGCAACCCCACGGTAGAAGACGTGATGTCCGCGACCAGAGCCGCAGGCTTCGGTGACGAGGTCAAGCGCCGAATTGTCCTCGGTACTTACGCTCTCTCTGCTGGCTATTACGACGCGTACTACGGCAGCGCGCAAAAGGTGCGTACCCTCATTCAGCAAGACTTCGCGAATGCATTCGCCGAGGTCGATGTGATCGCTACGCCGTCGGCTCCGACCACCGCCTTCAAGCTCGGCGAAAAGATCGATGATCCGTTGCAGATGTACCTCAACGACATCACGACGATCCCGGCCAACCTCGCTGGCGTGCCAGGCATCTCTATCCCCAGCGGTCTCTCGGATGATGACGGACTCCCCGTCGGTATCCAGTTCCTCGCTCCCGCACGAGAAGATGCTCGCCTCTACCGTGTCGGGGCAGCGCTGGAAACATTGCTTGTTGACTCGTGGGGTGCGCCGTTGCTGACTCGTGCACCGCAGCTCGCAGGAGGGAACCGCTGATGGCCGCCGCCAAGCTTATGGATTTCGACAAGGCGCTCGAGATCTTCGAACCCGTTTTGGGATTCGAAGTGCACGTCGAACTCAACACCAACACGAAGATGTTCTCGGACGCGCCCAACCCGGCGAACGAGGCTTTTCACGCCGCGGAACCGAACACACTCATCGCTCCGGTTGACCTCGGCCTTCCCGGTTCTCTTCCTGTGGTGAACGAGACCGCCATCCGCTCGTCGATCAGCCTGGGACTCGCGCTCGGCTGTTCGATCGCTGCGTCGAGCCGGTTTGCGCGCAAGAACTACTTCTACCCCGACCTGGGCAAGAACTACCAGATCTCTCAGTTCGACGAGCCAATCGCATACGAGGGCTCCGTCGAGGTTGAACTGGAAGACGGAACGCTCATCACGATCCCGATCGAGCGCGCGCACATGGAAGAGGATGCGGGCAAACTCACCCACATGGGCGGAGCGACCGGTCGCATCCAGGGAGCTGAATACTCTCTCGTCGACTACAACCGCGCTGGTGTTCCTCTGGTCGAGATCGTCACCAAGACGATCTTCGGTACAGATCACCGCGCTCCCGAGGTAGCTAAGGCGTACGTGCAGGCCATTAGGGACATCGTGCGCGGTCTGGGAATCTCGGAGGCACGGCTGGAACGCGGGAACCTTCGTTGCGATGCCAACGTCTCTCTCCGACCGCGTGATCAGGAGAAACTGGGCACACGTACTGAGACCAAGAACGTCAACTCAATGCGTTCGGTCGAGCGGGCAGTGCGGTACGAGATCCAACGTCAGGCCCAGATTCTCGCCGATGGTGGCACGATCACCCAGGAAACCCGGCACTGGCACGAAGACACCGGAACGACGTCGCCCGGCCGGCCGAAGTCGGATGCCGATGACTACCGGTACTTCCCTGAGCCCGATCTGCTTCCGGTCGAGCCCGCTGCCGAGCTCATCGAAGAACTGCGCGCCGCGCTTCCAGAGCAGCCAGTTGCTCGCCGTCGCCGGTTGATGACCGAGTGGGGTTTCACCGATCTTGAGTTCCAGGATGTACGCAACGGTGGTCTGCTTGAGGTTGTAGAAGCCACGATTGCGGCAGGTGCTGCCCCCGCAACGGCGCGCAAGTGGTGGACGGGCGAGATTAGCCGGATCGCGAACAACCAGGAACGGGATGTCACCGAACTCGTGACGCCCGAGAACGTCGCCGCTCTGCAACTGCTCGTCGACGAGGGAACGCTCACAGACAAGCTGGCCCGCCAGGTGCTGGAAGGCGTGATCGCCGGCGAGGGCACGCCTCAAGAGGTCGTTGATGCTCGTGGTCTTGCTGTGGTCTCCGATGACGGCGCGCTGATTGCTGCAATCGACGAGGCGCTTGCCGCTCAGCCCGATGTAATGGCGAAGATCAAAGACGGCAAGGTGCAAGCTGCCGGTGCCGTGATTGGTGCGGTCATGAAGGCGATGAAGGGCCAAGCCGACGCCGCACGAGTGCGTGAGCTGATTCTCGAACGCGCTGCGCAGTAGCGCGTTGCCCCGGGCCTTATGTCTGAGGCCCGGGGGAGAATGGTTCTATGGGACACGGTGACGGCAGAGGACGCATTGTCTCCGCTGCCGACGCTGTCGATACCGGCACGCGTATCTTGCATGTCGATATGGACGCGTTCTATGCGGCTGTCGAGGTGTTAGACGACCCCAGTCTGCGGGGACTCCCGCTGATCATCGGCACGAGAGATGGTCGATCGGTCGTCTCGACGGCTTCTTACGAGGCGCGAAAGTATGGCGTTCGCGCTGCGATGCCGGTTTCGCACGCCCTGAGATTGTGCCCGACGGCGCGCGTCGTTCCTCCGCATTTTCACCGCTATCACGAGGTTTCTCGACAGGTGATGGCGATCTTCGAGTCGTTCACGCCACTAGTGGAACCTCTGTCTGTCGATGAGGCATTTCTCGACGTGCAGGGGGTGCGCAGGCTCTGGGGGAGTCCCGCCCGAATCGCGGAGCTGATCCGAGCCCGCGTCTTGAAAGAGGTGGGCATCACCTGCAGCGTGGGCGTGGCGGCCACAAAGCATGTCGCGAAGATGGCATCCACGATCGCAAAGCCAGACGGGATGCTTGTGGTGGCAGAGAAAGACACACTCGACTTTCTCGCTCCGCGTTCGGTCCGAGCTCTCTGGGGTGTCGGTCCCAAGGCGTCAGAGGCGCTAGAAGCGCGCGGAATTCGCACGGTCCAGGACGTACGCTCTTCTTCGCGCGAAAGCCTTGAGCGCGCGGTGGGTGGTGCGCTGGCTGCGCGGCTCACCGAGCTCGCTCTCGGGATAGATCCACGCACGATCAACACGGAACGCGTCGAGAAGAGCGTCGGTCACGAAGAGACGTTTGAGGAAGACATACTCGACCGGCCGTTCCTGCGCGCCGAGCTCTTGCGACTAGCGGACAGAGTGGCATCGAGGCTGCGACGTGCAGAGTGGGAAACGTCGACGGTGGCGATCAAGATTCGTTTTGACGACTTTCGCACCGTCAATCGATCGCAAACATTGAGTGAGCCCACCGCGGTCGGGCAACGCATTGGAGAAGCAGCTCAAGCACTCTTTGAGCAGATCGATCGACGGGACCCCGTGCGCCTTGTCGGCGTTCGCGCAGAAAATCTCCGCCCTGCGGGTGGGGGCGGGCTTGGTCTCTGGGATGACGATGAAGGCTGGCGAAAGGTCGAAGGAGCGGTCGATGAAGCCATGGCCCGCTTTGGCAGCGCAACGATCAGTCGTGCCCGTCACATCGGCCGAGGAGATGGTCGAGGCGCCGCACAGCATCCGAAAGATCACGGGCAAGAATAGTCGTACGCGCTGACCATTCCTCGGCTAGCGTGGGAGCATGCCGAACATTGCACTAGAACTTGGAAAGCAAGCAGCGTCCTTCGGCGTGAAGAGCGCGTACGGAGAGCCGCAAGACGTCGATGGCGTGAGCATTACGCCGGTCGCCTTCACCTACGCAGGCTTCGGTGGCGGGAGCGGCGAGGGCGCAGAGGGTGGCGGAGGCGGGGGCATTTCGGTTCCTGTCGGTGTCTATGTGCGGCGCGAAGAAGGTCTGCGCTTCGAGCCGAACATCGTCACGCTGGTCGTTGTCGCAGTGCCCTTCGTCTGGGTAGCAGGACGAGTACTCACGCGCGTTATTCGTGCCCTCAAGAAGTGACGATCCCGTCGCAGTAGCGCTCGAGCGTGCTGCGGCGTCGATTGAACAAGACATCCGTGAACTCGCCGCTGTTAATCCGGTGGTGTTGATCGATGGATGTAGCGGTGCAGGCAAGTCTTCGCTTGCTGCGCTGTTGGTGCGGCGCTGGCCGGTACGCGGTCATGTACAACTCGTCGCCCTCGATTCGCTTTACCCCGGATGGGATGGGCTCGATGACGGCGCCGAACGGGCTCGTGAATGGGTTCTGCGTCCGCACGGTCGCGGCTACCTCGGTACCTGGCGGCGGTGGGACTGGGATGCGCAAGCGGAGGCAGAGAGTCATGCTGTCGACCCGGCCCTTGGCGTGATCGTCGAAGGCAGTGGAATTCTTCGCCCCTCGACAGCAGGGCTCGCCGATATCCGGATCTGGGTGGAGGCGGGGGAGTCGTCGCGCAAGAACCGTGCGCTGGCGCGCGACGGCGACACGTACCGTCCGCACTGGGATCGCTGGGCTTTGCAGGAGCGTCTTCACGTCGAGCGAGACAATCCGCGCGCGCTCGCTACCCGAGTGGTAGAGGTTCCTTAGTCGCCGAGTCCCGCACCCGCATCGTCGGCTGCCTCGATCAGCAATTCCAAACGATAGCCCAGCCAGTCGTACACTTCGTGGCGAGCGTATGGGGGCGAGTCGTCCTCGGTGGTGATTCCAAGTCTCGTGGCGACGACAAGGCGGATCGCGGTGAGCGTGCGTAGCCAGCTGTCGATGTCTTCTGCAGGCACTGCGAGCTCGCGCGAGATGAGTGCCTCTGCTTCATTTGCCGGCGAGAATTCTGCATCAAAACTGCCCAAGCCGGAACGCATGCGACGAGCGTCTGCAAGCCTTCGGTCAAGGAGATCATCGCGCGTGCTCTCTGCGAACTCCACGGCGGATGCGACGTCCTGGGGGTAGGGGGTCGGGGTCAGGCGCTCAATGGCCGGATCTTCGTCGCTGCGCGAGGTGTCGATGAGGTCGATGAAATCATCAACCAGTTGCGCAAGGTGATATTCCTCAATGGCGGTGATCACGGTGATGATGGGGGGAGCAGGATTCATGGTGCCTTCCTGACTGTCGCCCACAGACCGTAGTCGTGCATCGCTTGCGCGTGTACCTCCATGGTCTCGCGCGGGCCGGTGGCAACAACCGCATGACCTTCGTGGTGCACTGCCTGCATCAGCGTCGTCGCGCGGTCGATGGAGTACCCGAAGTAGGTGCGGAACACTCGCACCACATAGCTCATGAGATTAACGGGGTCGTTCCACACCACTACTTGCCATGGTTCCAGCGGAGCGGCCTGCAGGTCGGTTGCTTCGTCGAGTTCCGGCAGGCTCGTGGACGCGCTCATGCCCAGCCCAATTCGTGGAGTTGGCGGTCGTCTATGCCGTAGAAGTGAGCGATCTCATGCACAAGGGTGGTGTGGATCTCATCCCGAAGCTCTTCCAATGACTCGCACTGCGCCAGGTGGGGCTCGCGATAAACGACGATGCGGTCGGGGAGTTCCCCCATGCCGTACTGCGTGCGTTCTGGCAGTGCGAGCCCGTCGTAGAGCCCGAGCAGATCTAGGCTGCCGTCTTCTGGGCGGTCTTCCACCACGAACACCACGTTTTCTAACCCCGCGACCATGTCATCGGGGAGTCGATCGAGCTCGTCGATCACAAGTTCTTCGAAGGCTGCGGCGTCTATGTCCATCCCCTCCAGCCTAGAGGCGCATGCTCTCAATGGAGCAGGACGAGGATCGCAGCGACGAGTATGAACAGCGAACCAAAGACTGTATTGAGCACGCGCTGGCCGCTCGTTGTTCTCGTGAGACGACGAAATGGCCTCGCGGCGGCGGCAAAAAATCCCCACATTACGGCGACATCCACGACGATCACGGTGGCCAGAAGTGAGAGATATTGGGGCAGCGGCGGCTCATCGAGACGCACGAACTGCGGAATGAAGGCTAAAAAGAACACGATCGCTTTGGGATTGAGAATGTTCACCCAGAATCCCCGACGGATCATCGACCAGTGGCTTTCGCGGGAGTCGATCGGTACGGGGGCGTCGTCGACGATAACCACGGGCTTCGTGAGAATCAGCCGGACCCCGAGGAACACGAGGTAGGCGGCGCCGGCATACCGAATCCCGTTGAACAGGAACTCGGATTGTGAAACCAGGAGCCCGACGCCGGCAGCGACGACAGCAACATGAACGACCAGAGCGATCTGTTGTCCGATGATGCCCCAAATGGAGCGTCGCCATCCTTGGTTCATGGCGTTCGACATGGTGTTGATCGCTCCGGCGCCTGGAGTGAAGCTGATCACGACAGACGCCGTGAGAAGAGAGAACCAGACCGCTAGTGACACCACGCAAGTCTAGGGCGCGGCGCGATAGAGACTGCGCCATCGCGATAGAACAAAGAAGGCCTGAATCCGAGGATTCAGGCCTTCTTTACGAGGGTGAGTAACGGGACTTGAACCCGCGACATCCGGCACCACAAGCCAGCGCTCTACCAGCTGAGCTATACCCACCATGTGCCCACCGGAGCAGGCAACCATACGAGTGTATTACATGTTCGGAGTGAACTCGGACACGGTGCGGGCTGCAATCTCCCGCGCTTCGTCACTGGAGGGTCCTGGTTCGTCGACGAAGACAGCCTCGCGGTAGTACCGCAACTCCCTGATTGACTCCAGAATGTCGGCAAGAGCGCGGTGCCCGCCGTCCTTTGCGGGCGCCTGGAAGAAGACACGCGGGTACCAGCGTCTCGAAAGTTCTTTGATGCTGGAGACGTCAACGTTCCGGTAGTGCAGCCACTGATCTACCTGCGACATGTACTTCGCGAGGAACATTCTGTCGGTGCCGATCGTATTGCCGGCGAGGGGAGCCTTGCGCTCCAGCGGCACAAAGCGCTTGATGTACGCGAGTGTCTGCGCCTCTGCCTCTTCTAGGGAGACACCGTCGGGGATCTCGTTGATCAGACCAGAGGTCTCGTGCATCTTGGTCACGAAATCGTTCATGTGCTCAAGCGCAGCTTCACTGGGACGAATCACCACCTGAAAGCCCGGATCGATGGGGTTCAATTCGAAGTCAGTGATGACGACGGCGATCTCGACAAGCTCGTCGACCGTAAGATCGAGTCCCGTCATCTCGCAGTCGATCCATACGAGACGATCGTTTTCGGACGCAGATACCATGCCGCCATCCTATCGACGGGTCTGACATTGCCGGCCGGAGCGTGCTTCGAGAATAGGTAGCCGACCGTTGTACGGTAGAAGGGTGCGCCTCCGTAGCTCAGGGGATAGAGCAGGAGCCTTCTAATCTCTTGGTCGCAGGTTCGAATCCTGCCGGGGGCACTTAAGACGAGCGCAGCACGGCGACCGCATCGTCTGGATCCCAGAACTCTCCGACTACTCGGAAACCTCCGGTAGCCAGGTGCAGACGCTCGGCGCGATAACGGAGCCCCAGCGGGTCTGCCACGATGCGGAGATGTCCGAGGACGTGGTTTCTGCGGTCTTGGACGCGCCAGAGATGGTGGGCCGCGCGCACCAGATGCTCACGAGCCGAGCTGATCTGTGGCGGTGCCAGAGGTACCTCTGGCACCGTGGTCAGGCTGTCAGACATAGAAGCTCCTTCCTGGTCTGACGGTATTACCCACCCCCGACATTTGAGGCCCCGCGCGCACCCCGCTCATGCCGTCAACGTAGACTCGGGGCGTGCTTCGTCGATCAGTTTTCCCGCAGACGCGCGCTACGTGCTTCGTCGCCGCGTTTGCTGCAGTCCTCCTGCTTGCGGGGTGTGCCCAGGAGCCAGGTTTGTCCGCGTCACCCTCGCCCACAGTTTCTGCAGAAGAAGGGGCAACCGTTCCTGAGTCTCCCCGCTTGGTTCCCGATGGCACAGCGGAAGACAATCTTCCTGTTTTCACGGCGATTGCCGAAGAAGTGTGGGCGACAGCTGAGCGAGGTGCAGGGCGCGCGTATATAGACGCTCTCGTCGGCGCGGGGTTCGATAAAGCGGCGATGCAGGTCACTCAAGATCTTTCAACTGTCGGCAATCCTGCAGAGAGCATCCAGTTCTCGGTCCGCTGGGGCGAGAGCGAGTGTCTCGTTGGTCAGGTGGGACCGTCAACCGGTCAGGTTGTGACCGCAGTGATGCCGCAACTCGCAGAAGGACGCTGTCTTGTCGGCGTCACGCGATCGATCGACTGGTGATTCGGCCTCAGGCCGGTAGGCTGGAGTGTCGATCTTCGACGCCAACAGAAGGAGCGGTTTTCGGTGGCTGAGTACATCTACTCGATGGTTCGTGCGCGTAAGGCAGTGGGCGAGAAGCTCATCCTCGACGACGTCACCATGGCGTTTCTTCCCGGGGCAAAGATCGGCATGGTGGGACCTAACGGTGCCGGTAAGTCGACGATTCTCAAGATCATGGCAGGGATGGACACCCCCTCCAACGGTGAGGCGAAGCTCTCTCCAGGCTTTACCGTCGGCATCTTGATGCAGGAGCCAGAACTCGACGAGTCGAAGACCGTCTTGGAGAACGTCCAAGAAGGGATCGCAATCAAGGCGAAGCTTGACCGCTTCAACGAGATCTCGGCGTTGATGGCCGATCCTGACGCAGATTTCGACGCGCTCCTCGCCGAGATGGGGACGCTACAGGAAGAAATCGACGCGGCAGACGGCTGGGACCTCGATTCCCAGCTCGACCAGGCCATGGACGCGCTGCGTACCCCGCCGGGAGACGCAGCGATCGCGCCGCTTTCCGGTGGAGAGAAGCGCCGTGTGGCCTTGGCAAAGCTTCTGCTTCAGAAGCCTGACCTTCTGCTTCTCGATGAGCCGACTAACCACCTCGACGCCGAGAGCGTGCTGTGGCTGGAGCAACACCTTCAGGCCTACAAGGGTGCCGTTATCGCGATCACTCACGACCGGTACTTCCTCGATCACGTTGCGGAGTGGATCGCCGAGGTGGACCGCGGCCGCCTGATCGGCTACGAGGGTAACTACTCGACCTACTTGGAGAAGAAGGGCGAGCGACTCGAAGTTCAGGGCAAGAAAGATGCCAAACTCGCCAAGCGGCTCAAGGAAGAGCTGGAGTGGGTTCGCTCCAGTGCCAAGGGACGTCAGACGAAGTCGAAGGCGCGTCTCGCTCGCTACGAGGAGATGGCATCCGAGGCAGAACGCACCAGGAAGCTCGACTTCGAAGAGATTCAGATTCCTGCGGGTCCGCGTCTTGGAAGCGTCGTCATCGAGGCCAAGAAGCTGCAAAAGGGATTCGACGGCCGTTCGTTGATCGATGGCTTGAGCTTCAGCCTGCCGCCCAACGGCATCGTCGGCGTTATCGGCCCGAACGGTGTCGGAAAGACCACGTTGTTTAAGACAATCGTGGGCCTCGAGCCTCTCGACGGCGGAGATTTGAAGATCGGTGAGACCGTCAAGATCAGCTACGTCGACCAGTCTCGCTCCAACATCGATCCCAACAAGTCGCTGTGGGAAGTTGTCTCTGACGGCCTGGACTACATCACCGTGGGCAAAACCGAGATTCCGTCTCGCGCTTACGTATCGAAGTTCGGCTTCAAGGGACCCGATCAGCAAAAGAAGGCCGGTGTGCTCTCCGGTGGTGAGAGAAACCGCCTCAACCTTGCCCTGACTCTGAAAGAGGGCGGCAACCTGCTGCTCCTCGATGAGCCCACAAACGACCTTGACGTCGAGACACTGAGTTCTTTGGAGAACGCGCTTCTCGAGTTCCCCGGCTGCGCCGTGGTCATCACTCACGACCGGTGGTTCCTTGACCGCATCGCAACGCACATTCTGGCGTACGAAGGTACCGACGAGCAGCCAGACAAGTGGTACTGGTTCGAGGGAAACTTCGAGGCTTACGAAGAGAACAAGATCGAGCGCCTCGGAGCAGATGCGGCGAAGCCGCACCGGTCAACGCACCGCAAGCTGACGCGCGACTGACGAGTCGGAGTCTGTAGTGCCTGGTACTCGGCTGCACATCCCCATCCACCTTCGCTGGGGAGATCTGGACGCGTTCAATCACGTCAACAACACCTCGATGCTGAAACTGCTCGAAGAGGCCAGAGTGCGCGCGTTCTGGCGGGCGGGACCCGGCGAAGAAGCGCCGGCTACCGCCGTGCTCGACTCGGGAATCGCCGAGGGGGTACTCACCCTCATCGCACGACAAGAGATCGAGTACTTGGCGCCTGTGCCCTATCAGCGTCGCCCGCTAGAAGTGCAGATGTGGTTCGGCAAGCTCGGTGGGTCAAGTGTTGAGGTCTGCTACGAGGTTCACAACGACCCCGCCGCAGAGCCACGCCAGATCTACGCGCGCTCGACGGCGATCATCGTGCTCGTCGATGCGGCCACGGGGCGCCCAACCCGGCTCACGCAAGAGATGCGTGACGCGTGGGAGCCACACGTCGGGCCATCAATCGAGTACGCCCACCGCTAAGCAGTTGCTCCCTGATGGGGTCGCTGTCAGGCGGATTCCTCTTCGGGAACGCGGATCATGATCTCCTGAGCGACGCTCGCCACAAGCGAGCCCTCGCGAGAATAGATGCGCCCAGTGGCGAGGCCGCGCCCGCCGCGCGCATTCGGAGATTCCTGCACGTAGAGGAGCCACTCGTCTACACGTGCCGGTCGATGCCACCACATCGCATGGTCGAGGCTCGCGACCTTCAGTCCAGGCAATGCCCAATACGCCCCGTGTGCGCGCAGGATCGACTCTTGAATGGTCATGTCGCTGAGGTAGGCGAGTGCTGCTCTGTGCAGGCGCTGATCATCGGGGAGAGGAGCGCGCAGGCGCATCCACACGGCCTGACGCGCGATGCGATCATCTGCTGTCGGCAGGTATAGCGGAGAATCCACGTGGCGAATATCGGCTGCGCGATCGCTCAGCATCCGCAGAGCGCCCTCCGGCAGACCGGTCACGCGCGCCTCATCCGGCTCGAGGTCTTCTGGCGCCGGGATTCCTTCCGGCATCGGTGCTGCATGCTCAACGCCGGGGTCTTCGTCTTGGAAAGACGCGATCATCGAGAAGATGGGGACACCATTTTGGTATGCCTGCGTACGACGCGTAGAAAAGGAACGACCGTCGTGGATTCGATCAACAGCGATCGTGATGCCCTGACTCGCATCCCCAGGTCGAAGAAAATAGCCGTGCATTGAGTGCACGCCGCGGTCTTCCGGGAGAGTGCGCTCTGCCGCGAGAAGAGCTTGCGCGAGGACCTGGCCACCATAGATTCGTCCGGTTGGCATGGGATGCGAAGAGCCGGTGAAGATGTCTTCGGTCGTGCGGGCCTGCGTTGCATCGAGGTCGAGCACCTCAAGTAGTCGCTCGACGGTCTGGATGGCGTGGGTATTCGCGCTCATGGATTCCTCTCTGCGACCGCGGACGCCGCTCCGTTGATAGTTTAGAGCGCGTGCCCCATCCCCTTCTTCTCGCCGACTCCGAGACTGCCAAAGACGTGCTCACGTTCGTGGGCCGCGCGACCAGGATCACCGATGAAGGCGTCAGGCTGCAGGCCGCAGGGGGAGTGCTCGCTCTCACCACTGCGGCACTCGCACCACAGGGCCTCTTCGATCAGACGCCGACCATCCTGGCGATGCGGATCGTGCGTGCAGATGCCGAGCTCGAGTGCGACATCGTTATCGATCAGCTAGAGGCGACGGATGAGGCGCACCGGCTCACTCTTCCGGAGACAGGGCTTTCTCCCGCGTGGGCAGGTGTCGCGCCGCCCAGGGGCGGTTGGGCTGCTGAGGCAACTCTGGATGCATCCGTCATCGCTCAACGTGCCCAATGGGGCATCTCCGCCGTTGCCCGAGGTGCGGCTCCCGGCTCAGGGGAAGAAGCAGTGCGCGCATTGCGTGCCTCCATATGGGGAGAGCCGGACGAGGATCTGGCTGGACTGCCGCGAGGAGTAGCGTTCGCTGCCGACGCGATGGGGTTCATCTCCGGGCAAGAGCAGGTTGCAGTGTCGCGGTCGGGAAGGTGGACCAGGCTGGCGTTTAGTCGTGGGCATGTGCTTGCTCGTGGTCCTGTCGCGTCTGGTCTCACAAGCGTGCGGGGAACGGGCCACGCAGGCTGAGTCACACCCAATTGGATAGTTAGGCTATCGATAGTGCTACTATCGATACATGATGAAATCCACTGAGCCGTCAGCACTTGCCCGAATGTATGCCTGGCATCGGCCACTTATGGCTGTTGCCGCCTTGATGGTCCCGTTGACCATCGTGTGCATCATCGGGTTGATCTTCGATCCTCGTGAGATCACAGAGGCAGCCGCTTGGGCGAAGCCGCTGAAGTTCTCCGTTTCGATTCTGCTTTACACAGTTACCTGGGCATGGTTGATCGCTCACCTGCCTCGCTGGCAGAAGATCGCCCATACAGCGGGAACGATCATGGCTGTTGCACTGATCATCGAGCAGACGGCGATTGTCGGTGCGGCTGCTGCCGGAACGACGAGTCACTTCAATGTGTCTAGCCCGTTCGCAACAGCGGTGTGGGCAATCATGGCGATATCGATCACCGTGTTGTACGTGTGCACGTTCGTCACCACCATCGCCCTCATGTTTATGAAGCTGCCCACCCGGTCGTTGACTTTCGCGCTTCGTGCCGGAGCAGTGCTCGGCCTTGTCGGTCTCGGGCTCGCATACCTGATGACGGGCCCCTCTGGTACTCAGGTTTCTAACTTCGAAGGCGTTGTCGGCGCGCACACTGTCGGGCTTGCAGACGGCGGCCCGCAGCTTCCGGTGCTCGGGTGGAGCACGGTTGCTGGCGACCTCCGCATTCCGCACTTCATTGGGATGCACGCCTTGCAGTTGCTTCCTCTGCTTGCAATCTTGCTGAACTCACTCGGGCGGAAGTGGTCGGCACTTTCACTCGATAAAACTCGGCTGCAGTTGATGGTCGTTGCGGCAGCCGTCTTTGCTGCTACGCTCCTCGTCGTGACTTTCCAGGCGCTCTCCGGGCAATCAATCGTTCAACCTGCCGGCATTTTCCTCGTGGCTGGGTGGCTGATCGTCGCGAGCGGCATCATCGCCTCCACCACCATCCTCGTGATCGGTGCACGTGCGGCTCGGGCTGAGTCCGTTGTGGCGGTGCAGTCATGAAGCGCTGGACGCCGCTTGCCCTCACGTATCTCACGCTGGCGATTGCCGGTCTTATCGTCACGTGGACGTACAACATCATCTCGATCGCCGCTGGTCGCGACTACCTGGGGGACTGGCTGGGTAGCGGCCCATCTGTCTTGTCACTGGTGGGGGACGTGGTGGTCATCATGGTCTGTGCGGCCATATTTATTGTGGTGGAGGGGCGCCGTGCGGGCATGAAGTGGCTGTGGCTGTACATCGTGTTGATGCCATCGGTCGCCGTCGCCTTCGCCTTCCCGCTGTTCCTGGCGATGCGCGAACGTGCATTGGCTCAGCAGAAGAAACTCGGGTCTAGCGTTAGCTAACGAACCCGGCAGCGGCGCGTCCCGCAGCGCGACCAGAAAAGAGGCAGCCTCCGAGGAAGGTGCCCTCTAGCGCTCGATATCCATGTACACCGCCACCGCCGAACCCACTGGCCTCTCCAGCCGCGTAAAGCCCGGGAATCGGCAATCCTTGAGTATCGAGCGCGCGACCATCGAGGTCGGTATTGATCCCGCCAAGAGATTTACGTGTGAGCACGTGTAGCTTGACGGCGATCAGCGGCCCCGCAGCAGGGTCCTGAAGCCGATGCGGTGCGGCGGTGCGGATCAGTTTGTCGCCACGGTAGCTTCGCATCGACCGCAGCATTCCGATCTGCGCGTCTTTGGAAAAATCGTTGGTCATTGCGTTGTCGCGAGCCACAATCTCGCGACGTACGTTGGCGATGTCGAGCACATCGCCGCCTGGGTGCCGCTGCATCTGCTCCAGCAAAGAGTCGAGATCGTTCTCGACGATAAAATCTGCACCTTCGTCGAGGAATGACTGCACCGGTCCAGTGGGGCCCTTGGCGAGGCGCGACCGAAGTAGCAGCCCAATGTCGCGTCCCGTCAGGTCGGGGTTTTGCTCGCTGCCAGACAGCGCGAACTCTTTCTCGACAATCTGGCGTGAAGTCACGAACCACGAGTGGTCGTGGCCGGTCGTTCGAAGGTGCGCGAGCGTACCGAGGGTGTCGAACCCTGGGAAGAGCGGGGTGGGAAGCCGGGTGCCTGTCGCATCAAGCCAGAGTGATGAGGGGCCGGGCAAGATGCGGATGCCATGCGATGGCCACACCGGGTCCCAGTTCGCGATGCCTTCGACGTAGTGCCACATCCGGTCACTGTTGATCAATCGCGCGCCGGCGGTCTCGCTGACTCCGTGCATCGAGCCGTCGACGTAGGCGGGCACTCCGGTGAGCATGTGATTCGGGGGAGTGCCCAAGCGTTCCGGCCATGCAGCGCGGACGAGGTCGTGGTTGCCTCCTATGCCACCGGAAGATACGACGGTGGCACCGGCAAAGACCTCAAAATCTTCGATGACCTCACGCGATGTCGGTGCGCCGCGGCGAGCGCCACTCGAACGCAGCACGCTTCCGCGTGCGCCAGACACCGTTCCATCTGTCATCACCAACTCCGACACGCGATGGCGTGGGAGAACAGTAAGACGGCCTTCGCGCTCACCCTGTTCTACTGCCGCGGCGAACGGAGCAACGATGCCTGGGCCCGTTCCCCAGGTGATGTGGAAGCGGGGGACAGAGTTGCCAGGGCCGATCGCGCCGTAGCCACCCCGCTCAGCCCACCCGACGACGGGAAAGAAACGGACGCCGCGCTGTCGGAGCCATGACCTCTTCTCCGAAGCGGCGAACTGGAGGTACGCCTCTGCCCACTTTCGCGGCCACTCATCTTCAGGGCGGTCGAACCCTGCGCTCCCGAACCAGTCTTCGGTCGCAATTTCGAGCGAGTCCTTGATCCCCAGACGGCGTTGCTCCGGTGAGTCGATCAGAAAGAGCCCTCCGAAAGACCACCATGCCTGCCCGCCGAGGTTTGTTCTCGGCTCTTGGTCAACCAGCACGACGCGCTTGCCCGCATCGAGTGCCTCTGCGGCGGCGACCAGGCCAGACAGCCCCCACCCGATCACCAAAACATCTGTGGACAGGGGCTTAGTCGTCATGAGGTCTCCGTTGAATCCTGACGTGATTGTGCTTGTTGACCCGGTTGTGCTTGTTGACCCGGTTGTGCTTGTTGACGTGATCGGGTTTCCAGCGTGGGGCGTCCACCGGGAGCAGCCCCAATTCCTGATGACTCCATCGTGTTCACCATGGCATGCGCGGCTCGTTCGAGGTAGTCCCACAGAGTCGCCTCGTGCAACGGCGACAGCTGCGCTTCATCAACGGCCATCCGCATATGCCGCAGCCACCGATCGCGTGCATCCGGATCAATGTGGAACGGCATGTGGCGCATCCGCAACCGGGGGTGCCCGCGAGTTTCACCGTAGGTCGTTGGCCCACCCCAGTACTGCTCCAAGAACATCCGGAGTCTGTCTTCTGCAGGTCCGAGATCCTCTTCCGGGTACATCGGCTTCATTACGGGGTCGAGCGCGACCTCTCGGTAGAACACCGACGCGATCTTCGCGAATGTGTCGTGCCCGCCAATTTCATCGTAGAAGCTCACTGCTCTGGATTCCCCTCATCTGTCGACTTCTTGCGGCGCCAAATCCCGCGTGCGGGAACTGCCGGCACACCTGTGACAGCGTTCGGTCGCGTTTTGGGCGGGTTGGCACCTCGCACGCGACGTGCTCCGTCTAGCCCGGTCGGGACAACATCGACCATCCGCGGAACGCCGATCTCATTCTCCAGCAGTGCGCTCCGCAACCGGCGACGCAACTCCTGAGCGACGTCGTCCTTCGCGTTTGCGCGCGCCTTGATCACGATGCGTACGACGAGCGCATCGCCGTCGACGGACTCGAGCCCCCAAAGCTCCGGTGTGTCGATGATGCGGGTGCGCCACTTCGGGTCTTTCGCCAGCTCTTGGGCGGTGTCCAGCATGATGTGCTCGACCTGCTGAAGGTCGGAGTCGACAGGCACGCCAATGTCGATGATGGATCGGGCCCAGCCCTGCGACATATTTCCGATACGGGTGACTTCACCGTTGCGGACGTACCAGAGAGTGCCATTGACGTCTCGTACCTGGGTGATGCGCACGCTGACGTACTCAACAACGCCGCTGGCGAGCCCCAGATCGACGACATCGCCGATGCCGATCTGATCCTCGGCGACAAGAAACATCCCGTTCAAGACGTCTTTGACGATGTTCTGCGCCCCGAAACCAAGTCCAGCGCCAACTGCCGCTGTAAGCAGTGTCAGCGAGCCGAGAAGATCGGGAGCCAAGGCCTGCACAATGAGGATGAAAGCAATGACCACCAGCATCACGTTGACGATGTTCTGCAAAATGGTGCCCAGTGTGCGGGTGCGCTGCACCAGTCTCATGTCCGCCAGAGGCGAGCGCTCCAGCGCCTGTGTGTCTTCGACGGAGGCCTTCGTCTTCGCGCGATCCACGATGCGGTGCACGACGCGTCGAATAACGACGCGAAGCAGGAGTCCGATCACGATGCAGGCGATGATGATCAGAGCGATCGACAGCGCGTTCTGGCCGGCCTCGATCAAGAAGGCCGAGACATTCGTCCAGGTGCTGGCCCACCACGCAGGAAGGTCGCCAATGTCGGCTGGCGGTGTTGTTGCGGAAGGGAGCATCATCATCCTGATACTAGTGATCCGGAATCTGCGTGGGCTGGATAAATCTCCCGACAAAAACGGAGACCACCTGCGGTGTCATAGGCATGTCGCAGGGCGACACGCCTATGACGCGCAGATGATCTCCGTTTTGTGAAGCTCAGTCGTCGAGCTCAGTCGTCGGTGTCGGCGTCGCGAGCCTGGGCTACGAGAGCGCGCTCGACACCGGAGAGGTTCTCCAGCACGAGTCGCCGCAACGCGGGGGACGCTTCTTTGTTCTCCGCGAGCCACGCGCGAGTTGCATCGCGGAGCGCGATGTCGGCGAGCGCGGTCGGGAAGAGTCCAACAACGAGGTACTGCGCGATCTGATAGGTACGCGTCTCCCATACCGGCAACAGCATGTCGAAGTATGCCGGCACGAATTCGCTCAGTACCGACGCTCCTGCGGGGTGCGTGAACCCGAGGGCGGCAGAGCGAAGGATCGTGTTGGGGGCATCGTCACGCTCGATGAGCGAGTCCCATGCCGCCTTCTTGGAAGCAAGGTCGGGGAGGGAGGCACGAGCCTGAGCTGCGAACTCGGCGCCCTTCGCCGTGTTGTCGGCAGCGAGCGCCGCGTTGATGGTCGCAACATCCGTGGCACCGATTGTGGCAAGGCCGACCAGGAGTTGCCAGTTGAGGTCGGCATCGACCTCAAGCCCGGGGAGCGTCTCTTCTCCTGAGCGCAGGCGGCCAACGATCCCCGCGTGTTCTGGAGTAACCAGAGCATTCGCGAACGAGGTGACGAACTGCAGTTGGCTGTCGCTACCAGGGGTGGCCGACTCAGCGAGAGCCCACAGCCCGTCAGCGATCTTGAGCCGCGCTGCTTCCCTCTCAGCGGGAGCAACGTACAGCGTCGCCGCCGTGCGCAACTGCGCGAGCGTGGTGCGAACCGTCGTCGACTCGGTTTCGCGACCGATGTTGCGCAGGACGAGGTCGAGGTATTCCGATGCACCGGTTTCGGCATCGCGCGTCTGATCCCACGCTGCACCCCACACCAACGAGCGAGCCAGCGGGTCGTGAATGTCTGCAAGGTGAGCGATCGCCGTCTCCAGCGAGCGATCATCGAGGCGAATCTTCGCGTAAGCGAGGTCGTTGTCATTCAGGAGCACGAGGTCGGGGCGGGCGAGGCCGTGCAGCTCAGGTACTTCGGTGCGATCGCCGTCGACGTCAACTTCGAGGTAGTGCGAACGGGTAAGCGAACCGCCGCTGAGCGTGTAGAAGCCGATCCCCAGCCGGTGCGGCCGGATCGTCGGATAGTCAGCTGGCGCTGTTTGCGTGATGGCAAAGCGCGAGATCTTGCCGTCATTGTCTTCCGCGATGACGGGCTCAAGCGTGTTGACACCCGCTGTTTCCAGCCACTTCTTCGACCAGGTGCTCAGGTCGCGTCCGCTGGTGGCCTCGAGCTCTGAGAGCAGATCGCTCAGTTCGGTGTTGCCCCAGGAGTGCTTCTGGAAGTACTGCGAGACGCCGGCGAAAAACGCTTCGATGCCGACCCAGGCCGCCAGCTGCTTGAGGACGGAACCGCCCTTGGCGTAGGTGATGCCGTCGAAGTTGACCTGTACGTCTTCAAGGTCATTGATTTCGGCAACGATCGGATGCGTCGAGGGAAGCTGATCCTGGCGGTACGCCCAGGTCTTCTCCATGGCGTTGAACGTGGTCCACGCCTCTGTCCACTCCGTGGCCTCGGCGGTGGCGATGGTCGATGCCCACTCGGCGAACGACTCGTTGAGCCAAAGGTCGTTCCACCACTTCATCGTGACGAGGTCGCCGAACCACATGTGCGCAAGCTCGTGCAGGATCGTGACGACGCGGCGCTCCTTGACAGCGTCGGTCACCTTGCTGCGGAAGACGTAGGTCTCTGTAAACGTGACAGCACCGGCGTTCTCCATCGCCCCCGCGTTGAACTCGGGAACGAAGAGCTGGTCGTATTTGGCGAACGGGTACGGGACACCGAACTTCGACTCGAAGTAGGCGAATCCCTCGCGGGTCTTGTCGAAGATGTAGTCGGCGTCGAGATGCTGCCACAGGCTCTTGCGGCCGTAGACCCCGAGGGGGACGACGCGTCCGGAAGCGCTCGTGAGCTCCGAGAAGGTCGATTCGTATGGTCCGGCGACGAGCGCCGTGATGTACGAAGAGATCCGTGGGGTGGGCTCGAAACCCCAGGTCGCTGTGACCTCGTCGTCGTGCACGATCGGCTCTGGCGTGGGGGAGTTGGAAACGACTTTCCATGCCGCCGGAGCGGTGATGGTGAACTGGAATGTGGCTTTGAGGTCTGGCTGCTCGAACACAGCAAAAACCCGGCGAGAGTCCGGCACCTCGAATTGCGAATAGAGATAGACCTCGTCGTCGACAGGGTCGACAAACCGGTGCAGACCTTCTCCGGTGTTCGTGTACAGGCAGTCGGCGTCGACCACGAGCACGTTCTCAGCCTGCAGATTGCTCAGCGCGATGCGCGAGTCTGCAAAAACCTCGCTCGGATCAAGCTGCTCGCCATTGAGTGAGATCTCGCGGACCTCGTGGGCGATGAGGTCGATGAAAGTGAAGCCCTCAGGAGTCGCGGTGAAGTGCACCACGCTGCGGGAGCCGAAGACTTCGGCACCTTTTGTCAGATCGAGGGCGACTTCGTATGACTGAGTGTCTATGACGTCGCGGCGCTCTTGCGCTTCGATACGGGTGAGGTTCTCTCCAGGCACAGCTGTACTCCCAGGGGTGAGGGGACGTTACCGGGGGATGGCGCAGTTGGCGCCTGCGGCAACCATGACAGCCTACGCCAGCGTGAGCGCCTTGCTACTCTCGCGAGGTGTAAAGATGGAGGGGTGACCGCAACTGCGCCGAATCCCGTCTCCTATGCCTCACCCGCCGCTGCAGGTGGCGCGCCATTTGTGACAACACCTGTTGCCTATGACGCCGTGCTCCTAGCCAGCTTCGGCGGTCCAGAAGGACAGGACGACGTCATCCCGTTCCTTCGAAATGTGACCCGCGGACGAGGAATCCCCGATGAGCGGCTAGAAGAGGTCGCCCATCACTACCGTCATTTCGGTGGTGTAAGCCCGATCAACGCGCAAAACCGCGTGCTAAAGGTCGCGCTGGAGGCAGCGCTTGCCGAACGCGGCATCGACCTGCCTGTCTACTGGGGCAACCGCAACTGGGGTCCTTACCTCGAAGAGGCCGTGACCGAAGCATCGGCGAATGGGCACAACACGCTGCTCGCGTTCTCGACGAGCGCTTACAGCTCTTTCTCTAGCTGTCGCCAGTATCGCGAAGACTACGCACGCACGCTCGAGGAGACCGGGCTTGCCGATACGGTGACGATCGACAAGATTCGTCCGTTCTACGACCACCCCGGTTTTGTCGCCGCGTTCGAGTCGGGTGTGCGTGAGGCAATCGAAGGGTTCCTTGCTCAGGGAATCGCCGCAGCCGATATTCAGATTCTCTTCTCTACGCACAGCATCCCCACCGCCGATGCCGAGCGCTCCGGCGCACGGGACATCGACTGGGGCGAGGGCGGAGCATACGCCGCGCAACATCTCGCCGTCGCTGAGTGGACGATGTCGCGCGTCAGGGAGTCGCTCCCTGACGCCGCAGCTGTGTCATGGGAGCTGGTGTATCAGTCCCGTTCGGGACCCCCCACCCAGCCATGGCTCGAGCCGGATGTGTGCGATGTGATCGCCGAGTTGCCCGGACGTGGACGCAAGGCCGTGGCCGTCGTTCCCGTCGGTTTCATGAGCGACCACATGGAAGTGCTGTGGGATCTTGATACCGAGGCACTGGAGGCCGCAGAGGAGGCCGATCTCGCATTCGTTCGTACGCCGACCCCCGGCGTATCTGCTGCCTTCGTGGCCGGGATCGTCGATCTGATCGAAGAACGTCTGCAGGGGCGCCCCAATGAAGAGCGCGCTCACGTGACATCTCTTCCCGGCGGCTTCGATGTCTGCCGCCCTGGATGCTGTGAGAATGTGCGCGCCGGCTTCAAGCCAGCCGCTGCGGGTGTCGCTCCGTGACATTTCGCTGAACGTCGGCGCTTCTAGGATGGGAATCATGCGCATCCACATCGCCACTGACCACGCAGGGCTCGACTTCTCGACGCAACTCCAGCAACACCTGAGTGCTGCGGGACACGACGTCGTTGACCACGGCCCGATCGAGTACGATGCCGTTGACGATTACCCCGCGTTTTGCATTCGGGCGGCACAGGCCGTCGTTGCCGACCAGCGGGCAGGCGTTGAGGCGCTCGGAGTGGTGTTCGGTGGATCAGGAAACGGCGAACAGATCGCCGCCAACAAGGTCGAGGGCGTTCGTGCAGCGCTGGTGTGGAACCTGTCTACAGCGGAACTCGCGCGGGAACACAACGACGCCAACGTGATCTCCATTGGTGCGCGCCAACATACCTACGAAGAGGTCACCTCGTTCATCGATCGCTTCATTCAGACGCCTTTCTCTGCTGACGAGCGGCACGTCCGACGAATCGGTCAGATCGCCGACTTCGAGAAGGACGGCTCGCTGTTGCCGGATCCGCGAGCCTGAAATGCCAGAGGGTCACTCCGTTCATCGGATAGCCAGACAGTTCGAGCGCAACTTCGTCGGGAAGCCGATGTTGGCGTCGAGCCCGCAGGGGCGCTTCGCCGAAGGGGCAGCGGTGCTCAACGGGCGCGAGGCTGTCAGCGTGCAAGCTGTCGGCAAGCAGATGTTCCTGGAGGCAGAGGGCGACGTGTGGCTGCGGGTGCACCTCGGACTATACGGCGCGTGGGACTTCGCTGGCGAAATTGTTGTTGATCCCACCATCGCGTCAGCGAATGGGCGCATGGGGCAAACCAATCAGCGAGGTACCGCTCTCGAAGCTCCGATTTTGGATACCGCCGGTGAGAACTCCTTGTCATCGATCGGTGCCCCCAGGCGCACCCGCGTCCACGTGCGCATGTCTGAGCAGACGAAGGGCCTCAGCCCAGATGATTCTGAGTGGCCGCCACCGATCGTCGGACAGGTGCGCCTGCGATTGATGACGGACATCACCGCCGCGGATCTGCGGGGGCCCACGGCGTGTGTTCTGCAAACTCCGGAAGAGATGCTGGCTTCGGTGGCGAAGCTCGGACCAGATCCCCTGGTGGGGGATGCGACCGAAAACGAGGAACGTTTCGTCCGAGCCGTGAAGAAGCGGCAGACGGCGATCGCTCTGCTTCTGATGGATCAGGCGGTGGTCAGCGGCATCGGCAATGTGTACCGCGCGGAGATGCTGTTCCGTCAGCAGCTGAATCCGCATACACCGGGACGGGATGTACCGGAAGACATCGTGCGGGAGCTCTGGCTGGACTGGGTTCGACTCCTCGCAGTGGGAGTCGAGACGGGTCAGATGATGACCATGGACGGTCTCTCTGGTGACGCCTACCGGGCAGCGATGGCGAACAGAGACGACCGACACTGGGTCTACCACCGTGCAGGCTTGCCGTGCCGGGTGTGTGGGAGCGAGATCGCGCTTGAAGAGATCGGTGCCCGCAAACTCTACTGGTGCCCGCGCTGCCAGGCGTGAGTGTGCGCGGTTTGTGCTCATCCGATCTAGGCTGATCGAATGCGACACAACCCCAGCTTCACGCTGGAAGATATGACCGAGATCCGCCGTGTGATCGAAAACAACCCATGGGCAACGATCATCAGCAACGGCGGGGATGGCCTCATCGCCTCTCACTACGCCGTACTCCTTGACGACACGCGTGCGGTTCCCACCTGGAACTACACCGCGGTTCATCTTTCTGGCGTGCCGGAGATCATGTCGGACGAAGAGAATCTCGAGGTGCTTGACCGACTCGTCGCACACTTCGAGTCCCGAATGTCAGATCCACGGATGATGTGGGAACGACCGAATGATCCAGAGTACGTGCGAGGCCACGCATCGGGAACGGTGGGCTTCCGCCTCACACCGACGCGCGTCGTTGCGAAACGGAAACTCAGCCAGAACAAACCGCCAGAGGTAGTGGAATCGGTGATCTCGTTTCTCAGCGGTGACGGTCCGTATGCCCACCCCGAGCTGGCCGACGAGATGCGCCGCGCGCAAAAGCCACAGACGGAAGAGAAAAAGTGACCGATCTTGGTTCGGCGATCAGCACAGTGCGTGCCGTCAGACTTGCGGGGCCTGGGCGCGAGTATTTGGTCAACGAAGAGCCTGTCGATATTCACATCGTCAACGGCACGATCGCAGACATTTCCCCGACGGGTGCCCTCCCTGCGCGTGGAGAGGTGCTTGATGCGGAAGGCGCGTGGGCGGTTCCTGGTTTATGGGACAACCATGTGCACACGGTGCAGTGGGCACTGGCGGCTGAGCGCGCACCGCTAGGACACGTGACCTCCGCCGCACACGCCGCCCAGGCGATGAGCAGTGTCGAGCCATTGCCTGATGGTCGCCGTGTGGGGACGGGGTTCCGTGATGCTCTGTGGCCAGATCGTCCCTCGCTCGACGCCCTCGACGCCACAACCGGCACTGTTCCGACCTACCTCATCAACGCCGACGTTCACAGCGTGTGGTTAAACTCCGCAGCGCTCGCACGTGAGGGGTTCTGGAGTGACGACGGGATGCTCCGCGAAGAAGACGCGTTCGAGATTTCACGGCGTCTGAACGCGGTGGATCCTGAGCATGGTGATCAGGCGATGATGCGCGCGGGGGAGCAGGCCGCGGCGCGAGGCGTGACCGGACTCGTCGACTTCGATATGGCGTGGAACGCCGAAGCATGGCCCCGCAGACTGCGGGCCGGATTTGCTTCGCACCGGGTCGAGTTCGCGGTATATCCATTCGATCTTGATCGCGCTGTCATCGCAGGATTGCGCACAGGCGAGTTTTTGACCGAAGACGAGGTCCCCGAGGCGGCTCGCGGTTTGGTGCGGGTCGGACCGGTAAAGGTCATCACTGATGGTTCGTTGGGAACGAGAACGGCGGCGTGCTCGCATGCTTACCCTGGCGACCCACAGAACTTCGGGGTGCTCACGGTTCCGGCGGACCAGCTCACCTATCTGATGACGCGTGCGACAGGCGCAGGCCTGGCGATCGCTGCGCACGCGATTGGAGACCGGGCTATTACGGCGGCGCTCGACGCTTTCACCGCCAGCGGGGCGAGCGGTTCGATCGAACATGCGCAGCTGACACGACATTCGGATCTCGCCCGCTTCGCGCGGCTTGGTGTCGTGGCCAGCGTGCAGCCGCAGCATGCGGTCGATGATCGAGATTTGGTGGACCGCCATTGGAACGAGCAGACGGCAATCAGGTACCCGTTGGCTTCGTTGCGAGACGCGGGGGCAGAACTCCGCTTCGGATCAGACGCACCTGTCGCAGATCTCGATCCATGGCATGCCATCTCTGCCGCGGTTTCGCGCACAGCGGGCGAGCGCACGCCGTGGCACCCGGAAGAGCGGCTCACACTCGATCAGTCGCTTGAGGCGAGTGTGCGTTCATCGCTGCGTCCGGGGGAACCCGCAGACATTGTGTTGTGCGCCACCAATCCGCGGACGGCGACGGGGAAGGAGCTGCGGTCGATGAGGGTCGTCGCCACGCTGCTCGCTGGTCGCACCACTTTTGTGAGCTGACGACTCCATTTGCACACAAAAAGGTGGCCCTCGGAATTCCGAGGGCCACCCTTTTGTACTGTCTGGCTGTGACGTCAGGCTGCGACGTGGGAGATCAGGAACCAGCGGTCCTTCTCCAGACCACGCTGGATCTCGATGGCGACATCCTGGCTGGTCAGATCAACCTCATCGAGGCCATCGACTGCGGCCTTGACGTCTACAAGAATGGCGTCGATGTCAGCGACAACGGCGTGGATCAGCTCGTCGGACTGCGTGAAGCCAGCGGGAACGGAGGTTGCCCCGGCCTTGTCTGCGACAGCGCTCACACGAGCGTCAATCGGGAGGCCAAGAGCGACAATGCGCTCAGCGGCGGTGTCTGCGAAGTCGCCCGCGTGGGCCACAATCGTGTCGAGCAGTTCGTGAACGCCGACAAAGTTAGCGCCGCGTACGTGCCAGTGGGCCTGCTTGCCGTTGACGGTAAGTGCCTGAAGACCGAGCACGACAGGGGAAAGGAACTGAGCCGCCCCTGCAGCCACGGTCGGGTCGATGGCGGTGGTGGAAACAGTCTGTGCCTTGCTCATCTTGTGCTCCTCTGGAACGGGTTCTCGTATCTGATGTAGATAACGCTACTCACGCTCAGACATTCCGCAAGCAAGCTGAGGCTCGGCTCACTTCCGCGTGATTCCGCGGATGTGAGGGTAGTCTGCCCTTATGAGCATTGCCGATGGAGCATCCGTTCTCGCCCTGCCAGATAAGCAGCCAGTGATTGATTCGACGGCATTCGTTGCCGATGGAGCGCGAGTCATCGGCAGTGTCACGATCGCCGCGCGCGCAAGCGTCTGGTACAACGCGGTGCTGCGAGGTGATTCTGCGGACATCGTGATCGGCGCCGAATCCAACGTGCAGGACAACGTATCCATCCACGTGGATTCAGGGAACCCTGTGCGTGTGGGCGCTCAGGTGTCGATCGGACACAACGCCGTTGTGCACGGCTGCACTATCGGCGATGGCACGTTGGTGGGAATGGGGTCGGTGATTCTCAGCGGGGCGGTGGTCGGAGCGGGCTGTCTGATTGCAGGCGGAGCAGTCGTGCTCGGCGGCACAGAGATTCCCGCAGGCTCACTCGTCGCCGGCGTTCCTGCGAAAGTGCGCCGAGCCCTGAGTGACGAGGAGCGGCGGGGACTGATTGCCAATGCCGAGACCTACCTCGCACACGCGCAAACCCATACCCAAGCGACGCAAGTGTGAGGGCGACGGCCGCTAGGCTGGAATAAGTACGGGGCGGTGGCCAAGCTGGTTAAGGCAGTGGGCTCATAACCCAACGATCGTCGGTTCAAGTCCGACCCGCCCTACTGTTTCATCACGGAGCGTAGCTCCCCGCACGATGCAGAGATCGCTCTGTTGTCGAGTTTGCATTCGCGCTCACCCTGCTTTCACCCCTCCCTAACCCTTTATCTCATCCTTTACGCCACCCTCAAATCACCCAATTCTCGCTGATTTGACAGCACCATTACGGTGCGGCTTAGGGTTGCCTCGGGGGTCACACGAAGCGGCAATAAATGTGCGCGCGGAATGATCTGGGGAAGTGATGACGGGTGTTCGAATGCTGATTTCCGGGATAAAGTCTCGTGCTGCCGCAATAGCTACAATTTTTGGGCTCGTGGTGGGCAGTCTTGTAATAGGTGCCACTGCCGCTCATGCCGCGGCTTCCGGTGAGGTGGCGGTGAGCACAACAACACCCATCGTTCAGGAGTCGGGCAGGACTTTCAGTTATCAAATTGACGTAGCCTGCTCTGGGCTGAATGCATCTGAGGCGTGCCTTGACGCGCGAGTTTTCATCCCTTTCGATGACGCACTGGAAACGTACTCTGACCCCGCACACCCCGATAACGTCGGGGACAGCGAGTGGACGTTCGATGTGGCAACCGGCGCGGGAATGGTCCCTGTGGTGGGGGCGGAAGAAACAGTTGACGGTGTCGACGGCTACATGATCACGTTCCAGGGCGGCCTTGAGCCTGGCGAGTCAACTGCTGTTCGATTCAACATCGTCACTGAGACACGAACGACACCGAACGGCACGACTTGGGAGATCAACCCGGTGCTGACGTTTACGGCCGACGGCACGCCCATGACTGAGCGAGTACTCGCCCCAGTCACCGGCACAGCGACTGCAGAATTCGATTATGAGTTGACCAAAACTTTCAGCAGCGGTCGCGACACCTCGTTTGCCCCCGAAAAGAACTCTGCCACCGGCGAAATAATCTACATGCGCCTCCGCACGATAGATCGCAACAGCGTCGCTGGTTCGCTCATGGTGAGCCCAGGGGACGACTGGGTGTTCACAGATGTAGTTCCCGATGGGCTCGAGTATCGCGAGGATCTGAGTGACCCTGATTACGCGACAACCTACGACGCGGCGACGCGCACGATCCGCACGGTCGTGCCCGGCGATGTTGCGGTGCCAACTATCTACGGTTATGCGTTTGAAGTAACAGAAACGATCGCCTCCGGTGAAACAGCGACGATCTCGAACTCTGCGCAGATGACAGCGCGCGGGCTTGCAGAGCCGGAGGCGATTGAGCGCACGAGTACGGCGGATGTGCATCTGTCGAACTTCACGCCTTCGGCTGGACTGTTCAGTAAAACTGCGAGTGGTAACATCCCACGTGCAGCCAGATTTGGCGAAGTGCTCACCGATGATCAGACGACAGCCGAGGCGTATTACACGCTTTCAATGTCGCGTGTGGACCTCGGGGATTACACGGGTCGCATTGTTGACGAAATGCCCTGCTATGACAATCCTGTAACGGGTGGCTATAGCTCCGGTGATGTCGAGAGTTTGTGTCAAGACGTGGTAATTAACGTCACGTCATTGGCAACCTTCGGGGACCCAAGCTTCCATTCTGATGTCGACTACACACTGACCTTTGCTGATGGAAGCACGCAAGTTGTTACGGTGCCCATGCAAAACAACGCCACGGCTGCGAGAGAAAACGCGGTCGCAGTACCTGCTGGTGTCGTCGCTATTGAGGCCGAGATTGATATTGCACCGCGTGCTGCCGGGTCGACGACCGCTGTGCAGACTTACGTCAGTTTCACCGTCCCTGCCGATCCACGCTTGGTGGATGGCACGCTCATCGAGAACCGTGCGAATTTTTGGACTAAGACCCCCGACACTGAGTACGGAACACGTTCAACGGACGATGCGGACCTGATTGTTCGTTATTTCGAACCGGAGCTCTCCGTTGGCGCGCAGAACGCTTATCGCGAGTTGGATGAGACAGGAAGCCTGGCCACCGGTAGCTACCTGGCTGTGTACATGGGTGCACATGCTGAGGTCCCGCCGTTGACGCCGGAATACGAGAACATCCGCTCTGTCTTCTTGTTCCCGTCTACGGATACGGGTATCAGTCTGCAGCTTACGGAAACGACGCTGAACAACGCGTTTGGTCCAGGTAATTGGGAGTACTTCGAGGACTACCAGGCCACCGGGCGTCCAGCTCTGGAGTACACAGGAGTGTCACCGATATCTAGGACATGGCCGCTACGATTCGACGTCGAGGACGCTGTCGCTGGCGTTTACGACTACGAGGTTTACAGCGCGGTTGACGGGTACGACGCAACGAGCTGTCAGCGAAGCATCAGCTCAAACAGCTCGCCTGTTGAACTCACCTACCCAGATTTCTGGCCGGTTTCGGAAACTCCTGTCTGCACGACCACTGGCACGATTGTGCTGACGGGGCCTGTGCATGCTTTCGATATTGAGAAGGAGATCCGTGAGGACTCTGGCTCACTCTGGATGGGCGCGTCGTCAGAAGCTATCGTGGCGCCGAGCGGTTCGGTTCAGTACCGCCTCAGCTATGCAAACGTTGGTCCCGCAGCGCATGAGGGCGTTGTGATGTATGACGTTCTGCCTCGCGTCGGCGACACGGGGAGCGTTGCGGGTCAGGCGGATTCGCCACGTGGCTCGACGGCGCCGGCCTACCTCACGCACGCGGTTGATGCGCCTGCGGGCTTCACGGTGGCTTACTCAACATCTGAAACGCCTTGCCTTGCGGGCGTGAATGATTCGATCCCCGACTGTGACGATGATTGGAATGAAACAGTTCCGAGTGACCTGACTGAGGTGACGGCGATTCGGCTGATGGCTGATGCGGGCCATGTTGTCGAAACGGGTATGTCTGTGTCCGCGATCATTTCTGTCGCGTTCGCCGACGGAACGGAGCCTGGGCTCGAAGCATGGAACACCGTTTCTGCCGGTGGTCGTGTTGAGGGGCAGTCGGACAATATGCTCTCGACCGAGGCTCCGAGCGTGGGCTTCACGTCAGCGGCAACGGTCACACCTGTTGCCCCTGTGTTCAATGCTGCCGAGACCTGTGGGGTTCAGGGCACAGTGACAATTGCTGAGACGGAAGGTGTTGTGTACACCGAAACTCGTGAAGGCGACATCGTGACGGTTACAGCCTCCGCCGTGGACGGGTTTGCGCTGATGCCTGGCGCGGAGTCGAGCTGGGAGATCACAATCCCCGCTGCTGAGCCGTGTGACGTGGAGGTGACGCCGGTTGCTCCCGTGTTCAATCCTGCGGAAACATGTGGTGTTGAAGGCGACGTAAAGATCGCTGAAACCGAAGGAATCGTCTACACCGAGGCACGCGAGGGCGACGTTGTAACTGTCACGGCGACCGCCATCGAAGGGTACGTCCTCACCGAGGGTGCCGAGGTTTCATGGGTGTTCGAGATCCCTGCGGTAACCCAGTGTGCTCTCGAACCGCCGGTTGTAGAGACCACGCCCCCTGCGGAGACACCAGGAATCGAGGGCGCCGGAGTCGTGGCCGGAAGTCCGCTTGCCGGCACGAGCAACAACCTTCTTGTTGCGGGGGGAGCAGCCATGGTTCTCCTGGCGCTTTTGATGGGCGCGTTCCTCTCACGCAAGCGCTCAGCTAGTGACTCTTGAATGAAGAGCCCTGCGTCCTGGTAGGAACAGGCGATTGCCCTGGAAAGGTGCGCAGCACGTGAGTAGTGGAGCACAGAAACGCTGGTCTCTGCGTATGGGTGGGATCGTGGTGGCGCTGCTCCTGATCGCCGGAGCAGTGGTCATGTATATCGGGTTTGCTGAAACCGGTGAAGTCGAAGATGCGAAGCTTCCTGATGCACCCATTACCGTCGGATCTGACGCGCCATTGCGAGGCGATGCGGGCGATGCCACGGTAGACACGAACGCCGGACCTATGGACGCGGCCTCGATGCAACCCATGCACTATTTCATCCCTGCGCTGGGCGTGTACTCGGAGATCCTCCCGATGGACGGCTTCGAACCATCGCGCTACTCCGGCTTCGAATCCCTGCAACTCCCCGGCGACCCAGAAAAGTCCGCGTGGTTCGATCCTGGCGGCGGGCTCGCGTTCAACGAACCGGGCACAGAGGGAACGACGATGCTTGCGTCGCACGTTTCGGGTGAAGGTAAGTGGGGGGTCTTAAAGGAGCTCTACAGCCTGCAGGGCGGTGAGCTGGTGTACTCCACGGACGCGGACGGGGTTCTGGCAGCGTGGAAGCTCACAGATCTATATACAAAGTTCCACACCGATTTTCCGGAGGAGTATTGGAACTCCAACGGGGTGCGTCGGCTCGTGCTGACCACCTGCGGTGAATACGACCCTGCTTCTGGCACGTACTTGCAGAACATTTTCGCGGTAGCTGTCCCGGTAGACCCCGTAACGAAAGAACCCTTCACACAATCCTGAACATGATGGGGGAGCGTGCTGTCAACCCCCTCCTCATGGCGCGTGCAACGCGTCAGCCTCGTTGTATGCGGCAGCGTGCTGCAGAACGGGAGGCTTTATGAGTATCGGCAGCGGAATCGCCCTATTCGTCATCGGCGCGATCCTCGTCTTCGCGATCAACGTTGACGTGGCATGGCTAGACCTCGACATGGTCGGCTACATCTTGATGGGGGCCGGAGTCTTGGTGTTCCTCATCGGTATCGTGATGCTGGTGCGCCGCCGACGCACGGAGACTGTTTCTCGCACCTCAGTCGATCCTGCAACAGGAGAACCGACCACTCGCCGCTCGGTGAGCTCAAGCGGCGATGGTGTGGTTTAGCGCCTCGATCAGACGCTGACGGCCGGCTCCAGATGCTCTTCCACGAGCGTGATTCCGCCACTTGAGCTCGCAGAGTGCGCGAGTTCCTCGATCCACCGTCGGCTGAGCTCGGGGGGAGCGGCATCCTGAAAGACAAAACGCAGGGGGATCGACGGGTGAAGCCACAGGGTTGAGCGGCCGGGTGCACCACCCTCAGGGTGACGCCACGACAGCGTAAAGCTCTCGTTTCGACGGAGCTTGGTAGCGATGACTACTTTGAGGTGCGCGAGCGCCCTGTCGTCAATCTGAATCGGCGTATGGGCGTCGCCGTAATAGAGACTGCCCATCAGCAGCTGGAGGAATTAAACGTAAAAGCGGAGGGGGAAAGAACCATGGTGTTCCTCGATGCGTGCTCAAGGGACCGAGAAATCGGTCCAGTTACTTGAACTCTAACCAATATTTTGGATGTCGTGCGCACCGACTCGAAGTATCTAGTCGCGATGCGAAAGTTCTTCAACGCTGCTCTCTCCTAGAATCAGATGATGAGCGTGCCTTCACCGTATGCGGACCGTCTTCGTCGCCTGCCAGTGAAGCGCGCGGAGATCGAGGTGCGCGGCGCAACCACCGTGTACTGGATCTATGGGCCTGCGGATGCGGCGACGACGGTGCTTGCCGTGCACGGCTTCCGCGGCGAACATCATGGGCTCGAGCCGGTGCTCGCCTATCTTCCCGATGTGCGCGTTATCGCGCCCGATCTGCCGGGCTTCGGCGAGTCCGTACCGCTTCCTGGTCGTCGACACGATCTCGACGAGTATGCGGGTTGGCTGGATAATTTTGCGAGTGCGGTCGCGCCGGAAGCCGTCATTCTGGGCCACTCGTTCGGCTCCATCGTCGTCGCGGCTGCGGTAGCGCGCGGGCTGAATACCCCGCGCGTGATCCTGATCAATCCGATCGGGGCACCAGCGCTGGAGGGGCCCAAGGGGCTAATGACCCGCCTCGCTGTGCTGTACTACGCGCTGGGCGCTCGACTGCCGGCGAAACTGGGGACGGCGCTCTTGCGCAACCGCCTCATTGTGCGCGTGATGAGCGTCACGATGGCGAAGACGTCGGATCCCGAGTTGCGACGCTTTATCCACGACCAACATGACACTTACTTCTCGCGGTTCTTCGATCGTGACGTGCTGCGTGATGCGTTCGTGGCGAGTGTGTCGCATGACGTGCGCGAATTCGCCCCGGAGATTGCTGCGCCTACGCTGCTCATCGCGGCTGAACGTGATGACATCACTCCGATCGAGGCCGAGCGCACGCTCGCTACGCTCTTTCCTGACGCCACGCTTGTCGAGATTGCGAAGGTGGGGCATCTGATCCACTATGAGACCCCCGCAGAGGCGGCCGGGGCGATCAGACGCTTCCTTAGGATTCGCGTCGCGCGAGACCGATAAGACCGGCAACACGGAAGGGGATCACTTCCCCCATCGCCAGTGAGGTCTCGGTGCGTTCGACCCCCTCAATGGAAAGGATGCGCGCGTCGGTATCGAAGAGGTGACGGGCGTCGCGACATGCCACTCTGGCGAGAAGGTCGATAGAACCGCTCAGTCCGTGCGCCTGTACGACTTCGGGAATGCGCGCGAGCTCGCTGATGATCCGAGGAAGCTCCGTTTGTCGCACCCCGATACTGACGAACGCTTGTAGCGGGAACCCCAAGACATCAGGAGAAAAAGAACGCTCGTAGGAGAGGAAGATTCCACTCTGCTCCAGTCGCGCCATGCGAGCTTGGATCGTGTTCCGGGAGAGCCCCAGGTTCTCGGCGAGCGCCACGACCGTGGTCCTTGGGTCATCCGCTAGGGCGGCGAGAAGTTCAAGATCCGTGCGGTCCATGCCTGACATAGTGCCAAACCATAGCAGGGCGGGCATCGGGCAAATTGAGCAACATGCTCAATTCCGCCGAGAATGCTTGAGCGACGTGTAAACCAGTCGTAGCCTCAGAACATGCTGGCGATGACGCCGGCATCCGTGCGCGGAGCCTCACGAGGGCCCCCGCCGACGAGGAGGACGACGATGTCACCGCAGATCACCCCTATCGCAGACACCGCTCAGGATCTAGAGCTTTCGGAGCGCATTCTGTCGCCAGATGGGACCAGAGTCCTGAACCCTCGGCTCGATCCATTTGTCGCGGATGTTGACCCCGCCCAACTCCGTTCGCTGCTTCGCGACATGATCATTCTCCGCCGCATCGATGCGGAAGGCGTTGCTCTGCAACGTCAGGGACAGCTCGGGCTCTGGGCGCCCTGTCAGGGCCAGGAAGCCACGCAAATCGGAACAGCTAGGGCGCTCGCTCCGGCTGACTACGTCTTTCCCAGCTACCGCGAGACCGGCGTGATCTACGCCAGGGGTGCGAAGCCGGGCGACTACGTGCGCATGTGGCGGGGTGAAGAGGGCGCAGCTTACGATCCTGCGGAGCTGCGGATCGCTCCGTTGCAGATCATTATCGGTGCGCAAACGCTGCATGCGGTGGGTTACGCACTCGGAATCAAGCACGACGGAGCCGACGAAGTCGCCGTCACATACTTTGGCGATGGCGCCACTAGTCAGGGCGATGTGAACGAGGCGATGATCTTCGCCGCCTCCTATCAAGCTCCGGTCGTGTTTGTTTGTCAGAACAATCACTGGGCGATTTCGGAACCAGTGACGGTGCAATCGCAGTACCCGATCGCGGGGCGCGCACCTGGGTTTGGTATACCAAGCCTCCGCGTCGACGGTAATGATGTTCTTGCCTGCATGGCCGCAATGCGCTGGGCTCTCGACCATGCACGCACAGGCAACGGCCCTGCCTACATAGAGGCCGTGACGTACCGGATGGGTCCGCACACGACCGCTGACGATCCCACCCGCTACCGCGACACGGAGGAGCTGGAGTCTTGGCGTCAACGTGATCCGATCACCCGCCTCGAAGCCCACCTTCGCGCCGCCGGTGAACTCACTGACGACCACGTGGCCGAAACCCAAGCGGCAGCAGACGTCGTCGCAAAAGACATGCGTGCGGCCTGCCTCGGGATGGTGACGAGGCCGCCACTCGCCGTTTTCGATGGGGTGTACGCAGAACCACACACGGGTCTCGACCGCCAGCGTGCGGAGTATGCCGCGTACGTGTCGAGTTTCGAAAGTGAGGTCTGAGCGTGCCAGAACTCACTCTCGGTAAGGCGCTCGGGGCTGGCTTGCGTCAGGCGATGCGCGACGATGACAAGGTTGTTCTCCTCGGCGAAGACATCGGCAAGCTCGGCGGTGTCTTCCGCATCACGGATGGACTGCTTGACGAGTTTGGTGCTGCCCGCGTGATTGACACCCCGCTGGCGGAGTCCGGGATCGTTGGCACCGCTGTCGGGCTCGCGTTTCGTGGCTATCGGCCCGTGGTGGAGATCCAGTTCGACGGGTTCGTCTATCCCGCTTTCGATCAGATCGTCGCCCAGGTGGCGAAGCTGCACTACCGCACGCAGGGGCGCGTCAAAATGCCCATCACAATCCGCATTCCGTGGGCTGGTGGCATCGGCGCGGCCGAACATCATTCGGAATCGCCCGAGGCCTATTTCGTTCACACCGCTGGTCTGCGCGTCATCGCAGTCTCCAATCCGGAAGACGCCTACCGCAGTCTTCGTCAGGCGATCGCGTCTGACGACCCCGTTGTCTTTTTTGAGCCGAAGCGGCTGTATCACCACAAGGGGGAAGTCAATCTCAACGCCTCACTCGCAGATGCGCCCCCGATGGGGCTCGCACGAGTGGTCAGAGAGGGGACCGACGCCACTTTGATCACCTATGGCGCGATGGTGACGACGGCATTGCAGGCAGCGCAAGCTGCGGAGGATGAGGGGACCTCGGTTGAGGTCATCGATCTGCGATCGCTGTCGCCAGTGGATTATGACTCAGTCGCGGCGTCGGTGCGAAAGACCGGACGGGTGGTCGTCGCGCACGAGGCGTCAAGAGAAGCCGGTGTCGCGGCGGAAGTGATTGCCAGTATTACCGAGCGTTGTTTCGAGTACTTGGAGTCTGCGCCGCTACGGGTGACGGGGCACGATGTGCCGTATCCACCCGCCAAGCTCGAGAAGTACTATCTGCCAGACCTCGACCGGATTCTTGATGCTGTCGACCGAGTTCTAGGCAGGCCGAACAGCATGACGGAGGCGCACGCATGATCGCGGATTTCCATCTTCCTGATCTCGGCGAAGGGCTTACCGAAGCCGAGGTGGTGCAGTGGCTGGTCGCGCCAGGCGATGCGGTCACCCTGAACCAAACACTCGCTGAAGTTGAGACGGCGAAGGCGATCGTAGAGTTGCCCTCGCCGTACGAAGGAACCGTGTCGACTCTGCATGCCCAAGCAGGCGAGACCATCGCTGTCGGGTCGCCGTTGATCGCCTTCCTTGTCGAGGAGGAAGATGCGGGAACAGGAGAAGATCCCGCCGGCACCGAAGAGAAAGCTCAACCGAACCTTGTGGGTTACGGAGCAGCGCCCTCCTCTGCAGGCCGGCCAGCGCGCCGTGCGCGACGTACCGCCGGACGGCCACCGGTAACGATTGACGCTGCTGTTCTCGAGGCGGCTCCCCATGACGCGGCGCCCTCTGCCGCTGTGGACACCGTTGTTGAGAGACCGCGATCGACTCCGCCGGTGCGGGCACATGCGAAGCGGCTCGGTGTTGACCTCGTCCTCGTTGCAGCAGAGGTCGGCGACCGCGTCGTCACGCGTGATGACGTCGATGCGTACGCCGAGCGCGTTGGTTCCCGTGCTCTGAAGTCGACAGCAGCACCGGTAACGACTTCTGAGGTGTCGCTCGATTCCCGTGGAGGAGCGAACGGGCAGGCTCGCGAAACTCGGATCCCTATTCGAGGGGTCCGAAAGCACACTGCAGCGGCGATGGTGGAGAGCGCCTTCACTGCGCCGCACGTGACCGTCTTTCACACGGTCGATGTCACGGCCACGATGGACCTGTTAGCGAGTCTCCGCGAAGACAAATCCTTGGCGGCCCACCGGATCGGACCGCTCGCCGTGGTGGCGAAGGCTGTCTGCCTCGCTCTCGATGCGGCTCCAGGATTGAACTCGCAATGGGATCAGGCAGCGGGCGAGATTATTCAGCACAACTACGTCGATCTGGGAGTGGCCGCGGCCACGGAGCGCGGACTCATTGTTCCTCTCATTCGAGATGCAGAACGGCTGAGCCTTGTGGGTTTGGCTGACGCGATCAGATCACTTGCTGAGACCGCACGTGCCGGAAAGACCTCACCGGCGGAACTGACAGGTGGCACGTTCTCGATCTCGAACATCGGGGTGTTCGGGGTCGACGCAGGAACGCCGATCCTCCCGCCTGGGCAGTCGGGAATCTTGGCGGTCGGGGCAGTGCGCCGACAACCTTGGGAGTTTCGGGGCGAGGTGGCACTGCGTCACCTGATGACCTTGAGCCTGTCGTTCGACCATCGACTTGTCGACGGTGCGGAGGGGGCGCGCTTCCTCAAGAGCGTCGCCAACATTCTCGAAGAACCCGGAAGGGCAATGCTTCTCAGGTAGGAGCTCGCAGTGCGGCATCCGCCATCGCGATCAACACGGTCGCGGTGGCGCGGTGCTTTCTGGTGGCGCTGCGTGTGCTGTGCGGAGTCGAGTTGATGAGGCCGAAGCATGCCTGCACTCGTAGTCGCAATGCGTCTTCGTCCCATTCGCCGCCTGCGTCGGTTTGCAACGGCGAGAGGGCGTCCATCCACAGCTCGATGTACGCGCGTTGCAGCCGGCGCACCGCGGCGCGATCTTCGGCCGACAGAAACGCCACATCTCGATCCTGCACTTGAATGACCTCAGCGTTGCCAAGGGCGAAGTCGACGTGAAAACTGATGAGCGCTCGCATGCGTTCCGCCGGCGCGAGCGGCTGCTCTGCCACGCGTTGGCCACCATCGACGAGGTCCTGGCTGACTTTGACGAGGACGGCACCGAGGAGCGCTTGTTTGCCTGCGAAGTGGCGATACACGGCTGGCCCGGAGACGCCGACGGCTGCGCCAATGTCTTCGAGACTCGCGCCACTGTACCCACGCGCGGCGAAGAGTCGCGCAGCTGCATGCAAGAGCGCATCAGAGCGCTCCGCTTTGGCTCGGTCTCGGTCGGTGACAGGGGTTGTCATCACAGTTAATCCTCGCTAACCTGAACCAATCGGTTAGTGAACACTAACCGAAAAAGTATGCACCGCGCCAGGGCATCGCCCGCGCACACGTGAGTCGAGGAGGACATCACGATGCCCGCAACCCAAGAGTCACTCGCTCAGACGCTGCGTCAGCGGCTCTCGACCGCAGCACGCGGGGGGCCAGAGGTATCTCGCGAGCGTCACCTAGCTCGGGGCAAGCTGCTTCCGCGTGATCGCGTGACACGGCTTCTCGACGAAGGCAGCCCCTTCGTTGAGATCTCGCCGCTCGCAGCTGACGGGCTCTACGGAGGGGAGGCACCGGGTGCTGGGGTGATCGCCGGAATCGGGCTCGTGCATGGTCGTCATGTCATGGTCATTTGCAACGACGCGACGGTGAAGGGCGGCACCTACTATCCGTTGACTGTCAAAAAGCACCTGCGTGCGCAGGAGATTGCATCGGAGAACCGGCTGCCATGCCTCTACCTCGTCGACTCCGGCGGGGCGTTCCTTCCTCGCCAAGATGAGGTGTTTCCCGACAAGGAACACTTTGGCCGGATCTTCTTCAATCAGGCACGAATGTCGGCGGAGGGCATCCCGCAGCTGGCGGCTGTCCTCGGGTCTTGCACGGCTGGCGGTGCTTACGTGCCAGCGATGAGCGACGAAACCGTCATTGTGCGAAATCAGGGCACGATCTTTCTCGGCGGGCCACCATTGGTCAAGGCTGCTATTGGCGAAGTCGTGACGGCAGAAGAGCTGGGGGGAGGGGAACTACACGCGCGACGGAGCGGTGTCGTCGACCACCTGGCAGAGAACGACGAACACGCGTTGGAGATTCTCCGAGACATCGTCGCGACGTTGCCACAGCCCGCTCCGCCCGCCTGGGAGGTTCAGCCCAGCCAACCACCCACAGAATTGAGCAGCCTTTACGACGTTGTGCCGGTCGATGTGAACGCCGCGTACGACGCACACGAGGTTGTTTCACGTCTTGTCGATGGCGAGAGCTTTCTGGAGTTCAAGCCCGACTACGGCACCACCCTCGTCACCGGATTCGCTCGTCTGCACGGTCATCCGATCGGCGTTGTCGCCAACAACGGAGTGCTGTTCGGTGAGTCTGCCTTGAAAGGCGCGCACTTCATTGAACTGTGCGACCAGCGCGGCATCCCTCTGCTTTTCCTACAAAACATCACGGGCTTTATGGTCGGCTCCGATGCGGAAGCAGGAGGGATCGCAAAAGACGGTGCAAAGATGGTCACCGCTGTCGCCAGCACCCGCGTCCCCAAACTCACCGTGATCATCGGTGGTTCGTTCGGAGCCGGCAACTATTCGATGTGCGGGCGGGCGTACTCTCCGCGGTTCCTATGGACTTGGCCAGCGAGCCGCATCTCTGTGATGGGGGGCACTCAGGCCGCATCAGTGCTGGCCACGGTCAAAGAAGATCAGATCATTGCCCGAGGCGAAACCTGGAGCGGTGAGGATCGCGCAGCGTTCGAAGAACCTATCCGCGAACAGTACGAACAGCAGGGCGAGCCGTATTACGCGACGGCACGACTTTGGGACGACGGGATCATCGATCCAGCGCAAACACGCGACCTTCTCGGCCTCGCCCTCGATGTCGTCGCCCGCAGCCCCCTCCCGGAGCCACGCTTCGGCCTCTTCCGGATGTGAGCGATATGCCTACCTCGAACAGCATTTCCTTTGACACCGTTCTGGTCGCCAACCGGGGTGAGATCGCCCGCCGAGTGATTCGCACGCTGCGTGACCTCGGGATTCGTAGCGTCGCCGTGTACAGCGACGCTGACGCCACCTCACCTCACGTGCGGGAGGCTGATACCGCTGTGCGGATCGGAGCAGCACCCGCCGCCGAGTCTTACCTCGATATCGACGCGGTGATCGCGGCAGCGCGCACGTCTGGCGCACAGGCGATCCACCCTGGATATGGGTTCCTCTCCGAAAGTGTCGGCCTTGCGGATGCGTGTGCGGAGAGCGGCATCGTCTTCATTGGTCCGTCGATCGAAGCGTTGCAGATTATGGGAGACAAAGCCCGCGCGCGTGAGCACGTGCAGCGGCACGGCGTTCCCGTGGTTCCAGGCTTTGACGCCAAGGGTCTCTCCGACACTGAGATCAGGGAAGAAGCAGACCGGATCGGGTACCCACTCCTTGTTAAACCCAGCGCAGGTGGCGGTGGCAAAGGCATGGAAGTCGTTGCTGAACCCCGCGGACTGCTCTCGGCCCTTGCCTCGGCGCGCAGGGTCGCTGTCGCCGCTTTCGGCGACGATTCCTTGATACTCGAACGGCTGATCAGACGGCCACGACACATCGAAGTACAGGTCTTTGGCGATACTTTCGGCACTGTGCTTACGCTGGGCGAACGCGAGTGCACTTTGCAGCGTCGCCATCAAAAGGTCATCGAAGAGGCACCGTCCGCCGGCATCCCTGAAGAAACGCGCACTCGGATACTGGCGGCTGCGGTGCTGACGGCCGAAAGCGTGAAGTACATCGGCGCGGGCACAGTGGAGTTTCTTGTCGATGCGGATGCCCCGGAAGATGTCTTCTTCATCGAGATGAACACTCGGCTCCAGGTAGAGCATCCGGTAACAGAGGAGGTCACCGGAATCGACCTCGTCGCTCTACAATTACGGGCCGCGGACGGGCTTGCACTCGACGTCAGTCCGCAACTCGCGGGGCATGCGGTGGAGGCACGCATCTACGCCGAGTCACCGGAAAGAGGATTCGTGCCCTCCACCGGGCGAGTGCTGCTTTTCGAACCGCCCACCGGCGTCCGGGTAGAGGCCGCAATTGAGACGGGGAGCGAGGTGACAGGCTTCTACGATCCCATGATCGCCAAGGTTATCGCGTTCGCGGATGATCGCGATACAGCGCTCGCTCGACTGGACCAGGCGCTCGCGCGCACTGTCGTGTTAGGCATCGAAACGAATATCCGGTTCCTTCGTACTCTGTGCCAAAACTCTCGCGTCATGGCCGGCGATCTCGACACTGGACTGATCGAGACTCTGCTTCCCGTGCTCTCGGTGCGTCCGTCGCCCCTACAACTTGCGGCAGCGAAACACGCGGTCTCGCGCTCTGTGACGCCGCTTCGCACACACCCTTTGTGGCGAGAGCTCGCGGGCTGGAGGCTCGGAGCTGATTGCGCCGCCGCGGAGCCGTTCATCGCGCTCAGCGACGACGATGAGCTCCTGACCCTCGATGCGCCGATGCCGATGCCGATGCCGCATTCGCATCTCCTACCCGCAGCCGTCGACGCAGATGGCGCAGTATGGGTCGCCGAAGAGGGCAACACTGTGCGGATTCGTCCCCTCAGCAGGCGTCAGCAAATGAAGCGGCGTCTTGCCGAGCGTGAGACAGGATCAGCAACCACGCAACCCGAAGGCCGTGCTCCGATGCCGGGCACCGTGGTGGCGGTGCATGCAACGGAGGGCGCCACTGTCGCCGCCGGTGCTCCGTTGGTTGTTATCGAGGCGATGAAGATGGAACACCAGGTGCTCGCGCCGCACGATGGCGTGGTGCACCTGCTGGTCGCTGTGGGCGATCAGGTGCGGCGCGACCAACCGGTCGTCCGTGTGAAAACGGAGGAGAGTTGAACATGCACGACCTGTCAGAGGAGGAGCGCGAGCTTGCGGGAATGGTGCGCGAGTTCGCAGAGACTGTTGTCGCTCCACAGGCATACGAAGCCGATCGCACGCACTCGCTCTCGATGGACGTTGTTGCTCAGATGGGCGACCTCGGACTGTTCGGACTGCCGTTCCCCGAAGAACACGGTGGGCAGGGCGGTGACTACATGGCACTCGGTATTGCGATCGAAGCGTTGGCGCGCGTCGACCAGTCCATCGCAATCACACTCGAAGCCGGTGTCAGTCTCGGCGCGATGCCGATCTATCGGTTTGGTACAGATGCTCAGCGTCAAGAGCTTCTTCCCGATCTTCTCGCCGGCAGAGCGTTGGCGGGTTTCGGTCTCACCGAGCCGGAGGCCGGCAGCGATGCGGGAGCCACCAGGACGACAGCGCGGCTCGATGGTGATGAGTGGGTGATCGATGGCTCGAAACAGTTCATCACCAACTCGGGGACGCCCATCACCCGCTTCGTCACGGTGACTGCGGTGACAGGAAACGAGAACGGCCGCAAGGAGATCTCCACCATCATTGTTCCGAACGGAACACCAGGCTTCACCGTCGAAGCGCCGTACGACAAAGTGGGGTGGAACGCTTCAGACACCCACCCACTGACCTTCGATGGCGCTCGTGTGCCGGCAGCCAATCTTTTGGGGGAGCGCGGGACGGGGTTCCGCAGCTTCCTCAGCATTCTGGATGAAGGACGCATCGCCATCGCCGCCCTTTCGACAGGGGCCGCTGAGGGCTGTCTCGAAGCCGCGGTCGAGTACGCCAAGAGCCGGACAATCTTCGGCGCTGCTCTCAGCACGAGGCAGAATGCCCAGTTCACGCTCGCGCGTATGCGTGCTCGTGTGCACACCGCTCGCCTGGCGTGGCACCATGCTGCGCGACTCCGCGATACCGGAAAACCGTTCGCAGAAGAAGCGGCGATTGCCAAGCTCGTGGCGGGAGAGGCGGCAATGGACAATGCCAGAGACGCGACGCAGATCTTCGGAGGCAACGGCTTTATGAACGAGTTCCCGGTGGCGCGTCACTATCGCGACTCCAAGATTCTGGAGATCGGCGAAGGCACAACCGAAGTTCAGCTCCTCGTGATCGCTCGAGGTCTCGGACTGGCCGGGTAGCGTGGCGGTATGAGCGCGAACGACATCCTCCAGCGCGGGCTGTACTACGAGGAATTCGTGGTGGACGCCCGGTATCTGCATCGCCCAGGTCGCACGGCCACCGAGGCAGACAATGTTCTCTTCACCACACTCACGATGAACACGCAGGCGTTGCATCTGGATGCGGCGTTTGCCGACGCGCAGGAGCCGTTTCGCGCGCGTGTGATGAATTCGATGTGGACGCTGTCGACGATGGTTGGTGCGTCGGTTGCGCAGTTGACGCAGGGCACTTTGGTTGCGCAGCTCGGCCTCGGCGACATCGTTTTTCCTCATCCGCTGTTTGCGGGGGACACGCTTTACACCGAGAGCACGATCATGCAGAAGCGGCTGTCATCGTCGAGGCCTGGTCAGGGAATCGTGCACATCGCGCACACCGGACGCAACCAAGACGGCACCGTCGTTGCCACCGCAGTGCGATCTGTCCTCGTGCTCTGCCAACCGGAGGAGTCGGCACTATGACGTTCGATCTCGGTCCGGCGCTCTTGTTTTGCCCCGCTGACAGACCAGAGCGCTTCGCTACAGCGCTTGAACGCGCGGATGCCGTGATTCTCGATCTCGAAGACGCGGTCCTCCCTGATGCGAAAGCAACTGCCCGCCGGAATCTCATCGATGCTGACGTAGACCCGGCGCGCGTGATCGTGCGCGTGAATGCGCCAGGAACCGACGCCTTCGCTTCGGACCTTGAGGCGCTCGCGCAGACCGATTTTTCGACGATTATGGTGGCGAAAAGTGAGACCCCCGAGAGCTTCTCCGCTTTTGACGACCGGTACTCATTGATCGCACTGTGTGAGACGGCGCGGGGCGTTCATGCGGCGGCCAGCATTGCAGCCCACCCGCTTATCGTCGCGATGATGTGGGGTGCAGAAGATCTGGTCGCGTCCCTCGGAGGGACCTCCTCGAGAAATTCTGACGGTGGTTACCGCGATATCGCACGCTACGCCCGATCTCGGGTGCTGCTGGAGGCTGGAGCACACGGGAAGGCGGCGATCGACGCCGTGCACATCAATCTCGATGATGCGGCCGGGCTGGAGCGCGAGGCTATTGACGCCGCTGCCTCGGGTTTTCGAGCGACCGCGTGCATCCATCCTCAGCAGGTCGCCGTGATTCGAGACGCGTATCGTCCAGACGACGCAAGCGTTGCCTGGGCACATGCCGTTCTCTCGGCAGCAGCGCACGAACGCGGCGTCTTCCGTTTTGACGGGCGCATGATCGATGAGCCCGTGCTGCGACACGCGCGTTCTGTCGTCTCCCGCGCCACTGTCTCCCGCGGCGCTGTCTCCCGCGGACCCCGTTCATAACTCAGGAAATAGCCCGCAAACCGGCCAGATAGACAGCAAAACGGGCTGCGGCAGCGGTTCTTCCTGAGTTGTGAACGCAGGGAGATGCCGATGACCGTGCGCGAGTTAGAGAACTGGCGACTCTTCGAGCAGGCGCAGATATCCGGGTGTCGCCAAAAAGCGATGCGCTGACCCATTGAGGATGGGTTCGCCATCGCGCGGCAGCGTACCGCTGGATACGTGATCGATCACGGCTCTGATCACGCCGCCATGCGCGACCACGATTACTGACTCAGCGACGGGACTCGATCGGCGTCGTGCTTCGGCCGCGATAGTGTGCAGCGCCTCGATGGCTCGGGCGCCCACATCCGACAAAGACTCTGCACCTGGGACCGCTGCATGCCAATCGCCATACTTGTCGATGAACTCGGGGACCAGCATGCCTTCGCCCTCCCCAAACTCACGCTCGCGAACATCGGGCACCACCCCCGCGATCGCAATGCCGAGACGGTTCGCGATGATCTCACCGGTCTCCCGTGCTCGCACTAGCGGGCTCGTGTATACCGTGTGGTGCGTACCCGCGGCGAGTTGCTCTGCCGCCCAACGCGCATCTTCACGGCCGGTGTCGTTCAGGGGAATGTCTGTGGAGCCTTGAATTCGCTTCGCCAGGTTCCAGTCGGTTTGACCATGGCGGACGAGGGTGATGTAAGTCACGAAAGAAGTTCCTGTAGGGCGGGGAGCACATCACTGGTGCCCGCGGCGATGGTGACATCGGCCCAGACATCCGCGCGCGTGGGCTCACGGTTGATGATGATGAGCGGAATGCCGCGTCGGCGGGCCCGCTCGACTAGGCGAACACCGGAGTTCACGACGAGTGATGAGCCAGCGACGATCATCGCGGAACTGGAGCGCAACAACGACTCCGCCGCGCGAAAGCGATCCTGGGGCACATACTCGCCGAAGAAGACGACATCCGGCTTCAGCATGCCTTCGCACACTGTGCACACCGGGACGATGAATCCTTCAATGCTCTCGGGAAGCACGTCGCCGTCTGGTGCGAGTGCGACGTTCTCCGGCACCGTGATCCACGGATTCAGATCTTCGATCTGCACAGCGATATCGCGTCTGTCAAACACCTGCCCGCACCGCAAACACAGGACGCGGCGCATTGTGCCGTGGACCTCGATAACGTGTGTGCTGCCAGCTCGCAGATGCAGACCATCGACGTTTTGAGTGATGACGCCTGACACGGGGCCGGCCGCTTCAAGTTCGGCCAGAGCGGTGTGTCCTGCGTTGGGATCGGCGTGCGCGAAAGCCTGCCAGCCGAGATGCCCGCCAATCCAATATCGCCGTCGCGCCGCTTCATCTCCCAGATAGGTCTGGATGGTCATCGGATCGCTACGAGTCCGTGCGCCTTCTCCCCGATACGCGGGAATGCCCGAGTCGGTAGAAATGCCAGCGCCCGTCAGCAGGGCGATGCGCTTCTCCTGCAACAACTCGGCAGCATGGGCGATGGTGGCCGATAAATCGGCAGTATTCGACGCGCTCACATGACCTCCGCGAGCGAGTCTACGGGGCGCACGATGGCAGAGTGGAGCCCGTGGAGCTTGTGACTGTGACCGATGCCGCTGACCGACGCCTCGATGACTATCGTGGCCTGACCGACACAGCGCTTCGTGCCGTGCGGGAACCCGCGGGCGGGCTGTACATCGCCGAGTCTGCGAAAGTGATCGCGCGGGCGGTTTCTGCCGGTCACCAACCACGGTCTGTGCTTGTGCAGGCACGGTGGGTCGACGGCATCCGTCAAATCGTCGGCGACCTCGATGTGGTTGTCTATGTCGTGCCAGACACTGTGGCCGAAGCGGTGACGGGTTTTGCCGTGCACCGCGGAGCAATGGCGGCGATGCACAGGCCGCCGCTTGCTGCAGTCCGAGAAGTGCTCAACGGTGCCTCGCGCATCGCCATCTTGGAGGGCCTGACCGACCACGCCAACGTTGGCAGTGCGTTCCGCAACGCCGCTGCGCTCGGCGTGGATGCGGTGCTGGTAACGCCGACCTGCGCTGATCCGCTGTATCGACGATCGGTGCGCGTCTCGATGGGGACTGTCTTTCAGATCCCGTGGACCAGGATTCCGATCTGGCCGGCGGGCATCGACGAGCTCAAAGACGAGGGCTACGTCATTGCGGGAATGACACTGGGGGAGGGCGCCATCACTCTCGACCATCTGGTTTCAGAGCGGCACGAGAGAGTTGCATTCGTCTTCGGTACTGAAGGCGATGGCATCACCCCGGCGACGGATGCTTTGCTTGATCGTCGCGTCACCATTCCGATGATGGGCGGCGTTGATTCGCTGAATGTGGCAGCCGCAACCGCAGTCGCGTTCTACGCGACAAGATGAACACGGAGCGCTGACCGGCGCGACGCAAGCGTCGTGCCGGTTGATCTAGTCGCGCGGCGGCAGAAAGACGGGGGACGGGTCAGGTCGCTTCGCGACCAGGTTGTCGCCAGACGACTGATGCCGCAGCCGGCGCAGTACCCACGGTACAAGGTGCTCGCGCGCCCATCCGAAGTCTTCGGAGCGGGCCTCGCGCCATGTGCGCAGCGGGAATGGCTCCGGCTGCATCGGTTCGAGGTCGTTGGGCACATTGAGCGTGCGCAACACCATCCGCGCGACTTCGTGGTGGCCCAAAGCGTTGAAGTGCAGACGGTCGTCGTCGAAGAACCGCATGTCCTGCACAGTCTTGAGCGCCCATTGATCGGCAACGATGCAGTCATGGCGTTCGGCGATGGTGCGGACGTTCTCATTGAAGATCGCTACCTTGCCGCGGAATGCGCGGAAGACAGGCGTGAATCCGGTGTCGAGGCCGGTGAATAGCAGGACGGCTGCGCCGGTTGAAGCCAGGCGTGCCACGGCGTCGTCGAGCTGGGTCGCCATCGCATCGGGGTCGGTGCCGGGGCGGATGGCGTCGTTACCACCGGCGCAAATCGATACGAGGTCAGGACGCAGTGCGACCGCAGGCTCAATCTGGTCGGCGACGATCTGCGCGATCAGTTTTCCGCGCACGGCCAGATTCGCGTACGCAAAGTCATCTACCTGGCTCGCGAGCACTTCTGCGACGCGGTCTGCCCAGCCACGGTGGTGGCCTGGATTAGCGGGGTCCGGGTCGCCAATCCCTTCAGTGAAAGAGTCACCGATCGCGACGAACCGGCGCCAAGGATGCGCAGTTTCGTTCGGAATATAGGGGGTACGAGTCGAATCCTGCTCTGGCATCCGGTCTCTCCTTCGCTTACGTTCTGTGGCGCAACGATGGCCACGGCGCAATGACCGAGTTTACCTGCACGGACCTCGCTGGGTGAGGGGAGTACCCGGAACACCCGATGCGTGAGCCAGTGTCGGCGGCAACGATTATCGTGGAGTCGATGCTCTCTCCGTCCTTTCCTCAGCGCGCCCCTTGGGGAACCGCGAACAAGCTGCGTGCCTGGCAGCAGGAAGCGCTTGAACGCTACTTTGAGGCAGAGCAGAGAGACTTCCTCGTTGCCGCAACGCCGGGCGCTGGCAAGACCACCTTTGCGCTGACACTTGCCGTCGAACTCATGCGTTCGGGTGAGGTCAATCGCATCATCGTGGTCGCGCCCACCGAGCATCTCAAGACGCAGTGGGCCGATGCGGCCGCCAAGGTGAATATTCGACTGGATCCGCGGTTCCGCAACAGTCACTGGGCTCCTGCGCGGCACTATCACGGCGCGGTGGTGACCTATGCGCAGGTGGCGGCGAAATCGTCTGTGCATCGACATCTGACCGAAGATGCCAAGACGCTGGTGATCCTCGACGAGGTGCACCACGGCGGCGATGCGTTGAGTTGGGGTGACGCGATCCGCGACGCCTATGGCCCGGCGAAGCGACGGCTGCTTCTTTCGGGTACTCCTTTTCGGAGTGATACGGCACCGATTCCGTTCGTGGAATACCACCCCGACGAATCAGGGGCCCGCATCTCGCGCACCGACTACAGCTACGGCTATGGCAGAGCGCTGGCAGACGGTGTTGTGCGCCCGGTGCTTTTTCACATGTACGCGGGAAAGATGCGTTGGCGGTCAAGTTCCGGCGACGAGCTGGAGACGCACCTCGGTCAGGACAACACCAAAGACGTGACTTCTCAGGCCTGGCGCACGGCGTTGGACCCAGAGGGGGAGTGGATGCCGGCCGTGCTTTCGGCAGCAGACCGGCGGCTCACCGAGATCCGGCATCACGTTCCAGATGCCGGGGGACTCGTACTGGCGACAGATCAGACCGTCGCTCGTGCGTACGCCAAAATCCTGCACAGCATCACAGGTCAGCAGCCGACCGTCGTTTTGTCAGATGATGCGTCCGCCTCGGAACGCATCGAGAAGTTCAGCGAAAGCAACGCTCGCTGGATGGTGGCAGTGCGCATGGTGTCTGAAGGGGTCGACGTACCGCGTCTCGCCGTCGGCGTCTATGCCACCTCGTCGTCGACTCCGCTCTTTTTCGCGCAGGCGATCGGCCGATTCGTGCGCGCGCGCCGTCGCGGTGAAGCAGCCAGCGTCTTTCTGCCTCAGGTGCCTGTTCTCATGGGGCTGGCGAATGAGATGGACAAGCAGCGCGACCACGCGCTGGACAGACAGTCCGCAGACGATGATGGTCTTGACGACTCGCTCCTCGAGAGCGCGAACCGCGAAGAAGACTCCTCTGACGCGCTGACGCAGGAGTTCAGCTATCAAGCACTCTCTTCGGTGGCGCACTTCGACAGAGTCGTCTTCGAGGGGCAGGAGTTCGGCCAATTGGCTGAACCGGGCACTCCAGAAGAAGAAGAGTTCATCGGCTTCCCCGGCTTGCTTGAACCTGAGCACGTGCATGAACTGTTGATGCAACGACAGACACGGCAGTCGCGTTTGCGTGAGGCTCGGGAAGCTTCGGCCGGTCCGACAGAGACAACCACGCTCCCCGCGCCGCTTCATCGCACGCTCAAGGAACAACGACAACTCCTGAATAGTCTTGTCGGCCTGTACGCGAGGCAAAAAGGCGAGCCGCACGGTGCTGTGCACGCGGAGCTTCGCCGTATCTGCGGCGGTCCGGCCGTCGCGCAAGCGACGGTCACCCAGCTGCAGTCTCGTATCGAGGTTCTCCGCAAGCGCGTCCGTTCCTGAGACCGGGGACGCTTCGACAGGCTCAGCGACCCAGTCGCGCTCCCTGAGCCTGTCGCGCTCCCTGAGCCAGTCGAAGGGCGGGGGACGCTTCGACAAGCTCAGCGACCCAGTCGCGCTCCCTGAGCCTGTCGAAGGGTGGTCCCTGAGCCTGTCGAAGGGTTCGGATCCCCGAAATGCTGTCAATTCCGGCGTGAGCAGGGCGTCGGCAGGGCCACACGGCTAGCGTGGAACGGTTGCCCGGACGCCGGGTCATAACTTTGGGAGGACCCATGCCTGTGCCCAGCGCACCAGAGCCGACAGCAGCCGATCGTCGGCGCTGGGCCCGCTACCTGGTCGAGGAGCGTGCAGAAGGTGCGGTCTACCAGAAGCTTGCTGCACGGCGAGAGGGGGAGGAGCGGGAGATTCTTCTGAGCCTTGCGGAGGCTGAGCGGCGGCACGAACAGCATTGGCTCGATCTTCTCGGAGCCGAGCCCGCACGGTTGCCCCGACCAGGTTTCCATTCGCAGTTTTTGGGATGGATGGCTGGTCGCTTTGGCTCCATCTTTGTGCTCGCGCTTGCTCAGAGTGCGGAAGCACGCTCTCCGTATGACGAGGAGCAGTACGCGACACCAGCGATGCGGGCCGACGAGAAGGTGCATTTCGAGGTGGTCAGGGGGCTCGCTGCCAGAGGCCGCCGCCGCCTCTCTGGATCGTTCAGGGCCGCTGTCTTTGGTGCCAACGACGGACTCGTCAGCAACCTCGCGCTCGTTTTGGGCATCGGCGCAACCGGGGTCAGCTCCAGTTTTGTATTGTTCAGCGGGTTTGCGGGCCTGCTCGCCGGTGCGCTCTCGATGGGCGCAGGCGAGTTTGTTTCCGTGCGTTCACAGCGGGAGCTTCTCGCGGCGACGGAAGCGAACGACGATGCCGCTGATTCAGCAGGCGATCTTGATATCGACGAGAACGAGTTGGCCCTTGTCTACCGTGCGCGGGGGATGGATCCGCTGGAATCTCTCGCGCGGGCTCGCCGTATCGTGGCCGCCGCGCAAAAGGGTGCGGGACGCACGGCCACCGGGCCGGTGCGCACCCCCGTTGGCGATCAGAATGACATTATCGGCGGCGACTGGTCGGCGGCCATCTCCAGCTTCTTGCTCTTCTCCTCAGGAGCCATCATCCCCGTCCTCCCGTGGATCTTCGGCCTGCAGGGTACGGCGGCGGTTGTCGTCGCTCTGGTGCTGGTCGGGATCGCGCTTCTGAGCACCGGCGCGATGGTGGGCATTCTTTCGGGTGGACCGCCGCTACGCCGTGCCCTCCGCCAATTGGCGATTGGGTTTGGCGCAGCGGCGATCACTTACCTTCTCGGGCTGATCTTCGGAGTATCCGTGGCCTAAACACCGGTTCCCAAGCTCAGGCCACGGCCAGAGCCGGCTCAAAGCTCCGCCGAAGCACTCGCGCCCACTTGTTCGAAGGCAGATCGGGGCGCAACGCGGCGAGTCCTGTGCCGTACTTACTGATGGTGGAAGGGCGGATGCCGTTTCGCCAGAGCAAACGGTCGAGGTCGCCTGTTCGCTGACCGGACTTCGTCTCAACGATCACCATGCCGGGCACGCGCATGCTCGCCCCGTCTGCGAGCTCCCAGGCGAGGTTGCGGTCGATCGTTGCCCGACCACCACCTCCGTGCGCCAGCAGTGTGGTCCGCTCGTAACGGGTGGCGAGCGTGGGCTTCAGCTCGTCTTCGCGCAGCCGGGGAATGCCGAGCGCCCCCAGGCCAACCGCGGCATATTCCCTTCCCTCGGGGGTGAGTTCGTCCCGAGCCTCAAAGTCGTAGCCAATGCGCTCTTTGACCGTGGTGCTTCGAGCACCTCGGGTCTTCAGCTCGAGGAAGGCACTCCCCGTATCGATGTAGCTTCGCGTGCGGAGCTTGAACCGGCGACGGCGACCGTGGGCTGCCATCCGAAAACTCAGCAGGTCGGCGGTGTCGAAATAGAGCGACTCGTAAGAGAACGCGCGGCGTCCCTCGATAGTGAGAACCCTGGTCTGTTCGGAAAGCTCGCCGAGTACGGCATCGGCCTGCTGTGCTGTCATCACATACTTGCGATCGACTCGGGTGAGCATCTCTGCCTCATTGACCATTTCCTCGAGCGAGATCGAGGAGAACTGCGCGATCATCGACGTGCTCCGCTCAATGCGCTGGGAACCTCAGCGCCAGCTGCGACGCGATAGCGAACGTCTACCTGGGTGGTGTCGTTGACGAAGTCCAGCTGCAGAATCGAGAGCTGGGTGACGGTGCCTCCGAGCAAGCGTTCGAGGTGCGACGCAAGCTCCTGCTCGTTGCCCTCAGCACGGTCAAGTGTCATCACCAGCTGCCGAGAGCGGGAAAGCAGGCGCGGGTGGTCTGCAACGAACATGGCGAGGATGATGAGCGCCATAAGTGCCAGCGCGATGGGGGAGAAGTCGCTCGTCAAACCGGAGATGAGGCCCAATGCGAGTGAGGCGAAGTAATACGCCACCTCGCGCTGAGAAATTTCGGACGAGCGCAACCGGATGATAGATAGGACGCCGAAGAGCCCAAGCCCCAGACCGAGCGCCACGCTGGAGCCCGCGAGTACGACGGAGACCGCGAGGACGCCAATGTTGACTCCGACGAAGGCGACGACGAGATCGCGACGACGGTGGCGGGTGTAATAGATGCCGAGCGCGAGGACCGTGATGGCGATGACGTCTGCGGCGATCATGAGGAGCGTGTACACGAGCGGTGTCCTTCAGTAGGTGGATGAAGAACTCCATTCCGCCAGTTGAAGCTATGTGCTTTCTATGTTCCGCCTATGGTCGGTAAATGTATCTAGTCCGGACGCGACGCACCCCGGTATGCCGTTGCTTCCGATCGCGGATCGTTACGAGCAGAGAGATGCTGTTATTGTCGACCCCTCGCTTCGGCGCGGACCTCAGCGCCATTGGCTTCGCGTCGCGCAAACCGTCATGCGCGGGGCTCCCCTTGCAAGTAGGCCCCGCGCAGGTGGACGACAGAAACCCGACCGAAGGAAGAAAACCATGGAAGCCCCGCTTCCCATCGCGCTCCGTGGCGCAGCAGCCCCCACGTTGATGTGGGCGAATGAGCACGAAATCGAGCCGTCCGCATTACAGCAGCTCCGCAACGTCAGCGAACTCCCCGGCTTGCACGGCCTCCGCGTGATGCCCGACGTGCACTGGGGTAACGGTGCCACCGTCGGGTCCGTCATCGCCATGGAGCAGGCCCTCGCGCCGGCGGCCGTCGGGGTAGACATTGGCTGCGGAGTAAACGCAGTACGCACGAATCTCACCCTCGAGGATGTGGGCGACCGTGACCTGCATACTCTTCGTCTGCGCTGGCAGAAGGTCGTGCCTGTTGGTTTCGCCTCGCACCAGCGGGCGGGGCATCAGCTGGAGGTTCTGCGCCCGTTCGAGCGGAAGCGCTACGAAGTGTTCCTGAACTCCATCGACGGGCTGAAGGCCGATCTCTCGGAGAGGAAGCACAGCGACGCCGACGTGCGCGGACGCGCGGCTCACCAGCTGGGCTCTCTTGGCGGAGGGAACCACTTCATCGAGCTGACCAACGACTCGACCGGTCGGCTGTGGATAACTCTTCACTCCGGTTCACGGAACATCGGCAAGAGCCTGGCTGAGCGTCACATCAGCATCGCGATGGAAGACCCTCGGAACCAGGCGCTACCAAAGCACCTGCGGGAACTGAGTTTGTTCTACAGGGGTACGCCGCAGATGGACGAGTACCTCCACGATCTGCGCTGGGCGCAGAAGTTCGCGATGCTGTCGCGCACACTGATGATGGAGACGGTGAAGGCCGAGCTCGAGGCGTATTTCGGTGACCGCGGTAAGGTCACGACGTTCGACGAGGAAATCAACTGCCACCACAACTACGTGGCGGAGGAGTTGATCGACGGGCGCATGATGATCGTCACCCGGAAGGGCGCGATCAGCGCCAAAAAGGGTGAGTTGGCCCTCATTCCCGGTTCCATGGCCACCGGGTCGTACATCGTGCGCGGCCGGGGGAACCCGCTGTCCTTCAACAGTGCGTCGCACGGTGCCGGGCGAAAGATGAGCCGTGCCGAGGCGAAGCGCCGGTTCACCACCGAGGACGTGGAACGCACGATGGTCGGCATTGAGGCACGCAAGGACGAAGGGGTGATCGACGAGATCTCACTCGCGTACAAGTCGCTCGATGACGTGATCACTGCGCAATCGGATCTTGTCGAGGTCGTCCAGAAGCTCGACACGATCCTTTGCGTGAAGGGATAGCACGTCGCCACACGCGACTGGGGTTTCGTTACCCTCGACCCCACCAAGAACGACCAACGCAAAAACGGTTGAACCCCCGAAACCGGGGGTTCAACCGTTCACCATGTCCGGACGCGAAAAAGGCCCCCATTTCTGGGAGCCTTTTCCATCCTGTGCGCGGAGGGGGACTTGAACCCCCACGCCCTTTCGAGCACTGCGACCTCAACGCAGCGCGTCTACCATTCCGCCACCCGCGCAGGTTTTGGATGATCGTTGCCGACCGAAGAATGACACTATCACGTTCTCTGCGGGCTCTCGAACTGAGCCGTACGCCCGGGCGTGGCACGCTATTTCGATACCCTTGGTCACATGACAGATCCGTCGCTTCCCGAGGTGGCTCGCATCGCGAGCGACCTGATTCGCTTCGACACTTCCAACTTCGGTGGTGGTAACGCGAAGGGGGAGCGAGAGGCTGCGCAGTACGTGGGCGGGTACCTCCAAGAGCTCGGGCTCGAGGTCGAGTATTACGAGCCTGTGCCGCGTCGCACCAACCTGATGGCGCGGGTTCCTGGCCGCGATCCGAACAAGCCTGCACTGGTCGTGCACGGTCATCTCGACGTGGTGCCAGCGATGGCGGAGGACTGGAGCGTTGATCCGTTCGCTGGCCTCATCAAAGACGGCATGCTGTGGGGGCGAGGCGCCGTCGATATGAAAAACATGAACGCCATGATCCTGACCTCCGTCGCCGAAATTCTTCGGAGTGGGGAGCAGCCGGAACGTGACTTGATTCTGGCGTTTTTCGCTGACGAAGAAAACGGCGGCGTCGAGGGATCCACCCTGGTCGTGCAGAACCGCCCAGAGTGGTTCAAGGGGGCATCGGCAGCCATCAGCGAGGTGGGCGGGTACTCGATCACCGTGGATGATCGGCGCGCATACCTGCTGCAGGTGGGGGAGAAGGCCATGATCTGGATCAGGCTGGTGGCGAAGGGTCGCGCAGGTCACGGCAGTCGGCTGCACGACAACAACGCTGTCGTGAAGCTCGCCGAAGCCGTCGCCGCAATCGGTCGCACCCAGTGGCCCATCAATCTCACGCCGACCACGAAGGAGCTGCTCGAAGGGTTGAGCGCGCTCAGTGGCCGCAGCGTCGACGATCCAGATGCACTAGCTGCGGCTGCGGGCCCGGCGGAAGCGTTTCTCCGGTCGACTTTTCGCACAACCTCGAACCCGACAGCGCTGACGGCGGGGTACAAGCACAACGTGATTCCCGAGCGTGCCGAAGCGCTCATCGATGTGCGCGTGATTCCAGGTACCGAAGACGACGTGCTCGCCGAACTGCAAGCGATCGTGGGCGACGACATCGTGATTGAGACCGTTGTGCGGGACATCGGCATGGAGACCCCGTTCGAGGGCGAGCTCGTCGAGGCGATGGTTGCCAGCATCGGCAAGCATGACCCAGGCGTGCCGGTCATCCCGTACCTGCTTGGCGCTGGTACCGACAACAAAGCGCTCGCATATCTCGGGATCACCGGATACGGCTTCGCGCCGCTGAAGCTCCCTGCCGATCTGGACTTCACAGGAATGTTCCACGGAGTTGATGAGCGAGTGCCCGTAGAATCACTTGTCTTTGGTCAGCGAGTGCTGACCGATTTGTTCCGCTCGTACTGAACGCGCAACGCTATGCCGTCCTGAATCCAACTGAAGGCCCACCATGCACCTGCTTGAAGCATTGATTCTCGGCATCGTCCAGGGACTCACAGAGTTCCTTCCCATCTCTTCCAGCGCTCACCTGCGCATCTTGGGTACCTTCCTGCCGTCTGGAGAAGACCCGGGCGCAGCGTTCACTGCCATCACTCAGATCGGCACGGAAGCTGCCGTAGTGGTGTTCTTCTGGCGCGATATCGTGCGGATCGTCACGCAGTGGTTCCGCTCTCTCGCAGGCAAGGCGCCCCGCAACGACCCAGATGCCCGCATGGGATGGCTCATCATCATCGGCAGCATCCCGATTGTTGTGTTGGGTCTGCTGTTCCAGGATCAGATCGAGACAGTGCTTCGTTCCATGTGGATCGTTGCGATCATGCTCATCGTCTTCGGTATCTTGCTCGGGATCGCTGACCATGTGGGAGCAAAGCGCCGCACTCTCGGCGACCTCACCTACCCGCACGGCATCGCGTTTGGGTTCGCACAAGCGATGGCGCTAATCCCAGGGGTCTCGCGCTCCGGCGGCACGATTACGATGGGACTCTTCCTCGGGTACGAGCGCGCCGCTGCCGCACGCTACGCCTTCTTGCTGGCCATCCCCGCGGTATTTGGCAGTGGTTTCTACCAGGTGTTCAAGAGCTGGGGCGAGCCATCGTTCTTCTCATTCGGTGACACGCTCGCCGCGACAGGCATCGCATTTATCGTCGCGCTCGGAGTGATCGCGTTCTTCATGAACTGGATCTCGAAGCGCAGTTTCCTGCCTTTTGTGATCTACCGCATCTTGCTCGGTACTGTGCTTCTGGTGCTCCTCAGCACCGGAGTAATCGCGGCCTGACCAGCGCTCAGCGCTAGCGATCACTCAGCGCTTGCGATCACTCAGCGCTTGCGATCACCTGGGCCATCGTCGCGACGACGAAGGTATCTCTCAAAGGCCTGCGCGATAGCGTCGCCCGATGCCTCTGGGGAATCCCAGGTGTCGCGGGTGCGCTCGAGTTGGTGAATGTACTCGGCCATGTCTTCGTCTTCCGCCGCGGCAGCGTCGATTGATGCTTCCCAGGCTGCTGACTCCGTGTGCAACGCCGTGCGGTCAAGGTCGAGTCCGGTGAGCTGCTCCAAACGGTCCAAAAGCGCGAGGGTGACTTTCGGGGATGGTGTTGCCGAAGCCACGTAGTGCGGCACACTCGCCCAGAGGCTTGCGGCAGGAATGCCGGCGCTCTCTGCAAAGTGCTCAAAAACGGTGAGCACGCCCACCGGTCCCTCATAGAGCGAGCGCTCCACGTCGCTTGCTTCGCGCACTGTCTCGTTCTGACTGGAAGAGAAGATCGAAATCGGCCGCGTGTGCGGAACATCGGCGAGCATCGCACCAAGTGTGACCAGGCCTGTGATGTCGTCGCGGAGTGCGATGTCGATGAACTCGGAGACGAAGGCTTGCCACGTGCGTGCGGGCTCCGCCCCGGTCAGGATCCAGAACTCCGGTCCCGGCCCTGGATTGCGGGGACGCCAGAGACCCGCCTCCGGCCACTTGAGCTGACGGCGTCCTTCGGCATCCATGCGCGTGGAAGGTCGGGTGTACTGGTAGTCGAAGTACAGCTCAGGGTCGACCGAGTGGACGAGGTCGTACTCTGTCGATGCGCGCAGCGCTTCGATCGCGCCGCTTGCGGCTTCTCCTGCATCGTTCCAGCCGTCGAAGGCGGCAATGATGATGCGTTGACCGAGAACATCCATCGAGGGCTCCCTTCGATATCGCAGATGTGATCCTTCCAGGCTAGTCCGCGAAAGCGGGATGTGCGCGGCGCCGGGCTAGCATGGGTTCAGTGAGCAGAAAGCCCAGCGCGGTCCTTTGGGACATGGATGGAACACTCGTCGACACCGAACCGTATTGGATGGCCGCCGAGACATCGCTTGTCGAATCCTTCGGCGGGACCTGGACGCATGAAGATGCGCTCAAGCTCGTCGGCAGCGGATTGCTCGATAGTGCAGGCATTTTGCAGAACGCCGGTGTCGAGATGGAAGCCGAAGCGATCGTCTCTCACCTCACAGACGTGGTGCAGGAATCTTTGCGCACCAATGGCGTTCCGTTCCGCCCTGGAGCGCGGGAGCTCCTCCGGGATTTGCGAGAGTCCGGAATTCCGACTGCCCTGGTGACGATGTCTTTGCGCAGGATGGCGCTGAACGTCGTTGAGCTGATCGATTTCGAGGCATTTGATCTGGTCGTCGCTGGTGATGACGTGGATAATCCGAAGCCGCACCCCGAGCCTTACCTGCAAGCGGCAGCGCTGTTGGATGTCGACATTGCAGAGGTGCTTGTGATCGAAGATTCCCCGACGGGCGTGCGCGCAGGTCTCGCATCAGGGGCGGTGACACTCGCTGTGCCGCACATCGTGCCGCTGGATCACCTCGGTGCACACGGACTCTGGCCAACCCTCGCAGGCAGGGGAGCAGCCGACATCACCGAACTTTTCAACAGCGAAGCCGCTGAGACAGGAACGAACCGATGATGGATTCATCTGCCCAGCGGCCCAGCGGCGAATTCCGCGCGGGTGATCGCGTGCAGCTGACAGGGCCCAAGGGTCGTCTGCACACCGTCACCCTTCGCGAAGACGGCGAGCTTCACACGCACCAGGGTGTTCTCCGCCACCGCGATCTGATCGGTCTGCCGGACGGCTCCGTCATCGCGAACAGCTCCGGTCACGAATATCTCGCGCTGCGCCCGCTGTTGCGGGACTTCGCGATGTCGATGCCGCGTGGCGCCGCCATCGTTTATCCGAAGGATGCGGCGCAGATCGTCATGCAAGCCGACATTTTTCCTGGCGCCACGGTTGTGGAGGCTGGAGTCGGCTCTGGGGCACTTTCGCTCTCGCTGTTGCGGGCGGTCGGGCCTGTCGGAAACTTGATTTCGTTCGAGCGCCGAGAAGACTTCGCCGATGTGGCACGCGGCAATGTCGAGACCTTCTTCGGGGAGCGGCCGGATACGTGGCGCGTCGTTGTGGGCGACCTGGTCGAGCAGCTCCCGCACGAAGTCTCAGCGGGATCCGTTGATCGTGTCGTCCTCGACATGCTGGCGCCCTGGGAATGCATGGATGTCGTCGCTGATGCGCTCACCCCTGGCGGGGTTGTGCTTTGCTACGTAGCGACAGCAACGCAACTTTCTCGCGTCGCAGAATATATTCGAGGCACTGGCCTCTTCACCGATCCCGATGCCTCAGAGACCATGGTGCGAGGCTGGCATGTCGAGGGTCTTGCTGTGCGTCCGGATCACCGCATGGTGGCGCACACAGGCTTCCTCCTTACCGCGCGGCGGCTGGCGCCAGGAGCTGTCGCTCCATCGGTCAAGCGGCGCGCGTCCAAGAGCAGTTATGGCGATGAAGACGTCGAGGCCTGGACGCCGGGTGCTGTCGGTGATCGCGAGATCAGCGACAAAAACCTGCGAAAGCGCGCCAGAGAAGCCGAGAAAGCCGCGGAAGGTGCACGTCGCGCCGCGGCATCGCGCGAATCCGAGCACACGACGGAATAGACTGGAGCGCGTGCGTAAAACGTCCGCCGTTCTGGCATCCCTCAGCCTCGCCGTCCTCACCCTGACCGGGTGCACCACGACAGCCTCCGACGCTGGCGACGCGTGCGAACGCGAAGTCACTGACAGCATCGCGAATGTCGCAGATGTCTCTGGCGAGCTCGGCTCCCAGCCAGAGGTTTCGGTGTTCGGACCCGTCAAGGTCGACGAGACATCGTTTGCTGACATCACGGTCGGAGACGGCGCCACACTTGCGACCCAGTTCCAGCCAGTGGTGATCGACATCGCCTTCTACGGCGGCGACAGTGGCGAAGCACTTTACGCTTCAGAGTTCAACGGCGACGAGAGCCGGGTACACAGCATCGATTACTGGGCACAGCGTTCTCCTGGCCTGACGCCGGTTCTGGAGTGTGCCACTGAAGGTAGTCGCGTACTCGCCGTGCTCACCCCAGAAGACTTCGGAGCCCAGAACGTCGAGGCTTTCGGCCTCGCTCAGGGCGAAGACATCGTCGCTGTCATCGACATTCTCGACGTGATGCCGACACGAGCTTCCGGAGAGTTGCAGTTCAACGATGCCAGGGGAATGCCGACCGTCGTTCGCGCTCCCGACGGCACCCCCGGTGTCATCATTCCTGATGTGCCAGCCCCGACCGAGATCACGACGCAGACCCTGATCAAGGGCGATGGCGAAGAGGTACAGGCGACAGACATCGTGGTCACCAACGTGATGGGTGTCGGCTGGGACGACAAGCAGGTCACCACGAGCTCGTGGGGCGCAGAAGCGAGTATCGGCGTTGCCGCAGAACAGCTGATCGGCGCGACTGTCGGCTCGCAACTCCTTGTTGTCTTCCCGGAAGCAGAAGGCACGCCTGCGACAGCTATCGTCGTCGACATCCTGGGCGCAGTGTCGGCGCCCACTCAGTGATGGCAACCCGGATCCCCGCGGAGGAGCGCCTGACGAATCTCGTCGTGGCGCTCATGTCCACGGAGATCGGGTTGACCAAGCAGCAGATTCTCGACAACGTCTCTGGGTACCGTCAGCGCGCTGACGCTGGTACCCGGTCCGATGCGCTGGAGAAGATGTTCGAGCGCGATAAAGAAGACTTGCGTGCTCTCGGAGTGCCGATTGAGACGATTGGTGAGGCGAGCGACCCCAACGATCTTCGCGAGGCTCGATACCGCATCCCGCAGGCAGAATACGACCTTCCAGGCGACATCGAATTCTCACCCGCGGAGCTTGCGGTGCTACAGCTGGCGGGGAGCGTGTGGAGCGCGGAGTCTGTCTCGGGCGATGCGCAGTCGGGGGTACGCAAGATTCGAGCGCTCGGCATCGACGGAGACGAGCCGATCATCGGATTTTCCCCGCGCATCACGGCGCGAGACGCCGCCTTCTCGCCGCTGCAAGACGCGATCGAGCGTTCCAAAGTGGTCGCTTTCGACTACTTGAAGCCTGGTGAAGACAGTCCTCGTCGTCGACGCATTCGCCCACTGGCGCTTGTAGATTTCGAAGCCCGCTGGCATGTGTTCGGCATCGACATTGAGGCTGAAGAAGACCGCACTTTTTTGCTGAGTCGAATCGTCGGCGACGTGCGTGCGGGCGCGCAAACCTTCGACCCGTCGCTCCGTGAAGGTGCGGGGGAGCGAGCACTGCGGGGGTTGGAGCGTGTCGCTTCCGACAACTTGGCACTGCTTGAAGTCACCCCAGGCACCGAGGCTGCCCTCCGCCTTGGCCGCCGCGCTATGGCTGCGCCGCAGGGTATTCATGTGCCGTTCGTCGATCTGCACATCTTCGCTGACGAGCTGGCTTCTTACGGGCCTGAGGTGCGGGTCGTCGAACCGGCTTCGCTCCGCGACGCGGTAGTCTCGCGGCTTCTCGCAGTGGTTGAGACGAATAGCGACACGGAGGGGGCACGATGAGCGCAACAGCGAAGCCGCTGCTCGCGGCAGACCGTGTTCGGCTCTACCTCACGCTCGTCCCGTACCTTCTCGAGCACGGCCAGGTATCGCTCGAAGAGGCTGCGGCGGAATTTGGTGTCACCCCGCGCGAGATGCGTGGGATGGTCGAGAAATTGACAGTCATCGGCCTTCCAGGCGAGGCGGGTTACTGGCAGCAACCGCAAGAGATGTTCGACATCAACTGGGATTTGCTTGACCTAGAAGACGTCATCGAGATCACTAACGACGTTGCGCTCCGGCGCGTTCCTCGGTTTACCGCGCGAGAGGCCGCCGCGTTGCTCGCAGGTCTGCAGATGGTGGCGGCGGTTCCTGCCGTGTCTGATTCTGGTCTGGTGGCCGGGCTCATCACGAAGCTCTCCCGCGGAGCAGCAGACGCCCCAGCCGATGTGGTCGTCGCCCCCAGCGCCGTCGACGAGGTGCGCGAGGCGGTCGCCAGAGGATTGAACGAAGGCGTCGCGATCTCGTTCACCTACCAGGCCCCTGACGCTGCTGCGATGACGCGCACCGTCGACCCGATGCAGATTCTCATCACCAACGGCCAGTGGTACCTCCAAGGCTGGTGTCACCTGCGCCAGGCAATGCGCACCTTCCATCTCGACAGGGTGAGTGCGCCGAGCCTGACAGATATCCCGATTACCCACAGCGAAGATCAGGTACCTGATGCGTTCGCCGGACTCGCTGACGAGAGTGAAGTCACCGTGTGCGTGCCAGAGCGACTGGCACCCTTGCTTAGTGGATTTGTTCCCGCAGGCGCGGTCGAAGCTGTCGGGGGACTCGTGACAACACGTCTTCATCTCGCTGATCCTCGTGGCATCAAGCGGCTGGCCGGGCGCTTCGGGGGAGCCATGGAAGTGCTCGAACCGAGCGTCGCACGTACGGCGGCAAGAGACTGGGCCGCAGCGGGACTCGCGCTGTACCACCGGCCCGATCCTGCGCATAGATCTGTAGAATAAAGTGATCGCTCACCAACGACGGGAATCTTGACATGTTCGCTGGAATGCAAGGCTGGCACCTGCTGATTGTGCTTGTTGTGATCCTTCTCCTGTTCGGTGCTACCAAGTTGCCGGCTCTCGCCAAGAGTATGGGTCAGTCTGCCCGTGTATTCAAGGGCGAGATGAAGGCGATGAAGGAAGAGGACGCCGCGACGGTGGACTCTACTGTCGCTGAGCCCACCACGGTGGTCGCTGAGCCCACCACGGTGAAGGACCCGCACGTCGGCCCCGAGACGCCTCCTCGCGCCTAACTGCTCGTGGCAACCATCGAATCCCCCGAGATGCCGAAGGCAGATCGGGATCGACGGATGTCGCTGGGAGCGCATCTGGTCGAGCTACGCAAGCGCCTGATGTACGCAGCGCTCGCGCTGGTCATCGGAATGGTGATCGCGTTCCTTGTCGCAGACCCCATCATCAATTTCATCACTGAGCCGATCCGGATCATTGCCGATCGACGCGGCGACAGCTTTAGCGCGTTGAACTTCGGCACCATCACATCTGCGTTCGACATGCGGATGCGGATTGCCTTCTCGATTGGCCTGTTCCTTTCTGCGCCGGTGTGGCTCTGGCAAATCTGGGCCTTCATCATGCCGGGCCTCACTCGCAAAGAGGTCAAGTACACCATCGGCTTCGTTGCGGCCGCGGTTCCGCTCTTTTTCGCTGGTTGCTATCTCGGCGTCATGATCATGCCGCACATCATCGAGTTGATGTGGAGCTTTACTCCCGACGGGGGAACCAACCTTTATCAGGCCCAGGAGTACTACGACTTCGTCTTCAAATTGATGATCGTGATTGGTGTCTCGTTTGTTTTGCCGGTCTTTTTGGTCGCGCTCAACGTCGCAGGCGTGATGTCGGGCAGAGCGATTCTCAAAGGGTGGCGTGTTGCCATTCTTATCGCGACGATTTTCGCGGCGCTGGCCACCCCAGCGGCCGACGTGGTGAGCATGCTCATGCTGGCTGGCATCCTGATCGTTCTCTTCTTCGCGGCAACCGGACTCTCGATGCTCTTTGATCGGCGTAAGCGCAAGCGCGATGAGGCTTCGGGCCTGGCACCGGACCTGGTATGAGCTCGCCTTCCGAGAAGTACGCCCAGGCTCGTGCAGCCGCGCAGAACCCGGAGTCTTCCGCGTTCGCCGAGCTCCAAAAGTTCGAGCTTGACCCTTTCCAAGTTGCGGGCTGTCACGCACTGGAGAGCGGCAGCAGTGTGCTCGTCGCGGCCCCGACCGGTGCCGGAAAGACGATTGTCGGCGAGTTTGCGATTCATCTCGCGATGCAGACAGCCGGTGACAAGGCGTTTTATACGACGCCGATGAAGGCGCTGTCGAATCAGAAGTTCCGCGAGCTCGTCGAGGTTTATGGCGCAGACCAGGTGGGACTCCTGACCGGCGACACGAACATCAACGGCAACGCCCGCATTGTCGTGATGACAACCGAAGTGCTGCGCAACATGATTTACGCCGACTCTGCGGCGCTGCGTGACCTGCGCTACGTGATCATGGACGAGGTGCACTACCTCGCCGACCGCTTCAGGGGCGCTGTCTGGGAAGAGGTCATCATCCACCTCCCCGCATACGTGCGTTTGGTGTCGCTGAGCGCCACCGTATCGAATGCCGAGGAGTTCGGAGACTGGCTCGATACTGTCCGCGGCGACACCGAGGTTATTGTCTCGGAGATCAGGCCAGTGCCTCTGGAACAGCATGTTCTGGTGCGTGATGACCTTCTTCCGCTGTTCGATGATCGAGGTGGCGTTGCCACTACTCAGGTCAACCAGGAGCTGATGCGCATTCGCTCGTCTGCGGGAGCGAGCTACGGAAACGGTCGGCAGACGCAGTCGTATCGTGGCGATCGCCAGGGCGGACGCCACGCGCAACGCCAGCGGAACGGTGGACGTCGCTCTGACCGAGTGGCCAACACGAGGCGGGTCGAGCGAGTAGATCGCCCAGAAGTGGTGCGCCTGCTCGAGAGGGCGAATCTGCTTCCGGCGATCTTCTTCATCTTCAGCCGCGTCGGATGTGACGCTGCGGTGCAGCAGGTACGTCGTTCGGGCCTGCGCCTGACAACGGATGAGGAGCGCGCAGAAATTCGCGCTCTCGTCGAGGAGCGCACGCGTAGTTTGCAGGAAGAAGATCTCGGTGTTCTCGGCTACTGGGAGTGGCTAGACAACCTCGAGCGAGGGGTCGCGTCGCACCACGCTGGCCTCCTGCCGGCTTTCAAAGAGGTGGTGGAGGAGCTCTACCGTCGCAAGCTCGTCAGGGTCGTATTCGCAACAGAGACGCTCGCGCTTGGCATCAATATGCCTGCCCGCACGGTCGTGCTCGAGAAGATGGAGAAGTTCAACGGCGAGGCACGGGTGCCGATCACGTCGGGGGAGTACACCCAACTGACCGGTCGCGCGGGTCGGCGCGGAATCGATGTCGAGGGCCACGCCGTTGTGCAGTGGACCGAGAGCATGGACCCGCAGGCGGTCGCCGCGCTCGCGTCGCGCAGAACCTACCCGCTGAACTCCAGCTTCCGGCCGACGTACAACATGGCCGTGAACCTGATCGACATGTTCGGCAAGGCTAGAGCCAGGCAGATTTTGGAGTCGTCGTTCGCGCAGTTCCAGGCGGATCGCGCCGTCGTCGGCCTCGCGCGTCAAGTACGGGAGTCCGAGGAGTCTCTGGCCGGCTACCAAACGGCGATGGCGTGCGAGCACGGGAGCTTTCCTGAGTACGCGGCCATTCGTCGCGAACTGAGCGACCTCGAAAAGAAGAACCGCCAGGATTCGCAGGCGCCACGTGCGTCGCGCGATAAGCGGATGAAGCGCATCCAGACGCTGCGCACCCAGATGCAGCGGCACCCCTGCCACCGGTGCCCTGACCGCGAAGCGCACGCGCGCTGGGCCGAACGATTCTGGAAGCTCAAACGACAGACCGATCGTATTCGGCGTCAGATCGAAACCCGCACTGGCACCGTGGCACGCGTATTCGACCGCGTCGTGGAGGTACTCGAAACCCTGGACTATTTGACCCAGGTCGATGGCGAGACAGCCCTGACCGAGGCAGGTCGCACAATGCGCCGCATCTACGGCGAACGTGATCTGTTGGTGGCAGAGTCCCTTCGTCAGGGGCTGTGGTCTGGTTTGGATGCCCCGTCGCTTGCGGCGATGGCATGCTGCCTTGTCTACGAACCTCGGCGCGATGAAGCCAACTCCGGAGAGCGGGGGTTGCCGCGAGGTGCCTTCAGATCGGCGTATGAGAAGACGACCACGCTCTGGGCAGAATTGGACGACCTGGAACAGGACCATCACCTGCCAGGCAGTGAGCCATTGGCGGCAGGACTAGCGAGTGCGATGCACTCCTGGGCGCGCGGCGGGATGTTGGATCGTGTGCTCGTCGATGCAGACATGGCAGCGGGCGACTTTGTGCGCTGGGCCAAACAGACAATCGATCTGCTGGATCAGCTGTCTATCGTCGCCGAGGACGCGAAAGTAGCGCGCACAGCCCGCGCTGCCCTCGACGGTGTCCGCCGTGGCATCGTTGCCTACTCCGCAATGTGAGAATGGACGGGATGTCTGACTCCCGTGCGCCGCAGCGCGCCCTCTTGCCGCTCTGGGCCGCGGCGCTCAGTGCGGCAATCGCTGCCATTTTGATGAGCTTTGCTTACCCGGCAGCAGCAGTGTGGGGTTTTGCTTTTCCCGCGACGGCGCTGCTCCTGGTGGCACTCATCGGGCGACGCTTCGGGGGAGCGGTGCTCGTATCGCTTATTTACGGCATCGTCTTCTTCGGCTTCCTGGTGTCATGGGTGTCGCGCTACCTCGGCCCCATCCCGTGGGCCGCGCTGAGCGTTGTCGAAGGAGTGCTGACAGCGGCCGCACTCCTTCCCATCGCGCTTGCCTACCGTTGGCTTCCTCTGGCCTTCCCTGGCACCGCAGGACGCCTTTTCGGGCTTCCGACGGTCGTCGCGGCGTTGTGGGTGGGGCGCGAGCTTTTCGTCGGCTCATGGCCGTACGGAGGCTTCCCGTGGGCGCGCATCGCCATGAGCCAGGCAGAGAGTCCTCTCGCGCCTGTGACTTCGTGGGTGGGAGTCAGCGGATTGAGCTTCCTCATGGTTCTGATTGTTGCCATGCTCATCGAGGTGGTGCGACTAGGCGCATGGCGCCAGCCGGTGCGACTGATTGCTCCGGCGGTCATCGCTGTCGCCCTGCTGTTCACGCCTCTTTTTCCGACCGCTGCGACCGGCTCAATGCGAATCGCAGCGGTACAGGGGAACGGTCCGACAGGGTACTTCGACGAGCGTGAGCCGTTCTCGGTGATTCAAGCGCAGACCGATGCCACTGTGCCGCTGTACGGCGAAGATGTCGACCTGTTGGTGTGGCCAGAAGGGTCATTAGACGGCGACCCTTTTCAGAACGAAGCTATCGCGCGGCGTATGACTCTCGTCGCGAACCGCATCGATGCGCCCTTGCTTGCCAACGCGGCGACGGGGCGGGACGACCTGTTTTTCAACACGTCGCTGCTGTGGAACACCGATGGGACGTCCACGCAACTGCACGACAAACGTCATCCAGTGCCGTTCGGCGAGTACGTTCCAGATCGCCCGTTCTTCAACGCGCTTGCACCAGACCTGATCGGGCTCATCCAGCGCGAGTACACGCCTGGATCGAATCCACCGGTTTTCGACGTCGACGGGGTGCTGGTCGGACTCGCGATCTGTTTTGACGTGATCTACGACGATGTGATCTGGGAAGACTTGAACGGCGGTGCCGAAGTGCTCGTGTTCCAGACAAATAACGCGGACTTCCGCGGCACCGACGAGAATTTGCAGCAGCTCGCCTTCGCCCGCATGCGCGCGATCGAAACAGGACGCAGCGTCGTCAACATCTCCACCGTTGGCACCAGCCAGGTCATCACCCACGACGGAGCAACGACGACCAGTCTGGACGCAGATGAGGCCGGGGCGATGCTCGAAGATGTCGAGCTACGCTCCGGCCTCACGGCTGGTGTTGTTGTGGGCCCCTGGATTCAGCAGTTGCTGCTGTGGGGCGGGTTGGGCGCACTCCTCGTTGGATGGTGGCGCGCCCGCCGGCGCTAAGCGCCGATCTTTTCGCGGGTGGGGTCTTCTCCGGCTCCACGACGGGCGCGGATAAACGCAAGGCGCTCTTCGAGGAGCTCCTCAAGTTCTGCACGACTGCGTCGTTCAAGCAGCATGTCCCAGTGGGTACGCGCTGCCTTCTCATCGGTGACCTCTAGCGTGACGGCATTGCCATCGACGTTCAAACGGGACTCAGCGCCGCACGCGCGGCACTCCCAGGTCTGGGGCGGCTCGGCGTCTGCCGCGAACATCAAGTTCGTGACGTGGGCGCAAGTGTCACAGGTATAGGTGGTCTCACGGCGTTCCATGAAAACGACGCCCTCTTCGCTCTGTAGGCTTTGGGCGCCGAGTCGGATGCCGCGCAGGCTGCGATCTGCCATTGTGTGGTCCTCTCGTCGCTGTCAGGTATAACGCTCCAGCCTGTGCGCTTCATCCACGCAAGCGCATTCTCGGCAGAACTCACAGGTTAATCCCAGCACCGGAGGTTATAGGGCGCGTCGGGGCTCACTGTGGATGAAGAACTTCGTACGCCAAATCTGCGCGATCAGACACCACTCCGTCAACGCCGCTGGCGACGAGCCGCTGCATATCTGCAGGGTCGTTGATGGTCCAGACGTGCACTTCGGTATCGTGCTTGTGCGCCGCGTCGAGAAGCGCAGGAGTGAGCACCTTCACGGGGCCCTGCTTCTCGGGAATCTGAAGCGCATCGATGTCTGCGAGGGCACGCGCAGGGGAGAGGTGCAGGGCGGTCAGGGCTCTGATTAGCGCGATGGTCGCACTTCCGGCCGACACCGCTGGACGCATTCTGGCGCCAGATCGCAACACTGAGGCGACTGCATCTCGACGAACACGATCAGAGAAGCTCGCGAGAAGTACCCGGTGCGTGTGTTCGCGCAGGGTCGGGCCAAGGGAGTCGATGGCTGTGGCAGTCTTCACATCAATATTGAAGCGGGCTTCGGGGAAGCCGTCGAGCGCCTCCTCAACCGTCAGAAGCCCGCCGTGATCTTCGAACATCGCCCGCAGGTCGCGTGTAGAGACGCTATTCACAGCGCGGGGATCGCCCGCGAGACGCTCGATCGTTGCGTCGTGGAACAGCACCACGTCGCCGTCTGCTGTCACCTGGCAATCGGTCTCGATGTACTCGATTCCGGCGGCGTCTGCTGCTGCAAAAGCGGCGGCAGAGTTCTCCCACACGCCGGAGTTTTCGCCCTCCGCGGTAACGAGACCGCGGTGGGCGAAAACTCGAGGAAAACGCGTTCCCGTAAAGAACGGGTGGGTCACGCGCCGGGGGGAGTGTTGGGCGGGGTCTGGCCCGGCTTCGGTGTGAACGCAGATCCGATGCCCTTGAGGGCCTCCGTCAGCTCGCTCGGGATGATCCAGAGCTTGTTGGAGTGGCCTTCGCTGATCTTCGGCAGCATCTGCAGGTACTGGTAGGCAAGGAGCTTGTCGTCAGGCTCGCCCTGGTGGATCGCGGTGAAGACGTTCTGGATGGCTTCGGCCTCACCCTGAGCACGCAACACTGCTGCCTGTTTGTCGCCTTCTGCACGCAGAATCTCGGCTTGGCGTGCACCCTCGGCCTCGAGGATCGCCGACTGCTTCGTACCCTCCGCTGTCAAAATGGCCGCACGGCGGTCCCGCTCTGCACGCATCTGTTTCTCCATCGAATCCTGAATGGAGATGGGCGGATCGATAGCCTTCAGCTCCACCCGGCCGACGCGGATGCCCCACTTGCCCGTTGCCTCATCGAGCACGACCCGCAGCTGTCCGTTGATGTTGTCACGGCTGGTCAGAGCTTCTTCGAGGTTCAACCCACCGACGACGTTACGCAGGGTCGTGGTCGTCAATTGCTCGACAGCGCCGAGGTAGTTCGCGATCTCGTAGGTTGCCGCACGTGCGTCTGTGACCTGAAAGTAGACGACCGTGTCGATGGAGACCACGAGGTTGTCTTCGGTAATCACCGGCTGCGGCGGGAAAGAGACAACCTGCTCGCGCATGTCGATCAGGGGGCGGAGTCGATCGATGAACGGCACGAGAACGTTCAAGCCGGGTGTGAGTGTCTTGTGATATCGGCCCAATCTCTCAACGACCCCCGCAGTGGCTTGAGGGATGATGCGGATCGCTCGAGCGACGGTGACCACCACGAAGATGATCACGGCAATCACCAGGATCCACAGAATCACGGTGGGGATGAACGATGAGTCGTTCACGAGGTACTCCTAGTCGTTTGTAGGACGGACGATAACGGTGGCGCCGTTGATCTCGCTCACGGCGATCGGTGCACCCTGCGGAATCGAGACGCGGGCCACCGGTCGGGCGGTCCATGTGTCTCCGTTGGCGAGTTTGACCTGACCGGAGACCGGAGTGATATCGCTCAGCGCGACACCTCTGAGGTCTACAAGCGCATCGACATTCGATTTGGCTGGGTCTTCGCCCCGTCGAAGGCGCTTCAGTAACGGCGGGCGCAGAAAGAGAATGAACAGTGCGGAGGCTGCTGCGGCGATGATGACCTGCAGCCACACTGGTGCGCCGATGAGGTCGCTGGCGAGACCCACCACGCTGCCGAAACTGAGCATCAAGAAAGTGAAGTCCAGCGTGAGCATCTCGATGACGAGGAAGACGGCGATCAGTACCAGCCAACCGATCCAAGCCCATTGGTCGACGAATGTGACGAATGTTGAGAAGTTGTCCATGCGGTCTCCTTTGTGGTCAACGTATCACGCGCAAGAGCGCCGAACACGGTGCCTCGCACTGCACGCTTGGTAGTGTGTGAGAGCCGTGCGATCGCGGCTTTTTCACGCATTATGAGGAGTCACCGTGACCGACGTTCTTCCCGCAGGATCTCTCGAAGGCAAGGTGGCCCTCGTCACCGGTTCATCGCGAGGAATTGGTGCAGATACCGTCCGCTTCCTCGCTGAAGCCGGCGCCGATGTCGTCATCAATTTCCGCAACAAGGCTCCTCGTGCAGAGAAGCTTGCCGCACAGCTGCGTGAGCTCGGCCGTCGTGCGCTCGTCGTCGGCGCCGACCTCACCGACCCGGCATCTGTGGCTGAGATGTTCGACGCCATCCGTGCCGAATATGGGCGACTCGATGTTTTGGTGCTCAATGCTTCTGGCGGCATGGAGTCTGGAATGGCCGAGGACTACGCGCTAAAGCTCAATCGTGATGCGCAGCTCAACGTCTTGAACGCCGCGACTCCGCTGCTGTCCGACGGTGCTCGTGTGGTCTTCGTGACCAGCCACCAAGCCCACTTCATCCGCACCACGCCGACAATGCCGGAGTATGTCCCCGTTGCGCTCTCGAAGCGCGCGGGAGAAGATGCGCTTCGTGAACTCATCCCGGGTCTGGCAGAAAAGGGGATTGGCTTCACCGTTGTCTCCGGAGACATGATCGAGGGAACCATCACCGCAACGTTGCTGGAGCGCGCGAACCCCGGTGCGATCGCTGGTCGCCGCGAGTCGGCTGGCAAGCTGTACAACGTCTCGGAGTTCGCTGCCGAGGTCGCTCAGGCCGCGGTTGACCCGGTACCTGCTGACAACACCCGGCTCGTCGGTGACGTGAGCGCGTTCGTCGCTGAGTAAGACGACCAAAAGGTTCGGCCCCGCTCTGCTGTTGCAGAGCGGGGCCGAACCTTTTGTGTAGCTGGGGGAGTTACTTCGCTGCGCCACCCTGGACGGCTGCGATGTATTCCTTTTCATCCTTACCGAGCGTGAAGGCACGCACGATCTGGATGATTCCGAGCACCACCAGAGAGATGCCGAGCAGCAGCCAAAGCGCGAAGCCAGCGATCAGCGGCGAGAACAGCACGATGATTCCCGCGACGATGCTGAGGATCGCGTAGAGGAGAGTCCACACGCGCGATCCGTCGCTGCCCAGCAGAGTCAGCGCCACAACGCCATCGACGATCCAGCTGATGCCGATGAAGATGACAACAATGATCGCCAGAGTTGCGGTGGCAACCTCCAGGTTGAAGAACGCGATAACACCGGCGACGATGTAGACGAGGCCGAGGAAGATGTGACCGACGCGGGCCCATCCACCCTTCGAGCTGGAGAAGATTCCGAGGCCGATGTATACCAAGCCGGCGACGACGAGGTAGGAAGCGAAGATCGCCGTGACGATGACCGCAGACTTGCCCGGCCAAACAAGAAGGACGATTCCTGCGATCAGCGCGAGCACACCGGCGACGGCGAGCGAGATGCGGATCGACTTGAACAGGGACTTAGTGGCCGCCGTAAGTGGTTCAGACATGGTTGGGGGACCCCTTTCTGAGAAATTGCTGTGAGGGTGCCTCACTAGGTTAGCGTGTCTCACCCCGCGTGTACGGTAACCAGAATGAGCGCCGACGAGCATCCCGCAGACAGCCACGACTTGATCCGCGTGCAGGGAGCGCGCGAGAACAACTTAAAGGATGTCAGCGTCGACATTCCCAAACGTCGTCTGACCTTATTCACCGGGGTCTCCGGGTCGGGTAAGAGCTCGTTGGTCTTCGACACGATTGCCGCGGAATCGCGGCGCATGATCGACGAAACATACAGCGCGTTCGTGCAGGGCTTCATGCCGTCGGTTCCGCGCCCAGACGTCGATGTTCTCGAGGGGCTCACGACGGCGATCATCGTCGACCAGGAACGGTTGGGCGCGAACCCTCGATCGACGGTGGGAACAGTGACAGACGCGAACGCCATGCTTCGCATCCTGTTTAGCAAACTGGGGCAGCCGTATATTGGTGGACCGACCGCGTTCTCCTTCAATATCCCTACCCAGAAGGCGAGCGGAGTGATGACGGGGCCTGGCGGTGAGAAGAAGATCGTCAAAGACGCGATCTACCTCGGCGGCATGTGCCCACGATGCGAAGGCAGGGGAGCGGTCTCCGATCTCGACCTCGCTCAGGTGGTCGACGAGTCGAAGTCTCTCGACGGTGGAGCGATCATGGTTCCGGGGTACACCGCAGATGGCTGGATGGTGAAGGGATTTTCTCAGTCGGGTTTTTACCCTGCAGACAAGCCGATATCGCAGTTCACCGACAAACAACGACGCCTCTTTCTCTATGGCGAAGTGACGAAGGTGAAGATCTCGGGGATCAACATGACCTATGAGGGTCTGATCCCAAAGATCACCAAGTCGATGCTCTCGAAAGATCTGGAGGCATTGCAGCCGCATATCCGGGCGTTCGTCGAACGAGTGGCCACTTTTGCGCAGTGCCCTGAATGCGACGGCTCTCGACTCACCGAGGGTGCTCGGTCGTCGAAGATCGATGGTGTGAGCATCGCCGATGCGTGCCGTATGCAGGTCACGGATCTGGCCACATGGGTCGGCGGGTTAAATCTTCCGGGCGCTGGGCCGCTCCTGGAAGCATTGAGAGCAAATCTCGATGCTTTCGTCACGCTGGGGCTGGGCTACCTGTCATTGGACCGCCCATCGGGAACTTTGTCTGGGGGAGAGGCGCAACGCATAAAAATGTTGCGTCATCTGGGATCTTCGCTCACCGACATTACCTATGTCTTCGACGAGCCGACCATTGGGTTGCACCCACATGACATTGAGCGCATGAACAAGTTGCTCCTGCAGCTGCGTGACAAAGGAAACACGGTGCTCGTTGTGGAGCACAAGCCAGAAACGATCGCGATTGGCGATCATGTTGTTGATCTCGGGCCTGGAGCGGGAAGCGCCGGGGGAGAGGTGTGTTTCGAGGGGACTGTCGAGGGGTTGAAAACCAGCGGCACCCAGACGGGCGAGCACCTTGATGACCGCGCGCAACTCAAAGAGTCGGTGCGGTCAAGTGACGGTGCCATCGAGGTGCGCGGTGCGACCGCCAACAACCTTCAAAACGTCGACGTCGATATTCCCACAGGCGTGCTGACCGTCGTCACGGGCGTCGCAGGTTCGGGAAAGAGTTCCCTCATTCACGGTTCGGTGTCACAACGCGACGGTGTTGTGGCGATCGACCAGGGGGCGATCAAGGGGTCTCGGCGCAGCAATCCTGCGACTTACACCGGGTTGCTCGATCCGATCCGCAAAGCTTTCGCCAAGGCAAATGGCGTGAAACCTGCATTGTTCAGCGCGAACTCCGAGGGCGCGTGCCCCTCATGCAAAGGCGCCGGGGTCATTGTGACCGAGCTTGGATTCATGGACACGATCGAGACGCCCTGTGAGGACTGCGGGGGCAAGCGTTTTCAGGCCAGCGTTTTGGAGTACCACCTCGCCGGCAAAGACATCACTCAAGTTCTTGACCTACCCGTCGCCGAAGCACGGGTGTTCTTTAGCGAAGGCGACGCCAAGCTTCCCGCTGCCGCTGCGATCCTCACGCGATTGGAAGACGTGGGCCTCGGATACCTTTCGCTGGGACAGCCATTGTCTACGCTTTCGGGCGGTGAACGCCAGCGCATCAAGCTCGCCATCCAAATGGGCGAGAAAGGCGACGTGTACGTGCTCGATGAGCCGACGACAGGACTGCACCTGGCGGACGTCGAGAAGATTCTTGGTGTGCTGGATCGTCTTGTCGAATCCGGTAAGACGGTGATCGTGATTGAGCATCACCAGGCTGTCATGGCTCACGCTGACTGGATTATCGACATTGGGCCAGGTGCTGGTCACGACGGCGGCAAGGTGGTGTTCGAAGGCACACCGACCGAGTTGGTGAACCAGAAAACGACACTCACCGCGAAGCACCTCGCTGAATACGTCGGCGCCTAGCCCGCAGACGCCTTGGCGCGTCTCAGACCCTTTCGGCAATGTGCACTAATGCTGAGCATGTCGTCCAACGCTGGAGTCGATACTGTTGACGTATGGGATCCGCTGTTCGATGAGGTCAAGTACAGATTTCCGATCCGGCGTCCGAGCATCATCGTGGCCCGTGCGCTCAACGGTTAGCGGGTCGCGGGCTCTGTGGGTCATGTTGATGGCAATTGCGCTTGGTCTGGTCGGTTGCGCAGCTCCTGCATCGTCCGTGCAACCCGAGGTCGATAAAGCAGTTGTGGCGACAGTGCCTTACGAGTTCGCATCCGCACTAACGGTATTCGACGCCGATGCCGGCGAGTGCCTCACGACCGTCGTCCTGCGACCTGACAAATACGGTCTCAGTGCCTCTGAGGCGGAAGCAGCGATCGATCTCCTCCGCGAGAGCGCCAGGGAAATGTCCTGCAGTGCGGTGCTCCACCTTGTGGACAGCGATGGCTCGCAACGCGATATAAGCCACATCGCAAAGTACCTGCCCGTCGAAGCGCGAGACGGCGACCTCATTATTCCCTGACTTGCACACGGTCGTCAGGTCGCGTTCTGAGATGCAATCGCGCCGGAGTCTAGCGCGGCGGCCAGAGTGAATTAGGCATGACGTCCTAAGAACAAGACCCAAGCTGATCGATATCCGATAATGCACATTATGTCAGTTTGAAACGGTGGCGCGTCTCCCGTCTCCTCAGAACGCCGGTTATAAGCCGTCAACCTTTCGCTGCGATGATCTGTTCGATGTTGCGTTCAGCCAAAGCCGAAATCGTCAGCGATGGATTTACTGCCCCGGTACTACCGGGGATTAGTGCTCCGTCTACAACGTAGAGGCCGTCGTAGCCCCGGACTCGCCCGTAGTCATCCGTAGCTTTGCCGATCACTACTCCCCCGAGTGGGTGTGCGGTAAAGCTCGCATTGACGTCAGGCACTCCCGCAAGTGGGAAACCGACGCCGGTGCCGGCTGCCGCCGCTATCCGGTTGTGTACGGCGCGCAGTGCCGCCACGACATTGGCATTGCCATTGTCGGGCCAGATGAGTTCCGTTTTGCTGGTCTTAGAGTTGAAAACGAACTCGCCGCGAGTCGGATCCATGACCATTCCGAGCGATCCGATGAGCGACATGTCGAGAGGCAGACCGGGAACGTACCAGTTCTCCAAAGTTACCGGCAGCGACTGGGAATCACTGATCATCGAGGCTGAGGGCGCCGCCTGAACCAGGCCGTTTCCGGCGGTGGTCAGACCGCGCACAAGCGCCGCGTCGCCGTTATTGCCCCACCCTTTTCCGACGTGCTCGTTGAGGTTCGGTAGGGCTCCGGTGGCCTTGGCTTTGACAAGCAACTCCGACGTGCCCATTGAGCCCGCCCCGAGGAAGAGACGGTCGCAGGTGAGCGTGCGTGATTTAAGCACTCGCGCCGCCGGGTCAAGCTTGTCGATCGTCACGACGTAGCGCCCGTCGGCGGCTCGAGATACCGAGGTGACTTCGTGTCTTGCGTAAATCTTGCAACGGCCAGTTGCCTGTGCGTCCAACAAGTAATTCTGGTTGAGGTCGAATTTTGCGCCGTTGGCGTTTCCGAGGTTCGACTCCCCCTTGATGGCCGACGGCCGTGAGGCACCCCGTAGCTCCTTCGCGACGGTGTCCCAGTTCCATAAGCCCTCGATCTTCTTCGGAGAGTAGCCGGCTTTCCGTGCGTCGGCGTCCCAGATTCGTGAGTGGGTGAATGGCCTAGATTCGTAAAGCTTCGTGGGCAAGGTGCTGAGGTTGAGGCGGTTGCGCACACGCGGGTAGTACGTGGAGTTCATCTCTTCGAAGGGCACAGTGCTGCCGAATAGGTCTTCGAAATGACGCTGTTCAGGCTGGATCATCACGCCGGTGAACACCATGGACCCTCCGCCGACAAGCGACCCTCGCCATACAGAGAGCGTCCCGTGCGTTGTCACCTCCAGCACTCCGCCGTAGCTGTCAGTAGGGACCGTCGGTGCTCCGGTCAGCGGAGGAACACCTCTGCTTCGCCAGTAGGCACGACCGTCTGGCAGTGCGTCATTGGCAAAGATGGGTCGCCAGGAGCTCGTCGGCCACTTTGACCCCCGCTCCAACATCGTCACGGACACGCCAGAGGACGCGAGTCGTGCGGCTGTAATCGACGCACCAAAACCGGTCCCGATGACCAGGGCCTCCGAGTGATCTGGTGCATCGGGGATCGGCCGGTAGAGCTCCGGAACGAGGAACGGATACTGCGGTCCCGCCGCTTGCGCAGCGCCTGCCCCCGGCCCAGCGATCGCGCCAAACAAGCCGAATGTGGCCGCTCCCCCAAGTAGCTGCCGTCGGGTCACTCTCATGAATACTCTCCAGTCGTCGAACGCGTGACTTATCTGCGGCGGTCTCCGCCACAAATCCCCGTCGGGAACTTTATGTTGTGGCGTAAAAGTGAGACGACATTTTCTCCGCGCGTCTTCTGGCGTCGCAAGAAGATAGATCTGGCATTCTCGTCGTGACGGTGCCGTCTTGTTCCTCGGCGGAGTGTTGATAATGCCTCTCTCGACTCTGGTGCTCAAGCTGATGGGCGGTCCTGCCGCTCTCCCCCAGGGGCACCCATCTATCTCCCTCGCAATCCAGAGTGCCTTCACCGTGCCGTTGGGGTTACTCGTCGCGATCGCGCTCGGCAGCCTCGAACCGTCGCTGTTTCTACCGGCGGCTCTGATCATCGTGGGCGCGCACTACCTCACCTTCATCTCCCTCTATGGGATGTGGCTCTACGGGGCGTTGGCTGGCGTTCTTGTCGCGGTCGGTACAGCTGCCATATTCGTCATGCCCGACCTCCGTGATACGAGCGGATGGGTCGGTTCAGCAATCCTGCTTCTCGCCGCAATTCCGCTGTATCTGACGTACCGAGCCGAATTCCAAGGTCACCACTCCTCCGTGGCCTAATTTGGCGTACCGGTGTGCCGACATCGCTGTGCAACACAGGAGTAGCGTTGGGACGTGCAACAAGTCTCCCGCTCCCCCGTCTCTACGCCGGGCTGGCGCGCATGGGTGATCTGGTCGGTCGGTGTCGCCGCGTACGTTCTCGCGATCACTAACCGCACCTCGCTCGGTGCGGTGGGAGTGGAAGCGGCAGACCGGTTCCAGGCCGATGCGTCGACACTGGCGTTGTTCGCCGTCGTGCAGCTTGCTGTCTATGGCGGGATGCAGATTCCGGTGGGGATTCTGCTTGACCGGTTCGGTTCGCGACCCATCATGACTATCGGCATGCTGTTGATGGCCGCTGGCCAGTTGACGATGGCCCTCTCCCCCAGCATTGGCGTCGCGCTGGTTGCGCGTGTGCTGCTGGGCGCCGGAGACGCTGCCATCTTCCCCGCGGTGCTGCGCCTGGTCGCCACCTGGTTTCCTGCACAGCGGGGACCCATCATGGTGCAGTTCACCGGAATTATCGGTCAGTCAGGGCAGCTTGTTGCGCTGGTTCCCGTCGCTGCCCTGTTGCATGCAACGACATGGACGATCACGTTTGGCAGCATCGCCGGACTCGGCGTGCTCTTTAGTATTTTGGTTGCCCTTGTCATACGCAACCACCCTCCAGAGCGCGGTGCCGATGTCTCGGTGAACACCGACACCGGAGTAATCCGCGTGGTGACATCCGCCATCGATACCGGGGTTGGCATTCGGGCGGCGTGGGCGCACCCTGGCACACGTCTCGCATTCTGGTCGCACTTCACCACGCCATTCGCTGGAACCGCCTTCGTGCTGCTCTGGGGCATGCCGTTCTTGACCGCCGCTGAAGGGCTCGACACGGCACATGCTGCTGGTGTGATCTCTGTATATGTCGTTGCGGGCATGCTCATCGGACCGATCATTGGTGACCTATCCCGTCGCTTTCCGACCTATCGATCGCTCGCACTCGTCTTGCCAGCGGTGGCCGTGCAGATGACCGCGTGGATCGCCGTGATTGCGCTTCCGGACACCGCGCCGATCTGGCTGCTCTACGTGTTGGCCGTGGCGCTCGCTACCGGTGGCCCGGCGTCAATGATCGCGTTCGACCACGCACGTACTCACAACCCCAGCCACCGGCTCAGCACAGCCACTGGCGTCACGAATGCTGGCGGTTTTATCGCCGCACTCATCGCGATCTTCTTGATCGGCCTCGCCCTCGACATCCAGGGCGCTGGTACCCCCGAGACGTACTCCCTAGACGCGTTCCGTGTCGCATTCCTGATGCCGATCCCCCTGTGGCTGATCGGCACGACGTTCATCCTCATCGAACGCAAGCGAACGCGCATTCGCATGGGGCTAGATCCCGAGCGTCAGCGCTAGGCGCTCTCTACCTCGTGCTAGCTGCGACGAGGCGTCCAGCCGGAAGGTAGCGGACCATCTTGCAGCTCACGCTCGCGGTCAGCCTTGGCAGACCAGCCTTGGGCTTCGTGAGGGGTATCGAATGCGCCGCGAGCGAGGCGGAAGCCGACATCATCGTGATGCATGCGAGGCGCTCCCCCGCGCCGAACGGATGCTCGTACGCTCCACGCATCGTCGGCGAAACCGCCGCCGCGGAAGACGCGGTAGTCGTTGTAGCGAGCGGGATCGAGGTAGTCCCAGCACCACTCCCATACATTGCCGAGGGTGTCGAAAAGTCCGTTCAGATTCGGCAGCTTTCCTCCCACGTTTTGCGGGGAGGCAACTCCATCGGCAGCGGTCCATGCGGCATCAGCCAGCGGGGCATAGTGCGGGCCATTAGAGCCAGCGCGGCACGCGAACTCCCACTCCGCTTCTGTGGGCAATCGAAAGCCGTCAGCGGTGGTATCCCAGCTGACCTCTTCACCGTCGAAGAGGTACACAGGGTCAAGGCCCTCCCACTCCGAGGCAGCGTTGCAGAAGTGCACGGCGCGTAGCCAGCTGAGATCCGTGGCCGGTCGATGGGGATGCGCCACCGGAATCCCGAGGACGTCGGCGAGTTGTTCCTGCGTGACCGGATACACAGCGATCTCGAATGCGTCGAGCACCACCTGACGGTGTTCCTCGCGACGAGCGTCATGCAAGGTCACCGCGCCGGCGGCGATGCGAGAGAACTCGAAGTCACTCATGGCTGTGGCGGGTGCGAAGTCATGAAGGTGGCAGTTCGACCCATGCGGGGAACTTCGCAGTGCGCCCATCACCAGAGGAGGTCTTGGTTACGCGACGTCGCACCCACGGCCCGACAAATTCGCGGTAGTAGGCGAGGCCAGACGGTCCACCCTGGAAATTCTCGTTCAGCGCCCACCAGTCTTTCGGAGGCTCATAGCCGAGACCTTGCAGTACGCGGGCAGCCACTCGGTGATGGCCCGCTGCATTCATATGCAGCCGGTCGTGAGACCAGTAGGTGCCAGTGGCGAGCTCACGATCGTGCCAGTTGAGGGCGCGCACGACATCGGGTCGATCCTCTACCCGCCGCAACACCGCCTCAGAGAGGGCATCACCCCGTCGGTGCACGAGCGAACCCATCGGCAGTTGTGCGCTGGGGTTTGCTCCCGACAGGAGGATGGTGGTGACTCCCTCTTCATCGCATCGTCGGAGGACGCGACTAAAAGCATCGGCGATGTGCTCAAGGTCAGTGCGTGGTCGCAGCATGTCGTTGCCGCCGCCGTTGAAGGAGAGGTGCGTAGGCTTCAGCGCAAGTGCCGGCTCCAGCTGCTGCTCCACAATGGGCCAGGCCAGCTTGCCTCGAATGGCGAGGTTCGCGTACTGGATAGAGTGCCCTGCTGCATCTGCCCAGCCCTGTGCCGCGATGTCAGCCCAGCCGCGCTCCCGCCCATCGGGAAGAACGTCACCGACGCCTTCCGTGAACGAGTCGCCGATTGCTACGAAGCGTACATCTGCCATCGTTCCAGCCTATTGCGGTCAGGCCCCTCGTGGCGTCACCGATCGTCGAGCGCAGCGCCCCCACGGTCCACAAGTCCCCAAGCAGCGGCCGCTGCGGCGAGAAAACAGAATCCGAACACAGCAAAGAGAAGCGGTGCTCCCCCGGCAACGAGCAACACAGGCACCGAGAGTGGCGCCACGATCGACGCGATGCGCCCGACGCCGGCCGCCCATCCTGCCCCGGTGCCACGGAGCGAGGTGGGGTAGATCTCCGGCGTGACGGCGTATAGCGCGCCCCAAGCTCCGAGATTGAAGAACGACAGCGCCATACCGGCGCCGATAATCGCGCCTTCAGTCGTGGCTGTGCCGAAGATTACAGCCGCGACAGCGGATCCAAGCAAGAAGACAGAAAGGGTGAGACGTCTCCCCCATACCTCGATCAGCCAGGCGGCAACCGCGTAGCCCGGCAACTGAGCGAGGGTGATGATGAGTGTGAAACCAAATGACTTCACGAGATCGAATCCCGCATCAAGCAGAATGCTGGGAATCCAGATGAAGGCGCCGTAGTAAGCGAAGTTCACCCCCAGCCACACCACCCACAGGCTCAGCGTGCGGACTCGGAACTCCGGGTTCCACAGCGTCGTCAAACGGGCTCGGGCCGTCACAGCGATCGCCCGAGACGGCGGCTCTTTGTTGATCAGCGGTGCATTTCCTACCCTGGCGTCTGCTTCGAAGGCAGACACGATCCGGTCGGCCTCGGCAATGCGTCCACGTGAGGCGAGCCAGCGCGGTGACTCCGGCATGCGCCAACGCACGAAGAGGGCATACGCCGCCGGGATAGCGCCGAGTGCGAAGGCCCAGCGCCATCCGTCGTCGGAGGCCGGAATGACGAAGTATCCGATCAGGGCTGCCGCAGTCCACCCGAGCGCCCAGAAAGCTTCCAACACCACGATGAGACGGCCTCGGATGCGTGCGGGAGCGAACTCGCTGACGTATGTCGATGCGACGGGCAGCTCTGCACCCAAACCGAGCCCCACCAGGAAACGCAGAACCAACAGTGCCGCGATGCCACCAACGAGCGCGCTGGCTCCGGTGGCGACGCCGTAGATAAGGAGCGTCATTGCGAAGATCTGTCGACGCCCGAAGCGGTCGGCCAGCAGACCGCCGAGCGTGGCACCGATGGCCATGCCGATGAAACCGACGGATGCGATCCAACCGGCCTCGCCCTTACTCAGTCCCCACTGTTGGGTCAGCGCGGCGAGGATGAAGGAAATCAACCCCACATCCATCGCGTCCAAAGCCCAGCCGACCCCCGAGCCGGTAAGCAACCGGAAGTGTCGACGAGTGAACGGCAGAACGTCCAGACGTTCTGCCAGCGATGCACGGCTCGGGAGGGCGGAGTTAGCCATACGTTTTATCGTAGGGCGACGGAGACCCCCGTCAGCGCGGAAGCAGAGCGCTGCGCAGAGTATCGAGCCCCACACCGCCCAGATCGAGTGCGCGCTTGTGGAAGTCCTTGAACGAGAACGCGTCGCCCTGTTCAGCCATCACACCGTCCCGCACCTGTTCCCAGATGCGCTGACCGACCTTGTAGGACGGAGCTTGCCCTGGCCAGCCCAAGTAACGGTTCACTTCGAACTTGACGAACTGGTCTGACATATTCACGTTCTGGCGCATGAACTCGAGCGCGTAGTCCGCGTCCCACGTTCCGGTGCCATCGAGTCGTGGCTTGCCAAGGTGCATACCGATGTCGAGTACGACGCGGGCCGCGCGCATGCGCTGTCCGTCGAGCATGCCGAGGCGATCGGCTGGGTCGTCGAGATACCCGAGCTGCTCCATCAGGCGCTCGGCGTACAGCGCCCACCCTTCCGCATGTCCGGAGGTGCCAGCAAGCAGTCGCCGCCACGAGTTGAGCTCCGCGCGGTTATGCACTGCCTGCGCGATCTGCAGGTGGTGACCAGGCACGCCCTCATGGAACACCGTGGTGAGTTCGCGCCAGGTATCGAACTCGGTGACGCCCTCGGGCACAGACCACCACATGCGTCCAGGACGCGAGAAGTCGTCCGTCGGCCCGGTGTAGTAGATGCCGCCTTCTTGCGTCGGCGCGATCATGCATTCGATCGTGCGAATCGCGTCGGGGATGTCAAAGTGTGAAGCGCCGAGGTCTGCGACCGCACGGTCGCTTGTCTCCTGCATCCACTTCTGCAGGGCATCCGTTCCGATGAGCTTGCGGGCAGGGTCGGCTTCCAGGTGCGCGACGGCTTCTTCAACAGTCGCACCGGGCAAGATCTCGTTGGCAATCGCCGTTTGCTCGGCGACCATGCGCGCGAGTTCTTCGCGGCCCCACTCGTATGTTTCATCGAGGTCGATTGTCGCGCCAAGGAAGCGTCGAGAGTTCAGCGCATACAGATCACGACCGACGGCATCGGTGTCGCTAGCGACAGGAGCAAGCTCTTCGACAAGGAATCGACGCAACTCGTCGTACGCAACGCGTGCTGCCGCGGAGTTGTCGGACAGCGTGCGGGCGAGCGACGCGGGAAGCTGCCCCTGGTCCGGATCTGCGTTGGCGACGAACGCGGCGAAGAATCCATCGTCTGCGGTATAGCGGTCGATCTGTGATGCGACCTCTGTCACCTGCCGGCGGGCAGGTGTGACGCCTTCGGCGATCCCTGCGCGGAGCGTCTCTACGTACCCGCGCAGTGCGCCGGGAACAGCCGAGAGGCGAGTCGCGATGACATCCCAGTTTTCCGCCGTTGCCGTCGGCATGAGGTCGAAAGCAGACCGCACGTCTTGGGCAGCAGAGGCGATCACATTGAGGTCGCGCAGATGCCACTTGGCGTCGTGCAGTTCAAGATCGAGACGGAGTTCCGCGCTCAAGTCTGTTTTGGTGACCTCATCGATGGCATCGACGGGCTCCAGGGCCGAGAGCTTGTCGAGAGTTGACCGCGTCGCGGCTGCAACCTCTTCATGCCCTGCAGGGCTGAGGTCGCTGAACCGATCGTTCACCTCATCGCGGCCGATGTAGGTTCCCAGCGTCGGAGCCAGCGTGACGAGCGTGTCGACCCATTCATCGGCGACGGCGTCGATGGCAGAGGGGGTGCGGGGGGCTAAAGTCATACCTTCCAGACTAGGCCCCGCGCTTTTTGTGCCCTCTGCTCCCGCGCCGGTACTCCGAATCAGTGCGCGGCTTCGTTCCAATCGCCTCCGCGCCCCACCTGCACATCGAGCGGAACCGTCAACGATGCCGCATCGCCCATCCGGGCTCGCACGATGCGTTCTGTGGCTTCCCACTCCCCCGCAGCGACCTCGACAACAAGTTCGTCATGGATCTGCAGCAGCACTCGGGAAGACAGTTTCTCGGCATGAAGGTCGTCGTGAATGTGCAACAACGCGATCTTCATGATGTCGGCGGCACTTCCCTGAATCGGAGCGTTTAGGGCGGCACGCTCCGCGTTCTCGCGAAGCACCCTGTTGGGGCTCGCGAGGTCGGGGAATGGTCGGCGGCGACCGAAGATCGTTTCGGTATAGCCGACCTCTTTGGCCTTGATTACCGAGGCGCGCAGGTAGTCGCGCACAGCGCCAAATCGGGCAAAGTACTCGACCATCAACTGCTTCGCCTCGGACTGTTCGATGCGTAGTTGCTTGGAGAGTCCGAAGGCCGAGAGGCCGTAGACCAAACCGTACGACATCGCTTTTACCTTGGTGCGCATCGCAGAGGTGACTTCGCTCGGATCGACACCAAACACGCGAGCGCCCACAAAGCGGTGCAGGTCTTCGCCGCTGTTGAACGCTTCGATCAGGCCTTCGTCGCCCGAGAGATGCGCCATGATGCGCATCTCGATCTGCGAGTAGTCGGCGGTAAGAAGTGCTTCGTAGCCCGCACCCACCTGGAACGCGCTGCGAATGCGACGCGACTCTTCTGTACGCACCGGAATGTTCTGCAGGTTGGGGTCGGTACTGGAGAGCCGCCCTGTCTGACTTCCGGTTTGCACATAGGTGGTGTGCACTCGGTTGTCTTCGCCGATGGCCGAGTCGAGAGACTCAATGATCTGCCGTAGCTTCGTGGCTTCTCGGTGCTGTAGCAGCAGGCTCAAAAACGGGTGCGGGTTGCTCTCCTGCAGATCAGCAAGCACCGCGGCATCGGTGGAATACCCGGTCTTCGTCTTCCGTGTCTTGGGGAGTTGGAGGTCTTCGAACAAGACCTCTTGTAGCTGCTTTGGGGAGCCGAGGTTGAACTCCCGGCCGACAACGGAGAAGGCTTCCTGGGCGAGAGCTTCTGCGCGGGTTGAGAGCTCGCCGGAGAAGGTCGAGAGCACGTCGTGAGACACCGCAACCCCTGCGAATTCGAGGTCAGCGAGAGCGAGCAGCGTCGGAAGCTCGATGTCGACCAAAACCTTCGCGACTGGTTCTGGAATGTCTTCCCGCAACGCGTCGGCGACGCGCAGAGCAAACCAAGCCTCTTGCGAAGGCGTCGCACCCTCAGTTTCTGGGACCAGCTGTGTCGGGTCAGCCTCCGGAAGCTTCTCGCCCAGGTAGCGTTGCGCCAGATCGGCCAGCGTCTTGTCGGGAAAACTCGGGCGCAACAGCCATCCGGCCAAGCTGGTGTCGTAGGCGAGCCCGCCGAGGCGAATGCCCTGACGCATAAGCGCCTTTACCTGCGGTTTCGCGTCGTGGAAAACCTTCGGTGCATCAGATTCGAGCCACCCGCGTAGATCGTCGGCGGCGGTGTCAGACCAATCGGTTTCGCGCAGCTCGGTCAGAGTGGCCGCGCCGACTCGCAGCGGAACGCCGTTCTGGAGCGAGAAGCGCACGGCGACCTCACTCCCCTGCGCCACGGCCCAAGCTGCAAGATCTGCAGGCGAAAGGTTGACCGGTGTCGGGAGAACGACAGCAGATGCGGGATCGTCAGCGACTTCTCCTGCGCCCACTGCTTCGAACACACGTGGGAGCAGTGTGCGGAACTCGAGACGAGCAAAAATGTCGCGAACTGCCTGTGCATCGATGGGGGTTGCTGCGAGCTCGGCAGGACCGACCGGAAGTTCTACATCGGTAAGAAGACGGTTGAGCTTGCGGTTGCGACGAACATCTTCGATGTGATCACGGAGGTTTCCGCCCACCACACCCTTGATCTCGTCGGCGCGGGCGATCAGCTCATCAAGTGAGCCGAACTGCGTCAGCCACTTCACCGCAGTTTTCTCTCCGACCTTCGGCACCCCAGGCAGGTTGTCGCTCGTCTCGCCGACGAGGGCGGCGATGTCGGGGTACTGCTCCGGACGCACGCCGTATCGCTCTTGCACAGTGCTGGGGTCGTATCGCTTAAGTTGCGAGACTCCCTGCACTGACGGGTAGAGCAGAGTGACGTCGTCGTTCACGAGCTGAATCGTGTCACGATCGCCGGAGACGACGAGGACAGTGAATCCCTGTTCTGCGCCCTGCGAGGCAAGCGTGGCGAGAATGTCGTCGGCCTCGATGCCCTCTTTGGTCAACACCGGAATCGACATCGCCGCGAGGCAGTCTTGAAGCAGAGGGATTTGTCCTCGGAACTCTTGTGGCGTCTCTGACCGTGTCGCCTTGTACTCCGGATACTCGTCCGTACGGAAAGAGTGACGAGAGGTGTCAAAAGCAATTGCCAGATGGGTGGGCTGCTCTGCCTTAATGAGATTCACCAGCATCGAGAGGAACCCGTAGATGGCGTTGGTGTGCTGGTTATCTTTGGTCGTGAAATTCTCTACCGGGAGGGCGAAGAATGCACGATAGGCGAGCGAGTGGCCGTCGACGACCATGAGGGTAGGCTTTGCGGAGTCCGTCACCCTGTCAGCCTAACGAGGACGACAGACACCCGCTGAGGAGGATTCATGAGCGATGCCGCGATGAGCGAAGGACTTGACTGGGCGACAGCGCGAGGCATGGGCGCTTTGGCCGAAAAAATGGGCATGGAATTCACGGAATTCAGCGTCGAACGATGTGTCGCCACGATGCCGGTCGAGGGCAATACCCAGCCCGTCGGTCTCCTGCACGGCGGAGCTTATGTGGTGCTCGGCGAATCGCTCGGATCGATGGCGGCGAATCTGCATGCGGGCCCCGGCCGACTTGCGGTGGGAGTAGACATCAACGCAACTCACACGCGCTCGGCGACGTCTGGCGTCGTAACCGGCGTATGCACCGCGGTGCACCTTGGGCGCAGCATGACAGTGCACGAAATTGTCGTGACAGACGATCAGGGACGCCGGTGCTCCACCATTCGCATCACCAACATGATCAAAGAAGCCCGGGCAGGGCGTTGATCACCGGCGGGTAGTACCCGCAGAGCGGACTACTTCTTAGGCGTGAGTTGCTCGATGATCGCCTTGGCGACATCTTGCATCGTCAGACGGCGGTCCATTGACGCCTTCTGAATCCAGCGGAACGCCTCGGGCTCGCTGAGCCCCATCTTCTCGTTGAGTAGGCCCTTGGCCCGGTCAACAAGTTTGCGGGTCTCGAAGCGCTCGACCATGTCGGCGACCTCGGCCTCGAGCGTGATGATCTGCTCGTGACGCGCCAGTGCGATTTCGATCGCGGGAAGCAGATCGTTCGGCGTGAACGGCTTCACCACGTACGCAAGGGCACCGGCTTCGCTCGCCCGCTCTACGAGCTCCTTCTGGCTGAAGGCCGTGAGGAGCACCACGGGGGCGATGTTGCCCTTGTGCAGCTTTTCTGCCGCGCTGATGCCGTCGAGCTGGGGCATCTTGACATCCATGATGACGAGGTCGGGGCGAAGCTCGGTCGCCAGCGCAACCGCGGTTTCACCATCACCAGCCTCACCAACGACATCGAAGCCGTTGTCACGAAGAATCTCGACAATATCGAGACGGATCAGCGATTCATCCTCCGCGACGACGACGCGTCGGGGTGCGGATGACGTGGGCTGCTCGGCCTGCTCTTCTTGCTCAGTCACAGAACCATCCTAGTGGAGAGGCACTGTCAAGAGCCCTTAGACGCACGTCGTGACAAAACATGCTCATTCCTGCGCTAAAGTCGTAGACGCAACGCACAAGCCGGCGTGGCGGAATGGTAGACGCGGAGCACTCAAAATGCTTTGTTCGAAAGGACGTGTGGGTTCGAGTCCCACCGCCGGCACAATATGAGGTGGCCCATCAGACGGCCGCCCGGAACTGATGGTCGTCAGCCAGCGAGTGAGGCGAGTTCCGCCATCACCTGAGGGCGCGCCAAGATACGGAAATGGCCGCCGGTGTCGAGGCAGACATTTTTGGCCCCTGCCAGCTCGCTTCGCTCTGGAATGTGGGGGTCGAAGCGCGCGTATATCGAAACGATGCGCTCGTTGACTGTCAGCTGTTCGGCAAGGCCGACGATCGACGGGCTCTCTGGGGAAAACTCCCGGAGAGTTTTTGAGAGCATCAGGCGCGCATAGCGCGACCCTGCGAACGGTGTCGCGATGGCCAGCATCGAGCGCACTCTGGAGCTTGCAGGGCCCGTCATAACGAGTTTTCCTGCCAGCCCGCCTTTACTGTGCGCGACGAGGATCACGTCGGTGAGATCGTTTACTTCGAGGAACTCGTCCACGCGTCGTGCCATGTCGACCACTGGCCGCTGATTTCGGTGCAGGGTGTCCACAATGTGCACAGGGTGTCCCTGTTGGTGCATCGCCGCCACCAGCGGCTGCATGAACTTCCAGGTCTCGTAGACGCCAGGTAACACCACGATGTGCGCGGCGCTCCCTGAGGAAAAAGACGCAGGATCGGTGCGGTCACACACGGCGCGGAGCTGCCAGTAGCCGGCGTAGATGTAGTCAGCGAGCCACCAGCCGGCCTTCCTCAGCACGCCGATGACGTGCTCCTCAGCAGGCGATGCGCTCTCATATGTAAAAACTATCTGACCGGACGAGAAAGGGGCGAGACCGTAGTCCCGCCCCTCCCCTGTTCTTCGTGTCAGACGCCAGCCTTGTAGATCGGCGCGGCACCGTGCACGGCGTCGCCAACCTTGTGCACGCGAAGGTCGTTGGTCGAACCAATGATTCCGGGAGGGGAACCAGAGATCACGACGACCTTGTCGCCCTCCGCAGCGAGACCGTTGCTGAGCAGGTAGTCATCCACCTGGTGATACATGAGGTCGGTGTGCTGCACCTCGTCAACCAGTGTGGAGCGGATGCCCCACGTGAGCGACATGCGGCGGCGGATGTCGGGCTCCGGCGTGAACGCAATCATCGGGATGCGCGAGCGCAGACGCGACAGACGGCGAGCGGAGTCTCCGGACTGCGTGAAGACGCAGAGGAACTTGGCCTCAACGAACTCGGCAACTTCGAGGGCGGCGAGGGTGATGGCGCCACCCTGCGTGCGAGGCTTCGCGGTGAGCGGCGCAATGCGCTCTAGCCCGTGCTCCTCTGTGGACTCGACAATCCGGGCCATCGTCTCAACGACGCCAACCGGGTAGTCGCCCACGCTGGTCTCGCCAGAGAGCATGACAGCGTCTGCACCATCGAGCACGGCGTTGGCGACATCCGAAGTCTCGGCGCGCGTCGGCACCGGGCTGTTGATCATCGACTCGAGCATCTGCGTCGCGACGATGACGGGCTTGGCGTTGCGACGAGCCAGCTCAACGGCGCGCTTCTGCACGATCGGCACTGCCTCAAGCGGCAGTTCGACGCCGAGGTCGCCGCGGGCGACCATGATCGCGTCGAATGCATCGACGATCTCTTCGAGGGCATCGACAGCCTGCGGCTTTTCAACCTTGGCAATCACAGGAACGCGCACGCCCTCTTCTGCCATGATCTCGTGCACGCGGGTCACGTCAGCGGCGTTACGCACGAACGACAGGGCGATCATGTCGGCGCCAATACGCAGGCCCCAACGCAGGTCGTCTTCGTCCTTCTCGCTGAGCGCAGGGACGTTCACGGCCACACCCGGAAGATTGATGCCCTTGTTGTTGGACACAGCGCCCGCAACGATGACCTTGGTCGTGACAGTCACGCCGTCGGTCTCAACGACCTCCACGCGCACCTTGCCGTCATCGATCAGGAGGAAGTCACCGGGCTTGACGTCGTGCGGGAGACCCTTGAAGGTCGTGCCGCAGATGTCTTTGTTGCCGATGATGTCTTCGGTAGTGATCTTGAAGATGTCGCCGGCTGCGAGCTCGTACGGGCCGTTCTCGAACTTGCCGAGGCGGATCTTCGGGCCTTGCAGGTCAACGAGGATGCCGACGGGGCGGCCGGCGTCGTCGGCTGCCCGACGCACGTTCGCATAGTTGTTCTCGTGCACGGAGTAGTCGCCGTGGCTGAGGTTCAATCGAGCGACGTCCACCCCCGCATCGATCAGTGCGCGCACTGTTTCGTAGGTGGAGGTAGCGGGGCCCAGCGTGGCGACGATTTTCGCGCGTCTCAACAGATTCTCCAGGGTAGAAGTGGGGGAAGGTAAATCAGGCGACGGTGCCGCGCTCAGCCTACGCGGGCTGGAGGCCTAGCGCGACATCGCTCGGGCGTACCGGCTCAGGCAGCACGGTGGTACCCATCAGGAAACGGTCGACATTCGCTGCCGCTGCGCGGCCTTCAGCGATAGCCCACACGATAAGCGACTGGCCGCGACCAGCGTCGCCAGCCACGAAAACACCAGGAACCGTGGACTCGTAGGACTGCTCACGGTGGAAGGAGCCGCGCTCTGTGACCTGCGGAAGGGTGTCTTCGGTGTACCCCTCCTGCTCTGGTCCTGTGAAGCCCATCGCAATGAGAATGAGGTCGGCGGGAATCTCGCGCTCTGTGCCGCTCTTCGGCACACGGCGTCCGTCGATGTACTCGGTCTCGGCGACGCGGAGGGATCGCACTTCCCCGACGTCGTTTCCGAGGAACTCAACAGTCGAGGCGAGGAACATCCGCTCGCCACCTTCTTCGTGTGCGGACTGCACCTCGAAGAGGGTCGGCATCATGGGCCATGGCTGGTGGTCGGGGCGCGTGTCTCCCGGCTGCTTGCCAATCGCGAGGTTCGTGACGCTCAGAGCGCCCTGGCGGTGGGCCGTGCCGATGCAGTCGGCACCGGTGTCGCCTCCACCAATCACGATCACGTGCTTGCCCTGTGCGCTGATCTGGTCTGGAACCTTATCTCCCGCGACCGCATGGTTCGACTCCACCAGGTACTCCATGGCGAAGTGCACACCGTCGAGATCGCGCCCAGGAATCGGAAGATCGCGCGGCACTGTCGAACCTGTGGCGATCACGACGGCGTCATAGCGCGCGCGCAGATCTGCCCAGCCGATGTCTTTGCCGATTTCGACACCTGCACGGAACCGGGTTCCCTCTTCTTGCATCTGGCGAAGACGGGACTCCAGCTGAGTCTTGCTCATCTTGAAGTCGGGAATTCCGTAGCGCAGCAATCCGCCGATGCGGTCATCACGCTCGAAAACAGCAACCGTGTGCCCTGCGCGGGTGAGCTGCTGGGCTGCGGCGAGGCCTGCGGGGCCTGAACCGACGACTGCCACTGTTTTGCCGGTGAGACGCTCTGGCGGCTCTGGCTCCACCCACCCCTTGGCGAAGGCCTCGTCGATGATGGAGACTTCGATCTGTTTGATCGTGACGGCTGGCTGATTGATGCCCAGTACACAGGAGCTCTCGCACGGTGCGGGGCACAGACGGCCGGTGAACTCCGGGAAGTTGTTCGTTGCGTGCAGACGTTCGATGGCCTCCCGGCCTTCGCCCCGCCACGTCAGATCGTTCCACTCCGGAATCAGGTTGCCGAGCGGGCACCCGGAATGGCAGAACGGAACACCGCAGTCCATGCACCGGCTTGCTTGACGGCGCAGAACCGCCTTGTCGCCCGGCTCGTAGACCTCTTTCCAGTCCATGATGCGCACTGGCACCGGACGTCGTGCGGGAAGCTCCCGCTCGGTTACCTTCAGAAAGCCTTTGGGGTCAGCCACCAGTCACCTCCAGGATGCGGTTCCACACGATGTCGCCGTCGGGGTCGATCCCCTCGGCCAGAGCTTCCTCGCGCATATTTCGCACGGCGGCGAAGTCACGAGGCAATACCTTTACGAACTCTGCAGCTGACTCCTCGAAGTTCTCCAGGAGTTCGGCCGCGCGGGGCGACGCGGTGCGCTCCACATGTGCGACGAGAAGATCACGCAACATTTCAAGGTCCGCGCGATCGAGTGGCTCGAGCATCAGTTCGCCACTACCCAGCGACTGCGCGTTCACCTTGCTCGTGTTCAGGGCATGCACATACGCGACGCCGCCGGACATACCCGCACCGAAGTTGCGCCCGGTCGTGCCGAGAATCACAGCGAGACCGCCGGTCATGTACTCGAGCGCGTGGTCGCCCACACCCTCTACGACAGCCGTTGCTCCCGAGTTGCGCACGAGGAAGCGTTCACCAACCACACCGGAGATAAACATCGACCCAGAGGTCGCGCCATATCCGATCACGTTGCCGGCGATCACGTTCTCCTGTGGGGTGATGGCAGAACCACGCGGCGGACGGATCGTGATGTCTCCACCGGAGAGTCCCTTGCCCACGTAGTCGTTCGCGTCGCCTTCCAGGCGCAACACGATTCCCGGCGGCAGGAACGCACCGAGCGATTGCCCTGCGGTGCCGTGCAGAGTGATGTCGATCGTGCCCTGAGGGAGGCCGTCAGCACCGTGACGCGAGGTCACCTGGTGACCCAGCATTGTGCCAACGGCACGCTCGGTGTTGGCGATCGGAAGCTCAGCCACCACGGGCTCACCGTTCAGGAGCGCACCCTTGGCGAGATCGATGAGCTGCACGTCGAAGTGCTTTTCGAGTTCGTGATCCTGGGGACGCCCGAATCGGCGCGGCTCCCCTGCCGGGAACGCGGGGCCCTCGAGCACTGGCGTGAGGTCGAGACCTTCGGTCTTCCAGTGGTCTACGGCCGCGTTCACTTCGATCAGGTCAGCACGTCCGACGATCTCGTCGATCGACCGGTAGCCGAGTTCTGCCAGAAGCTCTCTGACCTCTTCGGCGATGAACTCCATGAAGTTCACTACGAACTCTGGCTTCCCGGTGAAGCGCTCCCGCAGAACGGGGTTCTGCGTGGCAACGCCCACGGGGCAAGTGTCGAGGTGACACACGCGCATCATGATGCAGCCGCTGACGACGAGAGGCGCTGTGGCGAAACCGAACTCTTCTGCACCCAGCAGGGCGCCGATGATCACGTCACGCCCAGTTTTGAGCTGCCCGTCGACCTGCACGACAACGCGATCACGCATGCCGTTGAGCATCAGCGTCTGCTGGGTCTCAGCGAGACCGAGCTCCCACGGCGTTCCCGCGTGCTTCAGCGAGTTCATCGGGCTCGCCCCGGTGCCACCGTCGTGTCCTGAGACGAGAATGACGTCGCTCAGCGCCTTGGCGACACCGGCCGACACAGCACCGATGCCCGACTGGCTCACCAGCTTGGTGTGCACCCGTGCCTCTGGGTTAGCGCGTTTGAGATCGAAGATGAGCTGCTTGAGGTCTTCGATCGAGTAGATGTCGTGGTGCGGGGGCGGTGAAATGAGCCCGACACCAGCGGTCGCGTGCCGCGTGCGCGCCACCCAGGGGTACACCTTGGTGGGCGGAAGCTGACCACCTTCGCCGGGCTTTGCACCCTGGGCGAGTTTGATCTGAATGTCGTCTGCCTCGGTGAGGTAAAGACTCGTCACACCGAAACGTCCCGACGCCACCTGCTTGATGGAGCTGCGACGCTTCGGGTCGACCAACCGGTCTGGGTCTTCGCCACCCTCGCCCGTGTTCGACTTGCCGCCAATGCTGTTCATAGCGACAGCGAGCGTTTCGTGCGCTTCCCGGGAGATCGAGCCGTAGCTCATCGCGCCGGTAGAGAACCGCTTGACGATGGCAGAGACAGGCTCCACCTCATCCAGCGGCACTGGACGGCGCGTGCCGGTGCGCAACTTGAAGAGACCACGGAGAGTTTTCAGCTCCGCCGCTTGCTCGTCAACAAGCTGGGTGTACTCACGGAAGATGTCGTAGCGACGGGTCCGCGTTGAGTGCTGCAGCTTGAAGACTGTCTCTGGATTGAAGAGGTGCGGTGAGCCATCGCGACGCCACTGGTACTCGCCGCCGGTCCACAACCGTTCGTGCGCCCTCGCGGCAGCATCCTCGGGGTATGCGTAGTCATGGCGCGCCTGGTTCTCGGCGAAGATCTCTTCAATGCCGATGCCGCCGAGCTTCGACTCAGTGCGGGTGAAGTAGGCATCGATGAATTCTTGGCTGAGACCCACTGCCTCAAACACCTGGGCGCCCGCGTAAGAGGAGACGGTGGAGATGCCCATCTTCGACATGATCTTCAGCACGCCCTTGCCGAGCGCGTAGATCAGGTTCTTGACGGCCTTCTCGGTCGTGATGCCGGTGATGTACCCGGTGCGCACGAGATGCTCCACAGATTCCATCGCCAGATACGGGTTGACGGCAGAGGCGCCGTAACCGATCAGCGTCGCGACGTGATGCACCTCGCGCACATCGCCAGCTTCAACGATGAGGCCCACCTTCATCCGGTTTTCGCGCCGGATCAGGTGGTGGTGGATCGCGGAGACCATAAGCAGCGACGGGATCGGGGTCAGATCCTTGTTCGAGTCACGGTCAGAGAGAATGATGAACTCTGCACCATCAGCGATCGCTTCGTCGACCTCTGCGCACATCTCACTCAGACGCTCTTGCAGAGTCTCTGGGCCGGCGTCGAAGTGGTACAAACCGCGGATGGTCACGCTCGATCGACCGGGCATCGCCTTGTCGATGTGACGGACCTTCGCCAACTCGTCGTTGTCGATAACGGGGAAATCCAGCGAAACAGTGCGAGTGTGCTCTGGACCCCAGGTAAGCAGGTTGCTCTGCGGTCCCAGACCGAGCTTGAGACTGGTGACGACCTCTTCGCGGATGGAATCCAGCGGTGGGTTTGTCACCTGCGCAAACTGCTGCGTGAAGTAGTCGAACAGCAGCCGGGGGCGCTTGCTGAGCACCGCGATTGGCGTGTCAGATCCCATGGCTCCGAGCGGCTCTACGCCTGTCTGCCCCATGGGAGTGAGGAGGATACGCACCTCTTCTTCGGTGTACCCGAAGGTGCGCTGACGACGCGTGATCGATGCGGGCGGGTGCACGATGTGCTCACGCTCAGGAAGATCAGCGAGCCGTACGGCGCCCGCATCCAGCCATTCCTGCCACGGGTGCATGGTGGCGAGCTCGCGCTTGATCTCTTGGTCTTCGACAATGCGACGTTGCGCGGTGTCGACCAGGAACATTTTGCCCGGCTGCAAACGGCCGCGGCGCTTGATGCGCTCCGGCTCGAACTGCAGCACACCGGTCTCTGACCCGATAACGACAAGGCCGTCTGTCGTCTCGGTCCAACGGCCAGGACGCAGACCGTTGCGGTCAAGCGTCGCGCCGACCAGCGTGCCATCAGTGAAGATGAGGGCGGCAGGGCCGTCCCACGGCTCCATTTGGTTGGCGTGGTAATCGTAGAACGAGCGCAGCTCCGGCGTAATGTCGGCCTGCTTCTCGTAGGCTTCCGGCACCATCATCATGATGGCGTGGGGCAGGCTACGACCCGTGAGCGTCAGGAGTTCCAGCACTTCGTCAAACGAAGCGGAGTCGCTGGCCCCGTCGGTGCAGATCGGCAGCAGCGGGGCGACGTCGCCGAGCAGCTCAGACTCAAGCTGGGACTGGCGTGCACGCATCCAGTTGCGGTTTCCGCCGACGGTGTTGATCTCGCCGTTGTGCGCCAGCATTCGCAGCGGCTGTGCCAGCGGCCACGAAGGGAACGTGTTGGTGGAGTACCGCGAGTGCACGACAGCCAGCTCAGAGGCGAAGCGCTCATCTAGCAGATCGGGGTAGAACGGCTCCAGCTGCAGAGTCGTCACCATGCCCTTGTAGCCGAGGGTACGGCTAGAGAGCGAAACGAAGTAGGCACCGAGCTCGTGACCCGCGCGCTTGCGCAGCCGATAGGCAACGCGATCAAGCGCGATGTCGGTGAGGGGAGCTTCGGAGTGGGTGGCGCCACCGGCGCTCACGAACAGCTGCTCGAAGGCGGGGCGCGCTTCGTCGGCGAGCTTGCCGAGGTTTTCGTTGGCCGTAGGTACCGAGCGCCAACCGAGAACACGCATGCCCTCAGAACGAGCGATCTTCTCGATTCCCGCCTTCTGCTGGCGGCGCTCGCTCGAGTCGCGAGGCAGGAACGCCAGTCCAGCGGCGTACTCCCCCACCGGTGGCAGTTCGAAACCTGCGACCGCGCGGAGGAAGGCGTCCGGCATCTGCGTCAAGATGCCTGCACCGTCTCCTGTACCAGCGTCAGAGCCGATAGCTCCGCGGTGCTCCAGGTTGCGCAGGGCCTCGAGGGCCAGCGCAATGATGTCGTGCCCGGCTTCGCCGCGCAGGGTCGCAACCATGGCTAGGCCGCAAGCGTCCTTTTCGAACGCCGGGTTGTACATTCCCTGCTTCGGGGGGTAAGCGCCAGAGGCGCCGTAGGGTGGCTGGAAATACACCAGTAACCGTCCTCAGATTTTCGGATGAATCCCGGGGACGACGTCGGCCCGCTCGTTCAGTGAAATGGTTCTGTCGCCGCGAGACGGCGTTATCGGGGGCCGCCCTCGCTCTGGGAAGCGCTGCTTGTGGCAGTGGCTCCTGCGGTGACTTCTTCGGTTGGAGGCTCGCTCACATCTACGAAGTCGGAGGGATTGTTCTGCGATTGTACATCAGCGTCTACATCCGTCCTCCCGCGACCCGGCTTGTAGGGCGAAGGCTCGAGGCCAGGGTGACGACGAGTCTGCACGATCAGGATGGCGACACCGATGATGATGCCGATGATTGCGGCCAAGACGTTACTGCGCAGCCCGAGAATAATCTCACTCGGGTCGATCCGGATCGACTCCCAGACCACGCGACCAGCGCTGTACCAGATCAGGTAGATGGCGAACAGACGGCCCCACTGGAAGAACAGCTTGCGGCCGAGCCACAGCAAGACGAGCACGCCGAGCCCGTTCCACAGCACCTCGTAGAGGAACGTCGGGTGAAAAAGCGTTCCTTCTGGCAGGCCTGGGGGGAAGGCGGAGTTGGTCGACTCGATCTCCAAGCCCCACGGTAGATCGGTGGGGAGACCGAAGAGCTCGTTGTTGAACCAGTTGCCAAAGCGGCCCATTGCCTGGGCAAGCAGCAGACCGGGCGCCAGAGCATCCGCGAAGGTCCAGAAGCGGATACCCGTCCAACGGCATCCGAGGTACGCGCCGATTGCACCACCAATCAGTGCGCCGAAGATGGCGATGCCGCCCTCCCAGATTGCCCAAACAGAACCAGGCTGCAAGGGGTTCCAGGTGTTGAGGCCTTCACCGAAGTAGTCATTCGGGTGCGTGACGACATGGAAGATGCGTGCACCGATGATGGCCAGCGGCACAGCGAGGATCGAGATGTCGATGACGACCCACGGTTCTGCCCCACGCTTGGTGAGACGCCGATTGGTCAAGATCGTGGCGGCAATGATGCCGGCGATGATGCACAGCGCGTAGAAGTGAATCCGGACGGGCCCGAGGTCAAAGTAAGAAACCGTGGGGCTCGGGATGCTGGCGAGCACACCGGTGAAGGTGCTGTGGAGCGCGAGTGACATGAGTGCGATTCTAGTTCTCGGTATCGGGGCGCGCCGACGAAGTGCCGGCCGCCAGGTTTCGGGTAACTTCTGCGAGGGCGGGTACGCCGCCGTCGCGCAGAGCGCGGACAAGTGCTGTGCCCACGATCGCTCCGTCGGCGTATTCGGAGACGCCAGCGATCTGTTCTGCGGTGGAGATGCCGATACCGACACAGGCACGGTGCGCGCCCTGCTCTCGCAACCGACCGACAAGGGTGCGTGCGGCCAGATCAAGCTCGGCACGTTCTCCCGTGATGCCCATCGTCGAGACGGTGTAGACGAATCCTGTCGACGACTCCACGACGAGCTTGAGGCGTTCGTCTGACGAGGTCGGTGCAGCGAGGAAAACGCGGTCAAGTCCGGTCCGCTCGCTGGCGGCGATCCACTCCCCCGCAGCATCTGGGGTGATGTCTGGGGTAATGAGACCAGCCCCGCCCGCCGCCGCCAGATCGTCGGCGTAGCGGTCGATGCCGTACTGCATCACCGGGTTCCAGTAGGTCATCACCAAGACGGGTACATCGGTCGCGGCAGTGATCGCCCGGATAGCGGTGAAGAGATCAGCCATCCGGAACCCGGCGGCAAGGGCTGTGCGAGTTGCCTCTTGGATGATTGCGCCATCCATCACTGGATCGCTGTACGGCGGTCCCAGTTCAATGATGTCTACGCCGTTCTCCGCGAGCGCGATAGCCGCCTGAATGCTCGTTTCGAGATCGGGAAAGCCGACGGGAAGGTACCCGACGAATGCGCTGCGACCTGCGGCATTCGCCTTCTGGATTGCCTCCTCGATACGACTCACTCTGCTACTCCCGCGTCGTACAGCTCGAAGTAGCGAGCGGCGGTGTCCATGTCTTTGTCGCCACGGCCAGAAAGGCACACAGCAATCACGGCATCTGGGCCCATTTCGCGACCCAGCCGCATTGCTCCGGCGAGAGCGTGCGCCGATTCGATCGCGGGAATGATTCCCTCGGTGCGGCTCAGCAGGCGCAGTGCCTGCATCGCCTCGTCATCGGTGGCGGGAATGTACTCCGCGCGCCCGATGTCCGCCAGCCAAGAGTGCTCAGGGCCGACGCCGGGGTAGTCGAGTCCAGCCGAGATCGAATGGGACTCAATCGTCTGTCCGTCTTCGTCTTGCAGCACGTATGTCTTGGCGCCGTGCAACACTCCAGGCCGACCCCGCTCGATCGAGGCAGCGTGCTTGTCGGTATCCACGCCGTCTCCGGCAGCTTCTACGCCGTAAAGCTTGACGGATTCATCATCGAGGAATGCATCAAACATGCCGATGGCATTGGAGCCTCCCCCGACACACGCAAACACCGCGTCAGGAAGCCGTCCGACCTCGTCAAGAAGTTGCGCACGAGCCTCTTCGCCGATGATCTTCTGGAAGTCGCGCACCATAGCGGGGAACGGGTGCGGTCCTGCGGCCGTGCCGAAGATGTAGTTGGTGGTCTCAACAGAGGCTACCCAGTCGCGGTAGGCGTCGTTGATGGCGTCTTTGAGCGTGCGCGAACCGGAGGTGACGGGAATGACCTCCGCGCCGAGCAGACGCATTCGAGCGACGTTCAGCGCCTGTCGCTCGGTGTCGACCTCGCCCATGTAGATCGTGCACTCGAGTCCGAAGAGCGCGGCGGCCGTCGCGGTAGCGACACCGTGTTGGCCTGCACCCGTCTCGGCGATCACTCGCGTTTTGCCGAGTGTCTTTGTCAAAAGCGCCTGACCGAGCACGTTGTTGATCTTGTGCGAACCAGTGTGGTTGAGATCCTCGCGCTTCAGGAAGACGCGAGCACCGCCAGCGTGCTCAGCGAAGCGGGGAACCTCGGTAATCGCGGAGGGCCGGCCGGCGTAGGAGCTCAGCAGGCGCGCGAGCTCCGCCTTGAACTCCGGGTCGACGATCGCCGCCTCATACGCCGCGGTCAGCTCATCGATGGCGGCGATCAGCGATTCGGGCATGTAGCGCCCACCGAAGTCGCCGAAGAAGGGGCCGTGCTGCTCGCGCAGACTCATTATGCCTCCAAGAATTTTGTGAGGGTCGCGACGGGATCACCGGTCACGAGTGCCTCGCCGATCAGAACCACATCTGCCCCCGCTGAGCGATAGTGCCGAACATCGGCCGGGGTGAGTACTGCGGACTCCGCGATCTTTACTGCAGTGTCTGGGATGCGGTCGACGAGGCGTCCGAACAGGTCGCGGTCGAGTTCCAGAGTTTTCAAGTTGCGTGCGTTGACACCGATCAAACCGGCCCCGAGGTCTATTGCGGCCTCGAGTTCGTCGGCAGAGTGCGTCTCTACTAGCGGGGTCATGCCCAGTTGGGTAATGAATCCGAAAAGGTCTTTCAGCACGGCGGGCTCCAGCCCAGCCACGATCAAAAGCACCAGATCAGCACCAGCAGCACGCGCTTCTAACACCTGGTAACGCGTGGCGATGAAGTCCTTACGCAACACCGGAAGCGACACACGAGCCGTGACAGCCTCAAGATCAGCCAGGCTTCCGCCAAACCGACGCTCTTCGGTGAGAACACTGATTGCAGACGCGCCGCCCTGCTCATACAGCGAGGCTTGGAAGGCAGGATCGGGGATCTCTGCCAGTGCTCCCCGAGACGGGCTGGCACGCTTGACCTCTGCAATGATCTTCACGCGCTCAGCGGGGGCGAGAAATGCAATCGCGTCTTTGGCAGGCGTACGTTCCAGTGCTGCGCGCTCGACGGTTGCGAACGGGCGTGTGAGCGAGCGACGCTCGGCGTCTGCGACAGCGCCGGCCGTCAGGTCGGCGAGGACCATCAGTGCGCCTTCGGAGAGTACTTCGGACCCTTCACGCCGTAGCCGGCCTTTGCAAGTGCCCATCCCACGATTGCGCCGATGGGGACGAGTGTGACCGAAATCAGGACGAGCGTGGGCTCCTCGAAGCAAAAAGCGACGGTGCCGGCGGCGACGCCGACCAGCATGATCACGACAGCGGTCCAGGCTGCAGGCGAGTGTCCGTGGCCGGGGTCAGCGATCGGGTTGGTCATGTTCTCCTCCGGGGGACGGCGTGCGGGACAGTGTCAGTCTATCGGGGTCAGCGAGTGGGGTCGGTTCCGCGGGACAGCTCGTCCCAAGAATCGACAGCGTCGATGGGGCCATCGTGGGCCACCTCGACGTGATCAGTGCGGTAGCGCCGCCCTCCGGCCTTCCACTGCCGCCAGGTCGCGAGGACAACGACAGAGGCGATGAGCAGGATTGCCCAGCCGACGAGGGCGATGTAGGGCCATGCCGATGGGGTGATGCTGACAACGACGTCGTTGACTGCTTCGCCGCCCGCAAGCCCGGTGACCTCTGTGACGGTCGTTGAGATGGCATCGACGGGGTCAGCCACGAGAAGTTGCAGCGTCGACCAGCCGAGCATCAGGGCCGTTGCCGCGGCGAAAATACCGAAAATGAGTCGAATAGCGCGACCAGAGATGGAGAGCGCGGCGCCCAGCGCCAGCACCGCCAAGCTCAGCGGAGCCAGCAGAACCAGCGCGGAGGCACCTGGTACCAAAATGTCTTCGCTCGCATCGGCACGCGCAACCGTAAACCACGTTTGCGTCGACGAGATAATGCCGATCGCACCCGCGAGAAGAAACCCCAAGACGGAGATCGAGCGTCCGCGCTGTGCGAGATTCATGACGGACCAGTTCCGTCAGCTGCGCCCAGGTCTGTGGCGTCGAAACAGGTGCGGGTGCCTGTGTGACATGCGGGTCCTGTCTGATCGACCAGAAGCAGAATCGCGTCCCCATCGCAGTCAAGTCGTGCCTCACGCACAACCTGGATGTGTCCGGAGGTATCTCCCTTGCGCCAATACTCCTGTCGGGAGCGGGACCAGTAGGTCGCGCGGCCAGACGTTAGCGTGCGGCGAAGTGCCTCGGCATCAACCCAGGCCAGCATGAGCACTTCACGGCTATCCCACTGCTGAACGATGACGGGAGCCAAACCTTCTGCGGTGAATGCAACCTGAGCAATGCGCTCATCAACGGCACTGGCGTCGTGATCTCGGGAGCTCATCGAACCAGGATTCCTTCCGTGCGCAGTGCATCTTTGACGTTGCCGACTGTGAGTGCTCCGGTGTGGAAAACGCTCGCCGCGAGGACGGCATCTGCGCCAGCTGTGATCGCAGGGGCGAAATCAGACACACTCCCCGCTCCTCCTGAGGCGATGACGGGTACGGGAGAGATCTCGCGCATCAACCGAATCAGGTCGAGGTCGTAGCCGTCACGCGTACCGTCAGCATCGATGGAGTTCACGAGCAGCTCGCCCGCGCCACGCTCTGTGGCCTCCCGTGCCCATTCCAGCGCATCGAGAGTGGTGAGTGTTCGCCCTCCGTGCGTAGTCACGGCGAAACCCGAAGGTGTCGCTGGCGCTCGCCTGACGTCGAGTGAGAGCACCAGGACCTGTGCGCCGAACCGGTCAGCGATCTCGCCGATGAGCTCGGGCCGCGCAATTGCCGCCGAGTTCACACCGACCTTGTCTGCCCCCACAGAAAGAAGCCGCGCGACGTCGTCGACGCTGCGCACTCCCCCGCCGACAGTCAGCGGGACGAACACCTGTTCTGCGGTGCGCTGTACAACGTCGTATGTCGTCTCGCGTGCGTCGACCGTAGCCGTCACATCGAGGAAAGTGATCTCATCCGCGCCCTGGGCGGCGTAGTGTCTGGCGAGTTCGACGGGATCGCCCATGTCGCGCAAATTCTCGAACTTGACGCCTTTAACCACGCGTCCACCGGCGACATCGAGGCAAGCGATGACCCGACTAGCGAGGGTCATCAGATCCTCGCGTTGTGAATAGCGGTAACGAGAATCGCGCGCGCACCGAGTGCGTAGAGCGCATCCATTACCGGGTTTACTCGCGAACGAGCGACCATCACCCGCACGGCTACCCACTCGGGGTCGCGCAGTGGAGAGACCGTGGGCGACTCCACGCCGCCAGCGACCTTCACTGCCTCATCGAGAAGCGCGACCGGAAGGTCGTAGTCGATCATGACGAAGCGGCGGGCCACCATCACGCCGCGAAGGCGACGCAAAAGCGTGTCTGCCCCTTCGGCGTCAGCCGGTCCGGCGATAAGCACGGCCTCGGACTGGAGGATCACAGGGCCGAACACCTCAAGCCCGGCCTGGCGAAGGGTCGTGCCCGTCTCAACGACGTCAGCTACTGCATCTGCGACGCCGAGCCGAACAGCCGACTCGACTGCACCATCCAGCGGCACCAGGTCTACAGCGATGTCGCGCTCGTCGAGGAAGGCGTCAACAAGGCCGGGGTACGAGGTGGCAATGCGCAGGCCATCGAGTTCGGAGACATCGGAGAACTGCCCTGTGGGAGCAGCGAACCGGAACGTTGACCCCGCGAAGCCTAAAGCTTCGATTTCCCGAGCGCCGGGCATCCTGGCGTCCAGAAGAAGGTCGCGGCCTGTGATGCCCACGTCAATGGCACCGGAGCCGACGTAGGTCGCAATGTCTTTGGGACGCAGGAAGAAAAACTCGACGTCGTTCTCGGCGTCAACGATGTGGAGCGTCTTGGTGTCGCGACGACCGGCGTATCCGGCCTCAGCGAGCATGTCGGCGGCGGTCTCAGAGAGTGAGCCTTTGTTGGGAACAGCAATGCGCAGCATGGAGAGCTTTCAGTTAGAAGAGGTCATTACGGAGCGCATCACAGATGTCGATAGACATCTTGCAGGCTGAGACCCTTTGCGATCATCATGACCTGCACGTGGTAGAGCAGCTGAGAGATCTCTCCCGCTGCGTCCTCGTTGGACTCATATTCCGACGCCATCCACACTTCGGCGGCCTCTTCGACAATCTTCTTGCCGATTGTGTGTACGCCACCGTCGAGCTCGGCGACCGTTCCCGATCCCTCTGGACGGGTCTCGGCCTTGACGCTGAGCTCAGCAAACAGCTCGTCGAAAGTCTTCACTGCTCTAGGCTAACGGCTCGAGCGAGGTCTCTGAGCCCGTTCACGGCAGCTTCGACGTCGTCGGCGCCGTAGACGGCTGATCCGGCCACAAAAGTGTCTGCTCCAGCGGCTGCGGCAATCTCGATTGTGCGATCAGAAATTCCCCCGTCGACCTGCAGCCACACGCGAGATCCGCGGCGACGTGCCTCGGCAGACAGCGCCTGCAACTTCGGCATCGTCTCTGGCATGAAACCTTGCCCGCCGAATCCAGGTTCAACGGTCATCACCAAAATCTGATCGAACTCGTCCAGCACCTCATAGAGCTCGTCTACCGGTGTTGCGGGCTTTACCGCCACGCCGGCGCGTGCGCCCATATCGCGCAATCGACGAGCCAGCGCGATGGGCTCTGTGGCGGCTTCAAGGTGAAAGGTCACGCTGGCGGCGCCGAGCTCGGCATAATCCGGTGCCCAGCGCTCAGGGTCAGTGATCATGAGGTGTACGTCGAGCGGGATAGGGCTCGTCGCCTGAATGCGCTCCACCATCTGGGTACCGAAGGTCAGATTTGGCACGAAATGGTTGTCCATCACATCGACGTGCGCAAAATCGGCACTCGCGATGCGAGCAAGATCGGCCTGCATATTGACGAAGTCTGCGGCGAGAATGCTCGGATTAATGCGCGGAGCAGCGGGGAGGTTCATCGTCTTAGTCTTCCTTCCGGTCACCGGTAGCGGTCGCTGAGCGTTGCAACAACGCGAGGAACATGGCGTCTGTGCCGTGGCGGTGTGGCCACAGTTGCACGCTCCCTGAGCCAGAACGGCCCTCAGCTGCCAAGTCGATGGGCGACTGGGCAGTGCCTGTTACGACGGCGCGTGCATCCAGCTCAACGATGTCAGTGCGCTCTCGGAGCACTTCTTTGACGACGCCTGTTGTCTCAGCCAGATGCGGTGAGCAGGTCACATAGGCGGCGATACCTCCGGGAGCAAGCGCGTCGAGAGCGGCAGAAAGCAGCTCGACCTGAAGCGGGACGAGTTCGGCGACGTCGGCGGGTGACTTACGCCACCGGGCCTCCGGACGGCGCCGCAGTGCGCCCAGACCAGTGCACGGCGCATCGACGAGCACCCTGTCGAACTCCCCCGCGCGCGACGTGGCGAGCTGACGCCCGTCTTGCTCGTGGACTTCAATCTCGCCAGGGACCGCTCGCAGCGCTTTGCGTACGAGGCGAGCACGCACTGGCACAACCTCATTCGCCTCGAGCGTGACGTCGTGCTGGAGAGCGATCGCGCCAAGAAGCGCGGTCTTTCCCCCGGGGCCGGCGCACAGATCGAGCCACCGCTCCCCTGCAACTATTGGCGCCGCGCTAGCGAGCGCAAGGGCGACAAGCTGTGAGCCCTCATCCTGCACGCGAATCGTGCCGCCGGAGCGGTCGACCGAGAGACGCGGGTCGCCGCCAGGGGAAGTGAACGCCGTTGATGCGTAAGGCAGACGTGGTTCGTCTGGTTCAGCAAGCCCAGGCAACGCCACCAGAGTGACCTCAGGAGACGCGTTGTCTGCCTCAAGGAGCGCCTCAAGCTCGTCAGCGCGTCCCTCCGCAGCGAGTGCCCGACGCAACGCACGGATAACCCACACTGGATGGGCCGATCGCAGCGCCAGTCGCTCGTCATCGGAGCGCGCTTGCTCTTCGATCCGCGTCTGCCAAGTTTCCACCGAGTCACGGGTGATACGGCGGAGGACCGCATTGACAAAGCTGGACGCACCGCGTCCAGAGGCGATGGCGGCCAGGTTCACTGACTCGTTCACTGCCGCGTGGGAGGCGACGCGAGTGGCGAGAAGTTGATGCACGGCGAGCCGTAGGGCGTCAAGAACCGCAGGGTCGATGGTGTCGGTCGCGCGGTCAGCCGCCGAAGCGATGATCGCATCGTAGGTGCCGAGTCGCCGCAACGTGCCGTAGGTGAGCTCCGTCGCAAGCGCTGCGTCTTGCGGGGTGAGTCGCGCATCGGCGATAGCGGAGGGAAGAACGAGGTTTGCGTATGCATCCGTCTCCGACACGGCGCGAAGCACATCAAACGCGACGCGTCTGGCTGGCTGAACAGTGCGCGTTGTTCCCCGCTGTCCGGATTCGCGCGGCTGTGCGGAGTTTCCGGCGCGGCCACGTCTCGCCTGCGACTGCGGAGAACGGTTGTTTCTGCCCTGGTCGCTCATGATCCTGCCTTCAGATTTTCAGTGTCGCGCTGCCCGCGCCACCAGTCGAGTGCGTTCATTGCGCCCTTGCCCGCAGGCTGAACGCGGGTGACGGCAAGTGCACCCGTCGCTGTGCCGATGTGGAGAGCAGTTTTTGTTCCCCTGATCTGACCTGCACCCAGCGGTGCGGCATCGAATGCTGGCACAGCTTCCAGAATCTTGAACGGCAGTCCTTCGACCGTCGTGTGTGCCCCCGGCTCGGGCGTCACACCACGGAAGCGAGCGAACACTGCTTCCAGCGGCTGGCTCCAATCGAGAAGTCCGTCAACAAGCGTCAGTTTCTTCGCCGACGTCGGCTCACCCTCTTGCGGCACAGCCACGGCCGTGCCGTTCTCGATTGCGTCTACGACAGTGGCCGTGAGCTCGGCGCCGTCTGCTGCTAATGCGTCCAGAGCCTCACCTGCCGTTGCTGTTTCGCTCAACGACACCTCTCGCATGGCGAACACGTCTCCGGCATCGAGTTCGGCGACCAACTGGAACACGCTCGCGCCGAGCGTGCGGTCGCCGGCGATCAGCGCCCGCTGCACGGGCGCCGCTCCACGCCAAGCCGGAAGCAGAGAAAAGTGCAGATTGATCCACCCGGCCGCTGGTGTCGAGAGCAGAGGTTCGCGGACGAGCCCGCCGTAGGCGACAATCACTCCCAGCTCTGCGTTCAAAGAGGTGATCTCCGCCGTCGCTGCGTCGTCAAGCTTCGCCGTCCTGATCACAGGCAGACCGAGTTCCTCTGCGGCCTGAGCGACCGGCGACGGCGTCAACACGCGGCGACGGCCGAGAGGGGCATCTGGTCTGGTCACCACAGCCGCGATTTCGTGGGAGATCGCCAGACGACGAAGAGTGGGCACGGCGGCAGAGGGTGTGCCGGCAAAGACAAGGCGCATGAAGGTTCTCCGGAAAGGTTAGAGCTCTGGATCGAGGATATCGAGGCGAACCGAGAGTGTGCTCTTGGTCGCACGCCCTTTGCCTCGACGCCCGCCGACGGCCTCGGCAACGACAGCGGCGCGGAGGACCGTTGCCACGCGAGCACCCGACGCGTAGTCAAATCTGACGAGCGCCCGCACCCGAGGCGGGATGTCATCGGATTCCACAGGGACGGGGCCGAGCACGGCGTCTGCCGGGAGGGCGAGTTCGGTGAGGGCCGCCATCGCGCGTGCCACCGCTGGCACGGACCCCTGCACCAGTGCTACTCGGGTTGTGGGGGGCATATGCAATGGAGCCCTGCTGTCGAGCTCTGAGCGCGCATGAGCCGCGTGATTCCAGGTAGCGAGAGCCTTCGCCACGGCACCGTTCACACCGACCAGGTGCACGGGAGCGCCTGGTGCAGCAAGCGCAGCGGCGTTTGACCACCACCGCAGGCACGATTCGGCGACACGGAGGTCAGGTGCCTGGAGCATACGAGGGCCATCGAGCAGAACGACAGCGCGATACCCACCATCCGCCAGCGGTTCCGCGCCCCTGGTCGCGACAACGAGCGCAGGCTTGCTATCGACGCGCTCTACCGGGTGTGCGCTGTCAGCGACGATGACCCGGACCCCGGGAAACGCACGTCCTAATTCATCGGCAGTGCGTTCACTCCCCGACGACGAGAGGCGGAGCTTTGTCGACGAACACGCCGGGCACGCCCACGCGCTGGCGCTACGGCCGCACCAGCCGCACACGGGTATCGCGCCGCGATGGCGTGCCCCCAGGGGGCCGCCGCAGTGCGCGCAGCGTGCGGGTGCCCGGCACTCGGCACACACCAGCGACGGAGAAAACCCGGGTCGAGAGACCTGCACAAGCACTGGCCCCTCCTGCGCGGCAGTGCGCGCTGCGAGGAACGCCGACGACGGCATTCGCTGAGCGGTCGGCTGCTCCATTTCTTGCGGGGTGCTGAGCACTACGCGCGGAAGCACCCGTCGTGTCGCCCTCACATCCCGCAACCAGCCGAGTACAACTAAACGTTCCACGTCAGTGGTGCGAGTGTGCCCTGCGAACAGGAGCGCTGAGCCCTCCAGCTCTTGTCTCAGCAGCGCCGCATCCCTCGCATTGACATAGGGGGAAAGAGGCTCGCCGAGCAGCGAGTCGCCGTCGTCCCAAATGGCGACCAACCCCGCGATGACGGGAGCGTAAACCGCCGATCGGTTGCCGACCACGATGCAGGGAGCATCCTCTAGCGTGCGGAGGAAGGCGCGGTAGCGATCGGGATTCGATTGCTGAGCATCATGCCGGACCACCGCATCGGCTGGCACAAGAAGTGTGAGCGCCTCGAGAAGCCGATCGAGGTCGCGGTGATCAGGGACCACCAAAACGGAAGACTTGCCTGCCGCCAGCATTCGCCCCGCCGCGGCGGCAAGCAAGAGCGCCCACCCCTGCACACCGTCGGTGAGCTGAGGCACAGCCTCGACGGCGGCACGGCCCTGCTCGTCAAGAACGCAAGCAAGTCCGTCGTAGACGCCGACGATCTCTTCAGCGCGGAGACGTGGGCCTTCATCGAGCGTCGGAGCGGGGGCGTCGGCCGTCCATGCCTTCTCTACCCGCACCTGACGCTTTGGGATCACAAGGCGCAGCACATCGGACGCAGAGCCAGCCGCGCGATCGGCGACCCGTCGCGCGAGCGCGTGCAGCCTTTCGGGCAACACCTGCACCGCAGAGACGACCGAATCGACTTCAGAAAGAGGCCTATCAGCGTCATCTTCGGTATCGATCGCGACGATGTAGCCGTCGACAACCCGTCCGGCGGTGCGCAGAGGTACGCGCACGCGCACACCTATTGGCACATCTCCGAAGTGTGCCGGAAGCGAGTAATCGAAGAGTCGGTCTAACTGTGGCAGCGGAGAATCAAGGAGCACACGAGCGATGCGCCGGCTCGCCGCAGGCATCAAAACCGGCTCCCGATCAGAGCCCGGCAGCGCGACGCAACTCTTCTGCGCGGTCGGTGCGTTCCCACGTGAAATCAGGAAGTTCGCGACCAAAGTGGCCATACGCAGCGGTTGCTGCGTAGATCGGCCGGAGCAGATCGAGCTGCTCGATGATGGCTTGCGGGCGCAGATCGAACACCTTGTTAATCGCCTGCGTGATGATCTCGTCCGATACCTTGCCGGTACCAAAAGACTCCACATACAAACCGACAGGACGTGCAACGCCGATGGCGTACGCCACCTGCACCTCGAGACGATCAGCCAGTCCAGCGGCGACAGCATTCTTTGCGACCCACCGGGTCGCGTAGGCACCAGAACGGTCGACCTTCGAGGGGTCTTTGCCGCTGAAGGCTCCGCCACCGTGGCGTGCTGCGCCGCCGTAGGTGTCGATGATGATCTTGCGTCCAGTGAGACCTGCATCGCCCTTGGGGCCGCCGGTGACGAAAGGGCCAGCAGGGTTGATGTAGTGCGTCACCGCATCGAGGTCGAGGCCCGTCATAGCGAGCACCGGGTCGATGACATGCTCGCGCACCTGAGCCCTGAGCTCTTCCTGCGAAATGTCGGGGTGATGTTGCGTGGAGACCACAACCGCATCGACGGTTTTCGGAGTGAATCCGTCGTATCCGAGCGTTACCTGGGTCTTGCCGTCTGGTCGCAAGAAGGGAAGCGTGCCGTCGCGGCGCACTTCGGTCAGACGCTCCGCGAGCCGGTGCGCTGTCCACGCAGCCATCGGCATGAGCTGTGGCGTCTCATTTGTGGCGAACCCGAACATGATGCCCTGGTCACCAGCGCCGAGGCTGTCGAGGGGATCAACGGAGGATCCGTCGCGATGCTCTTGCGCGCTGTCGACACCGTGCGCGATGTCAGTGGACTGCTCCCCCACCGATACGCTGACGCCGCACGAAGCACCGTCGAAGCCGGTGTCGCTGGAGGTGTAGCCGATACCGTTGACAACATCGCGGACGATGGTCGGGATATCGACATACGCGTCGGTGCGGATCTCGCCGGCGACGTGAACGAGACCCGTCGTGACGAGCGTCTCTACGGCCACGCGCGAGTCGCGATCTTTGGAGAGCAAGCCGTCGAGGATGCTGTCCGAGATCTGGTCACAGATTTTGTCTGGGTGCCCCTCGGTGACGGACTCAGACGTGAACAGACGCAAGGCGCTCATCGGTACTCCAGAACGAGACAGGTGGAAAGCGGGCAGTGCACCCATTCTGAACCGCGCCTCCGACAAAGCGAAGGCGCGGTATCAAACATCACTCTGCGTGACGGAGGCGGAGCTTGTCTTCGTTGATTTCGTGAAGCGCGATGGTGAGCGGCTTGTCCTCGACAGAGGAGTCGACCAGCGGGCCCACGTTGTCGAAGAGGTTGCCCTCGTGAAGGTCGGAGTAGTAGTCGTTGATCTGGCGCGCGCGCTTTGCGGCGTAGATCACGAGCTCGTACTTCGAGTCGACCCGGTCGAGCAGGTTGTCGATGGGGGGATCGATGATGCCGTTGTTGTGTCCGGCCATAGTGAGACCTCCTGATCAGGCGACGGGATCGTCGCGAAGACGGTGCAAAGGCGCGCGAAGACGATCAGCGCGCAGAGCTTGAAGACAATTCTACGACCTCGCGAGCCGCAGTGGCGACGTCCTCGTTCACGATGAGGTGGTCGAACTCGTTCTGAGAGGCAAGTTCGACCTTCGCAGTGCGGAGTCGGCGTGCGCGTTCCTCGGCCTCTTCTGTGCCGCGACCGACCAGTCGCTGCACCAATTCGTCCCAGCTCGGCGGCAGCAAAAAGATGAGTGTCGCGGCTGGTTCTGCGCGACGCACCTGCCGCGCACCCTGCAGATCGATCTCCAGCAGAACGGTCTTGCCCTCGGCCAGCGCCGCGTCGATGGGCGCGCGCGGCGTGCCGTAGCGCGAACGGTTATGAACGACGGCGTACTCCAGTAGCTCGTCTTCCGCAATCAGGCGATCAAACTCCGCATCGTCAACGAAGTAGTAGTGCACACCATCGATCTCACCCGGTCGAGGTGCGCGCGTTGTCGCAGACACAGAGAGATGAATCTCTGGGTTGTTTTCACGAATATGCGCCGCGACTGTCCCCTTCCCCACGGCCGTGGGGCCAGCCAATACCAGCAGCCTGCTGCGTGCGCCGCGAGGGGCTGGCAGCGGAAAACGGGAGTCGAGCCAGTCCTCCAGGACCCGGCGCTGTCGCGCGCCCAATCCGCCGAGGCGCTTTACGGGAGAGATGTGCAGTTCGTCCAACACACGATCCCGCTTACCTGCGCCGATGGCAGGCAGCGCGAGTAAGAAATCGGTGATGCGCATCGAACCTTCCACCGACTCCGCGTCGGCGGATGCTCGGTGCAAAACCTCTTGCGGGGTGACGACCCGCATGGCGAGGTCACGTTTGACCGATGCGCGTGCGCGTCTTCTTTCTACGGCACGGCGGGCGGCGGCTGCCCGATCGACTTCGGGGACCGTACGTTGTGGGTCAGACACTAGTTACCTCGAGATACTGAGCGGCGCGGGTAGAAATCGCCTCTGCCAAGCCGGCGGGCCCTGCAGAAAGAATGCTGCGGCTTTCGCTGGCAATCACCGCATTCGACATCACCCCGAAGCGCGGTCGAAGATTTGCTGGGGTTGCTCCCTGCGCCCCGAAGCCGGGGGCGAGGATGGGAGCAGTCGGGGTGAACGAGTCGATTCCGGTCGGAGCCCAGTCGACGGTGGCTCCAATGACGAAGCCAAAGCTCCCCCACTCCCCTTCACCGATCACCTGAGCATTGCGGGCAGATACCTCCGCGATCACCGAGGCCGAGACCGTTGCACCACCGCGAGTGGTGGAACGCTGAATCTCTTCCGCTTCTGGATTGCTCGTGGCGGCAAGGACGAAAAGCCCTTTGCCGCTTTGCTCCGCAAGGCCAAATGCTCCGTCAAGCGCGCCGACCCCCAGGTACGGGTTTACGGTGAGCGCATCGGCTTCCAACGGTGAGCCGGGAGTCAGCCATGCTCGGGCGTAGTCCTCCATCGTCGAGCCGATGTCGCCTCGCTTTGCATCAGCGATCACGACCAGGTCTGCTTCTCTGGCAGCGGCCAATACATCTTCGAGAGCGGCGATACCACGGGATCCAAAGCGTTCGAAGAAAGACACTTGCGGCTTCACGATCCCGACGCGCCCGACAGCCGCCTCGACGGTACGAAGCCCGAACTCGCGCACCCCGTGTGCATCCTCATCCAGCCCCCACGCCGCGAGCAACGCAGCGTGGGGGTCGATGCCGACGCAGAGCGGTCCGTGTTCGCGCAGAACCGCGCGAACGCGTTCGCCGAAGCGTGGGGTCACAGCGCTGCCTTCCGGTCCAGCGCGTACTCCTGAAGGCTCTTCACCTCGAAGCCTTCGTGTGCGGCGTCCATTCCGCTCACTGCCGCGCCCAGAACTGCCATCGTGGTGAACAGAGCCTTGTCAGCGGCGACTGCTGCGGCCCGAATCTCGTACCCATCGGCGCGCGCGGTGCCACCAGAAGGTGTGTTCACGACAATGTCGATCTCACCGTCGTTGATCAGATCGACGATGTTCTTCGCTCCGGATTCTTGCGTGGCGCTGTACTTCTCGACCACGGTGACGGCAATGCCGTTACGGGACAGAATCTCTGCGGTGCCCTCAGTGGCCACAATCGTGAATCCGAGCTGCTGCAGGCGGTGTGCTGGCAGAATCACGGCACGCTTGTCAGAGTCTGCGACCGAGATGAACACCGTGCCGGAGGTGGGCATGCCGCCATACGCGGCCGCCTGACTCTTCGCGAAAGCCGTGGGGAAATCGCGGTCGATTCCCATGACTTCGCCAGTTGAGCGCATCTCCGGTCCGAGGATCGAGTCAACGGTCTTCCCGTCAGCGGTGCGGAACCGCTTAAACGGAAGCACAGCCTCTTTCACCGACACCGGTGCATCCAACGGCACCCTGGATCCGTCCTGAATAGGCAGCATGCCTTCTGCGCGGAGTTCGGCGATCGTCGATCCAGCCATCACTCGGCTCGCCGCCTTCGCCATCGGAATGCCGAGTGCCTTGGAGACGAACGGAACGGTACGGCTCGCGCGGGGGTTCGCCTCAATCACGTACAGGACGCCGGCGCTGATCGCGAACTGCACGTTCAATAGGCCCCGCACGCCCACGCCCTTGGCGATGGCGAGCGTGGCTTCGCGCACGCGGTCAACATCGGTGCGCCCGAGCGAGACCGGCGGCAGCGTGCAGCTGGAATCTCCGGAGTGGATGCCTGCTTCTTCGAGGTGCTCCATGACTCCACCGATGAAGAGATCGGTACCGTCGTACAGCGCATCCACGTCGAGTTCGATCGCGTCGTCAAGGAAGCGGTCAACCAGCAACGGCTTGCCCTCTTCAATCACGACCTCGTCAGCGGTGCGCACAAAGTAGTCGCGCAGAGAAGCAGTGTCGTAGACGATCTCCATGCCGCGTCCACCGAGCACGAAGCTGGGCCGCACGAGGACCGGGTAGCCGATTTCTTCGGCGATGCGCACAGCGCCATCGACGTCGATCGCGGTTCCGTTTCGCGGCGCGAGCAGGCCAGCCTCGTCGAGGAGACGCGAGAAGAGCTCGCGCTCTTCTGCGAGGTCGATTGCTGCGGGGCTGGTGCCGAGGACCGTGTAACCCGCTGCCTCGATTCCCTTAGCGAGTCCGAGGGGCGTTTGGCCGCCGAGCTGACACACGACACCGAGGATCGTGCCGCTCGCCGCCTCTGCATCGAGGACTTCCAGAACGTCTTCGAGCGTGAGCGGCTCGAAGTAGAGCCTGTCGGAGGTGTCGTAGTCCGTCGAGACAGTCTCCGGGTTGCAGTTGACCATCACCGTCTCAAAACCCGCGTCTGAGAGGGCGAACGACGCGTGCACGCACGAGTAGTCGAACTCCACACCCTGGCCGATGCGGTTCGGGCCGGAGCCGATGATGACGACCTTGGTGCGGTCAGAGGGAGTGACTTCGGTCTCAAAGTCATAGCTCGAGTAGTGATACGGCGTCAGCGCAGGGAACTCGCCAGCGCAGGTATCGACAGTCTTGTACACGGGACGAATACCCAGGCCGCGGCGCACACCGCGCACCTCCTCTTCCTTCGAACCACGCAGCTCAGCGAGCTGTGCGTCGGAGAAGCCGTGCTCTTTGGCGTAACGCAGGGTGGCGGCGTCAAGCTCTGGCGCGTTGCGCACGATCTCGGCGACCTCGTTGATGAGCACGATCTGGTCGAGGAACCACGGATCCATCGCTGTCGCATCGAAAGCCTGCTCGACAGTAGCGCCCTTGCGCAGTGCCTGCTGCAAGGTCACGATACGGCCGTCGGTCGGAATCTTTGAAATCTCGAGCAGCTCTTCCACTGAACGCTCTTCGACACCCCAGTGGAAGCCGGAGCCGCGCTTCTCGAGCGAACGGAGTGCCTTCTGCAGCGCTGTCGCGTAGTTGCGCCCGATGGCCATCGCCTCGCCCACCGACTTCATGGTGGTGGTCAGCGTGGCGTCAGCAGCCGGGAACTTCTCAAATGCGAACCGCGGAACCTTCACCACGACGTAGTCGAGTGTCGGCTCGAAGCTCGCTGGAGTCACACCGGTGATGTCGTTGGGAATCTCGTCGAGGCGGTAGCCGAGCGCGAGCTTTGCGGCGAGCTTCGCGATGGGGAAGCCTGTGGCCTTCGACGCGAGTGCGCTGGACCGGGACACCCGAGGGTTCATCTCGATCACGATGATGCGGCCGTTGGACGGATCCACCGCGAACTGGATGTTGCAACCGCCTGTGTCCACACCCACGGCGCGAATGATGTCGATGCCGATGTCGCGCATGTTCTGGTACTCACGATCGGTGAGCGTCAGCGCAGGGGCAACGGTGATCGAGTCACCGGTGTGCACGCCGACCGGATCGACGTTTTCGATGGAGCACACGACGACCGTATTGTCTGCGGTGTCGCGCATGAGCTCGAGCTCATACTCTTTCCATCCCAGGATGGACTCTTCGAGGAGCACTTCGGTGGTCGGCGAGTCGCGAAGACCCGCTCCACCGATGCGCCGAAGGTCTGCCTCGTTGAAGGCGAACCCGGAGCCCAAACCGCCCATCGTGAACGAAGGCCGGACGACGACCGGGTAGCCGAGTTCTTCTGCACCGGCGAGCAGGTCATCCATTGTGTGCGCGATCACGCTGCGCGCAACGTCTGCCCCCGCTTCGAGGACAAGCTCCTTGAAGACCTGGCGATCTTCGCCCTTGCGGATGGCTTCCACCTTGGCGCCGATGAGCTCGACGCCGTACTTCTCCAAGATGCCCTGCTCGTGCAGCGACATAGCGGCGTTCAGCGCTGTCTGCCCGCCGAGGGTCGGCAGAATCGCGTCTGGCTTCTCTTTGGCGATGATCGTTTCGATGACCTCTGGGGTGATCGGTTCGATGTACGTCGCGTCTGCGAAGTCGGGGTCGGTCATAATCGTGGCCGGGTTGGAGTTGACCAGAATGACTCTGACGCCCTCTTCCCGAAGCACGCGGCACGCCTGGGTGCCGGAGTAGTCGAATTCACAGGCCTGGCCGATAACGATGGGGCCAGAACCGATGACGAGGACGGAGTTGATGTCGTCGCGCTTGGGCATTACTTTGCGTCTCCCTGGGTGGTTCCCTGAGCCTGATTGGTTCCCTGTGCCTGTCGAAGGGACTTCACCACAAGCTCACGGAACCGGTCGAAGAGGTAGTTGGCATCGTGCGGGCCAGCCGCTGCCTCTGGGTGGTACTGCACCGAGAACGCGGGAATGTCGAGCGCCCGAAGACCCTCCACCACGTTGTCGTTGAGACCGACGTGGCTCACTTCCACTTTGCCGTACCCGTTCGGGCTGTCGAAAGAACCATCCAGTGGAGCTTCAACGGCGAATCCGTGGTTGTGCGCGGTGATCTCCACGCGCCCTGTTTCTTTGTCGAGCACTGGTTGATTGATGCCGCGGTGACCGAAAGGCAACTTGTAAGTGCCGAGACCTAGCGCGCGCCCGAGAAGTTGGTTGCCGAAGCAGATTCCGAAGAATGGAAGGCCTTCATCCAAAACCGAACGCAGCAGAGCGACATGGTCGCCCGATGCTGCGGGGTCGCCAGGTCCGTTGGAGTAGAACACCGCGACGGGGTCAATTGCGCGGATATCGTCGATGGTTACGTGCTGAGGGAGCACGTGCACCTCGAAGCCGCGCGCGGCGAGGTTGTTGATCGTGGCCTGTTTGACGCCAAGGTCGAGCACGGCGAGGTTGCCGATCCGCTCCCCCGTTGCCTGCGTGACTTCATTCCGCTCGACTGAAACTTCTGCGGAGAGGTTTCTTCCTGCCATCTGCGGAGCTTCGCGCACGATGCGCAGCTGCTCATCGGCATCCAAATCTGCATCGGGGCCGGAGAAGATGCCGCCGCGCATTGAGCCAGCAGCGCGAATGTGGCGTGTGATCGAGCGGGTATCAATGCCGCTAATGCCCACAACGCCGTCGCTGACGAGCACGTCGTCGAGCGACGCGTTCGCCCGCCAGTTGGAGACAACTCTGGAGGGGTCTCTGACGATGTAGCCGGCGACCCAGATGCGACGAGACTCGGCGTCTTCGTCGTTCATCCCGGTGTTGCCGATATGCGGCGCCGTCTGCAAGACGATCTGTCCGGCGTACGAGGGGTCAGTGATCGTCTCTTGGTAGCCAGACATCCCGGTGGAGAAAACTACTTCACCGAGGGTTCGTCCGCGGGCGCCGTATGCGCGTCCGGTGTGCCTGGTGCCGTCTTCCAGCACGAGGATGGCTGGGTCGGGAAGCTGGGCCGCGGTGGCGTGCCCTGATGAGGTCGAAACTGTCATGAAGATGCTCCTGTGTCGGTGGCAGCGGGGACGAGCTGCTGCAGGTCGGAGATGAGGTTCTGGGGATCGCCATTGGCGAGGCGCATATAGCTGTCGACAATGGTGTTGTCGTCGATGTTCCAGGCGATACGCACCAGGCCACCGGATTCCACCACGCGGTCGATGGTGACGTTCGCGCTGTCGATGGCGACCAGCCTGCTGCGAGAAAGGAACACCGTCGGTGCGCCATCCAGACAGAGCGCCACACCGCGGTCGGTGAGAGCGATCTCGCCGCGCGCCCTGTAAGCCAGTGGCGACACGGCAAGCCGCTCCAGCGGCTGTTCGTGGTGCGTCGTTGAGACGTAGAGCACTTCGTCACGCCGGACGACCTCTGCGTGTTCGGGAACTCCAAGCGGGGCGGTGAATACCGCATCCCGCCGGATTCGTCGTCGCCATGCGAAAAGCATCACCAGCAACACCGAGACGGCAAGCGCGATCATGATCGCGACTGCGAGGTCCCGAGCGCTCATGCGAGAAGCTCCTCGACGACGCTCGCGCCGTCAACGGTGACAAGACCGCGGTGAATTGTGTATTCCACACGGCCTGGCAACGCACGACCCAAGTAGGGCGAGTTCACGCTACGCCCGTGCAGATCGGCTTCGGTGAATGTCCCATCGACGGAGGCATCGTAGAGCGTCAAGTGTGCTGGCTGCCCGACTTCGAGGGGAGTGCCGTGTCCGGCAAGACCGCCGATGCGTGCAGGCGTCGCGCTCATGACGCGTGCGATATCGGTCCATTCGAGCATGCCGGTCTGCACCATCGCCTGGTGAACCACCCGCAGGGCACTTTCAAGGCCCACCATGCCGTTGGCTGCCGCCTGCCACTCGCACGCCTTGTTCTCACTCGGGTGCGGGGCATGATCGGTCGCCACGATGTCGATTGTGCCGTCGGCGAGACCTTCGCGCACCGCGTGCACGTCTTCTTCGCGGCGCAGCGGCGGGTTGACTTTGTACCGTGCGTCGTAGCCACGCACAAGCTCGTCTGAAAGCAGCAGGTGATGCGGCGTCACCTCGGCGGTCACGTTGATGCCGCGCTTTTTGGCCCAGCGGATGATGTCCACCGAACCGGCCGTCGACAGGTGGCACACGTGCAGTCGTGAACCGACATGCTCTGCCAGCAGCACGTCGCGAGCAATAATCGACTCTTCGGCAACAGCTGGCCACCCGGTAAGGCCGAGCTCGGCTGAGACGGTTCCTTCGTTCATCTGCGCGCCTTCGGTAAGACGCGGATCTTGGGCGTGCTGGGCGATCACGCCGCCGAACGACTTCACGTATTCCAACGCACGGCGCATGATCAGCGGGTCGAACACGCAGAAGCCGTCGTCGCTGAAAACACGCACCTGCGCACGGGAGGTCGCCATCGCGCCGAGTTCGGCAAGACGCTGACCTTTCTGACCGACAGTGACAGCGCCGATGGGTTGCACCGTGGCGTAGCCAGCTGCTTCCCCGAGCGCCAACTCCTGTTCGACGACGCCGGCGGTGTCGGCAACAGGCGACGTGTTCGGCATGGCGAACACGGCGGTGAAGCCGCCAGCAGCCGCGGCTTTGGTGCCTGTGAGAATAGTCTCGGAGGCTTCGTACCCAGGTTCCCGCAGGTGGGTGTGCAAATCGACAAGACCAGGCAATGCCACCAGCCCTGCAGCGTCGATGACGCGGGCACCTGTGCGGCGGAGTCCGCTGCCGATCTCCGCGATCCGGCCGTCTTCGATGATGATGTCGGCGCTCTCGGCGCCGAGTAGCTGTGCACCGGTGATCACGAGGGTCTCGTTCACAGGTTTCCCCCTCGTTCGTCGTCTCGTTCTCCTGCCAACAGCAAGTACAGCACCGCCATGCGGACTGACACCCCGTTCGTGACCTGTTCCAGGACAGTGGAGCGGGGGGAATCAGCTGCTTCAGAAGAAATTTCTAGTCCCCGGTTCATGGGTCCGGGGTGCATCACAATGCTACCGCTCGGGAGAGCAGCGACTCGCCGTGCGTCCAGCCCCCAGCGACGGGAATACTCCCGCTCAGTCGGGAAATACGCGGCGTTCATCCGTTCGAGCTGAATCCGCAGCATCATCACGGCGTCTGGCTCTTCGACGAGCGCCTCATCCAGGTCGTACACCACCCGAACCGGCCAGAGCGATACGTTCTGCGGCACCAGCGTCGGCGGCGCTACCAGTGTGACCTCGGCGCCGAGCGTGGTGAGGAGCCAGACGTTTGAACGCGCTACTCGTGAGTGCAGTACGTCGCCCACGATGACAACGCGCATGCCGCTGAGGTCTTGTCCCCTGCTATCTGCACCGAAACGACGTTTGCGGATTGTGAAAGCATCAAGCAACGCCTGCGTGGGGTGCTCATGCGTTCCGTCTCCCGCGTTGACCACACCCGCTGAGATCCACTCGCTGGTGGCCAGCGTCTGCGGAGCGCCAGAACCGGGGTGCCGCACAACCACAGCGTCGGCACCGATGGCTTCCAGGGTCTGCGCCGTATCTTTCAGGCTTTCACCTTTGGAGACGCTCGACCCCTTGGCGGCAAAGTTGATCACGTCGGCGGAGAGCCGCTTGGCCGCCGCCTCGAAAGAGATCCGCGTGCGCGTCGAGTCTTCGAAAAAGAGGTTGACGACGGTCTTGCCCCGGAGTGTCGGGAGTTTCTTGACCTCGCGCGACTGAGTGTCAGACATGTCTTCTGCGACATCGAGAATCCGCAGGGCGGTGGTTTTGTCGAGCGTGCGTGTATCGAGGAGGTGTCTCATTCGCCGATCGTCACCTCCTCTGCCCCATCGTTTTCGACGAGGCGGACGTTGACCCGCTCTGAGCGGGCCGAGGGGATGTTCTTTCCCACAAAGTCGGGGCGGATCGGAAGCTCGCGATGGCCACGATCGACAAGGATCGCGAGGCGCACGACGGCGGGGCGTCCGATCGACTGAATCGCATCGAGAGCGGCGCGAATGCTGCGTCCAGAAAAAAGCACGTCATCGACGAGCACGACAGTCTTGCCGTCTATGCCCCCACCTGGAATATCTGTGGGCTGAGGGGAACGCGTCGGGTGCTTGGCGAGGTCATCGCGAAACAGCGTGACATCCAGCGATCCGACAGGAACCGACCTCTGCGCGATCTCACTGATCAGCGCGCCAAGACGATGGGCGAGCGTGACCCCCCGAGTGGGGATTCCCAGGAGGACGAGGTTTTCGGCCCCTCGATTCGACTCCAGAATTTCGTGCGCGATACGAGTCAATGCTCGTGAGATGTCGGCTTCGTGCAGCACAGTGCGCATGCTCATCGGCCGCTCCCTTCTCCGCCTCACAGGACGGTGTTAAAGGTTGCTGTTCTCTGCAGTCTATCCGAGCAGTGCCTCGATATCCGCGTCACTCTTCGATGAGCGGATCGGGTGACCAGCCGTGGACAGGCAACGACCGCTCTTCAGATCCCATTTCCAGTCGTGCATGCTGCACGTGAGGATGCCGTCTTCATCGACGGTGCCCGTTCTCGTGAGGTCTGCGCGGAGGTGAGGGCAGCGACGCTGAACGACCCAATCCCCGATCTGGGTATCTTCGGTTTGGTCTGTCTGCTCCTGGTACCAGTTTTCGACGTACTCGATGCGGTCGACAGAAAGGCACTTCAAGAACGTCGTAAGGAACTCGTTGAACTTGCCGCTGCGACCGACAGAGAACTGCATCGAGAGGAAGATCGAGTTCGACCAATCGATTTCGTGATCGTGGATGTTCGTCGATACGAGGTCGGCGGGAATGGTGTACCAGTACACGCACTCCTCCCCCGCGTACTCGCGCACTTTTGCCCGCGGAAAGTCGACGACCATATCGAGTTCGCCGATGCGGAACCGCACGCAGCCGCCAACGCCGAGGCGAATCGTGCGCGACTTCTTCAGCAGAGGCTCCCACCAGGTCTTGATTGCTTCCAGCATTTCTGCCGGGGGGATCACTTCGGCTCTCGAAGCCTCTTCGTCACGAATCTCTTGCTGCCGACTTGCGCGCTGCTCTTCGAGGTACTCCCACTTCTCATCGAAGATGTGGGAAATCTCGGCCTCGCTGTAAAGCGTTTGTTCCGTGCTCACTGCCCCGCCATCGACGGTGACGACGGTTCCAGGGATGAAGAGCTGGCCGTCGTACTTCGGAGCCAACTCCTGCATGTGCGCAAGGAACTGCTTCTGATCCGTGAAGATCGATTCGCCGTTCTTCCCCATGCCGTTGTACTGGAACAGCTCGTCGCGCAGGAACATGGGCGGCCCTGCCATCGGGAAGACGTGCGGGGCATCGACTTTTTCGATGTAGTACATGGCGCGCTTGTTCTGCGCTTCGCGCTTCAAGCGCGCGAAGTTCTGCTTCGCGTCCAGCGGAAGGTCGTAAACCATCGGCCACCAGATGGCACCAGATACCTGGGTGAAGTACGCGTCAGGCTTACCGAAGTCGAGCAGCGTCTCCAGATCGAGCGGGTGCGAATCGTTCTGGTTCAGAATCGATCCGGTGCCATCGTCAACGCTGAGCGATGAGTCGCCGATAGGCCCGTCACTGGGCGCACGGAGAGGGGTGATCATCATCTTCAGAGCGCCGCGCTCGATGATCTGCCCTGCGGGTGCGTAGGTAATGTTCGTGTACCCCAGCGCGCGGATGTCTTTTTCTAGATCATCCGTGGGGTATTCGGGCAGCAACACTTCGATGTCTTTGCGGATGTACCGCTCAAGGAACTTCGGGTCGAAGTGGTCGCGGTGCCGGTGCGAAATCCACAGAAAATCAGCGTCGCGACCGTAGCGCTCCCAGTCCAGTCCCCTGTTATCGGGAAACGGAAACCACGACCCATAGAACGAGGGTCCGAGGACCGGGTCGCAGATGATGTTCCCGCCAGCCGTCTCGATGAACATCCCGGCGTGGCCGAGTCCCGTAATCCGCATTGCATTCCTCCCGAAAGTGAACCGTTTGATTCTACCGACGGCTCCCCGTGTACCCGCCCGACTCGGCCGTGACTATCCGCTCAGTCCTCGAAAAGTCCGCGGATGTCGTCGGCCGTTAGCGACTGCGCGAAGAGTGCCTCATCGTCCATTACGGCGGTGAACAGACGGGCCTTGCGCTGTTGCAACTCGCGGACCTTCTCTTCGATCGTGCCAGCCGAGATCATCCGGTAGACGAACACCTGACTGGTCTGACCGATGCGATGAGTGCGGTCGATCGCTTGGGCCTCGGCCGCAGGGTTCCACCAGGGGTCGAGGAGAAACACGTAATCCGCCTCGGTGAGGGTGAGCCCGAACCCGCCAGCTTTGAGGCTGATCAAAAAGACCGTTTGCTCTCCCCCGCGGAACCCGTCGACCACGTCTTGGCGACGACGGGTCGAGCCATCGAGATGTGCGAAGGGGATGCCCGCCTCTTTGAGGCGTGCGGCCGCGAGGTCGAGGAAAGAGGTGAATTGGCTGAACACCAGTGCCCGATGCCCTTCGGCCTGCAGCTCGGCGACTTTCGTGAGGAGCGTATCGAGCTTGCTTGAGCCAATATCCGCATCGTTCTCGTCTACGAGAACAGGAGCAAGACTCAGCATCCGCAACAGCGTGAGCGAGCGAAAAACGATAAACCGGTTGCGGTCGAGATCGTCGAGCAATCCCAACACCTTTTGCCGTTCGCGTTGCAGCACCACGTCATACAGTGCGCGGTGTGAAGCGCTCAGCTCGACCTCAAGCACCTGCTCTTGTTTGGGCGGCAGATCTGGTGCGACAAGCTCTTTTGTCCGTCGAAGCATGAGCGGACGGATCCGACGGCGCAGTTGCGTGAGGCGTCGCTGACGGAACTCTCCGCCCTCTTCGTTCTCGGGGACTTTGCCCTTCTCGATCGGTTGGATGTACCGATCACGGAACTTTCGTGCGGAAGGAAACAAGCCGGGCGCTGTGAGTTTCAAAAGCGCCCACAGGTCGGAGAGGCTGTTCTCCATCGGGGTACCGGTAACGGCGTAGGTGACGTCGGCATCAAAGGTCGCGATCGCACGGTGCAACTTCGTCTTCGGGTTCTTGACGAACTGCGCCTCGTCAAGAATGAGCCCAGCCCAGCTGACCGTTCCGAATTCGCTCTCGTCGAGGCGCGCCACTGTGTAAGAACTCACCACTATGTCGGCTCCGGCGGCAGACTCCGCCACTGATCGTCGCCGCGTCCCGCTTGTGCTGTCGACAACCGCCACGCGAAGCTCTGGTGTGAACCGCGCTGCCTCTGTTTTCCAGGTGCTGAGCACAGACGTCGGGGCCAGCACGAGGAACGGACGCTGTTCACCGCTGTCTTTCGCATGCTGCACAAACGTCAGCAACTGCAGGGTCTTGCCCAAGCCCATGTCGTCGGCAAGGATTCCGCCGAGCCTGTGTTTCCAGAGGAAGGCGAGCCAGTCGAAACCCGACTTTTGGTACGGACGCAATTCTGCGCGCAACGACGCCGGCACAGGACTCGACGGCACCTCAGTGGTTTGTCGCAGCCCCTCGGCCGTCGACCGCCAACTGACCGCTGGCTGGGCCTCGTCTGCGAGATCTTCGAACTCTTCCCAGAGGTCTGTCTGGTAGCGGCTGATGCGTGGCCCCGTCTCCCACTCATCGAGCTCGCCTGCCTCCTCGATAAGTTCACGCAGACGATCAAGCGCCGGGTGGTTCACGCTGAAGTAGCCGCCGTCAGAGAGCAACAGCTTCTTCTTCCCTCTGCTGAGAGCCGTGAAAAGCGGTCCGAACGGGATGCTTCTTCCATCGATCTTCACGATGATGCCGAGATCGAACCAATCGGCGTCGGTTGACTCGACGGTCGTCACAGAGACTTCTGGCACGCCAGTGAGTTCGCGATACTCCTTGCGGGTGCCCGTGGTGGAGAGCACCACCCCTGCCGCCTCAAACGCGGGGACAGTGTGCGCCATGAACGACGCAGCTTCGATGTCATGGAACGAACCTGACGGTCGGAAGCGCGTTGTCATGTGCTCGTGCCAGACGGCTTCCAGTTCCGTCTGCCGCACTGCTTCGGTTTCCAAATCGCGCACAGCCGCCGGGCTCGGTGTGAAGGGGACTTTCCCGAATCCCCGATACGACCATCCAAAGGAGTAGCTGATGACGTCGCCCTTCTCGAACGCGACGTTCAAGATGGGCTCTGGCGCGGGGACCTCCGGGAGAGCGACGTCTCCCACTGTTTCGATAACCGCACGTCGTGCCAGCAGTGGATAGGCCTCGGCGACGAAAGCTTCTTCTTCTTCTTGGGGCACGAGAATCGGCGTTTTCGCCTCGACGAGAGCGCGCAGCTGAGGGGTGAGCGAAAGCTCCGCGAGCGAGATGCGGATGCGACTGCCCTGAAGTGTCGCGGCGTATACACCTGACCGTCCGATGGGCTGCACGACGGAGCTGTCGGTCTCTGCGTCGTCGATCGTCACGACGGACTCCAGCGTGATCGCTCCTTGGTCATCGCGGGAAATTCTTGCCGAGACTTCCGCCGACTCCGCGAGGTGAACGGTGGAGTGTTTCTGGCTCGCGACCAACGGAATTCCCAGCGCAGCACCAGCGCGCAGATGGCCCCAAAGCAACCCAGACTCGATCTGGTCTACGACCAACCAGTCGCCCGCGTTTCCCGACAGCAGCGAATCGCGCGAGATGCTGAGCAGATCACCGAACCAGCGGTTCTGCACACGGCCGAACTGCGTCACGTCGCGCCGCACCGCTTCCCAGGTGGCATGGCCCTGGATCCACGCTCCGGTTTGATGACTGCGCATGAGAGGGCGGATAGCCAATAGCAGCTCGCCCGTGCCCCGGGCGAGGTCGCGCGGGGTCGCTGGTCGCACAGAGCGTGGCGCCCAATGGTTGTCGCCGCGCGGTTCACGGTGCCGCAACTCCACACCCAGCGCGAGCGACTGGAGCTGTGTGGTGCGTGAAGCTTCGACAAGCGCGCGCCACGAAGGAGCAACCTGTTGTTTTGCGGGTGCGGGGTCAGCGACCGGTTCAGCAATGCGGGATCCGGTCTGCTGTGAGTACTCCTGCACGTTGGACGCGAGGAGTGCGGCCACCACGTGCTTGCACCCTGAACGCACGGGACAGGTGCACCGCGTCGAACGCGCATGGCTCTTGCCGTGCGAGGAGACAAAGCCCACTTCGACGAGGTAGGTCGCGTCGTGGCTGCCCTTTACGTGGGCTTCGAGTTCTTGACGGTCTTCGTCCCATTCGACATCGAGGACGTTGCCTTCGCGGAAGTACGCGAGCCCACGTGAATAGCCACCGGCGTCCGTGATCTGCATGAGATCACGGAGGTCGACGTGAGGTGCAGGCACGCCAGTATCCTTCCCGCGGCATCCGACAACGGCGCAGCGACTCGTGCTCGACGGGTCAGGCTGCGCGGTCTACCCTGGCGAGGACGCCGTGGACAAACGCGCCGGAATCGTCGGTAGAGAACTCCTTGGCGAGTTCCACTGCCTCGTCAATCGCGACAGCAGTGGGAACTTCGTCGTTGTAGAGCATCTCCCACACACCGATGCGCAGCAGCGCACGGTCGACCGCCGGCATCCGCTCAAGCTTCCAATCGCGACTGTGCGTCGTAATCTGCTCGTCGATCTCATCGCGATGGTCGATGATGCCGTCCACAATCTCCCTGGCATACAGCCAAGAAGCTTCGCGGGCGGGCTCACTCGCTGCGCGCTTGGCCTCAGCGGCAAGCGTCACTGCAACGGCATCGCCGCGGACATCGGCAGAAAAGAGAATGTCAAGAGCGCGCTTGCGCGCCTTCGTCCTGGCACTCACGCCTTACTTCTCGCGGCCGAGGTAGTCACCGGTGCGGGTGTCGACCTTGATCTTGGTTCCGGTCTCAAGGAACAACGGCACCTGCATCTCGTAGCCGGTCTCGAGGGTTGCAGGCTTGGTGCCAGCCGAAGAGCGGTCACCCTGCAGACCAGGCTCGGTGTAGGTGACTTCAAGAATCACCGAGGCGGGCAGGTCGAGGTACAACGGGGTGCCGTTGTTCAGGGCGATGGTGACAGCCTGGTTCTCGAGCATGAAGTTCTTCGCGTCGCCGACGGTTGCTGCGCCGACCGTGATCTGGTCGTAGTCGCTCTGATCCATGAAGACGTAGTTGTCTCCATCGGTGTAGAGGTACGTGTAGTCGCGGCGGTCGACATTCTCGATGTCGATCTTGGCGCCAGCGTTGTACGTGCGGTCGACGACCTTGCCAGACACGACGTTCTTCAGCTTGGTGCGCACAAAGGCGCCACCCTTGCCTGGCTTGACGTGCTGGAACTCGATAACGCTCCAGAGCTGCCCGTCAATGCTGAGGACGACGCCGTTCTTGATGTCTGCGGTAGATGCCATTCGCTGGGGGTTCCGTTCTGGGTCCGTGGGGGCGGCCTCCCCACGCGATACGGAGCGGCCGACAGTCGATTCTACGGGATGAGTGCCGCAAGCTGCCGCACCGCATCTGCATAGCCGTCGATGCCGCGGCCGATCACGCGTACCGCGGCGACGTCGTGCAGGTAGGAGTGGTGTCGGAACTCCTCTCGCGCGTAGACGTCAGAGATGTGCACTTCTGCGAAAGGCAGTGACACCCCGGTAAGGGCGTCGCGCAACGCGACAGAGGTGTGGGTGAGCCCGCCAGGGTTGATGACGATACCGACACACTCGGTGCGAGCGGCATGGATCGCGTCAATCAACACGCCTTCGTGGTTGCTCTGAACAGCCCCCAGCTCGAAGCCCTCTTCGGCTGCGGCATCGGCGGTGAGGCGCTCGACATCGGCCAGCGTTGCCGTGCCATACACATCTGGTTCCCGTACGCCGAGGAGGTTCAGATTCGGTCCATTGACCAGCAGGATGCGCCTCGTCACTCCGCCACCTCCTGATACGCCGCAAACAGGAGTGACTCGTCTGGGGCCTGAAGTACGGTCGGCTTCGCGAAGTCGTCGAGCAAGATGAAGCGAAGCATGCCGCCACGGCTCTTCTTGTCGCGTTGCATGGAGGCCAGCAGCGTCTGCCACGCCCCACCACGATAAGACGTGGGAAGTCCCAGAGATTCGAGAATCGTGCGGTGCCGCTCTGCTGCAGCATCGGGCAGTCGCCCTGCAAGCCGCGAGAGTTCTGCGGCATAGAGCATGCCGATTGAGATGGCCGCCCCATGCCGCCAGCGGTAACGCTCGGCGTGCTCGATCGCATGCCCCAGGGTGTGCCCGTAGTTCAGGATCTCGCGTTGCCCTGCCTCGCGGAAGTCGTCAGAAACAACCTTCGCTTTCATGTCGATCGCAAGCTCGACCGCGCGCCGAAACTCGGGCGTTGTCGTGTCTACGGCGCGCACGGGGTCAGCTTCGACGATGTCGAGAATCTCAGGTGCCCAGATGAAACCGGCCTTTACGACCTCCGCGAAACCGGCCGTCGCCTCGTTCGGGCTGAGGCTGGACAGCTCGTCCAAGTCGCCGATAACGGCTGTCGGCGCCCAGAAAGCACCAACGAGGTTCTTTCCCTCTGCCGTGTTGACGCCAGTCTTTCCGCCGACGGCCGCATCAACGAGTCCGAGCACCGTGGTCGGTACCTGAACCAACTGCACGCCGCGCAACCAGGTCGCCGCCACAAAGCCGGCCAGATCTGTGACCGCTCCCCCGCCGTAACCGACGACGGCATCGCTGCGGGTGAAGTCGGCCTGGCCCATGACCTGCCAGCAAAACGCCGCGACTTCGATGCGCTTTCCCTGTTCCGCATCAGGGATCTCGGCCAGCAGCACCTCGCGCGGCCCATTTGTGGTGTCAGCCAGAAGTCGGTCGCGGAGCTCCGCCGCGCGGAGGGCAAGCGTCGGCGGATGCACGACGAGAACCTTGCGCACCCCCGGCGCCAGAGCATCAGAAACCTGGTCGAGGATGCCTCGTCCGATGGCAATGCCGTATGCGTCGTTTCCGGTCACGTTGATGGTTGTCGTGCTCATTGCTGCTCTCTCCTCCATGCCACGATCTCGTCCGCGATCTTCTGCATCGGACGCCGAGAAGTGTCGAAGGTCGCGGATGCGACCTCCGCGTACCACCCCCGACGCTCCTCAAAAATTCTCTTCCATCGCTCGACCGGATCTTCCCCGGCCAACAGGGGCCGGCTATTGCCGCGGATCCGATCGGCCACTGCCTCTTCGTTCACCGTGAGAAAAGCGACGTGGTGCGCCTTTAAGAGCGTACGTGTTGCTTCTTCTGTCACGGCGCCGCCGCCGAGCGAGATGACTCCGCCCTCTGCGAGAGCCTCAGAAACCGCCGCCAGCTCCAGATAACGAAAATGCGCTTCGCCCTGCTCAGCGAAGATTTCAGGGATAGGGCCGTTGGCAGCAACGATCCGCTTGTCTGTGTCGATGAACTGCACGCCGAGACGTCGGGCAACGCGCCGACCAACGCTGGTTTTACCCGCGGCCATCGGGCCAACGAGCACCAGCGTCAGGGGGTCAGCTGCGTTCGTCATGCGCGATGAGCGCGGCTTCAGAGGCGGGAGCGGTGCGCAGCTCGGCAGGGATACCCGCGATGTAGCCCTCGAGGTTTCTTCTGGTCTCGCGCACGCTGTCGCCGCCAAACTTCTCCAGCACGGCGTTCGCCAGCTCCACAGCGACCATCGCCTCAGCGACCACGCCGGAGGCGGGCACAGCGCATACGTCAGAGCGCTGATGGTGTGCCGTAGCGTCGTCGCCTGTGGCTACATCGATCGTGCGCAAAGCATGCGGGACGGTGGCGATCGGCTTCATGCCTGCACGCACGCGCAGAACGGTACCCGTCGACATTCCGCCTTCGGTTCCCCCTGCACGGTCTGAACCGCGGGTGATGCCTCCGTCTGTGGCGAAAAGTTCGTCGTGAGCGGCCGATCCTCGCCGGCGAGTGGTCTCGAAGCCGTCACCGACCTCCACCCCCTTGATCGCCTGGATGCTCATCAACGCTTGCGCGAGGCGGGCGTCCAAACGCCGGTCCCAGTGCACGTGCGAGCCGAGCCCAGGCGGAAGACCGTAGGCCAAAACCTCGACGATGCCGCCAAGGGTGTCGCCGTCTTTCTTGGCGTCATCGACCTCTGCGACCATCCGTGCCGAAGTTACGGGGTCGAAGCACCGCAACGGATCTGCATCGAGAACGTCGACATCGTCCGGCGTCGGAAGCGCTGATCCGACCGGCACCTGAACGGGGCCGATCGACAGCGTGTGACTGACGAGACGGATGCCGAGTTCACCAAGAAACGAGCGGGCGATCGCGCCGAGGGCAACGCGCGCCGCCGTCTCTCGCGCGCTTGCACGCTCAAGAATCGGGCGGGCTTCGTCGAAGTCGTATTTCTGCATGCCCACCAGATCGGCATGGCCAGGACGAGGACGGGTCAGCGGCGCGCCGCGACCGCGGGATTTGTCACTGAGCTCGACGGGCTCTGGATTCATCACTTCGATCCACTTCGGCCACTCGGTGTTGCCGATACGCAGCGCGATCGGGCTTCCGAGGCTCTGCCCATGGCGCACACCACCGGAGATCGTCAGCGCGTCCTGTTCGAACTTCATCCGCGAGCCGCGACCATAGCCCAACTTGCGGCGAGCGAGATCGATCTGGATCGCTTCAGAAGAGACGGGGACGCCGGAGGGCAAACCTTCCATCACGGCGATGAGTTCTGGGCCGTGCGATTCGCCGGCTGTGAGCACGCGGAGCATTGCTCCAGTCTTCCATGTGTTGGGACCCCCGCTGCGCCGCGTGTCGTCCAGGGCAGATCGTCAGAGCGCCGCGCGCATAGCAGCGACGACCGCATCTTCGTGGGGAAGAGCGACAGCGGGGTCGCCGTGGTCAAAAATTCGGATCTGGCGAACAGCCTGGTGTAGCAACATCTCCAGCCCAGAGATCACCGTGTGCTCTCTCCATGCCACCGCGAGAGCGGACGGCCACGGCGCGTATGCGGCGTCGAACAGCGCGCCGCCGTGTGTGGCCAGCGGCGTAACCGTTTCTTCCGAAAGCGCGGTGCCGCTGGGCAGCGTCGCAATCGTCAAGTCCACAGGCTCGGGAGAGCTTTCAAAGGCGTGGGTTCTCACAACGACCCCCATCTGGTGGCCGATCTGCTCGAGTGCGATCGCGCTCTCTGGACGCCGCGCACGCACCTCGATCTCCGAGGCTCCCATCTCCGCAGCGGCGACGAGAGCCGACGCTGCCGTGGCGCCGGCGCCGAGGATGCGGACTCTCTCGACATGGTGCACATCAGCGGCAGTCAACGAATCGACAATCCCGCCGACATCCGTGTTGAACCCCGCCAGGACATCTCCCCAGAGGAGCGTGTTCACTGCACCAGTGAGCTCGGCGTGCCGGTCATGCGTGGCGGCTGCCTGAAATGCCGCCTCTTTCAGCGGCATCGTCAAAGAGAGTCCGCGCCAGCTGTCGTCAAGCCCGGCGAGAGCCGCCGTGAAGTCAGCCGTGTCGGTCTGCCGCCTGCCATAGTGCCAGTCGAAGCCGAGAACGCGGTAGGCCGCGGCGTGAAGATCTGGAGACTTGGAGTGCGCGATCGGGTCGCCCCACACGGCGAGCCTGTTGCGCGTCACGCTTTCAGCACCCGCCATCGGGGTTGGCCCTGCACCACTCGCGCCACTTCTCGATGCCCTGTTCGTGCTCGGCGTAGGTTTCGGAGAATTGCGTCTCGCCGGTCGCCAGGTTGATGGTGACGAAGTACAGCCAAGGACCATCGACAGGATTCATGGCGGCATCAATAGCCGCGTCACTCGGGCTAGCGATCGGTGTTATCGGCAGACCAGTTCGCACGTAGGTGTTCCAGGGGTTGTCGTCTTCGAGCGCCTCGGCGGAGCTAGAAACGACGCCCTCGTGCAACGAACCGTAGCCATACTGGGCTGTCGAGTCCATCTGCAGCATCATGTCGATGTCTAGCCGGTTCTGGATGACCCGAGAGACCTTCGGGAAGTCGTCCAACCGACCTTCGCGCTGAATGATCGAAGCGATCGTCAGCACGCGCTGTGCCTCCTCTGCCGGCACCCCTGCCATGTCCAGCGACTCACGGGTGCGATCTACCATGCGCTGGATCACATCTGTGGCCGTCACCTCCGGGTCGAAGGTATAGACAGCGGGGAACAACCACCCCTCAAGGCTCTGGGCATCAACACCGTACTGCGATGGATCTTCCACCGCCGCTTCGAAATCGGCTACCGGGAGTCCGAGTGTCTCTGCCATGGCCGGGAGCGAAGAGAAGATGGTTCCCCCCTCCGATACCGAGACGGTGTTCTCCAGTTTGTTGGCATCGTCTTGCAGCGCAGCGAGAGCGGCTTCCGCCGTCATCTTCTCTTGCATGCGGTAAACGCCGGGATAGAACGTCGCGGCAACATTTTCGTCGACCAGGTAGTCGTAGAACACGTCTTCTGTCTTGGTGACGCCTGCTTCATAGAGCGCCACAGAAACGGGAGACCCGGTGTCGCCCTGCCTGATCGTGACGAAAGTCTCACCGGAGGCCTGCCCAGGCTCCCAGTCCTTGGAGTCACCCCAGCCCATGAAGTCGCTGATCTTCTCCCCATAGGTGTTCGCCACCCACACTCCGGCTACGGCCATCCCACCGAGGATCGCCAGCACAATCACCAGGGCAATGAGGCAGCCCTTGCGTCGCTTCTTCTTCGCTGGACGCGCGTGAGCGTGATCTTCTTCTGCCGCAAATAGATCGTCGAGTCCCCCGCCAATTGCAGGCTCCTGCGCTGATTCGGGAGTAGATGGCTGAGGGATAACGCGCGTCGGCGTCTCTACCGCATCGGCAGAATCCCGCACGGGATGAGCATCAGGGGCTGAGCCCGTAGCCGTCGCCTCATCTGCAGAGGCGCGGTGCGGAAGTTCCACCGGATCCGCTGGCGAGCCGTCACTAGCGGCGGTGCGCGCACCGTTGTTGTGGGCTGCTTCGCGAGCCGCGCGTCGCGATCCAGGAGCTGGTGCGCTGTTGTCTACCGTCGGCGTTTGTGTGTTCGGCGCCGGAAGGTTCTCGAACAGGTCGCCAAGGCGAGCATCGGGGTCAGGCTCGCCTGCGGGCGTAGCGCTGTCACGGTCAGACATCGTCAGGCGTGCTCCTCGTCGGGCGAGATCGTGGCTCCGGCCGGGTTTCCGGTGCTTTTCTCCATATCGATTGCCTGCTGCAGCAGAACCACAGCGGCTACCTGATCCACAATGCTACGAGACTTCTTCTGTGATCTTCCGGAACTGCGCAAAGCCGCGTGTGCCGTCACCGTGCTGAGTCGCTCGTCGACCATCCGCACGGGGATTCCCGTCCGCTCCCCCAGCGCAGCCGCGAACTCGCGCGCGTCTGTTGTGGAAAGCGTGTCGGCACCCTGCATGTTCACCGGCAGCCCGACAACGAACTCCAGTGGCTCGTGCTCGGCCGCCAACTGCACAAGGCGATTGACGGACTCCTCATTGCGCTGCACTGTTTCTACAGGTACCGCGAGCATCCCATCCGGGTCGCAACGTGCGACGCCGACCCTCGCTCGACCGACGTCGATCCCCAGCCGCACGCCGCGGCGAAAACCACTCACGCGGCCTTTAGCTCCTGAGAGATGGCGTCAAGCGCTGCGGGCAACGCCGCAGCGTCCGCGCCGCCGCCCTGCGCCACATCATCACGTCCGCCGCCGCCGCCGCCCAACACTCCGGACGCACGCTTGGCCAGCGCACCGGCCTTCGCGCCAGCAGAACGCGCGGCGTCGTTGGTTGCGACAACCACGACAGGGCGACCATTGACGACCGCTCCCAGAGCGACAACGGCCGCCTCAGAGCCCAGCCGATCGCGAACGCCATTGACGAGGTCGCGCACATCATCTGCAGATGCAACTTCGCCGAGGTGCTGCGCAGCCAGCCGGAATGAGCCCACACGCGTCGCTGCTTCGACGATGGAGGGGATCTGGCCTGCTCGTTCCTTGGCCTCGAACTGAGCGATCCGCTTTTCTGCCTGCTTCAGGCTCGCTGCAAGATCGGCAATCCGCTCGGGCAGTTGCTCGCGCGGAGTCTTCAACGAGCTGGTGAGCTGTGAGACGATCGCACGCTCTGCCGCGAGTTCACGGAAGGCGTCAGCGCCGACGAGCGCCTCGATGCGACGGTTGGATGCGCCGACAGAGGACTCTCCGACCAGGCTCACCAGACCGATCTCCGCACTTGTGCCGACGTGCGTGCCCGCGCAAAGCTCGCGCGACCACGGGCCGCCAATATCGACCATCCGCACGACATCGCCGTACTTTTCGCCGAACAGAGCCATCGCGCCGGCCTCTTTTGCTTCGTCGAGCGAGACGACGCGGGTGGTCACCTCCAGTGCGTCTTGGACGGCACGGTTGGTGATTTCCTCGATTTCACTGCGGGTGTCACCGGAGAGAGCCTGCGACCACGAGAAGTCGAAGCGCATGTACCCGGCGCGGTTCAATGATCCGGCCTGTGTCGCGGTGGGCCCGAGCGTGTCGCGAAGTGCGGCGTGCACGAGGTGCGTCGCCGAATGCGCTTGACGGGCGGCGCGACGGTTAGCCGCGTCGACAACAGTCGTCGCCACATCATCAACCGCTACCGATCCGCGGGTCACCTCTACCGTGTGGCTGATGAGTCCGGGAACAGGGCGCTGAACATCAAGTACCTCAAGTGCGTAGCCGGGGCCGACGATGGTTCCCTTGTCGGCAACCTGTCCACCTGATTCGGCGTAGAGCGTGGTTTCCGCGAGGACGACCTCGGCGATCTGCCCCTCTGCTGCGCTTCGGACAGGAGCGCCGTCTACCAGCAAACCAAGTACGCGTGATTCGATCTCGAGTTCTGTGTAGCCATCAAAACCGGTCTCGCCCATGGCGCGAAGATCGCGGTAAACCGAGACATCGGCCAGCTGCCGCTTGCGGTTCTTCGCATCGTTCTTCGCGCGCTGACGCTGCTCCTGCATGAGCGTGTCAAAGGCCTCACGGTCGACGTTGAGTCCCGCTTCCTCAGCGACCTCAAGAGTGAGATCGATGGGGAAACCGTAAGTGTCGTGCAGCAGGAAGGCTTCGGAACCGCCGAGCGTCTTTCCCCCGCCCTTCCGCGTCTCATCGAGCGCCAAGTCGAGAATCGTCGATCCGGCGACGAGCGTGCGTCGGAACGTGTCTTCTTCCGCGAACGCGGAAGAAGACAAAATCGACCAGTCGGTCTCCAGTTCGGGATAGGTCGCCTTCATCGCGTCACGCGAGACCGAGAAGAGTTCAGGGAAGACAGGCTCATCGACGCCGAGCAGGCGCATCGCACGAACGGCGCGGCGCATGAGGCGGCGAAGAATGTACCCACGACCCTCGTTCGAAGGGCGCACCCCATCAGAGAGAAGCATGAGAGAGGAGCGCACGTGATCGGCGACAACGCGGAATCGCACGTCGTCTTCGTGCACTGCACCGTAGCGCCGTCCGGAGAGCTCCACTGCCCGGTCAAGCACAGGACGCACCTGATCTGACTCGTACATGTTCTCGACGCCCTGCTTCAGGAAGGCGACGCGCTCAAGGCCCATCCCCGTGTCGATGTTCTTCTGCGGCAGCTCGCCCGTGATGTCGAACTCTGTTTTTCCCCGCACGTTCTCAATGAAATCCTGCATGAACACGAGGTTCCAGATTTCGAGGAAACGGGAATCGTCGGCGGCTGGCCCGCCATCTTTGCCGTAGGAAGGACCGCGGTCAAAAAAGATCTCGGAGTCCGGGCCGCCTGGGCCTGGCTGACCGGTGTTCCAGTAGTTGTCCGCGCGACCCAGACGCTGAATACGCTCGGGCTTTAGCCCGACGATGTCGCGCCAGATCGACTCGGCCTCGTCGTCAGTTTCGTAAACGGTGACCCAGAGGTCTTTCTCGTCGAACCCGAGGCCGCCGTCAGACTCTGAGCTGGTGAGAAGTTCCCAGGCGTAGCGGATGGCTTCTTCTTTGAAGTAGTCGCCAAACGACCAGTTGCCCATCATCTGGAAGAACGTGCCGTGCCGAGCGGTCTTGCCCACTTCTTCGATGTCGTTGGTGCGGATGCACTTCTGCACGTCAGCGATACGTGGGTGAGGTGCAGGCACCACACCGGTGAAGTACGGAATGAACGGCACCATGCCGGCCACCGTGAACATCAGTGATGGATCATCACTCACCAGCGAGGCCGAAGGGACAATGACGTGGTCGTTTTTCTCGAAGTAGTCGAGGTAACGCTGCGCGATTTCCGCAGTTTTCATAAGTTTCCGGGTGTCCTTGCGTGAGGATGCCGCGCCGAAGCGCCGCTACGGTGGTTCAGTTGTTGCCCGGCTCCGTGAGCCGTGCCTCTTGCTCGCGGTACGCGTCGCCGAGGATGGCGGTGAAGCCATTGATCCTCGCATCGACCTCGGCGAGGATGTCGTGGCCCCGCGGATCTTTGTTCATGAAGTGAGCCGCGACGAAGCCGCCGATCACGCCGATCAGGAACCAGAGCACGTTCTTCATGTCATCATCCTTGCCTTTGACCCGCGAAGGCGCGGTGCCTCCATCGTATGCGGAAACGACAAGAGGCGTCGGAATCCCGACGCCTCTTGCCTTGATGCTCTGAGAGAGCGGTGTGCGCGATGCTTAGCGCGCTGCGTAGTACTCGACGACCAGCTGCACTTCACAGGTCACGGGGACCTCTGCGCGCTTCGGGCGACGGACCAGACGCGACTGAAGCTTGTCGAGCTCGACCTCGAGGTAGCCGGGAACGGGAGGCAGAACCTCGGCGTGACCGCCGGCTGCTGCCACCTGGAAGGGCTCAGTGCCCTCGCTCTTAGGCTTGACGTGGATGAGCTGGCCCGGCTTCACGCGGAAGGACGGGCGGTCAACGAGCTGACCATCAACGAGAATGTGGCGGTGCACGACGAGCTGGCGAGCCTGCGCGGTCGTGCGGGCAAAGCCCGAACGCACGACGAGTGCGTCAAGACGCATCTCGAGCAGCTCGACCAGGTTCTCACCGGTCAGACCGTCGTGGCGACGGGCCTCGTTGAACGTGTTGCGCATCTGCTTCTCGCGAATGCCGTACTGCTCGCGAAGACGCTGCTTCTCGCGCAGACGAACCGCGTAGTCACTGTCGGTCTTGCGCTTGGTGCGGCCGTGCTCACCCGGAGCGTAGGGACGCTTCTCGAGGTAGCGGGCGGCCTTCGGGGTAAGAGCAACGCCGAGGGCGCGGCTAAGACGCACCTTGCGGCGGTCCTGGGACTTCGTAGTCACGAAGTGTTCCTTCCGATGACGTGGTCGCGTCTTTCACGACTCACGGACGTATCACCCGCGTTCTGCCTTGGAGCGCACGCCGGGGCGCTGTCAAGGTGTGTAGTGAACGAGGAGATGCCCGAAAACACGGTTTCGAGCCGCTCAAGTCTAACAGACCCGTCGTCCCGATCTGTTCCTGGACTAGCGGTCCCCCAGGATGCGTCTGATGCGCTCGAGACGGGCGCTGATCTCGCGCTCTGCTCCGAGAGTTTTGGGTTGGTAGTACTGACGACCATCCAACTCATCTGGAAGGTATTGCTGCGGCACGATGCCGAACTCGCTGTCGTGGGAGTACACATAGCCGCGACCGTGGCCCAGCCGCTTCGCCCCCGGATAGTGCGCATCTCTCAGATGCAGCGGGACGCGGCCAAAGCCACCCTTGCGGATGTCTGCGATCGCCGCGTCGATACCCACATACGCTGCATTCGACTTCGCTGTCGTTGCGAGGTAGACGGTGGCCTCAGCCAGCGGGATGCGCCCCTCAGGCATGCCAATGAAGGCGACGGCGTCTGCCGCAGCGACCGCGATGCTCAGCGCCTGTGGGTCTGCCAGGCCCACGTCTTCGGAGGCGGAGATGACGAGACGCCTGGCGATGAATCGGGGGTCCTCCCCCGCCTCGATCATGCGTGCGAGATAGTGCAACGCGGCGTCTGGGTCTGACCCTCTAATGGACTTGATGAAAGCACTGATGACGTCGTAGTGCTCGTCACCCTGCCTGTCGTATCGCAGCAGCGCCTTATCCACAGCCTGAGCGACGTCGTCAGCAGTGACCTCAGGCACGAGAGGCGCTTCTTGCCCCTCTTCGGGCGTCGCTTCCGCCGCGTGAGACTGTGCGACGGCAGCACCGGCTTCAAGGCCCGTCAGCGCACGGCGCGCATCGCCTGAAGCCAGTCGCACCAGAGCGGAACGGGCTTCGTCGGTCAACGTGACGGCGCCCTTGAGGCCGCGCGCATCGTCGACTGCTCGGTCCACGAGAAGCCCGATGTCGTCGTCGGTGAGGGGCTGAAGCGTCAACAACAGGGAGCGAGATAGCAGTGGGGAGATGACAGAGAACGATGGATTCTCAGTCGTCGCCGCGATCAGAATGACCCATCCGTTTTCGACCCCCGGCAGCAGTGCATCTTGCTGCGCTTTGGTAAAACGGTGAATCTCGTCGAGAAAGAGGATTGTGGTCTGACCGTAGAGGTCGCGCTGGGTGATGGCTTCTTGCATCACCTCGCGCACGTCTTTCACTCCTGCGGTGATTGCAGATAGCTCGACGAATCGTCGTCCTGAAGAGCGCGCAATGGCCTGCGCCAACGTCGTTTTGCCTGTGCCAGGTGGCCCCCACAGAATGATCGACACCGCTCCGGGTGAAGTGGCTGCGGGGTCAGCAAGAGCGACGATCGGTGAGCCTGCTCGTAAGAGGTGTCGCTGTCCGGCCACCTCTGCAAGCGACACCGGACGCATCCGCACGGCGAGGGGCGTCTGCCCTGAGAGCAGTGCAGCTGGGGACGTCATCCCTCCAGGCTAACGGCGGGCGCTGACACTTCGGCGATCCGCTCATCCGGGTAGGCTCTCAGGCGACGTCGGAGTGCGACGTTCAGATGGGAGATGCACAGATGGCCGCACGCGGTTCCAAGAACGCGCAGGCGCGCATGTCAGCTGAGCGCGCTCGTCTGCACACCGCGCGCGCACAGTGGCATGAAGGCCAGATTCGCCGTCGCGTGCGCGACAACACGATCGCCGCCATTGCCGCCAGCCTCATCGTTGTCGCGGCTATTGGCAGCCAAGTCCTGCATGCTCAGGCCACAGTGCCCGCGCCTGAGCCCACGTCGACCCCCTCGGTCGAACCCTCGACGGTGCCGACGGATCAGCCGAGCCCGGAGCCATCCGAGACTCAGGCCGAATAGGCGGCTGGACTGACCGCGCTGCGGTCAAAGGTCAGCCCCGCTCGAGTCAGGCGTTCGCGCAAGACCGGCTCTTGGTCTGAACTCGCCCCACGGAGCTCGATCCTGTCCCCCGCAATCTGCGGTTGCAGATCAAATTCGGTCGCAATGCGTCCGATCTCGATGAGCTGAGCCGCACTGAGCGTTCCCTGAGCCACCGTTGGTGACAGCGTACGCAGGAGCTCAGGACGGATCTGGATGGGTGACGGGTTGCTCTCGCTCTGACGGGTCTTCGCGGCAGCGATGCCCAGCGTTGGTGAGATTTTGGCAAGCACCAGAGCAACGGCTCGAGTGCAGGACGCGCACTCGACTTCCCATCCAAACTGCGCACCGAGCGCGCTAAAGCTGCAGAGTCCAGCGGCCCGCACTGCCACGCTCAGCTGGTCGAGCGTCAGCCCGATGTGCTCGCACACCACCGCTGTGGGCTGGCGAGTGTCGGTTGAGGGGACGAGATACGGAGCGATTTTGTGGCCATCGCGCTGTCCGACGAGCGTACGAAGAGTTTCGAATCCTCTTGTGTCGCCGACAAATATGCCGCCGAGCACGGTTTGGGCATCATCGGTGAGTACGAGCTTCCGATAGGTGCCGGTTGCCGCGTGCTCCTCAACCACGACTTCGACGGCTCCGCGCGTGTGTCCGAGCGAGTCGCCCCACCACGCGGCGTGCACACCCGCTATCGAAACTCGCTCCGCATCTTCCTGCGCAAGCGGACGCAGTTTCTCCTCTCGTACACGCATCGCTGCGACCTCAGCGGTCGAGAGAGCGTCAGCCGGCGAGGTCAGACGATCCTGCCTTCTCCGCGCTACTTGGCCGATTGCGAGGATGTCGGGGTCGGAGGTGCCGCAGCGTTCATCAATGAGCACACCCCCTTTGGGGTCCACGTCGAGACCCAAATTGCGTGCGAGTTCATCGCGGGCACGCACCCCGACTGTGACCACGACAACATCAGCGAGCTGAAAAGACCCATCCTGAAATTCCAACGAGGCGACAGCGCCGGACTCATTCTCATCGATACGAGTCGTGCGAGTGCGGGTGCGCACCGTGATGCCCTGATCCACGAGCAGCCGCTGCATGAGCGCCGCACCGGCTGCATCAAACTGCCGTGGCATCAAGCGTTCCTGATACTGCACGACAGTGGTGTCGACTCCCCTGTTGCGCAGTGCAACGGCGGCCTCGAGTCCAGAACGTCCACCACCGATGACGACCCCGCGAAGCGGACGCCCCAGCTCCCGAGTGCGGGAGTCGAGGAAGGCGCGCAGCAGCACCGCGTCGTCGATCGTATGCAGCAGAAAACAGCCGGGAAGACGCGCGCCGTCAACGGCAACTCGGGCGGCGTACGAGCCCGTTGCAAGCACGAGCGTGTCGTAGAAGTAGTCGCGCCGAGATCGTGTTCGTACTGAGTGCGTGCTGCGGTCAATGCGCAGTACTCGATCGTCGGTGACCAACCGCACACGAGCGTCACGGAATACCGAGGAGTCAATCAGAAGCTCGTGCGGGTCGACTCCGTCAACGATGCCAGCTACGCCTGATCTGTCATATGGGGCGTGTGCCTCATCGCCGATCACGGTGATGCGCGCCGTAACATCTGGATCACGAAGCAGGCACTCGACAAACGTCGCCGCTGCCACCCCTGCGCCGACGACAAGGATCTCCTTCGTCGTGGATACGGGGTCGTTCATCGCGCTCCTGTCACCGAAAATCTTCCCTTTACCGCGAGGTTATGAGGGTCGTGTTTCCGCTATGCAACGTGGTGTGTTTCGTCGGGCGAACGTTCTCCTCACAAATCGGTAACGCCGAGAGGTAACCCCACGCCCGCACTCGCGGCGCTCTGGCGTACTAGGCTGAGCCTCGTCCTTTCCGCCTCCCGCGGCCCAACCGCGCAAGGAGAATTACGTGTCTGCCAACGAGCCTTCGAAGCCGACCCCACCCGTCCCAGTGCCGCCAGGCGTACCGATGCCACGAAAGGCGCCGACTCCGGCGTCCGTTGCGTCATCGACGACTGCGTCTGTGTCTTCCTCTACCTCCGCTGAATGGGGTCGAGTCTCAGAAGACGGCACTGTTGAGGTCAAGGAGGACGGCGTCTGGCGCGTCGTCGGCCAGTACCCCGATGGAACGCCGGAAGAAGCGCTTGCGTACTTCACGCGCAAGTTCGACGACATCGCCTTCAAAGTGCACACCCTCGAGCAGCGCCACCAGGCAGGCGGGGCAGCGGCAAGTGATCTCGCCAAGCAGGCCGAGCATCTGATCGGCGAGGCGACCGACGCCGCAGCGGTGGGCGATCTCGCCGGACTACGCGAGCGTCTCACTGCACTCACTTCATCGCTTTCTGAGGCGACTGAGCAAGAAGCTCAGCAGGCCAAGGAGCTCGTCGACAAGGCGATTGCGGAGCGCACAGTGCTTGTCGAGCGCGCAGAGGCGATCGCTGCCAGCGACCTCAGCAAGGTGCAGTGGAAGCAGGTCACGGCAGAACTCGGCGAGCTGTTCGATGAGTGGCAAGCTCAGCAGCAGAATGGGCCTCGCCTGTCGAAGAGCGTTTCGCAGCAATTGTGGAAGCGGTTCCGTGATGCGCGTGCCGTCGTCGACAAGCAGCGCCGTGCGTTCTATTCTCAGCTCGATGACGCCCATAAGGTGGCCCGGGATGCGAAGTCCCGTCTCGTCGAGCGCGCCGAGGCACTCGCTCCTCGCGGCGTCGACGGCATTCCCGCCTACCGCAACTTGCTCGACGAGTGGAAGGCCTCCGGACGCGCCGGCCGTAAGGCTGATGACGCTCTGTGGGCTCGCTTCAAGGCGGCAGGAGACGCCCTCTACGCAGCACGTGCAGAGCAGTCCGCCGCAGAAGAGGCAGACTCCGCTCCCAAGATCGAAGCCCGCGAAGCCCTGCTTGAAGAGGCAAAGGCCGTGGCCGACGAGTCAAACATCAAGCGAGCGCGGGCTCTGCTCACGCGTATCCAACGTCAGTGGGATGAGATTGGCCGTGTCTTCCCCAGGGAGAAGGAACGCGCACTCGATGACAAGCTCCGTGCCATCGAACAGGGCCTAAAAGGCCGCGAAGACGTCGACTGGAAGAAGAACAATCCAGAGACTAAGGCGCGCGCCAACGACATGACGTCCCAGCTCCTCGAAGCAATTGAGAAGCTCGAAGCCGAAGTAGCCGCTGCCGACAAGGCTGGCAACAAGAAGGCGGCCAAGGAAGCAGCAGACGCGCTCGAAGCGCGTCGTGCCTGGCTCAGCGCCCTCGGCGGCTGATCGGTTCTCCACAGGCAACCCCACCGCACAGCAAGCGCGGGGTGCACTACGCCAAACTGGCGTGATGCACCCCGCGCTTCTGTATTTTCCCGGCCAGCGCCTCTCGCAACCCGAGCTCAGCGCCGCACGGATCGATGGTCACCTTGTCGAGGTCGGAGACGCCTACATCCCCGCCGATCTGGTGGAAGGCCCTGATGTTCGCGCCAGCAGCATCGCCCACATCATCCAGCCCGGTACCGCAGCCTCTGGCCCCTCCGCGGCGTGGATACATGGCGCAGGAGACGTTCCGCCTTCGGTGCACCACGTGCGGCGCTACGTGGCGCGACGCTTACGCCCGATCATGAGCTCGCGAGTCGTCTTCCACGACACGCTTCTGCCCGCATCAGACGTCGTCTTCATCGGCGGCGCTGCGGTGTCGTCTCCGGTGAGGACAATGCTCGACCTGGCGACGAGTCTGCACCGCGATCCGCGGATGATGACCTGGATGGACCGTCTCGCGGCCGTCCAACCTGATACGCCTGGTGCCGCGGCTGCGGTACTCAGTGAAATGCGCCGCGTTCCGGGAAGCCGCGTCGGATCAGCCGTGCTCCAGCGACTTGCTCTCAGGAAGAAGTAACGCGATAGACGTCGTATACGGCATCGATACGCCGCACTGCATTGAGGACTCGATCAAGATGCACTGCATCACCCATCTCGAAGACAAAGCGACTCAGCGCGAGCCTTTCATCTGTGGTCGTCACTGACGCCGACAGAATGTTGAGGTGGTGCTCGCTCAGTACGCGGGTCACGTCAGAAAGCAGAGCAGAACGATCCAGTGCCTCTACCTGAATATGCACGCGGAACACACTCTTGGTGGTGGGAGCCCACGAGACATCCACAAAGCGGTCTTGCTCGCCGCTCAGCGCCTTCACATTGACGCAGTCGGCGCGGTGGACGGATACTCCGCTCCCCCGCGTGACGAAGCCCACAATCGGGTCCCCCGGCACGGGAGTACAACACTTCGCCAGCTTCACGAGGATATCGTCGGCTCCGCGCACGAGGATTCCGGAGTCGCCTGTGCGAGGCTCTCGCGTAGGGATGCTTCCTGGGAGATCAATCGCGCCAGTTGTCGGGTCATCTGCGGCAACGAGAGCTGTCACCTTTTCCAGCACGGACTGCGTGGACACGTGCCCTTCGCCGACAGCTGCATAGAGCGCAGACACATCTTCGTAGTGCAACCCGCGCGCAACCTCAGCGAAGGAATCCTGACTCATCAAGCGCTGGAGAGGCAGGTTCTGCCGACGCATCGCTCGGGCAATCGCCTCTTTACCCTGCTCGATCGCTTCTTCTCGTCGCTCCTTCGTGAACCAGCCACGAATCTTGTTGCGCGCACGTGTGCTGGCAACAAACCCCAACCAGTCCTGGCTTGGACCCGCATCCGGGTTCTTGGAGGTGAACACCTCTACGACGTCGCCACTCTTGACCTCGGATTCCAGCGGCACGAGCCGGCCGTTCACCTTGGCACCCATGGTCCGGTGCCCAATCTCGGTGTGCACAGCGTAGGCGAAGTCCACGGGGGTGGCCCCCGCAGGAAGCCCGATCACACGACCCTTCGGCGTGAAGACGTAAACCTCTTTGGCACCGATCTCGAACCGGAGGGAGTCTAAGAACTCACCCGGGTCAGCGGTCTCGGCCTGCCAGTCGGAAATGTGCGCCAACCAGGCCATGTCAGCGTCGGAGGCGCGCACCTCCGTTCTGCTTCCGCCGTTCATCCGCTCTTTGTACATCCAGTGCGCCGCCACACCGTACTCCGCTTGCTGGTGCATCTCGTGCGTACGGATCTGGATTTCGACAGTGCGCCCTGCTGGGCCGATGACGGTGGTGTGCAACGACCGATAAAGGTTGAACTTGGGTGTGGCGATGTAGTCCTTGAAGCGCCCAGGCAACGGCGTCCAGCGTGCGTGGATGGCTCCCAGCACCGCGTAGCAATCTCTGACAGAGGCGACCATCACACGGATTCCGATGAGGTCGTAAATGTCGTCGAACTCGCGACCTCGGATCACCATCTTCTGGTAAACGGAATAGAGCTGCTTCGGGCGCCCGACAACCTTGCCGCGAATACGCAGGTCTCTGAGATCTTCGTCGATCTCTTCGACAACCTGCCCCAGGTACTTCTCCCGCTGCGGGGTGCGCTGCGCGATCAGACTGTGAATTTCGTTGTAGATCTTCGGGTGCAGTACGGCGAAGGAGAGATCTTCGAGTTCCGATTTGATCGCCTGGATGCCGAGGCGGTTTGCGAGCGGAGCGTAGATCTCCAGCGTCTCTTTGGCCTTCTTTGACGCTTTCTCCGGCGGCACGAAACCCCAAGTGCGGGCGTTGTGTAGGCGGTCGGCCAGCTTGATGAGCAGAACACGAATGTCTTTCGACATCGCAACAATCATCTTGCGGACGGTCTCTGCCTGCGCACTTTCGCCGTACTTGACCTTGTCGAGTTTGGTGACGCCGTCGACCAGCATCGCGACCTCGTCGCCGAACTCCGCGGTGAGATCGGCCAACGCGTAGCCCGTGTCTTCGACGGTGTCGTGCAGCAGCGCCGCTGCGACGGCACGAGGTCCTAGCCCGAGCTCCGCGAGGATCTGAGCGACCGCGAGCGGGTGCGTGATGTACGGCTCACCGCTCTGGCGCTTTTGTCCTTCGTGCTTTTCTTTGGCGACCGCGTACGCCCGCTGAATCACGGCGATGTCGCCCTTGGGGTGGTTCACCCTCACGGTGCGGATCAGGTTGTCGAGATCATTAATCCTCGACGCGCGCGAGAAGATGCGAGGAACCAGTCGACGCAAACTCGAACCCTGCGACGATGACTGCGGTTCCGCCATCAACCCACCTCCAGATCAGTTCATCCTACGTCTGCTGTGCGGGACTGGTGCCCGCTGAGCAAGCGGACTACGCCTTGATGGCGGCCTGGGCACGTGCCTCACGGATGCGAGCGTCACGTTCCTTGAGCTGCGGCTCGTTCTCGCGGAAGAGCGAGTACAGCGGAGCAGCAACAAAAAGCGTGGAGTACGTCGCGACCAGGATGCCGACAAAAATCGACAACGAGATGTCAGTGAGCGACTCTGCGCCAAGCCAGAACGAACCGATGAACAGCACAGCACCGACAGGAAGCGCCGCTACAACCGATGTGTTGATCGAGCGCACCAGTGTCTGGTTCACCGCGAGGTTCACCGACTCACCGAGCGTTCTCGCGGACTTCTCACCGTCTTCTGTGGTGTTTTCCCTGATCTTGTCGAAGACCACAGTGGTGTCGTAAAGCGAGTACGCAAGCACGGTCAAGAAACCGATGACTGCTGCGGGCGAGATCTCAAAGCCAGCCAACGCGTAGACGCCGATCGTGATCACGAGCACATCCAGCAGACCGATGATTGCCGCGGCCGACATCTTCCAGGTGCGGAAGTAGATCGCAAGAATAAGAAAGGTCAGCGCCAAGAAGATCGCAAGACCCCATAGCGACTGCTTCGTGACGTTCTCGCCCCACGCCGGTCCGATGAACGACGATGCGACGTCAGTCGGCTCGACACCGTAAGCGGCAGCGAGTGCGTCGGAGGCTTCTTGCGTCTCTTCTGCGCTCATCTGAGATGTCTGCACGCGGATGTCTGTTCCGTTGACAACGACGACCTTGGTGGTCGCCCCTGGCACGACCGACTGCACAGCCTCCGTGGCCGTCTCCTGCTCGACGCTGTCAGGCGCCTGCACGGTGAACTGCGAGCCGCCAGTGAACTCGATCGAGAACTCGATCGGACGCAGGAGCGGCACAAGAGCCGAACCGACCACAAGCGCGATCGCGATGATGAACCACAGGCGACGCTTAGCGACAAACGGGAAGGAAGTTTTTCCCGAATAGAGGTTGTTGCCGAACTCATTCATGGAAGGCATCAGGAGTCTCCCTCACTTCCGGCGTTTGTCGATTTGTCGTTGGCAAGCGCTTCGGCGCGCTTGCGCTCTGCAATGGTTTGTCGGCGATCAGCTTCTCCGCGGGAGCGAGCGTTCTTTGCTCCGCGGCCCGCAGAGGTAGTTGTCACCTCTCGGTACTGCGACCGACTGCGGTACACCGCCCCCAGTGCTGCGGGATCCAGTCCAGACAGCTTGTGTCCACCACCGAAGAACTTCGTCCTCGCCAACAACTGCATCACCGGGTGGGTGAAGATCACGAAGATCAACACGTCAATGAACGTCGTGAGCCCGAGCGTGAACGCGAAGCCCTTCACTGTCGAGTCCGCAAGGATGTAGAGCACGACTGCAGCAAGAATGTTGATCGACTTTGAGATGTAGATGGTCCGCTTGGCGCGACCCCATCCGTCTTCCACCGCGGAAGTGACAGATTTGCCGTCACGCAACTCATCTCGTATTCGCTCGAAGTAGACGATGAACGAGTCGGCCGTGAAACCGATCGACACGATCAGACCCGCAACACCAGCGAGCGAGAGGCGGAAGCCGATACGCCACGCCAGGATGCAGATGACGATGTATGTCAGCACCGCCATCACGGTGATGGATGCGATGATCACTGATCCCAGTGCGCGATAGACGATCAGGGAGTAGATCGCCACGAGCGCCAACCCGATCAGTCCAGCGATCAACCCGATCTGCAGCTGCTGCGTACCGAGCGTGGCAGAAATCGTGTCAGAGCTCTGCACGGTGAAGCTCAGCGGCAAAGCACCGAACTTGAGCTGGTTCGCCAGCGTGGTCGCTGTCTCCTGGGTGAAGCTGCCCGAGATGCTGGGGCGTCCATCGAGGATCTGCCCGTTCATGCGCGGTGCGCTGATGACGCTGCCGTCAAGCACGAACGCGAACTGGTCTTGCGGTGTCAACCCATCCAGGCGGTTCTGGTTGAGACGGGTGCTGACCACACCGAACGCATCTGCACCGTCGCCGTTCATCGTGAGCTGCACGAGCCATGCACCGGTCTGAGGATCGCGGCCTGCGGTGGCATCCGTGATTGCTGTGCCGTCGAGCTCTGTTGGCCCGAGGATGTACTTCGACGTGCCATCGGCGGAACACGCAATGACAGGCTCGTCCCGCGGAGCGCGTGAGGGGTCATTGGCGGGGTCACTGCAGTCGTACGCCTGGAACTCCGCGGCGAGCATATCTGTCACCCACGACAGGTCGCTCGCGTCTGTGGGGGTGGCTGTCGGGGTGGAGTTCAGCGTCGGATCTGGCGTGGGAAAAGGTGTGGCATTGCCGTCTTCGCCGACGAACTCCGTGCTCGCGACGTCTGTGTACAGCACTGGACGGAACTCCAGCTGGGCGCTGGACTGAATGCGCTCACGCGTTTCTGCGTCTGCTTCACCAGGAATCTGGACGACGATGTTCTGTCCGCCCTCAGTGGTGATATCCGCTTCTGCGACGCCCGATGCATCAACGCGCTGACGGATGATCGCTGCGGCCTGGTCGAGCTGCTCCTGCGATGGAGCGGCTCCGTCCTCTGTCTCGGCGCTCAGGACGATCTGGGTGCCGCCCTGGAGGTCGAGGGCGAGTTCTGGTGCCCACGAGCTCTCTTTGAAGACGTAGACGCCCATGGCATTAATGCCAAAGAGCACACCGGTCACAAGGAGCAAGCCGAGCAGAACCCGCCAGGCGTGACGGACGGGAGAGGATGAAGCCACGTGTATTCAGCTTTCTGGAAGAACGGTGATCCGAGCGGCTACGCCGGCGACGGACTTACTTGTCGTCTGCGTCGCGCTCGAGACGAGCGTGCGTCTCCTCGGGCGTTTCCGTTGCGGGAGCAACAGACTCTTCTACAACGATCTCTTCGATCTCGTTGTCTGCGTCGACAATGACGACATCTTCTTCGACAACGGCATCCTTCGGTTCAACAACGCGCAGAATCGCCTGGCTGTGAACGTCGATGATGGTGCCGGGAGCAATCTCCACCAGTGCGGGAGTGTCGAGGTCTTCCGGGTCGTACGCGACGATCGTTCCGTAGATGCCGCCCTGGAGCAGTACCTTCGCGCCGGGAACGGTCTTGGTGGCCTTCTCTTCCTGCTCGGCCTTCATCTGCTTCGTACGCTTGCGCGTGTTGAAGATCATGAAGACAAGGAGTACGGCAAGAAGACCGAAGAGGAGAATTTCCATGAGGGAGCGCCTTTCTCAGGTGCACGCTCCAGCCTTTGGGCGCGCGAAGGTAACCGGGAAGTCTTCTGCGATTATAGGTCATCCAAGGTAAGCGCCCCGTCCGGATGGGCCACACCCAGATGTGCATAGGCCTCTGGCATGGCGACTCGACCGCGCGGAGTGCGCCCCAGAAAACCGATACGTACCAGGTAGGGCTCCACCACGCTTTCGACGGTTTCCGCCTCTTCACCGACCGCTACCGCAAGGGTGCTGAGACCGACGGGTCCTCCGCGGAATCGTTTGACGAGTGCTTCCAGAACCGCACGGTCGAGGCGATCAAGGCCGATCGGATCGACGTCATACAGCTCCAAGGCTGCGCGCACATCGTGGATTGTGGCGGCACCTTCGCCGTGCACCAGCGTGTAGTCGCGCACTCGGCGCAGCAGGCGGTTAGCGATGCGAGGGGTCCCCCGTGAGCGGCGGGCGATCTCTGAAAGCGAATCGGAAGGAAGGTCGACTCCGAGCACGATTGCCGACCGCGCAATTACCTGCTCAAGCTCTGACTCTTCGTAGAACTCGAGATGACCGGTGAATCCGAACCGATCGCGCAGCGGGTTGGGGAGCAGGCCGGAACGAGTGGTGGCTCCGACCAGAGTGAACGGCGCAAGCTCCAGCGGGATGCTTGTCGCTCCAGCGCCCTTACCGACCATGATGTCGATGCGATAGTCCTCCATCGCGAGGTACAGCATCTCCTCTGCGGAGCGAGCCATGCGGTGGATCTCGTCGATAAAGAGCACTTCGCCAGGCACGAGGCTGGACAGCAGAGCCGCAAGGTCACCGGCGTGCTGGATAGCAGGACCACTCGAGAGCCGCAGTGGCCGCTCACTTTCGTGCGCGACGATCATCGCCAGCGTGGTCTTACCGAGCCCTGGTGGGCCCGCGAGCAGGATGTGGTCGGCCGGGCGACTCTGAATGCGCGCTGCTTCGAGGAGCAGAGTCAATTGGCCACGAACTTTTTGCTGGCCGACGAAGTCGCCAAGACTGGTGGGACGAAGAGCGCCTTCGATGGCGAGCTCGGTGTCGTCGGAAGGCTCGGTGGCGTCGAGCGGGTCAGACACGAGCATTGCCTCCCTGCGCCGGGCCGAGCAGAGCGAGCGTGCGTCGCAGCAGCGCGGAGACAGATGAGCGCTCCGCGTCTGATGCCTCAGAGGCCGTTTGGGTCGCCGCTTCTGTCGCCACCTTCTCCGACCATCCCAGGCCGATCAAAGCAGCGGCAACCTGGGTCACCACATCCGTCTCCCCCGCGGGAGTCCGCTTCGGGGCGGCGGCGAACGCCTGCACCTTGCCCGCAAGCTGCAAGACGATGAGCTTCGCTGTCTTGGGGCCGATGCCGGAGACGCGCCTGAACGGCGCATCGTCTTCGGCGGTGACAGCCTCCGCGATCTGATCGGTGGTGAGATGCGAGAGCACCCCGAGTGCCGACTTCGGGCCGACACCGGTGACGCTGATCAGGAGCCCGAAGATCTCGAGCTCCCCGCGGTCGGCAAAGCCGAAGAGGGAGAGGGCGTCTTCACGAACGATCAAGCTTGTGTGCAGCAGGATCTTCTCTCCCACAACCGCGGTGTGTGCGACGTCGGCGGGGACCGCGACAGAGAATCCCACTCCTCCCACATCGACGATGACCTGGTCGGATGTCGCGTGCAGGACGACACCGTGCAGAGAAGAGATCATTCCGTCAGCCTACGGTGCGGCTCGTATTTATGTTCGAGCGACACGCTCCGCCTCAGCCCAGGCACGTTGCGCCGGGGTGAGTGCGGTGCGACCTGTGGGTGTAGCGCCGCCGCGACGCCAGGCGTGACACAGCGCAATCGCCAAGGCGTCTGCGGCATCGGCTGGCTGCGGAAGAGCATCTAACCGAAGAATGCGCGCAATCATCGTCTGCACTTGCCGCTTGTCTGCCGCGCCGTACCCTGTCACCGCGGCCTTCACTTCACTCGGTGTATGGGTCGCTGCGGGAAGGCCGGCTTCAGCCGCAATCAACAGTGCGACGCCACTGGCTTGAGCCGTCCCCATCACCGTGTGCGTGTTCTGCTGAGCGAAGACGCGTTCTACTGCCACGGCATCGGGTTTGTACTCTGCGATTGCCGCACGAATCCCGGCGGCGATGATGGCGAGACGATCGCCGATCTCCGCATCGGGCGATGAGCGAACGACCCCCACATGCACGAGGGTGCCTCGACGTGACCGGTCAACATCGACCACGCCGACACCGCAGCGGGTGAGCCCTGGGTCGATGCCCAGTACGCGCAGAGAGGAGGTCACTCCCCCAGGCTATGCGCGCGACCCCCCACGGTCGGTCCGGCGCGCCTAACCCTCGTCGTTCTCGAGCTCTGCCTGAACCTCGGGGGTCAAGTCGAAGTTCGTGAACACGTTCTGCACGTCTTCGCTGTCTTCCAGAGCATCGATCAGTCGGAAGATCTTGCGGGCGGTATCTGCGTCGATCTCTACCTTGAGGTTGGGAACGAACTCCACGTCGGCCGATTCGTAATCGATGCCTGCTTCCTGAAGCGCCGTGCGCACGGCCACCAGGTCAGTTGCCTCCGTGACGATCTCGAAACCCTCAGCGTGCGGCTCGATCTCTTCTGCACCAGCCTCAAGGGCCGCCATCATCACGTCGTCTTCGGTAGTCCCCTCAGAACCGACCACGATGACGCCTTTGCGGCTGAAGTTATATGCGACGCTGCCAGGATCTGCCAGCGTTCCACCATTGCGGGTCAGTGCGGTGCGAACCTCCGCTGCTGCGCGATTCTTGTTGTCGGTCAGACACTCGATCATCAGCGCGACGCCGTTAGGTCCGTAGCCTTCGTACATGATCGAGAGGTACTCGACCGCTTCTCCGCCGATGCCCGCGCCGCGCTTCACTGCGCGGTCGATGTTGTCTTTCGGGACCGAAGTCTTCTTGGCCTTCTGAATCGCATCGAAGAGGGTCGGGTTTCCCGCAAGATCAGGTCCGCCGAGCTTGGCGGCGACCTCAATGTTTTTGATCAACTTGGCCCACGACTTCGCGCGCCTGGAGTCGATGATGGCCTTCTTGTGCTTCGTGGTTGCCCACTTGGAATGCCCGGACATATATCTCCGCTCGTCGTATCCGCCCGGAGCCGTGTCCAGGGCGTCGTCCATTCTATCGAAGCACGTCAGCGCGCTGAGCAGAAACTGCGCGGGAACACTATTGCCGCTGAACTCGTGCTTCTACGCGCCGCAGGAAGCGTTCGTGAAACCGCGTCTCCCCCGTAATCTCCGGATGAAAACTCAGTCCGAGGAGGTTTCCTTGCTCCACTGCCACCACGCGCCCGTCGGGTAGTGCCGCAAGCGCTGTCGCGTCGGCACCCACTGTTTCGACCACAGGACCTCGGATAAATGTCGCCGAAACCGAGGGTGGTCCGAATGCGGGCACGTGCAGCTCTGTCTCGAAGGACTCAACCTGGCGCCCGAAGGCATTGCGCCGGACGACGACATCGAGACCACCGAAAGTCTCCTGTCCTTCTATCGAATCCAGCACAGCGTCGGCCAGGAGGATGAGCCCTGCGCAGGTTCCGAGAACGGGCAGCCCGTGGGAGATGGCGTGGCGGATCGGCTCTTGCATCCCGAAGGTCCGCGACAGCTTGTCGATGACGCTCGATTCACCGCCAGGAATCACCAGGCCATCGACGCCCGTCAGTTCGTCGGGTCTGCGCACCAGTTGCACGTCAGCACCGAGCTGCGCGAGCAGGGCGGCGTGCTCACGCACGTCGCCCTGCAGCGCCAGGACGCCGACGCGCGGCCTACCAGCCACGCTCGGCGAGGCGGTGCGGGGCGGGGAGGTCGCTCACGTTGATGCCCACCATCGCCTCACCGAGACCGCGAGAAACCTCAGCGATCACCTTCGCATCGTCGAAGAAGGTGGTGGCTTTGACAATCGCCTTCGCGCGCTCCGCCGGATTGCCCGATTTGAAGATGCCGGACCCGACGAACACGCCGTCTGCACCGAGCTGCATCATCATGGCGGCATCTGCAGGGGTTGCCACGCCACCGGCGACGAACAACACGACGGGCAGTGTCCCCGTCTCTGCGATCTCTGCAACCAGCTCGTATGGCGCCTGAAGCTCTTTTGCCGCGACGAAAAGCTCGTCCTTCGGAAGTGCGGTGAGCGCCGCGATCTCGCCGCGGATCTTGCGGATGTGCTTCATCGCTTCCGAGACATCACCAGTGCCAGCCTCACCCTTGGACCGGATCATTGCTGCACCTTCGTTGATGCGCCGCAGTGCCTCACCCAGGTTGGTCGCGCCGCACACGAACGGGACAGAGAAGCCGTACTTGTCGATGTGGTTGACGTAATCGGCAGGCGAGAGCACTTCAGACTCATCGATGTAGTCGACACCGAGTTCCTGCAGAACTTGCGCCTCGACGAAGTGGCCGATTCGCGCCTTTGCCATCACGGGGATGGAGACCGCATCGATGATGCTGTCGATCATGTCTGGGTCGCTCATCCGAGAAACGCCGCCCTGCGCACGGATGTCTGCTGGCACGCGTTCCAGTGCCATCACCGCGACAGCGCCGGCATCTTCCGCGATCTTCGCCTGATCGGCCGTGACGACGTCCATAATCACGCCGCCTTTGAGCATCTCAGCGAGGCCGCGCTTTACGCGAGATGATCCGGTGGTCGACTGCTCTGTCATGGGGACTCCTATCGGATAGACCTAAGCTTGTTTTGATCTAGGCCAAACCTAGCACTGTCCGCAACGACCTAGAATCGGAGCAGACGACTATGAGCGACCAGATCACGGGAACAACCGCATCGGACATTGCCGACAGCGTGCGTTCTCTGCGCGACCGCGGAATTCTGGGCGCTGGAAGCCCCCTCCCACCGGTACGCGAGCTTGCGGCCACCCTCGGCGTGAACCGCAACACGGCCGTCGCGGCATACCGCCAGCTTGCACAAGCGGGGCTTGTAATCTCGCGAGGCCGTGCCGGCACCGTCATCGCCGGTCTTGAATCGGTAGCGCAGGAGGGCTATGCCGCCAACACGGTTCTCCGCGATATCGGCACAGGCAATCCGGATCCTCGCCGTATCCCTGACCCCGCGCCAGCGCTGATGAACATTGCCTCCAGACCAGTCCTGTACGGCGAACCGGTGATCGACCGCGACCTCAACAAGTGGGCCACCGAGTGGATGGCGAAGGACCTGCCAGACCGTGAGTTCCAGATCACGATCACAAGCGGGGCCGTTGACGCTGTCGAGCGGCTACTTGCTCAGGCGCTGATGCGCGACGATGCGGTGGCGCTGGAGGACCCCTGCTTCCTGGCAAGCATTCACACAGTGCGATTGAGCGGCTATCGCGCGGTCGCCGTGCCCGTCGATGCCGAGGGTATGACGGTTGACGGGCTACGCGCGGCGCTCGATAACGGAGTGCGCGCCATCATCTGCACACCGCGGGCGCAGAATCCGACGGGAGCGAGCCTTTCCGCACAACGTGCAACCGCTCTGCGAGCCGTGCTCGCCGACTACCCTTACGTGCTGATTATCGAAGACGACCACTTCTCGATGCTGTCGCAACAGCCATACGAGTCGCTGATCGCCCCAGCCCACCGCCGATTCGCGCTCATCCGCTCGGTTTCGAAGTTTCTCGGCCCGGACATGTGCCTCGCAGTGGCCGCAACAGATTCTGAGACCGCCGACCGGCTCGCGATGCGCCTGAGCCCAGGTACGACGTGGGTGAGCCACCTGTTGCAGCGTCTTGCGCTCACCCAGCTCACTGACGAAACCGTGATGGCCGAGGTCGCCGCTGCTGCCGCGCACTATGCCGAGCGCAATTCTCTGTTCGCTGCCCGGCTTCGAGCACACGGCATCCACGCAGACGCAGCGGATGGTTTGAGCCTATGGATCGAACTGCCCCCCACCGCACGCACAGTCGCAGAGCGACTGATGCGACGTGGGTGGCTTGCCCGCACCGGAGACGACTTCGCGCTCGATGAGCGTGCGGAGCCGTCGCATCACCTCCGTCTCACCGTGCATGATTTGACGGACGACGAAACCGACGCGCTGGTTGCAGACCTCGTCGCAGCCGCACGATGACCATTCGAAGCGGGGACCAGCCCGCCCTGAAGGAAAGAGCCGGAGAATGAAGATCCTCTCCATCCAGTCAGCCGTCGCTTACGGACACGTCGGCAACTCAGCCGCCGTCTTCCCGCTGCAGCGCATCGGCGTTGAAGTGCTGCCTGTGTACACCGTGACGTTCTCTAACCACACCGGTTACGGGGCATGGCGCGGGCCCCTGATCGCGCCGGATGACGTACGCGAAGTCATCACCGGCATCGAAGAACGGGGAGTGTTCGGGCAGATTGACGCGATACTCAGCGGTTATCAGGGAGGGGAAGGCATCGGCGACGTGATCATCGACGCCGTCGCGCGTGTCAAAGCCGCGAACCCGAACGCCGTGTACGCCTGCGACCCGGTGATGGGAAACGCAAAATCAGGGTGCTTTGTCGCCCCAGCCATCCCCGTCTTGCTGCGTGAACGAGTGGTACCCGTCGCCGACATCATCACCCCGAATCAGTTCGAACTTGGATTCCTCACCGACACAGAACCAGACACGTTGGAGTCGACGCTCGCCTCCGTAGACCTCGCGCATGCGATGGGGCCGCGCACGGTTCTCGTCACGAGTGTCGAACGTCCCGACCGCGAAGAGGGCACCATCGAGATGCTCGCCGCCGATGAGCATGGCGCCTGGGTTGTACAAACCCCGCATCTGCCGATGAAGGCCAACGGATCCGGCGATGTCACGGCGGCATTGTTCACGGCGCACTACGTCGAAACCGGCAGCGCAAAGGTCGCCCTGGAGCGCACAGCTTCCAGTGTCTACGACCTTCTCAAAGCGACCCTCGAATCCGGAGAACGGGAGCTGCAGCTCGTCGAAGCGCAGGAGTTCTACGCGAACCCACAGATGCAGTTCACTGCGCGCCAGGTTCGCTGACCTGTCGAGGTCGCTGAGCTTGTCGAAGGGCCGAAAAGCTCAGCGACCTACCAAACGAGGTCCCTGAGCCTGTCGAAGGGCCGGACGCTTCGACAAGCTCAGCGACCCACCAAACGAGGTCCCTGAGCCTGTCGAAGGGCCGACAAGCTCAGCGACCTACCAACCCAGGTCCCTGAGCCCGTCGAAGGGCACGACGCTTCGACAAGCTCAGCGACCCACCAACCCAGGTCCCTGAGCCTGTCGAGAAAGGCCGACAGGCTCAGCGACCCACCAAACGAGGTCCCTGAGCTTGTCGAAGGGCACGACGCTTCGACAAGCTCAGCGACCCACCAACCCAGGTCCCTGAGCCTGTCGAAGGGTCCGCGGTTAGCGCGGCCAGGCGGCGGAGATCGTCTCGCGCACCTCACCGAGGAGCTGCGGAAGTGCCTTCGTCTTCGCGATGATCGGGAAGAAGTTCGCGTCGGATGTCCACCGCGGAACCACATGCTGGTGCAGGTGTCCTTCGACGCCAGCTCCGGCCACCGCTCCTTGATTCATACCGAGGTTGAACCCGTCGCATCGCGAGACTTCACGCAGAACTCGCATAGCCGTTTGCGTGAGGGCACCGATCTCTGCGACCTCTTCTGGCGTCGCCATGTCGTAGGTGCTGATGTGCCGGTACGGGCACACCAGCAGGTGCCCAGAGTTGTATGGGAAGAGGTTTAGCAGCACATAAGCCGTCTCACCCCTGGCGACGATTAGCCGCTCGGCGTCCGGGTGTTGCGGCGCCTCACAGAAAGGACATTCCTCGCGTAGTGGTTCCGGCCCTGCCTGAATGTAGGCCATCCTGTGGGGCGTCCACAGTCGCTGGAACTCGTCAGGCACGCCTGCGAGCAGACCGGCGTCGTCGAGCTCAGTCATCAAACGCTCCGTCGCCGGAGAGACTGCTCACGCGAGGTCTCCCGCCTTCAGCACCAAAGCGTGAGAGGCAATAGCAGCGGTGATGCGAGAAACTGCGTCAGCTACAGGCACTCCGTTCTCCTGCGTGCCATCACGGAACCGGAACGAGACCGTCCCGGCCGCGCGGTCCTGCTCGCCGACGATGAGGATCACGGGCACCTTGGCAGTGGTGTGAGTCCGGATCTTCTTCTGCATACGGTCATCGGAGTGATCAACATCGGCACGCACACCGGCCGCACGCAGCTGGGAGATGACGTCGTCGAGGTAGTCGCCGAACTGCTCTGCCACTGGTACACCAACCACCTGGCTGGGTGCCAACCACAGGGGGAAGTCGCCGGCATAGTGCTCCAACAAAATGGCGAAGAACCGCTCGATGGAACCAAACAACGCACGGTGGATCATGATCGGGCGCTTCTTCTGCCCGTCTTTATCCATGTACTCGAGGTCAAAGCGCTCGGGCAGGTTCGGGTCAACCTGCACCGTCGACAGCTGCCAGACGCGTCCGATTGCGTCGCGCGTTTTCAGGTCGATTTTCGGACCGTAGAACGCGGCCTCTCCCGGCACCTCGGTGAGCTTGAGGCCGGAGGCGACAGCGACCCGACGCAGAGCTTCTGTGGACGACTCCCAGAATTCCTCTGAGCCGATCCACTTCGATTTCTCGTTGTCTTTCATGGAGAGCTCGAGTTCGAAATCGGTCAGACCGAAATCGCGCAGCATCGACAGGATGAACTCCAGCACCTTCGAGACTTCAGCCTCGAGCTGGTCTGGCGTGACGAACAGGTGGGAATCGTCTTGAGTGAACCCGCGCACTCGGGTCAGACCGTGCAAGGCTCCAGAAAGCTCGTTGCGGTACACAGTGCCGTTCTCTGCGAAGCGCAGCGGCAGGTCGCGGTAGCTCCTGGCGCGTTCCTTGTAGATCAGGATGTGCATCGGGCAGTTCATCGGCTTCAGGTAGTAATCCTGGCCGTGCTTGGTGATGTTGCCCTCGTCGTCGCGCTCCTCGTCCATCACGATCGGCGGGTACATGCCCTCCTTGTACGTGACGAGGTGGTTCGAGGTGAGGAAGAGGTCTTCCTTCGAGATATGCGGGGTGTAGACGTAGGTGTAGCCGCCCTCGATGTGGCGCTTGCGGGCGTGCTGTTCCATCTCGCCACGGATCACGCCGCCACGAGGGTGCCAGACGGAGAGCCCAGAACCGATCTCCTCCGGGAAGGAGAACAGGTCGAGCTCCTTGCCGAGGCGGCGGTGGTCGCGCTTCGCTGCCTCTTCCAACCGGTGCTGGTAGGCACGCAACTCGTCTTTGGTGGGCCAGGCCGTGCCGTAGATGCGCTGCAGCTGCGGATTCTTCTCGCTGCCGCGCCAGTATGCGGCGGCAATACGGGTGAGGTCCCAGCCGTTGCCAACCATGCGCGTGTTGGGCAGGTGAGGTCCGCGGCAGAGGTCTTTCCATACGACCTCGCCGTCACGGGTGGTGTTTTCGTAGATCGTGAGTTCCCCATCGCCGACCTCTACAGAGGCACCTTCAGCGGCTTCTTTGCCACCTTTGAGGCCGATGAGTTCGAGCTTGAACGGCTCATCAGCAAGCTCTGCGCGTGCCTCTTCGTCGGTCACAACTCGGCGCACGAAACGCTGACCCTCGCGCACGATGCGCTGCATCTCTTTCGAGATGGCCTTGATGTCTTCTGGGGTGAACGGAGTCTCGACCCCGAAGTCGTAGTAGAAACCGTCGGTGACTGGTGGTCCGATGCCGAGGTTCGCTTGCGGGTTGATGCGCTGCACCGCCTGCGCGAGCACATGCGCTGCAGAGTGACGGAGGATGTTGAGCCCGTCAACGCTGTCGATCGTGACCGCTTCGACTTCGTCGGTGTCTGTCACCGTCGTCGCAAGATCTTTAAGATCGCCGTTGACGCGCATGGCGACAACGTTTCGGTCAGTGAACAGGGCGAAGCCGTCATTCGGCCGGGCGTTTTCAGGCACAGAAACTCTCCATTTGGTCGTTACCCAGGTTACTCGCATGATGACGTTGCGCTGACCGCCGCACGCATACTTCCGCAGACGATGAAGGACATCTGTAACGTGGGCGAATGAGCAGAGTAGCCGCGCGTTGGATCCTTGCCCTTCTCCTCGGTGTCGCGGGGGTGGCGCACTTCGTCAGTACGCGCGGCTTTCGCGTGGTGGTCCCCGACTGGGCAACGCGATTTACCCGCATGGACAAAGACGCCATCGTCCTTACTTCGGGCGCTGTCGAGGTCTCCCTCGCCCTCGGTCTTGTTGCGCTTCCTCGTGAACGACGTCGGATCGGCTGGGCCACGGCCGTGTTCTTCGCGGCAGTATTTCCCGGCAACGTGCACCAGTGGCGCACTGGCCGCTCTGTTCCTGGACTGGACACGGATGCGCGCCGATTCGGGAGACTTTTCCTGCAACCGGTGCTCGTGGGGTGGGCGCTGTGGGCCACAGCGGGAGACCGCCCCTCCCGCCGGCACCGTGCATAAGAATGGAGCAATGGCCTCCCCCACGCTCCTCTGGTTTCGTGATGATCTGCGTCTAGCCGATAATCCTGCGCTCCGTGCGGCAGTAGACCGCGGAGAGCCGATCATCGCCGTCTTCGTCCTTGATGAGGACTCCCCCGGCATCCGTCCGTTCGGCGGCGCGGCACGTTGGTGGTTGCACCACTCGCTCGAGTCGCTGGGAGCGAGGCTCCGCGAGCACGGAGTCTCACTTGTCCTGAGGCGAGGACCAGCAGACCCCGTCATCCGTGACCTTGTGGCGGATACGAATGCGGGCGCGGTGTTTTGGAACCGCCGCTACGGAGGCGCAGCGCGTGCGGTCGACGCCGGGATCAAATCGGCACTGCGTGCCGAAGGGGTCGAGGTTGCCTCTTTCGCCGGATCGCTGTTGCACGAACCCTGGACCGTGACCACCGGTTCAGGCACGCACTACTCGGTGTTCACGCCGTTCTGGCGCAGTTGTCTTGCACTTCCCGCTCCGCGCGCCCCTCTTCCGGAACCGCGAGAGCTATCGGGTTTACAAAGTGCCGCCGCGAGCGATGCCCTCAATGATTGGTCTCTCCTGCCGACAGCACCTGATTGGGCTGCCGGACTCCGCGACACGTGGGAGCCGGGCGAGCCAGCTGCACGTCGCCGCCTGCACGAGTTTCTTCTCGACGATCTCCCTAGCTATGACCGCGCAAGGGACGAGCCGTCGGCGGGAGCAACCTCGTTCCTCTCCCCCCGGCTGCGATGGGGCGAACTCAGCCCGTTTACCGTGTGGGACAAGGCTGTCGATGTCGAGGGCGCTGGTGGTTTTCTCTCCGAGATCGGGTGGCGGGAATTCGCCTGGCACACGCTCTACCACTTTCCCGACCTTGCCACGAAAAACCTTCGCTCCGAGTTCGATGCTTTTCCGTGGCCGCCGCTTGACCCGTCGCATCTGGAGGCGTGGCAATACGGCAACACCGGAGTGCCTCTCGTTGATGCTGGAATGCGAGAGCTCTGGCACACAGGATTCATGCACAACCGAGTGCGGATGGTGACGGCTTCTTTTCTGATCAAGAACCTCATGATCGACTGGCGTCTCGGCGAAGAGTGGTTCTGGGACACGCTTGTCGATGCCGACGATGCCAGCAACCCGTTCAACTGGCAGTGGGTCGCAGGTTCCGGTGCAGATGCCGCCCCCTATTTCCGCGTCTTCAATCCTGAGCTTCAAGCGAAAAAGTTTGATCCGGCCAGGCTCTACATCTCGCAGTGGGCCGCTGACGCACCGACCGACCCCATCGTCGACCTCGGAGAAACCCGCAAGGCTGCGCTCAATGCATATGACGTCGTAAAGAGGAGCCCCCGTAAGTAGCGCTGCTGTTTACGACAGCAATACGCACGGCCTGGGACGACGGGACCACCGCGGCATCCGTGTCAGACTGGCAGGGTGAACGAATCGAGGAAGCCAGCCGTTGTTCGCGGCTTCGCTGCTTCTTCACTGGCGATTTTCGTGGCCCTCGCCGCTCACATCTCCGGCGGTGGGCAGATGCCTGGGCCGCTCGGGATCTTCGTGCCGTGGGTCTTCTCTTTCATGATCTGCGTGTTGCTGGCCGGGCGTTCTCTCTCACTGATACGCCTGAGTATCTCGGTCGCCGCAAGCCAGTTTCTCTTCCACGCGCTGTTCATCTTGGGAACTATTACCCCCTCAGGCGTTTCGGCGCCGCATGTGCATGGGGCGCCGATCGTTCTTCCCGCAGCGACGGGAATCTCTGAAGCTGCGGCAGCTGACGCGACCATGTCAGCGGCGCACGCTGTGGCGGCACTGCTGACCGTTGTGGCGTTGTATCGCGGCGAGCGTCTTGTCCTGGCCGCGCGCGACCTTGCCGTTCAGCTTGTTCGTTGGCTGCGACGTCGGGTCGATGACGCGGTCGTACTCCCAGCGGCAACCGCAACGCGGCTTCTCCGCGGCTTGTTCGATGTGCGCCGCCCCATCAGTTCGAACCTTCTAGCGACTCTGCGGGGCAGGGCGCCGCCACTCTTCGCTGCGATCTGATCCGCATCCACGGCGCTGTATCGCCGTGTGATGCGTCACGTTGCGCGCACCCACCGCGCGCACGTTCTGAACGCACACAGATACGTCGCGCCAGTGACGTCTGATGAGAGGCCACTTCTATGTCCCCTGTCCGCCGAATCGCGGCAGGGTTGACGTTGGCAGCGATCGCAACCCTGATGATCGCCACGCCAGCGTCTGCCCACGATCAATTGATGTCCAGCACACCCGTCGCCGATGAGCAGTTGGCGGCGGCACCGGAGAGCGTCTCCATGACTTTCTCCGGAGACCTCTTGGTGCTCGATGAGTCACTCACCGGGGCTGTTGTCCTGGTCGTGGACGCCTCAGGAAAAGACTGGGTTTCCGGAGAGGTTACGGTCGCCGGTCGCACAGTCACTGCACCGCTCGAAGCAGACATGCCTACCGCCGGCTACCAGGTGCGTTGGCAGGTTGTATCGGAAGACGGACACCCGATCGCTGGCGCTATCCCGTTCACGATTGGCGATGCCGAACCGATGGCAACCGAGTCCAGCGCGACGGATGAGACAGGCGCATCGTCAGCGGCGTCCTCAGAACAAACAGATCAGAACGCATCAACCGGCGGCATTCTTCGAGTGCTGCTCATTGGAGCCGGCGGAGCAGCGTTCGCTGTTTTCGTCTTCGTGCTCGTTCGATTCCTTCGCCGTCCACGGACGGCAGCCGCTGCGCCAAACGCTGGCGACTCCGCGGAAAATGACCTGTGAAAGGCACAGCTGTGAATACCTCTAAGACTCTTCCCCGCCTCGCGGCCGTAATCGCGGTTTCTTTGCTCGCACTTACCGGCTGCAGCAATGAAACGACACCAGCGGAACCAGAAGCAGTCGCAGCCAGCGACGTCGTGACAATCGAAGACGCCTGGGTCAAGTCCGCGGATGAGGGCATGTCAGCCACATTCGGCACCCTTGTGAACAGTGGAGACGAAGATGTCACGGTCGTCTCAATCACTTCAGAGGCCTCGGCCATGGTGGAGCCACACGAGACCGTAGAGAACGACGCAGGCGAGATGGTCATGCGCAAGATCGACGCCGGGTTCATCATTCCCGCGGGTGGCGAGCTTGAGCTAGCACCGGGGGCAAACCACATCATGATGATGGATCTCACCGGACCACTGACAGCCGGTAGCGAAGTCTCGCTCACCCTGACGTTCTCTGACGATTCCACCTACGAGTTCTCCGCGCCTGTGAAGGACTACGCCGGCGCTGAAGAGAACTACGAGGGCGGCGAGGAAGACATGGATATGGATATGGATCAGTAATGGCAGCGCCCACGGAGGGCGCCCGCTCCCGCCGTTCCGGATCGACCCGGCGTCAGTTCCTTTGGGGAGGAGCTGTCGCCGGTGTCGGTGCGGTTGCGGCTGTGGGGGTAGATCTCGCCCTAAACCGCTCAGATACCGAAGCCACACAGGCTTCAGCACCGATGAACGGCGATGAGACGGTGCCGTTCTACGGTGTCCATCAAGCCGGTGTCGATACGGCAGCTCAAGCCCACGGGACGTTCATTGGCCTGGACCTCGAACCGGAGGTTGATCGAGATGGTCTGCGCCGTCTGATGCGCATCCTGTCAGACGACGCCGCCAGGCTCACGCAGGGGGTTCCGGCGCTTGCGGACTCCGAACCCGAACTTGCGCTCTCACCAGCTCGCCTCACAATCACGTTCGGCTTCGGCCCTGGATTTGTATCGCGCGCAGCAGGGACTGCACCTGCCTGGCTCGCTCCCCTGCCAGCTTTCGGAGTAGACCAGTTGCGTCAAGAATTCTCCGACGGCGATCTCGTGCTGCAGATAGCAGGAGACGACCCGCTGACCGTCGCTCACGCTTCGCGCATGCTGTTGAAAGATGCACGTGGCTTCACGCGTGTGCGGTGGACACAGCAGGGTTTCCGCCGGGCGTACGGTACGGAGCGTCCTGGCACCACGATGCGCAATTTGTTCGGTCAGGTCGACGGTACAACCAACCCCGAGCCAGGCACCGAAGACTTCGACAAGGTGGTGTGGAGCGACGCGGGATGGATGGCCGGGGGCACTGGAATGGTCATCCGGCGCATTCGCATGGAACTCGACAAGTGGGACAAGCTCGACCGCGGCGGACGTGACGCCTCCATCGGTCGCACACTCAGCAACGGCGCTCCCCTCACGGGGACGGAAGAGTTCGATGAGCCAGATTTCGATGCCACATCTTCGATTGGGTTCCCTGTGATCCCCCAGTTCGCGCACATCCGGCGCGCACGCGGAGATGGCAAGGAGCGCATCTTCCGTCGTGGGTACAACTACGACGAGCGGCCAGCCGGTTCAGAAATCTCGGATTCGGGTCTGCTCTTCGTCTCGTTCCAAGCTGATGTGGACAAGCAGTTCACGCCGATGCAACGCCGACTCGACGAGCTTGATCTTCTCAACGAGTGGACGATTCCGATCGGCTCAGCCGTGTTCGCTGTTCCGCCGGGATGCGCCGAGGGCGGATTTATCGGAGAGACGCTTCTGTCCTGATCTGTCGTGATCTCCTGAGCGGCCTTGCGCGACCCGTCCCTGGGAGCGCAAGGTCGCTCCGCTATCCGATATTCCCCCGCCTGCCATGCACACCGTCGGGGAAAGACCAGGGCACTCGTCCGAGGGCCGCGAGCTCAAGATCCTCGACGCTCTTCCGCCGGCCTAGGCGGGCGGGTCCGCGAACGAGTTCCGTCTTGTAGCCCCCCAGTTCACCAAATCCGGATGCCTGGCGGCGGTTGGACCGGGGCGGCGAGGCAGGAACTAGCGGAACGGGAGGGCAGTGAGCGTTAGCGGTCCTGTTTCATGTTCTGCTCTGCCGTGTGCTTACGTAGCGCAGACAGTGTTGCGCTGCGGGTGGTTAGCCAAATGATGGTGACCCCGCCAACAAGTGAAGGGAACCAGATGGGCGCGGCAAACATGATGTCATCAAACATGTTGCACACTCTACTGAGGCGGTTGGACTGCTGTGCGGAGAGGTGTCGGTTTGTAGTTACGCCGCCCCCCTGTTCAGGCGGGTATCACGCTGATGCCGCTGCTGAGACCAAGTTGAAACCAAGTAGTTTCCGGGGCGCACTATTGCCGGATCGTATTGCCCAGATATTGCCCAGACTCCCGCGGACACGAAAAAGCCCCCGGGAAACCGGGGGCTTGTCTGTGCGCGATACTGGGATCGAACCAGTGACCTCTTCCGTGTCAGGGAAGCGCGCTACCGCTGCGCCAATCGCGCCCGTTAGGGCTATTAAGTTTTCCGCGAGGTGGCGACGGGATTCGAACCCGTGTAAACGGCTTTGCAGGCCGGTGCCTAGCCGCTCGGCCACGCCACCGTGTGGATTGACCCCACGTGCAGAAGACCTTCCGAAGAAGACCTGCTGCACTCGAGCGGATGACGAGACTCGAACTCGCGACCCCAACCTTGGCAAGGTTGTGCGCTACCAACTGCGCTACATCCGCATTTCGTTCCCGGTTGTCCCGGGCACTCATGAAACATTAGCCGAAGTTGAGCCCTCCTCCAAACCGAGATCGAATCTCGCGCGTGTCTCACAGAGTTGTCAGATCGGCCACTACGCGTCCGGTAGTATCGGTTGACGTACCCCGCGGGTATGGGCGATTGGCGCAGTTGGTAGCGCGCTTCCTTCACACGGAAGAGGTCATCGGTTCGAGTCCGGTATCGCCCACCACCCGGAGAGGCCTTCTGCCCCTTGACAGGAGGCCTTTTCGCTGCCGTCATCCCGCCGCCTCGCTCTCATCGTCGCGCACCCCCGGCGCACCCCCGCCGCCGTTCAGCAGCGCCAACGCCGCCAAATCAGCGCGTGATCCCTGGTAGTGGACGTAGTTCCTCGACGTGACCGACACATCAGCGTGCCCCATGTACTTCGAGAGCGTCGCGAGGTCAACGCCCTTCGCGATAGCGAGTGTGGCGAAGGTGTGCCGCAGGTCGTAGATGCGTCTGTTGTCGCTCGCCACCGTGTAGCCCGACGAGCGCAGGAAGGCCGAGCGCCACAGCTGGCCCCCGTTTTCTCCGGTCAGCAGCAGATCGTCACGACCCTTGCCGAGGATCAGACGCTTGACGATGGTGTGTGCCCGATCCGTCAGCGGAACCGTGCGAGCCGTGCGCCCCTTCGTCGGTGACGCTTCCTGCCCCTCCGACCGTGAGCGGGCCACGCGCAGCGACGGGATCGGTAGCTCGATGAGGTCGCGCCGCCGAAGCTCTCTCGCCTCACCCCACCGCAGGCCCGTTTCGGCAAAGAACACCACGACGTCGGCCAGGTGCTCCGACCGTTCCCGCACCTTCGCGACGGTCACCGCAAGCTCAGACTCCGAGAATGGGCACATCTCGGCAGGAGGATCGACCACGGACGGCAGCCGTGCGCCACGAACCGGGTTATCCTGCCTCCGCCCGACAGCGACGCACGCCGCAAAGAACGAGGACAACGAGGTGCGGTAACGCTTGATCGACGCATCTGACAGGTCACGATCCCGCAGACCGACCAGCCACCGCTCAATATCCACCGAAAGAATCGAGGCGACCGAGCGCGCGCCCAGCGCAGAACTCATCAGCCGAATCAGTTGCGCATCCGTCGTCGCCGCCTGAGGCGTAACCGTCTTTCGCCGATACTCGATCCACTCCGGCAACAGGTCGCGCACCAGTGCCTTCCCCGCGCGAACATCGACACCGCCGTCAGCCGCTGCCTCCAACCGTTCCGCCCAGGCCAGCGCATCCTTGCGCCTGTCGAAAGTGCGCGTGCCTAGGAGAACGCGACCCCGCTTCGCAACGCCTCGGAACCGTCCGGCCTCGTTTTTCCTGACGAATGCCATCAGGCGACCCGAGCTAACGCCAGCAACGCCTGGCGCGGGTAAACCCGGCGGTGCCCAACGTAAACCGGCTGCACCGGCAGCTTGCCTTGCTGAGCAAGCCGCGTCAGCGTCGAGGGATGCACGCCGAGATGCCGCGCGAGTTCTCGCTCGCTGATGAAGAGGCGTCCTTCATCCGCTGTGTCGTCACTCATCGTCGGTTCCCTTCTCATGGCTGACGCACTCGAACAGTTGGCCACGCGGCCCATGCCCGACCGGGCGTTGAGGCTCGACCTCATTCCCGCACACGACCCAGCGCCGACTTCTCGAACTTCGACAACGACGCTTGATCCGCGCGATCCGGGCATTGAGGCCGTCAATGCTCATCGTCGTCACCACCGCGCACGGGTGCCGGGAACCGGCGCGCAATCTCAGCGATGTCCTCGTCAGACACCCATGACGCCCGGAACTGCACGATGTCGCCGGTATCCCCGTCGATCACGTACCCCATGCTAGGTGTCGAGGTTGGGATGCGGTCGCAGTGAGCGCCGGCCTCGTACGCAGCCGACCCGAGCGCGAGCACAGCGTCATCCTTCGTGCGAAACCGCAGCGCGACGGTAGCCGTGAACAGATCACGCGACGCCAGCGACTCCTTCCGAGGGTCCTGCATCGCAGCCAAGGTGGCCCCCGCAGCGGCTCGTGCGACGCTAAGCCACCTTTTGAACGACGCGTCGAGCGCGTTCTTCGACTTCGCATCCGGCGCGAGATAAGACAGCGAAGCCGCCTCATCGACCAACAGGAGTTCGAGAGGCTGCTCCGTCGTCGGGACGTGCTTTCGCAGCCCGTTCTCACGCATGTACGCGAGCCGGTCATCCAGCCGCCGTGCGAGACCTTCGATCATCGCCGCCGCCTCGTCATAGGTGTACGCGACATCGTGGAACAGCGCACGGCCTGCCGTGAGCTCGACGCCCCCTTTCAGATCGACGCCATGCACGCGCACGATTCCCGCGTGGATGCTCGGAGCGAGCTGCCCGAGCACGCTCCAGATCACCGACCCTTTTGCCCGATCCTGACGCGCCGACCAGGAGCGTCTGCCGTCCGAAGATCGGGAGCGAGAACGGGCCTTCCGAAGTCACTCCGACACGTACCGGCGCCGCAGGATCAGAAAGCGGAACCATGCGGAACGGAATCGTGCCCTGATCCGCCAGCGCGTCACGCGAACGCATCTGAATCCGCACCGTCGATGCCGACGCCGCCGAACACTCGACCGGGAACCCCAGCGCCGCACTTACCTTCTCGTCGTCGTAGTCACTCGGCACCGACCCCGGCACCACCTGGAACAGCGCAGCAGGCCCATGCGGTCGTAGCTCGACCCGCGCCAGCCCTGGGAACGTGCGCACCTTGTCGCCGTTGCGGGTCGTGCTGTCACGGGTGATACCCGCAGTGACAGCCCAATCGGGATTGAGTCGCCGCAGACGACCCAGCGCCGACTTCTCGAACTTCGACAACGACGCTCGATCCGCACCGCTCAACCGAGGTTGGAACAGCCGCGCCAGGAGCCAATTACGCCCGAGCACACGATGACGCAGCGCAGGAACCGCGACAACGAGAACCACATCGATGATGAGCACCGCCCACAAGATGCGCCCGAGCAGCGCGACGGACTCCATACCCGACGGTGCGCCGAACAGCCCGAAGCCGAGCAGCAGCACAGCCATCAGCGCGACGACAGCGAACGCAATGAACCTGTTCAACGTTCTTCCTCCTCCGGAACATGCACCCTCAGCCGATCGACCGCGGGCGCTTCGTAGTCGTAGTGCCACTCGCCGGTCTTTGTGTTCTGAGGGACGGGAAACATGAACACGTCGAACTCGTGCTCGCCCGACGTGAGTCCGGTCAGCAGCACTCGGAGGCCGTCAAGCGTGCCAACTCGGTCACCCTCGCGACTATCGAGCCGTTCGAGCACCAAAAGCTCACACGCCCCCGAAGCTGTCTCTACGTCACCAACGACCGAAACCGCGCAGACTTCGCTACCGAACGCGTACGGCTCCACCGACCGCACCCGCACCTCAACACCCGACCAAAACACCGGCAGATAGACCGTGGCTTTCGCGCCTTCATTCGACGCCGCGTCAGACTCCACCGACAACACCGAGAAGCCGTACTTGTCCGGCGCCATCGGTGACGCAACCGCTGCGGGAACCTGCCCCTTGTGTGGCGCGCACCCGGCGATGACGCCTCCCGCAAGAAGCATCACCGCCAGGAACGCGGACCCGATAGCGAACCGCCGCATCACGCGCCGCCCTTGCTGTCGGGCAGCAGCGAGGCGGACACCGTCAACGCGAGGTTGTAGGCATCTTCCGGTCGTACCGTCAGCGTCGCCCTTGCCGGATCAAGCTTCACCGGCTTGAGCACCCCGAGCGGTGCAGCACTGTCGATCACCAGCGCCACCTCTTCGGCAGCGTCCGCCGTGTACCGGATGAGCGCCTTGTGACGGAAGACCGGGCGACCCGCCGCATCACGACGCTGATTGTCGGTGCGTTTGCCGTCGACGTACTCGAACACGGGGCGACCCTCGTCACCGTTTAGGCCTAGTACCTCAGTTCCCGCAGTGAGCGGGAAGCTCATCGTCGATGCCATTAGCGGAACCCCCAAACACGAACCGCGACAAGATCGAAGTCCTTGCGCGCACGTCCAGACCGGTAGTGACCGCCCTCGCTGAAGCACGGCAGACCCCGAGCCTCCGCCATCGCATCGAAGACACGCGCCCAGTTCACGACCCGCTGGAACTCCGCGAAGCTCTTCAAGCTCACCTGACGGGGGTGATCCGCCTTCGCGTATGCGCGCGCCTCAACCTCCGCCTTCGCCGCCAGCAGTGCGGGCAGCGTCGCAAACTGACGCACCCGCTCCGCCTCGGTAACTCTCTTCTTGCCCATCCTCTTTCCTTCTCTCTGTGTCAAAGGTCAGCACACAGTAGACTGCCAAACACCCGTAGCGACGTATCATCCGTACTACTAATACGTCACTACGACAGTAACATCAACCAGGGAGAAGTCAAGTCATGTCGCACTATTGGAACGCCAGCACCGAGGCGGTTGCCGCTTTCGAAGCCACGACGCGCCCCGCGCTCATTGAACGGGCGCGCACCACAAGCGAAGGTCTAGACGGCACAAGCCGCGCTGACCCTGAGCGGTTCCTTCTGCTCACGCAAGAGTCGGAGCGGGTTGCCCGTGCAGCAACCGTGATTGCAGCCGCGCAGCTACTGAGCAACGGCCACAGCGCAAGGTCAATCGTGCGCATGCTCGGTTCGACTGGCAGTGCGTCGAACTGGGCGAGCGATCGTCTATACCGTCAGCTTGCTCCGCTAGCCGACAAGCTCACCGAAGCACGAGCAGCCGGGCAACCTCGACTTGCCGAGGTGAGCCTAGACGTTCCGCTCAATCGCACCGAGGTTCGCACCTACGTCTTCCATGACGTTCCTACCGGCCTCTGATCCGTTGTTGTGCGGAGCAGAGATATTCAGGATCAAGGGCGGCTTCGCCGCGAAGCGAGGGTGAAGCGACCCTCCCGCTTCGCTCCGGGCCGCTTCACCCTCGCTTCGTGTCACACACTGCCCGATAGTCTTGCGACAAGAAACAAGGAGCTAGCCAGTGCATGAAGAACCAACTACGAAACTACGCGAGAAGAGCCCCGCGGCAGGCTGGCGAATTGCACGTCTAATTATCGCGGCAGCGCTGTTAGTTGCGTATGCACTGGCAGCACTCTCTTTCTACAAGGAGTGCTCGACCAAGAACACCGAAGGGGCGGCGCTCGTAACTACATGCCAGCCACCGACCGTTACAAGTGCGACCGTGTTGGTTCTGCTACTTCTCGTGGTGCTCCTGCTCTGGCCGGACATTTCAGAGGTCACAGTCCTCGGCGTGTCCCTCACGCGCAAAGTCGCCGCCGCTGAAGCGGACGCGAAGAAGGCTAGGGACGACGTCACCTCACTTCAGACCTCGTTCCAACTCCAGCAGGTGCGAATCGATGGAATTGTAGAGGCGACCGCTTCCGCATCAGCGAACATAACCATGCATAACAACTGGGGAGCCGAACCACAGTGGTCCAAAGACAGATCGGCACAACTGGAAGATATTGCGAACAAGCTCAGCAGTCAGAACACACCGGGCGAGGCAGAGGCCCCCTCTTCCAACCAGTCAGCATCAACTTCTGACCTGAAACTAGAACTGCTGAGCCAATACGAGGCATTCGCTACAAAAATGGGCTACAACTACGATCGACGACGTCTTCGCGCCAGCGAAGATCCAGCGGTCAAACGCTGGGCCCATGCACAACGGGAGTTCTTCGAGGAGAACCGAGATGCCGTGCAGTCAGTTCGCGCACTACGGAATGGCATCGCGCACGCCCAACCAGTTGAGCGACAAGATGTGGTCGAGGGACTTCAAGTTCTCTCACGATTGCGTCCGATGCTTGAAAAACACTACGCAAGTTTTGACGTACGGGTGCCGTACGAAGTTGAACACGATTCCTTTTTCTAAAGGCGCATGGAGCCTGGCCTGATGTCATCGACTTCTCGGTCTGTCACGCCCTGCTGAGCTACCCACTGCTGCCGCAGCATCTCTTCGCGATGCTTTGCCATCTCAGCCCTGTACTCGCGTACCAGCCTGCTCGCGTAGAGGTCAGCGCCGCTCATACCTTCCGGCTCTTCGTGGGTCGCCTCGTCATCACCTCCTCGCATGGCATCGGCGTAAACCCGTCGAGCCTCCCGAAGGCCCGTCCGCGTCGTGGCGCTCATCGACCACTGCTTGGACTGCGATAGCACCCGCTCACTGCCGACCAGATCAGAATGGATCGGGTGCCGACACTCAGCGCCCCCGTCTTGCCGGTCGCACTCCGCCGAGCAGCGGTAGTCATACGCCGCGTACATCAGCAGCCGATCCGCCGCGCGCGATACCTGCCCCGTCGCATGGTTCACGTCCTTGACAGCGTAGGAAGTCATCTTCACGAGATAGCGCGCGGTTCGAGCAGCATCGTCCGGGTTCTCGGCAGGGTCGAGCAGCTGCACATCGGACTGCCGCCCCCACCGGATGACCTCGCCCGTCCACGCCGCCGTGTACGACTCAGCAGCGACGGCCAGCAACTCGTGAGCGAGAATCGAGCCGCGTTCGAACCGCACCAAGACATGCTTGTGCATCGTTCCCCGCTTCTGAGCCTCCGTCACCGCGAAGTATTGGAACTCCTTGCCGAACGCGCGCCGCCAACGTGTCGTCGTGTTGTTCCACAGTCGCCCCAATGACTGATTGAACAGCAGCGCCCCGTCGTAGTCGTAGCGCCACGGCTCGATGGGTTCCCCGGCCTCTTCCGCGCCGAACTCGTGAACCACGCCGCACGCGCACTTCTCCCGCTTGTCGCGCAGCCGATGCGGAACACGATGCACCTTCCCGAACGACGGCGCTGTGAGCGTGACGAGCGCCCAGACGTAGCCCGTCAGTGGTTGGCCGTCGGCGTCGAAGATCCCGCTACGGCAGATCGCCGCCCAATCGCCCTGAAAGAGCTTCGAGCACGCGGGGCACTTCGAGGCTAACCGGCCATTGCAGCGCACCCACACCGAGCCGTCGCCGTTCACGTCATACGGGTTCGCGCACACCGATTCCAGGTACGCCTCAGCAGCCGCGAGCCTGATTCCTTCATCAGACCCCGGCGCAGTCCGGGAGGTCATCGAGCGCGCACCCCCGGCGCACCCCCACCATGCGAACGACTACCTACAGCCGCAACCGATGCAACGAAATCATCGCGTGGAACCCGCTGCAATACGGGTTCCGAGTCCTTCACACGGAAGAGGTCATCGGTTCGAGTCCGGTATCGCCCACCAAAATCTTCTCGTCACCCCATTGCACGCATCGGGTGTAAGCCGCGCGCTGCGTAGTCATCGAGAACGTCCTGCCAAGGCATGACATCGTGCTCCTCAGCCCAGCGCATATAGTCCGCGGCCAGCAACGCAACTACTTCTGGGCGATCGATCGCGAGGTCTACCGACTCGGTGCGATCAACGGAAAGGTCGTAGAGTTCCCACTCTCCGCCCCACTCGCGCACGAGCTTGAGAGCGCCCCGGCGAAGTGCAGCATTGCCAACGTGCTCCCAATAGAGAGTTCGATCCCCAATGTCAGCATCAGGATCACGCCAAGCTGGCAACAGGTTGCACCCGTCTACTCCGCCTCCCGCTGCCCCTGCAGGGAGAGCACCAGATTCCGGGAGCGCGTCGACCGCCGCGAGGATTGTCGGCACGACATCAGTGATGTGACCAAGGCTACGGTTAATACCCCCTCCCCCCGCTAGCCCGCCGTTGGGCCAAGAAGCGATGAAAGGAGTGGATATCCCACCTTCATGAACCCAGCGTTTCCACTTGCGAAAAGGGGTATTTGAAACGGTCGCCCACTCTTCACCGTAGCTCTGGTAAGTATCTTCTGCCCCCGGCAAGATCGCTGGGTCGTTCCCGAAGCGCACGACGCTCCCGGCGCGCGTCGCTCTCGGCGCCACATCCTCAGCGAAGTAGTTCATTCCGACAGGTAGATCCTCCGAGCATCCGCCATTGTCGGAGAAGAACAGCACGATTGTGTCGTCTTCAGAGTCTGTGGCGGAGACGGCCTCGAGGATTTGCCCCACCCCGCGATCAAGACTCTCGACCTGAGCGGCGTACACCGCCATCCTCTCGGTTTGCCAGAGCGCGTTTTTCTCGTCCCATTCAGGCAGTGGTTGCCCAGGCGGAAGCTCATCCATCTCAGGCAGGAGCCCGCTGACTTTCAGTCGCCTCAACCGCTCGAGACGCGCAGCATCCCACCCACCGGCGAAACGTTCACGGTATTTCTGGATATCTTCCTCCGCTGCATGCAGCGGCCAGTGGGGAGCCGTGTAGGTCATGAAGAGGAAGTACGGATGGTCCGTCGCGCCGTGGCGTCGAACAAAGTCGACGCCGCTCGCAGTGATGTCATCGGTCAGGAAGAAATCGTCATCGAGCTGGTCATCTGCGACGCGCTCCTCGCCCTGCATCAACGGTGGTCGGTAATAGCTCGTTGCTCCGGGGAGTATCCCCCGAAACTCGTCGAATCCTCTCCGTGTCGGCCAGGTTTCACTCGGTGTCTTCGTTTCGCTCGCAAGATGCCACTTGCCGAAAATTCCTGTCGCGTATCCACGGTCTTTCAGACGCTCGGCAAGGGTTGGCACCTCCGCACTGAGCGATCCGGCGTAGCCGTTGGGTCGATTGTCAGTTGTCAGCACGCCGATGCCCACAGAGTGAGGATTGCGTCCTGTGAGCATCGCGGCGCGCGACGGACTGCATCGAGGCGTGACGTAGAACGAGCTCATCCTCGTTCCCTGATCCGCGAGTTTTTGCAAGGCCGGGGTGTCGATCTCACCACCAAAGGGTGCGATGTCGGAGAAGCCGAGGTCGTCGGCCATGATGATGATCACATTGGGGCGAGGCATTGTCTTCGATCCTTTTCGGCAGAAATAGTAGTGTCAGCGCGCTGCGCGAACGTTGGCGACGTATTGCTGCACAAGGGCGAAGATCGTCTCGTCATGCGGCCCCCAATCCGGTCGCGGCGTGTCCGGTCCGACGTACGGCTCGTCGCCGAAACGGCGCTGATACTGCGCGAGCTTCTGTTCAAGCTGGGCTTTCACCTCGACATAGCCAGGATCATCAGCGACGTTGTGCATCTCTGCGGGATCCGCGACAAGGTCGTACAACTCCCACTCGGGCTCGAATATTTGCTCCGAAGCTCCAGGCACGCCCAGGCCGGCGCCGTAGTAGTAGATGAGCTTGTGTTCAGCCGTGCGAACCCCGTAGTGCGCTGGCGCACTGTGAATGGGGTCGTCATGCTCCCAGTACCGGTAATACACCGCATCCGGCCAATCAGGAACCTCCTCGCCGCGCAGTAGTGCGCGAAAGCTTCGGCCCTGTGAAGTTGGCAGCGCAGATGCGGCGTCGATGCCGCAGATGTCGAGGAACGTGGCAGCGAAATCGACATTGGTGACGATTGCATCGCATTGAGTGCCCGCCTCGATTTCGGCCGGCCAACGAATCAACATCGGCATTTGCAACGACTCATCGAACATCAGCCGCTTGTCGAACCAGCCGTGATCGCCCAGGAAGAAGCCCTGGTCCGAGGTGTAGACGATCACCGTGTTGTCACTCAGCCCGCTCTCGTCGAGATAGTCGAGCAGTCGTCCGACGTTGTCGTCGATTGACTGGATGCACTGCAGATAGTCCCGCATATAGATCTGGTACTTCCAACTCATCCGCGCGTGACGGTTCTCCTCCCCACGCAGATGATCGGGCATCGCAATTTTGAGGTCGTCAGCCCCCATGTCATCGGCGATCGTCATGCGTACGCCGCGCACGGCCTTACTCCGTGTAGCGCTGTCGTCGAAGAAGGACTCTGGTTCAGGGATGGCTCCATCTGCGTAGAGGTGGGAGTGCTTTTCGTCTGGAACCCAGGGCCGATGTGGCGCCTTGTGATGCACCATCAGACAGAACGGTTCATCGTCGCCAAGGGACGACATCCAATCAATCGCGAGATCGGTCGTTACGTCGGTCGCGTACCCGCTCATCGTCCGTTCGCCGTGTGCGTCGATCATCGGGGGGTCGACGTACTCTCCCTGTCCAGGGAAGATCGTCCACGCATCGAATCCACGTGGAAGGGCGGAACCGTGTTCCCCCAGGTGCCACTTTCCGAACATCGCCGTCTTGTATCCGGAGTCGTGCAACACATCAACAAATGTCGGGACACGGTAGTCCATCTCCGTCCAGATCGATGAGACACCGTTCACGTGGCTGTAGGTGCCAGTGAGAATCGACGCACGAGACGGGCTACAGATGGAGTTTGTGCAGAAAACTGCGTCCATCCGAGTGCCTTCGCGAGCGATCTTGTCGAGGTTCGGGGTCTGATTAACTCGGCTCCCGTACGCCGAGATTGCATGCGCGGCGTGGTCGTCGGCCATGACGAAAACAATGTTGGGTCGCGACATCTGTGTCGCACCTCCTCCGGAATTGAGTGCTTGCAAACCTACTAAACATTCATTAAGTTAGCCACCACTGCCTGCTATCTCAACGACGAGGAAAGTGAGAAACGATGCTGCACACCAGACGGCGCCAGAGCACACTTGCTGCTGTGGCCGGAATCGCGGCCTTCACAATCGCCCTGGCCGGATGCCAGTCCGCTGTGGACCGCGACACGACCGGTTCTGCGGAACCAATCGAAGGCGGAACGCTCTCGGTGGCGCAGAGCGGTGACATGCAACCGCGAAATCTAATGGCCGCTCGTGCAGGTAACGCCACCTGGGCTTCAAACGTCTTTGAAACGCTGACAACGTACGACGACAACACCGAACCGCAGCCAATGCTCGCGACCGACTGGACCCTCGCCGACGACGGAATGTCGATGCAGATCACACTGCGTGACGACGTCACGTTCCACAGTGGCAAGGCAATGACCGCCGACGACGTGAAGTTCTCGATCGAAACCTCAGCTGACCCTAGCTATAACGCTCAGGTCGGGTACATCGCTCGCAGCTTCACAGCCGTCACAGTATCGAGCCCGACTGAGCTGACAATCGAGTTTTCTGCGCCGACCGCCAACATCTTCGACTTCTTCGAGCAGACCTACATTGTCGACAGTGAGACGATCGCCGGCCTCGCTGACGGTTCCGAAGTTGTCGGAACCGGTCCTTTCACCTTCGAGAGTTGGTCTCCTGGATCGGAAGCGAAGCTCGCGCGGTTCGATGGCTATTGGGGAGAGAAGCCGTACCTCGATGCAATCGACATTGCGATCATCACAGACAGCACAGCCATGCTCAACGCCGTGCGCAGTAACCGCACGCAGGTCTCCTCTGGGATGAACGCCGTGGACGTCCAGACGCTGTCATCGAACAGTGCATACACGATCATCAATAGCGCCAGTGCCGCCTACCCGTTTGGTGTGGACACCACGGTCGCCCCTTTTGACAACAAGGCTGCCCGCCAGGCCGTTCAATACGCGATCGACCGCGAACGTATCGCGGATCAGATTTTCGGCGACGCCGGGCAGGTCACCAACCTCTTCTGGGACGCGAGCACGCCCGACTATCCCGCAGACCTGGAGAACTTCTATACGTATGACACAGACAAAGCGAAGGCATTGCTCGCCGAGGCTGGTGCTGCCGGCTCCGACGTGGAGATCACCGTCATCGGATTACCATCGAACACCGGCGTGGCAGAGATTATCCGAAACAACCTCGAAGAGGTCGGCCTCAATCCCGTCATCACCGTGCAGGATCCTCAGACCTGGGATCAAAACCAGGTCGCCGGGGAGCTAGGGCAGTCTTTCCTTCCGCTCCACGGGCTCAATGGATTCGGCCCGTCGACGTTGCTGAACGTGCTTCCTTCGCTGCGCGAAGGCAATCCCTCGAAGTTCTGGCCTGCTGAGTACGTCGAGCTCCGCGACGCTCTCGCCACCGCATCTGACGCTGAGAACGCCGACGCGCTGTACACGCTTACCGAGTACATCCTCGATGAGGCCTTTACAGGCGTGATCGTTCAGTCCGCAGGGCAGATCGTGGAGTCGAGTGAAGTGCAAGAAATGGACTACACCTCACGAGGCTATCTCCAGGCCGGCGCGGCATTCATCGAAGAGTGATCCTGAGGTCCTCCTCGATTAAGCGGAGGAGGACCTCGTAACTGAGGAGTTGTCATGAGATCTTGCGCGTACCGTCCCCGCAGAAGAGTCGAGGACCGATGATTCGCTTCCTGCTCAGCAAAATCCCATCTATCCTGCTCGTGCTCGTTGCCACATCTGTCATCGCATTTCTGCTGCCGCGATTCGCGCCAGGAGACCCTGCTCAGACGATCGCTGGATCGGAGGCCACCCCAGACCAAGTGGAAGCTATCCGTGTCTCGCTCGGGCTCGACCAGCCCTTGTTCGTGCAGTACTTCACTTGGCTGGGCGGTGTCTTCCGCGGTGAACTCGGCACGTCCTATATCTTCAATCGCCCTGTTTCCGACCTCATCGGTGCTCGTCTCGAAAGTACGGTCGAGCTTGCACTTCTCGCCACTGTGTTCATGATCGTGATCGGTATCGGCTTGGGAGTGCTCGGGGGTTCGTCGCGCACCCGTGCATCACGTATCGCCACCGACTCCATAAACACGCTTCTTATTGCCACCCCCGCTTTTCTCGTCGGGTTGCTCCTGATCGTCTTGTTTGGAGTCACTTGGCGCCTCCTACCCGTCAGCGGAGAGGTCGCGTTGAGCGAAGACTTCGGCATCGGAATGCGGTACCTCCTCTTGCCCGCATTGTCGCTGGGGCTTGCGATGGCGCCAGGAATTGCGCGTCTGTTGCAAACCACGATGATCGCGACACGTGGTGAGGAATTCATCGATCTCGCCTTCGCAAAGGGTGCTTCACCCCGAAGAATTACGTACCGTCATGTGCTGCGCACAAGCCTGGGGGCTGCGGTCGTCGCGATCGGGCTGCGGTTCGGTGAACTGTTCGGCGGCGCCATCATCATCGAAGCGATCTTCGCGCGAAACGGCTTGGGACAGCTCGCCGTACAGGCAGTGAACTCCCGCGACTACCAGCTCGTGCAGATTCTGATCATGGGAGCTGTGCTGATCGCAGTGCTCTCGCAACTCCTCACCGAGATCATCCTCGCTGCGCTCGACCCGCGCGTGAGATTGGACGTGTGATATGCCTCAACCTGATCCCACCCAGGTCGTGAAAGTACCCTCAACGACCGCGATCCTCACCCAGAAGCGGCGTCAGCGGCGGCTCACTCCCAACGCGACAATGCGAAGGTATCTTGCCGCATTCCGGACGCCGCGGGGCGTCGCAGGCGTGAGCATCGTCATCCTCCTGGTCGCGCTGGCACTACTTGCCCCGGTGCTCTTCCCCGGCGGATACGACAGGCAAAGCGGGGATTCTCTGCAGGGCCCCTCGTTCGCTCACCTGTTCGGCACTGATGAACTCGGCCGCGACATTCTGGTCCGCACGATCTACGGACTCAGGATGGACCTTTCGATCATCGCTGTTGCCGTGCCGATCAGCATGGTCTTTGGCACTGCGCTTGGTCTGGTCGGAGCGCTCTCAAAGTTTGCCGGTTCTTTCGTGCAACGTGTGCTCGACATTATTCTCGGCTTCCCCGGCGTGGTGCTCGGCGTGTGCATCGTCCTCATCATGGGGCCTGGCTGGCTTGCGCTGGTGGTGGCGATTTCGGTCAGCGGGCTCCCGCTTTTCGGCCGTCAAGCACGCGCCGCGCTGTTGGAGCAGATGCAACGTGAGTACGTGACAGCGGCAAGAACGCTCGGCGTCAACAAGCGGATGATCCTGACCCGCCACATCCTTCCCAACGCCGTCGATCCGATTCTCGTCAATGGTGCGATCTTCGTCGTGGTCGCAATCTTCATCGAAGCGGGCCTGAGCATTATCGGACTCGGCATTCAGCCACCGGAACCGTCTCTGGGCTCGCTCCTGAATGTCGGCATCCGGTTTATCGAGCAAGCACCCATGTACATCATTGGACCCACGATTGTGCTCATTCTCTTGTCGATGTCGTTCAGCCTCATCTCCGACGCCATGAATGAAACGGTGACCCGCAAATGAACACGCTTCCTTCACCACAGCCAGCCCCCGTTCTGCGCGTAGAAGATCTGCATGTCACTTTCACGCTCGAGCACGGCTCGGTCGTTGCTGTCGACAACATCAGCTTTGAGCTGCTCCCTGGTCAGATCCTCGGGATCGTCGGCGAATCCGGCTCAGGAAAGTCCGTGACTTCGAAGGCGCTCATGCGAATGCTGCGCCATCCCGGCAGGGTCGATAGCGGCAACATCGAACTCCATGGCAGAGACCTATTGGCGCTGAGCGCTAAGGAGATGCTGGAGGTGCGGGGTAAGGAGATCGCGATGATCTTCCAAGATCCCCAAGCCGCGCTGAATCCCGTGATGCGCATCAAAGACCAGATCATCGAGGCGATGAAGATTCACGGCGTCGATCGCGAATCCGCACGCGTGCGTGCTATTGAGCTCCTGGAAAAGGTGGGCATTCCTGAACCAGCCGTGGCCGCCGAGAAATATCCACATCAGTTCTCTGGAGGGATGCGACAACGCGTCGTGATCGCGATCGCGCTTGCGAACGAGCCCTCCGTATTGATCGCGGACGAGCCAACCACCGCACTCGATGTCACCATTCAAGCCCAGATTCTCGACCTCCTACGTCGATTGCGAGATGAGCTCGGCATCGCCATTCTGTTCATCACGCACGATATGGGTGTGGTCGCTGAACTGTGTGACGACGTCGTCGTGATGCACCAAGGACATATCGTTGAGCGCGGAACAGTTCGGCAGGTCCTTTCCAACCCCGTAGACGACTACACAATCGGCCTCATGGCGGCGATTCCAAAGACCGACTCACCGCTACGCGAGGATGCACCAGAGGCAAATTCACTTCCGACACTCGCGGTGAAGGAGCTCCGCACCAATGTGAACCTGCAGCGGCGTGGGCTGTTCCGCAGGACGACCCCACACTTTGCTGTCGATGGCGTCTCACTCCACATTTTGCCCGGCGAGACGCTCGCTCTCGTCGGCGAGTCCGGATGCGGAAAATCAACGCTTTCCCGAACGATCGTGGGCATTAACGAAGTCACGTCCGGTGAGATCGAGGTCGACGGTGTTTCTGTGTCGACGATGTCCGCTGCGCAGAAGAAGTCGATGGTTCAGTCGATACAGTACGTCTTCCAAGACCCGTACTCTTCACTGAATCCGCGGCGCACGGCGGGCCAGTCTCTCGAAGAAGCGCTCACGGTCGCGGGTGCGGACAGGCACGATGTGCGTGATCGCAGCGTAGAGCTCCTGAATCGCGTCAGCCTCGGTCCCGAGTATCTGGATCGGTACCCCTGGGCATTCTCCGGCGGTCAACGCCAGCGCATTGGGATCGCGCGTGCGCTGGCGTCTGATCCGAAACTGCTCATCCTTGATGAGCCGGTGTCGGCGTTAGACGTATCGATACAGGCACAGATACTCGAGCTCTTGCGAGAGCTTCAAGAGCAGTACACCCTCTCCTATCTCTTCATCTCACACGATCTCACCGTCGTGCGGGACATCAGCCACCGCGTAGCAGTGATGAAGAAAGGTCAGATCGTTGAAACCGGCACTACTCAGCAGGTCTACAACGCGCCCCAGCACCCTTACACTCGAGCACTTCTCGACGCGACGCCCCGCCTAGACGCCACAATCACATGATTCGCCTAGGGTGAAATCACTATGGACGGACAGTCGAGGCGGGTACCAAACACAGGGAACGCTCGAAGCGTGCCAGGGCTAAAGACTCGCGTGCGTGGAGAGGAGCGTCGACGAGAGATCCTCCAGACCGCAATGAAGGTGTTCGCCGAAGGCGGGTTTAACTCGGTGAGCCTCGCCGATATCGCGAGTGAGGTCGGGATCACCCCGGCAGGCATCCTGCACTATTTCCCTTCTAAGGCAGCGCTGTTGATGGCAGTCCTTCACGAACGTGAGGCACAAAACGCTGCAGCGCAACAAACACGTCGCGATAGCGGCGCCACACTCGTTGGCAGTTTTGTCGGGATGCTTTCGGACAACGACCGTCGACCCGATCTCGTCAAGTTGTTCGTTGTGCTTGCCGCCGAGGCAAGCGCAGTTGAGCACCCTGGTCACGAATACTTCAAGCATCGCAACGACGATGTGTTGCCTGACATCGCCGAAGAACTACGCGGAGTGATCGATGAGACCCGCTTACCCGATGGGGTCTCTGCCGAGACCGTGGCGCGCTGGCTACTGGCTCTGGCGCACGGGCTCGGCGCACAATGGGTCTTCGACACCACATCGTTTGACCGCGCTGGCCACGTCGCTTTGTTTGTCAACATGCTCGCGCCTTATCTCAAAGAGGGTCTCGACGTGAAACTCATCTCGGAGCGTGCCGCTCACGATCAGCAGTAGTCGAGCCCTCATTTGTCGAGCCCGCAGATGCGATCGATCCCGCACACGCATGGGCTGCCCCCGTCGAGATTCCCGCAGGAGCAACCGCACTCGTTTACTGCGAGGGCCAGTTCGGTGCACAAGATGGCAAGTCGTCGGGTGTGGCGATGTAGCCTGGCGGAGTGAAAAGCCGCGAGGCCGCGTCCTCATCCCCTGTGCGCTCGCGCTGGATCTTTCCCACACTCGCGGACTACCGCCGAGAGTGGATCCGCCGCGATATCGTCGCTGGGCTCTCTGCCGGCGCCATCGTTATTCCGCAGGCAATGGCTTACGCCACAATCGCCAACCTTCCCGTCCAGGTCGGGTTGTATACGTGCATCGTGCCGATGTTCGTCTACGCCGTACTTGGCGGATCGCGCGCTATGAGCGTGTCTACGACATCCACGATCGCAACGCTCACTGCCACAACGCTCTTCTCGGTCGGAGTCGTCAGTGATGCCCACCCCGACGATGCGCTCGGCGCCCTGATCACACTCACGATGCTCGTCGGAGTGATCCTCCTCATCGGGCGCTTGTTGCGGCTGGGATCACTCGTCGAGAACATCAGTCAAGCGACGGTGTTGGGGCTCAAGATCGGCGTGGGGGCAACTGTCGCGGTTGGCCAGCTCCCCAAGCTTCTCGGTCAAGATGCCAATGATTCCGGCGGCGGATTCGTTGCCTCCCTTGTGGGCGCGCTCGGTTCGCTCGACCATACCAACCTGGCGACGGTATTACTGTCGGTCGGATCGATTCTGGCGTTGATCGTGTTGCAACGTTTTGCACCACGCTTCCCCAGCTTTCTTCTCGTCGTGACGGGCGGAATCCTTCTGGTATGGGTGGCAGAGATCGATCAGCTCGGTGTCTCTTTGATCGAACCAGTGCCGTCAGGGCTCCCCATACCTCAGCTCCCAGACTTGTCGTTGGTCGAGGCATTGATTCCCGGCGCCCTAGCGATCGCCGTCATCGCGTTCCTCGAGTCGGCGGCCGTTGCACGAGCATTGAGGTCGCGCACAGATCAGCAGATCAATAGCGACCAGGAGCTGCTGGCTGCTGGCGCGGCGAACGCGATTGGCTCGTTCTTTAGCGCCATGCCCGCAGCTGGCGGGTTCTCACAGAGCGCCGTCAATGACCGCGCGGGGGCCAGGTCGCAAGTTGCTGGACTGCTCACCGTCTTCCTCGCGCTGTTGGTTGCCCTCTTCTTCGGGCCAGTGTTGAGCCTTCTCCCTGAGGCGACGCTGGCCGCGGTCGTGTTCGTGGCTGTCGCATCGCTGATCAACATCCCGGAGCTGGTGCGCTGGTTCTCGCTCAGCCGAATAGACTTCTGGATCGCGCTGATGGTCGCTGTGGTGGGACTCGTCGCCGGACTTCTCGTCGCGGTTGCTGTCGGCGTCTTCGCCACTCTTCTGCTCGTGCTGCACGAGTTGAATATTCCTCGCTTGAGCATCCAAAGCCGGAGCGGCGACGCCATTGTCATCCGCCTCGGGACTGGTCTGTATACCGGAAACGCCCTGGCTAACGAGCGAGCCGTTGTTGCTCTCGTGGCCGCTCAACCCGAAGCAACCCGCGCCGTCGTGCTCGACGTTCGACAGCTCAACATTCTTACCGTGACCGTGCTCGACATGTTGGAGGAGCTTGAGCACGAGCTGGCCGGCATGGGCATTGTTTTGCACCTTGCTCGCCTTCCCAGCGGCGCAAGCAAGATCGCCGCGAAAACCCACTGGTTCGCGGGGCTCGCGTCGGAGGGACGAGTGCACACATCCACTGAAGAAGGACTCGTCGCCGCACTTGCCAACGATCTCAGCTGACGAGCTGCATGCTTCTGCCGCTCGCGGCCTGCCTCCAGCCAGCACTGCTACGGTAAGCAAGCTGGCATCTTGCCGGCGCCAGGGAAGACTTCTTGTCGACCAACGGGCCGCATCGGCCATTTCGTTCTCCGTCGCCTCCTCTGTGTGAGCCCAAGGAGCGTCATGCCCACCCCGTCAGTGCCTTCATTTGTCGAGCCCGCAGATGCGATCGATCCCGCGCACGCATGGGCTGCCCCCATCGAGCTTCCCGCAGGAGCGACCGCACTCGTCTACTGCGAGGGCCAGTTCGGTGCACAAGATGGCAAAACCGCCAACGGGCTGGTTCGTCACTCCGAGAAGTACCAGATCCTCGGCGTCATAGACAGCACACATGCAGGCGCCGACGCCGGCATGCTGCTAGATGAGGCACCAAGCGGCATCCCCATTCTGAGCGGTCTCGACTCGGCAATCATCCACCTTGGCCGAGTACCCGACTACCTCATCTGCGGGGTGGCGCCAGCCGACGGGCTGCTCTCTGAGGATCAGCGCACCGTGTTGCTGGATGGCATTGCTCGCGGCATGCACATCATCAACGGTCTGCACGAGTTCTTGACAGATGACGCGGAGTTCATGGCAGCGGCCCTCCTCGCGCAGGTCACAATCACAGACATTCGCCGCCCGCGCGACAAGAAAGATCTTCACCTGTTTTCAGGGCGTATCTTCGATGTGACCTGCCCTCGCATCGCGATTCTCGGCACAGACGGCGCCATCGGCAAGCGAACCACCGCCACAATCTTGGTGCGCGCCCTCAACGAGCGCGGTATTCACGCTGTGCTCGTTGGTACCGGTCAGACGACAATCATTCAAGGTGGTCGTTACGGCGTGGCCCTTGACGCCCTCGTCCCCCAGTTCTGCTCTGGCGAGGTGGAGAACCAAGTCGTCGCCGCGTTCGAGGGCGAAGACCCCGATGTGATAATCGTCGAAGGTCAGGGCGCACTGAGCCACCCCGCGTACATCACTTCCGCCCACATCCTTCGCGGCAGTCGGCCGGCAGGAGTGATCGTGCAGCATGCACCTGGGCGCAAGGTGCTGGGCGACTTCCCGATGGTGGCGATGCCGACCGTAACGAGCGAGATCGCGCTCATTGAGGCCTTCGCCGACACTCGCGTCATCGGGGTCACCGTCAACCACGAGAATCTTTCCACGGTCCACCTCACCGCGGCGATCGATGAGATCGAGCTCGACACCGGTCTTCCCGCGACCGACCCCCTCACACGCCCGCTCTCCGATTTAGTAGAGATGGTGTTGCAGGCGTTTCCCGCTCTCAACCCGCGAGAGTCCACCCGTAGCGCCGCGTAAGTACGGCGCTTACGCCGTCATAGCGTGCGCGATCCAGGACAGCGGCCTCACGGCGCAATCCTCGCTCGTGCACGCTGTAGAGCTGCTCTACGTCAACCCATGACTCGCGCCCCTGCGCGTCCCAAGCCCCGGTGCCAATAGACACATAGTCGCTATCGGTGCCATGCTGCTTGCTTGTGAGCCTGACCGCATACACGCGATCGGCAGACTCGCGCCCGATCACCAGCACCGGTCGGTCTTTTCCTCGTCCGTCATTCTCTTCGTATGGCACCCAGGTCCAGACGATCTCACCGGCATCTGGCGCCCCATCTCGTTGCGGTGCGTAGGACACCTGTAAGCCGACGATCCATTCCGGATCGATCCGGATGGTCTCTGAGCCGGGCCGTCTGCCTGGTTCCACATCGGAGGTCGATTGCGACGATGCGGGTTGCGCTCCCCTCGCACGCGAAACCGGACGCCTCGGATCTGAAGTCCGAGACGCCCGGTTCGATCCCACTGCTTTGAGCAGGATGTTTGCGAGTGTTGCCAGGATGCCGTTTTTCTTGCTCACACGGTCACCCTAACCGCAGTCAGGCGTTCGTGAGTGCGTAGCCCTCTTCGCCGTGCACGACCTGGTCGACACCGGCGATTTCGTCTTCGTTGGTCACGCGGAAGCCGATCGTCTTCTCGATTGCGATGCCGATGATGAAGGCGACAACGAACGAGTAGATAAGGACGCCGACCGCGGCAAGCGCCTGCACGATGAGCTGGTTGGCGTTGCCGCCGACGAACAGACCGGTTTCGGTGGCGAAGAAGCCGAGGTACAGCGTTCCGATCATTCCACCGACGAGGTGGATTCCCACCACGTCAAGAGAGTCATCGAAGCCCCAGCGGAACTTCATCTCGACGGCGAGAGCACAGACGATACCCGAGACAGCACCCAGCAGCAGTGCCCATCCTGGGGTCAAGTTTGCGCATGCGGGGGTGATGGCCACAAGACCAGCAACTGCACCAGAGGCCGCACCGACGGAGGTGGGCTTGCCGTCCTTGATCTTCTCGATCAGAATCCAACCGAGGATGGCTGCTGCCGTAGCGCCGAGGGTGTTCAGACCGATGAGGCCGACGGCGCCCATGTCTTCTGCGAGCCACTCTGCACCGGCGTTGAATCCGAACCACCCGAACCACAGCAGCGCGGCACCCAGCAGGGTAAGCGGCACGTTGTGCGGCTTCAGGATGCCCTTCTGGAAGCCAATGCGCTTGCCGAGCACCAGGGCGAGTGCCAGAGCCGCCGCACCTGCGTTGATGTGCACTGCAGTACCACCGGCGTAGTCAATCACGCCGATTCCGCTGTCTTCACCAAACATGGTCGTGCCGAGGTTCATGATCCAGCCGCCGCCCCAGACCCACGCTGCGACCGGGAAGTACCCGACCGTCGCGAAGATTCCAGCGAAGATCAACCAGCTACCAAACTTGGCGCGGTCTGCGATCGCTCCCGAGATAAGGGCGATGGTGATGATCGCGAAGGTAGCGCCGTAAGCAACACCCAGAAGCGCGACGTTCGAACCTTCACCCGCAGCCAGGCTGGAAAGCCCGAAGTCCGCGAACGGGTTGCCTGCGAAGGCGGTTGGGCTGTCAACGGCGCTCATCGAGTAGCCGAAGAGAATCCACAGCACAGCGACGAGACCGATAGAGCCGAAGCTCATCATCATCATGCTGACGACGCTCTTCGCCTTGACGAGACCGCCATAGAAGAAGGCGACGCCTGGCGTCATGAGCAGGACCAACGCTGTCGCGGTGATGGCCCACGAGATGTTGCCGGGAGCATCCATAGGGGAAAACCTCACATCCGAAGTAATTGAGAGCTTCAGTGTGACGACCCGCGGTTTCGTGAATGCGTGGGCTATGTTTCGTCGTGGTTACAGCGCGACCGCATCCGTGAACATCACGTTACGCGCATCTTCAGGCTTACTCAGAATGTGTGAGGGCATTGAGGCGAGAGATAGCGCGCAAGTACTTCTTGCGGTATCCGCCTGCGAGCATCTCATCGGAGAAAACAGCGTCCAGGCTCAAACCGGTCGCCAGCATCGGGATCTGTGCGTCGTACACGCGGTCAACGAAAGCCACGAAGCGGAGCGCCTCTGACTGATCGGTGAGCTGTCGGACGTGACGCAGGCCCACTTTGGCGATGCCGTCGATCAAGCGGATGTACCGCGAAGGATGCACCTGAGCAAGGTGCCGAATCAGATCGTCGAAAAGGTCGTCCGACACAGCGCCCGTCGCGCCAGCCGCCTCAACCGCTGCCGTGTAGCCGTCGTCGTCGAGCACGACCGCATGTCCGTCGAGTGCGCGTTGACGAAAATCGACACCGTCAATACGCAAGGTCTGGAAGCTATCCGACATGGCGTGGATTTCGCGAAGAAAATCCTGTGCGGCGAAACGCCCCTCGCCGAGGGCGTTTGGCGGAGTATTAGAAGTTGCGGCCAGCCGCGTTCCCGTGGGCACGAGCTCACCCAGAAGCCGAGTCATCACCATCGTGTCGCCTGGATCATCGAGTTCAAACTCATCGATGCACAGCAGATCTGCTCCTTTGAGCAAGTCGACGGTGTTCTTATAGCCGAGCGCGCCAACCAAAGCGGTGTACTCGATGAAGGATCCGAAGTACTTCCGACGCGCGGGCATCGCGTGATAGATCGCAGCAAGAAGGTGCGTCTTTCCGACGCCGAAGCCGCCGTCGAGGTACACGCCTGGCTTCAGCTCTGGCTCCTTTTTCGCGCGGCTGAAGAACCCGCCGCGCTTGACCGGAGCGCCGCGTCCAGCGAACGACTGCAGCGTCTCTTTTGCCTCTTCCTGCGAGGGATACGCCGAATCGGCGCGGTAGCTGTCAAAAGTCGCCGTGTCGAACTGACGCGGCGGCACAAGGCTCGCCAACATCTCAGGTCCGCTCACAGTCGGCTGACGTTCGGTGAGGTGCACGACTCCGGTGCGGCTTGTCGTTTCGGTCATCACAGTCCTGAATCAGGTGCTGGCCTATATCGAAGTCTTACGAATTGGGCGCAGGAGGCTCGGCGGGGATCTATCGTCGAAGGGACGGATCAACAATACGCCGTCTGCAGCCGCACCTACGCCCGCTCAACGCTTCGGAGATCCCATGGCCATCGAGTTCGACTCCTCCTCCCCCAAATTCGCCGAGTACGCAGAGCCTGGTCGTCTTGTCACCACCGAATGGTTGGCTGAACGATTGGATGCGCCAGGACTAGTGGTGGTCGAATCAGACGAAGACGTTCTGCTGTACGAAACGGGCCACATCCCTGGTGCGGTGAAGGTTGACTGGCACACGGAACTCAACGACGCCGTCGTGCGCGACTACGTGGATGGCGAAGGCTTCGCCGCACTCCTCAGCCGCAAAGGCATCTCCCGAGACGACACTGTCGTGATCTACGGCGACAAGAACAACTGGTGGGCGGCATACGCACTCTGGGTTTTCTCGCTCTTCGGCCACGAAGACGTGCGTCTACTGGATGGCGGCAGGGACCGCTGGATCTCCGAAGGACGCCCACTCACACGAGAGGCTTCAAACCGCCCCGCGACTGATTACCCGATCATCGAGCGTGATGACTCGGTCATCCGCGCCTACAAAGACGATGTCTTGGCACATATCGGAAGCCCCCTGATCGATGTTCGTTCGCCAGAGGAGTACAGCGGCGAGCGGACGACCGCTCCGGCATATCCGGAGGAGGGGGCATTGCGCGCAGGTCACATCCCCACCGCGCAGAGTGTGCCGTGGGCCAAGGCTGTGGCAGAAGACGGCGGGTTCAAGAGCCGTGCGGAGCTTGAGTCGATCTACCGCGATGGCGCTGGCCTGAAAGACGGCGATGAGGTCGTCGCCTACTGCCGAATCGGCGAACGCTCCAGCCACACCTGGTTCGTCCTCAAGCACCTCCTCGGGTTCGAGAACGTGCGCAACTACGACGGCTCCTGGACAGAGTGGGGCAGCGCCGTCCGTGTCCCGATCGTCGCAGGCAACGAGCCTGGTTCCCTGTGAGCGTGTGACAATGACAGGGATGAGCACCATGCCACTTCCTGACACACTCGCTGAGATTCGCGACGGTTTTCTCGAGACCCCTGAATCGGATCGCCTTCTGCTGCTGCTCGAGTTTTCAGACGAGCTTCCAGATGTTTCCGCCGAGGTCGCCGAGCACCCCGAGATGCACGAGCGAGTAGTCGAGTGCCAGTCCCCCGTTTATATCTACGTCGAAGTGAACGACGGCATCGTGACGATGCATGCGACGGCACCCCCGGAAGCACCGACCACACGCGGCTTCGCCAGCATCCTCGTGCAGGGCCTCAGTGGGCTCACCGCAGAGCAGGTGCTGGCGATTCCCGATGACTACCCTCAGTCCATCGGACTCACCAAGGCGGTCTCTCCCCTGAGATTGGGTGGGATGACCGGCATGTTGATGCGCGCAAAAAACCAGGTCAAGCAGAAGAGCTAAAGCCCTGGGTTTCCAGCCAGCTGGCGATCGCCGTTGACCATCCGGTCTCGTCGTAGTTCCAGATCTTCGTGTGGCGAGCGACGGTAAAAGTGGGCATTGTCACCAAATCAGGGCGAGCTTGCTGAAGGGCGTGTGACGCATCCGCCGGCACAAAACCGTCGTCTTCGCTGTGCAAGATCAGGATGGGTGCGGTGAGTTCGTCTGCCCGGGCCACCATGTCAAGACGGTCGAACGCGATGGGTGCGTCAGCGCCGCTGAGTCGGGCAGTGAGCGGCAGCTGAAGCGCTCCCATAGCGAGCTGCGGCAAGGGAGCATGCACCCCGACCATTCGTGCTTGGTAGCGCAACACAGAGCGCCAGTCGACGACAGGCGACTCCAGAATCAATCCGACGATCGACTCTCGATGCCGGGAGTTGACAGCGGCCTGCAACGAGACGGCGCCCCCCATCGACCATCCCATCAAGATCACGCGTGCAGCGCCGTGACGGAGCGCATAGGTGATGGCGGCGTCGACGTCTCGCCACTCCGCCGCACCGAGCGCATAAGCACCAACCCGCGTTCGCGGTCCTTCGCCATCGTTGCGATAAGAGACCACCAGGTTCGCAAGACCAGCGGCCTGCAGGATCGGCACAGCCCGCAGACATTCTGCACGGCTCGCCCCTCGCCCGTGCACTTGGATCACCCAGGTGTCTGAGGAGGCAGGGAAGAACCAGCCAGGGCATGTGCCAGCTGGCGAGTCGATCGTCACTGACTCCCACTGCAGGTGCAGCTCCCCGGGAGACGAGTAGTAGTAACCGCTGAAGGCTGCGGCCCGATCGACTTTTGCCCCTGTTTCGATCTGCGTCAGAAGCTTGCGCCTGACCGCAGAACCGTCAATCCCAAGAACAGCGCCGAGCTTCACATAGCCGTAGGTGCCACTCGTGAAAAGTCCGTATCGGCCAGGCAGGACAGTGTCTGCTGTTGCCCGCAGCTCGATGGTTTGCGCGCCAGTATCGACCGAAAGAATATCGGTGTCTGTCGCGCGGCGCATCGGCGTCACGACCCGACGGGCGACGGCAAAGACCACCAAGGCCACCGCAGCGACCGAAGTGAGCAGAGCAGGGACAAGGAGCGTAACGGCGTGCCTGAGACTCTTCATCGCTTCCTGACTCTAGCCTGTCAGCGTGACCGCACACCCCGAGGCCGGGACGCCTTTCGACAGTGCCGTGGCTGAGCTGCGCGACACAGCGTTCCGCGATGACATCACGGTGAGCGAAATCGCCACCCCTCAGGGACTCGCTCCCTTCGCTATCGCCCTTGCGGCAAATGTGCGTCCAGCGGACGACGGCGAGTCGGTCTACGGCACTGGACGGTTCGTTCTGCTCCACGATCCAGACGCCCCCAGTGCCTGGGGTGGACTGTGGAGAATCATCATCTTCGCCCAGGCGCCGCTGGAGACCGAGATCGGCATCGACCCGCTGCTCGCCGACGTCACCTGGTCATGGCTCGTCGACGCGCTCGACTCCCGCGATGCGACGTATCACTCGCCTTCTGGCACCTCCACCAAGACACTTTCCAAGGGATTCGGCGGCCTAGACAGTGAAGGCGACGGCGCCCAGATAGAATTGCGGGCGTCCTGGACTCCGGACGGCCCCTTCCGACCACATGTCGAAGCATGGGCTGAGCTGGTCGGAATGCTGGCGGGACTTCCGCCCGGCTCCGAGGGCATCGCCGTGATCGGCGCGCGAAAGGCTGTACGTGACTGAATACTCCGTGATCTCGACTACTGAGGAGTTCCGCGCAGCATGCGGCGCCCTCGCCGCCGGTACTGGTCCGGTTGCTGTGGATGTGGAACGCGCCTCAGGGTTCCGCTACTCACAGCGCGCCTATCTGGTGCAGGTGTTCCGTCGCGATGCAGGGGTGTTCCTGTTCGACCCTCCAGCAATCGGTGATTTCTCAGCACTTCACGAGGCCATCGGAAATTTTGAATGGGTGCTCCACGCCGCGAGCCAAGACCTCCCCTCGCTCCGTGAGCTTGATCTCGAACCGCCGACGATCTTCGACACCGAACTCGCCTCACGATTGCTAGGGCACGAGCGCGTCGGGCTGGGGGCTGTGGTGGAAGACACTCTCGGTATCACTCTCAAAAAAGAGCACTCCGCGGCGGACTGGTCGACTCGCCCGCTCCCTGATTCCTGGCTCGACTACGCAGCGCTCGACGTACTTCATCTGATCGATGTGCGCGATGCGCTGGTGACTGAACTAGAAGAACAGGGCAAAACCGCTTTCGCCGACGAAGAATTCGCCGCCACACTCACTCGCCTTCCGAAACCGCCGAGAGAAGACCCATGGAGACGACTGAGCGGTCTTCACCAGGTGCGCGGCGCTCGCAATCTTGCGGTCGCTCGCTCGCTGTGGCAGGCGCGTGAGGCGTATGCCCAAGAGCAAGACACATCTCCTGGGCGACTCGTGCCAGACCGGTCTCTGGTTGCTGCCGTGATGGCGAACCCACAATCGAAGCAGGCGCTGGCTGGCGTCAAAGAGTTCCAGGGAAGAGCAAGCCGCAGCCAGTTGGATCGCTGGTGGCAGGCGATCGTCGACGGTCGCACAAGCGAAGATCTCCCCCGGGAGCGCGTGCCCAGCGACACTCTCCCCCCTCCGCGAGCCTGGTCTGACCGCAACCCCGAGGCAGACGCACGTCTGAAAGCCGCTCGTCCCGTTGTGGAGAGCGTGGCGACCGAGCTGGGTATGCCGACCGAGAACCTCCTCACGCCGGAGTATCTCCGCCGGATCTCGTGGGAACTGCCGGGTGAAACGTCGCAAGAGATCGCCGCGGCGCTGGCCGACCTCGGTGCGCGTACTTGGCAGATTGAACAAACTGCACAGAAGATTGCTGACGCCTTTGTAGAAGCAGCCCAATCGCCTGACCCTGCCCCTGCCGCGACTTCGTAGGTTCAGCCCAACCGATTCCTCCCGGTTTCTCTTGCTTCGTAGACTGAGGCTACGCACTAACTTGGAGGCAGAGTGGCCGAGATCTCGGACGTCTTCTTCGTCGATGGAGTACGCACGCCTTTTGGGCGTGCCGGCGAAAAAGGCATGTACTGGAACACCCGCGCGGATGACCTCGCCGTGAAGGCGACTATCGGGCTGATGGAGCGTAACGCTGCCGTCCCCACCGACCGCATCGATGACGTCGCTATCGCTGCGACAAGTCAGACTGGCGACCAGGGGTTGACCCTCGGACGCTCAGTGGCGATCCTCGCCGGACTCCCCCAGACTGTGCCAGGTCTGGCCGTTGAGCGCATGTGCGCAGGCGCGATGACCAGCGTCACGACCATGGGAGCATCGATCGGCGTTGGCATGTACGACTTCGCCATCGCTGGCGGCGTCGAGCACATGGGACATCACCCTATTGGTGGCAACGCAGACCCGAACCCTCGCTTCGTGTCGGAGAAGATGGTCGATCCGGGCGCACTGAACATGGGCGTTACTGCCGAGCGCATTTTTGACCGCTTCCCCCACCTCACCAAAGAACGCTCTGACCGCTTTGGCATGCTCAGCCAGCACAAGGTGCAGGCAGCTTACGACGCAGGCAAGATTCAGCCGGACCTCGTTTCCGTTGCTACCAAGGGCGTCGATGGCGCATGGGGCCTCGCAACCGAAGACGAGGGGCGTCGTCCGCAAACCACGATGGAAGACCTCGCCGCGCTCAAGACACCGTTCCGGCCGCACGGTCGCGTCACCGCCGGTACGTCGTCACCTCTCACCGATGGCGCCACGATGTCTCTTCTGGCAGGTGGTGGTGCGGTGAAGGAGTTTGGTCTCGCTCCCAAGATGCGGATGGTCTCGTTCGCCTTCGCCGGTGTGCAGCCAGAGATCATGGGCATCGGTCCGATCCCCTCGACCGAGAAGGCTCTTCAAAAAGCGGGCCTCACCATCTCCGACATCGGACTGTTCGAGCTCAACGAAGCTTTCGCCATTCAGGTGATCTCGTTGCTGGATCACTTCGGTATCGCCGACGATGACCCTCGGGTAAACCAGTGGGGCGGCGCAATCGCGGTGGGACACCCTCTCGCGGCCTCAGGTGTCCGACTGATGATTCAGCTCGCTGCACAGTTCGCAGAGCGTCCTGACGTGCGCTACGGCCTGACAGCCATGTGTGTGGGGCTCGGCCAGGGCGGTTCCGTCATCTGGGAGAACCCGCACTACGACGGCAAGAAGAAAAAGAAGTGAGCGCGAACGTGACGAATTACGACGAGATCGACTTCTCCCCCATCCAGGCCCTGACGGAGGGCGAGGTGATTACGCAGTCTCCTGTGCGTGACATTCGTCTCGCCTCCGGCAAGGTTCTCGCCCTGATCACGCTCGACAACGGGCGTGACCACACGCGTCCGAACACTCTGGGCCCGGCAACGCTCACTCAGTTGGGCCAGACGCTTGACGCTCTCAAAAAACGAGCGGCTGCCGGTGAGATCCAGGCTGTCGGCGTAACCGGCAAGCAGTACATTCTTGCTGCGGGCGCCGATCTCTCCGATATCAGCAAGGTGGGCTCGCGTGACAATGCCCGCATGATTGCGCAACTCGGCCACAAGGTTCTCGGAAAGTTCGGAGACCTGGGAGTGCCGTCGTTCGCCTTCGTGAACGGACTCGCGCTGGGTGGCGGGCTCGAAATTGCGCTGAACTCGAGCTACCGCACAGTCGACGCATCAGCAGCCGCTATTGCTTTGCCAGAGGTCTTCCTCGGCATCATTCCCGGCTGGGGCGGCGCGTACCTCTTGCCGAACCTGATCGGTATTGAGAATGCGCTCGAGGTTGTGATCTCCAACCCGCTCAAGCAGAACCGAATGCTGAAGCCGCAGCAAGCGTTCGATCTGGGCATTTTCGATGCGATCTTCCCCGCAGCCAACTATCTCGAAAACTCACTCGCGTGGGCAGACGATGTGCTCGGCGGCAAGAAAGTGGAGCGCAAGAACGAACCGGGAAAGATCGAGCGCCTGACCAAGTGGCCCATCGCGATCAAGATGGCGCGTGGAATGCTCGAGTCGAAGATCGGCACTGTTCCCCAGTCGCCGTATGCTGCTCTCGAACTCCTCGACAAGGCAAAGAGCGGAACGAAGGCCGAAGGCTTCGCCCGCGAAGACGAAGCACTCGCCGAGCTCGTGACCGGTGACCAGTTCGCCGCCTCGATGTACGCGTTCGATCTTGTACAGAAGCGCGCAAAGCGGCCAGTCGGCGCTCCGGACAAGCAACTCGCCAAGAAGGTGACCAAGGTCGGCATCATCGGCGCTGGTCTGATGGCGAGCCAGTTTGCTTTGCTTTTCGTGCGCAAGCTGCAGGTGCCTGTCCTCATCACCGATCTCGACCAGGCTCGCGTCGACAAGGGCGTCGCCTACATTCACGAAGAAATCGGAAAGCTCGAGGCTAAGGGTCGACTCGACTCCGATGCGGCGAACAAGCTCCGCGGGCTTGTTACCGGCACGACCGACAAGAGCCTCTATGCAGACTGCGACTTCGTCATCGAAGCCGTATTTGAAGAGGTCGGCGTCAAGCAGCAGGTTTTCGGCGAGATCGAGAAGGTCATTGCCGAAGACGCCATCCTTGCCACCAACACCTCTTCGCTGTCGGTAGAAGAGATTGGGGCGAAGCTCGCGCACCCAGAGCGTCTTGTCGGATTCCACTTCTTCAACCCGGTCGCTGTGATGCCGCTGATCGAGATAGTGAAGACACCGAGCACGTCGGAGGCCGCACTATCGACAGCGTTCGTGGTGGCAAAGAGTCTGGGAAAGAGCGCGGTACTCACCGCAGATGCTCCTGGGTTTGTTGTCAACCGGCTGCTTGCCAAGGTGATGGGAGAAGCAGCACGCGCTGTGTATGAAGGCACGCCCATCGCCGACGTCGAGAAAGCATTCGGCCCGCTGGGCTTGCCGATGGGGCCGTTCCAGCTCATCAATCTCGTGGGTTGGAAGGTCGCCGCACACGTGCAGGACACGATGGTGAAGGCCTTCCCCGAGCGTTTCTACGCGAACGAGAACTTCCATGCGCTGGCGGAGCTCGATGCAGTCGTAGAGAAAGACAAGGGCGGCCGCGTTGTCGGGTGGAGCAAGCAGGCGGAGAAGGTTCTGAAGCCCGCTGTCGGAAAGACCCCCTCCTCCGCGTCAACCATCCTGCAGAGAGTGCAGGATGGTCTCGCCACCGAGATCAAGCTGATGCTCGACGAGGGTGTTGTTCCCGAGGTTGAAGACATCGACCTTTGCCTGATCCTCGGCGCCGGTTGGCCGTTCATCGATGGTGGAGCATCGCCGTACCTCGACCGCGAAGGCGCCTCGGAGCGAGCATTCGGAGGCTCTTTCCACACCCCGCAGATCCGGGGCGTCGAGAGCCGCTGATTTCACGAAAAAGGGGCCGCATCTCTAGATGCGGCCCCTTTTTAGGTCTGTGGCGGCTAGTGCCGTTCGCTCAACGGCACGTCGACGATGTCGTTCTCTCCGACGTTTCGCGCCTTCGGAATACGTGTTCCGAGCACTTGAGAGACGATGTCTTGTGCGATGCGCGGTGCCGTGAGACCAGCGTCGCTCAGAATCTCGTCTCGGGAGGCGTGGTCAATGAACTCGTCGGGCAGCCCCAGCTCATCGACGGCGGTGTCGATACCGGCTTCACGCAACACCTGACGCACTCGAGTTCCAATGCCACCGACGCGGATGCCGTCCTCCAGCGTGATGACCAGGCGATGGTGTGCTGCGAGCTCAACAATTGAAGGCTGCACAGGAATCGCCCACCGCGGATCGATGACCGTGGCGCCGATACCCTGCGCGCGAAGCCGGTCTGCAACATCGATGGCGAGTTCAGCGAACGCACCGATAGCGACGATCAGAACGTCTTCCGATTCGCCGCGGGCCAACACATCGACACCATCGTCTAGCCGCTCGATCGCAGGAAGATCTGCCGCGACTGCTCCCTTGGGGAAACGGATAACCGTCGGAGCGTCATCGACCTCTACTGCTTCGTCGAGCGCCTCCGTCAGCCTCGCACCGTCTCGCGGAGCCGCGATGCGAATATGGGGGACGATCTGCAGCATTGCCAGGTCCCACATCCCGTGGTGGCTGGGGCCATCTGGACCGGTAACGCCGGCGCGGTCAAGTACGAACGTCACCCCAGCACGGTGCAGAGCAACATCCATCAACACCTGATCGAATGCGCGCCCCATGAAGGTCGCATACAGCGCAACAACGGGGTGCAGGCCGCCGAAAGCCAAGCCAGCCGCAGAAGTCACGGCGTGCTGCTCCGCGATGCCCACGTCGTATACCCGATCGGGGAAGCGCTCAGCGAAAGGGGCAAGCCCGGTAGGCCGCAACATCGCCGCAGTCATCGCAATGACATCATTGCGTCTTTCGCCGACAGAGACCAACGCTTCCGAGAACACGTCGGTCCAACCGCGCCCACCCGAAGAGAGCGTCTCGCCCGTCGCTGGGTCGATCCGACCCACGGCATGGAACTGGTCGGCTTCATCGTCGCGGGCCGGCTGGTAGCCGCGGCCCTTCTCGGTAATCGTGTGGACGATAACCGGAGCGCCATAGGACTTCGCCAACTCCAGAGTCTCCAGAAGTGCAGGAAGGTCGTGTCCGTCGACAGGCCCGAGGTACTTTATGTCGAGGTTGGAGTACAACGCCTCGTTGTTCACGAACCTCGACAGAAAGCCATGTGTTCCGCCGCGGACGCCGCGGAACACCGCACGCCCCACCGGACCAAGTGCGCGGAAGAGCCGGTCAGAGCGCTGATGCAGATCTTTGTATGCTCCGGCGGTTCGCACGCGGTTGAGATAGCGCGACATTCCACCGATGGTGGGTGCATAGGACCGACCATTGTCATTGACCACAATCACAAGGTTGCGATCGTTGTCATCGGAAATATTGTTTAGCGCTTCCCACGTCATGCCGCCGGTAAGCGCACCATCACCCACCACAGCAACGACGTGGCGATCCGCGCGACCGGTAGCGGTGAGCGCCCGGGAAATACCGTCTGCCCAGCTCAGAGAGCTCGACGCATGAGAGGACTCCACCACATCGTGGGGGCTCTCCCCGCGCTGCGGATACCCAGCGAGACCGCCGCGCACACGCAGCGCAGAAAAATCCTGACGACCAGTCAGGAGCTTGTGCACATATGACTGATGCCCAGTGTCGAAAATAAAAGGATCGTCCGGCGAGGAGAAAACCCTGTGTAACGCGATGGTGAGTTCCACGACACCGAGGTTGGGGCCGAGGTGGCCGCCCGTCCGTGAAACATTTTCTACCAGGAATGCACGAACCTCATCGGCGAGGTCGGCGAGCTGTTCGTTCGAGAGAGCGTCGAGATCGCGGGGTCCTGAGATGCTCGAAAGAATGGGCATCTGCGCCTCCTCATAGGCTCCGTCAGAAGCGCCCGACGAGGGTACGAGCGCTCTTTGATCTTACCCCGATAGGCATTACGGGGGCCGTGAACGGGCCCCCCTTGACACGAAGAAAGGGCCCGGATCTGAAGATCCGAGCCCTTTCTTCAGGTGCGGTTATACCAGCGAACGCAATACGTACTGCAAGATTCCACCGTTACGGTAGTAATCCGCCTCACCCGGTGTGTCGATGCGCACAACTGCATCGAATTCCACCGGCTGCTTGCCCTCAGGCGAATTCTCGCTCGGGGTGGCCGTAACACGAACAGTCTTTGGTGTGACGCCGTTGTTGAGCTCTTCCAGGCCGGCGATCGACACGATCTCCGTACCATCGAGGCCCAGCGACTCCCAGCTCTCGCCCGCAGGGAACTGCAGCGGCACAACGCCCATTCCGATGAGGTTGGAGCGGTGAATACGCTCGAAGCTCTCGGTGATGACTGCCTTGACACCCAGCAGGCTCGTGCCCTTAGCTGCCCAGTCACGCGACGAACCTGAGCCGTACTCCTTGCCACCGAAGATGACGAGGGGCGTGCCCTGCTCCTGGTAGTTCATGCTCGCGTCGTAGATGTACGACTGCGGGCCGCCCTCCTTGGTGAAGTCGCGAGTGAAGCCACCCTCGATGACCTGGCCATCGTTGACAGCCGAGACCATCGCGTTCTTCAGGCGGATGTTCGCGAACGTCCCGCGAATCATCACCTCGTGGTTTCCGCGACGAGATCCGAAGGAGTTGAAGTCCTTACGGTCCACTCCGTGCGCCGTGAGGTACTCAGCCGCCGGAGTGCCCGGCTTGATGTTACCCGCAGGCGAGATGTGGTCGGTGGTGACGGAGTCGCCGAGCGTCGCCATCACGCGAGCACCCTCGATGTCGCGCACCGGAGTGAGCTCCATCGTCATGCCATCGAAGTACGGCGCCTTGCGGACGTACGTGGAGTTGTCGTCCCACTGGAAGATCGCGTCGTCAGGAGTCGGCAGGCTCTTCCACCGCTCATCGCCCTCGAACACCGTCGAGTACTGCTTGATGAACTGCTCCCGCGAGATCGACGAATCGACAAGCTCCTGCACCTCGGCCGGCGTAGGCCAGATGTCCTTGAGGAACACGTCGTTGCCATCGGTGCCCTTGCCGAGCGCGTCGTTCTCGAAGTCGAAATGCATCGACCCTGCCAGCGCGTATGCGATGACCAGCGGCGGGCTAGCCAAGTAGTTCATCTTGACGTCTGGGCTGATGCGACCCTCGAAGTTACGGTTTCCGGAAAGGACAGCCGATACCGCGAGATCGTTTTCGTTGATCGCAGCCGAGACCTCTTCGATCAGCGGGCCGGAGTTACCGATGCAAATGGTGCAGCCGTATCCGACCGTGTAGAAACCCAGACCTTCGAGGTCTTTATCGAGCCCCGACTTCTCGTAGTAGTCGGTGACGACCTTCGAGCCTGGACCGAGGGTGGTCTTGACCCAAGGCTTCTGCTTGAGGCCCTTCTCGAGCGCCTTGCGTGCCACCAGACCCGCGGCGATCATCACCGAAGGGTTCGAGGTGTTTGTGCACGAGGTGATCGCCGCGAGGGTGACGGCACCGTTGTCGAGGATGTACTTCTCCCCCGACGGAGTGGTAACCGGCACCGGGTTTGAGACGTTTGCAGGAGCGCCGCTGTTGATGTGTACGGGGCGCCCGACCTCTTCTTCCTCATCACCGGGCACGGAGCCAGGGTCTGATGCGGGGAAGGAATGCTTCGACTCGAGGTCAACCACAGAGTCAGAAGTCGATGCAGACGCGTACGCCAGGATGTCCTTCTCGAACTGCGACTTGGCCTCCGAAAGAAGGATGCGGTCCTGCGGGCGCTTGGGGCCAGCAATCGAGGGAACGACTGTGCCGAGGTCAAGCTCCAGGTACTCGCTGAAGGTCGGCTCGACGCTGGCATCGTGCCAGAGGCGCTGCTCCTTCGCGTAAGACTCGACCAGAGCAACCGCCTCGTCGCTACGACCGGTGAGTCGCAGGTAGTCGAGGGTGACGTCGTCGATCGGGAAGATTGCCGCCGTGGAGCCGAACTCCGGGCTCATGTTTCCGATCGTGGCACGGTTTGCAAGTGGCACCGAAGCGACACCCTCGCCGTAGAACTCGACGAACTTGCCGACGACACCGTGCTGACGAAGCAGATCGGTAATCGTGAGCACCACGTCGGTCGCCGTCACACCGGCCGGAATCTCTCCGGAAAGCTTGAAACCCACAACGCGCGGAATAAGCATCGAGACCGGCTGGCCAAGCATGGCCGCCTCTGCCTCGATACCGCCGACACCCCATCCGAGCACGCCAAGGCCGTTGACCATCGTCGTGTGTGAGTCGGTGCCGACGCAGGTGTCTGGGTATGCACGCAGCACACCGTCAACATCGCGGTCGTAAATAACCTTGGCCAGGTGCTCAATGTTCACCTGGTGCACGATTCCGGTGCCTGGCGGGACCACCTTGAAGTCGCTGAAGGCGGTCTGGCCCCAGCGCAAGAACTGGTAGCGCTCACCGTTGCGCTCGTACTCGATCTCGACGTTGCGCTCAAGCGCGTTCTCCGAGCCGAAGAGATCGGCAATCACGGAGTGGTCGATCACCATCTCTGCCGGTGAGAGCGGATTGATCTTGTTCGCGTCACCACCGAGAGCCGTGACAGCCTCACGCATGGTGGCGAGGTCGACGATGCAGGGAACACCGGTGAAGTCCTGCATGACCACGCGGGCCGGCGTGAACTGGATCTCAGTGTTCGGCTCTGCCGCGGCGTCCCACGACCCCAGAGCTTCGATCTGCGCCTTCGTCACATTCGCGCCATCCTCGGTGCGAAGGAGGTTCTCCAAGAGAACCTTGAGACTGAAAGGGAGCTTTTCGAAACCGGGCACCGTATCGATGCGGAAGATCTCATAGTCGGTGCTGCCGACTGTCAGGGTGCTCTTGGCACCGAAGCTGTTCACCGTGGACACGAATCCGTCTCCTTCTATTCGGATGGGAGCGACAGGCGCCTCCATCTTGCTCGCCATCGAGCCCCTGCGGCTAGCAAGGCGCACCTAACCAGTCTGCTCCGCAAAGCTCGCGGGCGGAAGCCTACGATTTATCTTGATATCAAGATAAATCTATCACGCCTCTGTCGCGTCTTCGCGCGCTGGCTCGCGCGGGTGCAACGCTCTAACGACCAGCCAGGTAAGGGCGACCAAGGGGGCGAACAGCGGCAACCCCATGACCAGCTTGAGCGTGCCAAGCGCCGTCACATCGCCAGCCAAATACAGGGGAAGCTGCACAGCCAACCTCACGAAGAAGAGGGCTGCCCAGGCGATTCCGAGCCAGAAATAGGCCCGACGCTTGCGTCGGTCAGCACGCCAGGTCGTTCCCTCCCCCATCAAGAAGCCGATCGCAAGACCGATCAGAGACCACCCAACCAGAGCGGATATCAAAATCACCGATCCATAGACGGCATTGGTGATGAGACCGGGCACAAAGTTGTCGGCGCCGCGCCCCGTCCATAGCGCCAGAGCAGCTGCAGCTCCCGCGGCGAGAAGGCCTCCGAGAGCGGCTGACGGGGGGGATTTTTGCACAAGACGGATGAGGGTGAATACCGCGGCCAATCCGACGGAAACACCGAGCGAAAGGATGAGCGGCTCTGGACTCAGCGTGAACAGAATGACGAACGCAAGACTCGGCAAGACCGATTCGAGAATCCCACGCACTCCACCGATCGCCGACCAGACGACCTTGTGCGTGCCTGCGCTCTCCGCGGGGTCGAGACCCGCGCGGCGCGCCGCACCGCCGAGCGCTTCGCCAAGAATCTCTGATGCGCTCTTTTCGCGTTCGGAGTCAGGGTCGGGCGTGGTCACGCGGAACCAGGGGTCGCTGGCATCTTCAAGGGGATCAGGTCACGCGGGGGCATAGGCAATCCGCCACGGACGACGACGATCGAACGGAACAGGTCTTCGACCTTCGCTGCCGCCTCCGGATCTGACGCCGCGGCTCCGCCGACCACACCGCGCAGGAACCAGCGCGGACCGTCGATGCCAATGAAGCGTGCCAGTCGCAAGCCCGAGCCCTCGGCCGCTGTAGCGGGAACTTCGGCGAGAAGCTCTTTTCCGAGCGGGCCTTCGCGCTCCTCAACCCGACCACCTTGCGACTTCACCTGGTCGCGCAACTGCACGCGTGTTTCCTCCCACAGGCCGCCTGTGCGCGGAGCCGCGAACGGCTGCACTTGAAGCGAGGAGTCTGCGTAGTCGAGCCCCACCGCAACAACGCGCTTGGTCTGCTCCTCGACCTCCAGGCGGAGGTTTAGCCCTTCGCGCGGCAGAATTTTGATTCCGCCCAGGTCGATGTAGGGGCGCACCGGGTTCGCCTCTGAGTCGTCAAAGGGGCCAGAGGTGGCACGATCTACCGGTGCCGACTTCAAAGGCGTCTCGTTGTTATCAGTCATTGGCCTGTCCTGCTTCGTTCGGGTGGGGCGCTACCTGGTTACCGGTCGAGCCGAAACCGCCGGCACCGCGTGCGCTGTCTGGCAGCTCATCGACCGGGATAAAAACAGCACGGGTGACCGGCATGATGATGAGCTGTGCGATGCGATCGCCGACCGCCACATCGTACGCGCTCTGGGTATCAGTATTGATCAGGCTCACCTTGATTTCGCCCCGATAGCCCGCGTCCACGGTTCCTGGCGAGTTCACGATCGAGATCCCATGCTTCGCGGCGAGTCCACTACGCGGCACCACAAAGGCTGCGTAACCATCCGGAAGTGCGATGCGGACTCCTGTGGCCACGAGCGCCCTTTCTCCCGGCGCCAAATGCACGGACTCCGCCGCCACCAGATCGGCACCGGCATCGCCCGGATGCGAGTATTCAGGGGCGACTGCGGCGATAATGGGAACATCAACGGAATCGGTCACCCAATGAGGCTAATGCAGAACCCCACCACAGACACACGCCCCCGCTACCGCGAGCGACTCGCTCCCAGCCTCTGGTTGCTGGTCACAGTCGCCGTAGCAGGGCCGATGGTCTCGCTCGTTTTCGTGCCCGTCGGCTCAACAGTCGCGCTCGTGATCGGCGTCGTTGTATCAGCCGTGCTGGTGTTGGGATTTGTGGCCGCTACACCGGTCGTCGCTGTCGACGGCACGGTACTTCGCGCTGGCCGCGCGCACATCGACGCGGAGCACCTCGGCGAACCTGTCGCATTGACAGGCGAAGAGGCTCGTCAGGCCAGAGGCCCCGGTCTTCCGGCGAGAGGATGGCATCTCATCCGCGGAGGCATCGACGGGATTGTCGTCGTCCCCAACCTTGACCAGGATGACCCGGTCGAAGCCTGGACGATCTCCACGCGCACCCCGGATCGTCTCGCGGCAGCAATCCGCGTGGCACAGCAGTAAGAGCACAGCAGTAAGAGCTCTGACCGGATTCTGCGACGCCCTCACACCAACGAGGTTCCCCGCGTCTACAACGACAACGCGCCCCTGACCGCTGGTCAGGGGCGCGTAAGAGGTCGCTCAGAGATGCTGTTACGCAGCGCACTCCTTGCAGATCGGTCCGGATGCGCCATCGTGGTCGAGCTGCGAGCGGTGCTTCACGAGGAAGCAGCTCATGCATGTGAACTCGTCTTGCTGCGCAGGCAGCACGACGACGTCGAGCTCGAGGTCGGAAAGGTCGGCACCCGGAAGGTCGAAGCTCGCAGGGTTGTCGGAATCTTCGTCTCCGCTTGAGCCGGAAAGTTTGTCCGGCACACGCTCCTTGAGCGCTTCGATCGACTCGGAGTCGTCTTCACTCTTTCGGGGAGCGTCGTAATCGGTTGCCATTCGGTAAATCTCCACTTTCATGGTGCGAGTGGGTGGTGCGCCGTCGGGTATTCGGCGGCCATAGTTTGCACGACCAAACGGCATAACGCAAATGCGCGTCCGTGCGACAGGTCAAACTCACGGCACGCCCAGGGTATTCCCGCCCATCGAGTCCTGTGCGTGACACCATGAACACACACCCATCAGAGGGGCATTTGCATGGAAAACGTCACCATCGTCGGCACCGAAGCAGGAGTACTCGTACTCGCGACCGAGTCGGGCGAGCGGTTTGCGCTGCCCATCAATGACATGTTGCAGCGCGAGATCCGCCGTGCCACCAGACAAGCCGAACCGACGGCGCACAAGCTGGCCGCCAGTCCGCGTGATATCCAAGCGCAAATTCGTGCTGGTCTCACCGCCGTCGAAGTGTCCGAGCTTCTCGGAATCAGTCTCGAAGATGTCGCCAGATTTGAAGGTCCCGTACTCGCCGAGCGTGAGCACGTTATCGATCAGGCCCTTGCGGTACCTGTCCTCATCGGCAGTGAAGTAGAGCCAGACGCCCAGCCCACTTTTGGTGTTGCCGTGCGCGCAAAACTCGCAGAGGTCGAAGCGACCTCTGAGCGCTGGGCAAGCTGGAAAGAAGAGTCCGGCTGGACCATCAAGCTCGAATTCACGGCTAACGAGGTCGAACACGACGCTCGGTGGAGCTTTGACCCTCGACGCAGCGCCCTCTCCCCGCTGAACTCCGATGCCACGCAGCTCTCGCGCCAGGGCGCGCTACCTGAAGGGCTCATCCCCCGGCTACGGGCGGTAGAAGCCGACCGCGTCACGTCGCCCTACAAGGACGACAGCCGCTTCGACTCCGGCGCATTCGGTCCGAGACTTCTTCCTTCCCCCGATTCTGAAGCGGAAGAAGAATCACACTCGTCGCGCTCGGATGATGCAGCGCAAGACGCAGCGATCAATCGCGCGCCAGCCTCCCCGACGACGAATCAGGAAACGGCGGACTTGCTCGAAGCGCTCCGTCGCCGCCGTGGACAGCGTGAAACCGCACCATTAGTCGACGATTCTGAAGACGCGGAGCGCCCAGACTCCAGCCCCATTTCGCTCTTCGATGCTTTCGATCAGGATCCGGAAGAGCCGCGAAAGCCCGAGGCACAGGCGCCCAGCTCTCCGGAACCGAACGAATCAAGCGGAAGAAAGCGTCGCAGAAACGCAATGCCCTCGTGGGATGAGATCGTCTTCGGCGCTCGTACCGACGAATAGGTTCTGTCCATACGGCCTCGCCTTTCGTGCGCCTCAGCGAGCGAATGCGCCGAGCCGCACCAGGGGGACGTTTCGTTCCTCCGGAGTGAGAGCACCGTGCTGGCCGACCATGCCACGGGCTCTCTGATCTGCTGCTGTGCCGTCGTATAGCGCCCATGCTCCCCTGGCGATAACCAAGAGATCGCCGATGCGAGACGCCGACGCCTCGGTGACGACGGGCCCAAACACCCCAGATTGCACGGCCTCTTCACGAGAGATGACATCTGCCATACCGTCGAGGTCAGCACGCATTCGCGTCGTCACCACATCTGCGTCCGCCTCGGGTTCAAGGTAGGCGTGCAGCATTCGCGGCTCGCCACCAAGATGGCGAATGCCCTCGAGATGCGGCTCTTCCAACACGACCTGTCGGTTGGATGAGACATCGATCATGCCGTGGTCTGAGGTCACTAGAACGCCAACGCCGGGCGGTATGCGAGCGGCCAACGCGGCGTCGATATCTTCCAACGCCGCTACCCATTCGCCAGAGGCGACTCCGTGTTTGTGACCGGCCTTGTCTACCTGTGGCAAGTAGCAGTAGACAAGTGAACCTGGGTGGGACTGCGCTATCTCGTACGCGGTCTCGACATGAGATCGAGGGGTCGTTGCGGGCACGAACTTCGCGCCCCGCAGCGTGGCCTGCGTAAACCCACTGTGGGCATAGGCTGCCGCCCCCACCGCAAAACTCTGATGGCTGTTCGCATGCGCGCGTTCAAAGATGGTGGGAGCCGCCTGCCACGTCAGCGGGTCGATACCTTCGTTCTCCCAACCGCTGAGCTGGTTCACCAGGATGTCTCTTGGGGCGTCCAGTACCTGGTACCCCACCAGACCATGCTCTCCGGGCCACACCCCTGTCACGATGCTGGTCAGAGCGGCCGCGGTCGTGGAGGGAAAGACCGAGTGAGCGACGTCTTTCTTCGTCATGCTCCCGGTAAGCGCACGAGCATGACCCGCATGACTGCGAAGACTAATGGCGCCGAGGCCATCAACGACCACCAATACGACGGATTGGGCAGGCGGATACACCTCGGATTCACCGCGAAGCGCGGCGAACAGGTCGTCCGCCACCCCGACGATGCTCCGGGCGGTCGGCGACTCGGACGGTAGCATAAAAGACATCCGAGCCAGTTTGACACAGGCTCCCGCACGCCCTCAGGAAGTCCATGCCGAAAACTCCGCCGCCCGAACCCGTCGAGGAGCGCATCCAGGACATCGACCTCTCTACGGAGATGCAGGGGTCTTTCCTCGAATACGCCTACTCGGTGATCTACTCGCGCGCTCTGCCCGATGCCCGAGACGGACTGAAGCCCGTACAGCGGCGCATCCTTTACCAGATGGCTGAGATGGGGCTGCGCCCGGATCGCGGTCATGTGAAGAGCGCCCGCGTCGTCGGCGAGGTAATGGGAAAGCTTCACCCGCATGGGGACTCCGCAATCTACGATGCACTCGTGCGGCTCGCTCAGGAGTGGGCACTGCGGGTACCGCTGATTGATGGCCACGGTAACTTTGGTTCACTCGACGATGGGCCGGCCGCGGCTCGCTACACCGAGGCTCGCCTCGCCGCGTCGGCGCTCGCCCTCACCGAGAACCTCGACGAAGATGTCGTCGACTTCATTCCGAACTACGACGGTCAGTTCCAGCAACCCGCAGTGTTGCCCGCCGCGTTCCCGAACCTTCTGGTAAACGGCGCCAGCGGCATCGCTGTCGGTATGGCCACCAACATGGCGCCCCACAACCTCATCGAGGTTGTGGCTGCCGCCACGCACCTCCTCGAGAATCCCGACGCCACCACCGAAGATCTGATGGAATTCGTTCCCGGTCCTGATTTCCCATCTGGAGGAATCTTGATGGGGCTGGACGGTGTGAAGGATGCGTACACGAACGGCCGCGGCGCCTTGAAAGTCAGGGGCAAGATTTCGATTGAGCCCCTGGGTCCACGACGCACCGGAATCATCGTTTCTGAGCTTCCCTACATGGTGGGTCCTGAGCGGCTGATCGAGAAGATTCGCGACGCCGTACAGTCCAAAAAACTGCAGGGCATTAGTGACGTCACCGACCTCACCGATCGCAACCACGGGCTTCGTGTCGCGATCGGGATCAAGACCGGCTTCGACCCGCAGGCTGTTCTTGACCAGCTCTACCGTCTGACGCCGCTAGAAGACTCCTTCAGCATCAACAACGTCGCACTCGTCAAGGGTCAGCCGCGCACGCTCGGCCTCAAAGAGATGCTGAGCGTCTACGTCGGCCACCGCCTCGAGGTCATCACTCGTCGTAGTCGGTACCGTCTGATGCGCAGAGAAGAGCGCCTCCACCTGGTCGAGGGTCTCCTCGTCGCGATTCTCGACATCGATGAAGTCATTCAGGTCATCCGTTCCTCCGACGACTCTGAGCAAGCACGCGCACGACTTCGTTCGGTGTTTGATCTCAGCGAGTTGCAGGCGGAATACATTCTCGAGCTGCGACTTCGCCGGTTGACCAAATTCTCCCGCATTGAGCTCGAAGCGGAGCGCGACGCATTGCTCGCCGAGATTGCGGCTCTGCGTGAACTACTCGCAAGCCCTGTGTTGTTGCGCGCAGCCGTAGCTAAAGAGCTCGATGCCGCTGCAGAGGCGTACGGAACCCCTCGCCGCACGCTGCTGATGAATGCCGCACCACCCAAGCCGCGGGCTACAAAGGGCACCGCTGACCTGCAGATCGCCGATGCCCCGACTGTTCTCGTACTTTCGACGACAGGGCGCACCGTCAGAGTCGATCTCAGCGAAGGCCAAGAGCTCAGCATCCCCGCACGGCGTAGCAAGCACGATGCCATCCAGACCACCGTCTCTACGACAGTGCGCGCGGAGCTCGGCGCTCTTACGAGCCTCGGCAGGGTGGTGAGGTTCTCCCCCGTCGACCTTCCGTCAGTGCCAGCGACCTCCGTGCAACTCGCTGCGGGAGCACCGCTTCGCGACTACCTCGGAATTACGACCAAGGGAGAACGCGTCGTTGGCTTTGTCCGGTTCGACAGCGATGTTCCCGTCGCACTCGGCACAGCGCAAGGCACGGTGAAGCGGATCGTGCCCAGCGCTCTTCCTGCGCGCCCCGATGTCGAGGTCATCAGTCTGAAACAGGGCGATGCTCTTGTCGGTGCGGCCGAAGCGCCTGACGATGCAGACCTGGTCTTTGTGACCACGGATGCCCGTTTGCTGCGCTTCTCTGCTTCGACGGTACGCCCCCAAGGCGCAGCGGCAGGCGGCATGGCAGGCATCAAGCTGGGCGCAGGTGCCACTGTTCTGTTCTTTGGCGTGATCGCGCCAGAGTCAGAGGCTGTGGTAGCCACAGTCTCCGGTGGAGAGAGCATCTTGCCTGGCACGGACCCTGGCCGAGCCAAAGTGTCGTTCTTCACGGAGTATCCGGCGAAGGGACGAGCAACCGGAGGCGTTCGCGTGCATTCCTTCCTCAAGGGCGAAGACCGGCTCACGGTCGCATGGGTCGGCATCGCGCCGGCGCAGGCGGTAGATCCGACGGGCGCTGTGCGCAAGCTCCCAGAGGCCGGCGCACGGAGAGATGCTTCCGGCCAACCCATCGATGGCGTCATCGGAAGTATCGGACGCACGCTGGTATAGAGGTCCCACGAGCGGGACGAAGATCACAACGAGCGTCCAATTGAGCGCTTACACCGACGTGACGCGCTTCGCCGTCCGGGAGAAGAGACCGGCGCGATCGCTATGAGGAGCAAAGCCGCGAGAATCAGGCGCTACCGGTCGTAGATTTCGCGGCGATGCGCGGCACGCACGACCGTAACGGTTAGCTGCGCACTCTTCAAGGGCTTCCAAATCAGCCACGCTGAACAACACTGCGGCGAGCCTCCCATTGCGGGTGACGCCGATCCGCTCATCTGCGTATGTCGTGCGCCCCAGCACATCCGAGAGCTTGCGTTTTACGCGTCGATCGACTCGCGCGACAGCCGATCAGAAGACTCGATGATGAACTCGCGGCGCGGAGCCACTTCGTTTCCCATCAGCAGTTCGAACATGCGACCAGCGGCTTCTGCATCTTCCATCCGCACTCGTCGGAGTAGACGTCCTGACCGGTCCATTGTGGTGTTTGCCAATTGCTCGGCATCCATCTCACCCAGACCCTTGTACCGCTGAATCGGCTCGTGCCAGCGCTTTCCTGCCTTGCGCAGCTTTGCGAGCAGCTTCTGCATTTCAAGTTCGCTATAGGTGTAGATCGTCTCGTTTGGCTTCGACCCCGGATTCATCACGATGATTCGGTGGAGCGGGGGAACAGCAGCAAACACGCGACCGTGTTCGATCAACGGACGCATATAGCGGAAGAACAAGGTCAGCAAGAGCGTGCGGATGTGCGCACCGTCGACGTCTGCATCGCTCATCAGAATGATCTTGCCGTAGCGCGCAGCGTCGATGTCGAAGCTTCGTCCTGAGCCTGCGCCGATCACCTGAATGATCGATGCGCACTCCGTATTGGAAAGCATGTCGCCGATCGATGCCTTCTGGACGTTGAGGATCTTTCCCCGGATGGGAAGCAACGCTTGGAACTCACTGTTGCGCGCGTTCTTCGCCGTACCAAGGGCGGAGTCACCCTCAACGATGAAAAGCTCGCTGCGCTCGACCTCATTTGCTCGGCAGTCGACGAGCTTGGTGGGCAACGTAGAAGACTCAAGCGCATTCTTGCGACGCTGAGTCTCCTTGTGAGCACGCGCGGAAAGGCGTGCCTTCATCTCTGAGACGATTTTGTCGAGTAGCTGAGATGCCTGGTTCTTGTCGTCACGCTTGGTGGAACTGAAGCGCGCGGCGAGATCCTTACGGATCACCTGTGCGACGATCTGACGAACGGCAGGCGTGCCGAGGATCTCCTTCGTCTGCCCCTCGAACTGCGGCTCGGGAACATTCACCGTGAGCACCGCTGTAAGGCCGGCGAGGACGTCGTCCTTTTCAAGCTTGTCGTTGCCGACCTTGAGCCGACGGGCGTTCTGTTCGACCTGCGTACGGAGCACCTTGAGGAGCTCCTGCTCGAACCCCTGCTGGTGTGTACCGCCCTTAGGAGTCGCAATAATGTTCACGAACGAACGCACCCTGGTGTCGTAGCCGGTCCCCCAGCGCAGAGCGATGTCGACGGCGCACACTCGCTCGACTTCGGTCGCGACCATGTGGCCGTCTGCCTGCAACACAGGAACCGTCTCTTTGAACGTTCCTTCGCCCTGAATACGCCAGTTATCCGTGACGGGCGGGTCAATCGCAAGATAGTCGACGAACTCGGAGATCCCGCCCTCGTAAAGGTATGAGGTTACGAACTCGTCGGAAGTCTGGCCGTCTGCATCGACCTCTGCTGCGGATGGACGGTTCGGGCGCTTGTCAGCGACGACAATCTCGAGACCGGGAACAAGGAACGCCGTTTGACGGGCTCGGGTTTCCAACTCGGCGAGCTGGAACGCCGCGTCCTTCGTAAAGATCTGTCGATCAGCCCAATACCGCACGCGAGTACCGGTGACACCGCGGGGTGCCTTTCCGATGATGCGAAGCTCGCTGTTGTCTTGGAATGGCGTGAAGGGAGCGTCTGGCCGCTTCTCCCCCGTGTCAGTGAAGACGCCTGGTTCGCCGCGGTGGAACGACATGGCGTATGTCTTGCCGCCGCGGTCTACTTCGACATCGAGCCGCTCTGAGAGGGCGTTCACCACAGAAGCACCCACACCGTGCAGACCGCCAGAGGCTGCGTAAGAACCGCCGCCGAACTTTCCTCCGGCGTGCAGTTTCGTGTACACCACCTCGACCCCGGTGAGACCGGTACGCGGTTCGACGTCAACGGGGATCCCTCGACCGCGGTCGTGCACCTCGACGCTGCCGTCTGAGTGCAAGATGATGTCGATCTTGGTGCCGTTGCCTGCGACTGCCTCGTCGACAGAGTTGTCGATGATCTCCCACAGGCAGTGCATGAGCCCAGGCGATCCATTGGACCCGATGTACATTCCTGGGCGCTTGCGAACGGCCTCAAGGCCTTCAAGCACCTGGAGATGATGGGCGGAGTACTCGGCATTCACAATTTCCGAGTCTAATCTCGCTCGTCGCATCGCGACCGCAGACACCCCCGTTGGCCTCTAGATCAGGCGGCGCACGTACGCGCTGAGCGAAACACGCCGTAAACCGGGCATGCGCCAGCGTAGGGCGTGGTTGTATTGACGGAATCACCAGCGAAGCCGACACCCGAGGAGGCACCGAGATGAACGCAACGACCGAACGTGACACCTCCACCATCGAGTTCCGTCTGACCGCAGCCGACCGCTGCGACTCGTGTGGCGCTCAGGCCTACATTGCGGCTGAGGTCAACGGATCAGAGCTCCTGTTCTGCGCACACCATGGCCGCAAGTACGAAGAGAAGCTCCGCACCGTTGCCACCAGCTGGCACGACGAGACCGCACGTCTCATCGAAGCGGTCTAACGCGCTTCATCGCAGAGGGCGGTCAATCGACCGCTACTCTGCGCACGTGCGGGGTAAGCCGGGTAAGGATCTCTTCGCCGACGGTATCAATCCGCTCGGCAAGAGTGGTCGCCGAACTCTCTCCGTGTGCCCCTGGCCCGAACAGCACGACTTCATCGCCCACGCGTGCACCGGGCCAGCAATTCACTGAGGAGTCAGTGAAACCGACAGAGGTCAGCGTGACCGGCCCACTTGAGGTGCCGACGGTTGCACCCGCGAGCGTGGATGGCAGCCCATCGAAACTCCCGATGCCAATGCGCGCCTGGTCGCCGTCGAAACCTGCAACGAAGGCCACAAGACTAGCGGCAGGGCGAATTCCCTCTAGCTCTGGGCCATCGGCCGAGCGGACACCGTAACAAAAGGCGCCCACCCTCGACACAGTCCCGCGGAGCTCAGGGCGCCACCACGACGCAGCAGACGCAGTGAGGTGAAGGGCTTCTGGCATTGCGCCGGATTCGCCAACTGTACGGACAGCGCGCAAGAAAGCAGCCTGAGCGGTGTCATCTTCGGCATCGCTGGCTTCGGCGATGTGACTCCACACGCCCTTCAAATCGATGAGACCAGCGCGCTCAGCCGCGCGGACCATAGCAACCGCGGCGGCCCAGTCGTCGGCAAGGATGCCGTTGCGGTGCAGACCGGTGTCAATTTTGAGGTGAATGCGGGCGGGAACACCGAGAACTTGGGCCCTCGCGACGATGCGCCTGAGGTACTCCATCGTGCCCACACCGAGATCAATGCGCGAAAGCAACGCCTCATCGATCTCTGCATCGGTAGAAGTGGCCCAGGCAAAGATCCCGGCGTCGCCTTCGATGACTCTGCGAACCGCTAGGGCGCTGCGGACGTCGTAGCTGCCGAATAGGTCGACCCCGGAGTTCTCCGCCGCCCGCACAGCCCAATCGAGCCCGTGGCCGTAGGCATCATCTTTGAGTACCAACATCAAAGAGGACGGCGCCATGCGCCTGCGTACCGCCGCGATATTGGCGCGAAAGGTTCCTTCGCTCACACGAAGCTCAGGACGCCTCATGACTCCCACCTCCGCACCGCGTGCGTTCCGGCGACGGTGATGAGCTCCGCTGGCTTCATGCCAGTGACCGCAGCCCAGCGCGAAAGGCCGGCCATTGCTGGCCCCTCTCCCCCAAAGTACGTTGCCTCAGCGCCGATCTGCGTGTCTGAATTCCCAACATCGACCACGCAGACATCCATAGCGACCCTTCCCACGATGGGCATCGCAACGCCATCAATTTCTACGGCGGCTTTGTTACCGAGCGCGCGTGCGATTCCTTGCGCGTAGCCGCCTGTCACCAGCGCCACGCTGGTCTCCTCGGCAGCACGGAAGGTGTACCCGTACGACACAGCATCACCCGGTTGCAGTCGCTTGATCGACATCACGTGACCGGTCAACCGCATCACGGGGCGCGTGGCAACGACGCCGCTCTCGTCAGGCAGACCGTAAAGTACCGACGAATCCATATCGGGCCTACCGGTGGTCGCCGCCGTGATCCCCTCAAGACGCAGCGCCTCGACTTCTCCCGGTGCATCGACAAGCACGCTCCCTGCACCGGCAGCAACGACCGCCTGGGCGACGGCCAAAACGCCGTGGCCCCACGCATCGCGCCGCAGGTCAGCGACCGTCCCGCCAGCCCTCACAGCGGCCGATGCCGCTGCGGAAAGCGCAGATCGCGAGATGATCGCGTGCGGCAGGGAGCTAGAAGTCGTCTCACACACGCCTTCCACCCTAGCTTCCGCCTCCCAGGTGAGAATCCCATGCCACCGTAGACTGGTGGGGACCCCAACCCTGGAGCCTTATGTCTCGTCTTTCTCTCGCGCCCCGCATCCGTTATCTGCTGGGACGTGCCCGTCGTATCGATGTCGGATCGGTGGTGGAACGCGCCAAAGAAGCATCCGAGCAGCATGGAAAAGCCGTTCCAGCCATCGTCGTCGATATGCTCTGGTCAGCCGCACGTCACAACGTGGGTTTCCAGGACTACATCGACTACGACTTCGCCATGCTCAGTAAAGAAGAGCGCGAAACGTATATGACACACCCCGTGTCGAATCAGCTCTCGCAGCGTTACGACCACCCGGACTACCGGTGGATCTTCCAAGACAAAGTCGAGTTCGATAAGCAGTTCTCTGCGCATCTGAACCGCGAATGGATGGTCGTCGAAGAAGGCAACGCTGATGCCGTGCGTGAGCTCACCCAGCGCCTTGGCACCATCGTCACCAAAGAGCCGGTCGGACAGGCTGGCACCGGTGTGCACCGCTACCACGCTGCGGAGATTGAAGATTGGGATGAGTTTCATCGCGGACTTCTCAGCCGCGGCGAACTTCTCATCGAAGAAGTGATTCGTCAGCACGACGCTCTCGCGGCGGTGTGCCCTGGAACCGTGAATACGACCAGAATCACTGCCTTTTTCGATGGCGAGAAGGCACATATCCTCGCCATCGCGCAAAAGTTCGGTCGCGGCGCTGTCAGTGACCAAATGACCTTCGGCGGGTTCTACACAATGCTCGACGCAAACGGGCGTGCCGCGGGAGCCGGTTACGATTCCCACGGTCACGTGTACGAGACCCATCCAGACTCAGGCTTCCGGATTGCGGACTTCCAGCTTCCGCACATGGATCAGGTCAGAGAGTTCATCGATCAGGTAGCCCGCGTTGTGCCGCAGGTGCAGTACGTCGGCTGGGACATCGTGGTCTCCCCTGACGGGCCCGTGCTCGTTGAGGGCAACTGGGGCGCCGGTGTCTACGAGAACAAGCCGAGTGTCACTGGCATTCGTACCGGCCACAAGCCTCGTTATCGCGAGGTCATCGGCTTCTGAACAAAGAGGAAGGCCCCGGATGCATGCATCCGGGGCCTTCCTCTTTGTCTCTGGGGTGGGTTAGACCGCGCGCACGATACCGAGCGGAGTCGACTCCACACCCTGACCCAGCGGATTATCTCCGAGAATCTTCAACAGCCGGTTCTCGCCATCTTTGTCGAGGGTCGAACCCAAAATGTTGCCGCCAAGGTCGTTGATGTCCACGACGGCTACTTCTGCCTGGCCACCAATCAGCGCCTTCACACGTGCTGCCACGCCGTCAGGGTCTCGGGGTCCGAGCACAACTGCCTCGTTGTAGGGCGGGATGGTGTGCTTGGTCGGACCGTCGATCGCGCGGGCTTTGTCTCCCGCAATGCGGTAGAAATCACCACGCCTACCGAAAGCCTTGGTTACCGCCGCAACAGCAGACGCAAACAGGATGCGCGGAGTGCCGCACTCCCGCAAAGCCATCTCCATCGTCTCCGGCATGCCGAGCCCGATGCCGTACGGCGTACGAGTCACATATTTGGAGAGAAACAGAGCGAGCTTGCGCGGCTCAATCTCGTCGAGTCGATATGAGCGTCCCTGCGTGATCGCCACGATCTTCTCTGTCACGAAAAGCAGGTCGCCCGGCTCGACGTGATCTTTTGCGTACTCCGTGATGATCGCGTCAAGGTCGTCTTCGGGCATGACAACGCGAGTACGCAGCGGAATGCGCGCGTAGTTCTTGCCGCCAACGCTCGTCTCGAGCGCTTTACCGTCGTTCGCCTCGCTCATTCGAGGTAGTCCCGCAGCGACTGCGAGCGGCTCGGATGACGCAGTTTCGCCATGGTCTTGGATTCGATCTGACGAATACGCTCACGCGTCACACCAAAGGTGTCGCCGATCTGGTCCAGCGTCTTCGGCTGACCATCACCGAGGCCGAAACGCATCCGGATAACGCCAGCCTCCCGCTCGGAGAGCGAGTCGAGCAGCTGCTCCAGCTGACGCTGCAACATGGTGAAGCCCACTGCGTCAGCGGGGACCACTGCCTCAGTGTCTTCGATGAGGTCACCGAATTCGCTGTCTCCGTCTTCACCCAACGGGGTGTGCAAGGAGATGGGCTCGCGACCATACTTCTGCACCTCAACGACCTTCTCCGGGGTCATATCAAGCTCACGGCTGAGCTCTTCCGGAGTGGGTTCGCGACCGAGATCCTGCAACATCTGGCGCTGTACGCGGGCCAGCTTGTTGATGACCTCGACCATGTGCACAGGGATGCGGATGGTGCGGGCTTGGTCTGCCATAGCGCGCGTGATCGCCTGACGAATCCACCAGGTGGCGTAGGTCGAGAACTTGAAGCCCTTGGTGTAGTCGAACTTCTCCACCGCACGAATGAGACCGAGGTTTCCCTCCTGGATCAGATCCAGGAACTGCATGCCGCGTCCGGTGTAGCGCTTTGCAAGCGAGACCACGAGACGAAGGTTTGCACCGAGAAGGTGACTCTTCGCACGCTGTCCGTCGCGAGCAACCCACTGCAAATCGAGACCGAGCTGGCTCGTCTTCTCAGCGGCCGTCATTGCGGAGAGCTTCTCTTCAGCGAACAGGCCAGCTTCGATACGCATCGCGAGCTCGACCTCTTCGGCCGCGTTCAGTAGAGCGACCTTTCCGATCTGCTTCAGGTAATCCTTGACAGGGTCGGCCGTTGCGCCTGTGATCTGGGTCGAGTAGACCGGCACATCTTCATCGTCGTTCGACGAGATGACAATGGCGCCAGTTGGCAACGGCTCCGTGAACTTCGGCTTGGCGTCCTCGTCCTCGTCCTCGTCAGCCGCACTTACCGCGGGGGCCTCGTCATCTTCGACGATGTCCTCGGACTTCTTCTTTTTAACCGGGGCGCGCTTTGCGGCGGCGCGCTTAGCCGCGCTCAAGGGCGCTGGCTTCTCGGGCGCATCAGCCTGAACCGGAGCGTCGGCAGTCGTGTCTTCGGCAGCCTTCTTCGTCCGGGTTTTCTTCGTCGTGGCAGGAGTCACGTTTCGCCTTTCACGGGGCTGCTGAGTAGCCTCGGGACATTTCGGACACTAGTAAGACCCTTGTCAAGTCCAGCATTCGAAAACACTGATTGACAACGGGTCAGAGTCCTAGTATCTCACACGTACGGCGATGCGCACGCATTCTGACGAAGTTACGCAGAAATCGTGTTAGCCCCTGGAGGGCTTTTCGTCGTCACCAGAGGGCCTCGAGGCCAGGTAGCGCTCAAGCTCTGCCGCAAGTTCGTCAGCGCTCGGAAGGTCTCGCTCACTGAAACCGCCCTCATCGTATGAGTCGTCATCCGGGTTTCGTCCCGCCATGTAGGCGTCATAGCGACGTTCGAGGTTGTGCACCATCTCTTGAAGCTCATCGTTTCCCGCGACCTGCTCATCGACTCGAGCCAAGTAGTCGGTCCGTCGCTCTTGCACAGCGTCGAGCATCAATACCAGGCCTGTCGAGGCCATCAACCGCTCAGCGGCGGTGATAACGGCATCGGGATTCTCTGTCTCGGCGAGATAGTGCGGCACAAGCAGGACGAAACTCACTGCACTGTCACCTCGCTCGACGAAACGGAACTCGAGGAGATGCCCCACAGTCGCCGGCACCTGGGTGCGCGGACGCCACACCGAGTGCGCAACAGTCATCTCGCGGCGGTTGCCGCTGACGGTCGTACCAATCGGACGTGTGTGTGGCACCGGCATTGCGATGGAGTGCACCCAGTGCAAGCCAGAGGCGCCAAATTGAGTCGCCAAATCCAAAACGGCGTCTGCGAACCTGTTCCAGGCGAAGTCCGGTTCGTATCCCGAAAGCAGAAGGAATGGGCGTCCTAGCGCATCGGTCGCGAGCGAGAGCTCGAGGCGAGAAGGACGAAATTCGGTCAGGTGATCTTGGTCGAACGAAATCACAGGTCGCCGAGCGCGATAGTCGAGCAGCATGTCGTTGTCGAACACGACAACCGGCTCAGGAGAAGCGGTCTCCCTGAGATGGTCGATGAGGCCTGTCACCGCGCTGCCAGCATCGGTAAAACCAGTGAGAAGGACCACTAGAGGAAGACCGTGCGGCACCACCGGCGCATTCGCGACGCGTTCGTAGATATCACCGGAGAGGGGCATGTCCTCCATGCTACGAGCACGTGAGCAGGCGGGGGCGCGGCGCATCATGCTGAGAGCGAACACACACGCCCGCTTGCGCACGACCATGCCGCCGCGAAGATCCTAGGATGGAGGTATGACGCTTCCTGTGCTCTCGCGTACCCACGATCAGTTCCCCGGAAGCGCTGCAGATGCCGCAGTGCTCGTCGTCTCCGCGCTTCCTGAGTCCGCACAAGCGCTGGCTAGCTACCCCGGCCTCGCTGACACGCTCGCCGGGATCGGCTTCACCGGCGCTGCTGGCTCCTTTGCCCGCGTTTATGCGCCGGAGATCACGACGTTGCCGTTCGCCGTTGTCGGCGCTGGCTCAGCACCAGATGCGGCAGCCGTACGAGGAGCAGTCGGCGTCGCGTTGCGCTCGCTCACCGGCTTTGATCATGTGGCTCTCGGGCTCGCAGAGGGACTCGAGCAGTTTGCCGCCGCCGCAGCGGAAGGCGCGGTCCTTGGTGGTCACCGGTTCGATGGCTACCGCACAGATAAGGGCAAGCCGCGCGCCAGCGCCGTCACCCTTCATGCGGTCATCGAAGATGAAGAGGTCGCCCGCGCTCAGATCGTCGGCGAAGCAGTCGCGCTCGTCAAAGATCTCGTAAACACCCCGGCCGAGTGGCAGAGCCCGGCTCAACTTGCAGAAAGTGCCGCCGAAAGCGTTGCCGATCTGAACGTCTCTGTCGAGATCCTCGACGAAGCTGCTCTCGCCGAGCAGGGTTTCGGCGGCATCCTCGGAGTCGGCCAAGGATCTGACCGCCCTCCTCGGCTCGTACGTCTGGACTACTCTCCCGCCAACGCGGGTCGTCACATCGCGCTTGTCGGTAAGGGCATCACGTTCGACACCGGTGGACTCTCGCTCAAGCCAGCGGCGTCGATGGTCGGCATGAAGTTCGATATGGCCGGGGCAGCAACCTCTCTCGCGGCAATTCGCGCCATTGCCGCTCTCGAGCTTCCTGTGCATGTCACTGCATGGCTCTGCATTACAGACAACATGCCATCAGGGCGTGCGCTACGCCCAGGCGACGTCATCCGCATCCTGGATGGCAAAACGGTGGAAGTGCAGAACACCGACGCTGAAGGACGACTCGTACTCGCCGACGGTTTGGTCGCCGCAAGCCGCGAGCACCCGGACGTGATCATCGACGTGGCAACCCTCACCGGCGCTATCGTGGCAGCTCTTGGCCACCGCCACACCGGCGTGTTCGGCGATGACGACTCGGTCACCGAATTCCTCGCCGCCGCCAAGCAGGCCGACGAGCTGGCTTGGCACATGCCGTTGCCAGCACACATGGAAGAGTTGCTCGACTCGCCCATCGCAGACATGCAGAACGCGAACATGGGAGACCGCATGGGCGGAGCATCCTTTGCCGGTCTTTTCCTTCGTCGGTTCGTCGGACGCGTCTCTGAGGCAGAGGACGCGCCGCAGATCCCCTGGCTTCACCTCGACATCGCCGGGTCTGGCGAGCACAGCGGCTCACCCTACGGTTTCATTGAGAAGGGCCCCACCGGGGCGATGGTCCGATCGATCGTCGCCTTCGCCGCAGCATCCCACACGGAGGCATGACATATGACAACCCACACCTACGACATCGTCGTCTTGGGCGGCGGCAGTGGCGGATACGCCGCCGCTTTACGAGCGAGCGAGCTCGGCAAGTCGGTCGCGCTGATTGAGAAAGACAAGGTCGGCGGAACCTGCTTGCACCGTGGGTGCATTCCCACCAAGGCGTTGTTGCACGCAGCCGAGGTGGCAGAGAACGTGCGGGATGCGGCGGCCTTCGGCGTAACGGCACGCTTGGACGGCATCGATCCTGAAGGCGTGCGCAACTACCGCGAAGGGATCGTTGCCAAAAAGTTCAAAGGGCTCGAGGGTCTTATCAAGGCGCGCGGGATTACAACTGTGTCGGGGCTGGGGCGACTGAACTCAGACCGCACTGTCAGTGTCGGTGACGATGTGTACGTGGGAACAGACGTCGTGTTGGCCACCGGCTCATACAGCCGGTCACTACCCGGACTCGAAATCGGTGGGCGTGTGCTCACCAGCGAGCATGCTCTCGCTCTCGACGTCATCCCCGAGCGAGTGCTCATTCTGGGTGGCGGCGTCATCGGAGTGGAGTTTGCGAGCGTTTGGCGCTCATTCGGTTCCGAAGTGACGATTATTGAAGCGCTGCCCCACCTCGTGCCCAACGAAGACATCGCCATGAGCAAGGGGCTGGAGCGGGCGTTCCGCCGCCGCGGCATTCAGTATTCGCTCGGTGTGCGATTCCAGAGTGTCGTCCAAGACGACTCTTCTGTGACGGTAACCCTGGAAGACGGTAAAGAGTTCACCGCCGACTACCTTTTGGTGGCGGTCGGACGCGGACCAGCCACGGCAGATCTCGGTTTCGAAGAAGCGGGCGTCACACTTGACCGTGGATTCGTCTCTGTGGACGACAACCTGCGCACCGGGGTACCCGGTGTGTGGGCCGTGGGCGACATCGTTCCTGGCTTGCAGCTCGCGCACCGCGGATTCCAGCAGGGTATCGCCGTTGCGGAACGCATCGCCGGGCTGTCGCCAGTCAACATCCCCGACGTGCAGATTCCCAAGGTCACCTACTCGAGTCCAGAAGTTGCCTCGGTCGGTGTGTCAGAAGCTGCGGCCATCGAGACGCACGGAAGCGAAGCCGTCGTCGCATACGAATACAATTTGGCAGGAAATGGCAAGAGCGAGATCATCGCTACGGGTGGTCTCGTCAAGGTAGTGCGCCTGAAGGATGGGCCCGTAATCGGAGTGCATTTGCTTGGCGATCGCGTGGGCGAACTCATCACAGAGGGACAGCTCGCTGTCGCTTGGGAAGCACACCCGGAAGATATTGCCCCCCTGCTTCACGCCCATCCAACCCAGAGCGAGGCGCTCGGAGAGGCCTTCCTGGCCCTCGCCGGAAAGCCTCTGCACGCCCTCTGAGCACCAACCGGTGTCTGAGTCACTAAGCTAGACAAGCGTCATACAACTTCCTGAAGGAGACTGAGTCATGAGCACATCCGTGGTCCTCCCCGCTCTCGGCGAGAGCGTCACAGAGGGTACGGTCACCCGCTGGCTCAAGCAGGTGGGCGACACCGTTCAGGCGGACGAGGGCCTGCTCGAGATCTCGACCGACAAGGTCGACACCGAGATCCCCTCCCCCGTCACCGGCGTTATCGAGGAAATTCTCGTTGCCGAAGACGAGACGATCGAGGTCGGCGCCCTCCTCGCGCGCATTGGCGACGGAAGCGCAGCGGCAACGTCCGATGACGCACCCGCTGCCGAAGCGCCCGCTGCCGAAGAGGCACCCGCTGCCGAAGAAGCACCAGCAGAACCCACCCCTGCGCCGGCCGCAGAAGAGCCTGCTGCCGAGGCTGCACCTGCAGGCGACGCGACAGACATCGTGCTCCCAGAGCTCGGCGAGAGCGTCACAGAGGGCACAGTGACCCGCTGGCTCAAGCAGGTCGGCGACAAGATCGAAGTCGACGAAGCTCTCTTGGAGATCTCGACCGACAAGGTCGACACCGAGATTCCGTCGCCCGTCGCCGGAGTGCTGCAGGAGATCGTGGCTGGCGAAGACGAGACCGTCGCCGTCGGCGCTGTTCTCGCCCGCGTCGGCTCTGGTGCTGCCCCGTCGGCTGCACCGGCCGAAGAGGCCCCCAAGGCGGAGGCACCTGCAGCAGAAGAGCCCAAGGCTGAAGCACCTGCTGCCGAAGCACCGAAGGCTGAAGCACCCAAGGCTGAGGCACCTGTCGCAGAAACGTCGAAGCTGGCGTTGCCGACCGACAACGACAACCTTTACGTGACGCCACTGGTTCGTCGCCTGGCATCGCAGCAGGGCGTTGACCTTGCTTCCGTTACCGGCACCGGTGTGGGGGGTCGCATCCGCAAGGAAGACGTGCTCAACGCGGCAGAAGCAGCATCCGCCGCCCCAGCACAGGCAGCAGTGAGTGCACCAGCGCCCGCTCCGCTTGAGGTTTCGCCGTTGCGTGGCACGAAGCAGCCGATGTCACGTCTGCGCAAGGTTCTCGCCAAGCGCGCTGTGGAGTCGATGCAGCAGACCGCTCAGCTCACGACTGTCGTCGAGGTCGATGTCACTGCGCTTTCCGAGTACCGCGACAGCGTCAAGGCCTCGTTCTTGGAGAAGACAGGCGACAAGCTGTCGTTCCTGCCGTTCTTCGCCCTGGCCACGGCAGAAGCTTTGCAGGCGTTCCCGATTGTCAACGCGACGGTCGACGGCGAAGACATCGTTTACCCCGCCAGCGAGAACGTATCGATCGCTGTCGACACGGAGCGCGGACTGCTTACCCCGGTCTTGCGTGACGCTGCCTCGAAGAACATCGCGCAGATTGCTCACGAAATCGCTGATCTCGCCGCACGTACGCGCGACAACAAGCTCAAGCCAGACGAGCTCGCTGGCGGCACGTTCACGCTGACCAACACAGGTTCGCGCGGCGCGTTGTTCGACACCCCTGTCGTCTTCCTGCCTCAGTCCGCGATCCTCGGCACCGGAACTGTCGTGAAGCGACCTGGGCTGGTCAAGGTCGGGGGCGCAGACGCGATCGCCGTCCGGTCCTACGTGTACTTGGCGCTCTCGTACGATCACCGGATCATCGATGGTGCCGACGCCGCACGCTTCCTCGGCGCTATGAAGGCGCGCCTCGAGGCTGCCGCGTTCGCTGGTCAGCTCGGAGCCTGACCCTCGCACGAGCTCAGTACTAATCTGGCTGATCCGCGACGTTATAGACGTCGCGGATCAGCCATTTTTCGTCCGAGCGGACAAGCACGATCATCAGCTCCACAGCATCGCCGGATGAACTCTGCGCTTCGTCCGTGATGGCTGTAGTGGTCGCGAGTCTGATGACAGCGACGTCCCCGTACTGATCGACCAACGTTGCAGTTGCCGAGTCGGTGTTCACCGATGCGAGGGCGTCTATGACGCCGCTGGGCTCACCAGCAATAGCCGCAGCGCAGGCTGAATCTGATTTCTCGCGACAGGCATCAATCGTGTTCAGCAGCCGCGGCACCGCCTGTGCTGGGCTCTCCTCTGCTGGCGGGGTGGTTTCCGCAGGCAGATCAACAGCAGTCGATTCTGCGCCGTCTTGTGTCTCTGGCGGAGCCGCTGTCGTGGCTGCCGCTGGCGACGGCTTTGTGTCTACGACGTCTGCGTCTGCATCCGGCCAGAGCAACCCTGCGATGAGCACTGCCGCACCGGCGGTGGCGGCGATCGCTACCACTCGCATCCGGGAACGACGCCCATGCACCGCAGGTTTCGACGCCCCGCGGGGGGAGCGGGAAAGGCGTCGATCGCGCGCGCCAACGATGACGCGCACTCCGTGCAGTACGACCGAGCCAGATTTGGCGAGCATGCGTCCGATAAATGTGTCGTGGCTGGCCGTACGTTTCCGTCCAGCCCCGCGTGAGCGGCTCGCTCGCAGTCCTCGTTCGTCGCCCTCTGAGCTCACGGGGCGGGGTGCGACCGCTCTCGCCACATCCCTCGCCAGCTCGGGAGCATGGGAGTCACGCACCAGTGGCTGCGGTGCGGCCACGTCTAACAGCTCTTGCTCCCACGCCTCCAACAGTCGATGCGGGACCCGCGGTTGTGCGGCAGCCTTCGCCAGGCCGCTTTGTACGGCTCCGAGCGTCCGATTCAGCAACTTGTCGGTGCTCTGCGACTCCATCTGGTCGAGAATCTCGGAAACGCCGGCCCGAGCCTCCACCCCCGCACCAAAGACGAAGAGAGGACGGCCACCATCGGTCAGCCACCATTTGCCTTCGTGCCCGTTCTCGTCTCCTCCCAGCTCATCGATCCCACGAAGCAGACTGATTATCAGGGTGGTGCGCTCCCCCGCGCTCAGGTCGTTCCCGCCCGCTCTCCGACGAATCAAGAACAGCGTGACCGTCTCGGTGCACCACGGCAACAACACATCGTGTCCGCCACGGCAACGACTCACGTCCAGCGGTGCGGCGACATGCTCCGACCCCGCGAAGGCCCACCCCTTCCAGCCGGCCAAGATCGCCGTTCCCACCCGCACAGCCACGCCATCGCCCCGCGTCACCAGCGTTCCAGCAAAAGGGCCTTCCTTCGTGTCGAGCACCCGCACCACACGGTGCGCCCCTGGAATCAGCGGCGCACCCCTGGTGTCGCCTCCCTCGGTATCTCCCATGCGGCCATCACACCGCAAGATCCATCACGGCAGGTGCGGTACCGGTCCGAAGCGCACAAGTTTCGTGCCTATCGCCGGTCGTGCAGAAGCAGTGCCGCACATTCTGCTCCGCTTCACGCGAACGACGGCGTCAGCAGGCTCCCAGACTCGGTAGGCTGGTCCTCATGGCAAAGCGTGCTCCTGAACCCGAAAAGCGTCCTGGGTTCTTCTCCCAGATCAAGTCCCTCTTCCGGTTCACACGTGAGGCATATCCGTGGTTGCCGTGGGCACAGGTCGCGATCCTCGTCGGTGGTGTCCTTCTCGGACTTGTCGCCGGCTACCTCATTCCCCCCTTCCAGGTGTGGACACTCATCCTTTGGGGCATCACCGGTCTCATGCTCGGTGTTCTGGGTGCGCTGTTCCTCATGACGCGCATGTCAACATCCGCGATGTACATGAAGATCGACGGCATGCCCGGCGCGACTGGCCATGTGTTGAGCACCAGCCTCGGACGCCGCTGGCAGGCATCTGAGACGCCTGTCGGCATCAACCCCAAGACCCAGGAAGCGGTGTATCGCACCATCGGTCGCGGCGGAATTGTTGTCGTGGGTGAAGGTGCCAGAGGCCGACTCACCCGTCTCGTCAACGAAGAGCGCAGCCGTGCACAGCGCGTTGCCCACGGTGTTCCCGTCACCGTCCTCTATGTCGGACACGGAGATGACGAAGTCTCCATCGCCGACCTCGCCAAGACCATCAAGAAACTGCCGAAGTCCATCGACAAGGCCACGATGGCGGCGGTTATTCGTCGTATCGACTCCGTCTCTCAGTCTCTGTCGTCGTTGCCCATCCCGAAGGGCATCGACCCGACGAAGGTGCGCTCACAGCGTCCACGCTGAGCACCCATCTAGCGCTCGATAAAACGCGGCAGGCCTCGTACGAGGCCTGCCGCGTTTTCGTCACTCAGAGAGCGGTTGTCTGGGAAGTCGACGCACCTTGGCGCGCCGGCGGCGCCGCTCAGGAACCATCGAACGCATCTCTTCCAGTTTGCCGAAGCAGAACAGGCGGTCTTCGGCCTCCAGAACCACATGCTTGCGCGGGTTGGGGATGACACTCACCCCTCGGTGGAGTGTGAGGACCGTGATGTCACGCTCCCAGAGACCAGCGTCGCCCAGGGTCTTCCCCACGAGGTCGACGGCACCGTGCACCTTCAGCTCGGCGACGCCATAACCCGTGGAAACGGTCAATCGCTGGCGAACGTCGATCTCGGGAAAAGCGACTTGCCCGGCGATGTAGTCGATGATCGCGCCAGCGACGTCAAGCTTTGTCGCCGCTTCGATCCCCTGCAGACCGGGTGAAGAGTTAACCTCCATCACCAAAGGCCCATCGTCTCCTTCGAGCATGTCGACGCCCGCGACCCTGAGCCCCATGATTTGCGCCGAGCGTACAGCCGCTCGTTCGTAGACGGGATCGAGTTCGACAGGCTCCACAGATCCGCCTCGATGCACGTTGGAGCGGAACTCGTCGCCCGCAGCAGACCGGCGCATTGCGGCCACCACGCGGTCCCCCACCACCAGAGCTCGGATGTCCCGCCCGCGGCTCTCGGCGATGAACTTCTGGATCAACACGTTCTGCTTCGTGGAGTGCAGGGTCTCAATGATCGCCTCAGCCACCTTGACCTGCGGTGCCAGGATCACCCCGATGCCTTGCGTGCCTTCGAGGAGCTTGATGACGACGGGGGCACCACCGACGCGTTCAATGGCAGGACGCACGTCTGCACGGTTGCGCACAAACGCAGTCGGCGGCATCGAGATGTTGTGCCGCGACAGAATCTGGTTCGCGCGGAGCTTGTCTCGCGCGCTGGAAATACCGTGCGCGGTATTGGGCGTGTACACGTCCATCTGCTCGAACTGACGCACCACCGCGGTACCGAAATAAGTGATCGAGTTGCCGATACGCGGAAGAATCGCGTCGTAATCGCTGAGCTGACGACCCCGGTACTGCAAGTCCGGTTCGTCTGCGGTGAGGTCGATGGCGAACCGCAAGGTATTGAGGACCTTGACGTTATGGCCGCGCTGAAGCGCAGCTGCGCGCAGTCGCTGGGTGGAGTACGCCTGCGGCGCGCGGGAGAGCACTGCGATCTTCACGGGAGATTTCCTGCCAGGATGTATCAGGTGAGTAGGTCTACCCATTCAAACACCCTTACGGGGTGGCGAGAGTGGGTGAGCCTGCCCGATCTCGGAGTTGACTGGATAAAAGCCAAGATTGACACCGGCGCCCGCACCTCATCGCTGCATGCCTTCGACATCAACGAGTTCGAGCGCGAAGGCGAAGCCTGGGTGCGATTTCGAGTCAAGCCCTGGCAGGACAGCCAGGAAGATGCAGTCGTGGTTGAGTGTCCCGTGCACGACCGGCGCGCCGTACGCAGTTCGTCAGGGCACGCGCAGCAACGAATCGTCGTCCGCCTTCGCATTCGTCTGGTCGATAGGGAGTCGCTCGCTGAAGTCACCCTGAGCAACCGCGACGAGATGGGCTTCCGCATGCTGATCGGACGCGAGGCGCTGCGTCGCGGTTACATCATCGACCCCGCACGATCGTTTCTCGGCGGACGTGCACCTCGCGAAGCACGGCGGCGAAACCGCGGTCGCGAATAGCGCGGCGGCGCTCAGGTGCGAATCAGCACCGTTCCGACAGCCTTATCGTGAAGACCACGCTGGTCGGCGTCCCAAATCACCGCTGGCACCACGATCACCAGCAGAGCCGTGCGCACGATCGGACGCCACAAACCGATCCAGCTGCCGTCCATCCGCACCAGGCGCATGCCCAGGATGCGATGACCCGGGCTCCCGCCTGCGGTGGGGATGAACAGAATCTGCAGCACAGCGAAGACGAACATCGGTGCAAACTGCGTGAGACCAGCCTCAGTCGGCAACGCGAATTGGTTGTAACCCAAAAAACCGGTCGCAATAATCGTCGCAGCGACGTAGTCGATGACGAGGGCACCGATACGGCGGCCGGGGCGAGCAATGCTCCCTGCGCCCTGTTCGGGGAGTCCTAGTCGCTCACCGGGATACATGTACGCAGGATCGGTCACTCCCCCAGCCTACCGATCGCGAAAAGCCCGACCATCACTGGTGTGCCTGTAACAAGGCCGAAACAAAGCGGATACCGTAGAGAAATCCCCCGTCCGTACTCTGCAGAGTGGCCGTGAAGCCATCGATCCGCATTACAGGAGTCGTACATGTTCAAAGATTCGTCCGAGGTACTGAGCTACATCAAGGAGAACGACGTCAAGTTCCTTGACATCCGTTTCACCGATCTCCCGGGTGTGCAGCAGCACTTCAACATTCCGGCTTCGACCGTCGATGAGGCGTTCTTCACCGATGGTCAGCTTTTCGACGGCTCCTCGATCCGCGGCTTCGCGAGCATCCACGAGTCCGACATGCAGCTGATCCCCGATGTGACAACGGCGTACGTTGATCCTTTCCGCGAGGCGAGCACGCTCGTCATGCTGTTTGATATCTACAACCCGCGCACCGGCGAGATCTACTCGAAGGACCCGCGTCAGGTTGCCAAGAAGGCAGAGAAGTACCTGACGTCGACCGGCATCGCCGACACCGCGTTCTTCGCTCCCGAGGCTGAGTTCTACATCTTCGACGATGTGCGCTACTCGGTCACCGCGAACTCCAGCTTCTACAGCGTCGACTCTGAAGAGGGCGCATGGAACAGTGGCCGCGAGGAAGAGGGCGGCAACCTGGGCAACAAGACGCCTTACAAGGGCGGCTACTTCCCCGTCAGCCCCGTCGACAAGACAGCTGATCTGCGCGACGACATCACGCTGAAGCTCATCGAGTCTGGCTTCATCCTCGAGCGCTCGCACCACGAGGTCGGCACGGGTGGTCAGCAGGAGATCAACTACCGCTTCGACACGATGGTGCACGCGGCAGACGACATCCTCAAGTTCAAGTACATCGTCAAGAACACCGCAGAGGAATGGGGCAAGGTCGCCACCTTCATGCCCAAGCCCCTGTATGGCGACAACGGCTCTGGTATGCACACGCACCAGTCGCTGTGGAGCGACGGCAAGCCGCTGTTCTACGATGAGGCAGGCTACGGCCAGCTCAGCGACGTTGCGCGTTGGTACATCGGCGGCATTCTGGCGCACGCGCCGGCGATCCTCGCTTTCACCAACCCGACCCTGAACAGCTACCACCGTCTGGTCAAGGGCTTCGAGGCTCCGGTAAACCTGGTCTACTCGGCCGGCAACCGTTCCGCCGCGATCCGCATCCCCATCACGGGGTCGAACCCAAAGGCCAAGCGCATCGAGTTCCGTGCGCCTGACGCCTCGGGTAACCCGTACCTTGCCTTCGCTGCACAGCTGATGGCAGGCCTCGACGGCATCAAGAACCGCATCGAGCCGCACGAGCCCGTGGACAAGGACCTTTACGAGCTTCCCCCCGAGGAAGCGAAAGACATCCCCCAGGTTCCGAACTCGCTGCTCGACTCGCTCGACGCACTTGCGGCTGACCACCAGTTCCTCCTTGAGGGCGGCGTGTTCACCAAGGAGCTCATCGAGACCTGGATCTCTTACAAGTACGAGAACGAGATTCTGCCGATGGCCCAGCGCCCGCACCCGTTCGAGTACGAGCTGTACTTCGGGGTCTGATTTAGGTCTCCGGTCAATGGGCCCGCTTCAGCGTCACGCTGAAGCGGGCCCATTGCTGTGCGTGCACAGCAAGCGGCGTTTAGTCTTAAGGGGTGCATGACTCAGCCCCCGCCTACCGCGCGATCCTGAAGGTCCACAGCAAACTGCGCCCTGGCTTCGGCACCGAAGCCGCCGTCTACGGCACGCTTCTGGTCAGCGGGTTGATCGCTGTTTCATCTGTGCACAGCGAGACGAAGTCCGTCGCGGTCTTGATCACCGTCATCGCTACCGTCCTCGTTTTCTGGGGTGCTCACGTTTACGCTGGCACCATTGCTCGCATGAGCGATCCGCGCAGTGGCCCGGAAAGCGAGCACATCGGGCTCGGTGAGGCCTTTCGCGAGTCCCTCAAGCACTCGTTTGGCATGCTCACCTCTGCTGCTGTCCCCTCTCTTGTTCTGCTTGCAGGAACGACGAGGATCATCCCAGACGACATCGCAAACGACGTGGCATTGTGGAGCGGCGTCATTATCCTTGCCATCCTCGGCTACATCGCTTTCTTGCGCCGCGGCAGCTCACAGTTTGTCCGCATCATTGGGGCGCTGGCAACGGCATCATTCGGGCTGATGTTTGTGGCGCTGAAGGCTTTTGTGCACTGATACCCGGAAGCGAAAGCGCAGGCGACGATCGCTCTTTGTCAAGGGTTACGACGCCGCTTGACCGCGCGGGCCCTGAGTGCTCAACTTGTGAGTCTGACCGCGGACCGGAGGAAGCATGCGTCGCAAAAGAATGAACGCGAATCCCTCGCGGCCTAAGCCGATTGACCCGGTACTTTCACAACCTTCAAACGCCGTCGCGGCGTATGCACGGTCGAACCCCTTCATGTTCGGGCTGCTGGGCGCGCTCGGCGTGTTGGTAGCTCTGATGATCGGCAGCATCGTTGGGCAATTGGCGACTGTTCTCGTCTATGTCGGCGTTGCGGTCTTTCTCGCACTCGGGCTGGACCCCATTGTCACCTTCATCGAGAAGCGTCTCCCCCGCCCCGCCGCAGTGACCATGGTTGTGGCTGGTGTGCTGGCGGCTTTCGCCGGAATCATTCTGGCGATCGTTCCCCTGCTTGTGGAGCAGATCAGCAATTTGATCAACGACGGTCCGCAGATGATTGAAGACTTCATTGCCAGCGACTGGTTTGCCGACGTCAGCGGGCAGTTCGGTTCCACGATCGATGAGTCAGTGCAGGGTGGGCTGGACTTCGTCAAAGACCCAGACAACTTCCTCGACATCGGCGGCGGCGTCTTTGCTGTCGGCGCTGGCATTGCGGGCGGCCTCACCGGCGTGACAATCGTACTCATCCTCACGCTCTACTTCATGGTGTCACTGCGCAGCATGAAGCGCGTGGCGGTCCGCTTTGTTCCTGCGTACCACCGCGACACCTTCAGCGAGCTTTTGGAAGACGTCTCTGGTGCCGTCGGTCGCTATGTGATCGGACAAGCGAGCCTTGCGCTTACCAACGGCATCTTGAGCCTGATCTTTCTCAGCATTATCGGTGCGCCTGTACCAGCGCTCCTCGCGCTCATCGCATTTATCGGATCGATGATCCCGCTCGTGGGAACGCTATCCGCCTCGATCATCATCTCGTTGATCTGTCTCTTCGCCTCACCGACGACAGCCCTGATTTCGATCATCTACTACCTCGTGTACATGCAGATCGAGGCATACGTGCTCTCACCGCGCATCATGAGCAAGGCAGTCGCTGTTCCCGGCGCGCTGGTGGTTATCGCGGCCGTCGGCGGCGGCGCGCTGGGAGGCATCCTCGGTGCGCTCGTCGCAATTCCGGTGGCGGCGAGCGTCATCATCATCGTGCAAAAGGTTGTCTTCCCCGCGCAAGACAACAAGAAGGCTCCACCGGCTGTCACCGCACGGTGACTGCTCCCGGTTGCACGCGCACGGTAAAGGATGTGATTTCGCCGATCTCTTCCCCGTCGATTTCAAACATCTGCGGGGACGAGAGCTCCACTGCAATGCGTTCAGCCACCACGTGACGCGTTGATTCGGTGCTCACCGCTTCGGTTCCGCCGCTGAGACGACGACGAATACCGTTGTCCCACACCACCGAACGCACGGTGTCGAGCCACTGCAACGCGCCATCGGCGCTGACCATCAACAGGTCGAGCTGACCATCGTCGATGAGCGCGTCTGGGAGGATGCGGATTCCGCCCTGAAGCATGCCGCAGTTACCGATCAGCATGGTGTGAGCGCGCACCGCCTGGGCTTCGTCATCGTCGAGCGTGAGGGTGATGTCGGTCATCTCCGTGCCAGCGAGGGCACGACCCATTGCCTCCACATATGCGAGCCAGCCCGCGCGATCCTTCAAGTCGTCATTCGTCTCGACGAGCATCTGCGCATCGACGCCAAAGCCGACCATCACGGCGAACGCGTGGTCTTTGCCATCCAGCTCGACCCATCCGAGGTCGATGTTCCGCGGCGCGCCGTCACGAATCCTCAGAAGCGCTGCCGGGATGTCGTCCAGCGGCACCTCGAGGTTCCTCGCCAACAAGTTGCCCGTTCCCTGCGGAACGATTCCGAGAGCCGTCGTCGTGCCTGCCACGGCCTCAGCAACGGCACGCACTGTGCCATCGCCGCCCACAGCGATCACGATGTCTCTGCCGTCTTCTACGGCCTCTTGAGCCATGCCGAAGCCCGGATCCTCGCGAGTGGTCTGCCACCAGCGAAGGTCGACGTCATCGCCAAATACTCGCTCCACAGCCTCGCGCAACGGACCCTCGTCGAGCTTGGAAGGATTCCAGACGACACCGATGCGCAATTCACTCATATCGTCAGCCTGGAGCACGGACACCGATAAGGCAAACGACCCGCGGCCTGCTACCCGTAGAACAGGTTTTCAAAGGTCTTTCTGGCACGTCTGGTGACCCCGAGATAGTCCTCTTCGAGCTCTGTTGCCGACCGATCGGGGTAACCAAGTAGGCGGCCGATGGCATCGAGCTGCCTCCGGTCTGCGGGCAAGACATCACTGGTCTTCCAAGTCAGGAGGGTAATCGCCGAACGCAGCCGGCTCGACAAAAGCCACGCCTCACGCAGGCGCTCCGCGTCTTCTTCTTCCATAAGCTCAGCGGCCACTGCGGCATCCAGCGCGCCGAGCGTCGACGTCGTGCGCAATCCAGGGACCGCATGCGCGTGTTGAAGTTGCAACATCTGCACGAGCCACTCCACATCGCTGAGAGTTCCTGGCCCCAGCTTCAGGTGCCGCCGCGGGTCAGCACCCTGCGGCAGACGCTCGCCCTCCACCCTGGCCTTGATCCGCTTGATCTCGCGGGTGCTCTGCAAATCAATTGAGTCGGGGTACCGGATCGTGTCGGCCAGCGCGGTGAAACGATCGATCAGCTTCACGCTTCCTGCCACTCCCCTGGCTCGCAGCAACGCCTGGGCCTCCCACGACAGTGACCAGCGTCGGTAGTACTCCGTATACGCAGCGAGCGAGCGCACGACTGGACCATTGCGCCCCTCAGGACGCAGATCAGCATCAAGATCGAGAGGAAGCCGATGATCGGTCAAATGCTCTCGCAGACCAGCCACGATCTGCGTCGAGAGCCGCTGCGCTCTCTGCGGATCCACGCCGTTAGCGTCGTAGACATACAAGATGTCGGCGTCTGATCCGAAGCCCAGCTCGGCACCACCGAATCGTCCCATCGCGATCACTGCAAAGTCGAGCGCCTCGTCTTCGGGCGAGACGACCTCCCTGACCACGGCGCGCAGAGCGGCCTGGATCGTTGCCTCAGTGATCTCTGTGAGCGCCGTAGCCACTTCTTCGATCGAGAGAACATCGAGCACAGCCCCCATAGCGATTCGCAGCAGCTCGCGCCGACGCAGGGATCTGACCGCCTTGAGAGCATCGCCGATCGTCTTGTGTCTGGTCTGGATCGCGCGCGCTTCTTCATCCAGCGCTACCGCCCCACGTGGCCGCAACTTGCTGGTGCTGTCCAGCCACGCAACCGACTCGGGGATCCACTCCAGCAGTTCGCCGATGTATCGCGAAGACGAAAGCAGGCGCGTCAGTCTCTCGGCTGCACCGGAAGAATCGCGCAGCATCCGCAAGAACCACGGCGTGTCCCCCAGCCGCTCGCTGATCCTGCGGAACGCGAGGAGCGCATAATCGGGGTCGCTCCCGTCTGCAAACCATCGCACCATCACGGGCATCAGGTGCCGCTGAATAGTCACCTTGCGGCTGAGCCCTGTCGTCAGCGCTCCGATGTGACGCAATGCACTTGCAGGGTCACGGAATCCGATAGCGGCGAGGCGCACGTGGGCCTGCGCAGCAGAAAGGGTGCGCTCCTCTTCGGGGAGGCCGGCGACAGCGCTGAGAAGCGGCCGATAAAACAGGCGCGTGTGAATCTCGCGCACCTGGCGACGTACCCGCTCCCAGCGCGCCCATACGCTCTCGGTCCCCTCGGGAACTTTGGCACTTCGGGCCAGAATGCGAAGGTCTGCTTGTGTGCGCGGCATCAGGTGCGTACGACTGAGCTCACGCAGTTGGAGGCGGTGCTCCAGGAGTCGGAGGAACCGATAGTCGTCGGCGAACGCTGCCGCATCGACGCGGCCGATGTAGCCCCCAGCGACCAGCGCATCGAGACTCTCCAGAGTGCCTCGCGTACGCAACGATTCATCGGTGAGTCCATGTACGAGCTGCAGAAGCTGCACGGTGAACTCGATATCGCGCAGCCCGCCGGCGCCGAGCTTGAGCTGATACGGCGCTTCCTCCGGATCAATGTGGTCCATCACACGCTCGCGCATGCGCTGCACACTCTCTACGAAGTCGTCTCGCGCTGCGCTCGACCAGATCTTCGGTTGCACAGCAGTGATGTACTCGGCCCCAAGACCGGGGTCGCCGGCGAGCGGACGAGCTTTAAGCAGCGCCTGAAACTCCCAGCTCTTCGCCCAACGGTCGTAGTAAGCCAGATGCGATGCGAGAGAGCGGACGAGGGCTCCCTGTTTGCCCTCCGGCCGCAGCGCGGCATCGACCTCCCAGAGTGGCGGCTCCACTTCAATCTCGCTCAGGTTGCGCATCGTCTCGCGTGCGAGACGGGTGGCGATGTCGATCGCCCGTGCCTCTGTCACAACCTCTTCGTCACTGCTGCCACCGACGAAGATCACATCCACGTCACTGACGTAGTTCAGCTCGTGTGCGCCTGCCTTTCCCATACCAATGATGGCGAGTCTGGTAGCCGCAACCTCATCGCGCCCTAGCGAGTCTTGAAGACGCGTCCGCGCGACGGCAAGCGAAGCCTCCAGCGCGGCCCCTGCGATATCAGCCAGCGCTTCAGAGACGTCGGCCAGAATCGCTTCAGGGGCCGGATGCGAGAGGTCGTACGCGGCGATCGCGGCGAGATTACGCCGGTACGCGACGCGGACGGCGCAGACAGCATCATCGTCGCTTGCATCCGCGAATCCGTCTCGCGCGCCGACGGCAGAGAGCAGGCTCTCCGTCAACGCTTCCGCCGACGGAAGCGAGGTGAGAGGGCCCTCCAATACAGAAAGCTCCTCCGGGTGACGAAGAAAGAACTCGGCAAGCCCCTCAGAAGCTCCGAACACGCGCCATGCTCGACGACGCATCGCTTCGTCGTCGAGCAGTCGGAAGAGCGGCGCAGGATCGCGCCTCGCCACTCTCAGCAGTCCACGGACCGCGGCATCCGGGTCGGCCGCATCCGCCGCCTCCAGCAGCAGCGACCGCGGACGGTCGAGAATCTCCGCCAGCTCAGAAAGGGCAGCTGCGGCCTCACTCAGCTCAGCAAACCCCAGTCTGGCCAGTGCCGACAGCGAGACGGAATCGTCCGGACGAACCATGGCGCTCTCAGAGAAGCTCGAGGTTGTTCTTCAACTCCAGCGGCGTGACCTGCCCTCGATAGGCTTCCCATTCCTTGCGCTTGTTTCGCAGAACGTAGTTGAACACCTGCTCACCGAGCGTCTCGGCGACGAGCTCGGAAGCTTCCATGTACTCGAGTGCATGGTCGAGGCTGGCAGGCAATGACGTATAGCCCAGGGCACGCCTCTCGGCCTCGCTGAGCGCCCACACGTTGTCTTCGGCCTCTGGAGGCAGCTCGTACTCCTCTTCGATACCTTTCAGACCGGCAGCCAACATGAGGGCGTATGCCAGGTACGGGTTCGCCGCAGAATCAAGCGCACGGTACTCCACACGCGAAGACTGGCCCTTATTCGGCTTGTACATCGGCACCCGCACAAGAGCCGAGCGGTTCGCGTGCCCCCAGGTGACAAAGCTTGGCGCCTCGTCGCCGCCCCACAGCCGCTTGTAAGAGTTGACGAACTGATTCGTGACCGCAGAAATCTCGTTCGCGTGCTTGAGCAAACCCGCGATGAAGTGTCGTCCTGTTTTGGAGAGCTGGTACTTCGCTCCCTCTTCGTAGAACGCGTTCTGATCCCCTTCGAAAAGCGACATGTGTGTGTGCATACCGCTGCCAGGGTGGTCGCTGAGCGGCTTCGGCATAAACGTCGCGTAGACGCCCTGCTCGATCGCGACCTCTTTGATCACCGTACGGAAAGTCATCACATTGTCTGCCGTGGTCAACGCGTCGGCGTAACGAAGGTCAATCTCGTTCTGTCCAGGACCACCCTCGTGGTGGCTGAACTCCACCGAAATCCCGAGGTCTTCGAGCATGCGCACTGAGCGGCGGCGGAAGTCGTGCGCCGTTCCACCGGGCACGTTATCGAAGTAGCCAGCAGAGTCGACCGGGATGGGTCCTTCCGGGCCGAATGAAGACGATTTGAGCAGATAGAACTCGATCTCAGGATGTGTGTAGAACGTGAATCCTGCGTCGGCAGCCTTTGCGAGCGTGCGCTTCAAAACCTGGCGCGGATCCGCAACGGCAGGTTCTCCATCCGGAGTGGTCAGATCGCAGAACATGCGTGCTGTCGGATCGATCTCGCCACGCCACGGGAGCGTTTGGAATGTCGTCGGATCAGGCTGCGCTAGCAGGTCGGACTCGTGAGTTCGCGTCAACCCCTCGATCGCGGATCCGTCGAAACCGATGCCCTCGGCGAAAGCACCCTCGACCTCGGCCGGAGCAATCGCGACAGACTTGAGTGTGCCGATCACATCGGTAAACCACAGGCGCACAAACTTCACGCCGCGCTCTTCGATGGTGCGAAGTACGAAATCTCTCTGCTTGTCCATGGTCACTCTGTGCCCTGGCCCTTTGCCTCGTCGTTTGTGTCCCAGCTTTGCTCTGCGGCGTCTTCCTCTGCCCAGACGCGCGCACGCTCCTCTACGACTTCAGGAGCACGCTGAGCTTCAGCCTCCGTCTCGAACGGGCCGATCCGATCGAGGGAGGGCGAGATCATGCCGAACTCAACCTCGCCGGTCTTCGAGTTGAACCAGTACTTGCGGTCGCCATCAGTCATGTCTGCCCCTTCTTCACGCGATGTCATCGATCCTACCGGCGCGCACCTCGGTCGCTAAGCTATGGCTCATGGCAAAAGCGATCGGCGTCGACATCGGCGGCACGGGTATCAAAGCAGGCATCGTCGACCTCGAACACGGGACGATGGCATCTGACAGGGTGCGGGTTCCCACTCCCAAGGGTGCTTCACCGCAAGACGTCCTTGACGCGGTGCGCACCGTTTTGAAGACACTCGACGTGCACAAGTCAACGCTTCCGCTCGGCGTAGCTTTTCCCGCCATCGTCAAGCGAGGCATGACGCTCTCTGCGGCAAACGTCTCGAAAGAGTGGATCGACTTCGACGCGGAGAGCTTTTTCCGCGAGGGACTCGGCCGCAACATCGTGTTTGTGAACGACGCTGACGCCGCCGGTGTGGCCGAAGTGCGGCACGGTGCTGCCAGAGATGTGCGAGGTTTCACGCTGCTGACAACCCTCGGCACCGGAATCGGATCGGCATTCCTCTACGACGGCGTGCTGCTTCCCAACACCGAGCTGGGACACCTGAATTTCCGGGAACATGAATCGGTGGAGCGTTGGGCCGCGACGTCGGCGCGCGAGCGCGAAGAACTGAGCTGGAGCGAATGGGCTGAACGCCTACAAGCGTTCTACTCCCACATTGAGTTCCTCTTCAGTCCCGACCTGTTCGTCGTGGGTGGCGGCGTGTCGAAAAACGCCGGGGATTTCCTCCCGCTGCTCGATCTGAAGACACCAATCGTTCCGGCGATCCATCGCAACAACTCGGGCATCATCGGTGCCGCTTCTTTGGCTGGCGACTGACCCTTCGACAGGCTCAGGGACCTCGGTTGCGGCTCAGGGACCTCGGTTGCGGCTCAGGGACCTCGGTTGCGACTCAGGGGTCCTTCGACAGGCTCAGGGGCCATGAAAGCCCCACTGGCGGTGTCGCCAGTGGGGCTTTCGTTGAGCTGAGGCGAATGGGCCGACCTGTACGCCGGGTTCTGTTCCGGGGTTCTTCGCCCCTTCGACGGCCATCTCTCTTGGCGACACGTTGCCGTGGCACTCTAGCGGTCTACCCGAGGACTCGGCGAGCCGCGTCAACACCCTCTGTCTGACCTTGCTCCGGACGAGGTTTACCTGGCGGGCCATGTCACCATGGCCCCCGGTGGTCTCTTACACCACCCTTTCACCCTTACCGCTTGGAACCCCTCGACAAGCTCAGGGACCAAACGGCGGTCTACTCTCTGTGGCACTTTCTCGCGGATTACTCCGGGTGGGTGTTACCCACCATCCTGCCCTGAGGAGCCCGGACGTTCCTCGGTGCGGTTGCCCGCAACGCGACCGTCCAGTCGACCCATTCGCGTGTCTATCCTACGTTCTTCGCGAGGATCCCCCAGCGCTACTTTTCTGCCGAGTCCGTGATGCGCAGGTCAAGAGGCACATCGATCGGGAACGACCCAAAGAGTCGGGTGGTGGCGGTATCTGCCGCCTCACGTACAGCCGCGGCCGCGGCTTCTGCGTGTTCCTGCGGCACGTGCAGAATTACTTCGTCGTGGAGGAAGAACGCAAGGTGCGGCGCGCGCGCGAACGGACCTGATGCCTCCGCCGCCGTGAAAACCTCAGGGAATTGCTGCAACCGATGCCTGATCTCGGCCAGCCAGATGAGAGACCATTCGGCGGCAGTGCCCTGCACAACGAAATTACGCGTAAAGCGACCCCAGTCGCGCGCCCGACGCCGGGATAGCGCCCCCACAGCCGGATCGGCATCGGCATCGGATGCCTCTGCCTGAAGCCGCATCCACTCTGCAGAGGGACGAGGCGAGGATCGGCCTAGCCAGGTCGAGACGATGCCCCCGTCTTCTCCCGTGCGTGCGGCAGCATCGACGAGCGCCATGGCACGCGGATACACCTTTCGCAGGCGCGGCACGAGCCGGCCGCTATCGCCCGTCGTCGCACCGTACATCGCCCCGAGCACTGCGTACTTTGCCTCTTCGCGCGTTGCAACAGCCCCGGACGCTACGACACCGGCGTACAGGTCGCTTCCCCGAGCGGCTCGGGCCATCGCTTCGTCCGATGCCATGGCAGCGAGCATCCGCGGCTCTAGCTGCGCCACATCGGCAACGACAAGAGTCCACCCCGGATCAGCTCGAACCGCGGGGCGCAGGATGCGGGGAAGCTGCAATGCGCCGCCGCCTGCCGATGCCCACCGCCCGGTGACCACACCGCCGGCGATGTACACGGGACGAAAGCGTCCTTCACTCACCCACTCAGTGAGCCAATTCCAGCCGTTCGCGCTCAGCAGTCTCGAAAGCTTCTTATACGCAAGCAGTGGTTCGACAACGGGATGGTCGTGCTCAGCGAGTTGCCAGCGGCTCGTCGACTCGACCTGCACGCCCACACGATGCAGCGCTCGCAACAGCTTTTGCTGACTATCCAGATGAAGCGACGGGTCACCGAGGAGGGCGCGCACCTGGTCTCCCAGCTCGGCCATGCGAGAGGGGACCCCACCAGCGACGGGGCGAGTGCCGAGCGCTGCGGTCAGAATCGCGTCGTGGACCTGTGGATCCCACGGCAGACCCGCGGCCCGCATCTCTTCTGCGATCAACCCGCCCGCGGATTCCGCGGCACACAGCAGAGTGAGGCGCCCATCCGGGGCTGCTGCGATGACGCGGCGCTGCGCTCTGTATTGATCAAGCAGCGCCGTGACGGCATCCTCATCGTCGTTCGTCTCGAAGACATCGAAGAGCGACGGTATGGCGACGCTGGCCTCGCGACGCTCCCAGCCTGCTTCCGCCAAGAGTGGAGAGGCCACCGACACTGTGTCGCGCAGAATCGCGTGACACAGCACCAGATCATGACTGCGATTGATGCGTACGCCGTCGCGCAGCAGCAGGCCATAAACTTCCACCGCGCTGCGAAAAATCCAACGAGGAGCGCTGTCCGCCTCTGTTGCAGTGACCCACGAGGCGAGTTCGTCTGTGCTCAGGGACGTGCGCTGATGCTCGTTATCTGATTCGTCGAGCTCAACAGCGACATAGCTCTTCGACCCAAGGGCGATGAGTGCGATACGCCGTTCTGTACGCGATTCCGGCGACGTCATCGCTGGTACGCGCAGGCGGCACTCACGAGAGCCCTGACTCCTCGGTGCGCACCAGGATGCAGCCACATTCAGGGCAGGAAACGACAAGGTCTTCTGCCGCCCGACGGATGTCGTTCAGGTCAGTGCTTGGCAGCAAGATACGGCACCCTTCGCAGGTGCCGCGGGTGAGCAGCGCAGCACCCGCACTGTTCGCGGCACGACGGGTGTACTCGGCGAGCAAATCCGCTGCCACTCCCTCTGTAAGGGCAGCGCGGTCGCGCGCGAGCTGCGCTCCGAGATCTGTAGCCGCCGCGACGTCTGCCTTTGCCTGCGCGGTGAGTGCGGAGCCCTCTGCCGTCGTCGTGTCGAGCAGCGCCTGCTGCGCGGCGACAGCTGCTTCGATCTCTTCGAGGCGGCCCATGACGTCGAGCTCAGTATCTTCGAGGTTGCTCTGTCTTCTGGCGAGACTGGCGAGTTCGTGTTCGAGGGCCTGCGCTTCTTTGGCATTGGTCGCCGCAGCAAGACGCTCGGCGTCGCGATTGCGGCGTGTCTCCACGAGCGCGACATCGGATTCCAGTCGCGAAAGTTCAGTCCGAACATCGTCGCGTGTGCCTGTCAAAACAGTTAGCTCGCGAAGCTGCTCCTGACGGATCGCGACGAGCTCGCTGATCCGCCCCGCCTGGGACGGCTTGGTACGGGCACGGTCTGCCTGCGCGATGCGCCGGTCGAGGTCGGCGATGTCGAGCAGGGTGCGCTGGTTCTCGGGGCTGGCGTTCACACTCTCAAATCTAGTCGCTGTGACGACATCCGCCCATCAGCGCACTTCGCCTTCGGTGTAAAACCAGTCTCTTCCCTCGCGCACGAAACTGCTGCGCTCATGCAAAGTTCCTCGTTGCGAGCCCTGCCGCCAGAACGCTTCGAACTCCACAACGCCCTGCCGGTCGAAGGGTCCCCCTGCCATCCGATCGACAATCAGCAGTCGGCGCCACTGGAGACCTGGCTCAAACTCGATCTCGTGAGGCCTCGTCGTGGGGTGCCAAGTACGAAGAAGATACTCCGCGTCTTCCATGGCAAACGCTGTGTAACGCGAGCGCATCAGCCGTTCGGCCGTGGGGGCAGGCGCTCCCTGTAGCAGCGGCCTGCAACAGTTTTCAAAAGTATCCCCCGAGCTACAGAGACAGCGCGCTGCCGCCTGTGGCGTCTCATTTTCTGACGCCGTGCCTCGTTCTGGTGCCATCCCTTCAGCGTACGCTCGTGGAAAACCCCAGAAGGAGCAACCGTGAGCAGCCACCCCGTCGTCCCCACTTTCGCCGCACACAACGGATTCACGCTTCCCGCCATTGGTCTCGGTACATATCGTCTCGATGGTGACGCCGGAGCCGACGCCGTCGCCAGAGGAATCGAGGCGGGCTACCGACTCATCGATACCGCGTTCAACTACGAAAACGAAGGATCAGTCGGGCGTGGGGTTGTTGCCTCCGGCGTGGCTCGCGCAGACATCATCGTCACCACCAAACTCCCCGGCAGGCACCACTCGTCGGCCAAGGCGCGCGCGAGTATCGAGGAGAGCCGTTCGCGCCTCGGCGCAGGGCCGACAGATCTTCATCTCATTCACTGGCCGAATCCCAGCCAGGACGAGTATGTCCAGGCCTGGGCCGCGCTCGTCGAGGCTCAGGAGCGCGGCACCGTACGGCAGATCGGCGTATCGAACTTCCTCCCAGAGCATCTTGAGCGCATCGAGCGAGAAACAGGGGTGCGTCCGGTCGTCAATCAAATCGAAGTGCACCCGTACTTTGCTCAGCAGGAGCAGCTCGAGTATCACCGCGAACGCGGCATCATCACGCAAGCCTGGAGTCCGCTGGGGAGGGCACAAGAGTTGCTCGACGAGCATGTCATTCACGAAGTCGCTGCAGCGCGCGGAATCACGCCGGCTCAGGCCGTGCTCGCATGGCACGTCGCGCGTGAAACGGTGTCGATTCCCAAAGCCTCGTCGCTTGAACATCAAGCAGCAAACCTTGCCGCAGCGGAGATCGTTCTGGACGACGCAGAAGTCGCCGCCATTTCCGCACTCAGCCGGCCGAACGGGCGTCTTTTCGACGCAGACCCCGCCACGCACGAGGAGTCGTAGGGGCTTGGGGTGAGTGATTCTCCGCGATGAGGGGTGACGGGCTCAGCCCGTACCTCTCAGGGGCGGAGAGTCGCTGCCGCCGCCGTAAGCGCGTCGGCAGACTGGCTCAGCAGCGCCAATTCATCGGGAGAGAACGACGTGCTGCGAATCGGCACCGCACCCTTGGCGCTGACGATAGAGGGCACTGAGAGCGCAACACCGTCGATTCCATGGAAGTCGTGCAGAACTGTGCTCACCGGCATGACTGCGTGTTCGTCGCGCAGAATCGCTTCCACGATTCTGGCGCTGGAGAGACCGATCGCGTAGTTCGTTGCCCCTTTGCCCTGAATGACCTTGTAGGCGGCATCACGCACGTCGACAGCAATCTCCTGCAACTCCTCCAACGTGAATCGAGGATGATCAGGCGTCTCCCACTCCAAAATGGGCACGGTGCCAATGGTTGCGCGCGACCACAGCGGGAACTCCGTGTCGCCATGCTCTCCAATGATGTGGGCGTGCACGCTGGCGGTCGACACGCCAGCACGTTGGGCAAGTTTCCAGCGCAAGCGAGAGGTGTCGAGCACCGTTCCAGACGCGAAGATCTGCTCAGGCGGAAGCCCTGTCTCATCCTGCGCGATCGCCGTGAGCACATCGCAGGGATTGGTGACAATCACGTACACGGCGTTGGGGGCGACCGCGAGAAGATCAGGCATCATCCGGCGAATGATCCCGGCATTGACTTCTGCGAGTTCAATGCGGGTCTGACCCGGTTTCTGCTTAGCGCCTGCGGTGATCACTACCACGTGAGAGCCCGCGGCGACAGAAATGTCACTCCCGCCGGTGATGTCGCTGGAGCCGGTGAACTGAGTGCCGTGAGCGAGGTCGAGAACCTCTGCCTCGACCTTCTCCGTCGCAATATCGTAGAGGGCCACATGGCGCGCAGAGCCACGAATGAGAGCCGCGTACGCCACGCTCGATCCGACACTTCCCGCACCGACGACGGTGAGCTTCGAGTTCTCGATGATCTCCATGCGCTCAGTCTTGCAGTGCGACACGAAGATCCGAAGTGAACATCGCCGGAAGAAAGCTAGATTGCAGCCGCGACGGCCTCTTCAGCGGTTGCGTGAGTAAAGCGATAGCCAGAGCGCTCCAAGACCTGCGGTCTGACATCTGCATCCGGCAGCAGCAGTGAATCCGCTGCATCACCGAGCGCCAAGCGGAGTGCCCACGCCGGAGCCGGGAGCCAAAACGGGCGATGCATCTGCGTAGCGAGTGCGCGTCCGACATCGTTCGCCGTGGCTGGTGTGGGGCCGGTGAGATTGACAGGCCCGGCGAGCTGCGCGTCAATAACGTGACGAATCCCTCGAACCTCGTCCTCGAGGGATATCCAAGGCCATACCTGGGTTCCCGATCCCAGCGGGCCAGCAAGCCCCCAACGGGTGAGTTGAATCATCGGCTTCAGAACGCCGCGGCGGTGGATCACGGGGGCGGTGCGCAAAAGCGCCACCCTGGTGTGATCTTCGGCCCGCCGCGCCTCTGCTTCCCAGCGCGCCGTGAGATCGGCCAAGAACGTCTCGCCCGCGGCAGAATCCTCTGTCAGCACCTCTCCAGGAGCCGAGCCGTAATACCCGACGGCCGATGCCGATACCAACGACGGCGTGTCTGTTCGCAGCGCCCGCAAGGCTGTTGTCAAAGTGCGCGTGGTCTGCAGACGAGAGTCGACAAGCTCACGCCGATAGCGCTTTGTCCAAGGGAGCCGCCCGACGCTGGCACCGCCGAGAGCCACAACAGCTTCTGCTCCGGCAAGCACCTCAGGGTCAAGGGGAGACTCCCCCGGCGACCACTGCGCCTCACTCTCTCTTTGCGGGGTGCGTCGGACGAGGGTGGTGACTTCTACGTCGTCCTCTCGCAGAGACGACACGAGTGCAGAGCCGATCAGCCCTGATGCTCCGCTGATGACGATACGCCGAGTCATGTGCTTGCTCTGGTCCCCTCGTAGATGGAATCGCCGTGCGATCCCACGCTACGCCGGATAAAAGGCGAAGGTCGGCATTACAGCAGAACGCCCGCCGGAGGTGTCTCCAGCGGGCGTTCTTCAGATCAGAACTTACTTAGTTTTGCTGCGCGCGGCGGCGGCGTAGAACCATCAGCGTGATCCCGAGCACTACCATCGCACCAGCTGCAGCCGAAAGAACGATCGGGAGCTGGCCTCCCGTCGTTGCGAGCGGGTTTGTCGGTCCCGCAGGGGCGCCTGGTACTTCAGGAACGATGGGGTGTGTGGTGCACAGCACACTGTCTTCGACACATTCTTCCGGAGCGATGGGGTCTTCACCCTCGACAATCGGAACGAGGTAGTTGTCGAGGCGGTCGTTGCCACGTTCGCCTTCATCGTTCACGGTCACGGAGTAGCTGACAACGACCGTAGCCCCAGGTTCGAGACTGCCGCTCACCGTGAACTGCCCATCCGTGACGGCGGTCGCGGTGAGAGATGCATCACTACTCACCGGCGCGGCTGTCACCGTTGCGTCGTCCAGCACATCGGAGATGAAGTCAACGTAGTTCACCTCTGCCACCCCGTTCCCGCTGTTAGCGAAGGTGAGGGTGTAGTCAATCTGTTCGCCGGCTTTCACTTCGGTCGTTGAGGCCGGGTCGCTCCCCTTAGAGACGCTGAGGTTGGGCTCCACCACAGGGTGAAAAGTGCAGAGCGCGTCTGCGGGCAGGCACTCAGCCGGCGGGGTCGGGTCCTCGCCATCCATAACGGCGACCAGATAGTTATTTAGCGCATCGTTGTGGCGCTCGTCGACAGCATTTACGGTCACGCTGTACTGAACTGTTGCCGTAGCGCCGGCAGCCACCGCGCCTGCGATGGTGAACTGTCCGTCAACGACTTCACTTGCAGACAACAGCGGACTGTCGCTCGTGGGCATCGTAGAAATCTCTGCGTCGTCGATGACGTCGCTCAAGAAGTCCACGTAGTCCACGGCCACTGGCGCTGTGCCGGTGTTCGTGAAGGTGAGCGAGTAATCGATGACGTCGCCCGTCGCTACCTCCGATGTGGAGACAGGGTTGCTCGACTTGGTAACGCTGAGGTTCGGGGTCACCGTGATGCTGTCGCTGACGTTGACCTGCGTGTACATCCAGTCATCGATGACGCGCACATCCCCCCAGGACCCGCCCTCGCCATTGTTCGCGTTCTGCGAGCAGGACCAGCCGTGCACACCTGCACTGCTATCTACGCCGCTGGTTCCATCGACCTCGGCAGTAACACACGAGCGTTCATCGGTTTCCAAGGCGGTGTCGTTCCAATAGAGCACACTGTCGCCTGCTGCGGGCCCAGCAAGCGCAACGACGGAGATTGAGTCGCGGCGCTCAACGTCCGTGCTGGTGAAGTGAATCTCACCAGCCTGCAAGATGCTCACTTTAAACGTCAGCTCATCGCCGAGCGGGATTTCCTCCCCGTCATCATCGAGGCCATTGAAAGCAACCGAACCGGTCCCGGATTGGGTAACCGCACCAGGCATTGTTCGCACAGGTGTGTCTGCTCCGTCTGCGTAGACCTCAATGGTGACCGAACCGACATGGTTGGCTGCGACGAAGCTGAGTTCCCCTGCGTGATTGGCTTCGCCACTGGAAACAAAAGACACGCTACTCAGAGTTGGTTCGATCCATTCTGGTGAAACGAACATCGTGTCGGTGCCGTTGGGAAGCAACGCTTCCGCTGGTAAGTCCGAGGAGGGCGCTTCGAAGAAGATGTGGTACCGGACGCCGCAGCGACCTCCAGAGACTTCGAACTGCGGATCTGCTTCGGGGCCAATCGCGTCATAGCTCTCGTACGCAGATATACATGTCCCGACTTCGACAGCACCAAACTGGTCCGACTCGAAAATACTGTCAATTCCCATGTATCCATTGAACGTGGCCTCGTAAACGTACCCGTTATTGGCGACGTACCAGAGCGGGAATGATGCAACGTCTGTGTTATACATCCGATAGCGGTCACTCCAGACGCGACCAGGAACATCTGCCCCTTCAGCCTGCACGTCAATTTGCCAAAAGAACTGAGTGCCGTATTCAACGGGTGGCGCGAATTCAATGCGCCATATACCAGTCTCTGCGGAAGTCAAATCAGTGAACTCGCATGCGGTGCCCGAAGTTGCGTTGGCATCGATGACACAACTTTCGTTGATGCCGCCTGGACCAGCGACCGTAATCGTCGTTGCTTCCTGGGTAGCGGTGTAACGCTGCGCGAAGCGCACATCGATTGTTTCGCCACTCTCCACGTAGGCATAGAAGGTCTGGCCACTGCGGATGGTCGTAGACCCATTATCCGGGGCGGTAGTCGCAGACGCAGGAGCGGCAACCCCCACCCCAGCCACCAGCGCTATCAACACAAGACTGAGAACAATAGCCATTGCGGCAACGCGAGATTTTATCTCGGAAATCAACATTCGAACACCCGTCATCACTTACCCCAGATAATTCGGCGCGCACTCGTATCTTCGAAGTGCGCGACCCCGGCATCAACCCTAAGCCGCGTTATATTGACGCTGTCAAATCAGGAAGAAATGGGTGAATTAGGGGTGTCGCAAAGGATGAGCGAAAGGGTGAAAGAAGGGGTGAGAGAAAGGGTGCTGTACGCGCATTCGGTGGCAGTGTGATGCGTGAACCCCGCAGAACGAGCCTGAACACGCCGGCAGGCGGCAGCACCCGAGGCATAGGGGTGGGGAAGCTACGGCGTGGGGAAGTTTCGCGAAAGACGAGGACTTGCGACTGCGGCGATGCACACCAGTCACTGGGATCCCCTAGGAAGGGTCTTTCGTTGACGTTCTTACTGTGGGCCCTGCCGGGATCGAACCGACGACATCCACGGTGTAAACGTGGCGCTCTACCAGCTGAGCTAAAGGCCCTGGTGTGTCCAGTCTAACGTCATTCAGATGCGCTTCAATGTCCACGAAGAGGGATAGGGTGAATCTGGCGCGCGTTGTGTACAGCTGACAAGGCTGCCCGCGTTGCTTCCCGTTTCCTTGGCATGACCTGCCAGCTTGACGAAAGGTTCCCCCCGTGACTGTGCACGACCAGGATCCGTATTCCCAGGGCCCCCTCGACAGCGATCCGGAGGAAACCGGCGAGTGGCAGCAGTCTCTCGATGAGCTGGTTGATGCCAAGGGGCATGGCCGAGGCCGAGAGATTATGCTCAGCCTGCTCAAGCGCTCGAAAGAGTTGCACTTGGGCGTGCCGATGGTCCCGACCACGGACTACATCAACACCATCGCTCCCGAGAACGAGCCGGAGTTCCCCGGCGACGAAGAGGTAGAGCGTCGGTATCGCGCCTGGATTCGGTGGAACGCCGCGATCACGGTGCACCGCGCACAGCGTCCAGGCATCGGAGTCGGCGGGCACATCTCGACCTATGCTTCGTCTGCCGCACTCTACGAAGTGGGCTTCAACCACTTCTTCAAGGGTGCTGACAGCCCCGGCGGTGCCGACCAGATCTTCATCCAGGGGCACGCCTCCCCCGGTACCTACGCGCGCTCGTACCTCGAAGGTCGTCTGAGCGAGGACCAGCTCGACGGATTCCGTCAAGAAAAGTCGCACGCACCACACGGCATCCCGTCGTACCCGCACCCGCGTCTGATGCCGGAGTACTGGCAGTTCCCGACCGTGTCGATGGGTCTCGGCCCGATCAATGCGATCTATCAGGCGATGTCGAACAAGTACCTCGAGAACCGAGGCATCAAAGACACTTCGCAATCGCACGTCTGGGCTTTCCTCGGCGACGGCGAGATGGACGAGGTAGAGAGCCGCGGTCAGCTTCAGGTTGCGGCGAACGAGGGCCTCGACAACCTCACGTTCATCGTCAACTGCAACTTGCAGCGCCTCGATGGTCCCGTCCGTGGAAACGGCAAGATTGTGCAGGAGCTGGAGTCGTTCTTCCGCGGCGCTGGCTGGAACGTCATCAAGGTCGTCTGGGGCCGCGAGTGGGACGACCTCCTCGCCCGTGACACCGAGGGTGCGTTGCTCAACCTCATGAACGTCACCCCCGACGGTGACTACCAGACGTACAAGGCCGAGTCCGGCGCCTACATCCGTGAGCACTTCTTTGGGCGCGATGAGCGCTCGGCCGCTCTCGTGTCGGACTACTCCGACGACGACATCTGGAACTTGAAGCGCGGTGGCCACGACTACCGCAAGGTGTACGCCGCGTTCAAGGCCGCGACGGAGCACAAGGGCAAGCCCACTGTCATCCTCGCGAAGACCGTCAAGGGCTATGGCCTGGGTCCGCAGTTTGAGGGGCGCAACGCGACCCACCAGATGAAGAAGATGACGCTGGACAACCTCAAGACGTTCCGCGACGCGATGCACATTCCGATTACGGATGCGCAGTTGGAAGAGAACCCGTACCTTCCTCCGTACTACAACCCCGGCCCTCAGGACGAGACGATCCAGTACATGCTCGAGCGCCGTCAGGCACTCGGCGGATTCCTGCCTGAGCGTCGCTCCACCCACGTCGGGCTCTCCCTCCCTGAGGACGCCGCATACGCGCTCCCCAAGAAGGGCTCTGGCACCCAAGAAATCGCCACCACCATGGCGTTCGTGCGGTTGCTGAAAGACCTGCTTCGCACCAAGGACTTCGGACACCGCATCGTGCCGATCATCCCCGACGAGGCTCGCACCTTCGGTATGGATGCGTACTTCCCCACAGCAAAGATCTACAACCCGAACGGCCAGCACTACACCTCGGTCGACCGTGAGCTGCTCCTGGCATACAAGGAGAGCCCGCAGGGTCAGATCATGCACGTTGGCATCAACGAAGCGGGTGCTCTCGCAGCGTTCACCGCTACTGGCACGTCGTACGCCACCCATGGCGAACCGTTGATTCCGATCTACATCTTCTATTCGATGTTCGGGTTCCAGCGCACCGGCGACGCCCAGTGGGCAGCCGGAGACCAGATGGCCCGCGGGTTCATCATGGGTGCCACCGCTGGTCGCACGACGCTCACCGGCGAGGGACTGCAGCACGCTGATGGTCACTCGCACTTGCTTGCGTCGACTAACCCGGCAACGCTTTCGTACGACCCTGCTTACGGCTACGAGATTGCGCACATCGTGCGTTCCGGCCTGGAGCGGATGTACGGCGGCGAGCACGAAGACCCGAACGTGATATACTACATCACCCTCTACAACGAGCCGCTCGTGCAGCCAGCCGAGCCAGAGAATGTAGACGTTGACGGCATCATCCGTGGTATCCACCGCGTATCGCGCGGCGAAGGCGAAGGCCACCGCGCCCAGCTGTTCGCCTCAGGTGTGGGTCTCCTCTGGGTGCTCGAAGCACAGGAGCTGCTGAAGAACGACTGGGGCGTAATCGCTGATGTCTGGTCGGTCACTTCGTGGACCGAGTTGCGCCGCGATGGACTCGCCGCCGACGAGCACAACTTCCTGCACCCTGAGGCCGAGCCGCGCACCGCGTACCTCACCCAGAAGCTTCAGGGCGCTGAGGGTCCGGTCGTCGCCGTCAGCGACTTCATGCACGCCGTTCAGGACCAGATCCGCCCGTGGGTGCCGAACCGTTTCGCCACGCTGGGCGCCGATGGCTTCGGCTTCTCGGACACACGAGCTGCGGCACGTCGCTTCTTCAAGATCGATGGACCGTCAATCGTCGTTCGCACGTTGCAGTCACTCGCAGAAGAAGGCGTCGTCGACCGCTCCCTCGCTGCGCAGGCGATCGAGAAGTACCGCCTTCATGACGTGAACGCAGGCACCAGCGGCAACGCAGGCGGCGAAAGCTGAGCTCTCGGTGACAGGTTCTCCTCCCTCCGCCGCGGCCAAGGCCGCGACGCTCACCTGGCTTCGCCGGATCTCCGGTGATATTGCTTCGGTGACGATTAAGCGCCTGGAGGACACCCTCCCGTGGTACGCCGACATGCCACCAGCCCGCCGCTCTGCGGTCGGGCTGGTGGCGCAGGCCGGTATCACTTCGTTCATCCAGTGGTACGACGACCCCACATCGACCCCGTGGATCGCGGCAGATATCTTCGCCGCCGCTCCGCGCGAATTGCTCCGCAGCGTCAGTTTGCAACAGACACTTCAACTCATCCGCGTGACGGTGGAGGTCACGGAAGAGCGCGTTGCCGGTCGTGATGATGATCTGCGCGAGGCGATTCTGCTCTATTCCCGCGACGTCGCCTTCGCTGCTGCCGATGTGTACGCCAGAGCTGCCGAGGCCAGGGGCCTCTGGGACGCACGACTGGAAGCACTCGTCGTTGACTCGATTCTTACAGGCGAAGCCGACGAGGAGCTTCCGAGCCGAATTGCCGCTCTCGGCTGGCACGGCCACGGAGAGGTCGCCGTACTGGTCGGTACGACGCCTCCACAGTTCGACGTCGATCTCGTTCGGAGAACGGCCCGAAAGCTCGCCGTAGATGTGCTCATCGGAGTGCAGGGTTCTCGGCTGGTGCTCGTGCTGGGCCGAGCACGTATCGATGGTCAAGACAGCGAAGAAGAAGAGGAGCTCGGTTTTCAAGAAATCGCTTCTCGCCTTGAGCCCTCGTTTGGCCCGGGGTATGTGGTGCTCGGACCCGCCGTCGCCGCACTCGTAGACGCAAGCCAGAGCGCACGAGCCGCCCTTGCCGGGTTTGCGGTGGCACGTGCATGGCGTGGCGCTCCTCGCCCAGTCGAAGCCGACGATCTCTTGCCAGAGCGGGCACTCGCTGGTGACCCACTTGCCAAGCAAACCCTGATCGAGCGCATCTTTCGCCCATTGCAAGCCCACTCGACCGATCTCGTCACCACGTTGTGGAGCTACCTCGACAACGGGCGCTCTCTAGAGGCCACTGCCCGGGAGCTCTTCGTGCACCCAAACACCGTGCGCTATCGCTTGAAGCGCGTAAGCGAAGTCATCGGATGGGATGCCACCGGCCCCCGAGAAGCACTCATTTTGCAGACGGCGCTGATCCTCGGTTCTATCGGCGCGGGTGAGCAAGCGCGCCGGCGTACACCTCTGCGACGCCCCCAGCGATAGACCGCTAACACCTGAACTGTGCGCCACACACAAGGGTTTCGCGCAATCTTGTGATGAATCATCCACCCTTCGCGCCCAAACGTTGGCAGACTAGGGATGTGATTGTCGTCGTATGCCCAGGTCAGGGCTCGCAGACCCCCGGTTTCCTCGCCCCTTGGCTCGAGCTCGATGGAGTGGCCGAGCGCCTCGCCGCGTACTCCGACGCCGCCGAAGTCGATCTTCGCGCGCACGGCACGGTGTCAGATGCCGACACGATCCGTGACACGCGTATCGCTCAGCCGCTTATCGTCGCCGCATCGCTGATTGCGAACGAGGCGCTGATAGCCGAGGCCAGAAGGCGACCTGATGGCATGGCCGGGCACTCCGTAGGAGAAATCGCAGCACTCGTCGGCAGCGGCGTGATCGACGCCGCCACTGGCATGCGCTTGGTCGGTATCCGTGGACGAGCAATGGCTGACGCAGCCGCGCTGGCCCCGTCTGGCATGAGCGCCGTGCTCGGTGGCGACGAGGAAGCGTTGCTCGCCCGGCTCGCTGAGCTCGACCTCTCCCCCGCGAACTACAACGGTGGAGGCCAAATTGTCGTGGCCGGCGCGTTGCCTGCTCTCGCGACCCTCGCAGAGGATCCGCTGAAGGGTACTCGCGTGATCCCGCTGCAGGTCGCCGGCGCATTCCACACTCGGTACATGTCAACGGCGGTCGCCGCTCTCCGCGACGCTGTGGCTGATGTCGCACCGGCCGACCCCGATATCACCCTCTGGACCAACCGCGACGGCTCGGCGGTTGCCGACGGTTCACAGGCACTTAGCTACCTGGTCGACCAAGTCTCATCGCCAGTGCGGTGGGATCTCTGCATGCAGTCGTTCGCTGATTCCGGCGTGACTGGCGTCATCGAGCTGGCCCCTGCCGGCGCCCTGGTCGGGCTCGCCAAGCGCGGACTACGCGGTGTGCCGACCGTTGCCGTGAAAACCCCCGAAGACCTCAACGCAGCCGTCGCGCTGCTGAACGGAGAAGCCGCATGAGTGTCACCCTTGCCCAGCTCGCTGGCCCGGCTTACACGCGTATCTACTCGTACGGTGCCGCGCGCGGTGAGAACGCCGTACCGAACGATGATCTGGTCGGGCCGATCGACTCGAGCGATGAGTGGATTCGCCAGCGCACCGGAATCATTACACGTGTGCGGGCGAATAAAGACACCGACGCGATCGACCTCGCCACCATCGCGGCCGCCGAAGCTATCGAGAAATCGGGCGTAGCGGCCGATCAGGTTGATCTGGTCATTGTGGCGACAATCAGTAACCCCAAGCAGACACCGTCGGTCTCCGCAATCGTCGCTGATCGTGTAGGCGCGAATCCTGCGGCGGCATACGACGTCAATGCGGCCTGCGCTGGATACTCCTACGCAATCACACAGGCAGACGCGCTGATCAAGGCCGGCGCCGCGCGCTACGCCCTCGTGATCGGCACAGAAAAGCTCTCAGACGTCGTAGACCCCACCGACCGCAGCATCTCGTTCCTTCTCGGAGATGGAGCAGGCGCTGCCCTCATCGGCCCCAGCGACACTCCGGGCATCGCCCCGGCAGTCTGGGGTTCCGACGGGTCCAAAGCGAGCACGATCGGTATGAACGCGACCCTCACCGAGTTCCGCGACGGTGAAGCAGCATGGCCCACGCTCCGCCAGGAAGGTCAGACTGTGTTCCGCTGGGCCGTCTGGGAGATGGCAAAGGTCGCGCGCGAAGCGCTCGATAAGGCAGGCGTCGAGCCGAACGACATCGCGGCTTTCATCCCGCACCAGGCGAACATGCGCATCATCGACGAGTTCGCTAAGCAGCTAAAGCTCCCGGAAACCACAGTAATTGCCCGCGACATCGAGACCACTGGCAACACGTCTGCCGCCTCGATTCCGCTGGCAAGCCATCGCCTGATGGCGGAGCACCCCGAGCTTTCCGGCGGTCTTGCTTTGCAAATCGGCTTCGGCGCAGGACTCGTTTTTGCCGCCCAGGTCGTCGTCCTTCCCTGAGAATGCGCTGAACTTCTCTAGACTGTTCAACGGTTCCGAAATCAACCCGCAAGAAAGAGGAAGACCACATGGCTTTCACCAACGATGAGGTCCTCGCTGGCCTCGCAGAACTGATCACCGACGAGACCGGCATCAACGCGTCTGAGGTCGCACTCGAGAAGTCGTTCACCGACGACCTCGACATCGACTCGATCTCGATGATGACGATCGTCGTCAACGCTGAAGAGAAGTTCGGCGTCACCATCCCCGACGACGAGGTCAAGAACCTCAAGACTGTCGGCGACGCCGTCAGCTTCATCGTCGCGGGCCAGGAGTAACTCCGGCAGGATGCCACCCCCGCCTCGGCGGGGAGTGGCATCCTCCGCTCTGCCTTCACCCGCTCGACTTCGTTCGACAAGGAACCACACCACATGACCAAGCGCATCGTCGTCACCGGCATCGGCGCCACCTCCGCTATCGGCGGCACGGCCCCGGAGAACTGGACAAACCTGCTCGCAGGGATGTCTGGTACCCGCCCGCTCGAACACGACTGGGTCCAGCAGTACGAGCTGCCGGTCACTTTCGCCGCGGAGGCTATCGTCCGCCCCGAAGAGGTGCTGCCACGCCACGAGGCGAAGCGTCTCGACCCATCGTCGCAGTTTGCGTTGATCGCAGCACGCGAAGCATGGGCAGATGCCGGTTCACCCGAAGTCGCCCCCGAACGCCTCGGCGTCGACTTTGCGACCGGTATCGGTGGGCTCTGGACACTTCTCGATGCATGGGACACGCTCCGCGAAAAGGGCCCCCGTCGCGTTATGCCACTCACCGTACCGATGCTGATGCCGAACGCCGCCGCAGGAAACCTGTCGCTTCAGTTCCAGGCACGGGCCTACGCACAAACCGTCGTAAGTGCATGCGCCTCCAGTACCGAGTCGATTATCCACGCTTTCCACCACCTGCAGGATGGCCTCGCTGACGTCGTCATCGCCGGTGGAACGGAATCCGCTATCCACCCGATCACGATGGCCTCTTTTGCTTCGGCTCAGGCGCTTTCGCGACGCAACGACGATCCAGCCCACGCTTCCCGTCCCGGCGCGATCGACCGCGACGGATTTGTGATGGGCGAGGGCGCTGCTGCACTCATCCTCGAGACTGAGGAGCACGCCAAGGCCCGCGGTGCAAAGATCTACGGCTATGTGCTTGGCGGTGGCGTGACCGCCGATGCCTACCACATCACCGGGAATGACCCCGAGGGCAACGGCGCAGCGCGCGCAGTCACCCAGGCGCTCGATGAGGCAGGAATCACGGCCGATCAGGTCACCCACATCAACGCACACGCCACCTCTACCCCGGTCGGTGACCCGAACGAGTACGTTGCCCTCAAGAAGGTCTTCGGCGACCGGATCGATGAGATTCCTGTCTCGGCCACAAAGGCCTCTACCGGTCACCTGCTGGGCGGCACCGGAGCGCTGGAGGCGATTTTCGCACTCCTCGCCATTCGCGACCGTGTGGCACCACCGACGATCAACATGACCGAGCCGGACCCGGCTGTGCCCTTCCGCCTTTCCGGCGCAGCAGAGCCGCTGGGCGACGGTCAGCAGTTCGCCATCAGCAACTCCTTCGGGTTCGGCGGACACAACGCCGTGCTCGTCGTCGCCAGCGCGGAGTAACTTTCCTTCTCGCACGTGCATGAATCCCGCACACCTGCATGAGCCGTCACCGGCATTTCATCATGCGGGTGTGCGGGATTCATGCATGTGAGGGGTATTAGGCGGGGCGCAATTCTCCGAGCTGTTGCGAGCGTGCCTGACGCCTGCGGGTGATTCGCGGCAGGAACAGTCCGATCAGCGGTCCGATGCCGAAGGCAAACAGCACCGTGCCGATGCCGACGGGTCCGCCGAGCAAGAAACCAAGAAGCAGGACGCTGCCCTCGATCAGCGTGCGTACCAGCCAGACTGCCCAGCCGGTGAGTCGCATGAGCCCCGTCATCAAGCCGTCTCGAGGACCAGGTCCAAAGTCCGCCGCAATGTAGAGGCCGGTGGCGAAGGCAAGCAACACGAGCCCAAAGATGAACATCGCACCACCGACCCATACCGAGGAGGGCTCTGGCAGTATCGCCAGCGCAAGCGCCGCGCTCGGCCCGACCAGTAGGGCGTTCAAAACCGTCCCCAAGCCCATTCGCTGGCGCAGGGGAATCCATAACAGCAACACCAGAAGCGAGACGATGACGGTCATCGCTCCGTAGCCCACCCCTGACTGCTCCACGAGGCCGAGCGCCAGCACATCCCATGGCGCGACACCAATACCCCCGCGCACCATGAAACCGAGCGCGACTCCATAGAGAAATAGCCCCACGAGCAGCTGCGCGAATCGCTCGATGAGGTCACGCCGGCTCGTGGCGGTGATGGGAATGAGGACCGAACGCACGTGCATAGTGCTACTCTGCCCGCCGCGTGGCGACATTTCGCGATACCACTGCACGCAAAGTGGTCTGACTAAAGCAGTCCACTTTGCCCCATGCTAGAAGTATGGGATCACGTTTAGTGGAACAGCTCGGAGCGCATAACGCCGCCGGCGTCGCGTCTACGACGTTGGCCGATCACATCAAAGCACTCATCCTTGATGGCCGCCTCACTGTCGGAGAACGGCTGCCGAGCGAGAGAGCACTCGCCCTGGAGCTGCGACGTTCTCGCTCCACGATTACACGCACCTACAGCCTCCTCGAACAGGACGGATACGTCTCGCGGCTCCACGGCGGGAGCACACGCGTCGCGCTCCCCTACGAAAACGCCTCCCCCGCCAGCGAGCAGAATGACAGCGCCATCGATCTCTCTATCGCCTCGATGGATTCGACGCCAGGTCTCTACGATGCCACCGTGCGGTCACTCCCTCGCCTCGCAGCGCTGCGAGGAACCAGCGGCTACTCACTGCGCGGGCTCCCGGAGCTCAGAGAAGCCGTAGCGCAGCGCTTCACGGAACGCGGCGCAGTGACATCAGCGGATGAGATCATCATCACTTCCGGCGCGCTGAGCGCGCTGAATCTGATCCTCGCGACAATCGGACGACGAGGCGAGCGCGCCCTCGTCGAACAGCCCACGTTCCCCCACGCGATCGAAGCGATCCACCGCCATGGCTACCGGATGATTCCGACTCCGGTGGATGTTGAAGGGTGGGACACGCGGCATCTCAGCGAAACGCTGCTCGGAGCCCGCCCGCACATTGCCTACCTCATCCCCGACTTTCATAACCCGACCGGTGCCACACTTCCCGACGACGTACGCTCACGGATCGTGACCACCGCGCGCAACGTTGGCACGCACCTCATCGTCGATGAGACGACAACAGAGCTCGATATCGACAGAGGCTGGGCCCCCGCACCAATGGCAGCCAGTGGTCCGAACGTCATCACCATCGGTTCCATGTCGAAGATTGCGTGGGGTGGCATGCGCATCGGATGGATTCGGGCGGAGCGAGCCCTCATCGCGCGTCTCCTGGCGGTTCGACCTTCTTTCGAACTCGGCACAGCGCTGCTTGAACAGTGCATCGCCGTCGAGTTGCTCGCTGACATTCCGGCGCTCACCTCTCATGTCAGCAGGCGGCTGCAAGCAGGTCGTGCCGCCGTTTCGAGTGGTGTTGCGACGATGCCAGGGTTTCAGATGCCTCTGACGCCAGGAGGACTCTCTGCGTGGGTAGACATCGGAGCAGCGCTTTCTACCCGCCTTTCGCTCGCCGCACGAAAGCGACAGCTGATTCTGCCGCCAGGCCCGAGGTTCACCACGGGAGGCGTGCTCGAGCGTCGGCTACGCATTCCGATCACGCTGCCGCCAGAACGTACAGCTGAGGCAATGCAACGGCTCTCGCTTGCATGGGACGACGTTCGTGAGGGTGCTCCATCTCACACCATGCACCTGCAACACGCCGCCGTGATCTGAGCAAAACGACGAGAACCCCGCCACCATATTCGGGGCGGGGTTCTCGTCGTGCGAAGCGGGGATACGTTTTCTCAGCGTCCGGGGAAATTCACCGACATCCGATACTCACGCCTCTCCCGCTCCCAGTCAGTGGAAAATCGGGTTCACCCGACCTTGTGCAGCCAGACAACCCTTGCATCGTCACCTGCGTGTCGGAAGGGCTCCAGCTCTTCGTCCCATGCCGCGCCGAGGGCAACATCGAGCTCGCGCTGCAACTCCTCTGCACTTCCCGCCGCGATCTCCATGGCGTACCGAATGCGATCCTCACCAATGACGATGTTGCCAGCGGCATCGGTTTGGGCAAAGTGAATGCCGAGGTCAGGGGTATGCAACCAGCGTCCGCCGTCGTTACCAGGCGTAGGGTCTTCGGTGACTTCGAAACGGAGATGTTCCCATCCGCGAATCGACGTCGCCAGAGCTGCGCCTGTGCCCACAGGGCCGTCCCAATGAAACTCTGCGCGTCGTGCACCATCCAACACGGGCTGCTCGGCCCAGTCGAAGTTCACCGCACGCCCGATAGCGCGACCCACCGCCCATTCAAGGTGCGGGCAGAGCGCGCGAGGCGCAGAGTGGATAAACACCACTCCGCGTGCGTAAGCCGTCGCCATGATCTCTCCGTTTCATCAGGTGCGTCTTCCCCAACGACCTAAACCACGAAGTGGCGAGAATATGCGGTTATGGGGCCATTATTGCCGAGTTACCTGGGAATAACAAGCATGTGATTCCACGACGAAGGCCCCGGTCGGATTGACCGGGGCCTTCGGACGCTTCGACAAGCTCAGCGACCGCGTGGGTGGAGCTCAGCGACCTGGTGGAGCTCAGCGACCTGGTGGGTTAGGCCTCACTCATGGCCTGCTTGACCTGCTGGCCCTTAGCGGCGTAGTACGCGGCGCGCGCTGCGTCCTTGCGCGCCTGCTCCGCGTAACCGAGCTCGAGCGTTTCCTGGTCAACCTCGTAGTTGGCTACATCATCGGTGCCGTTGTACTTCTCGATGTACGCGTCGAGTTCTGGCCCTGACGTCCACGAAGTGATGAGGCAGTACCGCGGCTCTGAACCGTTGTGAGTAGCCGCGTGCCATAGACGCTGCGTGTCGACAATGAGCTGCGCGCCAGCCGGAAGGGCAATGCGGTACTCGATGCTCGGGTCTGTGCGGTTCTCGCGCAGGACGAAGTAGCTGTCTTTGTCGTCGGTCAGGTTGAAGAATCCGCGGACGACCCAGCCAGTGCCATCAGGGTTCAACCGGTTGTTGTCGTCCTGGTGAAGGTTATAGAGGCACTCGCCGTATGGCGTCGGCTGCAGTTCGATGACGCGGCAACGCCCCACGTTGGCGCCTGGCTCCTGCGCACGGCGCGTGAGGTTTGGTGCCTTGGCAGTCTGAGAGTCGATCCAAACGCCGTCTTTGTCGGTGCGCGGTGGCTTGTGGTTCCAGAACCCGTTGCACTCGATGTCACCGAAAGCACTGGCGAGCGGAGCGAACCGGGTGTCACCCGAGGACTTCCAGTCGTTGTACTCGATGTCGAGCCATTCCTTCGGATCGAGTTCCTGGTTGTAGCTATCGAGGACGACGAATCCTTTTTCCTCGAGTGCAGCAGACTTGATGTAACCCATGATCGAGTCATGTTCCTTTCATCGGGGGCCAGCACGTTTTAACAGGCCCTGATAAGGCAAGCCTAACAGCGAAGCCCGCGAGGCCATCAGAGGTCGGCCGTGCATAACCGAATAGACTGATCGGGGCGCCTGGCGAGTCCTCGGCACCCGCGGCTACGGGAGGAATAGACACCAGCATGAGCACCGCGACCAACGTCGAGGCGACGGCAGTCAATACGATCGAGTGGCTCGCGGCGGGGGCGACCAGCATCGTTGTACCCGTGTATCAGCGCCAGTACCGCTGGGATATCGGCGGATGCGAACGGCTCTTGTCCGACATTCGCACAGTCGCCGGTGAAGACGATAAGCACCGGCACTTCATCGGCTCGATTCTGTCGGCAGAAGACGGAGCAACGACCAGCGCTCATCTGATCCTCATCGACGGACAACAGCGCATCACGACACTGATGTTGCTCGTCGCCGCCCTACATCACGCGGTGCGAGATACAAATCCCCACCTGGCTGCCGAACTCGAGCGCGTTTTGGTGCAGACAGACTCACCAGAGCGAACGAAACTACGCCCCCACGCCGCCTGGGCTGAGCTTTACGAGTCTGTCGTGCTGGATCGACGCGACGACACCGACCGCGAATCACGCTTTGACGATAACTACGCGTTCTTCCGCAGCCAGATCCATATCGACGAGGTTCCCCTCATCTGGCGCGGCCTGCAGAAGCTGGAGCACGTCTCGATCACTCTCGGATCCGAGGCGAATGCGCAACAGATTTTCGAGAGCCTGAATTCCACCGGTGAGCCGCTGCGGGATCACGAACTCATCCACAACTACATCCTGATGGGCCTCAGTCACGCAGAGCAGGTTGACGTCGAGTCGCGCTTTTGGGTTCCCATCGAGCAGCACACCGGCGAGGCGATTGGCGCGTTCTGGCGGCACTATTTGGTGTTGGTGACCGGGCGCGAAGTCGCAGCGAACGGTGAGCATGGCGTGTACAGCGCTTTTCGACAGTCGTTCCCGCGCGTCGACGCCGCACATCTGCAGGCCGATGCAGCCCAGTGGCGACACTACGCAGAGATTTACGGAGTCCTTCTGGACCCGTCGCAAGAAAGCGATCCCGAGATCGCGATGCAGCTCCGCCACGTCAACACATTTGGTCGGGCCCCTTATCCGCTCGTGATGAGTGCGTACAGCGACTATGTGCGTGCAGAAATCGACCGTACTGAGCTGGTGCAGACGCTGGAGTGGATCCAAGCCCTCTACCTCCGACGCGCGCTGGTGAACCTTCCGACAGAGCGGCTGGTGGCACGACTCTGCCGCGCCCGCACGGCAGGCGGCGACGCGCTCGCTCGCGCTTTCGCCCGCATCACCCCGTCAGATGAGAGGGTGAGCGCGGTGCTGAAGTACAGCGAACTCCCCCACCCGGCGTACGTCCTCGGGCGCCTAGAGAACGTCGAGAATCTCGATTCCTTCGACATCGAACACATCGTGCCGACAGTACCCAGCGATGCCTGGTCTGGTGATGGCACGCGGCCGTGGGCGGAGTACTCCGAAGATGAGCAGAACAGCCACCGCGCGCTCGCTCCGACACTCGGAAACCTGACGCTGCTCGAGCAGTCCCTCACCGAACGAGTCTTTGGTGCCAGCTTCGCCGATAAGCGCGTCGACGCCTACGCCCGTAGCGCTGTGCCTGCCACGCGCTCGATCGCCGACGTCTCGGTGTGGAATACCTCCGCCATCACCCAGCGCACCGTTGCGCTGACGTCACAACTGATTGACATCTGGGCGCGCCCCGCGCTGCCGGAGATCGACGACGACGGGCTCACCCCGATTCTGGATGCCGTGCGCCGCCGCGGGTGGCCGACTGGTTGGGAGCGCGAGTTCGACTATGTCGAGTACCGCGGGGAGCGATGGGAGGTTTACGACGTCAAGTACCTCTTCAACCGGGTCTTCCGGCGCGCGTGGACTGACAGCACGACGGCGGCGCTCGCATACTGCGCCACGCACGGTGGGCCGATCTACCCAGACATGGCCTGGAAGGGGCAATGGGACGAGCTCGACCGCTCCCACTACCTCTACATGGGCTGGGACTCGAACTACATGATGACCGCTGTGCAGGGTGTGCTGGAGGAGTCTGGCATCGCCTCAGAGGTCTTCATCAAGTACTCCTACATCGGAAATGTGATGTGAACATGAGCACCATCGTCCGTCGCCTGCTGGATCTCACCATCGAAGAGCACACACTCACCGTGCCCCTCGTGTGGGGTGACCCTAACGACCACCGCACCATCGAGATCTACGCCTCCGTTGTCGCAAGAGAGGGCGGCGAGGCGCTCCCCTACCTCGTCTTCTTGCAAGGCGGCCCTGGGCACGAGGCACCGCGCCCGTTCCACTCGTCGACCTCCCCTGCCTGGCTCGATGACGCGCTTAAGCACTATCGCGTGGTGCTGCTTGACCAGCGAGGGACCGGCCGTTCCACTCCGGTCGGAGATCAGGATCTCGCCCGCGGCGCTGCGGAGGTGGCTGAGCACCTCACCCATCTCCGGGCCGATGCTATCGTGCGGGACTGCGAAGCCATGCGGGAGCACCTCGGAGCCGCAACCTGGAGCGTGCTTGGCCAGTCATTCGGCGGCTTCACGACACTGGCGTACCTCTCTACCGATGCGGCATCGCTCGCCGACGTTTTCATCACCGGTGGCCTGAGCGCCGTCGGACGCCACCCAGACGATGTGTATGCCCTTTGCTACGACAAGATGCGCACCGCGTCGGAGCGCTACTACCGACGATTCCCGGAACACCGTGAGTCGATGCGGCGACTCGTCGATCTGGCAGACGCGGGAGAGATTGTGCTTCCAGACGGCGAGATCGTCTCCCGCTCGCGACTGCGCTCGATGGGCTCTGCGCTCGGATCGAACGAGGGCTGGCAGGCGGTATGGTCTCTTCTGGAGCGCGACCCCGCAACCAACGCCTTCCGCTACGACCTGATGAACGCAATGCCCTATGGCGGTCGCAATCCGCTGTATTTCGTGTTTCACGAATCCAGTTACGCCGACGGCTACGCAACTCGTTGGTCGGCTGAGCGCACGGAGCCCACTGATTTCCGTGAAGACCCGACACTTTTCACCGGCGAGCACATCCGCAGCGAGTGGACCGAGACAGTCCCCGCGTTCCGCCCGTGGCGCGACGTCGCGCTTACTCTCGCGGAATTCCAGTGGCCACGCACCTACGATGCCAAGACCATCGCAGCGTCCGGCGCCACAGGAGCCGCCGCCGTGTACGTTGACGACGTCTATGTACCGATGGAGTTCTCACTGGAAACCGCGCGGCTGCTCCCCGACGTGAAGCTCTGGGTCACGAGTGAGCACGAGCACAACGGTCTCCGCTCTGGGCCTGTGCTCCCCCGCCTCATCGACCTAGCCCACGGTCGACGCCTGCGCTGAGGCCGCGCGCAAAGAGGCGCCAATACACAAACAAGGCCTCACACTCCGCAGAGTGTGAGGCCTTGTGTAAGCGGTCGTTACTTTGACGATCCGCCGAAGCCCTTGAAGCGCTGGTTGAACTTCTCGACGCGGCCGGCCGAGTCCATGATGCGCTGCTTGCCCGTGTAGAACGGGTGCGAAGCGGATGAGATCTCGACGTCGATCACCGGGTACTCAACACCATCGAGCTCGATGGTCTTGTCGCCGGTCACGGTCGAACGAGTGAGGAACGTTTCGCCCGAGCCGAGGTCGCGGAACACGACAGCCTTGTACTCGGGGTGAATGTCAGTCTTCATGGGATTCCTTAGTTGCTGCCCTGGATTGTGCCAGGGACGAGGGAAGTCTGCGGTGCAGAGAGCACCAAGGGTCAATTCTATCAGTACTTCGACAAGCTCAGCAACCGGAGGGGACAAGCTCAGTACTTCGACAAGCTCAGTAACCGGAGGGAGACAAGCTCAGCACTTCGACAAGCTCAGTAACCGGAGGGAGACAAGCTCAGCGCGCGACGACTAGATCGTTGCCCTGGCCGCGTAGCGACCATCTTCGCTTGTCAACTTGATCGGCATGTTGAACGCCGCTGTCAGAGTTTCGGAGGTGAGCGTCTCAGCGATCGGCCCTGCTGCGACGACGCTTCCGTCGCGGACCAGCAAAACGTGAGTGAAGCCGACGGGAATCTCTTCCACGTGGTGCGTCACCATCACCATGGCGGGGGTCGTCGGCGACGAGGCATATCCGCTCAGCAGCGCAAGCAGCTCTTCCCTCGAACCGAGGTCAAGCGAGGCTGTCGGCTCGTCCAACAACAGAAGCTCTGGATCGGTCATCACGGCGCGAGCGATCTGTACCCGCTTCTGCTCGCCATCGCTGAGAGTTCCGAAAGATCGGTCAGCGAGATGTTCAAGGCGCCACTCGCCCAGCACACGACGAGCGCGTCGTTCATCGAGATCTTCGTACCTCTCGTTCCAACGCCCAAGTACGGAGTAGGCCGCGGTAAGCACCGTGTTGAGCACGGTCTCATCCCGAGGAATACGGCGGGCCATCGCAGAGGACGCAAAGCCGATGCGCGGACGCACCTCAAAAACGTCGGTGCGCCCGAGCGTCTCCCCCAGCACGGCTACTGAGCCGCCGGTCGGGTGCATAAGCGTGTACGCCAATTGCAGCAGGGTTGTCTTGCCAGCCCCGTTGGGTCCGAGGATCACCCACCGCTGATCATCGTTGACCTCCCAGGTCACGTGATCGATGATGTTGCGCCCTTCACGGCGCACGACAACGTCGGTGAATTCTAGAGCGCTCGGCATGTCTCCAGCCTAACGGCTCAGGCGGTCAGCTCCGCGTAAAGCGCGCGCGTCGTCTCGGCAATAGCTGCCCAACTGAAGTCGTCGCGTGCACGCTCGCGTCCGGCCTCACCATATGCGCGCGCTTGCTCTGGGTCCATTGCAACCTCTGTGAGCACTGCGGCGAGATCAGCAACGTAGCGCTCCGGATTCACCGGCGTGCCCGTTCCATCCTGAAGCTGTTCGATCGGCACCAGTCGTCCAGTGACCCCATCGGCTACTACCTCGGGGATTCCACCGGTCGCTGTGCCGACGACCGCGGCGCCGCATGCCATTGCCTCAAGATTCACGATTCCGAGCGGTTCGTATACCGACGGGCATACGAACGTCGTTGCCGCTGTGAGAATCGCCGACAGCTGCTCGCGTGGCAGCATCTTCTCGATCCAGATCACTCCGTCTCTGCTCTGCTGCAGAAGGCGCACTCCTTCTTGCACCTCCGCCATGATCTCCGGTGTATCTGGTGCCCCAGCACAGAGCACAAGCTGAACCTCCGGCGGCAAAAGTCGGGCGGCTTGCAGCAGATATGGCAGCCCCTTCTGACGCGTGATGCGTCCGACGAAAACCACGGATGGCCGCGCGGGGTCCATTCCGATCGATTGCAAAAATTCCGGGTCCTGCACCGGACGCCAGCGCTCTACATCGATTCCGTTGTGAATGACGTGAACCTTTGCAGGGTCCACCTGCGGGTAGCTGCGCAAGATATCGGCGCGCATGCCCGCACTCACCGCGATGACAGCGGCCGCGTTCTCATACGCGAGACGCTCAACCCCGCTGGAGATGGCGTAGCCACCACCGAGTTGCTCCGCCTTCCACGGCCGCAGAGGTTCGAGGCTGTGCGCTGTCAGCACGTGCGGAATTCCGTGCAATTGCGATGCAAGGTGGCCCGCAAAGTTCGCGTACCACGTGTGGCTGTGCACGAGATCGGCAGCTTCGATGCCGGCGACGATCTCCAGGTCAGTGCCGAGCGTCTGCAACGCCGCATTCGCATCTGCCAGCCCGGCCGGAGTGCGATACGAGTGGGTGTCCGCTTCGTCGCGCGCCGCACCGAACGCACGGACGGTCACATCGACGTGTTCTCGGAGCGCAGTAACGAGTTCGGCGACGTGCACCCCAGCCCCACCGTAGACCTCAGGCGGAAACTCTTTCGTGATCATTTCAACTCGCATGTCTGAACGCTAGTACAGCGAGGAGGATGGCATCTATGGTGGATCCATGTCCGCTCCAAAGAAGGTTTTCGGAATCATCCTCGCCGGCGGCGAGGGCAAGCGACTCATGCCGCTCACGGCGGACCGGGCGAAACCGGCCGTGCCGTTCGGCGGGCAGTATCGGTTGATAGATTTCGCGATCTCGAACCTGATCAACTCCGGCCTTCGACAGATCGTCGTACTCACTCAGTACAAGTCGCACAGCCTCGACCGCCACATCTCCCAGACGTGGCGCATGTCGGCCCTTCTCGACTCTTATGTCACGTCGGTGCCGGCGCAGCAGCGGCTCGGCAAGCGGTGGTTCTCCGGTTCTGCCGACGCGATTCTGCAGAGCATGAACCTGATCAACGACGAGAAGCCTGACATCGTCGTTGTGATCGGCGCTGACCACGTATATCGCATGGACTTCCAGCAGATGATCGAGGCTCATATCGAATCAGGCGCGAAGGCGACTGTCGCTGGTATCCGCCAGCCACTCGCGCTCGCATCGCAGTTCGGTGTCATCGATGCCGATGCCGAGTCAGGGCGCATTAAGCAGTTCCTTGAAAAGCCGACAGACATCGCTGGTCTCGAAGACTCGCCTCACGAGGTGCTCGCCTCGATGGGTAACTACGTTTTCGATGCGGATGCCCTCATCGCTGCCGTCGAAGCTGATGGCGAATCCCCCATGTCTGGACATGACATGGGCGGCGACATCGTGCCGTACTTCGTCGAGCGTGGTGAAGCCGGCTACTACGACATGAAGCAGAACGAGGTTCCGGGGTCATCTCCGCGTGACCGGTCGTACTGGCGCGACGTTGGAACGATTGATTCGTTCTACGACGCGCACCGTGATCTGATTTCTACGCTCCCGATTTTCAACCTCTACAACATGGAGTGGCCTATCCACTCGCAGGCGGTGAACTCTCCGCCAGCGAAGTTTGTGCGCGACTCTGTGGGGCGAATCGGAAACGCGATCGACTCGATAGTTTCTCTCGGTTCTGTGCTCTCGGGAGCCCATCTGGAACGCAGTGTCGTTGGGCCGTGGACACTCGCGGGCGGGGGGTCAACGATCACCGATTCCGTGGTGTTCGATCACGTGCAGATGGGTCAAGGAGCCCGCGTACATCGTGCCATCCTCGATAAAAACGTCGTGCTCGCCGACGGCGCGACCGTTGGCGTTGACCGCGAACGCGACCTCGCCCGCGGCTTTACGGTCACGGAATCGGGGATCACAGTCGTGGGTAAAGGTGTCTTCATCGAACGATGATGCTGTGCGCGGCACGCGGCACCCGAGCGGTCGCTAGGCTCGATAGCGTGACTTCTGCGCGCTTTCTCGTCGTTCTCGATGCCGACTCCACACTCATCCGCAACGAGGTGATCGAGCTTCTCGCTGACGAAGCAGGTCGCCGAGATGAAGTGCAAGCCGCTACGGAAGCGGCGATGCGTGGCGAGGTTGATTTCGCGACGAGTCTGCGATCGCGCGTTGCCGCCCTCCAGGGTGTGCCCGTCGCCGCATTCGAACGGGTCCGCGCGCGCATCGAACCCACCCCAGGCGTGCGGGAACTCACGGCAGCTGTGCACTCGAGAGGTGGCGTCGTGGGGGTTGTCTCTGGAGGGTTCCATGAGATTCTCGACACAGTCGCCCCTGATCTGGGTGTGGACCGCTGGCGAGCCAATCGGCTCGAAGTTGCCGACGGAGCGCTTTCGGGCCACGTTGACGGTGAGATCGTTGACGGGGCGGCCAAAGCCACCTCGCTACAGCAATGGGCTGCAGAGTTGGGTGTTCCTGCTCACGCGACGATCGCGATCGGCGATGGTGCGAATGACCTGCAGATGATGGCCGTTGCGGGTCTCGGTTTGGCTTTCAATGCCAAGCCTGCGGTGCGTCAAGCCGCAAGCCTGGTGATCGGCCCGCAAGACCTGTCAGAGGTCATCTCGCTACTCCCGTAGCGCCCGAAGTCGGCTGTTCGGCTCGGACGCGACGTCAGTGTCCCATCCCGAGACCACCATCGACCGGAATGACGGCGCCGGAGATATAGCCAGCTTCGTCGCCTGCGAGCCAGGTGACGACCCCAGCGACTTCGTCTGCGGTAGCAAAACGTGCCGCAGGAATGTTGGCCTTGTACTGCTTCTGCGTTTCTTCTGGAAGTTCCGCGGTCATATCTGTCTCGATGAAACCGGGCGCAACGACGTTGGCCGTAATTCCGCGAGAGCCCAGCTCTCTGGTGACCGAACGGGCGAATCCGACCAGTGCGCTCTTTGAGGCCGAGTAGTTGACCTGGCCTGCGGAACCATACAGGCCGACGACGCTGGAGATCAGAATGATGCGGCCAAACTTGGCGCGGAGCATCCCCTTCGTGGCGCGCTTGACGACACGAAAAGTACCGCCGAGGTTTGTGGCGACCACGCTGTCGAAGTCGTCCTCGCTCATACGAAGAAGCAGTGTGTCTTTGGTGATCCCCGCGTTTGCGACCACAATTTCCACCGGGCCGAGCTGCTGCTCCACCTCGGTAAAAGCGGCGTCCAAGGCAGCCGCATCCGTCACGTCTGCGCGCACGGTCAACGTGCCCTCGGGGCCTTCTCCGCTTCTGGCAGTGACAGCGACTCGATAGCCATCACGCACGAAGCGCTCTGCGATCGCGCGGCCGATGCCACGATTGCCGCCGGTGACGAGAACGACGCGCTCAGCGCTCATAAGAACTCTCCTGATCTGGGCCGGTAGTTCGGGTGCCGAACCGTCAACGATCCTATCGACGAAGTCGTCACACACAGCCACCTCTACGGCACGCCGCGATGCCCGTACAGGCGTAGGCTGGAGTCATCGTGAAGAACGCGCGCGAAGTCCCTGCCGTCACCTCACTACCGCTGTCTCCGCGGGATGAGGCTGATCATCGTGTGCGCAGGTATGCGCTGACGATGACGATCCGGATCGTGAGTTTCGCGCTCATGGTTCTCGTCCAGCCGTACGGCTGGTACACCTGGGTCTTCGCGCTCTCTGCCGCTGTGCTTCCCTACATCGCGGTGGTCTTTGCAAATGCGGGCAGTGACAGCTCAGAGACGAACGCCGAGTCCCCCACGCTGCAACTCGATGCCAGCCAGCCTCCTGTGGCAGCAAGTGATCCCACTGCTCCCCAGGTGTTCACTATCGGTGAAGGCCCACGCACCCGATGACAGAGCTCGAATGCTCGCGCGCCGGCTGCCGGAGCGCGGCAACAAAGCAGGTGGTCTGGCGTAATCCTCGTATCCATGCAGTGGACCGAGAAAAGATCTGGCTCGCCTGCGATGAACACGTCGATTTTCTGCACGACTATCTGGCGGCGCGTGACTTTCCGGTAGCCGTTCGCGATGGAGATTCTGCATGAGCCGGCGAGTCATCCGTTGGACGGTTTATGTGCTCATTGCGATCGGTTTTGCCGTCGCGTGCGTCTTCCTATCGAACTGGCAGTTCGAGCGGAGCGAAGACCGGGCTGCGCAGATCGAGCTCGTCGATCAGAACTACGACGCCAAGGCCGTTCCTCTCGCCGATGTCATCGGCGCAGACGGCGCTCTTGACCCATCTGATGAGTGGCGGCCCGTGGTCCTCCAGGGCGAGTATCTCAGCGAACAGCAACTACTGGTGCGCAACCGGCCCCTCGGCGGCACCAGCGCATTCGAAGTCCTTGTGCCGTTCCGAGATGTTGACGGTCGCGTGTTCATTGTTGATCGAGGGTGGGTGCCACCAGGCGACGGCGACTCACCAAACTTTGTGCCAGCACCGCCGGAAGGCGACGTCGAGGTCACCGTGCGATTGCGACCAGGCGAGCAGCTCCCTGCTTCGGGCCGCGGCGCACCGGACGGTCAAGTGCCGACGATTAATCTGCCATCCATCGCCGAGCAGGTTGACGGTGACGTGATCACGAGCGCCTATGGGCGACTCATCAGCGAGAACCCCGCAGGCGAAGGTGGACTGGGAACCTTTGACTCCCCCACTGATGACCCGGGGCCCCACCTTTCCTACGCCATCCAGTGGATTCTCTTCGCTCTGATGGGATTCATCTTCATCGGGTACATCATCCGCACCGAGATTGTGAAGCACCGTGAAGAGGTTGAAGGCGTCCCCGCGCCCGTCAAGAAGCCGCGCAAGAAAGATCATGACGCGAACATCGAAGACGAGCTTCTCGACGTCCGATGAAGTGACAATTGGCCAGCCCCGCTGCTAGTCCTTGGGCGAGTCGACGTCCAAGACAGAGTGGGTCCAGCCTGACTCAATGCGCTCGTAAACGATTCGGGTGTGTTTTCGATCAGGAGATCCTTGCCAGAACTCCACGCGGACAGCGTCGATGCGCCAAAGCACCCACTGACTGTCTCCCAGCGCCGCGCGGGCGGACGGGGAACGGGACGCGAGGTCGGCGGCGCTCTCGCTGACTGTTGCTTCGCTGATGCCGCCACGAATCCGAACGGCTCGCATCATGGGTTGCCACCAAAAGTTGAGTGCGCCCACGGGGTTGGACGCGATCTGAGCAGCCTTCCGGGACGACCGTGTTCCGGCGAAAGCCCAGCCTCGCTCATCAACGTCTTTCAGAATCAGCGTTCGGCTATCCGGGAGACCATCCTCATCGACGGTGGCCAACGTTGCCGCAAGCGGTTCGGGAACCCCCTCGCCTGCCGCGGCGACTATCCAAACACGGAAGAGTGTCACTGGATCGAGCGGGAGGTCTGCGGGCTCAAGCGGAGGCGGCGCTCCGATCAACGAAGGTTGTGAACGACACCACTCCCCCATTTGGGGTAGAAGATGCTCACCCGTCGACATACATCGATCATGTCACTACGCGAGCTCGATGAGGTCCTGATACTCCTGGTTCCAGATGTCTTCCACGCCATCTGGAAGGATCAATACGCGCTCAGGATTGAGGGATTGCACAGCTCCTGGGTCGTGCGAGACCAGAACAACTGCTCCCTCGTAGTGCGCCAGCGCATCGAGGATCTCTTCACGTGATGCCGGGTCGAGGTTGTTCGTTGGCTCATCCAGAAGCAACAGGTTGGCCGAAGACACCACAAGCGTGGCGAGCGAAAGACGAGTCTTCTCCCCACCAGACAACACGCCGGCGGGCTTCAGCACATCGTCACCGGTGAAGAGGAACGAGCCAAGAACTCGACGGGCTTCCGTCTCGGTGATGTGCGGAGCAGCGGAAACCATGTTCTGCAGCACAGAGCGATTGACATCGAGGTTCTCGTGCTCTTGCGCGTAGTACCCGACCTTCAGTCCATGACCAGGCTCCAGCTGTCCAGTGTCTGGCTTATCGACTCCGGCAAGCATCCGTAGCAACGTGGTCTTACCGGCACCGTTCAGACCGAGCACCACGACTTTGGATCCGCGGTCAATCGCGAGATCGACATCGGTGAAGATCTCCAATGATCCGTACGACTTCGAGAGCCCAGATGCCATCAGCGGAGTCTTACCGCAGGGCGCTGGCTTCGGGAAGCGCAGCTTCGCCACGCGGTCTTCCTGACGCACGTCGTCAAGTCCGGCAAGCATCTTCTCGGCGCGGGCAACCATCTGGTGTGCCGCGGCCGCCTTCGAAGCCTTCGCACCAAAGCGTGCGGCCTGCAGCTGTAGCGTCGTCGCCTTCTTCTCGACGTTGACGCGCTCCTTCTTGCGGCGTTCCTCGTCGGCGACCCGCTGACGCAGGTAGTTCTTCCAGTTCATGTTGTACGTATCGATGACCTGACGGTTCGCGTCCAGGTAGAAAACACGGTTGACGGTATCGCCGACGAGTTCTACATCGTGGCTGATGACAATCAGTCCGCCCTTGTAGCCCTTCAAGAACTCTCTGAGCCAGACGACACTGTCGGCATCGAGGTGGTTGGTCGGCTCATCGAGGATCATCGTCTGCGCATCGGAGAAGAGGATGCGGGCGAGCTCGATACGGCGTCGCTGACCACCAGACAGAGTGGAGAGCGGCTGATCGAGGATGCGGTCGGGCAATGAGAGATTATGCGCGATCGACGCCGCCTGCGCCTCTGCCGCGTACCCGCCCTGACCCTCGAATTTCTCTGTCAGCGCTGCGTAGCGCTTCATCGCCTTGTCAGCGACGGCTGGGTCATCCGACCCCATGGCGAGAGAGGCTTCTGTCATGCCGAGGTTCAGCTGCCCGAGACCTCTGGCATCCAAGATGCGTGTGCGTGCGAGGTCTTCGGGGTTGCCGGAACGCGGGTCCTGCGGCAGGTACCCCAACTCACCGGAACGGGTCACTTTTCCGCCAGACGGAAGGACGTCTCCGGCGAGCACTTTTGTGAGCGTGGTCTTTCCCGCACCGTTGCGGCCAACAAGACCAATCTTGTCGCCGTCGGCAACACGGAACGAAACGTTCTCCATCAGCAAGCGCGCACCAACGCGAATCTCAAGGTCGTGCACGGCAAGCACAGCAGACGTCCGTTCTTTTGAGGGAGGTGGTTCGGCCGAGTGGCCAGCCCCCCAGTATAAGCGGAGCGGCAGGGAACTACGCTCAGGAACATCAGCCGGAAGGCTGATGGCGGCACAACCACAGGCGGACGCGGCCGTTGGCGTGGGCAAAATAGCGTGTGAGTGTGGACATCATCAACGAGCTCATCTTGCAGGCCGTCGCCTCACCCTGGCTCTACCTCGTACTGTTCGCGGTCACCGTCATCGACGGCTTCTTCCCGCCCATACCCAGCGAGACAGTGCTGGTCGCTGCGGCGGCGGTCATCGCTTCTACAGGAAACGGCAACATCCTGCTGCTCGGCTTGGTCGGGGCTGTGGGCGCTGTAATTGGCGACAACATTGCTTTCACTCTGGGTCGCACACTCGGCACCACCCGCTTCGCGTGGATGCGTCGCCCTCGCGTGGCGCAAGCGCTCACCTACGCCCAGCGCGCGCTCGAACGGCAAAGCGCCACACTCGTTCTCGGAGCGCGTTACATCCCAGTCGGGCGGGTCGCCGTGAATATGTCTGCCGGGGCGCTGGGGTTCGCGTGGCGTCGCTTCCTCCCATTGACGATTATCGCCGGGCTCAGCTGGAGCGCATTCAGCCTCACAATCGGCCTTCTCGCCGGCGCCTGGCTCAAGGACCAACCCCTCTTGGGCGCCGGTCTCGGCATCGCCATCGCACTCGTCATCGGCTTTACGGTCGACAGGGTGTCTGCGGCAAGGCGCCGGGCTGACACTTCCTCCCAGATCCTCGCTGAGAGCATCAGTACGCCGTGAAAGTGCACAGCGCTGGTGCGGCCTCAGTCCAGACCTCGCGCAGCTAGCGCGTCGCCCACCTCGTCAGCATGACGAAGCGCAAGCACGAGCAAGGGCACCACCGCTTTCATCCCGAGCCTGACGCCACGAGCCGACTGGGCCTGTCGCACCCGGTCGGAGAACCCCGCTATCACCGGGATCATCGTGACGGCGAGAGAAACTGCCAGCGCAACCGACTCTGGGCTGTGCCCGATCCGACGAAGTGGCTGCAGCAAGCGACTGAGGACGGACAGGATCTCTGACATGCGCGTGGTGAGTGTCAGCAGACTCGCCAGCAAGAGCACGGCTACAACGCGACCGGTGTTCGTCCAGGCCGCCGCTGGCGAGACAAAGATCAGTAGTGCCCCGGCGAGCACCACCACGAGCCAGCGCAGACGCCACACCTGCTCGAATGGTGTTTGCCACGGCAACCTTCCGACCCAGTACAGCGGCACCACGAGAAATAGCACGAGCGCGACACTTACGGGATCCCGTGCGAACAACGACACCGCGAGCACCGTAATCGCCAATGTTGCGAGTTTGACGCCCGCTGACATGCGGTGAAACACACCGGTTCCCTGACGGTAGAGCACAATCATAAGGATGCTCGGCGATATGACTCAATAACCTCATTGGGCGAGCCGACAGCCACGACCTGTCCTTCTTCGAAGTAGAGCGCTTGAGAACAGCGCGCGGCAAGATCGAGATCGTGAGTCACGACGACAAGCTGCATGGGCTGTCGGAACAACAGATCTGCGATGCGCCGTGAGTTGCGCAGATCCAAGAGCGTTGTCGGCTCATCCGCGACGAGCACCCGGGGTTCGGCGATCAGCACCGAGGCGAGAGCGAGCATCTGCTTTTGTCCGCCGGACAATGTCGAGGCAGGCGAATCCGCGTGATCCTGCAAGCCATGTGCGCGGAGACTCTCACGCACGCGATCGGCAACCTCTGTCTTCGGCACACCGCGCAGAGACAGCGCGAGATCTTCCGCAGGCGTAGGCATGAGTATCTGTGCATCGGGATTCGAGAAAACGAACCCGACACGCTTGCGCACAGCAGCGCGATCGCGCACGGTATCTAGCCCATTCACTCGCACTCGACCGCTCGTAGGCGCGACCAACCCGTTCAGCAGCCGAGCGAACGTGGACTTGCCGGAGCCATTTGCGCCGATCACCGCGATAGTCGGCGCCGACAACTCCAGATTGATGTCCGAGAGCACTCGACGCCCATCGAAGTTGACTGACACTGCCTCTATCGACAACGTTGTCGAGGGCACTTCGGGCTTTCGCATGCTCAGCACTCTCTTCAATCGAACTCGATTCGTCACCTGAACAGTGTTCACCTGAACGACGTTCACTATAGTTGGCACATGAGTCCCGACTCGAATTCAACGCGACATGATCGCGAAAGCGTCGCGAGAGCAGCACTAGCGCTGCTCGACGAGGTAGGCCTTGCCGACCTCTCGATGCGACGCATTGCTGCGCGGCTCGAGGTGCAGCCGAGCGCGTTGTACTGGCACTTCGAGAACAAGCAGGAGCTCCTCGCTGATCTCGCCGACCGGATCACCGCTTCGATCCCCGTCGGCAGCGACGATGTTCTTGCCACGGCGCGTGGCATCAGGGATGCCCTGTTCACACATCGCGACGGCGCGGAGCTGGTTCTCAGCACCTACGCATTACAGCTCGGCTCAGCACGCGCGCAGTCCGCGTTGACAGAGGCGCTCCGTGGCGAAGGAGTCGCAGACGCGGAAGAGCGGGGCGCCGCCGTTCTGCACTTCGTTCTCGGCCATTCAACGCTCGTACAACAGCGGATGCACGCGGACAGTTACGGGGCACTGCCCCACTCCGATGAGCTAGACGTGACCGCCGGACTCGATCGTGTCTTCACTCTTGGCATTGAAGCCCTGGCTGGTCGCGTCAGTAGCGACAGAAACGCTCGCTGACAGAAACAGTCACTGACGGGTGATCGTCGCGATGCGTTCGACAGCCTCGGTGAGGATCTCCGGACTGGTGCCGAAGTTCAAGCGCACGTGGCCTGCTCCCTCGGCTCCAAAAGCAGGGCCGAAGTGCAAGGCGACCTTTGCCTCCTTCAGGATGCGTCGCGCCGGATTGTCACCCCACCCACAGGCCGATAGATCAATCCATGCGAGGTATCCGGCATCAGGAATTCGATAGCGCGCGCCAGGGATGTGCTCCGTGAGAAGTTCGTGAAGCAGGCGCCGATTCTCATCGAGGGTGCGCAGCAGCCCATCAAGCCATGCATCACTCTCTTCTGAGAACGCCGCGACGGCGGCGAGGAGACCAAACTGGCCGGTGCGCCACTCCACCTCCACAGGAAGTGACCTCACCACCGCACTCGTTTGATCACTGCTCGTCACCATCAGCGCGCACTTCAAGCCCGCGAGATTGAAAGCCTTGCTCGCACTCACGACGGCATATCCGACGAGCCGCGCCGCGTCACTCACCGCAAGGAAAGGTGTGTAGTTCGCCTCCGGTTGCGCCAGTGGAGCGTGTATCTCGTCCGATACAACCGCGACACCGAACTCCGCCGCCAATTCGGCGAGAGCTGCGAGACTTTCGCGGTCATGCACCGTGCCAGTGGGGTTGTGCGGGTTGCAGAGCAGGATCGCGGAGGCGCCGTCTTCGAAAGCAGTGCGGATGCCGACGAGATCAAGCTTCCACCCGGCACCTGTGTCGATGAGAGGAACGCGCAGCACCTCGGCACCGGCTTCTTCCACCAGGTCGTAGAAGGGCGGATAGACAGGCGGCGTAACGACAACCTGCCCCCCAGGTTGCGTCACCCGGCGGAGAATCTCCACGATTCCCATACTGACGTCTGCGGTACTCCGCATGCGCGCGGGATCTGGGTTCCACGCATATCGGCGGTGCGCAAAAGCGGCGAACGCCTCGGCAAGTGGCGTGCGTGAGGCCACGTACCCGGTGTCTCCGATTTCGACAGCGCGTTGCAATGCCGCCGACACCGCGGGCGCGAGTGGAAAGTCGGTCTCAGCGACAAAAAGTGGCAGGACATCCGCCGGATATTCCCGCCACTTTTCGCTACTGCGCTCGCGCAACTCCGGCAGGGATAGCGCGGTTACTTGCATCAAACTTTCCCCCGAGATCTAGAGCGTGTGGGTGCTCAGGTTAGATCGCGAACCCGAGCGCACGCATCATGTCGCGTCCGTCGTCGGTGATCTTCTCTGGGCCCCACGGCGGCATCCAGACCCAGTTGATTCTGAACCGGTCAACGACGCTGTCTAGCGCCTCAGCGGTCTGCTCTTCCAGCACGTCGGTCAGCGGGCACCCCGCGCTCGTCAGTGTCATGTGGATGACGAGAGCATCGTTCTCGTCGTCCCAGCTGAGATCGTAGATCAGACCGAGGTCGACGACGTTGATCCCAAGCTCTGGGTCCATAACGTCTTTCAACGCCTCGGTGACGGCGTCGTACTTCTCGTCTGTGAGGGTCGCTGTCATGCGATCAGCCTACGCTTCGATCGGAGCTGCGGGGTCGAGGAAACGGTCGTATCCCTCGTTCTCGAGCCGGTCGGCAAGTTCAGGGCCGCCCTCTTCGACGATCTTTCCTGCGACAACGACGTGCACGTAGTCGGGACGAATGTAACGAAGAATGCGGGTGTAGTGCGTGATTAGCAGAACGCCGAGTCCTGAAGACTCCTTCGCACGGTTTACACCTTCCGAAACGATCTTCAACGCGTCGACGTCAAGACCGGAGTCCGTCTCGTCGAGGATCGCAAACTGCGGCTTCAGTACCTCGAGCTGCAGAATTTCGTGACGCTTCTTCTCACCACCGGAGAAGCCTTCGTTCACGTTGCGCTGTGCGAACTTCGGGTCCATCCGCAGATTCGCCATTGCCGACTTCACGTCTTTGGTCCACCCACGGATCGCGGGAGCTTCACCATCGAGCGCCGTCTTGGCGGTGCGAAGGAAGTTGGTGACCGTAACGCCTGGAATCTCCACCGGGTACTGCATCGCCAGGAACAGACCAGCGCGGGCGCGCTCATCGACGCTCATCGCCAGAACGTCTTGGCCATCGAACGTGATCGACCCAGAGGTCACCGTGTACTTCGGGTGTCCAGCAATCGTGTAGGCCAGCGTCGACTTGCCAGAGCCATTCGGACCCATGATGGCGTGAGTCTCGCCAGTGCTCATGGTGAGGGTGATTCCATTGAGGATCGGGGTAGTCCCCGCCTCAGTCTCGACCGTTACGTGCAGGTCGCGGATCTCGAGAACAGACATTCTTCAAACTTCCTTAGTGACAGTCGGGTCAATGAGCACATCGTCGCCGTCGATCTGAACGACGTAGACGGGGACGGGCTCATATGCCGGGAGATTTTGGGGTTTGCCGGTAAGCAACGAGAAGGCTGAGCCATGTGCCCAGCACTCCACCGTGTCACCCTCGACAAAACCTTCGGACAGCGAGATATCGCCGTGGGTGCAGGTATCTCCGATGGCGTGGATTACCCCATCGCCATCTTTGATTACGGTAATGGGAACGCCGCCTGGATCGACACGAATTGGCGTGTCTTGTTCCAGATCAGCAACGCCACACACCCGCTCTGCGCTCATGCGTTCACCTCTGCGAGCTCCGCTTCGATCGCCGCCAGCAACTCTGTTTCTAGCGCGGGAATTCCCAGTCGCTGCACGATATCTGTCAAGAAGCCGAGCACGACAAGTCGACGCGCTTCTTCTTCCGTAATGCCGCGCGCCTGGAGATAGAACAACTGCTCATCATCGAAACGACCTGTGGCGCTCGCGTGACCGGCTCCGAGAATGTCGCCCGTCTCGATCTCGAGGTTCGGAATCGAATCGGCACGCGCACCTTCGGTCAGCACCAGGTTGCGGTTGGCTTCGTAGGAGTCAGTACCGGTGGCGTCTGCACCAATAAGCACATCACCGATCCATACGCTGTGCGCGTCCTGACCCTGCAGTGCACCCTTGTAGAGAACGTCACCCTTGGTGTGCGGCCCCTTGTGGTGCATGTACACCTGGCTCTCGAAGTGCTGCCCGGCATCTGCGTAGGAGAGTCCGTAGAGGTAGCCCTCTGAGCCGGCCCCTGCAAGCTCGATGTTCGGGTTGACGCGCACAATTCCGCCACCAAAAGTCACAACGAAGTGCTTGAGGGTGGCATCTGCACCGACTCGCGCCTGATGCGCAGCCAAGTGCACTGCGTCGTCTTCCCACTGCTGCAGGCTGATCACGGTGAGCTTGGCACCATTACGCACGATGATCTCGACGTTTTGCGCATACTGCGCAGAACCAGTGTGCTGAAGCACGACGGTCGCAGAACTGTGCTCGAGTGCCTCGATCACAATGTGTGCATCCGCGCGTCGATCGGCCCCGAGACCAGCGACGGAAACCAGAACCGGCTCCGCCACCTCTTCTTCACGCGGGATCTGCACGTGCAGCGCGTCAGCGGCTCCCTGCCAGGCAACTGCCGCAGTCACGTCTTCCGCCAGGAAAACCTCGCCACGCGGTGCTTGGCCAGCCGCGAGCGAGGAGGAAACGTACTGTTCCCCCGTCTCGAAGGTGTAGCTGACGCCATCGTTCTGCGTCGCTACCTCAAACAACGGACCGAGCTTTGCAACCGGTGTGTGCTTCCAGTTGACTTCGCGCCCAGTGGGGACTCCGAAGTCGGATGGTTCGAACGAGTGCGGACGCTCTGATCGCGTCTGCACCGGAACAAAACCTGCCGCGGCGACCTGAGCAGCCGGGTCAATATGCGCGTTCGTGTGCTGCGCCTCGGAAGGCGCTGTCGTCGAGGCCGTCACTAGCCGACCGATCCTTCCATGCCCATCTCGATGAGCTTGTTCAGTTCCATCGCGTACTCCATCGGCAGTTCACGCGCGATCGGCTCAATAAAGCCGCGCACGATCATCGCCATTGCCTCGTCTTCTGGCATGCCGCGGGACTGCAGGTAGAAGAGTTGCTCTTCGCTGACCTTCGAGACGGTGGCCTCGTGTCCCAACTGCACATCATCGACGCGGATGTCGATCGCAGGGTAGGTGTCAGAGCGAGATTTGGTGTCGACGAGCAGAGCGTCACACCGCACAGTATTTGCCGAGTGATGCGCAGCCGCATCGACTCTGACCTCACCGCGGTAACCCGCACGACCACCGCCGCGGGCAATCGACTTCGACACGATCGATGACTGCGTGTACGGCGCCATGTGGATCATCTTCGCGCCAGCGTCTTGGTGCTGGCCAGGGCCAGCAAACGCGACAGAGAGAGTCTCGCCCTTGGCGTGCTCGCCCATCAAGTAGATAGACGGGTACTTCATCGTCACCTTGGAGCCGATGTTGCCATCGACCCATTCCATCGTGGCGCCTTCGTAGGCAACCGCACGCTTGGTGACGAGGTTGTAGACGTTGTTCGACCAGTTCTGAATCGTCGTGTATCGAACGCGTGCGTTCTTCTTCACGATGATCTCCACCACCGCAGAGTGCAAGGAGTCCGACTTGTAGATCGGCGCAGTGCAACCCTCGATGTAGTGAACGTAGCTGTCTTCGTCGGCAATGATCAGCGTGCGCTCGAACTGACCCATGTTTTCCGTATTGATACGGAAGTATGCCTGCAACGGAATCTCGACGTGAACGCCCTTAGGAACGTAGACGAAGGATCCGCCAGACCACACGGCGGTGTTCAACGCAGCAAACTTGTTGTCTCCGGCGGGGATCACCGTTCCGAAGTACTCTTCGAAGAATTCAGGGTGCTCGCGGAGCGCCGTGTCGGTGTCCATGAAGATGACGCCCTGCTGCTCCAGGTCCTCGCGGATCTGGTGGTACACGACCTCGGACTCATACTGAGCTGCAACGCCAGCAACGAGTCGCTGACGCTCAGCCTCTGGAATGCCGAGGCGTTCGTAAGTCTCGCGGATCTCAGCGGGGAGGTCTTCCCACGTCTGGGCTTGCTTCTCCGTAGAGCGGACGAAGTACTTGATGTTGTCGAAGTCGATTTCGCTGAGGTCTGCACCCCACGTCGGCATCGGCTTGCGGCCAAAGAGCTGGTAGCCCTTGAGGCGCGTCTTCAGCATCCACTCCGGCTCTTTCTTGAGCCCAGAGATGCCGCGAACGACGTCTTCAGAGATACCGCGTTTTGCGATAGCACCAGCGGCATCTTCGTCATGCCACCCGAACTCGTACACCCCCAGACTGTCAAGCTCCGGGCGGTCGATCAGCACATCCGACATCCAACACTCTCCTCACAGGTCCCAAACGGTGTCATCCGCCCCGACACACCTGATCCCCGTCGAGTTTGCGGGAGCGGGTGCCGTTAGTGGGCCCTCATCACCGGCGCTTCCATCGCGCCTAAACTGTTGACGATGGTTTAGCGCTGTCAGCGCTCATCGCAACAATCCGATTCTACAGGTTCCGCCTGACAGACGGGCCATGCCCGCCGCGTCGCGCGGTCCGGAGGACCCATGCCCGAGACGACGTTCCCCGCTTCTTCGACGCCGAGCACCGTCTCGCCCCGTCCCACCGGGTGGCGGCGCGCCTTGACTGTGTTTGCATGGCTGTCGTTCATCAGCGAGACCGTCATCATCGGCACCGGCGGCGCCGTGCGTCTCACCGGTTCAGGACTCGGGTGCACTGAGTGGCCGCTATGCACACCGGAGTCGCTGGTACCGATTGTGGAGGTGCAGGGAATCCACGGCATCATCGAGTTCGGCAACCGCTTGATGACGGGAGTCGTCGGAATCATCGCGCTTGCTGTCGTGCTCCTGGTACTGCACCTTTTTAGTGGCAAGCGCGGTCTTTTTATCGCCCTCCGCTTCGCCGCAGGTGGGATCGTAGCCGCCGGCATCGCCTACGCCATTGCCTCGCCGTTCCCCATCCCTGCCTTCCCTGTTGCATCCGCTGTGCTGCTTTTGGCCGTCATCGCTGCCGCCATCTATTCGGCGCGCACAACACCGGCGCGCCGCGATCTGGTCGTCCTCGCGTGGCTCACCCTTATCGGCGTTGTCGCGCAGGCTCTGGTGGGTGGAATCACGGTATTGACGGGGCTCAACCCATTCATCGTCGGATTCCACTACACCTCCTCGCTTCTGCTCGTCTGTGTCACCGCCGCGTTCCTCGTAAGGCTGTACGCGGTGCCCGGCCCTCGCGAACGCTCTGTTCCCGCATGGTTCGCCGCCGCGACGCACGTCACTGGAGTCGCCCTGGCGGCCACAATCCTGTTCGGAGTCCTGACCACAGGCTCTGGGCCGCACTCTGGCGATGCCGAAGTTCTGCGTCAAGGGTTCGACGCGACCGTTCTTGCTCATGTGCATTCCTGGCCCGGATACATCCTCGCTGGGCTGGTCTTGTTTCTCGCGATCGCGGCATGGGTCCTTCGGCTCGAACCGCGCCGTTGGGTTTTGGCCCTGATGTTGCTCATCGTGGTACAGGTGGGCGTCGGCATCTGGCAAGCACGCGAAGGACTCCCCCCCATCCTGGTGGGAACGCACATGGTTTTGGCTGCGCTATCGGCAGCCGCCTACACAGTTGTCGTTCTGCACTTGAAGCGCCCGCGCGTCGATAGTCACTGAGGGCACACAGTTCATACATAGCCTTCACATCGCCGACTCATCAGCGCGTCGGCGATAGTGACACACATGAACAAGTCACTTTCGCGAAGCATCGGCTTCTGGCTCCTCGTCGTCGCCTCCATCGCTACGACGGCAATCGGAGGATGGCTCATCTCCGGCCAGATCGCCTTGATGACCACGACGTTGCTCGATGGCACCGCAACGGGCGTCGAGGTGTACGTGGGACAGTCGCTCGTGGTTGTGGGCGCCGGGGTACTTGCCGCGGGAATCGTCGGCATTCTGCTCTCGCTCGGATTGGTGGCCGCTCGCTCACTGGTCCCGACCCCCGCGCCCGCGGTCGTCGAAGCCATCGACTGGACGAGCGAAGCAGATGCAGAACCACTTGCCCCCGTCACCACCCAGGTCGCCACAGCCGCTGGCGTCGCCTCCGACGCAGACACAGAAGCGGACCCAGCTGCGCAAGAACCTACGCGCTAACAACCCTTAGCGAACAACGAAGCGGCGTCGAGTATTCGACGCCGCTTCGTTGTTCGCTAAGCAGATTTCAGGAAGGCTGCCGACTTCAGAACGGCAGAAGCGGGTCTACCGCGACCGCGACGAAGATCAGCGTGAGGTAGCTGATCGATGCGTGGAAGACACGCATCGGGCGGGCCTCTGTACCGCGCACTGCACGGTTGTAGAGGCGGTGTGACTCGTAAATGAACCAGCCGCCGAAGACAATGGCAGAGACCGTGTAAACGAGACCCATCTGCGCGATCGGGATCAAAAGTAGCGAGCAGGCTACTGTCGCCCACGCGTACAGAATGACCTGAAGCCCAACCTGAGACGCGTTTCGCGTAACCCCCAGCATCGGAACATCCACGTCTTCGTAGTCGTCCTTGTATTTCATCGACAGGGGCCAGTAGTGCGGCGGCGTCCAGAGGAACACCAGCACGAAGAGAATGAATGCGGGCCAGTCAAGTGAGCCAGTAACGGCAGACCAACCGATGAGCACGGGGAAGCACCCTGCGATGCCGCCCCAGACGATGTTCTGCTCCGTGCGCCGCTTGAGGATCATCGTGTAGATCACGACGTAGAAGAAGATCGCCGTGGCGGACAGCGCTGCCGTCAACCAGTTCGTCGTAGCCAGAAGCCACACTGTCGAGGCGATAGCGAGCGTCCAGGAGAAAATCAAGGCGCCGCGGGGGCTGACCTCGCCCGTCACGAGCGGGCGGTTCTCGGTGCGGTGCATGTGCGCATCGATGTCGCGATCGAGGTACATATTGAACGCAGCAGCGGAGCCGGCGCTCAATGAACCGCCGATGACGGTTGCCAACACCAGCCATAGGTTCGGCATGCCACCCTGCGCCAGGAACATCACCGGCACGGTGGAAACCAGCAACAGCTCGAGCACACGCGGCTTAGTGAGGGTGATGTACGCCTTTATGGTGCGACCAAAAGACGACTTCTTTACGGTCTGATCTGACATCGTCGAGATCTCGATCGCCTCCTCCGCACATGTGACCGGACAACCTCTTTAGTCTATGACACGCGATGACGTCATCTGGCCGCCGTCCAGCGAAGCGTGACTCGCGTCACCGCTATGCTGAAAACACTCGCGCCCGGCGATGCGCATACCCCTTCGTGATGATGCGGTTGCGCCAGGGAATACGGGCGCCCTCGAAACTGTCGGAAAGGGCATGAACGTGTCGGAATTGCAGTGGGATGAGATCGATCGGCGCGCGGTAGATACCGCTCGAATCCTGGCGGCCGATGCCGTCGAAAAGGTCGGCAACGGTCACCCCGGCACGGCCATGAGCCTCGCCCCCGCCGCCTATCTCTTGTACCAGCGCGTATTGCGACACGATCCCACCGACACCGACTGGCTGGGTCGCGACCGCTTCATCCTGTCTGTCGGGCACTCCTCGCTGACGCAGTACGTGCAGCTATACCTTGGTGGGTTCGGGCTTGAACTCGACGACCTGAAGGCTCTCCGCACCTGGGGTTCACTCACGCCAGGTCACCCTGAGTACGGCCACACCAAGGGTGTGGAGATCACCACCGGCCCGCTGGGTCAGGGACTCGCGTCTGCCGTCGGCTTTGCGTACGCAGCACGCTACGAGCGCGGCCTGTTCGACCCAGAGGCCGCGGAAGGCAGCAGCCCGTTCGATCACTTTGTCTACGTGATTGCCGGTGACGGCGACCTGCAGGAAGGCGTTACGAGCGAGGCTTCTTCGCTCGCCGGCCACCAGCAGCTCGGCAACCTCATCGCGATTTACGACTCCAACCAGATCTCGATCGAAGATGACACCAACGTCGCCTTCACCGAGGATGTCGCCGCCCGCTACGAGGCGTACGGGTGGCATGTGCAGACCGTCGATTGGAAGAAGAGCGGCGACTATGTCGAGGACGTGGCAGAGCTGCACACCGCCATTGAAGCCGCGAAGAGCGAAACTTCGAAGCCCTCGCTGATCGTCCTCAAGACGATCATCGGATGGCCGTCGCCAGGAAAGCAGAACTCCGGCAAGATTCACGGCTCCGCGCTGGGTGGCGATGAGCTCGCTGCCACGAAGAAGGTACTCGGATTCGACCCAGAGCAGACGTTCGTCGTCGACGAAGAGGTCATCGCGCACACCCGCGGCCTCGCCGAGCGTGCTGCAGATAGCCGAGCCGAATGGCAGAAGTCGTTTGACGCATGGGCAGCTGCGAACCCCGAGAAGAAGGAACTGCTGGATCGTCTGGAGGCCAAGGAGCTCCCAGCTGGCATCTCTCAGGCACTTCCCGTCTTTGAGGCAGGCAAGGAAGTCTCGACCCGCGCCGCATCCGGTCAGATCATCAACGCGCTCGCCGCAGAGATGCCTGAGCTGTGGGGCGGATCCGCTGACCTCGCAGAGTCGAACCTCACGACGATCAAGAACGCACCGTCGTTCATTCCGTCTGAGTGGTCGACTGGCGAATGGTCAGGAAACCCCTACGGTCGCGTTTTGCACTTCGGTATCCGCGAGCACGCCATGGGCGCGATCATCAATGGCATCGTGCTCCACGGCCACACGCGCGCTTTCGGGGGAACCTTCCTCATCTTCAGCGACTACATGCGTCCTGCAGTGCGCCTTGCGGCCCTCATGAACGTGCCAAGCATCTTTGTGTGGACGCATGACTCGGTTGCCCTCGGTGAGGATGGTCCTACCCACCAGCCTGTTGAGCAGCTCGCCACGCTCCGCGCGATCCCCAACCTCGCCGTCGTACGACCGGCCGACGCGAATGAGACGGCCGCCGTCTGGCACGAGCTTCTTCGCCGCAATGCTGGCCCCGCAGGAATCGCCCTGACCCGTCAGAACGTTCCGGTATTCGAGCGTGGCGACGGCGAAGCATCCGGCGAGACCTTCGCAGCTGCTTGGGGAGCCGCCAAGGGCGCCTACGTGCTTGCAGAGGCGCCGAACGGCACGCCAGACGTCATCATCGTGGCCACTGGCTCTGAGGTACAGCTTGCGGTCAACGCCCGAGAGATCCTGGCGAAAGACGGCGTCAATGTGCGCGTGGTCTCTGCTCCTGCTCTGGAGTGGTTCGACGAGCAAGATGAGGCGTACCGCGAGAGCGTGTTGCCTGCATCCGTCACGGCACGCGTTTCGGTCGAGGCCGGTTCGGTGCTGACCTGGCGCGGCATCGTCGGTGACCGCGGCCGTTCCGTCGGCATTGACCACTTCGGCGCTTCGGCCGACTACAAAACCCTGTTTGAGAAGTTCGGGATTACCACCGAGGCTGTTGTCTCGGCAGCCCGCGAGACGATTTCCGCACACAGCACCAAGGAGAACGCATGAGCACCCCCACTGAACAGCTCGCCGCCGCAGGTGTAAGCATCTGGCTCGACGACCTCTCGCGCACTCGCATCTCGTCTGGCAACATCGCCGACCTGATCTCATCGCGAAACATCGTCGGTGTCACCACGAACCCCACCATCTTCGCCAACGCGATCACGGATAAGAACGACACGTCGTACGACGCTCAGGTCACAGAGCTCGCTGCATCGGGCGCCAGCGCTGAAGAAGCAGTCTTCGCCGCCACCACCCAAGATGTTGCCGCAGCCCTCGACGTCTTCCGCCCCGTGTGGGAGGCAACCAACCACGTTGATGGTCGCGTATCGATCGAGGTCTCCCCCGACCTCGCCCACGACACCGACGGTACTGTCGCGCAGGCCAAGGAACTCTGGGCGAAGATCGACCGTCCGAACCTCCTCGTGAAGATCCCCGCGACCAAGGCAGGTCTTCCCGCTATTGCTGAGGCAATCGGTGCAGGAATCAGCGTCAACGTCACGTTGATTTTCAGCCTGGAGCGCTACGCCGACGTCATCGATGCGTACCTCACCGGTTTGGAGACAGCGAAGGCTGCGGGCATCGACCTCTCGACCATTCACTCGGTCGCGTCGTTCTTCGTTTCCCGTGTTGACAGCGAGACCGACAAGCGTCTCGCTGCGATTGGGTCGGAAGAGGCAACGGCGTTGAAGGGCAAGGCTGGTCTCGCCAACGCCCGTCTCGCCTACGAGCTCTACGAGCAGTCGTTTGCCACTGACCGTGCCAAGGCGTTGCTGGAATCTGGCGCGAACAAGCAGCGCGCACTGTGGGCATCGACCGGCGTCAAGGACCCCGCTCTCCCCGACACGCTGTATGTCACAGAACTCGTTGCACCGGACGTCGTGAACACGATGCCCGAGAAGACGCTCGAAGCGACATTCGACCACGGTGTCGTCACCGGCGACACAATCACGGGCGGCTACGAAGAGGCGCGCTCGGTTTTCGCCGGGCTCGCTGAGGTCGGTATCGACTTCGCCGATGTCACCCAGGTGCTGGAGGAGGAAGGCGTCGCGAAGTTCATCGACTCCTGGCACGACTTGCTGACGCAGGTTGCCGAGGGTCTGGAGTCGCAACGATGACTTTCTCCATCCACACCACCGGGGCCGCGAAGGCGGCGATCGACGAGACAGTCCCGAGCCTCGTTCACGATCTCGTTGCCTCGCGCATCACCGGCGGAGACGCGACGCTCTGGGGCCAAGACGCCGAAGCAGAAGCTGCGGTCCGGCTCGGCTGGGTCGAGGCAGTTTCGATCTCCCGCCCGCTCGTCCCTGAGATCACAGCGCTGCGTGCTGACCTGAACGCCAAAGGTGTCACCCGTGTCGTGCTCGCCGGCATGGGCGGCTCTTCACTTGCACCAGAAGTTATTGCGCAGACCGCAGGTGTGCCGCTGACCATTCTCGACTCCACGGCACCAGGGCAGGTACTAGCCGCTCTGGACGAGGGTCTGGAAGACACCGTTCTGGTCGTGTCGTCAAAGTCGGGCTCCACCGTCGAGACCGACTCGCAGCGACGCACGTTCGAGGCAGCATTCCGCGACCTGGGCATCGATCCCGTCGAGCGAATCGTCGTCGTCACCGACCCAGGTTCGCCGCTGGATACCGCTGCCAGGGAGGCCGGTTACCGCGTCTTCAACGCAGACCCCAATGTGGGCGGACGATACTCCGCGCTCACCGCTTTCGGACTTGTTCCTTCTGGCCTTGCGGGAGTGGACATCGACGAGCTGCTGGACGAAGCAGAGGCTTCGTTGCTCGAAGTCGCCGTCGACTCTGCTGACAACCCGGCGCTCCGCCTGGGTGCAGCAATCGCCGCAACGAGTCCACGCCGCGACAAGCTAGGGCTGATCACCGACGGCACCCACATCAAGGGGCTGCCCGACTGGATCGAGCAGCTCATCGCTGAGTCCACCGGTAAGCAGGGAACGGGGATCCTCCCCGTCGTGCTCCTTTCGGTCTCCCCTGAACTTGACCCGGTTCCTGCAGACCTGCAGATTGTGCGGCTGGTCGACGACGCGAACGAGTTCCACCTGCACGAGCGCCATCAGGGCGAGATTCTTGTGAGCGGAACCCTGGGCGCGCAGCTCATCATCTGGGAGTACGCCACGGCCATTGCTGGCCACCTGCTCCGCATCAACCCGTTCGATCAGCCCGATGTGGAGTCCGCAAAGGTCGCTGCACGGAGCCTGCTCGATGCTCGACCGGAGCCGACGACGCCCGCGTTCGTCGAAAATGGCGTGGAAGTGCGTGTCTCTGACCCCGCCCTCGCCGCCTCCGGCACCGTCGAGGGCGTGCTCGACGCGCTCTGGGCGCAGCTGGCTGACGACGGCTACGTCTCGATTCAGGCCTACGTCAACCGTCTCGAACTTGCCCAGCTGCAGGGGCTCCGTGAGCTCGTTGCGGCGGACTCCGGACGCCCGACGACATTCGGCTGGGGACCCCGGTTCCTGCACTCGACGGGTCAGTACCACAAGGGTGGCCCCGCGCAGGGAGTGTTCCTTCAGATCTTGGAACGCACCGATGTTGACCTCGAGATTCCCGACCGGCCGTTCACCTTCGGCCAGCTCATCCAGGCGCAGGCTTCTGGTGACGCTGCTGTGCTCGCCGAGCACGGACGTCCCGTCGTCACGTTGACGATCACGGAATCGTCTGACGACGTTCTCGCCCTTTTCGAAGCCGCACAGAAGTAGCCGTAGGAGAGTCCCTCACTGATGTCTGTTCCCATCTCGCGCGGGCACAACCCGCTGCGTGACCCCGACGATCGCCGACTCAACCGGATTGCGGGCCCCAGTGCCCTCGTGATCTTCGGCGTGACCGGAGACTTGTCACGCAAAAAGCTGATGCCAGCGGTCTACGACCTCGCCAACCGTGGTCTGCTTCCCCCAGGGTTCGCTCTGGTCGGGTTTGCGCGACGCGACTGGGAGGACCAAGACTTTGCGCAGGTCGTGTACGACGCGGTCAAGCAGCATGCCCGCACCCCGTTCCGCGAAGAAACGTGGGAGCAGCTGCTGCAGGGAATTCGCTTTGTCTCTGGTGAGTTCGATAACCCGGACTCCTTCGTCAAGCTCCGCGAGACCATCCAGCAGCTAGACGTCGAGCGTGGAACCATGGGCAACCATGCGTTCTACCTTTCGATCCCGCCAAAGGACTTCCCGCTTGTCGCGAAGCAGCTGAAGGACTCAGGACTTGTCGGCGAAGACAGCGACGACGATGAGCATTGGCGTCGGGTGGTCATCGAGAAGCCCTTCGGTCACGACCTAGAGTCCGCACGCGACCTCAATGCGGCACTCGAAGTAGCTTTCCCCGCCGATTCAATTTTCCGCATCGACCACTACCTCGGCAAAGAGACAGTGCAGAACATTCTGGCGCTGCGCTTTGCCAACGAGCTGTATGAGCCGATCTGGAACCGCAACTACGTCGACCACGTGCAGATCACGATGGCAGAAGACATCGGTGTAGGCGGGCGGGCTGGGTACTACGACGGCATCGGTGCAGCGCGCGATGTTATTCAGAACCACCTTCTGCAGCTGCTGGCACTGACGGCGATGGAGGAACCGATCAGCCTGTCGGCTGCCGACCTGCGGGCAGAGAAAGAGAAGGTGCTCGCCGCTGTGCATGTGCCAGAGGACCTTTCTCAGGCAACCGCACGCGGGCAGTATGACGGCGGTTGGCAGGGCGGCGAAGAAGTTACTGGCTTCCTCGCAGAAGAGGGGATGAACCCCGAATCGACGACAGAAACCTATGCCGCCATCAAGCTGCAGATCGACACCCGCCGCTGGGCCGACGTCCCGTTCTATCTCCGCACAGGCAAGCGACTCGGCCGCCGAGTGACAGAGATCGCCGTGGTGTTTAAGCGCGCCCCGCAGCACCTGTTCGGTCGCGGTAACGCATCTGAACTTGGCCAGAACGCTCTTGTCATTCGGGTGCAACCGGATGAGGGTGTCACGATCCGTTTCGGTTCCAAGGTTCCAGGCAGCGGTTCCAACGTGCGCGACGTCACCATGGACTTCGGGTACGGTCACGCGTTCACGGAGGCCAGCCCTGAGGCTTACGAGCGCTTGATCCTCGACGTCTTGCTTGGCGACCCGCCCCTGTTCCCTCGGCACGAAGAGGTTGAACTTTCTTGGAAGATTCTCGACCCTGTCGAGAAGTATTGGGCGGCCGAAGGTGGCCCTGTAGAGCAGTACGCTCCCGGCTCGTGGGGACCGGCATCTGCCGACGACCTGCTAGCCCGTGACGGACGAGTCTGGAGACGCCCGTGATTATCGATCTTCCCGATACAACTGTCAGCCAGGTCGCTAAGCAACTTGTCAAGATGCGCGAGGAAGGCGGCGCTGTCGCCCTCGGTCGTGTTCTTACGCTGGTCATCTCAGCGCGCAACGGCGTAGCTGAAGCGGCCATCGATGCAGCAAACGATGCCTCTCGCGAGCACCCGATGCGTGTCATCGTGCTCACCACGGGCGACGGCGATTCACGCCTCGACGCGCAGATCCGCGTGGGTGGTGACGCCGGGGCTAGTGAGGTCGTTGTCTTGCATGCATTCGGCGATGCTGCCAGCAATGAAGAAAGCCTCATCACCGGGCTGTTGTTGCCGGACGCACCGGTGGTCGCTTGGTGGCCGGAGGCCGCTCCCGCGTCACCCGCGAAGTCGCCGCTCGGTCGGATAGCGCAGCGTCGAATCACCGATGCAGCGACAGCTTCCGACGTTCTGGCGCGACTCGCGGACCTCGGCACCTCACACGCACCGGGAGACACCGACCTGGCGTGGACGCGTCTTACGCACTGGCGCGAACAGCTTGCTGCAGTGCTGGACCAGCCGCCGTATGAAGAGATCTCCGCTGTTGAGGTGCGAGGAGGATCGGCGTCGCCATCGACCGCTCTTCTCGCCGCTTGGCTGCAGATGGCGCTCGAGATTCCCGTGAAGTGGTCGTACGAAGATCCGGAGCACTGGCAAGAGGGCATCAAGTCTGTGCGACTCACCCGCGAATCTGGCGACATCCTGCTGGAGCGCCCCTCCCCCGGCGTCGCCATCCTCACACAGCCGAACCAGCCGAACCATGACCTCCACCTCCCGCGTCGCACACTGCGTGAGTGCCTGGCAGAAGAGCTGCGCCGCCTCGATCCCGACGTCCTGTACGGTCGAGTGATCACCGAGGGCTGGGAGAAGCTGGGTCCGCCCGAGACAGGAGAGTGACGTCGATGACGACATCGTCCGCCGAGAAGCGTGTGGTTATCGAAGCCACTCCCGCTATCCTCGCCACCCGCGTAGCTGATCGATTTCTTACGCGCGTGCGCGCGCGGACTCGGAACGGCCGGCTGGCGCATATCGCCCTCACCGGCGGCTCGATGGGTGCGGCAGTGCTTCGCGCCACAGCTGAGCACGCGCAAGCGGCTGATATCGACTGGTCACTCGTACATTTCTGGTGGGGTGACGAAAGGTTCTTGGCACGAGACGATGCTGACCGCAACTCGTTGCAGTCACGTGAGGCTCTTCTCAACCACATTCCGGTGCCGGCAGAGAACGTGCACGAAGTCGCTGGCCCCGATGCCGGAGTCACGCTTGAGGAGTCGGCAGCCAGCTACGCGGCTGAACTTGCGCGCTTTGGCACCGATGAGCATCCATGGCCCTCGTTCGCCGTGTGTTTTCTCGGAGTCGGTCCCGATGGCCACATCGCCTCGCTCTTCCCCGATCGTGATGAGGTCACTGTGACCGATGTCGCAGCGCTTCCCGTGCGCAATTCGCCGAAGCCTCCAGCGGAGCGTGTCACCCTCACTCGTCCGGTTCTCAACTCGTCAAAGCGTGTTTGGCTCGTCCTCACGGGCGCGGATAAGGCGTCGGCTCTCGGGCTGGCACTGGCCGGCGCAAGCTACACCAGCGTGCCTGCTGCGGGGGCTAAAGGGCGCAAGCGCACGGTCTTCTTTATCGACGAAGCAGCAGCCGACGAAGTATCTCCCGACCTGATCGATCAGGCGTACTGATTCGATCAGGCGTACTGGGCACCTAGGAGCCCGGCAGGTCACCCATGCTTTCAGCGCGGGGACGAGTCTGGCTTGTCTCCGGTGTGCGGGTCGCTGGGCATGGATGACGTACCGGAGCTGCCGCGGACGATACCCAAGTCTTGCGTATTGCTGATCACCTGCGGGTGGTACCGAGCAAGCCCCACTACTCCCCAGACAGCGATCGCGCCGGCAATGGCGAAGATGACCATCACCCAAGGCGGAGCTGCCGCGGCTTCTCCGAGGATAACCATGCCGATGAGCACCGCAACCAGCGGATCAACCACCGTGAGACCAGCGATGACGAGGTCGGGCGGGCCAGAGCTGTACGCGGTCTGTACAAAGTACCCACCGACGGCAGCGGCGGCGATCAGCGCGAGCACGCACACGGCGGTGATCCACTCGAACTGGCCGGCTTCGATGCGCTTGATGACCACTTTTGCAAGGGTCGCGACGAAGCCGTAGAGCACGCCAGCGCCGATGACGTAGAAGAGGGCACGCATCCGGCGACGGAGGATGAGCCAGCCACCACCGAGGATGATGATGACGACCAGCAGTAGCGCCAGAATCACGAAAAGCTGACGGTCTGTAACCTCTTGCTCTGTCGCGTAAATCGCGGCGAAGAACACGAACAGAAAGATACCGCCGACGCAGCAGGCGATGGCCGTCATCGATTGTTTGGTGGGCGCGTGGCCAGACACGCGCGCATTCAGCAATGTCGTGATCACCAGCGCAATGGCCCCGAGCGGTTGCACCACAATCAGCGGCGCCTGTACCAATGCCGCGAGCTGGCACACGACGGCGAGAGCGAGCATAAGTGTGCCGATGAGCCACGAGGGTCGCGTCAGCAGGCGCTTGATCTGGTTGAGACTGAGACCAGACGCCCCATCAGCGCCGCTGAGCACCTCAACTTTCTCAACGCCGCGGTGCTGGTACTGCGCACCCAACGACATAAAGACGGCACCGGCAAGTGCGAGCGGAATACCCAGGAGGATTCCGGGGTCTTGGAATGCTCCGACGAGCTGATCGCCGACTTCTGCTGCCCCACTCATCAATACGCCTGCGCTCACACTAAGACCCTACCTGTAGAGCCCTGCGCGCTAGGGTTGTGACGTGGCTGTACTACCAATTCGCATCATGGGCGACCCTGTCTTGCACTCCCCTGCATCCCCCGTCGAGACGATCACGGACGAAATTCGCACCCTGGTCGCCGACATGTTCGAGACGATGGATACGGCGCCGGGCGTGGGTCTTGCCGCGCCTCAGGTGGGCGTATCTCTTCGCATCTACACCTACACCTACCTCGATGACGAAGATCAGCCGTGGCGCGGTGTGCTCATCAACCCTGAACTGTGGATGATGCCGCTCGAACCGGGCGACCCCGATCCTGACCTCGAATCGGAAGGGTGCCTGTCATTCCCCGGTGAGCGGTTTCCGTTGCGCCGCTCTGAGCGAGTACGTGTGACAGCCACCGATCTCGACGGGCAGCCCGTATCTATCGACGTCGACGGCTGGCGCGCACGCATCATGCAGCACGAGTTCGATCACTTAGATGGCATCCTCTACGTCGATCGCCTTTCAGACAGCGATTGGAAGACGGCGCAGAAGATTGCACGCAAGCGAGGGTGGAACCGTCCAGGCGCGAGCTGGATCCCCGGCATCGACGATCTCGAAGGATAGTTGCCTAGGCAACCGACAGTCGCCGTCTTTCGAGGTGCTCACGTTTCGCATCTCGAGGAACGCGATCCGGTGCAAGGAACGCTTCAGCGATCTCTCGCGCCCTTTCACTCCCCCGGACCCGGTTGGCGGCGTTCTCATCGCCCTCGATGTCCAAGATGAGATGCGACTCGACGTCGTTGAGACCGCAGTAGGAAAAAATACCCACGTCGAGCTGTGTGCGCATCGCCTCGTCGTACCCGTAGCGATCGTACGTGGCTTGATCTGCTCCGCCGGTACCAATCAGCAGCGTGGGAACGCGGCGTAGCCGAGCGCGAGCGGTTGTTGCTGCATCTCTGCCACGTCTTCGGAGAGAGGACCACCGCGAAAGTGATCGAAGTCCGCCTGAGTGAAGCGTGGGTCAAAACCTTCAGCATGGAGGTCGAGCAGGTCTATCGTGGCCCCGCCTCCCGGAACGGCTCATGAAATGAATCCATAACTGTTGCCGCATATCGATCTGGCAGAGGGTGGGAGAAGATCGTCATCAAATGCAAAAGTAGGCTGCTTCCATCATCAGCCTCCTAGATAGAGGCTGTGGTCCCAGCCTGACGGATGCAGCGCAGATATGGGCGAATCCTTCAGAAAATGAAAGAAGCCCCCTCCGTGGAGGGGGCTTCTTTCATTGGCTCCCCGGCTTGGACTCGAACCAAGAACCTGCCGGTTAACAGCCGGCTGCTCTGCCAATTGAGCTACCGAGGAATGTGCACCGCTCAGCGGGCAACTCGACAAGCTTAGCAAACTCCAGACGCTGTGCGTGACACCGGGGCCACGTTCGCGGACGCCGGGCGTGTCGCATTTAGCGGCGCGAGTCCGACTCCGCATTGGGTACCCAGAGCAGGTCCTTGCCCACTCCGCGAGCAACGACGTGTCCATTGCGGAGCATCAGCGTCTCTGCGTTCAGCTCTCGAATGAACGCAGCATCATTGGTGACGAGGAGCGCTGCCATCGACTGTTCTTTACGCCGGCGTGTGATTGCGTCAAAGACCACAGGTCGCACCTCGAGGTCGAGGTTGGCAAGCACCTCATCAGCAATGAGCACTTTGGGCTCCAAGATGAACGAGCGCGCGATTGCTACCCGTTGACGCATTCCCGCACTGAGTTCGTAGGGGAACTTCGCCGCTGTACCGAGCGGCAAGTGCAACTCGTCGAGCAGCGTCGCAACGCGGATAGAGAGTGCCTTGGTGTTTACTTTGCGCTCACGAACGAGAATCGGCTCGGCGATCACCTCGTTGACCGTCAAACGCGGGGGCAGATCAGCGCCAGCACCCTGTGGCACAAAACCGGTGCGATAGGTGAGGATGCGGTGCTTGCGGCCCGGTCGGCGCACATTCACGCCGCACACCTCCGCTACGCCGCCGACAACTTTAACGGAGGGGTCAGTGGAGCCGGCAAGCGCGGCAACCAACGTCGATTTGCCGGAACCGGTCGGCCCGGCAACGCAAATCAGATCGCCAGGAGCGAGCACGAACGTCACTCCATCGACAGCCCTGGTGGGCATGCCATGACCGATCCGGTCGATCACCAGATCCGAGCACTCGATCGCGTTTGTGGATTCGGACCGTCTGGACATGTTTCCATCCTGCCCTCTTCGGAGCGCAGGGCGCTGTTACGACTCGGTGAAGCGCTGACGCTCTGCATCGATGTCGCGAAGCCGCATACGTAGCGCGCGTCCCCCCACCGAATCTGCAGGCACCCGCTGCACAGCACCAAGCAGCTCTTGTTTCTCGAATTCGAGTTGACGCAAGACGAGCCTGCGGGCGAGGTCAGCGACCGTCGCAACGGCACGTTCTTCGTCGCGGGCTGGGAAAGGTGTCATCAAGAGCTCGCCGGCGAGCGAGCGATACGGCTCACGAACCGCATTCACCGCCTCCGTCACCCACCCCGCCCTGGTGCGGTCATGCGCGGCAGCAATAGCCTCCCGCACTGCATCGAGCTCTTGCGTCCGGAATGGCGCCTCAAGCGCGCGATTCAGAAGAGTTTGATCGATCTGGTGGCCGTATTGCAGAGCCCCCATCAAGGCATCTCGCTCGACGGCGACATCACGACTACGAGGAAGACCAGCGAGCGTCACCGCGACCACCAGCGGCGCACCGGTTGCCGAGTCCACCTGCGGCTGTTGACGTTGTTGCGGTGATGGGGCGGTCGATCCGCCCCGTGAAGCGCGCTCGACTTCGCTACGAACCTCAGTGGGATCCATCCCGAGGCGGCGGGCCAGCACCCGCTCGTAGCCTGGTCGGAGGAGCTGATCGCGAATCTCGGCCACGATAGGAGCGGCGGCACGCAGAGCCCCCACCCGACCTTCGACCGTGGACAAATCGAATCCGCTCAACTTGCGATCGATCGCAAACTCGAACATCGGCTGCTTGGTATTCATCAGCCCTCGGACAGCGGCGTCTCCGCGCTGAAGGCGCATGTCGCACGGGTCGAGTCCGTCGGGCGCGACAGCCACGAACGTCTGTGCGTTGAAGCGGTCGTCTTCGGTGAATGCACGAAGCGCTGCTTTTTGTCCTGCCTCATCACCGTCAAAGGTGAAGACGACTTCGCCTGACGCGTTGTCGTCGCCCATCACTCGGCGCAGCACTTTGATGTGTTCACCGCCGAACACTGTTCCACAGGTGGCGACTGCCGTCGTCAGGCCGGCCAAGTGGCACGCCATCACGTCGGTGTATCCCTCCACGACAACCACTCGACGCGGGTCGCCTCGCGCGATGTCTCGCTTGGCCAGATCGAGGCCGTAGAGCACCTGCGCCTTCTTGTAGATAGGCGTCTCTGGAGTGTTGAGGTACTTCGGCCCCTGGTCATCATCGAAGAGCTTGCGGGCACCGAAACCGATCGTCTGGCCAGAAACATCGCGGATCGGCCACACCAGGCGCCCACGGAACCTGTCGTAGACGCCCCGCTGCCCTGTGGAGACAAGGCCAGCGTTGCTGAGTTCTTCTCTGGTGAACCCCTGTGCGGTGAGCGCTTTGAGCATGCCGTCCCAGCCACGCGGAGCGAAGCCGACACCGAAGTGTGCGGCGGCACCCGCATCAAAGCCGCGCTCCCCGAGAAACCGCCGTCCCGCTTCGGCGTCTGGCGTCAGTAGCTGAGCGCGAAAGAACTCTGCCGCCGCGGTGTTCGCTGCATAGAGCCGGCTACGGCCACTCGTCTCCGGGGCCGCTCCCCCGTCTTCGTAGTGCAGGGTGTAACCAATACGACCGGCGAGCCGTTCGACGGCTTCTGTGAAGCTGACGTGGTCCATCTCCCGCAGGAACGAATACACGTCTCCCGACTCTCCGCATCCGAAGCAGTGGTAGTACCCCACCTGCTGGCGCACGTGAAAGCTCGGGCTCTTCTCGTCGTGGAAGGGGCACAGCCCTTTGAGAGATCCGACACCCGCCGACTTCAGCGCAACGCGCTCACCGACAATGTCGGCGATATTCGTACGCGCCTTAACCTCATCGACATCAGCCTGCAGAATTCGCGGCATTAGCGTGCCCCTTCAGCGACAGGCTGCCCCTCCGCGTGCGGGCGCGCTCCTGGGCGAGGATGACGGGGAGTCCAGATCCCGACCTCGGCGGGATCGATCTCTCCCACCAGCCGGTTGTGCCAATCAATGGCGCTCTGATCAGTCAGGCTCGCGATCTGATCAACGACAACTCGTGCCCGCTCCGCATCCGTTTCGGCGGCGATGAAGTCCGCGGCGAACGCGGGCTCAAGCACATCGGAACCAGCCGACCACAGCGCATCAGTTGACCAAAGCGCATCCGCCAGTCGCTTCAAGACTCGCCGTTGCTCCTTGTAGACACCCTTGCGCGCCTCGATCGTCACGATCGCCTGCCCCATGATGCCTTTGAGGACAGCGATTTCTACCTCGATCACGCGTGGCACAACAACGTGCGCGTTGTAGCGCACGAGCGCCGTAGCTCCGTATGCCTCTTTCGTGGCTCCGACGGCTGCGCGTGCGAAGCGTCCGATCAGGTCGCTTGTCAAGTTTTTGAGTCGCGCAAGCGACTGACGAGAGCGATCGAAAGATCCGATCCACATCGGCTGCGAAGAGAGACGGTACAGGGCGTCAGCGAGCTCATCCCGCGTGAAGTCGTAGCCAACCCATTGCTGAATCCGCGAGAGAAGAGCCTCGTGCGCGCGTGGGTCTGCGAGCTGCGCGATATCGACGTAGCCGTTGACGATCGCATCTTCGAAATCGTGCACCGAGTAGGCGATGTCGTCGGAGAGGTCCATGATCTCTGCTTCGATGCACCGGAGCCTGCCAGGTGCGCCCTCGCGCATCCAGCGGAACACATCTTCATCCTCGGGGTATACGCCGAACTTGAGGCGCCCACCGGGGTCAGGAATCGGGCTGTTCACCGTCCACGGATACTTGCAGGTCGCGTCAAGGCTCGCGCGCGTGAGGTTGAGGCCAACGGAGCGGTCATCATCATCGAGGACTTTGGCTTCCAGCCTGGAAAGAATACGCAGCGACTGCGCATTGCCCTCGAAGCCGCCGATGGGCTCGGCCCACTCGTTGAGCGCGCGCTCGCCGTTGTGCCCAAACGGTGGATGTCCGAGGTCGTGACTGAGACAAGCAGTATCGACGACGTCAGCCGAGACGCCGAGGGCAACCGCAAGCTCGCGCCCCACTTGAGCGACCTCAAGCGAGTGCGTCAGACGATTTCGAGCGAAGTCAGCGGTGCTGGCCGGGCTCAGCACCTGGGTTTTCGCGGCGAGCCGCCGCAACCCTGCCGAATGCAACACACGCGCGCGATCACGCGCAAAGTCATTGCGCTCCGATCGGTGGGTCTCCGCGAAAAACCGCTCGGCATCGCGTGCGTCATAACCGTCGGCGCGAAGGCCGGAAGAAGAGTCAACCGCCACTGTTCTCGATCTCCGCTCCACGCATCATCTCCGAGGCAGTTGGGGCAAGCTCCCGCGACTCCAGCCACTTGTCTGGCAGTGCCGGGCGCTTCGCGTGTCCGGAGCGGCCACGCTGTCCCTCGGCATCAGCGCCGGGGTACGGCGCTGTGCGATCGAGCTTGCCGAGAAAGTCGTCGATCTCCGCGAGGCTCGAGGAGGTTGCCAGACCCGTGCGGATGTCTCCTCCGACGGGATAGCCCTTGAAGTACCAGGAGACGTGTTTGCGCACATCGCGGCATCCGCGATCTTCATCTTCAAAGAACTCGACAAGAAGCTCGGCATGCCGACGGAATGCATCGGAAACGAAGCCGAGCGTCGCGTCGACGGGCTGAGAGTCGGCACCAAATGCTGCGGCGAGCTCTCCGAAAAGCCACGGTCGCCCGAGGCATCCACGGCCAACCACGACGCCATCGCAGTCGGTCTGCGCCATCATCCGCACTGCATCATCTGCCGACCAGATGTCGCCATTACCCAACACGGGGATGCTGGTGACCGCTTGCTTCAGCTCGCCAATCGCGTTCCAGTCGGCGAAACCGGAGTAAAACTCGCTGGCCGTTCTGGCATGCAGCGCGACTGCCGCCGCACCCGCGTCTTCTGCCGCGCGCCCCGCTTCAAGAAAGGTGAGGTGGTGGGGGTCGATGCCCTTGCGCATTTTGACAGTGAGCGGAATGTCGCCTGCGGCCTTCACCGCTTGGTCGACGATGTCGGCGAAAAGCTTCGACTTCCAAGGGAGGGCCGCTCCCCCACCTCGGCGTGTGACTTTGGGCACAGGGCAACCGAAATTGAGGTCGATATGGTCGGCATGGTCTTCGGCGACGATGATGCGCACGGCCTCAGCGATCGTCTTGGGATCAACGCCGTACAGCTGAATCGAACGGGGCGTCTCAGACTCGTGGTGACGGATCAGCCGCATCGTGGTCTCGTTGCGTTCAACGAGTGCGCGCGATGTGATCATCTCGCTCACATAGAGACCAGCGCCGTACTCGCGGCAGAGGCGGCGGAACGCGGTGTTGGTAATGCCAGCCATGGGCGCGAGAACGACAGGCACGTCGAGCTCGATCGGGCCGATGCGGAGGGGGCGAACAGGTGCAGTAGCGACAGTCATTTCTTCTCTATTCTCCCAGACGCGGAGCCAGGAAGGATGCGGCGATTTAAGCTGTGAATATGACCGATTCTGCGCTGCGTTCCATCCCGTTCACCGACGCCAAGGGTGAGGAGAAAACACTCGACGATCTCGGCGCCGACGTGGTGCTGGTTGTCAATGTTGCCTCGAAGTGTGGGCTGACTCCGCAGTACGAGCAGTTGGAAGAACTTCAGCGTCTCTACAGCGACCGCGGCTTTACCGTTGTGGGGTTCCCCTGCAACCAGTTCTTCGGACAGGAACCGGGTTCAGTCGACGACATCTTGGAGTTCTGCTCGACCACATACGGTGTGAGCTTTCCGGTGAATGACAAGGTCAAGGTCGACGGCAAGAACGCCTCCGACCTCTACAAGGCGCTCAAGCAGGCCTCGGATGCCGACGGAAAGTCTGGTCGCGTGGAGTGGAACTTCGAGAAGTTCCTCGTGCTGCCGGACGGAGACGTCCTGCGCTTCCGCCCGAAGCAGAAGCCGGACGCCCCCGAGATTGTCAGTGCAATCGAGGCTGCACTGACCCGCTAGCTCACCGCGGGCTCAGCCTCAGCTTCTCCGCGCTTTGACCAAAGGTCGCGCAAAACGTTCTCGAACGCGGCTGGTGGCTGGGCTCCGCTGATGCCGTACTGGCCGTCGACGACGAAGAACGGCACACCCTGGATGCCATACGCCTGCGCCTGCGCCTGATCCTGACGAACGGCTGGAAGGTACTGCTCACTCTCTAGCGCCGCACGAGAGCGATCGGCGTCAAGCCCCACCTCTGTGGCGAGTGCGACGAGGTCGTCGATACGGCCGACGTGCTTCCCCTCGGTGAAGTAGGCAGACATCAGTCGCTCTTCCATCTCGTGCTGGAGCCCCTCCGCCTTGGCGAAGTGCAGCAACTCGTGTGCCTTGACGGTATTGGTGTGCTTCAGCAGATCGAAGCGGTACTCGAGACCCGCGTTCGCCGCGACGCCGCTCACGTTTGAAAGCATCTCTTCGACTTGCTCTCGAGGCATGCCCTTATGCCCCGCCAAGAAGTCGATCTCGTCTCCGTCGAAGTCGACGGGAGTGTCGGGTGAAAGCTCGAAAGAGTGGAAGGTAACCGTGACCTGCGGAGCGTCTGCATCGCCGGCAACGGCTTCAAGACCCTTCTCTAGGTTGCGCTTGCCGATGTAGCACCACGGGCAGGCGATGTCGGACCAGATGTCAATAGAGATAGGTTCAGTCACACCTATCTCTAACTTGCTGTGGCTCGGTACTATTCCGCAGCGCCCCGCCGCCTGGATAGGATTCTCGGATGCTCCGCGCCGATGAACCATTGTCATTGATGCCTCAGCGTGTGTTGGTGGCTGGGGTTTCCGGCTCAGGAAAGACAACGCTGTCGGGCCGTCTGTCCGAGATATGGGGTATACGGCATGTGGAGATAGACGCCCTCTTTCACGGCGCGAACTGGACGCAGCGCCCCGAGTTTTTAGCTGACGTGCGCGCCTTTGCTTCCGAAGACCGCTGGATCACGGAGTGGCAGTACACCAGCAAAGGCACCGACACGATCCTCACCCCGCGTGCGGATCTCGTGCTGTGGCTCGACTATCCCTACCGTGTTGTGCGCAGCCGCCTGATCAGACGCACGCTCGCCCGCGGCGTCTTGCGGCGTGAGCTCTGGAACGGAAATCGAGAGAAGGGACCGTGGAACATGCTGAACCGCGACCCTGAGCAGAACATCCTCGCGTGGCAACGATCCACGCTTCATAAGTGGGACGAACGGTTTCCGGATATTCAGGTGCGGTACCCGCAACTGAATATTGTGCGGCTACGTCACCCTCGCGAGACAGAGCGGTGGCTTCGTGATCAGGCCGAAGCCTCCGGTGTGTCGATCGCGCCGCCGAAACGACGATCGCGCGCGAGATAAATCTCGATCGCCCGCCATAGCTCTTCGCGTGAGAACTCCGGCCACAGCGTATCCAGGAACACCATCTCCGCGTACGCCGCTTGCCAGAGGAGGAAGTTTGATGTGCGTTGCTCTCCGGAGCTTCGCAAAAAGAGGTCGACATCTGGCATGTCCGGTACATAAAGGTTGCGGCGGATCATCTTTTCGCTGATCGCGTGAGGCTTGGTGCGCCCGGCAGCAACGTCGGCAGCGATCGATCGCATCGCGTCGACGAGCTCGACCCTGCCGCCATAATTGACGCACATCGTGAGGGTGAGGACATCGTTTCCGCGGGTGAGCTGCTCGGCGTGCTGTAGCTCTTTGATGACGCTGCCCCACAGCCGGGGCTTTCGCCCGGCCCAGCGGATACGCACGCCCCATTCGTTGAGCTGGTCGCGACGACGATGCAACACATCGCGGTTGTACCCCATGAGAAAGCGCACTTCTTCCGGAGAACGCGCCCAGTTCTCCGTCGAGAATGCATAAACCGAGAGATGCTTCACCCCGGCCTGGATGGCACCGGCGACGACGTCGAGCAGAACCTCTTCGCCTGCTTTGTGGCCTTCGATGCGGTTGAGGCCGCGCCGGTTAGCCCACCGACCATTGCCATCCATCACGACAGCGACATGCTCGGGAACAGCACGAAAAGCGGGTGGATAAACCCCGGTCCAATCCAGTGGCCGATACGGCACTGCATCTTTGTGGGTGTACGGCTTCGGGCTCACCGTGCTCCTTCCGAAGAGCTGTCAGACACATGGGCGAGCGAGCGAATGCCGCGCTCCAGATGCCATTGTGCGTATGCCGATACGAGACCAGAGGCGGCTGCGGTGTCAGACGAGGCGGCGGCATCGATGACCCCCCAATCCCCTCTCACGAGCGAGCGAAGCAACGTCAACGTCTGCTCCGCCACCCGAGGGCTACCTGCAGGGGCGCAGTTCGTGCACACGACCCCGCCGAGTTGCGCCACAAAACGCGAATGCGGGCCAGGAACACCGCATCGAGCGCACTCATCGAAAGACGGTGCCCAGCCGGAAAGCGACATCACGCGCAACAGGTAAGAGTCAAGGATGCTGCGAGCACCATGCTCACCACGCGACAGTGCGCGCAGGCCGCCCACAAGCAGCAAGTACTGATCTGAGGTGGCTTCAGAATCGCTCAACCGGTCGGCCGTCTCGACCATCGCGTTCGCCGCCGTGAATCGGTCGTAATGTGCCGCGATGTCCGTGCCGTAGGAGCCGAGAGACTCCGCCTGCTGCACGATGTCGAGGGAACGCCCTTGGTAAAGCTGGACGTCGGCCACCATGAACGGCTCGAGTCTGGCACCGAACTTCGAAGAAGTGCGACGCACCCCTTTTGCCACGGCCCGAACCTTGCCATGCCCCCGCGAGAGCATCGTTACGATGCGATCCGCCTCACCCAATTTGTGGGTGCGCAGGATCACCGCTTCGTCTCGGTAAGTGGGCACTCCTCGATTATCCTCCGTGCGGGAGAATAGAGGGGTGACCGAACCGCTCTTCATCATTCCGCTGTGGGCGGACCTGCTCGGCGTTGGCCTCGGCGGAGTCCAGGGCGCAATGTTCGCCTCGGGTTTTCAAGGCCAGCGGCGCCTCGATTGGCTGGGCGTCTCGATCATCGGCATCATGATCGGCATGGGCGGCGGTTTGATCCGCGACATCCTGCTCGGGCAGACGCCCGCAACGCTACAGAGCAACTGGTACCTGATCACCGCGGGCGGCGCTGCGTTGCTCGGGATGCTCCTTGCCGGACTGTTCTCGCGAGTAAACACGGCGATCGTCGTGCTCGACGCCGTCGTAATCGGAATGTTCGGCGCTTTCGGGACAAGTAAGGCCCTTGCCCTGGGCATTCCATCTGTTCCCGCAGTCTTCATCGGCGTGTGTGCTGCGGTCGGAGGTAGCGTGCTGCGCGACATGCTGATGGGACTCCCCACCGCCATCATGCACGTCGGCTCGCTGTACGCGGTCGCTGCTGGCGCAGGCTGTACCTTTATCGTCACCGGCGTGGCGCTGGGAATGCCCATCACACTCGCCGCCGTTATCGGAATCGGGGTGACCACCGTCATCCGCATTCTCGCGGTGACGTTCGACGTCTCCCTCCCGGAGCAACGCCGCATCTACCGCCGCAAGGTCGCCGCCGAAACCGGCGCCATCCGGATCGTCAAGCCCCGCGACTGACCTCGTTCCCCACCCTCGGGTCCCGGATCCCTGATCCCCGGGTCCCTGAGCTTGTCGAAGGGCCGGACTAGGTCCCTGAGCTTGTCGAAGGACCGGGCTAGGTCCCTGAGCTTGTCGAAGGGCCCGGGCTAGGTCCCTGAGCTTGTCGAAGGGCCCGGCGACGCTTCGACAAGCTCAGCGACCCAGCATGGGGGCCGCCGACGCTTCGACAAGCTCAGCGACCCAGCGTGGCGGCTGAGCGGGGGTTAGACCGCGGCGAGCTCGTGCTGGCGCGTGCGAATGGAACGGTTGATCCCCGACACGATTGCCTTCAGCGATGCGGTCGAGATGTCGCCGTCGATACCGATGCCCCAGAGGCGCTGGTCCCCGATCTGCAACTCAACGTAGGCCGCGGCCTGAGCGTCTCCGCCGGCACTGAGTGCATGCTCCACGTAGTCGTACACCGTGATGTCGAAGCCCTGACCGCGCAGCACCTCCACGAAAGCGGCGACGGGACCATTGCCGGTGCCAGACACCGACACCTGCTCGTCGTTATCGCGCAGCACCACATCAAGCACAACGTCACCAGACATATCGCTCCGTGTCTGCGTGCCGAGCAGCTCGAAACGTCCCCACTTCGCGTCGGAGTCGTCTGCTGGGAGGTACTCGTCGTTGAAGATCGACCAGATCTGGTCGGACGTGACCTCGCCGCCTTCGGCATCTGTCTTGGTCTGCACAACGCCAGAGAACTCGATCTGAAGCTTGCGCGGCAGGTCGATCGCGTGGTCCGACTTCAGCAGGTAAGCGACGCCACCCTTGCCAGACTGCGAGTTCACGCGGATGACGGCCTCGTACGAACGCCCGAGGTCCTTGGGGTCGATGGGCAGGTACGGAACAGCCCACTCGATGTCGTCGACCGTGACGCCCTCGGCCTCTGCCCGGGCGGCCATCGCCTCGAAGCCTTTCTTGATGGCGTCCTGGTGCGAGCCACTGAATGCGGTGAACACGAGGTCACCTGCCCACGGGCTGCGCTCAGGAACAGGCAGCTGGTTGCAGTATTCAACCGTTCGCTTGACCTGATCAATGTCGCTGAAGTCGATCTGCGGGTCGATCCCCTGGGTGAACAGGTTGATGCCCAGCGCCACGATGTCGACGTTGCCTGTGCGCTCGCCGTTACCGAACAGGCACCCTTCGATGCGGTCTGCGCCGGCCATGTATCCCAGCTCCGCAGCGGCGATCGCCGTGCCACGGTCGTTGTGCGGGTGCAGCGACAGGATGATGTTCTCGCGGTGATTCAGGTTGCGACTCATCCACTCGATGGAATCGGCGTAGATGTTGGGAGAGGCCATTTCGACAGTCGCCGGCAGGTTGATGATGACCTTGCGGTCTGGCGTGGGCTCAAGAACCTCGATCACCTGGTTGCAGATGTCGAGCGCGAACTCCAGCTCGGTGCCGGTGTAGCTCTCCGGCGAGTACTCGTAGTAAACCTTCGTGTCAGGGATGTTCTTCTCAAACTCGCGGCACAGCCGCGCACCTTCGAGAGCAATGTCGATGATGCCCTGCTTGTCGGTGCGGAACACGACCTCGCGCTGCAACACGCTCGTCGAGTTGTACAGGTGCACGATGGCCTGCTTCGCGCCAGCGATCGATTCGTACGTGCGAGCGATCAGGTGCTCGCGCGCCTGGGTGAGGACTTGGATCGTGACATCGTCTGGAATCAGGTTCTCTTCGATGAGCTGACGCACGAAGTCGAAGTCTGTCTGGCTTGCCGACGGAAAGCCCACTTCGATCTCTTTGTATCCCATGCTGACAAGCAGTTCGAACATCACTCGCTTGCGCTCGGGCGACATCGGGTCGATCAGGGCTTGATTGCCATCGCGGAGATCGACAGCGCACCAGCGAGGCGCCTCGGTGATGCGTGCGTCTGGCCAGGTGCGGTCAGGCAGATTGACCGTGATCTGTTCGTGGAAAGGCCGGTACTTATGAATCGGCATTGCGGAGGAGCGCTGATTGTTCTGCATGATGGGGCTTCTTCTCTTCGTCAAGATAAACGGGCCAACACAAGCGCCGCGACGAGGAAGGCCCTAGCTGTTAGGACTCGTCGCGGCAACTAAGAAGAAGCAGCCCACCGAAAAGCATGTGGCAATGCTAGCAGGGATGCTCGTCAGAATCCGAGCCGACCCAGCTGCTTGGGGTCGCGCTGCCATTCCTTGGCGACCTTCACGTGCAAGCCCAGAAAAACGCGGGTGCCAAGCAACGCCTCAATGCCGGTGCGGGCGCGGGCACCCACGTCGCTGAGACGCTTGCCTTTGTGCCCGATGATGATCGCTTTTTGACTGTCGCGCTCGACGACAATCGAGGCGTGCACGTCGGTGAGGTCGGTACCTTCGCGCGGCGCGATGTCGTCGATCACGACCGCGATCGAGTGCGGGAGCTCGTCGCGGACGCCATCCAGGGCGGCTTCACGAATCATCTCCGCAATGCGATCTTCTTCCGACTCATCCGTCGTGATTCCCTCTGGGTACAGCGCAGGCCCCTTCGGCATCAGCTTCAGGATCTCGTCGGAAAGCACGTCGAGTTGATCGCGGGTCAGAGCGGAAAGCGGAATCACTGCATCCCAGTCTTCTCGCAGCGCGTCGACCTCCAATAGCCGAGCGGTGATCTCGTCGCGGCCAGCAGCATCGGTCTTCGTGACGATGGCGATCTTCTTCGCACGCCGATAGCCGTCGAGAGAAGCGGCGATACGCCGATCGCCAGGACCCACTTTTTCATTCGCCGGCACGCAGAAGCCGATCACGTCTACGTCACCGAGTACTTGCTCTACGAGGTCGTTGAGTCGCTCGCCGAGAAGCGTGCGCGGCTTGTGAATTCCGGGGGTGTCAACGATAACGAGCTGACCGTCTGGGCGATTCACGATGCCGCGAATGGCACGCCGCGTGGTCTGCGGCTTCTCGCTCGTGATGGCGATCTTCTCCCCCACAAGAGCGTTCGTCAGGGTGGACTTTCCCACGTTGGGGCGTCCAACAAAAGTCACAAATCCGCTTCGAGTGTCAGTCATCGTTTCGATCTCCTTCATCCTGCGAAGCGTCAGGGACCCCTGCCGCACGTTCCACAAACACCGTCGCGATTCCGCGACCGCGTCCGCGTGATGCCCCGCCTGTAAGAACGAGACCTTCCACTGTTGCTGTCGCGCCCGGTTGTGGAACCTGACCGAGCGCTTTGCCGAGCAGTCCGCCAATCGAGTCGACGTCTTCGTCTTCCAACTCCAGACCAAAAAGGTCACCGACATCTTCGAGCGAAAGACGAGCACTCACGCGGTATCTGCCGTCACCGAGGTCGACGAACTCAGCGAAGACCTGATCATACTCATCTGCGATTTCGCCGACGAGCTCTTCAATGAGGTCTTCCAACGTCACCAGACCGGAGATTCCGCCGTGCTCGTCGATCACCATGCAGACATGCACGGCATCGCGCTTCATCTGTTGCAGTAGAGTCTCCGCGCGCATCGATTCAGGAACGAAGGTCGCTGGGCGCGCGATGGGTCGGATCGAGGCGGCCCGCCACGCGCTGTCGTCGCGGTAGGCAAACTGCACCAGGTCTTTGAGATACAGCACGCCAACCACATCATCGGCATCGTCATCGACGACAGGCACTCGTGAGACGCCCCGGTTGAGGAACATCGACATGGCTTCGTCGGTGGTCGCACTGGCATCGATCGTCACCATATCGGTGCGTGGCACCATCACTGCGCGGACGAACTGGTCGGTGAAGTCGAACACCGAGTGAATAAGGTCGCGGTCGTCTTCTTCGATGAGGTCGTTTGAGGCGGCTTCGTCCACCATGCTGAGCAGCTGGTCTTCGCTCGTGAATGAGCTGCGACCGGTGCCAGGGGTGACCTTGTTGCCGAGCAGTACCAGTCCCTGGGCGAGCGGCCCCAGAATTATGCGCAGACCGCGCACAATTGAGGCAGTGCCGCGAATCATGCCCTCCGCATGCTGGCGACCGAAAGAACGAGGGCTGGCACCCACCAACACGAAGGTGATCGCCGTCATCAGCAGCGCGGCGGCGAGCATCGCCCACCAGTTGTTTTCGATCAGGATCGTGAACGCGACCGCTACCAGCACTGCTGCGGTGACCTCGGAGAGCACACGAATGAACGCGACTGCGTTAACGTGCGCATCCAGGTCACCGGCAATGCGTTTCAGTGCTTTTGCCCTGCGGCCTTCCGTAGCCATATCGGCGAGATTCCCGCGGGAAGCAACCCCGTATGCGGCGTCGATCGCGGCCATCAGGCCACCGAAGGCGACGAGCAGAACCGACGCTATGAGCAGAAGTGTTGCGGTCATCGCCGTCGTTCAACCGCGGCGAAGCCCTGAATGAGCTCCTTCTGCAGGCCGAACATCTCACGCTCCTCGTCTGGCTCGGCGTGATCGAACCCGAGAAGGTGGAGCAAGCCGTGTGTTGTCAGCAGAATGAGCTCGTCCATCAGGGTGTGCCGCGCGGCTTGTGCCTGAGCTTCGGCTACCTGCGGGCACAGCACGATGTCCCCCAGCAACCCCGGAGGAGTCGGACGGTCTTCGCTTCCAGGGCGCAACTCGTCCATCGGAAAGCTGAGCACGTCTGTGGGACCAGGCTCATCCATCCACTGCACGTGGAGGGCTTCCATGGCGCCTTCGTCGACCAGGACGATGGCGACCTCGGCATCTGGGCTGACATGGAGCTGAGCGAGGTTGAAGTCCGTCAACCTCTGCAACACGGTCTCGTCGACGTCGATGGCAGATTCGTTGTTGATCTCGATCATGAGATTCCTCGCTTGGGCTTGCGGTCACGTGGTCCTGGGCGCTGTGCCCCTCGACGGTCAGCCCTGTTCGCGAACTCGGCGGCCTGTTCACGTTCGAACCGCTGCGCGGTGCGCTTCTCGTCGTATTCGCTGTACGCGTCGACGATGCGTCCGACCAGGGAGTGCCGCACGACGTCGTCGCTTGTGAGACGCGCGAAATGGATGTCGTCCATGCCGTCAAGCACGCGGGTCACCAGACGCAGACCGGAGGATCCCTGCGGAAGGTCGACCTGTGTGATGTCACCGGTAACGACCATCCGGGTCCCGAACCCGAGACGGGTGAGGAACATCTTCATCTGTTCTGGGGTGGTGTTCTGCGCCTCGTCGAGCACAACGAAGGAATCATTGAGCGTGCGTCCGCGCATATAGGCGAGGGGGGCGACCTCGATTGTGCCGGAGGCCATCAGGCGCGGCACGATTTCCGGGTCCATCATCTCGTTCAGCGCGTCGTAGAGGGGGCGCAGGTACGGATCGATCTTGTCTGTGAGCGTGCCGGGGAGGAACCCGAGCCGCTCGCCCGCCTCAACGGCCGGGCGGGTGAGAATAATGCGCTCGACCTCTTTGCGCTGCAACGCTTGCACAGCCTTGGCCATCGCCAGGTAGGTCTTTCCTGTGCCGGCAGGGCCGATTCCGAAGACAACCGTGTTTTCGTCGATGGCGTCGACATACTCTTTCTGCCCGAGCGTTTTTGGACGAATCACTTTGCCGCGCGTGGTGAGAATCGCTTCGCCCAACACCTCGCTCGGCCGGGGCCCATTTTCCTGGCGGAGCATGCGCGCCGAACTCGAGACGTCGCTGGGAGCCAAGTCGTGACCCGCTTTGGTCATCGTGAGCAGCTCATCGACCAGGCCTCTCGCCTTTGTGACGTGCGCGGTATCACCGCTCAGGGTGATCTCGTTTCCCCGCACAAGTACCTGCACCTGTGGGTGCTCTTTCTCGAGCATCCGAAGCAGGCGGTCTTGCGGACCAAGCAACTGCACCATCGCGACGCCGTCTACGTAGATCTTCTCTACGGATTCGGGTTGCGGGGCGTTGAGGCTTCGCTCTTGCGGTTCGTGATTTTCAGGCACTAACGCTCTTTTCGTTCAGTCCGCCAGCCAACACGTGGGCGTGGACATGAAAAATTGTCTGTCCGGCGTTCGCACCGGTGTTGAATACGAGGCGGAATTCCCCATCTTCGGTATGTGCCTTCGCAAGCTCGCCAGCGAAGGCGATCATCTCTGCGAGCAAAGCGGGGTCTCCCTCGGCGACCTCAACCACGTCGCGGTATTCAGCCGTCTTGGGCACAACGAGCAGATGAACCGGTGCTTGCGGAGCGATGTCTCTCAGCGCGAACACTCGGTCTGTCTCGCCAAGGATCTCGGCGGGGATCTTTCCATCGAGAATGCGCGTGAAGATGGTGGGTTCCGTCATACCCTCAAGTCTACTGACCACCGGTCCGGTGCAGCTCAGAGCTTGGTAATGGCTCTGACGCCCTTCACCATCGTCCGAGAGCTACCGAAAGCACCGCAATCGCCGCTGGTCCAGCCGTCGATGTGCGAAGAACCGTCTCGCCGAGAAGCACCCGCTCCGCACCGGCATCGACGAGCTGCACCAACTCCTGATCGGATACGCCGCCCTCGGGGCCCACCACGAGCACAATGTCTCGACCATCCGGTTCGATGTCCGAAAGCCGCGCCGACGCCGTGGGGTCGAGAATCAGCACCCGCTGAGTCGTCGCTCGCTCCGCGAGTTGCTTCGTCGAGACAGGTGCCGCAACCTCCGGCACCCAGGCGCGGTGCGCTTGCTTTGCGGCCTCGCGCACGATCGCGGCCCAGCGATCCCGACCCTTGACAGCTTTGGGGCCCTCCCAGCGCGACACGCTGCGACTTGCCTGCCACGGCACAACCTCGTCGATGCCTAGTTCGCACGCAGCCTGAACTGCGAGCTCGTCGCGGTCACCCTTGGCAAGAGCCTGAACCAAAACGACTCGCGGAGTCGGCAGAGGGCGCTCAGTACGTTCCGAAATGCGGATGTCGACACGGGCTGGCGAGACTTCTTCAGCAGTGCCGGACAGCCAGGCTCCTCGGCCATCGCCGACAGTGACTGCCTCGCCGACCCGAAGCCGACGCACCACCGCTGCATGCTTCGCCTCGGCGCCGATGAGGGCGACAAGATCGCCCACACCAGCATCCGTCGGCGCATCAAGAAGGAAGTGCAACGCCATGATCAGTGGTTGCGGAAGCGGTCGCGCAGCTTAGAGAAGAGTCCTTGCTGGAACTGCGCGAGCTGCGGCTCTGGCGACTTCGCCTTCTTCGCGAAGTCCTCGATCAGCGACCGTTGCGCTGAGTCCAACTTCGTCGGCGTCACCACCTGCACGCCGACGCGAAGGTCGCCACGCTGTGTGCCACGAAGTGGGGTGATCCCGCGGCCCTTGATTGTCAGGACGTCACCGGATTGCACGCCCTGTCGAATCTCGAGGTCGACCTCACCATCGAGTCCTTGGATAGACGTCTCCGTGCCGAGAATCGCATCGGTCATCGACACTTCAAGAGTCGCCAGAAGGTCGTCTCCATCCCGACTGAAGGCAGCGTGCGGGTTGACGGTCACCTCGACGTAGAGGTCTCCGTTGGGACCACCCGCCTTGCCGACCTCGCCGGAACCGGGGAGCTGAAGCCGGAGTCCGGTCTCCACGCCCGCGGGGATGTCGAGCGATACAGTGCGACGCGAACGCACGCGCCCCTGTCCTCCGCATGTGCCACACGGGTACGGAATGGTCGTGCCATAACCCTCGCAGGTGCCGCAGGGCTGAGAGGTGATGACGTTGCCCAGCAGGCTCCGCACCTGACGCTGCACGTGGCCAGAGCCGCCGCAAATATCGCAGGTGACCGGAGACGTGCCCTCTTGGCAACAGGAGCCATTGCACGTCTCACACAGCACAGCCGTGTCGACGTCGATGTCCCGGTGCGCTCCGAAAACGACATCGCCCAGGTCGAGCGTCACTCGCACCAGCGCATCCTGTCCACGCTCTCGGCGTGAACGCGGACGCGCGCCTCGTCCCCCGCCCTGAGAGGCGCCGAAGAAGGTTTCGAAGATGTCCCCGAACCCGCCAAAGCCGCCAAAGTCGTTCGCTGCGCCGTCTCCGCCGCCCATGTCGTAACGACGACGGGAATCGTCATCGCTCAACACGTCGTATGCGTGAGTGACGAGCTTGAACTTTTCTGCAGCGTCGTCTCCCGGGTTTACGTCCGGGTGCAACTGACGCGCGAGGCGTCGGTACGCCTTCTTGATTTCATCGGTGGAAGCTTCCCGGGACACCCCGAGAACTTCATAGTGGTCCGCCACAAATCGCCCTTCTGCGTGTGTGTCTGTTCTGGTGGCAGCCGCGTTAGCGGCTTGCCTCGTCTTCGTCGAGCATTCGCGACAAGTACCGGGCGACCGCCCTGGCTGCGGCGAGGTTGCTCGGGTAGTCCATTCGCGTCGGGCCCATCACGCCGACCCTTGCCGTGCCCCCGGGCGCGGCATAGTTACTGGCGACGATCGATGCCTCTCCGAGGCCGAATGGCGCGTTCTCCGTGCCGATGCTCGCAGCGAGACCGTGTTCGTCCGTGACCATCTCGCTCATCAGCCGCAACAGCGTCACCTGCTCCTCGATCGCTTCGAGAAGCGGATGAATACTGCCGCGGAAGTCTTGTTCGCGGCGTGCGAGCGTCGCTGCCCCCGCCATAACGAGTCGCTCCTGGCGGAAGGCTCCCAACTCGTCTGAGATCACGCCGGCAAGCGTCCGCAGCACACGGTCTCTCGGCGTTTCCTCTGCCGCGAGCAAGGTCTGCAGACGATCCGACGCTTCACTGATCGCCTGACCGGTAATCAAGGCGGCAAATCGCGCACGCAACGCGGCAAGATCTGCCTCATCGATTGTCTCCGGGAGCACGGCCAATCGCTGAGAAACCCCTCCCGCATCCGTCACCAGCACGATCAGCAGGCGGTTCGGCCCCAGTGCGACGATCTCGAGATGAGAGACGTGCGCCCTGGCGAACGACGGATACTGCGCGAGCGCGACCTGACCTGTGACCTGGGTGAGCACTCGCACAGTGCGCACCATCAGATCGTCAAGATCGGCAGGCTCGCTAAGAAAAGACTCAATGGCAGAGCGTTGAGCGGAAGAAAGCGGGCGCAACTGAGCCAAGTGGTTAACGAAGACCCGGTAGCCCTTGTCTGTCGGCACGCGACCAGAAGAGGTGTGCGGGGCGGTGATGAGCTCTTCGTCTTCGAGCATCGCCATGTCGTTGCGAATCGTCGCGGCTGATACCCCGAAAGAGTGCCGGTCGACGATGGAGCGGCTGCCGACGGGTTCGTGGGTCTCGACATAGTCCCGCACGATTGCGCGGAGAACCTGTAGTCCTCGATCTGAGACCATTGCCTTCCCTTCCGCTGGCACTCGGATGTTCAGAGTGCCAATCCTATCGCGTACAGCGACAGGTGTCCGGATTCTCAGTCTGTGAGCTCGCGCACCACTGCATCAGCAAGGAGCCGGCCACGCAACGTCAGCTGGATGCGACCTTGGATAGCCGCGGCGGGATCAACGAGACCATCAGCGATCAGCCCTGCGACGCGGGTTCGGTTGGCGAGCGGGACCTCGCTGATTGCAATCCCGTCGCGAATGCGGCTGAGAAGCAAGATGCGCTCCAGCGTGCGGGACTCATCGTCTGGTCGTTCGGTCCCTGCCGCTGGCGACTCTGCCGCAGCGAGCCGTTGCGCGTATGCGGCAGGATGCTTGACGTTCCACCAGCGCAATCCGGCCACATGGCTGTGCGCCCCTGGCCCGAAACCCCACCAGTCATTCCCCCGCCAGTACGCCAGGTTGTGCCGCGAGCGGTTGTCCCCCGCCGCCGAGCCACCCCCGGCCCCTGAACCTCCCCCGGCCCCTGAGCCTCCCCCGGTCCCTGAGCTTCCCCCGGTCCCTGAGCTTCCCCCGGTCCCTGAGCCTGCGTCGGTCCCTGAGCCTGCGTCGGTCCCTGAGCCTGCGTCGGTCCCTGAGCTTGTCGAAGGGCGCGCCCAGTTACTCACCTCATACCACTCGAAACCACCAGCGGCGAGTCGCGCATCCGCAAGCTCGTACATGTCGGCCTGCAGGTCGTCGTCTGGTGTGGGGACTTCGCCGCGTCGAATCTGTCGTGCGAGTTTTGTGCCGTCTTCGATGATCAGCGCATATGCCGAGATGTGCTCCGACTCAAGCGCGAGTGCCGCATCGAGGGATGCTTCCCAGTCTTGGAGCGACTCGCCTGGCGCGCCATAAATGAGGTCGACGCTCACAGACAGTCCGGCGTCTTTAGCGGCAGTAACCGCCGTGTGCACATTCTCTGGCTTATGCGTGCGGTCGAGAGTGCCAAGCACGTGGGGCACCGCCGACTGCATGCCGATAGACATGCGCGTAACTCCCGCGTTCGCGAGTGTGCGCGCCACAGCGGGCGTGACAGTGTCCGGATTCGCTTCGACAGTCACCTCTGCCCCTGCCGCGAGCCCGAAAGCCGACGTTGCAGCGTCGAGCATGCGCGCGAGGTCGCCAGCGGGAAGGAGCGTCGGTGTTCCACCGCCGAAGAACACGGTGTCCATCGGTCGCAATGCTCCTGCGTCGCTCATGACGCGACGGGCAAGCGCGATTTCAGAAATCAGTGTCGACGCGTAGTCCTCTTGCTTGGCGCCGCGGAGCTCCGTAGAGGTGTACGTATTGAAGTCGCAGTACCCGCATCGCACCGTACAAAACGGGATGTGGAGGTATGCCGAAAATGGAACATTAGTGTCGATCAGCAGATCGGCTGGCAGATGTCCGTCTTGCGGTGCGGGGTCGCCGAGAGGAAGCGGACCCGCCATCACAGCGGCGTCGCGTAGAGCGGTGAGATCGCCCGTAGGTAGCGCGCAAAAAGTTCGCGACGCCGACGCTTCACCAGTGCAGGAATGACGCGGTAGAGCAGCGCGTTCGGAGCATCGAACGCCCGCACGGTGAACCACACTTCGTCATTGTCTTCGCGCCAGTCGATGTCGAAGGATTCTTCACCACTCACCACGGAGCCGCCGACGGTTCCCAGAACAAAACCGATGCGTCGAGTCTCTTCTGTGACAGAGATCACTCGTAGCTCTGAGTCGGCGCGCATGCCACCGACGCGTCCGCGCAGCTGCAGGGTCATACCCGCCCCGACGAAGGGCATGCCTTCGGCGTCGTAGCGGGGCTCGACCTCGCGCTTGCTCGGGGCGATCGCATTGCCCTCGGCATCGAAGCTGACCCCTGCATATGCAGGTCCAGGGGCAGGACGCACGTCTTCTACTGACAACCCTGCCGCGCGCTGTGCCGTCCAAGACAGGAGCGCCTCGCCCGCGGTCTGAAAACGATCTGACCCGCTCCCGATACGCCACGACTCTTCCGCCGGGAGACTGCGCTCCGGCGGGTAGTGCATCAAATCGGGCGCATGGGTCGCACCCACGGCCGCATAGTCAACCGTGTCGTCTCGGAATGTACCGCGCCGCATGACTCCCACCCTACTTCGGGTTGCCTGGACGATCACCCACACGCGCCGCACAGCGTCACATCGATCCCCGCTCCGGTCCCTGAGCCTGTCGAAGGTCCCTGAGCCTGTCGAAGGTCCCTGAGCCTGTCGAAGGGCCCGACTTCCCCTCCACCGAAGGTCCCTGAGCCTGTCGAAGGGCAAAACCTATCAACACCCCCGTCACACCCCACTCCGTCCGGAGATCATGAACGATGGCGTGGACCTACATTCTGCAATGCACAGACGGCAGCTTTTACACAGGCAGTACCGGCAGGGACCTCGACTCGCGCGTGTGGGAGCACAACAATGACGACTATCTCGCGGCACGCTTCACCAGTAAGCGGCGCCCCGTCGTGCTTGTCTACGCGGAGCTGTTCGAGACCGTGGATCTTGCGTTCTACCGCGAGAAGCAAATCCAAGGCTGGAGTAGACAGAAGAAGATCGCCCTCATCGAGGAGCGTGGTGCGGATTTAACTGCCCTGTCACGGTCGTCGAGTTCGGGGACGCTTCGACAGGCTCAGCGACCCAGTTCCACGGAACACCAAGACCCCGCCCCCTGAGCTTCCCCATCGGGCCCTGAGCTTGTCGAAGGGGCCACCATCGGCGCTGGCAGGGACGCTTCGACAAGCTCAGCGACCCAGTTCCACAGAACACCAAGACCCCGCACCCTGTGAGCTTCCCCATCGGCCCCTGAGCTTGTCAAAGGGGCCACCACAGGCACAGGCGGGGACGCTTCGACAAGCTCAGCGACCCAGATTCACAGGACACCAAGACCCCGCACCCTGAGCTTGCCCATCGGTCCCTGAGCTTGTCGAAGGGGCCACCATCGGCGCTGGCAGGGACGCTTCGACAAGCTCAGCGACCCAGTTCCACAGAACACCAAGACCCCGCCCCCTGAGCTTCCCCATCGGTCCCTGAGCTTGTCGAAAGGGCCACCATCGGCGCTAGCGGGGACGCTTCGACAGGCTCAGCGACCCAGTTCCACAGACCCCGCACCCTGAGCTTGCCCATCGGGCCCTGAGCTTGTCGAAGGGGCCACCATCGGCACAGGCGGGGACGCTTCGACAGGCTCAGCGACCCAGTTCCACGGAACACCAAGACCCCGCACCCTGAGCTTGCCCATCGGGCCCTGAGCTTGTCGAAGGGGTCGCCGACGGGGCGCTACTTCTTGGTCTCGACGTCGCCGGAGAGCGCAGCGATAAACGCCTCTTGCGGAACCTCGACACGCCCGACCATCTTCATGCGCTTCTTGCCCTCTTTCTGCTTTTCGAGGAGCTTGCGCTTACGGGTGATGTCGCCGCCGTAGCACTTAGCGAGCACGTCTTTTCTGATCGCACGAATCGTCTCGCGCGCAATGATTCGGGCACCGATGGCCGCCTGGATCGGCACTTCGAACTGCTGACGAGGGATGAGCTTGCGCAGACGCTCAGCCATCAGGGTCCCGTAGGCATACGCCTTGTCGCGGTGCACGATCGAGCTGAAAGCATCGACCTTTTCGCCCTGCAAAAGGATGTCGACCTTCACCAGATCGGCTTCCTGTTGCCCAGCGGGTTCGTAGTCGAGCGAGGCGTACCCCTGAGTCTTGGACTTGAGCTGGTCGAAGAAGTCGAAGACGATCTCGCCGAGCGGCATGTTGTATCGCAGCTCGACACGCTCCTCCGAGAAGTACTCCATGCCGAGGAGCGTGCCGCGACGCGACTGGCAGAGTTCCATGACCGTGCCGACGTAGTCCTTCGGCAGCAAGATCGCGGCCTTCACCATCGGCTCAGAGACCGAGCCGATGCGCCCATCTGGATACTCACTCGGGTTGGTCACCGTGACGGTTTCGTTGGTGTCGCTGGTGAAAACCTCGTAGATCACGCTTGGCGCTGTGGTGATGAGATCTAGGCCGAACTCACGCGCCAACCGCTCGGTGATGATCTCAAGGTGCAGCAGGCCAAGGAAGCCACAGCGGAACCCGAAGCCGAGCGCGACAGATGTCTCTGGCTCGTAGGCAAGCGATGCGTCCGACAGCTTGAGCCGGTCGAGCGCTTCGCGCAGCTCGGAATAGTCGCTACCGTCGATCGGGTATAGGCCGGAAAAGACCATCGGCTTCGGATCGGTGTAGCCAGGAAGCGCCTGCGTTGCGGGCTTCCGATGCGTTGTGACCGTGTCTCCGACTTTGGAGAGCCGCACGTCTTTCACACCGGTGATCAGATAACCGACCTCGCCCACCCCCAGCCCCTGGCTCGGAATAGGTTCAGGGCTCGACACGCCGATCTCGATCAAATCGTGCGTTGCGCCGGTCGACATCATCTGGATGCGCTCGCGAGGCGACAAGCTGCCATCGACCATTCGGACGTACGTGACTACGCCACGGTAGGCGTCGTAGACGGAGTCGAAGATCATCGCGCGGGCCGGCGCATCCGCGTCACCCTTCGGAGCGGGGATCTCTTTGACCAGCCGGTCGAGCAGTTCTTCGACGCCGACGCCGGTCTTACCAGACACCCGTAGAACGTCTTCTGGCTTTCCTCCGATGAGAGACGCGAGTTCTTTTGCGTACTTCTCCGGATCAGCCGCTGGCAGGTCGATCTTGTTCAGCACGGGAATGATGTGGAGGTCATTTTCCAGCGCCAGGTACAGGTTCGCTAGCGTCTGAGCTTCGATGCCCTGCGCCGCGTCCACGAGCAGAATCGCCCCCTCGCACGCCGCGAGCGAGCGCGAAACTTCGTAGGTGAAGTCGACGTGGCCCGGGGTGTCGATCATGTTCAGGGCAACAGTCTCTCCATCGAGTTCCCAGGGCATCCGCACCGCCTGGCTCTTGATGGTAATGCCGCGCTCACGCTCGATATCCATGCGGTCGAGGTACTGGGCGCGCATGTCGCGATCTGAGACCACTCCGGTGATCTGGAGCATGCGGTCAGCGAGAGTCGACTTGCCGTGATCAATGTGGGCAATGATGCAGAAGTTACGAATCTGCGTAGCGGGCGTCGAGGCCGGCTGAAGAGGAGTGTGTGCGCGAGGAGACATGTCCACTCAAGTCTACGGTCAGGTAGTACTAATCCCCGATTCCGGTATACCGGTGATAGTCTCCCAAAGTTGCCCGGGGCAAATCCGTGACACCGGATCCCGTAAGCGATAAGACTCCGTCACACACCCCGTGGTCGCTGTCGCGTCGCGGAAAACGGTAGACGGAGAGTAATTGTCTGCCCGACTCAGCGTTGCGTCGGAAGATCCCGAGCGCGTCTGTAAAAGAGAAAGACTGACCCCTTGATCAAGTACCTCCTGCGCCGAGCGATCGGTTGGCTGCTCATGATCGTGGTCGCTACGAACATCACGTATTTCCTTGCGTGGGGGTTCCTCGACCCGAAGAACAACTTTGTTGGGCGGCGACCTCCGCTGTCGCCAGAGCAGATCGACCAACAGCTCATCCCGAAGAACCTGAGCGATACCGTTCCCCTCATCGAACGGTGGTGGACGTGGCTCACCGGCATCCTTCTGCGCTGGGACTGGGGTGTGAGCCCGACGGGTGGTTCGGTTAACGAGCAGGTCGCCTACCGCATGTGGGTCAGTGCGGAGCTCGTGCTCGGGGCGACGATCATCTCGACGATCCTCGGTATCGCGCTCGGCGTGTACACCGCTTCACGCCAGTACAAGCTCGCCGACCGCATCGGTCAAGCGACGTCGATCATCACGATGAACATCAACATCGTGGTCGCAGCGCTGGCTTTGGTGCTGCTGGCCATCAACTTCAACGAGTGGATTGGTGTCCGGGTCTTTTACGTCACCGGCAGCTCTTCCAAGGGGGTGGAGGGATTCTTCCCCGTCCTCATAGACGCGCTCCAACACCTTGCGCTTCCCACCATCGCGCTGACGATCGTTGGCTATGCGAACATCCACTTCTTGCAGCGTTCGCTTTTGCTAGACAACATCAACGCCGACTACGTGCGCACGGCGAGAGCTAAAGGCCTCACGAAGCCGCAGGCGATTCGTAAGCACGCCCTGCGCACTTCGATGATCCCGGTCGCCACGCAGGTTGCCTTTACGATTCCGGCGATCTTCACCGGCGCGATCCTCACCGAGACGATCTTTGCCTGGAACGGTATGGGCCGCTATTTCGTCGATGCCCTGAACAAGAACGACATCCACGCGACGGTCGCGATCGCGGCCTTCGGCGCTGTGCTGACAGCGATCGGCGCCATCATGGCTGACATCGCCGTCGTTGTCCTCGACCCGCGAGTGAGGGTGAGCTGATATGACCACCGAAATGATCGACCCTTCGATCCAGCCTCCCGACGGAGTGGAGACCACCACGCGGGCTCCCCGCAAGCGCATGTCTAAGTGGTCGCTGTACTACCGGCGTTTCATGCGCAACCGTCCAGCTGTCGGCGGAGTGGTGATCTTCATCCTGCTCGTGCTGTTCGCGGTGTTCGCCCCGCTGATCGCGAAGTACAGCTTCACCGACCTCGACTTCTTGAACCTCAGCACTCCCCCGTCGTCTGAGCACTGGTTCGGCACGACGTCTTCGGGTAACGACACCTTCGCCCAGACGGCGGTCGGCCTGCAGCGCTCACTGATGATCGCGTTGACGGTATCCATCGGAACCACCGTGATCTCGGCGATCGTCGGTACCGCGGCGGCCTACTTCCGTGGCTGGACCGAACGAATTACCCTGCTTGTCATCCACTTCATGATGGTGATTCCGAGCTTCCTGATCCTGTCGCTGCTGTCGAACAAGTCCGGTGGCGACTGGCGCATCATCTCGCTGATCATGATCTTTGTGATCGGCTGGTACTTCCCCGCACGAATCATCTGGACGATGGCGCTCTCGCTCCGCGAGCGCGAGTACGTGCAGGCAGCGCGCTACATGGGTGTGCGCGGAATGGTGATCGTTTTCCGCCACATGCTGCCGAACATTGGTTCACTCCTGGTGATCAACTTCACCCTCGGTGTTGTGACCGCGGTGACCACGGAGACAGGGCTCTCCTTCCTCGGGTTCGGTGTGAAGATCCCGGATGTCTCGCTGGGGTCCCTCATCGGATCCGGAGCGAACACCATCACCAGTGCGCCCTGGCTGTTCTACTTCCCCGCGGCGGCGCTCACCCTGCTGACTATCTCGATGGCTCTCATCGCTGATGGTCTGCGTGACGCCCTCGATCCCACTTCGGCTGCAGGAGGCCGCGCATGAGCCCTGTACTGTCTGTCCGCGACCTCAAGGTCACCTTTGCATCAGAGGCCGGAAGGGTCGATGCGGTCCGCGGCGTCTCGTTCGACCTAGAAGCGGGCAAGACGCTCGGCATCGTCGGTGAGTCCGGCTCAGGCAAGTCAGTGACCTCACTAGCTGTCATGGGCCTTCTCGATGAGAATGCCAAGGTCTCCGGCTCGATCATGTTCAACGGCGAAGAGCTGCTCGGAAAAAACGACGCGCAACTCTCCACCATTCGCGGCAACGGAATGTCGATGATCTTCCAAGATCCGCTGACCTCGCTGACGCCGGTGTACACGGTCGGAGACCAGCTGATCGAGGCGCTCACCGTGCATCGCAGTATGGGGGCGAAGGAGGCGACAGCGCGGGCTATCGAACTGCTCACGCTCGTCGGCATCCCCGAACCAGAGAAGCGGATGAAGTCGTTCCCGCATGAATTCTCCGGAGGTATGCGCCAGCGCGTCGTGATCGCGATTGCGATGGCCAATAAGCCGAAGCTGATCATTGCCGATGAACCGACCACAGCGCTGGATGTGACGATTCAGGCGCAGATTCTCGACCTGATCGAAAAGGCACAGGCCGAGACCGGCGCTGCGGTCATGATGATCACTCACGATATGGGCGTCGTTGCGCGCACGGCCGATGATGTCATGGTGATGTATGCGGGAAAGCCCGTCGAGCAGGCACCTGTCCGCGAACTGTTTCATCAGACGCGTATGCCGTACTCCATTGGTCTACTGGGAGCCATCCCGCGCATCGATAAGGCGGAGAAGGAACCCCTCACCCCCATCAAGGGCAACCCTCCGCTACTGATCAATCTGCCGGATGCGTGCCCTTTCGCTGACCGCTGCCCCATCGTGATGGATGCGTGCCGCACGCAAGAACCCGACCTCCTGCCGGTCGCCACCGCAGGCGGCGGGGAGCACCGCGCCGCCTGTATCCGCTCTCACGAGATCGAAGACGGCGGCAAGCTCGGCGGCTTGCCCGTTTATCCGGTGCGCGAGGTTCCGGAGAGTGAGCTCACCAGACTTCCCCGAGAAGAACGGCCGATCACACTCGAGGTCACAAACCTCACCAAGACGTTCCCGCTCCTCAAGGGAGCCTTCCTCAAGAGAAAAGTTGGCGAGGTGCACGCCGTCAAGGGCATCAGCTTCGATGTGCGCGAAGGGGAAACTCTGGCGATCGTCGGTGAGTCCGGAAGTGGAAAGACCACCACGCTGCTGCAGATCATGGACATGGTGAAGCAGTCAGAGGGTGACATCGTTATCGCCGGCACCAGCGTCAACAGCATCCGTAGCCGCAAGGTTGAGCGAGACCTGAGACGCGATATCCAGATCGTCTTCCAAGACCCCATGGGCGCGCTCGACCCACGCATGACCGTGGCGGACATCATTTCGGAGCCGCTCTTCGCGATTGGAACGCCCAAGACCGAAGCGCATCAGCGCGTAGATGAGCTCATGGATCTCGTGGGCCTCAACCCCGCGCACAGCGACCGCTTCCCACAGGCGTTCTCGGGTGGGCAGCGTCAGCGCATCGGTATTGCGCGTGCGCTTTCTACAAACCCGAAGATCGTGGTGCTCGATGAGCCGGTCTCGGCCCTCGACGTGTCGATCCAAGCCGGAGTCATCAACCTCCTGGACGATCTCAAGGTAAAGCTCGGGTTGTCGTACCTGTTCGTCGCGCACGACCTGTCGGTCGTCCGTCACATCGCCGACCGCGTTGCGGTGATGTATCTCGGCGACTTTGTTGAGCACGGCGATGTCGACGATGTTTTCGACAATCCACAGCATCCCTACACCAAGGCGCTGCTGTCGGCGATCCCCGTTCCTGACCCCGATATCGAGCGCACGCGGCAGCGAATCGTGTTCGATCCGGCGACGCTGACCGATCACCCCGCTGCGTCCTAACCGGTGTCGGATCACTGTCCGATAACAGTTAGCGGATATTCACTCGCGCCGGGGACAGACCCCGCTCCGGCGAACTATTCTCCCCCTATGACACGCCGCAAGGCGAAAGGAGCACCATGAAGCAGTACAAGCTGATGGGGACGCTGGCATTCGGCGCCACCCTCGCGCTCACCCTCGGTGGGTGCGCTGCCAACACCGGAGACAACGGTGACGGTAACGGCGATGCGCCCACGGGCGTCGATGCCGCGGACTACAACCCACAGTCGCGCGACAACCTTCAGGAAGGAGGCACAGTCAACTTCCCGATCAACGAGATCCCGGAGCAGCTGAACGCCTTCAACAGCGACGCGAGCGCCGACACCGCGCGCGTTGCCGCCTGGTACATGCCGCAGATTCTCTTGATGGAGCCAGATGGCACCCCATACAAGAACGACGCGTACCTCGATGAGTGGGACTACGAAGTCGTCGACGGTAAGACCCAGATCACCTTCACCTTCACGGATGAGGCGCACTGGAACGACGGTACAGACATGGACTGGACCGCCATCGACGCCACCTGGAAGGCCAACCGTTCGTACGACGAGGGCTACAACCCGAACGCGACTGACGGCTACAAGGAGATCGAGTCGGTCGAGCAGGGAGACACCGCAAAGACCGCGATCGTCACCTTCAAGAGCGAGTTCGCATGGCCGCAGATGCCGTTCCTCACCGGTGTCATCCACCCGGCGATCAACACGCCTGAGCTGTTCAACGAGGCGTTCGTCAACGAGTTGAACCCCGCCTGGGGTGCTGGCCCGTACACGGTTGAGGAGTTCGACTCGAACAGCGACTACGTGTCGTTCAAGCCGAACCCTGAGTGGTGGGGCAACGCACCGCTGCTCGACTCTGTCACCTTCCAGGGCATGGACGCTGCCGCTTCCATCAATGCCTTCAAGAACGGCGAGATCGACGCCGTCGCCACGGCGAGCAAGGACCGCCTCGAGCAGGTCAAGGACATGGAAGATGTCGTGACTTACCGCGCGCAGCAGTCCGCTAACACGCTGCTCCAGGTCGACGCCGACAAGCCGCAGTTCGAAGACGTCAACGTTCGCAAGGCGTTCTTCCTCGCGGTCGACCGCGAGCAGCAGCAGCAGATCGCCTGGAACGGTCTCGGTTACACCGAGGAGCCGGCTGGTTCGTTCACGCTCTTCTCCTTCCAGCCTGGCTACAGCGACGCGCTCGCTGAGGCTGGCTGGGAGCACGATGTCGACGAGGCCAACGCCCTGCTCGACGAAGCAGGCTGGGAAGTTGGCGAAGACGGTATCCGTGAGAAGGACGGCGAGAAGCTGACCGTCACGTACCCGATCTTTAGCGACTCCCCCGTAAACGAGGCTCTTGCCAAGGCGCTGCAGGCGCAGGAGAAGGAAGTGGGAATCGACGTTCAGATCGATGTTCGCTCCTCACAGGACTTCTCGGCGGACTACACCTCGAAGAACTGGGACATCGTCAGCCTGCGGTTCAGCTCGTCTGACCCGTTCGGTGCTGCCTGGTTCTGCCAGATCTACTGCACCGACAGCGGCCTGAACCTTTCCGCGACCGGTACGCCAGAGATCGATGAGCGCATCAAGAGCGAGGTCGAGTCGATCACCGATCCAGAAGAGCAGACTGCTGCGGCGATGAAGCTCGAGGCAGAGATCTTCGCTGAGACCTGGGGCATCATCCCGCTCTACAACGGCCCGGAGATCTGGACCGCGAAGGCGGGTCTGGCAAACCTCACGCCAGAGCCCTACGTGGGTCTTGACCTCTTCGGTGTACAGCCGGTGGAGAACGTGGGCTGGGAGAAGTAATTTCTCTTTAGCACCTTGTGTGTGAGCGGGGCCGGTGGTTTATCCACCGGCCCCGCTTTCTCTATGCTGGTCGCGTGAGTGCTCAGATCGTCTTCGTGCACGGGATACGTACGTCTGCGACCATGTGGCGTTCTCAGGTGGTCTACCTTGACGAGCACGACTACTCCTCTATCGCCATCGATCTCCCTGGACACGGCGCCCGGATGACGGAGGAGTTCACCCTCGAAGAAGCGTTGCGCACCATTGATGACGCAGTGCGCGCCGCTGCGAGAAAGGGTCCCGTCCTCCTTGTTGGTCACTCAATGGGCGGGCTGCTCTGTCTCGCGTATGTCGGCGGCACGTCAGAGCCCCCGGTCGCAGGGCTCATCGCGGCGGCATGCACCTCGCTCCCCCATGGCGCTGGACTCGCGGCGTACCGACTATTCACCCGCGCCGTTGATGCCCTGCCCGATCGCGGGATGTGGTTGACCGGGCGGATTCTCGAAGCGACTATCCCGGCGGACACTCGGCCGGACTTCGCGGCGGGAGGCTACGCGCTCGACACTCAAGACGCCGCGCTTCGCAGCCTCGGCGCGCTCAACCTTCTCACCGCTCTGCCGCGCATCACCGTTCCGATGTGGTTCGTGAACGGGCAGTACGACCAGCTCAGGCTCAACGAGGCCCTGTTCCGGCGGCTCGTCCCGCATGCCGAGCTGATCATTGTGCCTCGCACGACTCATCTGGTCACCGCGATGCGTCCGCAGATCTTCAACGCGGTGTTGAAACTGGCCATCGCGACGGTGGAACACCCCACCTCAGCCGGGTAGTCCAACGACACAGCGGCACGAGCCGTCCCCGTTTCGCGTGATCACCTGGTCTGCTGGTAGAGTTACTTCTTGGCTTGCGTGTGGGTTCTTCCCTCACGATCGCTGTGCAGCAGCCCTCTTCTGCTGCCGGCATTCCGAATATTCCTGTACAGAAAGCGTCCACACGTGGCAAACATTAAGTCGCAGATCAAGCGCAACAAGACCAACGCCAAGGCAAACGAGCGCAACAAGGCCGTGAAGAGCGAGCTCCGCACGCTTATCCGTTCCACGCGTACCGCCGTTACCGCTGGCGACAAGAAGGCCGCTGAAGCCGGTCTGAAGAAGGCTTCCGTCAAGCTCGACAAGGCCGTCAGCAAGGGCGTCTTGCACAAGAACCAGGCGTCGAACCGCAAGTCGGCTCTCGCCAAGCACGTCGCTTCGCTCTGAGCTGAAGCAGTTTAGAAAGGCCCGCCCCGTTCTCGGGGCGGGCCTTCTTCGTGTGTGTACGCTTCTGCGGCGTCAGCCTCGTGCGTTATTCGCCAAACGGCTGACGGGTAGCGATCACCGTGACCATACGTTCGAGCGCGAAGATCGGGTCACGCGCCGCTCCCTTAACCTCACCATCTGCGCGCGCTGTGGCCTGAATCGCCATTCCGAGCGATCGTTCGTTCCAGCCAGCCAGATCGCGGCGTGCCCGATCAACCTGCCAATCCTTCATCCCTAGCCGCTGGGCAAGTTGTCTGCTCGGCTCGCGATTGCCGGCAACACGAGCCATCGTGCGCAGCTTCATCGCAAATGCAGCCACCATCGGCACGGGATCGGCGCCAGAAGAAAGCGCATGCCGCAAAGCCACAAGAGCTTCGCCGTAGCGACCGGCGATCGCTGTATCTGCGACGACGAAGGCCGAGACCTCTACTCGTCCGCCGTAGTACTTGGTGACGACGTCTTCGGAGATATCTCCTTCGACGTCGCCGATGAGCTGCTGGCAGGCCGCCGCTAGTTCGGTGAGGTCGTCGGCGAACGCGGAGACCAACGCACGCAGCGCGGGGGGAGCAATACGTTTCTTAGCCGCACGGAACTCCCCTGCCGCAAAGTCCACCCGATCGCTGTCCCGTTTAACGGCCAAACATGCGATCTCGATTCCACCGCCGTTGCCCGCGCGGAGAGCGTCGAGCAGCTTCTTGCCGCGCACACTCGCCCCGGTGTGGCGAAGGATGACGGTGGCTCCTTCTTGCGGGTTGTCGAGATACGACACTGCCTCTTGGATGAAGGCATCTGAGCACTTCTCCACGCCTGAAACGCGCACAAGACGCGGCTCACCAAACAATGACGGAGATGTCAGCGACAGCAGAGTGCCAGGGGCATAGTCGTCGGCACGTACGTCACTCACTTCGAGTGCAGGGTCTTCGGCGCGCAAGTAGTCGCGCACTCCGGCAATCGCACGTTCAGCACAGACCTCTTCAGGCCCAAAGACGAGCACGACAGGTGCTGGACGCGGTTCCCGCCACGACACCTGCGGGATTTTGGTCGGTTTCGCTCCACCACGGGACGGGGGACGCGAAGCTGCCATGATCTCAGCCTACCGGCGGTCACAGACACGACAGACTTCTTCGGAGTTGCTCCAGAATTGACTAGCCGTTGATGGGAGCGGCCCTGGCTGCAGGGTTCCCCGCGTCAGCGACGGTCGCGAGCGCCCGCTCGAGCACTTGAAGGTCTTCGATAGTTTCCACCGCAGTGACCTTGCCCCACTTTAGAGTCATGAACTGGAAGACGGTGTTCTCATAGAGTTCTCCTCCGGGCAACGGTCCACTGACACGCGACCGCACGGCGATGCGTGTGTTCCATGGAGCACCGTTGACGAGCACCTCTTGAACGTCAAACTGCGCGCCAGGGAGCACGCTGAGCACCCGCTGCCACCACCGGTTCATCGCCGCTGTTGTCACCCGCCGACCACCCAGCGCATGCTCGCCGCCGAACACGTACTCAAAGGAGGGCGCGAGACCATCGACCATCGCCGCGTAATTGCCGACATTGATTTCGTCGAAGGTGCTGCGCACCTTTTTTCGCACGATCATCGAGTAGATCATTTCCACACCCTGCTTTCCGTAGGTCCGTACACACTCTCACTTTGTCTCGGTCCACACGTGCAACTCGCCGCCGCGGATACCCAGCAGTATGCGACCCTGTTCGTCGGTGCGCAGGATGTGTGCACCGTTCGCTGTCGTGAGCGCGATGGTCTCCGCACGCGGGTGGCCGTAGTCATTGTCGAGACCAGCGCTGAACAGGGCAACCTGGCCTTGCAGCGCCTCATAGAGACCAGGGTCTTGATCTGCGCTTCCGTGATGGGCCACCTTGACGACGTCGTATCGGCTGACTCCGGCGGCCCGGAGAAGGGCACGTTGCGAAACAGCCGAGAGATCCCCTAGGTAGATCGATCGTGGCACTCCTCCGCCTTCGAACTCGATGACCACACTCGCATCGTTCCCCGGGGCGAACGCCGCCGAATCGCGCGCGGGCCACAGCACGCGCCATGCGGCCAGCCCCAGCACTCCGCGCTGGCCCGCGAAGGTTTCGTCGATCCTTGCGCCCGCCTCATCGAGGTCATCGAGCGTTTGCTGATCGGCGCGCTCCCCCACTGGTCCGTGCAACACGGTGGTTACTTTCCCTTTTACGGCAGCGACACCTCCCACATGATCGAGGTCGAAGTGCGTGAGCACGAGCAGGTCGATCCGCTCGATACCAAGCGACCGTAGGCACGCGGCCAAGGGTGCAGGCTCCGGGCCGGTATCGACGAGAGCAACCATTTCTCCCGAGCGAATGAGCACGGCATCCCCCTGCCCGACATCACACAGCGCAATAGACCAGCCGTCTGGAGTCGTCGCTGTAGCCAAAGGTCCGTCAAGAAGAGCACGAGAACCCGCCAGTGCAAGCACAACTATCAAAACTGCAGCAGCGGCGCCTCGCATCCAGCTAGTCGCCCGTCCCGCGAATGCACGCGGCAGCGTGGACGAGCGTCGAATTAGTAAAGCCGTGATCGATGCGCACACGAGTGCAACAAGGAGAGCGCTGCTGATTCCCGGAGCCAACATGATCTGCGCCGCTGGCAGCCCCGCTGTCGTGTTCGCGGTTGTCGCGATCCATGCGGCTGGCAGCCAAGCGGAGGCAGCCAACAGGTCAGCAAGTAACGGTATCGGGGCCGCGAGACATGCCAGAAGGCCCACCACCGTTGCCAGCGGAGCGGCCGGCGCTGCAAGCAAATTTGCGGCGATGCCGACTAAAGACTGTTGTTCGGCGAAGAGGGCGATGATGGGAGCGCACGCCAATTGCGCTGCGAGTGGGACAGCGACAGCCAGGGCGATCGGAGCAGGGAGAGCTTTCTCGAGTCCCCTCGCTAACGCCGGGGCGAGCAGGATCAGCGCCCCAGATGCCGCGACAGACAACGCGAACCCCGGGGTAGCTGCCAACCACGGATCTGCGATCAGAATGCCAGCCACACAGAGCGAGAGAATGCCTGCCCCCGCGCTCGGTTTCCCAAGCAACACGGTGAGCATCCCAACCGCAGCCATCACCGCCGCCCGGATAACACTCGGTTCCGGGGTCACCAGCACCACGAACCCGGCCAGAGCTGTGAGCGACAGGACGACACGCAGCGCACGGCCACCCCCTGCGACCGCCGTCAACCAGAAAACCGCCCCAACGACGATGGCACAGTTCGCTCCGCTGACGGCGGTGAGGTGGCTGAGGCCACTCGCGCGCATGGCATCGTTCAGTTCCACCGAGACCGCGCGCGTGTCCCCCACCGCGAGCCCAGGCAACAAGACACCACCAGGCTCCGGCAAACGAAGCGACCTCTCCACAAACACGCCCCTGGCATCGGCGGCAACACCGAAAACACCACCAGCCGGAGAAACCACCTCCGACTCCATCGCATAAAGGACAACAACAGAACGCTCCCCCGCATCTGTCACCGCAGCCTCGCCCACCACACGAATCTCCGCACCCAACTCAAACCCATCAGCCGGCTCCGCACCGACCCGAATCGGCACCGACACCGGCATTCCGTCACCCCGCGAACCGATCATGCGCGACTGCACCTCAAACCACAGCCGCCCATCTTGACCCACCGATGCCGACGACGTCACCGTCCCTGAAACCTCCACCACCCGCCCCGCAGATGCCACCGCCACATCACGCGCCGTCATCGACAAACCAGCAGTGACCGCCACCGCCGCCATCGCGGCCAAAACCACCACCACAAGCCCCAGCGCCGGACGCACACCCCGACCCCGCCGCGACACTTCTGCCCACACCACCGTGATCCCGATACCGACAGCAGAAAACCCCGCCACCCACCACGTCACCGCAGGCAAAAACACACACACCAACGCCGCAGCCCACACCGCAACAGCAAGCGGCACAAGCCTCAAATCACGCGCCCGCACACGCAACACTTCCCCCAGCATTCCTTCCAACGACGCTAGCTCTCCGCCTCGATCAGAACGCTTCACATCGAATGACATCACCTAGACCCTGACTGCATCGCGCAAGGACGCCAGCATCTTCTCGCCGATTCCTGGCACGGCCATGAGGTCGTCCACGGACTGAAACCGTCCGTTCTCTTCGCGCCACGCAATGATCCGCTGCGAGATCGCTGGGCCGATCCCCGATAGCGTCTCCAGCGCCGCCTGGTCTGCCTCGTTGAGGTTGATCCTGTCGTCTCCGGGCGGCGCTGCCTGGGTCGGGTCGGCCGCAGCACCGACGACCGGGACGACGACCTGTTCACCGTCGGTCAGTACTCTGGCGAGGTTCACGGCGGCCAGATCGGCCTCCGCCGTTGTTCCTCCGGCTGCCGCCAGCGCATCGACGACCCGCGCATCCAGATCCAGAACGTAGAGGCCTGGATTCTCGACAGCGCCGAGAACATGCACATAGAGCTCGCCGGCGGCACTCGCCGTCTCGGTGGCATCTCCTAAAGGAACGGTTTGGGCGGGCGCAGACTGACCACGAACGATGCCGAGGCCGACTGCTACGGAGACCACCACCAACGACAAAACAACGGCGGCGCCGATACTGAGGCGTAGCCGACGTCGAGGCGGCAAAGGAGCCAGCGGTGATGCCATGGAGCCAAGCTAGGCCCGATCACGCACGGAGATCACCGCGAACTCCGCCACGGTGGACAATCCGTGCGGATCGTCCACCGTGCAGAGGCCTCAGCCCTTGACGACGAAGCTGACGATCTTGGGAGCGCGCACGACAACCTTCACGATTTCGCGGTCACCGATCGAGCGAATGACGCGCTCGTCTGCGCGTGCGAGCGCTTCAAGCTCAGACTCGCTGATACGCGCCGATACCTCCAGCTGCGCACGCACCTTGCCGCCCACCTGCACGACAGCCGTGATCGAGTCTTCCACCAGCAGTGCCGGATCGGCCGAGCGCCAGGTGACGAGGCCTACAGACGGCTCGTGCCCGAGAATCTCCCACATCTCTTCTGCAGTGTGAGGCGCAATGAGGTCGAGCATCACGGCGATTGTCTCCGCCGCTTCACGCACGGCAGGATCGGCCGCACCCGCCGCACCATCGATCGTCTTGCGTGTGATGTTCACGAGTTCCATCAAGCGGGCAACCAGCACGTTGAACTTTGTCTGTTCGACCAGCGCAGGCGCCTCAGAGAGAAGTTTGTGAGTCGCGCGGCGTAGAGCAGCGTCGCCGCCGTCGAAGACAACATCCACGGGACTCGAGACTTCGCTGGCAACCCGCATCGCGCGGGCCAGGAACTTCTGCGCCCCTGTCGTCGACACATCGGCCCAGTCTTTATCGTCTTCGACCGGTCCAGCGAACGCCAACCCCACACGCAGCGCGTCTGCACCGTGCGCATCGAGCTCTTCCTGGAACAACACCAGGTTGCCCTTACTCTTCGACATCTTCGTGCCGTTGAGAATGACCATGCCCTGGTTGATGAGGTTCGAGAACGGCTCCGTGAAGTCGATCAGCCCCATGTCGAAGAGCACCTTGGTGATGAAGCGCGCATACAGCAGGTGCAGAATCGCGTGCTCGACGCCGCCGATGTACGAATCGACGGGGGCCCAACGGTCGGCCTGAGCGGGATCGAACGCTACTGTGTCGCTGTTCGGCGACAAGAACCGCAGGAAATACCACGAGCTGTCGACAAACGTGTCCATGGTGTCTGGGTCACGCAACACCGGGTCGCCCGTTTCCGGATCGGTCGTGCGTACCCAACTCTCCGCGCCGCCGAGAGGCGACGTGCCCTTCGGCGAGAGATCGAGGCCATCGATGCTTGGCAGCTTCACCGGCAACTGGTCTTCCGGCACCGGGATGATGCGGCCGTCGTCGGCGTGCAACATCGGAATCGGGGTTCCCCAGAAGCGCTGACGCGAGATGAGCCAGTCCCTGAGGCGATAGTTCTTGGCTGCGCGACCGGTTCCGGATGCTTCCATCTGCTCGATCGCACGGGCAATCGCATTGCGCTTGGACAGGCCATTCAACGAGCCCGAGTTGATCATGCGACCTTCGCCGGTCAGCGCGATGCCGGTCGCAGCCGGGTTCTGCTCGTCAAGAGCCGCCTCTGGATCGATCGGTACGCCGTCTTCATCGACCTCGATGACGGGCATCGATCCGGTGATCGGAGCGGTCGTGTCGACAACAACCTTGACGGGCAGGTCGAACGCGCGAGCAAAGTCCAAGTCACGCTGATCGTGGGCGGGAACCGCCATCACAGCGCCATGACCGTAGTCGGCCAGCACGTAGTCCGCCGCCCAGACCTGCATCTTCTCGCCGTTGACCGGGTTGATGGCGTAGCGCTCGAGGAAGACACCCGTCTTCGGTCGATCCGTTGCCTGACGGTCGATGTCTGAGGCCTTCTGCACCTGCTCCAGGTACGTCTGGAAGCGCTGACGTACGTCATCTGTAGCATCTGCGGCAAGCTCTGCGGCCAGCTCGGAGTCGGGAGCGACGACGAAGAACGTCGCGCCGTGGAGTGTGTCTGGACGCGTGGAGAAGACCGTGACAGGCTCGTCGCGTCCTTCGATCACGAAGTCGACGTCGGCACCGATCGAACGGCCGATCCAGTTGCGCTGCATCTGGAGCACCTTGTGCGGCCAGAAACCTTCCAGCTGGTTCAGGTCATCCAGAAGACGGTCGGCATAGTCCGTGATGCGGAAGTACCACTGGGTGAGCTTCTTCTTGATGACCTCGGCGCCACAGCGCTCGCAACGACCATCGACGACCTGCTCGTTTGCCAGCACGGTCTGGTCGTTCGGGCACCAGTTGACTGGACTCTTCTTGCGATACGCGAGTCCACGCTCGTGCAACTTCAGGAAGAGCCACTGGTTCCAGCGGTAATACTCGGGGTCGGACGTGTGCAGCACGCGGGACCAGTCGAAGGAGACTCCGTATGCCTGGAACCCTTCCTTCTGCTGCGCGATGTTCTGGTACGTCCACTCGCGTGGGTCTGCCCCACGGCGGATCGCGGCGTTCTCTGCCGGCAGCCCAAAGGAGTCCCACCCGATGGGGTTGAGCACGTTGTGCCCGCGGTGACGCCAGAAACGCGCCACGATGTCGGAATAGAGGTAGTTCTCCGCATGCCCCATGTGCAGATCGCCAGAGGGGTACGGGAACATCGCGAGGACGTATCGCCGGGGACGCGTGTCATCGTCTCCCCCGGTAAGGAACGTGCCATTTTCCGCCCAGTACTTCTGCCATTTTTGCTGGATGGCGTGCGCCGATGGGGCCTCATCGCCAGTGGGAGCGGTGGACAGGTTCTCAGACAACGAGCGCACGACCAATCTAAGGAAAAAACGGGATCAGTTCAGGATATCGGAACCCCAGCTCGCCGGGAGTTCAGCGCCGAGCGCGGCCAACGGCGCTCGCGCTTTTGTCGTGACTTCTGCGACCTCTGCTGCGGCGACAGAACCCCAGGTGATTCCCCCACCCGCCCCCACCACTGCGCGGGTGGGCTCGATGACGATGCTTCGGATCACCATCGCAAGATCGAGCGAACCGTCGACACCGATGTACCCGAAGCAGCCCGCGTAAATACCCCGAGCGCCGCCCTCTCGTTCATATAGTCGCGTCATGGCCGACAGTTTGGGGGCGCCGGTCATGCTGCCCGCAGGAAAAGTGGCGGCGAGCAACTCACCGACCGTCACTCCTTTGGCAAGCGCACCGCTCACTGTGCTGACGAGCTGATGCACGGCAGGGTAGCTCTCGACGACCCACAAACCTTCGACCCTGATGCTCCCCGGCTCACAAACCCGGGAGAGGTCGTTGCGCATGAGGTCAACGATCATCACGTTCTCTGCGCGTTCTTTGCTGTTGGTTGCGAGCTCTGCTGCGAGGGCGGCATCTTCCACCGGATCGGTGCTCCGGGGCCGAGTGCCCTTGATAGGGCGGGTGCGCACAGTGCCCTGGGACGCGTGCAGGAACTGTTCCGGACTCGCGCTCAGCAACGACCGATCGCCGATGCGCACGAAGCCGCCGTGATGAGCCGGGGTCGCCGCACGCAAGCGAAGATAAACGTCTGCGGCGTTATGCGAACCCTCCACGGTGAAGCGGGTGGTCAAACAGAGTTGATAGGCGGTGCCCGCACGGATGAGTTCTCGACACTCTTCGATCAACGCGATGTACTCTGCGGGCTCGTGCCGGCTCACGGCATCTCGGCGCATCTCATTGCGGTCAAACGATGATGCGGCAGAGGCGGCTCGATCGGGAGCGTCGGTCCGTGCCGATACCTCAGCAGCCCATGCTTCGAGGTCATCTGCGGAGCTGATCGCCCATGCCTGTTGTGACGCATGATCAATCGCGAGAATGCGAGTGGCGCGCAGCCACGCCCCGTCCATTCGTTCAGAAGAAGCGACCGGGGCACCAGCGGCCGCCGCTCCCGTCTCGTAGTCGAGCCATCCGATCCATCCGTCACAAAACGGAGGGACAGCGCTCTCTGCCGCTGCGACGTCGAGTGCGACGTGATGCGGGAACGTCGAACGGGTGCCGGTGCCGATGAAGCTCCATCCCTCAACGGCGTCGATTCCGGCGTCAAGCCAAAACACCTCAGTGGAGCGCGATTCGAGCATCAGGAACACCGAAGCGGCATCCGGGCACACGGCGAGGATGCGGGAGTTCAGGCGATCAGGCACCTTTCCAGACTACGACCGCGCGACTCCCGTATTCTCATGGGGTGGACGACCTCCTGCTATGGCTCCTCGACACTGTGCAGTCGATCGATCCGATTGCCCGCACTCTGATCGCAAGCGTCGCCATCATGCTGGAGACGAGCATCCTGATCGGGCTCATTGTGCCGGGCGACACCATCGTGATCATCGCCTCGACCGGCGTCGCTACTCCGCTGGAAGGCGTCGCCATGGGCGTCGCGGTCGTGATCGGGGCGCTGATCGGCGAGAGCATCGGCTTCTGGCTCGGACGCTGGCTTGGCCCGCACATCAGAGCCTCCTGGCTGGGGCGCAGGATCGGTGAGCACAACTGGGTCAAAGCAGAGAACTACCTCGCCCGCCGCGGCGGTATTGCAATCTTTCTCTCTCGCTTTCTGCCGGTACTGCACTCCCTCGTTCCCCTCACCGTGGGGATGAGTGAGTACCCGTACCGCCGATTCTTGGCATGGACGGCCCCTGCGTGCATCATCTGGGCGGGTGCCTACGTGAGCGTCGCGTCGCTCGCTGCCGGCAGCTTCAGAGAGCTCGTCGATCGCGTACATTTCGCCGGCTACATCTTCGTCGGCGTCATCGCCCTGTTCCTTCTCCTCGCCTTTCTCGGCAAGAAGCTGTTGCACCGGATTGAAGCACGTCATCTGCACGCAGCGGATCCTGAGCCCGACGCTGACGTGAAAGACTGAGCCAATGGCATCCGCTCCCCCGGCGCACCGGATCCACTGGTTCGCCCGACTCGAACACCGCCTCCATGTGTGGCGAGAAGGTCGTGCGCGCCGTCGTGGCCGTGTCGCGACGATCCTGCCCTTCCCCGGCTACGGCGGTCCTGGGTGGGTGCGCGTCGTCGGACGAGTACTCATCGTGCCGCCGCAACGTCGCACGCGCGATGGTGAACCGGCGAGCGTCAGAGGGTGGCGTAGCTTTGTCGGAATCCCGGTAGGTTTCGCTGGCGTCACCGTGCACATGGGTGACACCACTCATCAGGTCGCGGCAGATCGCGGTGGCGTTTTTGACGCCGTGATTCGGGTCGATCTTGAGCCGGGCTGGCAGACATTCGCATTCGCTGTCGAAGGCCAAGAGCCTGTCGAGGCCCGCGCTTTCGTCGTGGCGGAAGAAACCAACTTCGGTGTGGTCTCCGACGTCGATGACACGGTAATGGTGACGGCTCTCCCGCGCCCTTTCATCGCCTTTTGGAACTCTTTTGTGCTTGATGAGCACGCCCGTCTTCCTGTTCCTGGCATGGCGGTGTTGCTCGACCAGCTTTTGCGACAGCATCCTGGCGCTCCGATGGTCTACCTCTCGACGGGCGCCTGGAATGTCGCCCCGACGCTGTGGCGTTTCTTGAGCCGGCACCTGTTTCCGGCAGGCGCCATGCTGCTCACCGATTGGGGCCCTACCCACGATCGTTGGTTCCGGAGCGGTCGCGAGCACAAGCTCTCGAACCTTCGACGGTTGGCCACAGAATTTCCCGACGTGAAGTGGTTGCTCATCGGTGACGACGGCCAGCACGACGAGTCCATCTACAGCCAGTTCATGGATGAGTACCCGGATTCGGTTGCTGGCGTCGCCATCCGACGGTTGCTTCCCGCTGAAGCAGTGCTTGCCGGCGGCCGCGCTGGCCACGAACCGCACTCCAAAGATGTCGCCCCCTGGGTGAGCGCGGAAGACGGCGCTGGGCTCCGTGATCTGCTCGGCGAAGCCGGCATCCTGCACTGAAATGCCCATAGCACGGCAAGACTGGGCACGATTCGAGTACGAGCATCGCGAGCGTGCAGACGAACTCACCGCTGCACACCGCGAACGTGCTGCGCGGGGTGAGAAGCATCCCGTGTGGGATTTTCTCTTCACCTACTACTCCTATAAACCCTCACAACTCAGACGTTGGCACCCCGGCGCGGGCGTCGAATTAGCGGACGCTACCGACCGACTTGCATGGCGTTGGTATGTCCCAGGCACGCGAGACGACAGTGCGGCGCCAGATGCGAGCGTGTTTGCCAGGGAGAAGTCTGAACTCGCCGGCCTCATCGAACGGATGCTGCGCAGAACAGCATCCAGGCCAGGTCAGTTCGGGTGCTTTGGGTTGCATGAGTGGGCGATGGTTTATCGCGCAGACGAGCATCGACATGCGGTGCCATTGCGGCTCGGGCAGGCCGGCACAGACCGGGTGGTCGAGGGCCACGATCTGCGCTGTACCCACTTCGATGCTTTTCGGTTCTTCACCCCGGAGGCCGTCCCGCGCAACCGCACATCGCTCAGTCGCGAAGAACAGCCGCTGTTCGAGCAGCCAGGATGCTTGCACGCCGGCATGGATCTTTATAAATGGGCGACAAAACTCGGACCACTCATTCCGGGAAATCTCTTGCTGGATTCCTTCGAACTCGCGCGCGACATTCGGCTACTCGACATGCAGGCGGCGCCATACGACCTCTCCCCGTGGAATGTCGTGCCCGTTCCTATCGAAACGGCGGAAGGTAAGGCGGAGTACGTGCGTCGGCAACGAGAATTCGCAGACAGAGGCGCCGCCCTTCGGATGGCCCTGCTGCATGCCTGGCTCGGAGAGACCGCCACAGCGGGGCACGCGCGTCAGTCGACCGGCTCGCAATCGGCGCAGATCGTCCACTGAGCGGTAGCCGCCGAAAGCTCCAACCGCAGACCTAAGACGCGAGTAGCCGCTTCTTCGAGCCGCTCCTCCGGGAGCGTTCCACCATCGACCGCTGCCGCGATTCCTGCCGCCATCTCGCTGGCAGTCTGCGCATCAGAACCCGCGATCATCAGCACCAGGTCGTTGCCTGCCGCAACGGCGGCGACGCCATTCGCGACCGGATCCGCATAGGCCGGGTCGCCAGAGGACAACAGCATGCCCAGGTCGTCTGTCACGGCTACTCCGGTGAATCCGAGCTCGTCTCTCGCGATTTCGTGCCAGGTCGCAGAGAGCGACGCCGGCAGAGGATCGACAGCCGAATACGCCAGGTGCCCGTACATCAGCAGCGATGCGCCCGCGTCAATACCGTCGGCAAATGGAATGGCCGCTGATTCGCGCCAGTCCGCGAGGCTCATCGTCGTGCTCGGGATGGCGCTGTGTGAATCTCCGGGAGCTGCGCCGTGGCCGGGAAAGTGCTTCAGAGTCGATGCGACGAACTGTTCTTGCGCCGCCGTCGCTGCTGCCACCCGTTTGCCGGAGCTTGCAGCGTTCGTCCCGAGAGCACGACCATAGATGAAAGAGCCAGTGTCGGCGGTGTAATCCGCCACTGTTCCGAAGTTCACATTGATCCCCGCTCGGGCCACCTGAGAGCCTCGTGCGAGGAAAGCCGTCGTGGTGTCGGCGACCGGAAGCTGTTTCAGCGACGTGGAAGCAGCGAAATTATCTCCCTTCAAACGCGAGACGATGCCGCCCTCCTGATCGACCGCGATAAGCGGCGGCAGCGAGGGGTCTGTCGTGAGCGCTGCGGTAAGGGCCTGCAACTCCGTCTCCGACGACGGGACGTTGGAACCCATGATGATGAACCCGCCAAGCCCGGATTCCATGTACGCCCGCAAGGCAGCCGGGTCCGTTCCTGCGACGTGGCCCATCACCACAGTCGAAGCCTGCTCCGCAACCGTCATCTCTTCCGCTAGAGCCTGCGCCCGATCCGCGACGACGCTCTCTTTGGACGTCTGGGAAGGGGCGGCGACGACGCCGGAGGGCGCCGCCGCCGCGACGGACGAGACGCACACGGTGGCCAGCGCGGCAACGACAAGTGCGGCTGCGCCTCGCCAGCGGTGATGACCCATGGTGTGCGTGATGGGCAGCGTCTTAGCAGGCGAGCGCGTCAGCGATCGGCACAGCCGATCCGTCTTCACCGTTGCCGAAACGAATCGTCTGACCGATCGTGCAGGGCTCGATCAGCGATGCCGCGATAACTGCCGCCACATCGGCGCGCGACACCGAGCCACGGCCATCAGGATCGATCTGGATCTTCGACGTCGGGTCGTCGAGGGTGAGCGCTCCTGGTCCCAGAATCGTGCTGTCGAGACCTGTACCGCGAAGGTGCTCGTCTGCTGCCCACTTGGCGTCTGCGTAGGCGAAGAAAGAGTCGTCTTCAGGCACACCGTGATCGGCCTTGGATCCGAGCCAGGAGACCATCACGTAACGCTGCACGCCTGCGCGCACGGCTGCATCCATCGAACGCTGAGCCGCGTCACGGTCAACAGCGTAGGTACGCTCTGGCGAGCCCCCGCCAGCACCGGCCGACCAGACAACGGCGTCGTGTCCGCTGACGATCTCGGCGATGGCATCGACGTTCATATTTTCGACATCGGCAACGAGTGCCGTAGCACCGGCCGCCTCGACGTCTGAAGCGTGATCCGGGTTGCGGATGACGCTGGTTACCTCGTCGCCTCGCGCGACAAGCAGCGGAGTGAGCAGAAGGGCGATGCGGCCGTGGCCGCCAAAAACAATAGTGCGCGACATACCTTCACCCTACGCGCCGGATCAGACGTCGGCGCTGAGAACGTCTGTGTGCTGTCGTCTACACTCGACGTAGCAAGGCCGACCCGAATGGCCTTCTCTCTGACAGCAGGACAAAGATGCCCGCATCGATGATCGAGCGCGAAATCACCGCGCCTACGTCGCTTCTCCACGCAGACGGCGCCCTGAACCCTGACGCGTTGGGCTGGTCTCGCACACCGCTACTCGACACCTCCGGCCTCCCAGGTCGCGGGCATTGGGGCCGCAACAAGCGGTGGGAGTACTGGAATGTGATGACGCCATCGCACATCGTTGCTCTCACCGTTTCGAGCCTCGACTACATGGCGGTGCACGAGGTCTGGGTACTTGACCGAGCGACGGGCGAAGACATCGGCTCGACGGTGATCGCCCCCGGAGGTGCCAGCGCAACGCTGCCCGCCTCACTCGGCAAGGGGCCAGCGCGTGCGCGAACACGACGAATCACTCTCGACATTGAAGAGTCGATCGGCGGGACTCGCCTGCGCGGTTTTGCACCACGGGTGTCGTTCGACATGCTTGCTGGTCGGCCGGCAGGACATGAGTCACTGGGCGTTCTCGTTCCCTGGCGGCTCCGCGCTGATGTACGAAGGTTCCAGTACACCGTGAAGGATGTGGCACGCCCAACGACCGGGCGCATCACCATTGACGGTGTCACCCACCAGCTCCCCTCCGACAGCTGGGCGGTACTCGATCATGGCCGGGGGCGCTGGCCCTACCGCGTTCGATGGAACTGGGCCGCAGGCAGCGGCACCGTCGATGGCCGAGTTGTCGGGCTGCAGTTGGGCTCGAAATGGACTGACGGTTCAGGAGCAACCGAGAATGCGGTTCTCGTCGACGGGCACTTGTCAAAGATCAGTGAAGATCTGGTCTGGGAGTACGACCTCCAGCGGCTCATGCACCCGTGGCGGGTGCACGGAACGACTGCTGACCTCACCTTCACTCCGTTTTATGAGAAGCGCACCCACACAAATGCACTCCTCGTCTCCAGCCGCATCGAACAGTCTTTCGGCGTGTGGAGCGGCTGGGTGCACGATGACACCGGCGCGCAGGTGCGCGTCGACGGCATCGAAGGCTTTGCGGAAGAAGCCATCAACCGCTGGTGAGCGTCGCCGCAGGAGAGGACAGCAGACGCTGAACCGCGCTCGCCGCTACCCGCCCAGCGCGGTTCGCGCCGATCGTGCTGGCCGACGGTCCGTACCCGACCATCTGCACGCGCGGATCGACCACGGCTGTCGTCCCTCTGCCATTCCTGTCCAGGCGAATACCACCAGCTGAACCGCGCAGGTGCAGCGGAGCAAGATGAGCGATCGCAGGTCGGAAGCCGGTCGCCCACAGGATGGCGTCTACCCGTGCGAAGCTGCCATCTGGCCACCGGACACCATCGGGTTCGATGCGCTCAAACATCGACCTTCTGGCGGCATAAGCGCCCAGACGCTCGGCGGCACGTTCCTGAGGACGAAGCATGAGTCCCGTCACACTCACCACGCTCTCCGGCGGTAGCCCCGCCGCTACCCGCCGCTCCACAAGAGCGACAGCAGCGGCCCCCGCTTCTGGGGTGAAGTCGTCGCTCCGCCACACCGGCTCATGACGCGTTACCCACACGGTCTCCGTCAGAGGGGCAAGCGCTCCGAGAAACTGCACTGCCGATGCGCCGCCGCCAACGACAAGCACACGTTTGCCTATGAAATGCGAGGGGCCAGGGTAATCGACAGTATGGAACTGTTCACCCCTGAACGCTTCCGCACCAGGAAGGCGCGGCACAAACGGTCGCGACCACGTACCCGTCGCATTGACGAGCGTCTTCGCCCACCACTCCCCCTCCGTGGCGGTCACCCTGAGCACCCCATCCCAGTCGTCGACCCGTGTGACGTGCACTGGCCGTATCACCGGCAGAGCATGCTTCTGCTCGTAGCCCGCGAAGTAGGCGGGCACCGCAACGTTCGCGCGGGCGTCGTCGCGCGGCGGCGGGGCGTCTCCCGGCAGTTCCGCGACGCCGTGCACATCACTCATCGTCAACGCGTCCCACCGGTACTGCCACGCTCCGCCAGGGCCATCACCGGCATCAAGCACCACATGCGAGACGCCCAACCTCGCGAGATGAAAAGACGCCGACAGACCGGCCTGCCCTGCACCAATCACCACGCTTTCCAGAACACTCACGCAGAGAGGAACCCGGATTCGTTCGTCGTTGTTCCACCTCGGTCTCGACACTCCCGGCTGCGCTCGCCGGATTGGTGCTTGTGCAGAGTCTTGTAGTATTCTTTTCAAGTTGCTCCGGCTCATGTGGAGCGGCATTTTGGGCCTGTGGCGCAGCTGGTAGCGCACCTGCATGGCATGCAGGGGGTCAGGGGTTCGAGTCCCCTCAGGTCCACCATTAAGCCCCCGGTCACCCGGGGGCTTTTTTGTATTAGCGGACTGTCACCGAATCTCGTTATCTGGGTGCTGCGCATCGTAAGTACGGCGCGCGAGCGCGATCGCGTCTCGATGCTCGATCGACCAGTCAGCCAGCGCTCTGACGAGATGAGAGATACTCTCCCCCGTCTCGGTGAGCCGGTAGTCGACCTGCGCGGGCACCGTGGGGTAGACCGTGCGCAACACCAAGCCATCACGCTCTAGTCGGCGCACGGTGAGGGTCAGCATCCGTTGCGAGATTCCTTGGATCGCCCGCTGAAGCTCCCTGAACCGCCGTGTGCCGTTACTGAGCTCGACGATTACCAGAACCGACCACTTGTCGCCGACCCTGTCAAGAACATCGCGGATCCCACAGTCCACCTGCTCTGCGTGACCACACGGGTCGAGCTGCGCGGGGCCAGCGGTTACATCCGTGTGCGTCAATGACATGAAAGTGCCTTCTTGTGCGTTGTGATGGTCCCTCTCAGGCTAGGGGTAGTTACGAAAGAGAACCACCTAAGGAGACAACACCATGATTCTGGTCACCGGCGCTAATGGACAACTCGCCACTCTCATCCTCCAGTCGCTGGCCGAGCGCGGCGCGGCCGCCACAGGGGGCACGCGCACGCCTGACGGTGAACAGCGATACGTCGACTTCGACGCACCAGACTCGCTTGATTTCAACGGCGTGACGACGCTTGTGCTCGTCTCAGCCGGATACGCAGAGGACGATCGGGTGATCGCTCGTCACCGTGCGGCGATCGATGCGGCGATCCGTGATGGCGTCGGCCATGTCGTCTACACAAGCGTGACGACGTCGGGTGACCACCTCGGTTTCACTCTCGCGCACCGCGCGACAGAACGGATGCTGCGGTCGAGTGGACTGAGCTGGACCATACTGCGAAACGGCCTCTATGCCGAGCTGTTCGGCGCCATGCTGATGTGGGGACCTGACGGTATTGAATCGGCCTTCGGATCAGGTGCCCTGGCGGCACCGACCCGCAACGACCTCGCAGCGGTCGCCGCCGTCGTAGCGATGCAGCCGAGTGCCCATGTGGGATCGACCTACGAACTCGTCGGCGACCTGATCACCGCGAATGACGTGGCTGCGGCGCTCCATGCAACACACCACAGCATCACCATGGAGGAGTACCGGCAACGACTGCTCTCTGACGCGCGCCTTCTCCCGTTCCAGCCTCCGATGATCGCATCAATAGCCACCGCCGTTCGACACGACTTTTTAAGCGCTCAAACCTCAGACCTCACACGGTTACTCGACAGGCCAGCGGAAGATTCGTTGAGCGCCGCCGCACTCGCCGCGCGGGCGACTAGCGCGGCAGTGGAGCACAGTCAAGGCGGTCGTCTGACGGAGGAACCCGTCGTATCTTGAGCGCATTCCGACGAAAGGATGCGAACATGTCGAACCCCATCTTCCCCCCGGTGCCTCCCCACTCGCACGGCGACGACCAGCCCGACGTACCAACGCAAGAGGTCGACGGTGAGCGAGTTCTTGACCAAGATGTCGATGACGCTCAGGTAGACAGCGCTGAGGCCGATCGCGTTGCCGCCGAGTCAGACACAGAATCCGACTCCCCCGCCTGACGCCAACAACGTCGAAGGTTCTCCCCCACTCGTTGCGGGGAGAACCTTCGTGTGCGTCACGACGACCGCTTGAGCTCCCGTTTCGGTGCCGCGGCACTGCGGATACCTAAAAACTGCAGAACGGCGACCGCGCCGACCAAGATGCCATCCAGAGCGACAAGCATTTTTCCGTCTGCGGGCTCGACCACCGCGATAGCAAGCGAAATCATCACGAGTGAGTACGGCGCGATGATAGCTAGATTTACCCAGGTCCAGCGCACCAGGTTGCTCGTCTTCTGGATCAAGACCAGGGCCACTGCGTGTCCGATCAGGACGAAACCGAAGACCACGATCCAGTAGTCGATGTCGAGTCGGATCACGTCGGCGATCGCCGAAGCTGCAACGACGAACAGCACTCCCATCAGCAACGAGAGCACCGCGTTGATTCTGACCCCTATACGCAGAAGCGAGGCGCGAGATTCACGTTCTGCGCTCATGCCCGTAACGGTACTGGTGGCACTTTACAAAGTAAAGTGCCACCGCCCTCCGAACTAAAGCGCGCTATGTCGTCAACAGCGGCGGGTTCTCCGAGATAGTCACAGGACGCGTCGAGGGGTGGGCCCCATCCATCCGCTCCAGGTCTGCGAGCACATCAAAAGCTGTGCCATAGCGAGTCGCCAGCGGAAGATCACGCAGCCAGGTGACCTCTACTTCTGTCTCCGCGAGTTCGTAAACGCAGGCGACGACGTGGCGCGGATCGTTAGAGGCGTATCGAAGGTCATTGATTACCCACTCCGACGCTGTGATGCGGTTGAGCACAAAGCGCGGATCCGTAACTTGATTCATCTGGGGTCCTCCAGGACTCTCTCTATAGAGAGAGTGCGACATACCTCCGACATTGGGAAGGCCCTTGACATCGCGGGAGGAATATATCCACCGCTATGAATTGGAGTCGGCGGCACCAGCTAGAGCCACTTGAGACCGCCACCACGGGGTCTCGATGAACCCACGCTTCATGAACACCAGTTCCATCGCGGCGTTCCAGCCGCGCACTCCTTTGAGATGCGCGATCGTGCCAGTCAAAAAGTCGTGCAGGGTCTCGGTGCTGGGCAGAATAATCTCGCAGTAGAGCGAGTTCTCCTCCAGCGCCGCAGCCAAGAACCGCACCGACACATGCTGCGCGAGTGTTTGCGCGACGGCGGCCATGCGCGATGGCTCGACGCGAAGAATAAGCAGCGTCTCGGCACTCATCCCCAACGCCGAAGCAGGCACCGTCGTGACGGTGGTGAGACAGCCAGCATTGCGCATGCGCTCGTAGCGACGACGAACGCTACTCTCGTTCATCTCAAGCTTGTTGCCGATCGACTGGAAGGACGCTCGTCCGTTGTGACGCAGCTCTTCAACGATTGCTTTATCCGCGTCATCGAAGTGCGTCGGGTCACACGTGTTCGGTGCCGGCATATACGACTGTGGATCGTTTTTGACCTCGGCATGCGCGTCGTACAGTTGCCGCCCCCAGTCAAAACTCACCTTGTAGGTGTGGACGACCAGGTCGCTGCGCCAGCGCTCTACCCCGGGAATTGCTTGCAGGTCTGTCAGCACATGGGCATATGTCGCCGAATCCCCAGGGATGACGACCTCGGCGAAGACATCGAACTTTCCCGTGACAAGTGTGACGAATCGCACGTAGGGCGATCCAATCAGTGCCTGTGCGACCGTCAGCTGTGCTCCAGGCGTGCAGTTGATGCGCACAAAGAACGTTTCAACGTGTCCCTCACTGCCCAACGTCGGCACAATGCCGACGCTGACTACCCCTTCAGCCAACAGTTGCTGGCCGCGGCGAGTCACCGTCGACACTGAAGCTCCGACAAAGTCTGCAATGGCCGTCCAACTCGCCCGACCATCCTGCTGCAACGCGACGACGATGCGTCGATCGAGATCTTTCACTTCCTTGCCGAGGTCGCCGCGGCTCATCCGATCGGTGGCTGCACTTTGTGCAGGAACGCGCGCACCGTCTTTGTCCACGCTTCTGCCTCCTCGATCTGCGGGGAATGTCCCGATTTTTCGAACACCACCATCTCGGAGTGAGGAATGAGATCGGCGATCGTCTGGCTACACGATACTGGCGTGATCCAGTCGGTACGACCCACGGTGATGAGTGTCGGCACACTGATCTCGTGCAGCCGCGGCTTCAGATCGTAGTTCGGCAGGTTTACGGAGAAGGCGTAGTTGTGCGCACGGTATCGGTAAGGCGTCGCTTGCACCTTCTGCTCCACCGCGTCTGGGTCGTAGGTGAAGTCGTACAGTGGCAAGATCTCCCGCCAGCAGTCCTTGAGGTCCTCATCGTCGTACACCTCGCCGACATCGATGCGGTCGAACTTCTCCATGTCGATCGAAACACGGTCGGACGCCAACGCGTTCTCCCGCGCCAGGTGACCGTTGGAATTATCAGCTGAGGTGTCTCGCAAGACGATCGCCGTCACACGGTCGGGGTAGCGCAGCGCGTACTCCATCGACATGAAGCCGCCATAAGAACCACCCGCCATCACGATCTTCTCTGCGCCGATCCACTCGCGGAGACCGTCGATGTCTGCCGCCCACTGCTCGTGACTGTAAATGCCTTCGCCTTCGCTCTGGCCGCTGCCGCGGGCGTCGAAGACAACCACGCGGTACTCGTCGGCGAGGCGCCCGAAACTCGCTCTCGGTTCCGCGCGGGATCCGAGCCCTGGGGCCCCGTGGTGCGTGATGATCACGGGTGCGCCCTCGGGGCCAAGGACCTCCACGGCCAGGTGGTTTCCATTGATCTCCACCCATTCGTATGCGCTGGTGGCTGCGGCGAACTCCGGGGATACCGGCGGGGTGTTGCTCATGATTTTCCCTCTCGAAGGTGGGCGCGTTACAGCGCGATAGTGCAGTCGTCGAGGCTGCGCGGGTAGGTGGTCAACGGTTCTGCGCCAGTTGGGGTGACCAGCATGCTGTCACTGATGCGGTATCCGGCATGACCTGGGACGTAGATGCCTGGCTCGTTCGAGACGACCATTCCTGCCTCCAGCACTGTCGCATCACCGTCTTCCAGCCAGGGCGCCTCGTGCATCCCCAGTCCGATTCCGTGACCTTGACGGTGGCGGATGAACTCGCCGAGCCCTGCTTCGCGAATCACATCAAGGCAGAGGCGATTTGCTTCCCTGCACTCCAAGCCCGCTCGAATCGTCTCCCTGCCACGCTGCTGTGCGGCGTGAATCGTGTCGTGGTATCGACGTTGATCTGCCGTGGGCTCACCCAGTACGAAGGTGCGTTCCCCTTCGACAAAGCGGCCACCGACGGCACACCCCAGCGAGAGCATGAAGGTATCTCCCGCTTTGAGTCGATTCACGGACGGGAGTCCGTGCGGGAACGCCGAATTCGCTCCGGAGTACACCAGCCCGCCGGCGAGAAGCGATGCGACCACCACGTTGCGATGCTCCGCATACATGATGCCGGTGCCCGTTGCCGTGACGTGCCGCTCGAGTTCCGTTTCTGTGGGCAAGTCACCCCCTGCGGCAACGGCCTGCGCCACCATTTGCACTCCGGCGTCGAGCATCAGATCGGTGACGCGCGCCGCTTCGCGGTGGAGCACCACTTCTTCGGGCGACTTGATGTAGCGGACTCGCGAGAGCATGTCAGAGCCGACCAGATCGGCCTGTCCCATCGCTGCGCGAGCGGCGTCGAGTCGCTGATACGGCATGGTCGAGGCGAACCCGACTCGTCCGCGAGGCGCCACCGCTTTGGCGAGCACTTCAAACGGGGCAACAACTCCGGGGTACTCGAAGAAGGCGACGAGTTCGGCTCTCGCCTGCTGTGATTCTGCGTACTCCCGCTCCAGTTCGGGGAGGAGCATCACCACCCGCCCGTCTGCGTCGATCCAGATGGCGACAGGGCGCTCCGACGGGTGGTGGAAGAAGCCGGTGAGGTACGCGATGTCTTCTGGATGATCCGTCAGGAACGCATCAAACCCTTCCTCCGCCATCTGTGCACGCACTCGTGCCTGCACACCATCGAAAGATATCGGCGCCAGGCGCTGATCAAAAGTGTTCATTTCTGGCTCCTATCGGGAGAGATGGCGGGGGTTGCGCGCATCGTTGTAAGAGATCGAGAGAAGCGTGGCTGACAGCACGAGGATCAGAATCGCGATGGACGGGAAGAGCGTGAGCCACCATGCACTCACCATCGCCCCGGCTTGCTGTGCTTCGTAAAGGATGCGGCCCCACGACCAGGTCGTCGGATCGCCGAGACCGAGGAACGCCAGTCCAGCGGCAGAAAGCACTGCGCGCGATGCTGTCACCACCACGGACACGACCACCACGGGTGTCACCGCCGGCAGAAGGTGACGGCTGATAATCCAGAACGGTGACGTCGTCATCAGTCGCGACGCATCCACGTACGGAAGCCCCACCACGGTGAGCGCTTGCGAACGCACCAGGCGAGTGACCTCTGGCCAAGAGAAAGCAGCGACAACGAAGATGATCGTGGCCGTGCTCGGTCCCACGAGCGCAGCGACCAGAATCATCAAGGGCAGCACAGGCAGGGAGAGCGTCATATCGACGATCACGCTGATGAATGTGTCGAGTTTGCGGAAGTACGCGCCTGCCACCGCGATGATCGTGCCGAACACGATCGCAATCACCGAGGCAGCCACTGCCACAAGCATGCTTTGCTGTGTGCCCCAGATCACTTCGGAGAACACATCGCGACCCAGCGCGTCTGTACCGAACCAGTACTCTCCGCTCGGCGGACGCAAGACGTCTGTTCCGTAGCTGGCGGGGTAAGGAGCGATCAGCGGTGCAGCCACGGCGATGATCACGAGCATGATCAGCAGCCCGAGAGAGATCATTCCTAGTGGGTCGCGGCGGAAAGCCCGCCAGGTGTGAGCGCTTGCACGCTCGCTACCGGCCGCAATGGGCTCCAGGGGAGGAAGGGCTTCGGAGGAGGGCATCGGCGCGGTCATGAGGTCTTCACTCTCGGGTCCAGGTAGCCGTAGATGATGTCAGTGATCGTGTTCGCGACCACCACAGTGACGGCGAGCATGAGGAAGGCGCCTTGCAGCACCGGGAAGTCGAGCTGGGTAACCGCTTCGTAGATTCCGCGACCGATGCCTGGGTAGGCAAACACGGTCTCTGTGAGCACGGCACCTCCCACCAAGAACCCCAGCTGCAGACCGATCAAAGTTGTCGTCGGAAGCAGAGCATTGCGAAGCGCGTGCTTCCAGAGGATGCGACTCCCCCGGATGCCGTTGGCTTTCGCAAGAAGGATGTAGTCCTCGCCGAGCGTCTCAATGAGAGTGGAACGCATCGTCAGCACGTAGGAACCCACTTGGATCAGCATGAGCGACACGGCAGGGAGCACAAGGTGTCGAGCAACGCTCAAATACCACTCCAGGCCGTAAGTGCCGTTGGTATATGCACCACCGATGGGGAACCAGCCAAGGTTGAGGCCGAAGACGTACAGCAGCAGAATCGCCACGCTGGGGACAAACAGGGACTGGCCGGTGACGCCAACCACCTGCACGGCCCGGTCAATGAAGCGACCCTTGTGAGAAGCAGCGGCGACACCGAGCGGCACGCCGATGATGATCGTCAACAGCAGTGCGGTGATCGTCAGCAGCAGTGTCCATGGCAACCGCTGCAGAAGAACATCTGTCACGGGGATCGACTGGGTAAACGAGATTCCCAGGTTGCCTTGGAGCAGCTGCCACATGTACAGCCCGTATTGCACAAGTAGCGGCTGATCCAGGCCGTACTGCTGGAGGATGGTCGCCCGGATGTCGTCCGTCATGTTCGGACTAGCCAGCGCAAGCGCTGGATCACCTGGGAGCAGACGCAGGAGCAAGAATGTCACGGTCACGGCAAACCAGATCGTGAGCAGACCTCGACCTGCGCGGTTGAGAATGAACGATGCTCGGGACACCCGGGCGACCTTCCTCGAGATTTCAGTGGGGGTTACTCGACCGGATACGCGCTCGCGAGCGAGAGCGGGTTCACGATCGAGAGCAGTTCACTCGGCTTCGAGATGAAGCCGGCCCATTCGTCGCTTGCAGCGAAGAACAGATTCTGCGTGTACATAATGTTGTCGTAGACCTGCTCGTGCACGATCTTGTTCGCTTCCTGCATGAGGGCGATCTTCTCGTCCTTCTCGAAGGTGACCATGCCCTCTTCGATCAGTGCGTTCAGCTCTGCGTCATCAACGTGGGTGTAGTTGATCGCTCCACCGGGCAGGTACGACAGGGCGAAGTTCGTCACCGGGTCGTCCATGATGGCGAAGTTGCCCGCGTAGATGTCGTAGTCGCCCTCGTTGGTCATCGAGAGATACGTGTTGCGTTCCGTGCCCTGCAACTCGATCGTGATGCCCGCTTCTGCCGCGCTGTCCTTGACCATCTGAGCCCACTGACTGGTCACGCTGTCCTGCAGCGAGTAGATCAGTCGGAACGAGAGGGGGAACATGCCATCGGAGCCCTCCGTGTAGCCGGCGTCTTCCATCAGGGAACGCGACAACTCCGGGTCGAACTCGTACTCCGAGATCGAATCGTCGTAGTAGTCAGCCAACACCGGCATCAGCGCGCTGGAACCTGTCGAAACAGCCTGTCCCTGCAGCACCACAGCGCGGATGGCGTCGTAGTCCACCGCATGGGCGAGCGCCTGACGCACCTCCGTCTTGGCGAGGTCTGGCTTCTCCATGTTGTAGACCAGGTGCGCGTAACCGAGCCCTGCGGCCTCGATTACCTGCAGACCGTCAGTGGTGCTGAGCTGCTCGACCTGTGCCGGCGGGAGCGCATTCGCGATCACGTCGATCTCGCCACTCTGCAGCGCAAGAATCTCCGTGTTCACGTCAGGGTAGACGCGGTAAACGACCTCGGCAGGCCCCGGAACGCCACCATCGATGAGCGGGTAGTCCTCCACGCGATCCAGCGTGTAGTGCTGACCCACCTGGAAGTCGCTCATCACGAACGGGCCCATACCGACCCAACCGCCATCGCTACCGTCGTTCGCGAACTCGGCAATCGACCCCTGCGGCTCGAAGATGTGCTTCGGAACAACCACACCCCAGAAACCGATCTCGTCAATGATCGAAGAGTCCGGCTGCGTGAGGGTGAGCTCAACTCTGGTGTCAGAAACTGCGGTCGCGGTATCAAGGTTGCCCAGCTGACCGTAGAACGTACCAGGGGCCTGATCGCGCTTCACGGCGTTCAGTGTCCAGGCAACATCCTCAGCGGTGAGAGGCTCTCCGTCGCTCCAGGTCAGGTCGTCACGAATCTCGTAGAACCCCGTGGTGTCATCCACGTAGCCCCAGTCAGTGGCGACGTGCTCTTCCTTACTGCCGTCGTCGCTGATGCTGAGAAGGTGCGGGTACATCAAGTTGGTGACCCACGAGTCGGTCCGGCTGTTACCCAAAACCGGGTTGAAGTTCACGACATCTGTCGTCGTACCGATGCTGAGCGTCTCATCACTCGGACCAGCGGAGCCAGAAGACTCCCCCGACTCCGGCGCAGACGGAGCGCACGCAACCAGACCAACAGCAAGAGCCGCAGCCGAACCGAGCGCGAGGTATTTTCTGTGCTTCATCAGACCCAAACCTCCTCGAGTACGCGCATGGTGTTGCCACCGACGACGGCGCGAATTTCATCGTCGGAGTAGTTGTGCTTCACAAGCCAGCCAATGATGTTGTAGAACGCCTCTGCAGGGTTCTCAATACCGTCAACGTACGGCTGCTTCTCGTAATCAACGTTGGCATGCGCCTGTCCCAGGGACAGGTTCGAAGAGAACGCGTCGTGCAGACCAACGTGGTCGCCGAACAGCGTGTCCGGGCCAAAGCTCACATGCTCCAGTCCCACCAAGTTGACGCAGTACTCGAAGTGATCCATCACCGAATCAAGCGAGTGCTTCGGGTGCTGAGGCGAGATGGTCGTGTGCGGAGCAGCCTCAATACCAATCACGCCGCCGCGCTTGGCGCACTCAATGATCGTCTCGTCGGTCTTCATCCGGTTCGTCGGCCACAGACCACGTGCACCAGCGTGAGTGATGAACACCGGCTTCTTCGAGTGCGCAATCACATCAAGGCACGTCTGGTCGCCGGAGTGCGAGATATCGATCGCCATGCCGAGCTTGTTCATTCGCTCAACCGCGCGCTCGCCGAAGTAGGTGAGTCCGCCGTCGCCGCGCTCTTTCAAGCCGCTGCCGAGGGTGTTGGCCTCGGAGTAAGCGATACCCATCTGACGCACGCCGAAACCGTAGAGCACGTCGAGGCGGTCTACCTCGTTCTCGATCATCGTCGATGCCTCGAGAGCGAAGATGTGCGCGACGCGTCCGGTCTCTGCGGCGTGACGAATATCTTTGATCGACTCGGCCTTCATCACGAAGTCCTGGTGCGCGAGGTCAGCCATGCGCACACCGAGGTCGAACAAGACGTCCTGGTACTTCCAGCCAGCGTCACTGGAGATGCAGCAGGTACCGTCCATACCGTTGTCGAACACGGCAGTCAGACCAGAGCGGGCAAGGCCCTGGTAAGCGGTGGGTTCGCGGCCCTGACGGATGTGCTCGCGGAGCTCCCCCATGTCTTCAGGGAAGACCTGCACGTGCTCGTGCATCGAGATCACGGTCTCTTCGCGGAGCAGACGTTCTGCGCGTTCCTGCTGCGCCTCGGTCAATCCGAGGTCGTAGGCCGGCACGCGGCCGATCTGCTTTGCGTAGCTGAACTCGCGGTAGTCCTTGCCTGCTTCGAGATAGTCGTAGGCGGTGTAGCCGGTGTACCGGCCTGCTTCTTCGAGCACGGATGCGCTCCTTCGGTTCGATGATGCGGGTGCCACTCCCGATCGACGAACGGGAGATTTCCTCGAATCTCGGGCATATCGGCGCTGATGTCAACTCTTATGGTGATTTTCGGCGAAAATGTTTCATGTTCGAAACATTTCAGAACCTGGAAGCTGGCATGATGGCATCCATGGAGAACACATCCGCCCCCCAGCAGGCCGTGGTCCTCGATGTTCAGGGACTCACCGTCACCCTCACCGGAGATGGGCGCCGAAACTGCGTCGTTGACGGCATCGACATCACGGTGCGCCGTGGGGAGGTGTTCGCGCTTCTCGGTGAGTCCGGTTCTGGCAAGTCCATGACCGCTCGAGCGATCATGGGGCTCATCGAGAACGGAGATGTCGAAGCCAGCACCATGACCCTGAGCGGGACCGATCTGCTCTCCCTCTCCCCCGAGCAACATCGTCGACTTCGTGGTGTGCAAGTGAGCTTGGTCATGCAAGATGCACTCTCCGCACTGAACCCGGTGCTCAGCATCAGCGATCAGATCATTGATCTCATTCGCGCCCACCGCAGTGTCAGTCGCAAGGAAGCGGAGGCCCGCGCGGTCGAGTTGCTCACGCTGGTCGGGATCCCCACCCCAGAAAAGCGCGTGCATGACTACCCGCATCAGTTTTCGGGAGGTCAGCGTCAGCGGATCCTCATCGCGATGGCCATCGCCCTCGACCCAGACCTCATCATCGCCGACGAACCGACCACCGCCCTCGACGTCACGGTGCAGGCGCAGATCCTCGATCTGCTGCTGTCGCTACGCGATCGCCTCGGCATGGGCGTCCTCCTCATCACGCACGACCTCGGCGTCGTGATGGAGGTGGCCGACCACGTCGCTGTCATGCGCACCGGCCGAGTGGTGGAATCCGGTCCTGCCGACGACGTACTCACCCAGCCAGAGCACCCCTACACAATCCAGCTGCTGAATTCGATGCCGCGCGATGTCAGCGCAGCTGCCGAAGACGATGGCGCCGCTCCGATTTTGGCGGGACATGGCCTTGAACGCACGTTCCGAAGCGGCACCGGTCGCCGCGCACACCGTGTTGCCGCTGTCGCTGGCGTCGATCTGGAGCTTCGAAAGGGCGAGATCCTCGCGATCGTCGGTGAGTCAGGCAGCGGAAAGTCCACGCTCGCGCGCATGCTGGTCGGTCTCGACTCGCCGGACGCCGGCACCCTGCGCTACCGAGATCAGGATGTCACGCGGGGGCGCCTGCGCGATCGCAAGATCTTGCGAAAAGGCGTGCAGATGGTCTTCCAAGACCCATATATGTCGCTCAACCCACGAATGACTGTCCAGCAGATCATCGCGGAACCTCTCGCAGCTACTCACTCCGGAACGCAGGCAAGCAGAAGCGCACGCGTAGCGGAACTTCTCGACCTCGTAGGGCTCACCCCCGAAATGGGCTCCCGCTTCCCCCACCAGTTCTCCGGGGGCCAGCGGCAGCGCATCGGCATCGCGCGCGCGCTCGCTCTTGATCCTGATGTCTTGGTGTGCGACGAGCCTGTCTCGGCGCTAGATGTGTCGATCCGGGCGCAGATCATCGATCTGTTGTGCGATCTCCGCGAACGGTTGGGTATGTCCATCGTGTTCATCGCCCACGATCTTTCGCTTGTGCGTCACATTGCCGACCGCGTCGCAGTGATGTACCTCGGCAACATGGTGGAGATCGGAGACACCGAGAAGGTCTACCTGCATCCGGAACATCCATACACGCAGTCGCTGCTGTCTGCTATTCCGCCACAGACGCGCGCCGATCGCGGAATGCTCGAGCGCCGCACGCGGCTCTCCGCCTGAGCGTCTAACGCCCTGGACGCACCATGAGGTCGGTGATGATCGCGTCGCGCGGGAGGTCAATGGCGGTGAGGATGGTGGTCGCGACGGAATCCGGCGTGATGAAACGCTCGGCGTCGTACTCCGCACCTTCTTGATGGTGCACACGCTCTTGCATGGGAGTTGCTGTGCGCCCTGGGAAGATCGAGGTGACCCGCACACCATGCGCTGATTCCTCCGCGCGGAGTGCGTCTGCAAGCGCCTTCAGCCCATGCTTTGAGGCCGCGTATGCCGACCAGCCAGCATTGGCCCGAAGCCCAGCGCCCGAATTCACGAACACGACATGTCCCTCAGAGACACGCAGTACCGGAAGCAGCAATCGCGTGAGTTCCGCAGGAGCGACCAGGTTCACCGCAAGCTGCTGCTCCCAGAGCGTCGCCGGAAGATCTCCCACGTCGCCGAGGTCGACGACGCCAGCCGCATGCACCAGGGAGTCAATACGGTCAGGCAAGTGCTGTTTCGAGAACGCCCACGAGAGCCGCCCTGGTTGAGACAAGTCCCCAACGATCACCGCCGCTCCGGGAAGCTCAGCCGCGATCTGTTTGGCTCTCCCCGCATCGCGGGCCAGCGCCACCACGTGATCACCGCGGTCCAGCAATCGACGAGCGAGCACCGCTCCGATACCGGATCCTGCACCAGTAATCAGGTGCGTCGACATGTCAGCTCTGGTCTGCTGCTGGCTCGGCCACATCAAGCGGTACGACAGGGCAGTCTTTCCACAGGCGCTCGAGACCGTAATAGACACGCTCTTCCTGGTGGAAGACATGCACGATCAGATCACCGAAATCAAGCAACACCCAGCGCGCCTCTGCGCGCCCTTCGCGGCGCACGCGCTTGTGTCCAGACTCAATAAGACGGTCTTCGATCTCGTCGGCGATAGCGGCGACGTTGCGCTCGCTGTTACCGGTGACGACCAGGAAGATGTCAACGAGCGGGAGAGGCTCAGAGACGTTCAGCGCGACGAGGTCTTCTCCGCCCTTGTCTACAGCGGCTTGTGCGGCGAGACGCAGCATCTCTTCGGCAGTTTCAGGTGATTGCATTAGAACACATTCGTTGTGATGGCGATAACGACGACGACACCGACAGCGAGGGCAAGGCCTCCGGCGACAATCGCCAGGATGACCATCAACCGATTGCCCTTTTCAGGTGCCGGCGGACGAATCACCTCGCCGGCGGGCTTTAGGGTACTGACCGCCGAGCTCGCGGCGATCGGAGTAGGTGATGACGCAGGAGGAAGCTCGCCGTCGATAAGAACAGCGTCGACATCTCTGCCATCGGTAGTACCGAGAGCATGGCCCTGTGAGCCCATGCCCTGCGGAAGTTCGTAGGAACCGGTGACGAGAACTTCACCGGTCGATGCCACTGGCCCAGAAAGCGAACCCTCACCCGGAGAGGGGGTAAAGATAAGCGCGTTTGCGGAGGAGTGTTGTGATCCTGTGGAGTCAGCCACCGTCAGGAGCTCATCAAAGGAGGGCCGGAACGGCGTGTGCGTGACGGCGGCGTCCGCGAGGACTCCTTCACCGAACGCAGAGCTCACGGTCGGTCGTTCGTCTGTGTCTTTTTCGGCGTCTGGCGCGGTGCCGGCATCGGCCTCCGCAAGCAGGTCATCGTTCTCAGCGACGTCGTTCTCGCTTGCATCCTGCTCATCGGATACAAGTCCCAGGGCCGCTTCGACATCGTCGCTGTCATCGACGCTGTCATCGTGGTCTACAACAGCTTCAGAAGGCTTTGGGGCTGGCAGCACCTCGTCGACATCCGCTACCTCAGTCGCGCTCACCGGCGCGACAACAACGGCATCGTCAATGTCATCGATATCGTCGTCGTCACCGGGATCAACGGCAGAAACGCGAGGGCTACTCGGCACGGCTTCTGCCGACTCGTCGCGTGATGGGTTGGCATCAGAGACAGTGCCATCAGAGACAGCCGTCTCACCGGTCTCGAGCTTCTCGCGCTCGCGTACCTGCCGACGCGTAAGCCGAGCGGTCTCTGCTGCCGCATTGGCATCATGCTCAGCCGATGGAGCTGGAGTTGCAGGTGGAGTTTCAGGAGTTACGGGTTCGGGAGTTGCAGGTTCAGCTACCTCAGGAAGTGGCGGCGCTGGCGGGGCTGCTTTCACTGCAGCCGCGGCGTCTTCGGTCGAGATGACGGGGGTGGACCCCGTCAACCGGATCTCACGCAGTTGCTTGCGCGTCAGCGGACCCTGCTCCGGCTGATCCGATGTACTCATTCCTTACTCCGATACAAATGGTGCTTCGCAATGTATTGAACGACCCCGTCGGGGACCAGGTACCAGACCGGCTGATCGTCGCGAACGCGTTCACGGCAAACCGTTGATGAAATCGACAGCGCCGGCACTTCCAGCTGGCTGACGTTGTCGCTCGGGAGGCCATCTGTGCTCAGGACGTGCCCTGGGCGAGAGACCGCGACGAAGTGGGCCAGTTCCCACAACTCATCATGGTCCCTCCAACTGAGAATTTGCGCTACGGCATCCGCACCCGTAATAAAGAAAAGCTCAGCATCGGGTCGTTCGCGCTTGAGATCCCGCAGCGTATCAATGGTGAAGGTGGGGCCATCCCGGTCAATATCTACTCTGCTCACCGTGAACTGAGGGTTCGATGCGGTCGCGACAACGGTCATCAGATAGCGATGTTCGCTGGGTGAAACTCCAGACTTCTGCCACGGGTGTCCGGTGGGAACAAACACAACCTCATCGAGACCGAAAGAGTTCGCGACCTCGCTCGCTGCAACCAAGTGGCCGTGATGAATGGGGTCGAACGTACCGCCCATCACGCCGATGCGCGGGGTGCGCGTGGTCACAGCATCGTTCATGGGGGCCTAGTGGCCGTGTCCTGCCTCGTGACCGTCCTTGCCGTGCTTTGCCGCCCACGCTTCCGCTTTCGCGGAGTGGCGGTTGGCGACGTTCTTGTACGAGAAGGTGACAAGACCCAGCAGAGCAAACAGGACCGCAGCGATAATTCCGAAGATGAGAGTTTCGAGCGCAACGTTTCCAGAGTGCTCGTTCTCGGCGGCGGCCATCGCGAATTGTGCGACGAGGTTCATCCTGACTCCGTTTCGTGGCGTGCTGTTCGGGTTCCTGCAGCAACCCCCAGTCTAGTCCTCAGGCGCGAGTCTGCCCTGCTCCACGCGCCAGCCACTTCGTACTCGTCAACTCTGGCAGCCCCATCGGGCCCCGAGCGTGCAGTTTCTGTGTCGAAATGCCCACCTCGGCACCGAAGCCGAACTCCGCTCCGTCAGTGAAACGCGTGGAGGTATTCACCATCACCACCGCGGAATCAACCTCCGCGAGGAATCGCTCTGCATTGCGTGTGTCTGTCGTAACAATCGACTCGGTGTGCCCCGTGCTGTAACGACGGATGTGGTCAAGGGCGTCGTCCAGAGAATCGACGACCTTCATCGCGACGTCAAGGCTCAAGTACTCAGTCGACCAGTCGTCCTCTGTCGCGGGAATGACCTGAGTCACCATGCCAGCGACAGTGTCGTCGCCATGAATCGCCACGCCCTCACTCTGCAGGGCACTGGCGACGAGTGGGACCAACCGTGGAGCGGCCTGTCGGTGCACGAGGACAGTCTCAACGGCGTTACACACGCTGGGACGCTGCACCTTGGCATTCACCACGATGTCGCGAGCCCAGTCGTCTGGTGCCGTTTCATCGAGCACAATATGAACGTTGCCCGCACCGGTTTCAATCACCGGCACTGTCGACTCGGTCACGACAGTCTCGATGAGCCCGGCACTTCCTCGTGGCACCAACACGTCGATGAAGCCGCGACCGTGCATCAGCGCCTTGGCACCGTCACGCCCGAAGTCGTCGACAGTCTGCACTGCCTCTGGAGTGAGGCCAGCGGTTTCCATCGCCCCGCGCATCACATCGACAAGCACCGTGTTGGACTCTCGCGCTGCGCTTCCGCCGCGCAGGACCACCGCGTTGCCCGAGCGCAAGGCGAGGGCGGCGATGTCGACCGTGACATTGGGTCTGGCCTCATAGATTGCCCCGACGACGCCGAACGGCACACGCACTTGAGTAAGAGCCACCCCATTGGGCATGCGATGTCCGCCGACTACCGCCCCCACAGGGTCTGGGAGTGCTGCGACCTCGCGCACGGCCGTGGCTAGTGCCTCGACACGCTTGTGATCCAGCCGCAGGCGATCAACGAGAGACTCCCCGATTCCTGCCTCACGACCGCGCGCCACGTCGCGTCCGTTTGCCTCAATGATGCGAGGGGCGGCTTCAAGCAACGCGAGGGCGATTGATTCGAGAACGCGCGCCTTGTCGTCGCTCGTCAACGCCGCGGTGGAACGGGAGGCCTCTTTGGCACGCTCAAGGCGTACCTGCGGGGTCTGGTCGGTCATCCGTCCAGTTTATGAGGTGGCCGGCTCGAACCAGGTACCTATTTCGGCCCCCGAGAGGGCTTCTCCCACCAGATCGGCGCTCGTCACAAGTACACCAATACCGGATGCCGCAGCGAGCCGCGCAGCGGAAACCTTGGTCGCCGCTCCCCCGGTACCCACGCTGTTGACAACCGTCGACCCAAATTCCAACCCCGCGAGGTCGGCATCCGGCGCCACGACATCGATAGGTTCGGCACCTGGGTCGGTGGGGGGCTTCGTGTAGAGCGACTCGATATCGCTCAGAAGAACGAGCGCATCTGCGTCGATCAGTTGGGCAACGAGCGCCCCGAGGCGGTCGTTATCGCCGAAGCGAATCTCTTGAGTCGCGACCGTGTCGTTCTCGTTGACGATCGGAAGCGTCCGCAATCCGAGAAGACGATCCATCGCACGGCGCGCGTTCGATCGCGAAGTCGGGTTTTCGAGGTCACCGGTGGTGAGCAAAACCTGTCCGGCGACGATGTCGAACGAGCGAAGCGCCTCCTGGTACCGATACACGAGGATGTTCTGTCCGACCGCCGCCGCCGCTTGCTGGGTGGCCAGGTCTGTTGGACGCGAGTCGAGCCGCAAGAAAGGAATGCCGGAAGCGATGGCGCCAGACGAGACAAGTACAACTTCTACTCCACGCGCATGCGCCGCTGCGAGAGCCTCAACGATGACGGGAATGCGCCACGACGACTCTCCACTGATCGAGGAGGAACCAACCTTCACGACGATACGAGACGCGGAGGCGAGCTCCGCACGAGTGTGTGCTGTCACTCGCCTTCCTCGCGGTAGGCAGCACGGCGCTGAGCTTCCACCTCTGCGCGCGCCTCAGCCTTGGCGTCCATTCGCTCGTAGTAAGTTTCGCGACGCTCTGATGTGGTCCGTCGAGCATTTGGAGCAAGACGAGGGTCAGTTCCGCGAGGGGCGCTCATCAACTCTGCCGCCGAGGTCATCGTCGGCTCCCAATCGAAGACGATGCTGTCGCCCTCGCCGATAACGACGGTAGAGCCTTGCACGGCACCGAGCCGGAACAACTCATCCTCGACGCCGAGCTTCTCGAGCCGGTCAGCGAGGTAACCCACGGCCTCTTCGTTCTGGAAGTCAGTTTGCTGCACCCAGCGAACCGGCTTCTCGCCCAAGATGCGGTAGACGTTTCCGTAGGTGCCGCCCTCAACCCGGATAGTGAACCCCTTCTTGGGACCCCTCGGACGAATGATGACGCGCTCTGGCGGCGTCTCGACGGCTGCTTCTGCGCGGTGCTTGTCGACCAATTCACCCAAGGCAAACGTGAGCGGACGGAGTCCCTCGTGCGAAACCGAGGAGATTTCGAACACTCTGAACCCTCGCGCCTCCAGATCGGGGCGCACCATCTCGGCAAGGTCGCGAGCCTCCGGAACGTCAATCTTGTTCAGCGCAACGAATTGCGGGCGCTCCAACAGAGGCGTCTGCCCCTCCGGCACCTGGTAAGCACCCAGCTCGGCAAGAATCACGTCGAGGTCGGAAATCGGGTCGCGCCCTGGCTCGAGCGTCGCGCAATCGAGCACATGCAGCAGGGCGGAGCAACGCTCAACGTGGCGCAGGAACTCGAGACCCAAACCGCGGCCCTCGCTCGCACCCTCGATGAGCCCAGGAACATCGGCGACGGTGTAACGGAAATCACCCACTTGCACGACCCCGAGGTTCGGGTGCAACGTCGTGAACGGGTACTCCGCGATCTTGGGACGTGCTGCCGAAACTGCACCGATCAAGCTCGATTTGCCTGCAGACGGGTAGCCCACGAGGGCAATGTCGGCGACAGTCTTCAGCTCGAGAACAACGTCACCTTCGTACCCGGGGGTACCAAGCAACGCGAACCCTGGCGCTTTACGCTTCGGGGTCGCGAGTGCCGCGTTGCCGAGGCCACCCTGCCCACCGGCGGCAATGACGAATTTTTCGCCAGGAATGATCATGTCGATCAGAACTTCGCCGTCGGTGTTCTTCACCACGGTTCCCACAGGCACGGGAAGTTCGAGAGTCTCGCCCAGGAATCCGGAGCGGTGGTCGCCCATGCCGGGGCCACCGTTGCCAGATGACCGGTGCGGCGAGTGGTGGTACGAGAGCAGCGTGCCGGTCTGCGTGTCAGCAACGAGCACGATGTCGCCGCCGTCTCCGCCGTTACCGCCGTCGGGGCCGCCGAGCGGCTTGAACTTCTCGCGGTGCACGGAGACGCAGCCGCCGCCACCCTTACCCGCACGCAGGTGCAGTGTGACGGTGTCAACGAACGTGACCATTTGCGAGTCCTCTGGGTTGCTTTAGATGTTGAAGGGTAGATACACAGATGGGGCGAGCCGAAGCCCGCCCCGTCCGGATGTCTAGTGCTGTGCTGTGATTACTCAGCTGCAGCGACGATGTTGACGACCTTGCGGCCGCCCTTCGCGCCGAACTGAACTGCACCAGCAGCCAGGGCGAACAGTGTGTCGTCGCCGCCACGGCCGACGTTAACGCCGGGGTGGAAGTGGGTGCCGCGCTGGCGGACGATGATCTCGCCTGCGAGAACCTGCTGACCACCGAAGCGCTTCACGCCGAGGCGCTGGGCGTTGGAGTCACGACCGTTACGGGTGGAGCTTGCGCCCTTTTTATGTGCCATGTCCTGGTCTCCTCGGTCTTACTTGATGCCGGTGATCTTGACGCGGGTGAGCTCCTGACGGTGCCCCTGGCGCTTCTTGTAACCGGTCTTGTTCTTGTACTTCTGGATGATGATCTTCGGTCCGCGGAGGTTGCCGATAACCTCTGCCGTGACCTTGACCTTCGCCAGCTTGTCGGCGTCGGTGGTCACCGAGGCGCCGTCGACGAGCAGCACAGCGGCAAGCTCGATCTTCTCGCCCTGGGCAGCCTGCACACGGTCGAGCTGAACGATCGTGCCGACCTCGACCTTCTCCTGCCGCCCACCGGCGCGCACTACTGCGTAAACCACTTCATACCTTGTTTCGTTGGGGAGCACGTTGGCTCCGAGAATCTCACGGGAAGACTGTTGCTTGCATGCGCCGTAAAACGACGGGCGCGAACGCAAGACTCTCCGCTTCAACCGACGAGGAAGACGCGGCATACGCACCAAGGGACTACTTTACCGGAAGCTGGTCGGTGTCGCAAAGCGAAGCGGTGCCGTGTCGCCGCACAGCACGCCGCGCCGGCCTGTCAGCACAGACTTAGGCTGATGAGATGACCATACTCGTCGACGCTCCACTATGGCCTGCACACGGACGCCTCTGGGCACACCTGGTCAGCGATGACAACCTCGAAGAGTTGCACACGTTTGCCCGAGCGAACGATCTACCAGCGCGCGCCTTCGATCTCGACCACTACGACGTGCCGGAGGAAATCATCCCCCGGCTCGTCGTGAACGGTGCCCACCCTGTGGGCAGCAAAGAGCTGGTACGCCGTCTGATCGCCTCAGGACTCCGAGTCCGCGGCAGGGACAGACGGCGCTGAAGGCTCGGAGTTCACCGAAACAGGCGTGCCGGTAAGCGCCGCCGTGCTCACGCGACGACGACCGCGGCCGTGCCCAGGAGCTTTGGGCTCTGGAAGCGCGTCGAGCACGGAGTCAAGCAGCTGCTCAGCCGGTGACTTCGGCGCCTTGCGGTCTCCTCCACGCTTCTTCCGGGGCTTCTTCGGCCGCTCTGCGGGTGCGGCTTCGATGGGAGCTTCGATGGAGCCGACTTCTTCGGCACCGTCGACGGTCGGGATGATCGTCGATGCAGCGATCTGAGCAAGAGCCGACTTCGCACCCTCGGTAATGCTGTGGGTCACATGCGGTGCAGGAGCGGCGCTCTGGTTCTGGCCATTGCCATTTCCGTTGCCGTTCCCGCCGCCGTTGCCGTTGCTATTGCCGCCACCGTTAGAACCGTTGCCGCGCTGGCGACGATTGCTCTGGCCATTGCCGTTCGAGTTGCTGCCGCCGTTGTTGTTGTTGGAGGAGCGGTGCTTGACGACGGGGTCGTGATGAACAACCACGCCTCGTCCAGCGCACACCTCGCACGCCTCGCTGAAGGTCTCCAGCAGGCCGAGTCCGAGCTTCTTACGGGTCATCTGCACGAGACCCAGCGAGGTGACCTCAGCCACCTGGTGCTTGGTCCTGTCACGGCTCAGGCATTCGATCAGTCGGCGCAGCACAAGGTCGCGGTTCGATTCGAGCACCATGTCAATGAAGTCGACAACGATGATCCCGCCGATGTCGCGCAGTCGCAGTTGACGGACGATCTCTTCGGCGGCTTCTAGGTTGTTCTTCGTGACTGTCTCTTCGAGGTTTCCCCCCGAGCCAACGAACTTGCCGGTGTTGACGTCGACGACCGTCATAGCTTCTGTGCGATCGATCACAAGCGAACCACCGGATGGCAACCAGACCTTACGGTCGAGCGCCTTCTCGATCTGCTCTGTGATACGGAAGGCGTCAAAAGGATCGGTGTCGTCTTCGTAAGCTTCTACCCGCTCAAGCAGGTCGGGCGCGACGCTTTCGAGGTAAGCGCGAATCGTCTGCTGCGACTCTTCGCCCTGAATCAGCATCTTGGTGAAGTCTTCGTTGAACACGTCGCGCACGATCTTCACAAGAAGATCTGGCTCTGCATGCAGGAGCGCCGGAGCCTGCTGACTCTCGACCTGCTTCTGGATGTGCTCCCACTGCGAAGTGAGCCGCTGCACATCGCGGGTGAGCTGGTCTTCCGTTGCTCCCTCGGCCGCGGTGCGCACGATCACCCCGGAGGACTCAGGAAGCACCTCCTTGAGGATGCGCTTCAGACGCGCGCGCTCGTTATCTGGGAGCTTGCGGCTGATGCCGTTCATCGACCCACCAGGTACGTACACGAGGTAACGCCCAGGGAGCGAGATCTGGCTCGTGAGCCGTGCGCCCTTGTGCCCCACCGGGTCTTTCGTGACCTGGACGAGCACTCGATCGCCTGGCTTCAGGGCGAGCTCGATACGACGCGGCTGGTTGCCGGTCTCGACACCATCCCAGTCCACCTCGCCGGAGTACAGCACGGCGTTGCGGCCGCGACCAATGTCGACGAACGCTGCTTCCATGCTGGGAAGCACGTTCTGCACACGGCCAAGATAAACGTTTCCAATCAGGGATGCGTCTTGGTTGCGGGCAACGTAGTGCTCAACCAAAACGCCGTCTTCGAGAACACCGATCTGGGTGCGACCGTTCTTGGAGCGCACCACCATCTTGCGATCGACAGACTCTCGACGTGCGAGAAACTCTGCTTCTGTGACAACCGGACGTCGACGTCCAGCATCCCGACCGTCGCGTCGGCGCTGCTTCTTGGCCTCGAGGCGCGTGGATCCCTTGATGGCCTTCGGCTCGGTGATGTACTCGACGACTCGCTGACGCTGACGCGGCTCTTCGCGCTGGTCATCGCCCTCGCTACCACCGCGACGACGACGTCCGCGACCACGACCGGAAGAGTCTTCCTGGGGCTGCTCACGCTCGACGTTGCGGTCCCGATCGGGGCGTGCGGGCAGCGGCACGACCTCCGGTGCATAGAAGTGCAACCGGGTAGAGACCTGGGAGACGAAGACCTCAGGGAGCAACCCCAAAGTCACAGCCGTCACTTCACGCGGGGCCTCAGGAGCAGGTTTAGCTTCTGGCGCTGTGACGTCTTGCTCGACTACAGCCTCGGCCGCGACGACTGCCGCAGCCTCATCCGCTGCAGCGTCGTCTGCAGCTGCCGCCGCTGTCGCGTCATCGGCAGCGGCCGCTGCGTCTTCCGCTGCAGCATAGCCAGCAGCGACGTGGTCAGCAGCGGCGTCGGCTGCTACTTCCGCGGCGTCGGAGGCCTTCTGGGAGGCGTTCTCGTCTTCGCGAGACGACTCACTCTCGGGCGCCGAGCTGTCGGCGGCGTCTGGAACGCTCTGCTCCGTCAGCTCTCCCGCGGCTTCAGCCGGGGCATCGAGGGTAGGGCTGTTGTTGTCATTATTGTCATCGGCCATCTCTGGCTTACTCCCTGCACGGGCCACTAGGTGTCCGTGAAATCTCATGCGGTACCCGCAGGTTCCGCAAACTCACTCGGTGTGCGACCGGCTCATGGCTCTGATCGCGTGGGGCATAGGGCCCCGAAGTCTTCTTGATGCGTGTCGCGACAACGTCGTTCATCGCATCACAGGCCATTATCGCACCAAGTCTGTCCGTTCGCGGCATCCCCGACTTCTCGGGCTCTTTTCTCTGGCCCGTTCTCGCCACATCCATAGCCGTTACTGGGATAATCCGCAGTATGAGCGAGCAGCACCCCCGCCCCGTCATCTACGCCGTCTGGCTGATCGTTGCGAGCGTGGTCGGCTGGTTTGCCGCCTTCGAGCTCACAGTCGAGAAGTTCGCCCTCTTGGAGAACCCGACCGAGGCACTCTCCTGTGACTTGAGCCCCTTTATCCAGTGCAGTACAAACCTAGAGTCGTGGCAGGGCTCTGTCTTTGGGTTTCCCAACCCGATTCTTGGTTTGACCGGATGGATGGCACCTTTTGTCGTGGGAGTTGCGATCCTGGCAGGTGCCCGGTTCCCACGATGGTTCTGGGCCGGATTCGGCGTCGGCGTGACCTTTGCGTTTGGCTTCGTGTGCTGGCTGATCGGGCAGAGCCTCTTCGACCTCTTCGTGCTGTGCCCCTGGTGCATGGTCACGTGGGCCGTCACCATCCCCACGTTCTTCGCGACCATGTTGCACCTGACCCGGAACGGTACTTTCACGCAAAACGCGAAGGTGCGAGCGCGCGCCAATGCACTGATGCCCTGGGTGCCCCTGGCGACGATTCTGGCGTATGCGCTGATTATTGTTCTCGCGCAATTGCAGGGCCTCGACTTCCTGGGCGAGATGGCCAAGATCCTCTTCTAATCGGGGTTTCCCCAACAAAAAGCCCGTCCGCCACAGTGGCGGACGGGCTTTCTTGATGATGGGTAGCGCTTAGCTGAACCAGATGCCCAGTTCGCGTGCGGCCGATTCCGGGCTGTCGGAGCCGTGCACGAGATTCTGCTGCACCTTGAGTCCCCAGTCGCGGCCGAAGTCGCCACGGATGGTGCCGGGGGCCGCGGTGGTCGGGTCTGTCGTTCCCGCGAGCGAACGGAAGCCCTCGATCACTCGGTTGCCAGCGAGACGGATCGCCACAGATGGTCCGGAGAGCATGAACTCCAGGAGCGGTTCGTAGAACGGCTTTCCTTCGTGCTCGGCGTAGTGCTCTGCGAGGAGGTCGCGATCTGGCTCGACAAGACGGATGTCGACGAGGGCGTATCCCTTCGCCTCGATGCGGGCAAGGATCGCGCCAGTGAGGCCGCGAGCGACACCATCGGGCTTAACGAGGACGAGTGTTTCTTCGGTGGCCATGTCATTCACTCTCTGTCTGAGTTGTGGTCGTGGATTCGGTCTGACGTCGTGCGTCGAGTCGAGCCCCTCCGATGGTGGCATACGCCCACATCCCGCCGAAAATCAGAACGACGAGCAAAATCGAGGGAACGAAGAACGCAGACAACGCGATGATGGCCTGAATGACCCATCCGGCGGTGATCGCCCAAGATTTCGTCATCATGCCGGAGATGGCAATACACGCGACCGCGAGCACGGCGCCAGCGACGATCCCCCACCACTGCGGGATGCCAGCGGGAAGGGCCCCTAGCCCGAAGATGGTCAGCCCCACGAGGAACACCACGATCGCTTCGAAGCCCAGTACAACCGGAGCGAGCTTTTGTACGAGCGTGCGCGGAGGGCGCGGAGGGCGAGCAGGGCTCGACGCGTGAGTCACGCGCGCCACCCCGACTTCCATTCCTCTTCTTCTGCAAGCACGATCGACTCTCCGGCGAGCACCACTGAGCCCGCGATGATCACGGCCCGGCGATCGGTGGATGCTGCCCACTCTCGTGCTGCGTCGGCCGCATCAGCCAGCGAGTAATGCACGGTAGCGCGGTGCCCCGCCTGCTCAACAAGGTCGGCGATCGCGTCTGCATCGCTGGCGCGATCAGAGTCTGGTGCGGTCGCAAAAACGTGGGCGACCGCAGGAGCGAGTTCGGCGACGATGCCTGCGGCGTCCTTGTCGGACAGAACCCCGAGCACTAGTCCCCACTCGTCGAAGTCGAAGCTGTCGTCCAGCGCCTGCGCCAATGCCTTCGCACCGTGCGGATTGTGCGCGGCGTCGACGATCACGGTCGGTGCGATACCGAGCAGTTGTAGCCGGCCGGGCGAAGCACTCTCCTGCAAGCCTGCGGTGACGATATCTGCCGCGATCTGCTGCGTCGCACCTCCGATGAATGACTCGACGGCGGCGACCGCAAGAGCTGCGTTATGCCCCTGGTGAGCGCCATACATCGGCAAGTACTCCTCGGTGTACTCGCCTGCAAGACCTCGAACCGTAAGAAGCTGCCCTCCCACCGCGAGTTTCTGCTCGGTGAGTCCGAACTCTTCACCCTCGAACACGATTGTCGCGTTGCGCTCTGCGGCCACGCGACGAAGCACCTCCACGGCCTCTGCAGGTTGCTGCGCGGAGACGACGGCGGCGCCCTCTTTAATGATGCCCGCCTTCACCTGCGCGATCTCTGCAATTGTGCTGCCGAGGCGGTCTGCGTGATCGATGTCGATGGGGGCGAATACCGCCACGTCGCCATCGGCGGTATTCGTGGAATCCCACTCCCCGCCCATGCCGACTTCGAGCACCAGTACATCGATCGGTGCGTCAGCTACCGCGACGAATGCCAGCACCGTCAGCAGCTCAAAGAACGTCAACGGGGCGTCGTCCGCTGCCTCAAGCTCCGCATCGACGATGTCGACGAACGGCAGAATCTCGTCCCAGGCATCAGCCACTGCCTCATCGGAGATCGGTTCTCCATCGATCATGATGCGCTCGGTGAAACGCTCCAGATGCGGACTCGTGAAGAGTCCGGTGCGCAGATCGTGTGCCCTCAGCAGGCTCTCGATCATGCGGGCCGTTGAGGTCTTCCCGTTGGTCCCGGTGACATGCACGACACGATAGGTGCGCTGCGGGTCGTCGAGAAAAGCCAGGATGCGCGCAGTGCGCTCCTTGCGGGGCTGCACCCACCGCTCCCCTGCCCGACTCAGCAGAGACTCGTAGACGGCATCCGCGCGGTCTTTGGCGCTCATGCTTCTGCTCCCATCCTGGTCACCGAAATCGTAAAGTCACCCGCGTTGGCGTAGGTGCCTGCGGGAATCTCTGCCGAGAACTCCGGCGTCAGTCCTCCAGCCGCGGCCAACACCGCGCCATGCCCGAAGATCGAATCGCCCTGCGCGTCGATGACGAAGTACTCTTCCGCCAAAGTCTCTGCGGCGATGCCTGCCAGTTCAAAGGCAGAGACGACCGCTGTCGTGTCTGCATCGTCTCCGAACCGCAGCACGAGCTGGATACGGTCACTCACATCAAAGCCGGCGTTCTTGCGGGTCTCTTGCACGGCACGAATGACGTCGCGTGCCAGCCCCTCTGCCTCCAGCTCTGTCGTCGTCTTCGTATCAAGGAGCACAAAGCCACCGGTCGGGACGATGGCCAACGCTTCGCCTTCAGGGCGACCAGTGGTCTCAAGCACGAGTTCGTATTCGGAGGGCTCGAGCTCGATCCCCCCGGCTGTGACGACGCCACTGAACTCGCTCCAGTCGCCAGAGCGCGAAGCCTGAATAACCTTCTGCACGTCTTTGCCGAGGCGCGGACCTGCGGCACGAGCGTTGACGCTGAGCCGGTGCGCGATGCCATACTCCGCTGCCGTCTCGTCGGCGAGGGTGACGAGCTCGACGGCCTTGACGTTGAGCTCCTCCCGCAGGATTCCTTCGAACTGACCGAGCGAGGCTGCCAGCGGAGAGACCACGGTAAACCGGGCGAGCGGGAGCCTGACGCGCAGCTTCTCCTTCTTGCGGAGGGCATTACCGACGCTGGACAACTCGCGGACCGCATCCATTGCGTCGCGGATTTCATCCGCCGCGGGGAACTGCGTGTCGTCTGGCCAGTCGGTCAGGTGCACGCTTCGGCCGCCAGTGAGCCCCTGCCACACGCGCTCACTGATGAGAGGCACAAGCGGCGCCGCAACACGGGTAAGCGTCTCCAAGACCGTGTACAGCGTGTCAAACGCCTCACGGCTCTTCGGATCTTCCGTCACCCCTGTCCAGAACCGATCCCGCGAACGCCGGATGTACCAGTTCGTGAGCACCTCAGCAAAGTCACGCAGACGAGCGGACGCTGTCGTGGAATCGAGACCTTCCAAGTCCGCGCGAACGTCGCGGACGAGGTCGCCGAGCCTGGCCAGGATGTAGCGATCGAGCACGTCTGTGGAGTCGGTGCGCCACGACGCGACATAGCCATCACTCGTCGACGCCGTGGCATACGTCGCAAAGAAGTACCAGGAGTTCCACAACGGCAACAGGAATTCCCGCACCCCGGAGCGGATACCTTCCTCCGTAACGGCGAGATTGCCACCGCGCAGTACCGAGCTAGACATCAGGAACCAGCGCATGGCGTCTGAACCGTCGCGGTCGAGCACCTCAGAAACGTCGGGATAGTTGCGCAACGACTTCGACATCTTGTAGCCGTCACTGCCCAGGACGATGCCGTGACAGCTCACACCGGTGAACGCTGGCCGGTCGAACAACGCGGTCGACAGCACATGCATCACATAGAACCAGCCGCGGGTCTGACCGATGTACTCGACGATGAAGTCTGCCGGTGCATGGGAGTCAAACCATTCCTGGTTCTCGAACGGATAGTGCACCTGCGCGTATGGCATTGAGCCAGAGTCGAACCAGACATCGAAGACGTCTTCGATGCGACGCATCGTGCTTTTACCCGTGGGGTCATCCGGATTCGGACGCGTGAGGTCGTCGATGTACGGACGGTGCAGGTCGACTTCACCCTCGGGGTTGCGAGGCAACGTACCGAAGTCTCGCTCCATGTCTTCCAAAGAGCCGTAAGCGTCGACGCGAGGGTACTCAGGGTCATCGCTCTTCCAGATCGGGATAGGCGAGCCCCAGTACCGGTTGCGGCTGATGGACCAGTCGCGGGCGCCCTCCAGCCACTTACCGAACTGGCCGTGCTTGACGTTCTCGGGGACCCACTCGATCTGCTCGTTGTTGGCGAGCATGTCGTCTTTGATGTCCGTGACCCGGATGAACCAGCTCGAAACTGCCTTGTAGATCAAAGGGTTACGGCAGCGCCAGCAGTGCGGGTAGGAGTGGTCGTAACTCTGCAGACGGATGAGGCGACCGCGCTCACGCACCAGACGCACCAGCGGCGTGTTCGCGTCCATCCACAGCTGTCCGGCGACATCTGTCACGTTCGGAAGGAACTTTCCGCCGTCGTCAAGCGAGAGGATCGTAGGGATGCCTGCCGCGCCGGCGACGCGCAAGTCGTCTTCACCGTAGGCCGGCGCCTGGTGCACGATGCCGGTGCCGTCGCTGATCGTGACGTAGTCGTCGACGAGGATGCGCCAGGCGTTCTCCGTGCCGTAGATCTCTGCGTCGGCGTAGTAGTCGAACAGCCGATCGTAGGTCACGTCCTGCAGCTCCGCGCCACGGAGGGTCATGCTCACCGCAGCGAGGGCATCTTCGGTGCTCTCGTAGCCGAGGTCTTTGACATAGCCGCCCAGCAGTTCGCGTGCGAGAAGGTAGCGGTGAGCAGATGCCTCTACCGCCGCGTCTGCGGTGCCAGGAGTCTGGTGCACATCGGCAGCGCCGTTGGGCCCTGCAGGAAGAACGACATATTCGATCTCCGGTCCCACAGCGAGCGCAAGGTTGGTGGGAAGCGTCCACGGCGTCGTCGTCCAGGCGAGTGCGCGCACCCCGGTGAGTCCGAGCGCTTCTGCCTTCGCACCGGTGAGGGGGAAGGTGACAGTCACCGACGGGTCTTGACGCATCTTGTAGACGTCGTCATCCATGCGCAGCTCGTGTGCGGACAACGGCGTCTCGTCACGCCAGCAGTATGGAAGCACGCGGTAGCCCTCGTACGCGAGCCCCTTGTCGTAGAGGGTCTTGAATGCCCAGAGGACACTCTCCATGTAGCCGAGGTCGAGCGTCTTGTAACCGCGTTCGAAGTCGACCCAGCGCGCCTGGCGGGTGACGTAGTCCTGCCACTCGTGCGTGTAGGCGAGCACCGAGCTCTTCGCCTTCGCGTTGAAGACGTCGATGCCCATTTCTTCGATCTGGGCCTTTTCGGTGATGCCGAGCTGCTTCATCGCTTCGAGTTCAGCAGGGAGGCCGTGGGTGTCCCACCCGAAAACGCGGTCGACTTTGTTGCCGATCATCGTCTGGAAGCGTGGGAAGACGTCTTTCGCGTAGCCCGTCAGCAGATGCCCATAGTGCGGAAGACCGTTTGCGAATGGTGGGCCGTCGTAGAACACCCACTCTGGCGCGCCTTCGCGCTGGTCGATCGACGCACGGAACGTGTCGTCTTGCTTCCAGTACGCGAGCACCTCTTCCTCGATCTGTGGGAACCGAGGGCTGGGCGCAACAGCGGCCGGTCCGAAGGCGCTGCCGCCTGTGGCGTCAGCCCCTGCTCCAGAGTCGTGGGTCCCTGATCCAGAGGCGTCAGCCCCTGAGCCGGAGGCGTGGGTCCCTGAGCTTGTCGAAGGGCGGGGGTAGGTCATCGTGTCTCGCAGTGTTCGTCGTGGCGGATGCTCTTGCAAGGACGACCCTCACGGACCGCGGTACCACCTCGCGTGCCTCCAAGACCCTTCGACAAGCGCAGGGACCTGGGACCACTTTCACTGCGGCTGTGACGGGCCTGCCCCGCTCGGTTCTACTGGGCCCGTTGCCGGGCTGTTCTTCCGAGAGCTCCCCGGTGATGCCGGATCAATGCTCGTATCTCCAGTGTACGCGAGTGCACAGTTCGTGGGCGTCGATGTCGTCCGCTCGCCGTCCACCAGAGGAAGGTGGCCTACGGAGCCAGTTCCGGTCCGACCCTGTCGATGAATCGCACCTTCGCTTCGCCCAAAAACGGCTCGTCGCCTACGCAATACGTGATCGCCATGCGGTCAGCGTGTGACGATTCGATGTCTGGACTGAAGCGCAATTTGATCGGCACCAGTGTGGCCAGAAACTCTTCTCTCGTTGAAGATTGCCTCCGCGAGTCGGCCGACTTCCATGCTTCGAAGAGTCGACTCATAGACGATGCGCCGTTGCGAAAGCCAGCACGAAGCACGTCGTCGATCATCGGCTGCACTCGGTCGAAGTTTTCAAGAACCGCATCGATGGTCTCGACAAGTTTGTCATCGAGCTTGCCGGGTTCGTCTATTTCCAGGGTTACCGGCACGGTATGGTGCTGAATCTGCATCGTGCTCTCTAAAAACCCGCCCCCTCTGCCGCCGTTAAGCACGATCGGTCCGAGCACTCGGCTCACGAGGTCGCTCACCAGGTCACCTCCGAGACTCCGAGCTCCGCATCATGAAGTTGCTTGACGGTAGCCTTGGCGTCCTCTTCGGTCTGGAAGTAGTCCGCAACTGTCGCGTCGAAGAGCGCAACCCCGCGAGCGTATTCTTCGGTCGAACGTGTGAGGCAACCGCGCAAACGACTGAACAGCGATGATGCTGCGGTGTAGGTCCCGTCGACCGAAACCCCAATCGAGGAGGGACGCACTGAAGGATTTGAGCCTGGTTCCGCGCCTAACGCGGATCCCGCTTCGGCCATGGAGCTGTGCACGCGCGTCATATTCTGCTTGATCAAGGAGGTTGACGTCGGGTCCATCGCCATGGTGCCGTCTGTCAGGGGGTAGTCGGCCAGCACAAAGTAGTCGAGATCGTAACTGGCTCGGCTCGAATAGATCTCGTCGTCCATCTGAGAGAGCATCAGGTTGAGTCTCTTGTCTTGCTCTGCGATGGTGGCGCTCAGACCTTCGAGCGCCTCGCTGAGCGATTCTAAAATACTGTCAAAACTGCTCCCGTTGACAGCAACTTCGCGGTCGATTCCGGCCAGCGCCACTGAGGCGGCTCCACCAACGGAGCCGAGGACGCCAGAAGCGGCCGCGGCGGAGGCCGCGGCTGCCGTCACAGTCGTCGCTGCCAGTGCCGCACCAGCTGTCACGACGGCTGCCACGCCGGAAGCCACTGCCCCGACAACCGCCAGCGCGGCCTTGGAGTTCGCGACTTCAGCCTCTGCCGCAGCCTTAGTCCACGCTTCCCAAGCCTGAAAACAGAGTCTTGCGACATCCTCACGTGCTGCTGGCCAGAGTTCTTCCTCGGCAGCGTAGCTTGCCGCCAGGATCACGCAACCGTCGCCGATTCCATGGACGACCGTCAACAGTTGCGAGCAGTACTTATCGACGAACGGCGCGACAAACATTCCCTTCAAATTGCCAGATGCCACGCTTGCAACCTGTGCGCGGGAGTCCTCGAGTTCCGGGCTATTCTCACGGGAGTTCCCCAGAATCGCGCTTGATCCATTCGCCGAGTCTTTGTAGGCACCTAATCCGGTACCGGTTGGCAACGAAAGCCATGGGTCCACAACACGGTCGACAGCAGCACGAACACTGTCCATGGCGGCTTCGCAATTGACCCCATCGCCATAGCCGACGCTCTTTCCGCCGCCATTCCCATTCTCATCTGGCCGGTGGTACTGGAACGGGGCCCAGCCAAATTTGGCATACGTGTGTTCTGCGCCGGCCGGCGGCGAGAAGCCTTGATCCGCCATCCAACAATCGATCGCGGCCCGATACACCTTTCCTTTGAAGTCAGCCAAGTCTTCATATGCCACAGCCATTTCGGCTCCCCCTTGCACCTTGCTACTACGAGTCTCCGGTCTTCAATGCTTGAACCGCCGGGTTCAATCATTGAAGCTAATCTATAGTCCACGATTAGCCACACCGCGCTCGATGCAATCAGATCCACGGCTCACCCAGCCGTGTACGCTCAGACGAGCTAACTGGCAATGTAGTGGGGTGCGATGTCTGAAGAGGTCTCTAGCGGCGATGCTACTCGGGCGGTGAGTCCGTGGTGGGGTGTTGCGGCGGTTGTGATCGCTACCGTTCCGTTCGCAGTGCAACCAGCCCTGGTGCGACTACCGTTCATCATCGTCGCCCTCGCGCTCGGTGCGTGGGCCGTCGTCGCCGCATTGAAGACACGCTCCAAACCCGCCCATCGACGCACGTCGTCGATCCTGGCTGTGGTTGCGCTTCTGGCCGCGGTCATCATGGTCATCGCCACCGTCGTCGGCGTGAATGCCGAGCGCAACCGACCCCGCGTGGTCACGATCGAGGCGTCTGGATCCGACATCATGCGGGTCAACTACGACGGGGGTGAGTATTCGGCTTCTCAGATCTGGGGCTCTGGTGACCGAAGCTCTTTCCTCGCCGAGGGAACCCGGGCAACTGTGCACGTGACAGCACAGATCGGGCCTGCCGAACCCCTCACCTGCAAGATCTACATCGACAACGAAATCGTCGTGACCGAAGTGTCAACGACCGACGAAGTCTCCTGCACCTACGTCTACCCGTGGCTGAAATAATCAACCACGCCGACGGCTCACCCCGCCGTGTACTCTCAGACGATGTCTGAAGAGAGTTCCGGTGGCGACGCTCCTCGGGCAGTGAGCCTGTGGTGGGGTGTTGCAGCGGTTGTGATCGCTGTTGTTCCGTTCGCGTTGCAACCAGCCCTGGTGCGGCTGCCGTTCGTCATCGTCGCCCTCGCGCTCGGGGCGTGGGCCGTCGTCGCCGCATTGAAGACACGCTCCAAACCCGCCCGTCGACGCACGTCCTCGATCCTCGCTGTGGTTGCCGTTCTGGCCGCGGTCGTCATGGTCATCGCCACCATCGTCGGCGTGAATGCCGAGCGAAACCGCCCCCGCGTGGTTGTCGTTGAGGCAACCGGATCCGACATCATGCGGGTCAAGTTCAGCGGAGGTGACTATCCGTATTCCGGGATCTGGGGCTCTGGTGACCGATACTCTTTCCTCGCCGAGGGAACCCAAGCAACCATGCACGTGACAGCACAGATCGGGCCTGCCGAACCCCTCACTTGCAAGATCTACATCGACAACGAACTGGTCGTGACCGAAGTGTCAACGACCGACGAAGTCTCGTGCACCTACGTCTACCCGTGGCTGAAATAATCAACCGCGCCGACGGCTCACCCCGCCGTGTACTCTCAGACGATGTCTGAAGAGAGTTCCGGTGGTGACGCTGCTCGGGCAGTGAGTCCGTGGTGGGGTGTTGCGGCGGTTGTGATCGCTGTTGTTCCGTTCGCGTTGCAACCAGCCCTGGTGCGGCTGCCGTTTGTCATCGTCGCGCTCACACTCGGTGTGTGGGCTGTCGTCGCCGCATTGAAGACACGTTCTAATCCCGCCCGTCGACGCACGTCCTCAATTCTCGCTGTGGTTGCCGTTCTGGCGGCGGTCGTCATGGTCATCGCCACCATTGTCGGCGTGAATGCCGAACGAAACCGACCCCGCCTGGTTTCGATTGAGGCGTCTGGATCCGACATCATGCGGGTCAACTACGACGGGGGTGAGTATTCGTCCTCTGAGATCTGGGGCTCTGGTGACCGACACTCCTTTGGCGCCGAGGGAACCCGGGCAACTGTGCATGTGACAGCACAGATCGGGCCTGCCGAACCCCTCACTTGCAAGATCTACATCGACAACGAACTGGTCGTGACCGAAGTGTCAACGACCGACGAAGTCTCCTGCACCTACGTCTACCCGTGGCTGAAATAACCAACCACGCCGACCACGGTCATGGATAGTCCCCGTCAGTCGTTGCCTGTCACGCGAACGCGTCCACGTCGAGCGCGCCTTTGCGGATTCTCGGCTCGGTGGAGTCTGGCACCAGGTACGTCATAGCGCGCGGCGACTGCAGCTCGTGGACGTGGATGTCGTCGGCTCGCCATACGCTCGAGGGATGGCCCGCACATCTGAGTCTCCTGCTCCTCCCCGCGTCTCGGCTCCTGATGTTCCGCCGGTGCTGGAGCTGGCGACACCGCGGCGCAGTGCAGACCTCATCGCATCTCGCCTTGAACTCAGCGGGGCCGTTGATCTCGCCTACGCGATGCTGGAGCAGTGCAGGGTCAGTGCCGAGGCCGACACTGTTGATTTGACGAGTGCGACGCTTCTCGATGTAGAGATCGTTGACGCACGCATCGCTTCGCTGCGTATGCGCGATACCAACGTGCGACGGCTGCGTATCAGTGGCGGACGGATCGGCACTCTTGATCTCAGTGAGGCGCGCATTTCGGAGCTAGAGCTGAACGACGTGCGAGTCGAGTACCTGAATCTCGGTGGGGCGAAGGTGAGCGATCTGGAAGTGTCCGGTTGCGCTATCCGCACGATCGATATGCCGCTGTCTACACTCACCCGCGTGCGTTTCACTGCTACGTCAAGCGACGAGGTCGATCCGCGAGGGATGCGTGCGAAAGACGTTGATCTACGAGGACTCGATGCGTCGGCGTATCTCGATGCGAACAGCCTGCGCGGTGCCACATTCACGCCGTTTCAAATGCAGCAGCTCGCGCCGATGTTCGCGGTCAGCCTTGGCATCCAGATCAAAGATTGACGCGCCCGCTCGCTGCCAACAGCTCCCGCGTAAACGCATGCTGCGGCGCTGAGAACACCGTTGCCGTGGCGCCCTGCTCCACAATCCGTCCTTCTTGCATCACCAGTACGTAATCGGCGACAGCTCCCACCACGTCCAGATCGTGCGAGACAAGGATCATGGTCAGTTGTCGCTCCTGCTGTAGCCGTTCGAGAAGCCGCAACACACGTTCGCGTACCGACGGGTCAAGCGCCGAAACCGGTTCGTCCAGCACCAACACGTTGGGGTCTGCGGCGAGCGCTCTGGCGATGGCTGCGCGCTGTCGTTGACCGCCCGAGAGAGCGTGTGGTCGCCGCGCAGCAAGTTCTGCTGGGAGCCCGACTTCCTCCAGGAGATCGGTAACGCGCCGTGTGCGCTGGCTGCGCTCGACGCCACCCGCTTCGAGGGCCTCTCGAAGCGATCGCTCGATCGTCCATCTCGGGTCGAATGCCCCCAACGGGTTTTGGTGCACGAGTTGCACTCGCGGATTGCTCCTCCACAGCAGAGTGCCCGTATCTGGTGCTTCGATGCCGACGATCATTCGCGCGAGTGTGGTCTTGCCTGACCCTGATTCCCCCACGACCCCGATCGTCTGAGCTTCGGCGACGGTAAAGCTCGCTCCGGCAACTGCTGGGGCGTTGGAGAAGCTCTTGGAGAGGTCGTTAGCTACCAGTAGCGGTGCCGTGTCCGTGGGGTCAGTGACTCTGGGTGCGTGCATGGTGGCAGCGATGAGCTGCTGAGTGTATTCGTGCTGGGGTCTTTCTAACACTTCACTGACGGCACCTGATTCCACTACTTCCCCTGCCCTCATCACGAGCACTCTGTCGGCGAGCTGTCGGACGGCCGCAAAATCGTGGCTGATGAAGACCACGGCCGTTCCGGCATCGGTAATCTCACGCAGGAGCGCCAGGATGCGGGCCTGCACGGTCGCATCGAGGGCGGTGGTGGGCTCGTCAGCTATCAGGATTGTGGGAGTTGCGGCGAGCGCGGAAGCGATCAAGGCACGCTGCCGTAGACCGCCAGAGAGTTCGTGCGGGTACTGTTTCGCTCGCCTTTCCCCCTCTGGCATCGATACGCGCTGCAACAGGTCCTGCACACGCTGTTGTCGACCGGCCCGTGAATGCACCAGCCGGTGCAGGCGCAGCGGTTCCTCAATTTCTGCGCCGATGCGACGCAACGGGTCAAGGGAAACGAGCGCATCTTGGGAGACAAGCGCGATGCGGTCGCCGCGGATCTTCCTCCACTCTCGCTCGGCAAACTCGCTCGCGTCGGTGCCATCGATACGGAGATGGTCTACGCCGACGGTGGCGTCTGGGGGCAACAAACCCAGGAGCGCTCTGGCGGTCAGGGACTTACCTGCACCAGATTCGCCGACAATTGCGACGCACTCGCCCTGTTCCACCGCGAAAGAGACACCGTCAACAACCCGGTCGCTGGCGAACGCTACCCGTAACCCTTGCACTTCGAGCGCCGCGGTCATGATGCTCCCCTGTCTGCCCGTGCGCGCAGGATGCGTCCGATTACCGTTGCCGAAACGACAGTGAGAGTGATGGCAATGCCGGGGAACAACGAGATCCACCAGGCTTGGCCGAGCACGTTTCGTCCGCCCGCAAGCATCAGGCCCCATTCTGGTGTGGGCTCGGAAGGGCCAAGCCCAAGGAAACTCAGACCTGCGGCCGCGAGGATGCTGGAGCCGATCCCGATGGTCGCCAGCACACTCAGCGCGCCGATGACGCCCGGCAGCACATGCCGGAAGAAGGCACGCACCGGCGGCACCCCCAAGATCTGAGCCGCCTCTACGTGCTCCGCCCTTCGCAGCGTCTGCGTCTGTACGCGGGCGAGCCTGATGTAGACGGGAACGGCAGCTACCGTCACGGCGATCGCGATATTCACGGGTCCTGGTCCCAGCACGGCTACGACAACCAGTGCGACGAGGAACTCGGGAAAAGCCATCAGGACGTCGTTTACTCGCATCACGGTGGTGTCGACCGGTTTTGGCGCTACTCCCGCGAGCCCCCCGATCAATAAGCCTCCGGTGAGAGCAACGGTGGTCGCAAAGAGTCCGATCCCCAAAGAGCGACTTGCGCCGTAGACCACGCGCGAGAAGACGTCGCGACCGCTCTGGTCTGTACCGAAGAAGTGTTCCGCACTGGGCGGGAGCAGGGCACCGCGAACATCCGTTTGGAGGGGATCGTGAGTGGCGAGCACCGCAGGCCATAGGGCCGCGAATCCGATCACAGCGAGAACCGCAATCGCTGCCCACAGCAGAATGCGTTGCGCGCGCTTCATCGAAGCCCCCTGTGACCATTCGACCTCGCGCGCGGATCAATCAAGGGCTGGAGGAGCTCAACGAGAAGGTTCACGACAACGAACACGAGTGCGCTCAGCAGAATGATGCCAGTGATGACGGGGAGATCGCGGTCGCTGATAGCGGCAAGGGTGACTCGACCAAGCCCCGGTCGAGCAAACACTGTCTCGACGAGCACCGCACCCCCGAGCACTGAACCGGTCAGGTAGGCGGCGAGTGTGATCGCCGATGCCGCGCCGTGGCGCAGTCCATGCCGCAACGTGAACCAAGAGGGTGTCGCCCCCCGTGCACGAACAGTCTCTGCAAACGGCATCCGCTCTGCCTGCATGAGCGCATCTCGCAGCACCTGGCTGAGCAACGCCGCAACGGGAAGAGCAAGCGTCACAGCCGGAAGCACAAGAGTGGCCGGATTACGTGCCCCTGATACCGGGAACCAGCCCAGGCCGAAAGCGAACACGCTGAGCAACACGAGTCCGATCCAGAACACGGGAGACGACAGCACCACCAGCTCCACACTGGCGGCAATCGTTCTCCCCACAGTGCCGCGCACGAAGACGGTCACGATCAACGCAAGCACCACGGCAAGCAGGAGAGCCAAGACGGAGAGTTGGATAGTCGCCCCCAGCTGCCTGCCGATCACCTCGGTCACCGGCATGCGCAACTGGTAAGACTCCCCCAGGTCCCCGCGTGCCAACTGGCCGATATACGAGAGGTACTGCTCGAACGGTGGTCGATCCAACCCGAGGTCGGCGCGAATGCCATCCTTCACCGCTTCGCTCACCTGCGCTTGGGGTCCCAGCATCACCGACACCGGATCTCCGGGAATCACCCGGAATGCGAGGAATGCCACCGTCGCCGCGCCCCAGAGCACGACGACAACAGAGGCGATGAGACCGGCGGCGCGGAAGAGAGCAGCCTTCACCACTCACTCCCTCCGCTCAGCCAGCGCTTTAGCCGACCGTCACATCGTAGAACAGCGGACGACCGTACAGGTCGTACTCCAACCCCTCCACCCGCTCGCCGACCGCTGTAATGGCAGCGGGGCTGTACAGGGGAACGATCGCTGTGTATTCCGCGTTCCACTGCTGCAACTGGGTGTACAGCTCGTTGCGTTCGTCCTGATCACTGCTGGCCACCGCCTGCTCCAACAGCGCGTCAATCTCGGGGTCGCTCACCTGGGACGCGTTCTGGAACCCATCGGTGTGCAGATGACTGCGCAACAGATCAGGGTCTACACCGGAGAAGCCCCAGTCAGTCAGATCGAACGTCTTCGGCTCATACTGCTCGTTGTACGCGCCGGGCTCCAGCACCTCACGCTCCACCTCAAACCCGATCGCCTTCAAATCAGACTGGATCGCGTTGGCGAGCGCCGCACGGTCATCCGGAACCGGCGTCCATGCAATCCACCGCACCGAAAGACGCTCGCCGTCTTTCATGCGAATGCCATCCTCGTCGCGCTCTGTCCATCCCGCGTCGTCGAGCAGAGCGTTAGCCGCATCCTGGTCGAACGGCCAGCTGTCTTCGAGCGTCGAGTCGTATCCAGGAGTTGTTGAACCCAAAATGCTCCACGCGCGAGGGTATTGTCCGAAGAAGATCTCTTCCACCGCGGCGTCGATATCGATGCCGCGCGCGAACGCCTGGCGCACCTTCTCGTCGGCGAACACACCGTACTCCTCATTCAGGTACAGCGAGTACGGCAGCCCGGGGTACTCGATCGAGTCGACAGTGAGGCTTTCGTCCAGGTCTTGGGCCAGGTTCGGAGGAATGTTGCTCGCAAGATCTGCCTCCCCACTCTCCGCCACCCCCGTGCGCACCGATGCCTCCGGCTGCACCTCGACGCGCAACGTCTCGAACTGAGGCGCCTTCGCTTCGTGAGGGCCCCACGCATAGTCATCGTTGCGGGTGTAAACGAGCTCTTGGTCTGGCGTGTACTCCGTCAGCTCGAACGGTCCAGTGCCGACGGTGATGCCAGGTCCGCCAGCCTTCAGCTGATCTGCCGAGGATTCGAGCACGGCTGGCGAGTAGAAACCGAGCTGTGCAGTGCTTGCCGCCTGCAGGAAGGGTGCATACGGCTGAGTGAAAGACACCGTGACGGTGTAGTCATCGATGACCTCTGTACCGTCATAAAAATCGGATCCGAGCATGCTCGCGGCCTGCGCGGAGGCGGTTTCCGGATCGACGATGCGATCGAAGTTCGCTTTCACTGCCGCGGCATCGAACGCTTCACCATCAGTGAACGTCACATCATCACGAAGCACGAAGGTGTATTCGGTGCTGTCGTCCGAAACCGTCCACTCCTTTGCGAGCCAGGGGGTAAACGTGCCGTCTGCCTCCTGGAACACCAGCGAGTCGAGCACCGCCCGCTGCACCATTCCGGAGACATCGAGCTGGCTCACCTGCGGATCCATGTGCCCCGCAGACAGGTTCGCTCCCTCAATTGACCAGACGAGCTCGCCGCCCCCCTCTTCCGAAGCAGGCGTGGCGCAGGCGCTGAGCACCAGTGCGCTGGCTGCGGTGAGTGCCACGAAGGGCAGGAGACGACGCACAGTATTTGCGGGCATAGCGGTTCCTCAGAACGAGCGGGTCGGGATATCTCCATCTTACGGCGAATTGTTGGACGGGGTCGATTTGCAGCGGAGTCCCCGCAGTACTTCGCTCGGTAGAATGGGCGACACCACCCACACTCAGGCACGCTCACACAGTGCCGCATACATCGCTCGAGGAGACGTCCATGCCTGCTTCCGCATCATCGCCGAACCAGATTCCTGACAAGCCAGCACTCGAAGGCCTCGAGACAAAGTGGGATGCCGCGTGGGCAGAGCAGGGCACCTACCTGTTCGACCGCATTCGTGCGGCACAGAGCGGCCGTGACGGCGTGTACTCGATCGACACTCCCCCGCCGACGGCCTCTGGCAGCCTGCACATCGGACACGTGTTCTCGTACACCCATACCGACGTAAAGGCCCGCTTCGAGCGCATGCGCGGCAAGACCGTGTTCTACCCGATGGGGTGGGACGACAACGGGTTGCCCACCGAGCGCCGAGTGCAGAACTACTACGGAGTGCGTTGCGACCCGTCGCTCCCCTACACCGAAGACTTCACTCCCCCGTTCGAGGGTGGAGACAACAAGTCCAGCCGCGCCGCTGACCAGCAGCCGATCAGCCGCCGCAACTTCATCGATCTGTGCGAACGCCTCACGATCGAAGACGAGAAGCAGTTCGAAGCGTTGTTCCGCCAGCTCGGATTGAGCGTGGACTGGTCACAGACCTACCGCACGATTTCGGACGACACGATCCGGCAGAGCCAGCTCGCTTTCTTGCGCAACATTGAGCGTGGCGAGGCATACCAGGCGATGGCCCCCACCCTGTGGGACATCGACTTCCGCTCCGCGATTGCGCAGGCCGAGCTTGAAGATCGCGACCAGCAAGCCGCGTACCACACCATCGAATTCCCTTTCGCTGACGGTTCAGGCTCGCTCACCATCGACACCACCCGTCCGGAACTGTTGCCCGCGTGCATTGCTCTGGTGACGCACCCAGAGGGTCCGCACAAGCACCTCATCGGCACCAAGGTGCGCACGCCTTTCTTCGGCGCCGAAATCGAGATCCACGGGCACCACCTCGCACAGCCAGACAAAGGCACCGGAGCGGCGATGGTGTGTACGTTCGGCGACGTGACAGACATCGTGTGGTGGCGTGAACTGCGCACCAGCGACAATGAGCCACTGCCCAACATGACGACGATCGGTCTCGACGGCCGATTCCTCCCAGAGGCGCCTGCGTCTGTTGCCGATGCAGACGCCGTCGCCTGGTACAACGACCAGCTCGCGGGGAAGACAGTCTTCAGTGCTCGCAAGGCGATCGTGGAGAAGTTGCAGGAGACCGGCGACATGACGGCGGTGGGCAAGCCGTTCAATCACGCCGTGAAGTTCTTCGAGAAGGGCGACCGCCCACTCGAGATCGTCTCCACACGTCAGTGGTACATCCGCAACGGCGCGCGCGACGGCGAACTCCGCGACAAGTTGATCGCGCACGGACAAGACCTCGCATGGCACCCCGACTTTATGCGCGTGCGGTACGAGAACTGGGTCGGCGGCCTCACCGGTGACTGGCTGGTGTCGCGTCAGCGCTTCTTCGGTGTGCCGATTCCGCTTTGGTATGGACTCGACGAAAACGGGGAACGCGACTACGACAGGGTCCTCACACCGGACGCCGCATCCCTGCCAATCGACCCGACCACCGACGTACCTGCCGGCTACACGGAAGAACAGCGCGGGGTTCCTGGCGGGTTTGAGGCCGAGGCCGACATTCTCGACACATGGGCTACGTCCTCCCTCACCCCGCAGCTGGCAGGCGGCTGGCAGCGTGACGAGGAACTGTGGGAGCTGACGGCACCGTTTGACCTGCGCCCCCAAGGCCAAGACATCATTCGCACCTGGCTGTTCTCTACGATGCTGCGCTCCGCCCTCGAAGACGACAGGACCCCGTGGCGCAACGCCGCGATTTCTGGCTTCATCGTCGACCCCGACCGCAAAAAGATGTCGAAGTCAAAGGGCAATGTGGTCACCCCGGCTGATGTGCTCGACAAGCACGGCTCCGACGCTGTGCGGTATTGGGCGGCTTCCAGCCGTCTCGGTATGGACGCGGCGTTCGACCCGCAGAACCCGACACAGGTGAAGATCGGCCGCCGACTGGCTATCAAGGTACTGAACGCGGCGAAGTTCGTCTTGTCGTTCCCCGTGCCGGAGGGCGCCGAGGTTTCGCACGCACTTGATGCGTCGATGCTGACCGCCCTCGATGGTGTCGTCGCCGAGGCGACCAAGGCGTTCGACCGGTACGACGCTGCTCGCGCTCTGGAACTCACCGAGGCCTTCTTCTGGACCTTCTGTGATGACTACCTGGAGCTCGTCAAGGAGCGTGCTTACAACCAAGCCGATCCTGGACAAGCCTCTGCGGCTCTGTCGCTGCGGTTGGCTCTTTCGACGCTCCTGCGCCTACTCGCGCCCGTGCTCTCGTTCGCGACTGAAGAAGCGTGGTCTTGGTTCGAAGAAGGCTCGGTGCACACCGCAGCCTGGCCGACACCGCTTGGCATCGAAGGCGACCCCGCCGTCCTGTCCGCCGCCAGCGAAGCACTCATTGGCATCCGCCGCGCGAAGACCGAGGCGAAGGCATCGCAGAAGACTCCGGTCTCCCGCGCGGCTATCGCCGCGCCAGCGGTAAAGCTCGATGCGCTGCGCGCGGCTGCCGACGATCTGCGGGCTGTCGGTCGCATTGCTGAGCTGGAATTCAGTGAGGCAGAGGAATTCGCCGTGACCGCGATCGAGCTCGCCCCGACTGAGGCCTCCTGATGCAGCTCGGCACTCGCTGGGCCGCAGGCGCTGAAGCTCCGGCTTCGGTGCCTGCGGCCCTGCGCCCGGCGATCGCTGAGGTCGAAAGCAGCCTCGGCGACGCAGCACACGGGCACTGGACGCTGACCTGGCTGGAAGGCCGAGCGATCGCAGAGCTCGATGCCGGCTGGGAAGTCTTCCAGACAGCATCAGGTGATGTTACAGCTCGCCCGTTCCAGGACTAAAAGCCCCACGACTGGGCACTCGTCTGTCGCGTGCGAATGCACAATTTCAGCGACCGATCCACTCCATCGCTTTGTACCAGGTGAGCTGGTGGTAGCTCTGGGCTAATTGGACACCGAGCCCATCCAACTCACGCGTATGCACAGCTATTGACTCGCTCTCGTCGAGTGACTGTTTGCCTACTTGCCGACAGTTCAGGGCTCTTCGACGACAATCGCTTTGTCGTTCGTGTCAACCGCCAGCACGGAGACTCAGTCTGCATATTCCATGACGTAGTACGGCGCTATCGTCCTACCAGAGGAGTCTTGACACTCGTCCGCGTGTAAACGAAGCCATCGGTCATCGACCAGCGTCGTTCGAGCGACTGTCGTCCAGGGCGCTGGATCCTGGCTCATGCGCTTTTACGCTTGCGCTCCATCACAATGGTGGGAGGCGCGCCCTCGTCGACAGCTGCGCGAGTGACGATCACCTTGGCGACGTCTTCTGCCGAGGGGATCTCGAACATGATCGGGCCCAGAACATCTTCGAGGATGGCACGGAGACCACGAGCACCCGTCTTGCGTTCGACGGCGAGGTCAGCGATAGAGCGCAGAGCCTCGTCTTCGAACTCAAGTTGCACACCGTCGATCTCGAACATGCGCTGATACTGCTTGACCAACGCATTGCGCGGGCCGGTGAGGATGTCGATGAGCGCCGACTGATCAAGCGGCGACACCGAGGTCACGACGGGCAGACGCCCGATGAACTCTGGGATCAGGCCGAACTTGTGCAGGTCTTCTGGGAGTACTTCGCTGTAGAGGTCAAGGTCTTTGTTCTTGTCGTGAAGCGGCGCACCGAAACCGATGCCGTGCTTGCCGACGCGCGCAGAAACAATATCGTCGAGTCCGGCGAAAGCGCCCGCCACGATGAACAGCACATTCGAGGTGTCGATCTGCAGAAATTCTTGGTGCGGGTGCTTGCGTCCGCCCTGCGGCGGCACAGAAGCAACGGTTCCCTCGATGATCTTCAAGAGCGCCTGCTGCACACCCTCACCTGAAACATCGCGAGTGATTGAAGGGTTCTCTGCCTTTCGGGCGATCTTGTCGACTTCGTCGATGTAGATGATGCCCTGCTCCGCCCGCTTGACGTCGTAATCCGCGGCCTGAATGAGCTTGAGAAGAATGTTCTCGACGTCTTCGCCGACATATCCAGCCTCCGTCAACGCGGTGGCATCTGCGACGGCGAATGGAACGTTGAGGCGCTTGGCAAGAGTCTGTGCGAGGTAGGTCTTTCCGCAACCCGTCGGTCCGATGAGCAAAATGTTGCTCTTCGCGATCTCGACCTCTTCTGCCTTTTGCTCGGCCGACTGCAATGTGCCGTGAGCACGCACGCGCTTGTAGTGGTTGTACACCGCGACGGAGAGGCTGCGCTTCGCCGATTCTTGACCGACGACATACTCCTCGAGGAACGCGAAGATCTCTCGCGGTTTCGGGAGCTCAAATTCAGCGACGCCCTCAGCGGAGGACTCCGCCATGCGCTCTTCGATGATCTCGTTGCAGAGCTCTACGCACTCATCGCAGATGTACACGCCGGGTCCGGCGATGAGTTGCTGCACCTGTTTCTGGCTCTTTCCGCAAAAAGAACACTTGAAAAGGTCGGCGCTTTCACCGATGCGGGCCATGCGCGTCCTCCCAGTGGGATCAGAGATCGTTCTTCGAGCCTAACCGCTGCATGCGACACCGGGCCGCATTGGCGCGGACCCGTCGTCGGATCGCGTAATGACACAGGGCCGGGCACCACCGAGGTGCCCGGCCCTGTGTCGGGTCAGCAAAGCGCTTGGACCAGTTTTTAGACCATGCTCTTCGTGTGCCAGACGGTCTTCACTTCAGTGAACGCACCAATCCGCTCCGGCGAGGCGATGACCTCTCCAGGGGGCAAGACGCGAGTGAGAGTCTCCGCCGCAGCAATCTGCATGTCGACCCAGTCCAGGTCACCAGCGCCAGCTAGATCGAGCGCGTTGACGTCCTGATGCGAGGCAAGCCACGGCGCCATTTCTGCCGGTGATCCCGTGAGCACGTTAACGACGCCGCCAGGCAGATCGCTGGTCGCCAGGACCTCAGCAAGGCTGATGGCCGACAACGGGTGCCGCTCACTGGCGATAACCACCACGCTGTTTCCCGCGACCAATGCGGGCGCCACGACCGATACGAGACCGAGCAATGCAGAGTCTTGCGGAGCGACGATCGCGACGACTCCGGTGGGCTCGGGTACGGAGATGTTGAAGTATGGGCCAGAAACCGGGTTCGCGTTACCGGCGACCTGTGCGTACTTATCGCACCACCCGGAGTACCAGACCCACAGGTCGATCGCTTCGTCTACCTGCGTCGCTGCGGCGGAGGAGGAAACACCCTCCTGAGCAACGATCTCGTCGATGAACTGCGAGCGTCGGCCTTCCAGCACCTCAGCGATGCGGTAGAGCACCTGGCCACGGTTGTAGGCAGTCGCTCCCGACCATCCTTTCACCGCGGCACGAGCGGCGACCACGGCGTCGCGGGCATCCTTGCGGGAGCCCTTCGCGGCGTTTGCCAGGAATGCGCCCTTGCGGGTCAGCACCTCATAGGTGCGGCCGGACTCGCTGCGAGGGAAGGCTCCACCGATCGCGAGCTTGTAAGTCTTGGGAACAGTAAGTCGCTTGCTCATTTTCCTTCTCCTCGGCTAAAACCCTGAGCATTTCGCGGGGTGAGGTAAGCAGTAAGCCCCTGCCGTCCACCCTCGCGGCCATATCCCGACTCTTTGTACCCACCGAACGGGCTCGCCGGGTCGAACCGGTTGAAGGTGTTGGCCCAGATCACCCCCGCACGCAGGCGGTCAGCGACAGCCAAAATGCGGGATCCCTTGTCAGACCAGATACCGGCAGACAAACCGTACGGCGTGTTGTTCGCCTTGGCGATGGCTTCCGCTGGTGTGCGGAAAGTGAGCACCGAAAGCACCGGGCCGAAGACCTCGTCGCGCGCAATCCGGTGCGAAGCCTCGACACCCGTGAAGATCGTCGGAGCGAACCAGAAACCGTTCTCGGGAATCGCGCAATCGGCCGTCCAACGCTCGGCGCCTTCTGCTTCGCCGATGTCGCTGAGTTCGCGGATGCGTGCCAGCTGGGCAGACGAGTTGATGGCACCGATGTCGGTGTTCTTGTCGAGCGGGTCACCCAGGCGAAGCGTTGACAGGCGGGTCTTCAGACGGTCAACAACTTCATCATGGATTGACTCCTGCACCAGCAGTCGGCTTCCAGCGCAGCAGACGTGACCCTGGTTGAAGAAGATGCCGTTGACGATACCTTCGACTGCCTGATCGATGGGCGCATCGTCGAACACGATATTTGCGGCCTTGCCACCCAGTTCCAGCGTCAGCTTCTTGTTCGTACCCGCAACGGCACGCGCGATGTCGCGGCCAACCCCGGTCGATCCGGTGAAGGCGATCTTGTTGACGTCAGGGTGACGCACAAGCGCGGATCCCGTTGCGCCCGCACCGGTGACGATGTTCACGACACCAGCCGGAAGCTCCGCTTGCTGCAGAATCTCTGCGAAGATCAGCGCGGTGAGCGGAGTCGTCTCGGCCGGCTTGATCACCACGGTGTTTCCCGCCGCGAGGGCAGGAGCGATCTTCCACGCCAGCATGAGCAGCGGAAAGTTCCACGGGATGATCTGACCAGCGACCCCGAGCGCCTGGGGGTTGGCGCCGAGCCCTGCGTGATCGAGCTTGTCTGCCCAGCCCGCGTAGTAGAAGAACCAGGAAGCCACGAGAGGCACATCGACGTCCCGGCTTTCCTTGATCGGCTTTCCGTTGTCGAGGCTCTCTGCGACAGCAAGTTCGCGAGCGCGCTCCTGCACAAGGCGAGCGATGCGGAAGAGGTACTTTCCTCTGTCGCGACCGCTCATCTTCGACCAGGTCTTGTCGTAGGCACGCCGAGCGGCGGCGACCGCACGATCAACGTCCTCGTCACTGGCGGAGGCGATCTCTGCGATGCGCTTTTCGGTGGCCGGGTTGATCGAGTGGAACGGTGTGCCAGCCCCATCGACGAACTCGCCGTTGATAAACAGACCGTAGCTGTCTTTGAGGTTGAGGACCGCAGTGGACTCCGGTGCCGGAGCGTATTCCAAAAATGTCATGTTTGTCTTCCCGTCAGTCGATCGTGACGTAGTCGGGGCCCGAGTAACGGCCAGAGCTGAGCTTCTGACGCTGCAAAAGCACGTCGTTCAGAAGGCTGGATGCACCGAACCGGAAAAGGTGTGGTTGCAGCCATTCCTCGCCGACCGTCTCTGCAACAGTGACGAGATACTTCACGGCGTCTTTCGACGAGCGGATACCACCGGCAGGCTTGACGCCGATCTTCTCCCCCGTGCCCTTGTGCCAGTCCCGCACTGTTTCGAGCATCAGCAGCGTGGTCGGCAACGTGGCTGCAGGCTGGATCTTGCCTGTCGAGGTCTTGATGAAGTCCCCTCCAGCCAGGATGCCGAGCCAGGAGGCACGCTTGATGTTGTCGTACGTGTTCAGCTCACCCGTCTCCAGGATCACCTTCAGCGAGGCGTACGAGCCGTCTTCACGACGGCATGCTTCCTTCACCTGAGCGATCTGATCGAAAACGAGGCCGTAGCGTCCAGAAAGAAAGGCTCCGCGATCGATGACCATATCGATCTCGTCCGCGCCCGCGGCAACCGCCTCAGCTGTGTCAGCGAGCTTGATCGCCAACGACGACCGACCGCTGGGGAACGCTGTGGCGACAGCCGCGACAGAAATCAAGCCGTCGTCCGGATCTCCGTGCGCTCCTGCAAGGGCAGTGACGGCGTCTGCGACCATGTCGCCATAGACGCACACTGCGGCTACCCGAGGGGTCGTCGCATCTGCGGCATCCGGCGTCTTGGCCTTCGCGACGAGCGAGCGCACCTTGCCAGGAGTGTCGGCGCCTTCCAAAGTCGTGAGGTCGATCAGCTTGATGATCGTATCGAGCGCCCACGCCTTTGATGTGGTCTTGATGGAGCGGGTGCCGAGACCGGCAGCGCGCTGCTCGAGACCGACGGCATCCACACCGGGAAGTCCGTGTAGGAAGCGTCGAAGTGTGGCGTCATCCGGCTCTCCGCCGAGGACATCCACCGCCGCCCTGCGGCTCAGTTCTTGGGTCGTCACTGTTCCTCCAACAATGCTCGTGCTGTGGTTTCATCGGTCACCAATACGCCACACAGTCCGCTTGTGACCACTGTGCGCGCAATGTCGTGCTTGGCAGGGCCTGCCGTCACGAAGACCGCGTGGGTAGCGCCGCGCAGCCGGTCCAGCGATACGCCGACCGTCCGTGCGTCAAGTTGTGAGTCGACGATGTTGCCTTCGGCGTCGACATATCGTCCGAGAACGTCACCGACGGCACCTCGCCGTGCGAGCTCGTCGACATCCTCAGCACTGAGGTAGCCGTTCTCGACATGTGCAGATGAGGCATCGCACGGTCCTGCTGTGAAGAGGAATGCCTGTGCTTCCGCTGCCTCTTCGAGAACGGCGGCAACAGTGCGGTCGGATTCAATCGCCTGCTTTGTCTCTACGCGTTCAAGAATCGCGGGGCTGGGCAGCAGTGATACTTGCCCCGATGCGCGCTGAGCAATCGTGACAGCCAGTCCGGCTGCGCCGCCGGAGCGGCGATTCAGGCTCACTCCCCCGTTCAGCTGAACGACAGTAACGCCGTTTGCCCAACCGTCGGGAAGTGCCTCTGCGACGGCGCGAAGTGTCCGCCCCCAACTCACACCGAGTGTGCGTGGAACAGGGCGCAACGCTGTCAAGAAGTCGGCAGCGGCCTGCGCCACGCGCTCGAGCGTCCCTTCGTCGCCTTCTGGCGAAGGGACAACGACAGCGTCAGTCAATCCGTACTGATCGACAAGTAGTCGCTCGAGGCCGAGGCGTCGCGCGCGCGGGTGAACGATTTCGATGCGCACGATGCCACGCTCGCGGGCCTGGGTCAGCAGGCGGCCAACCTTCCACCGAGAGATCTTGAGGAGTCCGCCGATCTCGTCCTGTGTTTTGTTCTCGTCGTAGTACAGCTCAGCGACACGAACCATAAGCAGATCTTCTTCCACAGCGTCCTCCTTCCTCCTCCAGCGTAGAGCCATATCCGCGTTCGCGCATCTGGATGCTCATATGCGCAGTACTCGCTCGACGGACTGCGCATCCGCCGGGGACGGCAAAAGGGCGCCCGTCGTAATGACGGACGCCCTTATGAACAGATGCGTTAGGCGCGCTTGCGCGTCGTGAGCACCTGGTCGACGATGCCGTACTCCAACGCCTGAGCGGCGGAGAGGATGTTGTCGCGATCGATGTCGCGGTTGATCTGCTCAGCAGGCTTTCCGGTGTGCTTCGCCATGGTCTCTTCGAGCCAGGTGCGCATGCGAAGAATCTCCGCGGCCTGAATCTCGATGTCAGAAGCCTGTCCCTGACCGGCCTCACCCATAGCAGGCTGGTGGATCAGAACGCGAGCGTTCGGGAGCGCGAGACGCTTGCCCGGAGCACCAGCAGCCAACAGCACCGAGGCAGCGGAGGCGGCCTGTCCGAGCACCACCGTCTGAATTTGCGGGGCAACGTACTGCATCGTGTCGTAGATCGCCGTCATCGCGGTGAAAGAACCACCGGGTGAGTTGATGTACATCGTGATGTCGCGCTCAGCATCCTGGCTCTCCAGGACGAGGAGCTGTGCCATGACGTCATCAGCCGATGCATCGTCTACCTGCACGCCGAGGAAGATCACGCGGTCTTCGAACAGCTTGTTGTACGGGTCCTGACGCTTGAAGCCGTAAGCCGTGCGCTCCTCGAACTGTGGAAGCACGTAGCGACTGGAAGGCATGTTGCCTGCGGATTGGAAAGTAGGGGTGTACATGATGTCCTTTCGAATCCGAATTACGCTGCGTCGTCCGCAGTGCCGCCGCCACCGGCGACATCACTAGCGTGCTCGCGAATGTGGTCAACGAAACCGTAGGCGAGCGCCTCATCCGCCGTGAACCAGCGGTCGCGGTCGCCGTCTTCGTTGATCTGCTCAACAGACTTTCCTGTCTGCCCAGCGGTGATCTCTGCGAGACGCTTCTTCATCGAGAGGATGAGCTGCGCCTGGGTCTGGATGTCACTTGACGTACCACCAAAGCCACCGTGCGGCTGGTGCAGCAGCACACGCGCGTTCGGCGTGATGTAGCGCTTGCCCTTGGTGCCACTGGTCAGCAGCAGCTGACCCATAGATGCCGCCATGCCGATCCCGACCGTGACGATGTCGTTCGGAACGAACTGCATCGTGTCGTAGATCGCCATTCCTGCGGTGATCGAGCCACCTGGCGAGTTGATGTAGAGGTAGATGTCTTTCTCAGAGTCTTCTGCGGCGAGAAGAAGAATCTTCGCGCAGATCTCGTTGGCGTTCTGGTCTCGCACCTCTGAGCCTAGCCAGATGATGCGATCTTTCAGCAGTCTGTCGAAGACGCTCGTTGCGACGAGGGGTTCTGCAGCCATGTCAGCTCCTGATTCCGTGTTTCAGTGATTCGAATCTACCGGCGACAACGCGGCGGCTAGGCCGTGTTCGCCGTCGGCATATCAAGCGTCGAGTTCCGCGATCTCCTGGGCGTACGCGGACATTGATCGGTGATACCGCGGGAGGTGCGGCACAAGGGCCATGAGTGCAACCGAGAGACCATGCGCTGGGCGGCCTGAGCTGGCGAGAGTCAGAGCATGAACTGTCGCGATGGCGTCTCGGTACGGGGAGCCAGCGGGCAAGCTCTCTGCGCACTGAATGACCGTCAACGCCTCGTCATACTCGCCCATATTGCGTAACGAACTGGCCAGTTGCACAATGCACTGCGCACGATGGTCATCATCAAGCCCCAGTGCGAGAGCGCGACGATAGAGCACCACCGCATCTGCGGGGTATCCCGCCGAGTCGCGCGCACCCGCACGCTCGAACTCCGCGCGCGCATCATCGACTCCGCGCTCAGCAGCAAGAGCATCGATTCGCGCGATGGTTTCTGCCCCCACTTCTTCGCCTGAAGCATCTGCCCATACCGCGTCGACGCGGTCGTCCCAGCTCTTCATCGCCACTTCCTCTCGACAAGAAAAGAGGGCGGATGCCGCAGCACCCGCCCTCTTTCTGAAGTTTTACTGACTACTCAGCCTTGTCTGCAGCCTTCTTGGCCGGAGCCTTCTTAGCAGCAGGCTTCTTGGCAGCTGGCTTTGCGTCGGCATCGGCATCGTCAGCCTTTTCTGCCTTCTTAGCCGGAGCCTTCTTGGCGGCAGGCTTCTTGGCCGGAGCCTTCTTGGCCGGCTTCTCCTCAGCCGCAGCCTCGGTCTCCGCAGCCTCAGCCTCGTCGTCGGTGACAATGAAGTCGGAAAGGTCAACGGACTTGCCGTTGCTGTCCACAACCTTCACCTTGCCGAGCGCGATAGCAAGAGCCTTGTTACGGGCAACCTCGCCGACGAGAGCGGGAAGCTGGTTCGACGACTGCAGCGCCTCAACGAACTCCTGCGGAGCCATGCCGTACTGCGAGGCCGACTGGATCAGGTACTGGCTGAGCTCCTCCTGGGAGACCTGCACATCAGCCTGCTCGGCAATGGTGTCCAGCAGAACCTGCGTGCGGAACTGCTTCTCGCTCGCCTCGGTAACCTCTGCACGGTGCTCATCGTCGTCGAGACGGCTTTCGCCCTCGAGGTGGTTGTGCACCTCATCTTCGATGACCTTCGGCGGGACCGGGATCTCGATCTTCTCGAGCAGCGCCTCAACGAGCTTGTCGCGAGCAGCAGAGCCCTGCGTGAAGACACCCTGCTGAGCTACGCGCTCAGCCAGGCTCTCGCGCAGCTCGGCGATCGTGTCGAACTCGCTGGCAATCTGCGCGAAGTCGTCGTCTGCCTCTGGAAGCTCGCGCTCCTTGACAGCCTTCACCGAGACAGAGACCTCAGCTTCGGAACCGGCGTGGTCGCCACCAACGAGAGCGGAGCGGAACGTCGTGTCCTCACCAGCAGTGAGGGACTCGATCGCGTCGTCGATACCTTCAAGCAGCTCGCCAGAGCCGATCTCGTAGGAGACGCCTTCTGCGCGATCAATCTCTGCGCCATCGATAGCGGCAACGAGGTCGAGCTCGACGAAGTCACCCTTCGCAGCGGGACGGTCGACGGTAACGAGCGTGCCGAAACGCGCACGCATGTTGTCGAGCTCAGCGTCAAGCGCTGCCTCGTCTGCCTCGATTGCGTCCACCGTGACGGTGATGTCGTCGTAAGCAGGCAGCTCGATGTCGGGGCGAACATCTACCTCGACGTCGACCAGCAGGTCGCCAGAGAAATCCTTCTCGTTCGGCCACTGGGTGATGTCTGCAGCCGGACGGCCAACGACGCGCACCTTGTGCTCGACCGTTGCCTCGCGGAAGAACTTGTCGAGGCTCTCGTTCACCGCGTGCTCGATAACAGCACCGCGTCCGACGCGCTGGTCGATGATCGGAGCAGGAACCTTGCCCTTGCGGAAGCCGGGGATCTGGATGTCCTGGGCGATGTGCTCATATGCGTGAGCGATGCTCGGCTTGAGGTCGTCCGGGGTGACCGTGATGGTGAGCTTGACCCGCGTCGGGGTCAGCTTCTCGACGGTGCTGTTCGCCATGCTCGTGTGTTCTCCTCGTGATTTCCGCATCAAGTTGCGGCCGTAAGGTCTGGGTTTGTGTCGGGGCGACAGGAGTTGAACCTGCGACCTCCCGCTCCCAAAGCGGGCGCTCTACCAAGCTGAGCTACGCCCCGGTGAATCCGTAAACGAATTCGACCCCACCGAGTCTAACGGACGAAAACACTCTCCACTGTCCGCTATGATCGATCTCGCGGAGTTCCGATTCCGCCCGGTCCTCGATTTAGGTCAAGGATTCGGGGCTGTAGCTTAGTGGTAAAGCCTTAGTCTTCCAAACTAATGATGCGGGTTCGATTCCCGTCAGCCCCTCCACTTAAGAAGGCCCTCACCACACGGTGAGGGCCTTCTCGCATTTTGTCGCAACTTCTGAATACAGTGACATCACTGCCGCATTTCCGGCACGCGGAACCAGGACCGAATGGGATCGATGTGACCGAACCGAATCTGCGGGACGAAGACGGTAGCGTCCTGATGGAGCACAATGGCGGGCACCAACTGCCCGGATTTTTTTCTGCGAATGCGGCGCACACCACCGCGACACGCCCGAGACGACGAAAAGGCGTAATTCTCGGAGTCCTGGGTGGGGCAGGCATCATCGCCGCCCTGGTAGCCACCCAGGTGGGCGCCAACCTCGGTTACGACCAGGCAGCAACCCGATACGACGAGACCTCGCTGGTCGCTTTCGAACTCAAAGCCGAGGTGCGAGCCGACACAGCAGAGTTACGCGAGTCTGCCTCTGCTGCCAACCTCATCCTTTCCCGCGAGAGCCGATCGATTGTCGTGGAAGAGGATCTCTCTGCGGCGCTCTCCAGCTCACTTTCCGAAGGCGAGGAAGCAGCCGGCAACGCAGATGTCGTTGTCTCCAGCGACCTTGCCCCAGTCATGAACAAGCCCGTGTGGTTTTGGGAGCTATTTGGTAGAACGACCGAGCTCAACCAGAACACCGAGGATGCTGAGCGGCTGATCACCGCTCTGCAGGACGAGAGCGGTGATGTCGTCGAGGCTGAGCAGTCGATCACGACAACGGGTATCGCCGTGCTGCAGGCCGCGAGTACCGCTGCAGCACCGTTTGAAACTGCGCATCTCTCTGCACGCAATGACGCGGTGATCGAGCTCCGTACCGCGGCAGCTTCTGTCGCCAATGCGACTCTCGTCGACCAAGAAGCGGCGGCGGCCTACATCTCGCTCCAGGATGCGGGTGACCAAGTCATCGCAACCGAGGCAGCTGAGCTAGCCGAGAAAGAAGGACCGCTCAAGAACGCTCGCCTGGAGATCGAGGCGTACGCTCGCTCGATCGCGCCGGAAGTCCTGCTCGAGTTCGATTGGTCTCCCGTAGTCAACGGTGCGGGATACAACGGCAGCATGGGCGGATACACGACCTGGTGGTGGGAGACCCCGGGGCGCGCAAACATCGAGCTTTCTAACTCTGTCGCCGAGCAATGGCCGGCTGCGCGCAGCAAAGCGCTTGTCGCCCACGAGATCGGTCATGCCATCAGCGTGAAATGCCAGGACATGTACGATTCCTCGACGCAAGACAGTATCGAGAAATGGGCTACAGCCTGGGCCATCGGCATGGGGCACACCGACGACGCCAACGGGGTCTGGGCATACGGCTACCCACCACAGAGCTACATCGATGCCGCGTCCGGGTGCCGTTAGACCGCCGCGTACTCCAGGCTCACAGAAAAGACCGCCGCGATTACTCGCGGCGGTCTTTTCGATGTCACGCTGAGGTCACTGCCCCCGACGCTCGCGGAGCTGTGTGAGCGCGTCGTCAAGCAGCTGAACTGCTTCTTCGTCTGTGCGACGTTCCTTCACATAAGCAAGGTGAGTCTTGTAGGGCTCAGGCTTCGCGAGTGCAGGCGGATTTGCCTTGTCGCGACCCGCAGGGAGCCCAGACTGGGGGTGGTCGATCGTATCGGGAATCTCTTCCTCGGGGAGACCAGCTGCGAAGTAACGCACAGTCTCATTGCCGAGGCCATCCCAATACGAAACCGCTGTGCGGTCGGTGTGGTAGCCGTGGTCCTGCTCCCCCATCGGCCCTGAGCCGACGCGAGTTCCACGGATTGCGTTTCCACCGGTAGCCATTAGCTTGCCTCGAATTTCGTGATGAGGCCCAACGCGACGATGGCGACGAACCAGGTGAGTGCCAGGACCACTGTGAAGCGGTTCAGGTTCCGCTCCGCGAGCCCAGAGGAGCCGGCGGTCGACGTCATGCCACCACCGAACATGTCGGACAGGCCGCCACCGCGACCTTTGTGCAAGAGGATGAGGAGGGTCAGCAGGACGCTGGTGATACCCAGCACAACCTGCAGAACGAACTCGAGAATTGCCACGAGAAAGAGCCTTTCGCTGGGGCCGAAGCGCCCCCGTAACGGTCAAGTATACGGTGCAGCGGGGCCGAAGCCCCGCTGCACTCACACGCCGACGTGCTTCTCGAAGCGAATGATCGCGGCAAACTCGTCTACGACGAGGCTTGCCCCGCCGACCAGAGCGCCGTCTACATCAGGTTCGCGCATGAAGCTGGCGATGTTCGCTGACTTCACAGAACCGCCGTACAGAATGCGCGTGCGCGCTGCGGCGTCATCCCCGAGGACCTTGGCGACAACCGTCCGCAAAGCAGCGCAAACATCCTGCGCCTGCTGTGGCGTTGCTGCTTTGCCTGAGCCGATGGCCCAGACGGGCTCGTACGCGACGACGACATCAGCCTTCGGCGATACGCCCTGCAGTGCTGCCTCAAGCTGACCTGCAGGAACAGCGCTTGCACCAAACTTCTCGAGGTCGTCTGCAGTCTCACCGACGCAGATAACCGGAACGAGGTCATGCTTCAGCGTTGCTTGCACCTTCGCCGCGACGACGTCATCGCCCTCGGCGTGGTACTCACGACGCTCAGAGTGACCGATGATGACGTACTTCGCGTCAAGCTTCGACAGGAATGCACCAGACACCTCACCGGTGTAGGCACCGGAATCGTGAGCTGAGACATCCTGCGCGCCGAGCGCGAAGGGAATCTTGTCTGCATCGATCAGCGTCTGCACGCTACGAATGTCTGTGAACGGCGGGAAGACCGCCACCTCGACAGAGCCTTCTTCGTGCTTGGCGTCTTTCAACGTCCAGTGCAGTTTCTGCACAAACGCGACCGCCTGTAGGTGGTCAAGATTCATTTTCCAGTTTCCCGCGATTAGCGGGGTACGAGAGTTCACGCCCATCCGAGGACCTCCAGCCCAGGTAGTTTCTTGCCCTCGAGGAATTCGAGGCTCGCGCCGCCGCCGGTCGAAATATGACCGAACTGATCGTCGGAGAAGCCCAACTGACGCACCGCAGCAGCGGAATCGCCGCCGCCAACGACACTGAGTCCGTCAACCTCGGTGAGCGCTTGTGCGACCGCCTTGGTACCCGCAGCGAATGCCGAGAACTCGAAGACGCCCATCGGGCCATTCCAGAAGACTGTCTGAGAGCCGCGAATTACCTCCGCGAACCGAGCAGCCGTTTCTGGTCCGATGTCGAGACCAATGCCCGACGCACCAAAGGCTGTCGCCTCAATCGCATCTGCGGCAGTGACCTCGTGAGCGGCTTCTGCCGAGAACGATGCCGCGACAACCACGTCGGTGGGGAGCACAAGCTCCACGCCGCGCTCTGCTGCCTCTGCAATGTAACCGCGTACAGTCTCCAGCTGATCTTCCTCAAGGAGACTGGAGGCCACAGCGTGCCCCTGCGCCTTCAGGAAAGTGAAGAGCATGCCGCCGCCGACGAGAATCTTGTCGACACGAGGAAGCAGGTGTGAGATCACGCCGAGCTTGTCGCTGACTTTCGAACCGCCAAGCACGACCGCGTACGGACGCTGTGGGTTCTCCGTCAGACGGTCGAGTACTTCGAGTTCAGCTGCGATCAGCAGGCCAGCGGCAGACGGCAGCAACTCAGCAAGCTCGTAGACACTCGCTTGCTTGCGGTGCACGACACCGAAGCCGTCAGAAACCAGCACATCACCGAGTTCTGCGAGCTGCGCAGCAAATGCGCCGCGCTCTGCGTCATCTTTGGAGGTCTCCCCCGCGTTGAAACGCAGGTTCTCGATGACGACGACTCCGCCGTCTTCCAACGAAGCGACAGCTTCCTCGGCCGACTCTCCGACCGTGTCGCGAGCGAATGCGACGGGAACGCCAAGCAGCTCGGAAAGTCGCTGAGCTACGGGCTCCAGGCTGTATTGAGGGTCGGGCGCGCCGTTAGGCCGCCCGAGGTGCGAACACACAACCACGCGGGCTCCCGCGTTGATCAGTGCGTTGATGGTCGGCAACGAGGCCCGAACGCGGCCATCGTCCGTGATGATCCCATCCCGCAAGGGGACATTGAGATCACAACGGACGATGACGCGCTTGCCCTCGAGCGACCCCAGTGTTTCTAGGGTGCGCAGAGTCATGTCGTTGAGCTTAGAGGCGCTCAGCCACGTACTCGGTCAGGTCGACGAGACGGTTGGAGTAGCCCCACTCGTTGTCGTACCAGCTGGACACCTTGATGAGGTTGCCGCTGACGTTGGTAAGCGTCGAATCGAAGATCGAGGAGTGCGGGTTGTGCACAATGTCGCTCGAAACGATCGGGTCCTCGTTGTACTGCAGGTAGCCGACCAAACGGCCATCCGCTGCGGCCTTCTTGTACGCCTCGTTGACCTCTTCGACCGTGAGGTTCTCACGGTCGGTGATGAGGGTGAGGTCGACAATGGAGCCGGTGGGAACAGGCACGCGGTAGGAAGATCCGCTGAGCTTGCCCTGAAGCTCCGGAAGAACCTCGCCAATGGCCTTAGCTGCACCAGTGGATGCGGGCGTGATGTTGATCGCCGCGGCGCGCGCACGACGGAGGTCGCCGTGCGGCCCGTCCTGCAGGTTCTGGTCGGCGGTGTAGGCGTGAGCGGTCATCATGAAGCCACGCTCGATGCCGAAAGCGTCGTTGAACACCTGAGCCAACGGCGCGAGGCAGTTGGTGGTGCACGACGCGTTGGAGATGATGTGATCCGTCTCCGGGTTGTAGGTGTCTTCGTTCACGCCCATGACGAACGTGCCGTCAACGCCTGTTCCAGGAGCGGAAATCAGGACCTTCTTCGCGCCGGCCTCGATGTGCTTCTTGGCGAGCTCGGCCTTGGTGAAGAATCCAGTCGACTCGATGACGATGTCCACGCCCAGCTCACCCCACGGGATGTTGGCGGGGTCACGCTCGGCGAAAGCCTTGATGACCTTGCCGTTGACGGTGATGCTGTCTTCGTCGTAGCTGATTGCTTCGTCAAGGACGCCACCTACAGAGTCATACTTCAGCAGGTGCGCCAGGGACTTGTTGTCGGTGAGGTCGTTGACCGCGACGATCTCAAGGTCAGCTCCCTGCGCGAGAGCCGCGCGGAAGTAATTGCGTCCGATGCGGCCGAAGCCGTTAATACCGATCTTGACAGACACTCAGGTCTCCCTGTTTCTCATGCGTGACACGCAGCTTTCCGGCATACGTGAGGCGCGGGGTTTTTTGGCTGAGAGGGCGTCCCAACGAGCCATAGCTCGTTGGGACGCGACCCGCTTACGACAGTACCAGCAGGCCGTTCGTCTTCTCGCGGGCGACCTCGAGACGCTGCGCGACGTTTTCCCAGTTCGCGATCTTCCAGGCTGCCTTCACGTAGTCCGCCTTGACGTTGAGGTAGTCCAGGTAGAAAGCGTGCTCCCACATGTCGAGCTGGAACAGCGGGATGGTGCCCTGTGCGGTGTTGGAGTGCTGGTCGAACATCTGCTGAATGATCAGACGCGAGCCGATCGTGTCCCAGCTGAGGACCGCCCAGCCAGAGCCCTGAATACCCGTCGCGGCTGCGGTGAAGTGCGCCTGGAACTTATCGAACGAGCCGAAATACTCATCGATCGCTGCCTTCAGCTCGCCCTCAGGCTCGCCGCCACCATTCGGGGAGAGGTTCGTCCAGAAGATCGAGTGGTTGACGTGACCGCCCAGGCTGAAGGCGAGGTCCTTTTCAAGCTTGTTGACGTTGGCCAGGTTGCCGCTATCGCGGGCTTCGGCGAGGCCCTCGAGTGCGGTGTTGGCACCAGCGACGTACGCTGCGTGGTGCTTGTCATGGTGCAGCTCCATGATCTTGCCGCTGATGTGCGGCTCGAGTGCTGCGAAGTCGTAGGGAAGGTCGGGGAGCGTGTAAGTCGCCATTTCGCTTTCATCCAATCCGCGCCGCGCCGCGGCGCTTGCCGATCCTCCGCGCCGCCGATGTGCGGCGTAGAGCGGACGTGTTTCATCCTACTGACGACAACGCTCGCGCGCCGCCGAACCTTCCACCATTGACAAAGACCCGCCGTCCTAGATACAGGACGACGGGTCGAAAAAATCGAGTGGTCAGACTTCGAGCCCGACCGGCACAGCGGATTCCGTTCCAGGAATCCCCTCCTGCTGCGCACGCTTGTCGGCCATCGCAAGCAGGCGGCGGATGCGTCCGGCGACGGCGTCTTTGGTGAGCGGCGGGTCAGCATGATGTCCGAGCTCATCCAGGCTCGCGTCTCGGTGCGCCAGGCGCAGCTCTCCCGCGACCCGCAGATGATCCGGTACCTCGTCGGCAAGAATCTCCAACGCGCGCTCTACGCGCGCACACGCCGCGACCGCTGCTTGCGCGGAACGACGGAGGTTTGCATCATCAAAATTGACGAGCCGGTTGACTCCTGCTCGCACCTCACGGCGCTGACGGAGTTCTTCCCACGCCACGGCAGTCCGCTGCGCGCCCATCTCGTTGAGGATGGTGCGAATCGCGTCTCCTTCACGCACGACAACGCGCGGCATGCCCCGCACTTCGCGCGCCTTCGCAGCTACCCCGAGTCTGTGGGCAGCACCAACGAGGGCCATTGCTGCTTCTGAAGAAGGGCAGACGACCTCGAGCATGGCGGAACGACCGGGTTCGCTGAGCGTACCTGCGGCGAGGAACGCGCCTCGCCAAATGCCGGCAACCTCGGCCCTCGAACCGGTGGTGAGCCTGTTGGGCAGTCCGCGTACCGGGCGCCGACGCTGATCAAGGAGACCCGTCTGGCGCGCAAGGGTCTCACCCTGCGCGATGACACGCACTGCCCAGCGCGCACCGTCATTGGCGGTGCTTGACTGCACCTGCGCGATCTCGGGGCGAACACCATAGATCTCTGCGAGGTCTCTGGCCACGCGACGTGCAAGCGTCTCGGCATCCACTTCCGCCTCGACCGCTACGCGACCAGCGATGGAATGCAGACCGCCAGCGAACCGGAGGATCGCGGTAACCTCCGCAACTCGCACCGTCGGGGGTGCGTTGCGGATGCTGACCAGCTCGGCCTTGACGTCGGTGGTTAGTGCCACGACACTCCTTCGCGTTCACGCGCCGGATCGCGGCGCAAACGTCCAGCTTACCCGGCCGTGCGCCGCTTCATTCTCGACCGAGGTCTCGGTGACGCACGTTAACCGCTACCCCAGGGATTGACGATATTCTGCGCGCCAGCTCTTCGGACATCGCTACAGAGCGGTGCTTGCCGCCAGTGCATCCGATAGCGATCGTCGAATGGCTCTTGTTCTCGCGCTGGTACCCCTCAAGAATCGGCGTAAGGGCCGCGGCGTATGCGTCCAAGAACTCCGTTGCCCCTTCGCGGGAGAGAACGTAATCGCGAACAGCCTCGTCCTGTCCGGTAAACCCGCGGAGCTCTTCGTTCCAGAACGGGTTCGGAAGAAAACGCATGTCAGCGACGATGTCGACATCCGTCGGCAGACCGTACTTAAACCCGAAGCTGAGGAGAGTCACCCGGTGACGCGCTTGTCCCTCTTCAGAGAAAATGTCTGACACCTGGGTAGCCAGCTGGTGGATGTTGAGCGTTGAAGTATCGATCACGAGGTCTGCCGCCTCGCGAATCGGCGCAAGTTTGGACCGTTCCAGCCGAATGCCGTCGAGCAATGTGCCGTCACCCTGGAGCGGCTGCGGACGTCGGACTGACTCGAACCGTCGCACCAGCACGTCGTCTGACGCGTCAAGGAACAGCACACGCACCGAACCCCGCGCACGCAAAGCGCGCGCGACATCGGGGAAGTCATCGAAAAGATTGCGACCGCGCACATCTACGACAGCCGCGACCTTGGGCAAAGCAGTGCCGCCCATATCAGTGAGATCGAGCAGAGGACGCAGAATTTGTGGCGGCAGGTTGTCAACGACGTACCAGCCCAGATCTTCTAGCGCGTTCGCGACTGTTGTCCGACCAGCGCCCGACATCCCCGTGACGATGAGGAACTCGCCTTTTTCCTCGTCAACCATTACTCAGTGCTCCCTCTCCCCCTCGACTTCCAGCCTAGCGAGTGGACAGGTGGGTATGGATATTCTGCGCGAGCACTGGACCGATTCCTTGAACTTCTTCGATTTCTTCCGGTGCGGCGGCCTTCAACGCGGTGACAGACCCAAAGTGCTTCAGCAGAACCTTGATGCGGGACCCGCCGAGCCCTGGCACCTCGGCGAGCACTGACGAGATGTCATTGCGACGCTTCTTCCGCTGGTGAGTGATGGCGAACCGGTGCGCTTCGTCGCGCAGCCGTTGCAACAGATAGAGCGACTCACTTGTCCGCGGCAGGATCACCGGAAAGTCATCACCGGGCAGCCAAACTTCTTCTAGCCGCTTGGCGATACCGCACACTGCGATCTCCGTGTGACCGGCGTCGCGAAGTGCCCTGGCTGCCGCCTCAACCTGCGGCTTACCACCGTCAACGAGCAACAGCTGAGGTCGATAAGCGAAGCGCGGCTTGCGACGAACGACAGTGTCTTCGCCGCTCTCACTCTCCAGCTCTTCTGGCCGATCGAGGTACGCAAGCCGTCTGCGGAGTACTTGGTACATCGAGTCCGTGTCATCTGTCGTCTCAGCAATACCGAACGACCTGTACTGATCTTTGCGCGGAAGGCCGTCTTCGAAGACCACCATCGAGGCCACGACGTTTGTGCCACCGAGATGTGAGATGTCGAAGCACTCGATACGCAGCGGCGCCTCCGTCATCCCCAACGCTTCCTGCAGATCTGTCAGTGCCTGAGCTCGGGCTACGTAATCGGTCGTGCGTTTCGCTTTGTGCCTGATCAGGGCCTGCTGGGCATTGAGTGTCGCCGTGCGCATCAGATCGGCTCGCTGCCCGCGGTGGGCGACGGCAATCTCTACTTTTCTTCCTTTACGCCCCCGCAACCACAGCTCAAGCTCTTCTACATCATCGGGAAGAGTAGGAACCAAGATGCGTCGTGGCACGTCTTGCGCTTCTCCGTACGCTTGTTGCAGCACCTGCTCGACGAGATCAGCGCTCGTGATGTCGAGCTCTTTCTCGATCGTGATCGCCCGGACTCCGCGGATACGACCGCCGCGGATCGTGAAGTGTTGCACTGTCGCTGCAAGTTCGTCCTCAGCGATGCCGAACAGATCGGCATCTTCGTCGCTGGGGAGCACGAGCGCACTCTTGCCGAGGACTGCTTCAATCGCAGACAGCTTGTCGCGGTACTTCGCCGCGGCTTCGTAGTCCATCGCCGCAGAGGCAGCGAGCATGCGTGCGGTGAGATCACGCGTGAATCTTTCGTCACCGCCTGCCATGAACGCCACAAAGTCGTTCACGATCGCCCTGTGCTCATCGATCGAGACCGTCATCGAGCAGGGGCCGCCGCACTTCCCGATCTGACCAGGAAAGCAGGGTCGCCCCGTTTGCATCGCGCGCTTGTAGCTGGAATCGCTGCAGGTACGAATCGGGAAGGCCTTGACCATCAGATCGATCGTCTCGTGCACCGCCCAGACCTTGGGATACGGGCCGAAGTAGCGAGCGCCCGAGATCTTTCGATTGCGCGTCACGATCACGCGAGGCGCTTCATCCCCCAATGTCACCGCCATAAACGGGTACGACTTGTCGTCTCGGTACTTCACGTTGAAGGGCGGATCGAACTCCTTGATCCACATGTATTCGAGCTGCAACGAGTCGACGTCGGTAGGGACAACGGTCCACTCGACCGCCGCTGCTGTGGTCACCATACGTCTCGTACGTTCGTGCAACGTACGAAGCGGCGCGAAGTAGTTCGAGAGCCGCTGGCGCAGGTTCTTGGCCTTGCCCACGTATAGCACGCGGCCAGCGGCGTCGCTAAAGCGGTACACGCCGGGGTCGGTCGGAATCTCTCCCGGCCCCGGTTTGTATGGCAGGACGTCGGCCATCAGCTGGCCTTCCGCGCGGAGCGCCCCTCACCCAAGATCTCGGCAAGGAAGAGTCCGGTGTGGCTCTCCTCGACACGTGCGATCTGCTCAGGTGTACCCGTGGCAACGATCTGGCCTCCGCCGGACCCGCCTTCAGGTCCCAAATCGATCACCCAGTCGGCTGACTTGATCACATCGAGGTTGTGCTCGATGACGATGACTGTATTGCCCTTGTCGACCAGACCGTTCAGCACTTCAAGAAGCTTGCGAACATCTTCGAAGTGCAAACCTGTTGTCGGCTCGTCGAGCACATAGATGCTGCGTCCGTTGCTGCGACGCTGAAGCTCGGTCGCCAGCTTGACACGCTGAGCCTCGCCACCAGACAGGGTCGTAGCTGATTGTCCGAGCCGGACGTACCCCAGACCTACATCCACCAGAGTCTTCATGTAACGGTGAATGGCCTGGATCGGCTCGAAGAACTCTGCTGCCTCCTCAATCGGCATCTCGAGCACCTCGGCGATGTTCTTGCCCTTGTAGTGCACCGAGAGCGTGTCCCGGTTGTAGCGCTTTCCGTGGCAGACCTCGCAGTCGACGTATACGTCGGGAAGGAAGTTCATCTCGATCTTGATCGTGCCATCACCGGAACATGCCTCACAGCGTCCGCCCTTGACGTTGAAGCTGAACCGGCCGGGCTGGTAGCCGCGCACCTTTGCCTCTGGAGTATCGCTAAACAGGGAGCGGATGCGATCAAAAACTCCGGTGTAGGTCGCCGGGTTCGACCGCGGAGTGCGGCCAATCGGTGCTTGATCGACGTGCACAACCTTGTCGAGGTTGTCGAGACCCGTCACTCGGGTGTGCTTGCCGGGAACCGTGCGCGCTCCGTTCAACCGGGATGCAAGCACCTGGTAGAGGATGTCGTTCACGAGCGACGATTTGCCCGAACCGCTGACGCCCGTGACGGCGGTCAGCACGCCGAGCGGGAAGTCGGCCGTCACATTCTGTAGATTGTTGGCCCGAGCGCCGACGACGCTCAGCATGCGCTTCTTGTCGATCTTGCGCCGCTTGCTAGGCATCGGAATCTCGCGACGGCCCGAGAGGTACTCCCCTGTCATCGACGCGCTGTCGTCGAGAAGTGCCGAGTACGGCCCCGAGTGCACGACTTCACCGCCGTTGACACCCGCTCCTGGACCGATATCGACGACCCAGTCGGCTGCCTCGATCGTCTCTTCGTCGTGCTCAACCACGATGAGGGTGTTGCCCAGGTCGCGCAGTTTGAGCAGGGTGTCGATAAGACGACGGTTGTCTCGCTGGTGGAGACCGATCGACGGCTCATCGAGAACGTAGAGCACCCCTGTTAGGCCCGATCCGATCTGCGTGGCCAGGCGGATGCGCTGTGCTTCTCCGCCAGAGAGTGACCCAGCGGCGCGGCTGAGGTTGAGGTAAGAGAGGCCTACCTCGAGCAAGAAATCGAGACGGAGTCTGATCTCACGCAGCACCTGTGCGGCAATCTGCGCTTCACGGTCAGTGAGGGTGAGTGTCTCCATGAACGCGCGGGCGTCGGCAAGGCTGAGGTGTGAAACTTCAGCGATGGAGCTCCCATGCACGTGCACAGCCAAGACCTCTGGCTTGAGCCTGTCACCGTTGCAGACGGGGCACGGTACCTCGCGGAGGTACTCCCCCCACCGGTTGCGCTGGTTGTCAGATTCAGCTTGAAGGTACTGGCGTTCGATGTAGGGAACGACGCCCTCAAACCCCGATGCGTACCGCATCTCACGGCCGTAGCGGTTCTTCCACTTCACGGTGACTTTGTAGTTCTCGCCGCGCAGAATGGCGTTCTGCACGTCAGAGTGCAGTTTGCGCCACGGTGTGTCGAGCGAGAAATCAAGGTCTCTGGAGAGACCCTCGAGCAGTCGCTCGTAGTACTGGAAAAGTCCCTTGCCCTGGGTCGTCCACGGGATGATGACGCCTTCCCGAATGGAGAGGTCTTCGTCTCCCAGCATCAGGTCGACATCGACCGACATGCGAGTGCCGAGCCCTGAGCACGTCGGGCACGCACCGAACGGCGCATTGAAAGAGAATGTTCGCGGCTCGATCTCGGTCAGCGTCAGCTCATGGCCGTTCGGACAAGCCAACTTCTCCGAGAACGTCTGCCAGGAGTCGTCGCCTTCGCCGTCGACGAAATTGATCTGCACCACACCGCCAGCAAGACCGAGCGCGGTCTCTACAGAGTCCGTCACGCGACCGAGAATCTCGTCCGAAGCGACCAAACGGTCGACCACTACAGCGATGTCGTGCTTGTAGCTCTTCTTCAGCTTCGGCGGCTCCGCAAGCTGGATGAGATCACCGTCGACGATTGCCCGAGAATAGCCCTTTGCTCCCAGTTCCCGGAACAGGTCGACAAACTCGCCCTTCTTCTGCGAAACGATCGGCGCCACCACCTGGTAGCGGGTGCGCTCAGGGAGCTCCATCAGCTGGTCAGCGATCTGCTGCACGGTCTGCCGCTGAATTCGCTCACCGCATTCCGGGCAATGCGGAATACCGATCCGCGCCCACAGCAACCGCATGTAGTCGTAGATCTCTGTGATCGTGCCCACGGTAGAACGCGGGTTACGGTTCGTTGACTTCTGGTCAATCGAAACTGCAGGGCTGAGCCCTTCGATGAAATCCACGTCTGGTCGGTCCACCTGGCCGAGGAACTGGCGCGCGTACGCGCTCAACGATTCGACGTATCGGCGTTGCCCTTCGGCGAAGATTGTGTCGAACGCGAGACTGGACTTTCCCGACCCTGACAGGCCTGTGAATACGACCAGTGAGTCGCGAGGGATGTCGATGTCGACGTTCTTGAGGTTATGGACACGGGCGCCGCGAACACTGAGTGTTCCGGAGGAGGCAACAGGGACGATGGGCACCGCACAAGTCTACGAGGGGCCACGGACATCGGCTCCGCCCTGGCATCTCGTCGAGCTCTGATGTATTAGCGCACCCCTGGGCGTCGTCCGGCGAAAGGCGCCAGCCCGTCTCTGAGCGCCTCGACATCCGCAACGCTCATTCCTACCGTCGCCATCACCTGGCGAGGAACATCAAGGGCCTTCTCTCGCAACGCGGCGCCAGCCGGAGTCAAAGTGATCTCTAGACGACGCTCGTCTCGATTGCTGCGCTGACGCAGCAACAATCCTTCGGTTTCGAGGCGCTTCACCAGCGGAGAAGCGGTTGCGGGGTCAAGGGCGAGTTCACTGGCCAGCTCATTCAAAGTGCGAGGCGACTCTTCCCACAAGACCAGCATGACAAGGTATTGCGGGTGCGTGAGCCCGAGTGGTTCGAGGATCGGACGATAGAGCGCGACAACGTTGCGCGCCGCGGTGACCACCGCAAAACAGAGCTGGTTCTCTAACCGCAGCAGGTCGTCGTCATGGGTCACAAGATGACTATATCTGCACAAATCATTAGTACACTAAACAACATGACCAAGGATTCGGATCGCCCGCCCCTCCGCACGCGCATTCGCGAAGCCGGAGGGCTATACGCCTGGATCAACACGAACCTTATTCGTTTCGCCGGGCCCGCCTCCGTCGGCCCTTACGAGACAACCCCACCGCCCAGCGCCGCCGAACGCGCGGCGCGAGCGTGCCCACTCTGTGGTTCTCCGATGACCGAACACGAGATCGACCGTTCGGGCCCGAAGCCTCTCATGCACTGCCCGTAGGTGCGGCCGCAGACTCCCGCGCGACATCGAGCCAAAACATCAACGAAGTGTCATCTTCGATGGCGCTTGCCTCCACATCTAGCCAGCCGGCCCCCATGGTCTTTGCCCCCATCACGGCTCGCGCAGCTCCCGATTCGGTCAGCAGGGCAGCTCCGTTTTCGTCATCGGTTCGCACAAGCAGCACTCCGCCGGCTCGCGCTCCGACCAATATTCGACCATCGAGCAAAAACGCCTTCGTGCCGAACATGCGTCGCTCTTCGACAGCAGGGTCTGCTCCCAGGAGTGCCCTCACTCGATCGGCTAGTTCGTCGCCCTCGGCATCCATCGGTTACTGGCCGATCTACGCGTGTCCGGCGCGTTCCATTGCGCGAAGCTCCTTCTTGAGATCCTGGACCTCGTCGCGTAGACGCCCGGCCAACTCAAACTTGAGCTCGGACGCTGCGGCCAACATCTGATCCGACAAGTCTTGAATCGTGGCTTCGAGCTGTTGCGCACCCTCGGCTGCGATTCCGGTGCGGCGCAGGTTGGGCGTTGGCGATTTGCCCTTACCGGTCGCACGTCCGCGTCCCGATAGCATCTCTGCCGTGTCTGCCCCTTCACGGGCAAGCACCTCAGTGATGTCGGCGATGCGTTTGCGAAGCGGTTGCGGGTCGAGCCCATGCTCTTTGTTGTACGCCACTTGTTTCTCGCGGCGACGGTCAGTTTCTTCGATCGCCTTCGTCATCGAGTCGGTCATCTTGTCGGCGTACATGTGCACTTCGCCAGAGACGTTTCGTGCTGCGCGTCCGATGGTCTGAATGAGAGACGTCCCCGACCGTAGGAACCCCTCTTTATCAGCATCGAGAATCGCCACGAGCGAGACCTCGGGCAGGTCGAGGCCTTCTCGCAAGAGGTTGATACCGACAAGCACGTCGTACACGCCGGCGCGCAACTCGCTGAGTAGCTCGACACGACGCAGCGTGTCTACGTCGGAATGCAGATAGCGCACCCGCACACCGTGCTCGCCAAGGAAGTCTGTGAGCTCTTCCGACATCTTTTTGGTCAGCGTAGTAACGAGCACGCGTTCGTCTCGTTCGACCCGCAACCGGATCTCTTCGAGCAGGTCGTCGATCTGGCCCTTCGAGGGCTTCACGATGATATTGGGGTCAACCAAACCCGTCGGACGAATGATCTGCTCGACCACGCCGTCTGCGATTCCCATCTCGTACTTGCCAGGCGTTGCAGAGAGATACACCGTCTGCCCGATGCGGTTCTTGAACTCATCCCAACGCAACGGTCGGTTATCCATCGCGCTCGGCAACCGGAAACCATGATCAACGAGCGTGCGCTTGCGCGAAGAATCTCCTTCGTACATCGCACCGATCTGCGGGACGGTCACGTGCGACTCGTCAATGACCATCAAGAAGTCGTCAGGGAAGAAGTCGAGCAGTGTGTGGGGAGGCTCGCCTGCTTGGCGCCCGTCCATGTGCCGCGAGTAGTTCTCGATGCCGGAGCAGAATCCCAACTGTTGCAGCATCTCGAGATCGAAGGTTGTGCGCATACGCAGACGTTGTGCTTCGAGGAGCTTGCCCTGCTTTTCGAACTCGGCGAGACGCTCCTCGAGTTCCGCTTCGATCGTGCCGATCGATCGCTGAATGACATCTGTTCCTGCGACGTAGTGCGATGCGGGGAAGATCGGAACAGAAACTAGCTTCTCGATGACCTCGCCTGTGAGCGGATGCAGCGAGTACAACGCTTCAATCTCGTCGCCGAACAACTCGATACGGATCGCATGCTCTTCGTAGACCGGGATGATCTCGATCGTGTCGCCGCGCACCCGGAAATTTCCGCGCGAGAAATCAACGTCGTTGCGGTTGTACTGCATTGCGATGAACTGGCGGATGAGCGCATCGCGGTCGTAGCGCTCCCCGACCTGGAGCGCGACCATGGCACGCAGATACTCTTCCGGCGCGCCAAGTCCGTAAATACAAGACACCGTGGAGACCACAATGACGTCTCGGCGACTGAGTAGCGAGTTTGTGGTCGAGTGGCGCAACCGCTCAACCTCGGAGTTGATTGATGAGTCTTTCTCGATAAAAGTATCGGTCTGGGGAACGTACGCCTCTGGCTGGTAGTAGTCGTAGTAAGACACGAAGTACTCGACCGCGTTATTGGGCATAAGTTCGCGGAACTCGTTTGCAAGCTGCGCCGCCAACGTCTTGTTGTGCGCCAGCACGAGGGTGGGGCGCTGTACTTGCTCGACGAGCCAGGCCGTCGTGGCCGACTTACCCGTACCTGTGGCACCGAGCAACACGACGTCGGTCTCACCCGCATTGATGCGCGAAGCTAACTCGGCAATGGCTTTGGGCTGGTCGCCAGCCGGCGCATATTCGCTAATGACCTCGAAGGGACGGACGCTGCGCGTGGGTTGCATACCTCAAGCGTATGCCGCCCCTCCGACATCAAGGCCACCAGGCACCGCCGTCGGCGAAACGATCGATGCAATCAGCCTGCGCGCAGGCGTTCCCAGAGCGCATCCGCTTGCGCGTGAGTCTCTGCCAGCGTCGTGGCGGTGTCAATCACGACGTCGGCGATAGCAAGACGACGGTCATCGGAGACCTGCGCGTTGATCCGGTCTTGCGCTTCGCGCTCCTTCATTCCGCGCACATCGATGAGCCGTCGTTTTCGCACCTCTGCGGGTGCATGCGCAACCACGATGAGATCCCAAGGATCGTCAACTCTCGCCTCGACAAGAAGAGGCACGTCGTACACGACAACCGTGTTCGGGTCAGCGGAGAGCGCCTCTTCAAACCGGCGTTTCGACTCCGCCCGCACAGCAGGGTGCACGATCGCATTCAGCTGGGAAAGCAGCTCAGCATCGCCGAATACCGCCGCGCCAAGCGCCGCGCGGTTCAGGGCCCCGTCGTCCCCGATCATCTCAGGGCCGAACGTCTGGGCAATCGCGTCGAGCACCGCAGACCCCGGGGCCTGCACGTCTCGCACGATCTGATCAGCGTCCACGACAATGGCGCCGTGTTCCGCCAGGCGTCGCGCGATGGTCGACTTTCCGGAAGCGATGCCGCCGGTGAGTGCGATGAGAGGCATCCCGCCAGTCTAGGGTTCGCCGCGGGCGCCGGTCAGCGTGCGCGCAGCTGCCGTCGCGAGCTGATCACCCCGGTGTTGAAGCCTGCGAGGTGCAGGCCACCGTGGAACCGCGCGTGCTCGATCTTGAGGCACCGGTCCATGACGACAGTCACTCCCGCCGCCTCTGCGATAGCGGCTGCTTCCTCGTTCCACGACCCGAGTTGAAGCCACAGCGTCTGTGCCCCTGAGTCGATGGCCTCACGGGCAACACCGGGCAAATCATCGTGGCGGCGGAACACATCCACGATGTCTGGGACCACCGGCAGATCACTCAGGGACCCATAAACAGGTTGCCCCAAGATCTCGCTCTCCCGTGGGTTGACGAGGTACACCTCATAAGCCGTGCTGGAAAGCAGGTACGACGCCACGAAATAGGAGGCACGCGCTGGATTGTTTGACGCACCGACGATGGCAATGGACTTCGCGCGACGCAGCACCCCGAATCGATCTTGTTGCGTTGGTCCCACCCACGTGCGCTCAGCTACGGTAGGCGCCATCGCTGGCAGTGCGCAGGATTCGCCTGCAGAAGTGTGCTCGCTCATCGGGTTGCTCCTGTCGCGATCGTCAGCGCCTGATCGAGATCCCAGATGATGTCGTCGGCGTCTTCGAGCCCCACGGAGATACGAATCAGATCGGAGCGAACACCAGCCGCCACGAGCTGTTCCTCACTGAGCTGACGGTGGGTGGTCGAAGCAGGATGGATGACGAGCGTACGAGCGTCACCGATATTGGCTAGGTGCGAGGCGAGCTGGAGGTTCTCAATCAGAGTCTCCCCCGCCGCACGGCCGTCGTCAGCCGCGACACCGAACGCGAACACCGACCCCGGACCCAGCGGAAGATATTTGGCCGCTCGATCGTGATGCGGATGTGTCTCAAGCCCTGCCCACGTGACGTAGGAAACCCGCGGATCAGAATTGAGCCATTCAGAGACGATGCGGGCGTTCTCCAGGTGCGCGTCGATGCGCTGCGGGAGCGTTTCTACTCCCTGAAGAAGGTTGAATGCCGATTGCGGACTCAGTGCCGGACCAATATCACGCAGCTGCTCGGAACGGAGCTTGGTCAGAAAGCCGTACTCTCCGAAGTTGTCCCACCACTTGATGCCACCGTAAGACTCGACGGGCTCGGTCATCTGCGGGAACTTCCCGTTTCCCCAGTCGAACGTGCCCTTCTCGATCACGACACCGCCGAGCGTTGTGCCATGGCCACCGAGGAACTTTGTCACGGAGTGGATCACGATGTCTGCGCCGTGCTCCAACGGACGTGCAAGGTATGGCGTCGCGAGTGTCGCATCGACAACCAACGGAACACCCGCAGCGTGGGCGACGGCTGCGAGTCCTTCAATGTCTGCAATCTCTCCCGAAGGGTTACCGATCATCTCGACGTAGACGACTTTGGTCTCCGGTCGAATCGCCGCCGCATAATCTGCGGGATCTGACGAAGCGACGAAGGTGGTCTCAACGCCGAAGCGGCGGAGCGTGATGTCCAACTGCGTGACGGTGCCCCCATAAAGCTGTGCGGCAGCAACGACATGATCGCCAGCACCGACCAGCGCCGCGAACGTGATGAACTCGGCACTCATCCCCGAAGCAGTGGCGACGGCTCCAATGCCGCCCTCGAGAGATGCCAGCCTCTCTTCAAGAGCAGCCACCGTGGGGTTTCCGATGCGGGAGTAGATGTTGCCGTACTTTTGCAGAGCGAAGAGGTTTCCCGCATCCGTTGCATCATCGAAGACGAACGACGTGGTCTGGTAGATGGGCACAGCACGCGCACCAGTCGAGGCGTCGGGCGTCCCTCCGGCGTGCAGTGCCCTGGTACGAAACCCGAAGCGATGTTCTTCCGTCATAGTGTCCTCAGTTCAGCGGCGGCGAGCACGTCGGCGATTTCTTCGACGGCCCAGGGGTTCTGCAACGACGTCGTGTCCCCGAGTGGTTTGGGGCTACGTCCGGCTCTGCGGTCTTGTTCGGCCTCCCACAACTGTGCCAGGAGTCGACGCATGATTTTTCCCGATCGCGTCTTCGGCAGATCGGGAACAACCACGATGTGCTTTGGTTTGGCAACCGGACCAATCGCCTGCGCAACCTGAGCACGCAGATCGGGAGTCGTCACGTCTGCCTGCCCGGACTGCGTGACGAATGCGACGACAGCCTGTCCGGTGACGGGATCAGATACCCCTGCCGACCCCGCCTCCCCCACGCTGTGATGAGCGACGAGCGCTGATTCGATCTCGATCGTCGAAAGACGGTGTCCAGACACGTTGACAACATCGTCGAGTCGACCAAGGATCCAGATGCACCCGTCTTCGTCGCGTGTCGCACCGTCACCTGCGACGTAGTAGCCGCCGAACTCGCCACAACCGGCATACGCGGCCCAGTATGCGTCTCGATACCGGCGGGCATTGCCCCATACGGTGCGTGCCATTCCTGGCCACGGGCGACGAACAACCAGGGTGCCAGAGAGTCCAGGGGCGACCTCGTTGCCAACTTCGTCGACCACGGCCACATCGATTCCTGGCAACGGCACCGATGCTGACCCCGGCTTGAGCGTGGTCACCCCAGGAAGCGGGGCGATCATCGCCGCGCCGGTCTCGGATTGCCACCAGGTGTCGATCACCGAGAGCTCATCGCGACCGAAGTTTCGGCGAAACCACACCCAGGCTTCAGGATTAATCGCTTCACCGACAGTTCCCAATAGGCGCAGCGTAGAAAGATCAAATCCGGCAGGCAGCGCTGATCCAAACCAGGTCATGAACGTCCGGATCAGGGTGGGTGCGGTGTAGTAAACCGTCACCCCATACCGCTGGATGATCTCGAGATGGCGCTCACGATGCGGTGAGTCAGGTGTCCCCTCATAAATGACCTGGGTAAGCCCGTTAGAGAGCGGACCATAGATCTCATAGGTGTGTGCTGTCACCCATGCGAGATCGGCAGTGCACCAGTGCACATCATCGGCTTTCGCATCGAAGTGTGCCCAGTGCGCCCAGCTTGCGTGGGTGAGGTAGCCACCGGAAGTATGCACCAGCCCCTTCGGCTTTCCCGTGGTGCCAGAGGTGTAAATGATGAAAAGCGGATGCTCTGCGTCGAAAACCTGAGGCTCGTGCACCGCAGAAGCAGTATCGACAACGTCATGCCACCACACGTCCCTCCCCTGCGTCCACGGCACGTCTTGTCCTGTGCGGCGAAGCACGAGCACATGCTCGAGTGCGGGAAGATCGGCCGCCGCGACGTCGGCTGTCGACTTCACCTCGGTAGCGGCGCCACGACGAAACTGTCCGTCGCTGGTGACGAGGAGCTTCGCCCCGGTGTCGGCGAGGCGAAACCGGACGGCTTCTGCCGAGAAGCCTCCGAAAACGAGCGAGTGCACTGCTCCCACCCGCGCGCAGGCGAGGGTGATCACTATGGTTTCGATCAAGACGGGGAGGTAGACGACCACGCGGTCGCCCGGTTCGATGCCCAGCGCAATGAGGGCATTGGCTGCACGAGAAACACGCTCTTGCAGATTGGCGTAGGTGACCGTTTCGCGGTCTCCCGGCTCCCCCTCAAAGTACAACGCGACTTTATCTCCGCGGCCGGCATCGACGTGACGATCAACACAGTTGACAGCGACGTTCAGTTTCCCGCCGACAAACCAGCGCGCGGCGGGAACCGCATCGTTGGTCGGCGGTTCCCACTCGTGCGCCGTGTGCCACGGCTGAGCCCAGTCGAGGCGGCGGGCTGCTTCTTCCCAAAACAACACGGGATCCGCGGCAGCGCGCTCATATGCCTCCGCCGATACATTTACAGGCCTTTGCATGTGCGAAGGCGGATAGATTCGCGTTTCTTGTAGTCGAGACTCGGACACCATCAGATCCATCGGCGAAGCAGGTACTTCTCCACCAGCACCAGGATGCCGTTGGTGATCGTGCCCAAAAGAGCAAGCAACACGATGGAGAGCAAGATTCGGTCAACACGACCACTGTTCTGGGAATCCGTCAACAGGAATCCCAATCCCATCGACGAGGCGATGAGTTCAGCGGCGACAAGAAACAGCCAGGCCTGAGCAAGCGCAAGCCGCAGACCGGAAACGACGGACGGGACCACCGCAGGCAACTGCACAACGCGGAACAGAGACCACCCACGAAGACTGAATGAGCGGCCCGCCTCGACCAGCTGCGGATCTACATGTCGGAGCGCCGAAGCGACAGTGGTGTAGACGGGGAAAAACGCACCGATGGCGATGAGGGTGATCTTCGACTCTTCGCCGATCTGCATCCACAGAATGAGCAGTGGCACCCAGGCGAGCGACGGCACGGCGCGAATCGCCGCGAGCGTCGGGCTGAGAAAAACGTCACCGAGCCGCGAAAGCCCGACGATGCCTGCCACAGCAAGCCCTGCCACGGATCCAAGCGCGAACCCGAGCAACACACGCTGCACTGAGATGGCGATGTGGTTCCAGAGTTCGCCCCGCTCCGCCAGCTCGATGCCAGCGCTGACAACCGAGGCCGGTGTAGGGAGACGGTATGGCGGAACGATGCCCGTCGTCGTCACGAGCTGCCAGGCAAGCAGGATAAGCACCGGGACGACGAGACCAGCAACGACGCGCACGGCCGGACGGTCCCAGCTGCGGCGGGCACCGACCGCTGGCCTGCGTGAGACGCCTCTGGCGGCATCAAGGGCGTCTAGCGAATCTGCGGGGACAGACACCCGTTGGTCGATGTAACTCACTCGCCCCCGACCGCCTTCTCAGCAAACGTCGGGTTCACGATCGACGAAAGTGCGCTGTCTACAGAATCCTGCCCACCCTGCACATCACCAGATTCGACGAGAACAGGTGCGATCTTTTCGAGCACAGCAATCTGGTCGTCGCCGGGAGTGCCGCTCACATCGAGGTTGGAGCGCTCCTGAATCACTGTTGTCGCCACGTCGATGTCGATGCCGGCGACGTCAGCGAGCAGAGCAGCCGTCTCGTCGGGGTTCTCCAACGCCCACTCGCGCGCCTGCTCATAGGCGTCAACGACGGCCTGGGCGAGATCGGCGTGGTTGTTGATGAAGTCTTCGGTGGCGTTGAGGAAGCCATACGTGTTGAAGTCGACATTGCGGTAGACGAGGGTGTCTCCCGACTCCACCTCAGCTGCCGCCATGATCGGGTCGAGTCCCGCCCACGCGTCGACGGAACCACCGTCGAGAGCTGCGCGACCGTCGGCATGCTGAAGGTTCTGCACTTCGACGTCGGACAGCGAAAGTCCGCCCTCTACGAGCGCTTGAAGCAGGAAGAAGTACGGATCGGTGCCCTTTGTGGCCGCGATCGACGCACCCTTGAGATCGTCGAGCGAGGCGATGTCGCTTTCGGGGCCAACGACGATCGCCGACCACTCCGGTTGCGAGTAGATGTCGATGACCTGGATGGGCGATCCGTTGGCACGAGCGAGAAGTGCAGCTGATCCCGCCGTGGATCCCACGTCGACAGAACCAGAACGCAGCAGTTCGTTCGCCTTGTTAGACCCAGCGGACTGCACCCACTCGACTTCCACATCGTCGCCGAGGATGTCTTCGAGAATCCCCTGGTCACGAATAACAAGACTCAGCGGGTTGTACGTGGCGAAGTCGATGGAGAGCGTGTCAGATGACCATTCGCTGGTACCTGATGCGTTCTCGCTCCCCGTGGTGGCGTTCTCCCCTGCAACACAACCGGTGGCGACGAGCATCATCGTTCCGGCAATCGCAAGCGCAGGGACGATTCGGCGGGTGGTGATGCTCATCGGGTCTCCTCGGTGATGCGGTGGTGGGTATCAACGCCCAGACCTTCGAGAAGGTCTGCACGCAGGTCAGCGAGTCCGCGATCGGCGCGGTCTCGGGGTCTGGTGCCCGGAACAGAAATAGTCCGAGAGATCGAACTCTCCTGTTCGCCGGCGAGAGTGCGTAGCAACAAGACGCGGTCTGCGAGGTACAGCGCCTCTTCGACGTCGTGAGTGACGAGCAGAATGGTGGTGGGCTCTGCCGCGTGGATCTTCAGAAGCAGATCATGCATCCGCAGTCGCGTCAGCGCGTCGAGCGCACCGAACGGTTCATCCAGAAGCAGGACGCCGGGGTTGCGGGCCAGCGCCCTGGCAAGCGATGCACGCTGCGCCATCCCGCCAGAGACCTCGCCGGGGCGCTGGTGGGCTGCATGGTCAAGCCCCACCAGATGCAACAGCTCTTGCACCCGTTCCCGACCCGCGCGGCGAGCGGTGCCACGCGGCAATCCGAGCTCGACGTTCTGGGCGATCGTGCGCCAGGGAAGCAAGCGCGGCTCTTGGAAAGCCACAGCCGTGCGCTCATCAACCTCAGCAACACTCGTGTCATCGAGCAGGATGCGTCCGTTTGTTGGCGCGTCCAGTCCGCCAATAAGACGAAGAAGGGTCGACTTTCCGCATCCAGAAGGACCGACAACCGCGACAATCTCGCCCGCAGTGATGTCAACGTTCACGTCGCGCAACACGTCTCGGTGTCCGCGTGCCAGCGGAAAGGACCGTGCAATGCCCTCAAGCCGCACGGCCTGCGCAGTACCCAGCGTCGTCGAGGTATCAACGGTGCGAGGAGCAGAAAGCAGAACGGTCATAAACCCATGCTGACTGGATTGCTTGATTGTTACGAATGCGGTCGTAATGTTGCGTCACGAAACCACAAACGTCACAAACGCAAAACGGGCCGTCACCCGCCCGAAGGCGAGGTGACGACCCGTTTCAGAGTGCTACTTAGTTGCCGCCCGAGAGCTTCTCGCGCAGAGCTGCGAGAGCCTCGTCGTCTGCGAGCGTGCCCGCACCTGCAACCTCGCTGGCGAATGCCTGACCACCGAAGTCGTCTCCGGCAGCAGCCTCGGCCTCGGCAGCCTTGACGACCTGAGCCTTGTGAGCCTCCCAGCGAGCCTGGGCTGCAGCGTACTCCTGCTCCCAAGCCTCGCGCTGAGCGTCGAAGCCTTCCTTCCAAGCACCGGTCTCGGCGTCGAAGCCCTCCGGGTACTTGTACTCGCCAGCCTCGTCGTACTCGGCAAGCATGCCGTACAGGGCCGGGTCGAACTCGGTGCCGTTGGGGTCAACCGATTCGTTGGCCTGCTTCAGCGACAGCGAGATACGACGACGCTCGAGGTCGATGTCGATGACCTTGACGAAGACCTCTTCGCCAACCGACACAACCTGCTCGGCCAGCTCGACGTGCTTGCTGGAGAGCTCGGAGATGTGAACGAGTCCCTCGATGCCGTCTGCGACGCGAACGAACGCACCGAACGGAACAAGCTTGGTGACCTTACCCGGGGTGACCTGACCGATCGCGTGGGTACGGGCGAAGACCTGCCATGGGTCTTCCTGCGTAGCCTTCAGCGACAGCGAGACGCGCTCGCGGTCAAGGTCGACCTCAAGGATCTCGACGGTGACCTCCTGGCCAACCTCGACGACCTCAGAGGCGTGCTCGATGTGCTTCCAGGACAGCTCGGAGACGTGCACGAGGCCGTCAACGCCACCCAGGTCAACGAACGCACCGAAGTTGACGATCGACGAAACGACACCCTTGCGAACCTGACCCTTGTGCAGGTTGTTCAGGAACGTGGTGCGCGACTCCGACTGCGTCTGCTCGAGCAGCGCACGGCGGCTCAGAACAACGTTGTTGCGGTTCTTGTCGAGCTCGAGGATCTTGGCCTCGATCTCCTGACCGAGGTAAGGCGTCAGGTCGCGAACGCGGCGCAGCTCGATGAGCGAGGCCGGGAGGAAGCCACGGAGGCCGATGTCGACGATGAGTCCACCCTTGACGACCTCAATGACCGTACCGGTGACGACGCCGTCGTCTTCCTTGATCTTCTCAACATCTCCCCATGCACGCTCGTACTGAGCACGCTTCTTGGAAAGGATGAGACGGCCTTCCTTGTCCTCCTTCTGGAGGACGAGGGCCTCGACCAGGTCGCCGACTGCGACAACCTCGTTGGGGTCGACGTCGTGCTTGATCGAAAGCTCACGCGAGGGAATAACACCCTCGGTCTTGTAGCCGACATCAAGGAGGACCTCATCGCGGTCGATCTTGACGATCGTGCCTTCGATGATGTCGCCGTCGTTGAAGAACTTCAGGGTCTTCTCGACCGCGGCCAGGAAGTCCTCAGCAGATCCGATGTCGTTGATGGCGACCTGCTTGGTGGCCGGGGCGGTCGTTGCGGTAGTCATGTAGTGGGTTGTCCTTGTTGAATGGAGACTCAGGCTGCAATGCAAAGACCGCGCACGGCCGACAGCATGCTTCACAGCAGATGGATTTTGGTTTCTCGCCACCAGGGCATGCGCATGCACGCCACAAGTGACGGTTAACGCTATCAGAAGTTGGCCTGCTTCAAACAGTCGAATTCTGGGCTCTCTTTTCCTGTGGATAACTCGAGCACCCACTAGCCACCCCGCGCTAGCGTGACCGAGTGATCTCGCCGACTCCTTCGCTCCACACTTCGTCAGGACTTGTTCGACTCGGCGCGCTCCTCATGGTGTTCACAATCACCGTGTTGGCCGGCTGCTCACCGACGCCTACGCCGACGCCGACCACCACGCCCGCATTCACCTCCGAAGAGGAAGCCTTCGCCGCCGCCGAAGAAACCTACCGGGCCTACAACGACGCACTGAACGCCGTCGACTTAGGCGATCCAAGTAGCTTCGAGCCGGTCTTCGCTTTCCTGTCTGGGGCTGCTGAAGCAACAACACGCAAGGCATTCAGCGAGTTTCACGCTGCGAAGATGTCGACCACCGGCGCTACAAGGTACGACTCTTTCGCTGGCGAATCTGCAAACCTCGAAAGCGGATCGGTGACTGCGACGGTTTGCGTGGACGTCGCTGAGGTGGAGGTCTTCAACGAACTCGGGGAGTCCGCCGTCTCCCCCGATCGCCCAGATCGGCAGCCGATGCTGATCACTTTCGAACGCTCGACCCGTGCGCTTGAGCTACGTCTCTCCGCACAGTCCGTTGCGGAGGAGGTCTCGTGCGCACAGTAACGATCGTCGCGATTCTCTCGCTCTTCTTCTCGCCCCTCTACGCCTCCACACTCGCGAGCGACGGTTGTAACGCAACAGTGTCGTGGGTCGCGGGGTGCAATAGCAGCGGGGACACCCTCACTGTTTCCGGGACTCAGACGGAGCAGGCGAACCCGGGAACCGACAACCGGGCGCCGGAGAACGGCTCCCCCGGCGAACCCAACTACCCGGTGCACGAGTTCGATTTCGAGTCGTGCCTAGACGACTGGAACAGTGCTCGGGGTTGCTTCCGCAATACCGTCGAAGAAGAGGAGCTCGCAGAGCCGGACTCTGAGCAGCCGGCGGCGCCGGAGATCACTATCACCGATCTCGCGCAGTTCGCTCCAGAGGCGATCAGCCCTCTCGCGGAGCCAGACAACGTGGGCATCGCTGGCATGCCGACGAACTTTGTCGCGGCATCGTCTGTGCGAACCACCAGCGGCACTCTCTTCAGCGCGCCGATCTCGGTGCGTTTCACACCTGTCGGATACGACTTCGATTACGGCGATGGCACTGTAACGAGCAGCGCAAGCGGCGGAGCAACGTGGGCCACGCTCGGACAAGCCACTTTCACGCCGACGGCGACAAGTCACACCTATACCCAGCGCGGAACGTACTCCGCCAGCGTCACTGTCCGCTACACCGCTGAGGTAGACCTCGGCGCCGGGTGGTTCGCTGTTGCCGGGCAACTCACGACCGATGGCCCGCCCCAAGAGATCGTGATTTACGAGGCGAACACTGCACTGGTCGCAAGAACATGCGCCGAGCAACCTGGCGCACCTGGCTGCTGACAGTACTGACCCCGTGCTGACCCACAGGCGATGTCGCTCTACTCTTGGTGCATGCCTCGCGCCGACCGTCTGATGTTGCTCGACACCGCAAGCCTTTACTTCCGCGCCTTCTACGGAGTGCCCGACAAGGTGAAGGCACCAGATGGTTCGTCTGTCAACGCCGCACGAGGCCTTCTCGACATCGTCGCGAAGCTGGTCACGCTATACGAACCCACGCATGTGATCGCTTGCTGGGACGACGACTGGCGCCCACAGTGGCGCGTCGACCTCATCCCCAGCTATAAAGCTCACCGCGTTGTCGAAGTAGTCGCCAGCGCCCCCGACGTTGAAGAAGTCCCTGATCCGTTGGAATCACAGATTCCACTCATCAGGCAGACCCTCGAGGCTCTCGGTATCCCCATCATCGGCGTCGCAGAGCACGAGGCGGACGACGTGATCGGCACGCTCGCCACAAACGCGACGATGGCGGTCGACATCGTCACAGGCGACCGCGACCTATTCCAGCTTGTTGATGACTCCCGCGACGTGCGTGTGATCTACACCGCCCGCGGCATGAGCAACCTGGAGATCGTGACCGACGAGACGGTCGTCGCCAAGTACGGAGTATTGCCCTCGCAATACTCCGATTTCTCTACGATGCGGGGCGATGCTTCAGACGGATTGCCTGGTGTAGCGGGCGTCGGAGAGAAGACGGCGGCGACCCTCCTGCAAAATCACGCAGATCTCACGGGGATTCGTGCTGCAGCAGAAGCAGGCGAAGGGATGAGTGCCGGTGTGCGCGCGAAGGTGCTGGGCGCAGCCGAATACCTCGACGTCGCTCCGACGGTGGTTGCGGTAGCGACGTCTCTCCCCATCAGCGCTCCGGATGTTCCTTTGCGGCCGCTGGACCCCACCCAAGAAGAAGCGACGACAGCGCTTGCGGAGAAGTGGAATCTCGGCGGATCAATGGCGCGCGCCATTGCGGCGGTCTCCAAGGTCTCCTCAGTCCGCCCAGGCGAGTAGGCGCGACAGCCCCCAGGTAGTCACGATTCGCGCGGTGGGGATACCAGCCCTCTCCGCACGCTCCGCCCCATGATCAAGCAGCGACAGCTGACCAGGCGCATGTGCATCCGAATCGATAGAGAACAGGCAGCCTGCTCGCAGTGCGATCGCGATCAGTTCGTCAGGCGGATCCTGACGCTCCGGACGTGAATTTATCTCCACAGCGACACCATTGTCGGCGCACGCGGCAAACACTGCTGCCGCATCGAAATCCGATCGCGGCCTCGTGCCGCGTTCCCCTTGCACCAACTGTCCGGTGCAATGCCCGAGCACATTGACTCGCGGATGCGAGACCGCCGCGATCATTCGCTTCGTCATCTGACGCTTGTCCATCCTGAGCTTGGAGTGCACAGATGCCACGACGATGTCGAGTTCTGCCAGCAGAGACTCTTCCTGATCGAGGGCACCATCTTCGAGAATGTCGACCTCGATGCCGGCGAGCAGCGTGAGGCCTTCGCCGGACTCTGCCCGCACCAGTGGAATCTGCTCCCGCAGGCGTTCCACAGAAAGTCCCCGCGCGACGCGCAAGCGAGGTGAGTGGTCGGTGATCGCCTGATATTCGTGGCCCAGTGCGCGTGCGGCCGCGGCCATAGCGGCGATCGACGTAGCCCCATCTGACCATTCAGTGTGGGCGTGTAGGTCGCCGCGAAGCTTCGCCCGCAGCGCTGAAACCCGCTCGGGCTCCACGCCGCCGCGCAGCTCCGTAAGGTACTCCGGCACCTGTCCGGCCTGAGCTTCACGGATCACGGCGAACGTGGATTCACCGATCCCCTTAGTCGCACGCAGTCTCGTTGGATCAGCAACCACTTCGTGTGGCAGATCTTGTAACGTCTCCGCCGCTCGACGAAAAGCCTTGGCGCGGTACCTCGATGCCCGCTCACGCTCCAGCAGCGAGGCGATCTCGAGCAGAGCATCAACAGGTTCCATCGTCAGTCCAGCGGTGTTGCCAGCTCGCGACTCACGCCAATCCACTGATCAAGCTTCGCCAGCGCACGCCCATCATCCACCGCCGCAGAAGCCTTCTCATAACCTTCGCGCAACCGCTCGAGGATCGGGCGCTGCACCTGCCCAGCATCCTGAGAGAGCTCGAAGGCAACAATTCCGGCCGCCGCATTGAGCAGAACAATGTCGCGCACCGCGCCCATCTCTCCCTCGAGCGTGCGGCGAAGCACCTCTGCGTTGTGTTGCGGGGATCCACCGAGGAGATCAGACAGATCGGCCATCGGGATCCCGAGATCGCGGGGATCAAGATCGTGCTCATGGATGTCACCTCGGGTGACCTCCCAAATTCGGCTGTGCCCCGTGGTGGTCAGCTCGTCCAGACCATCGTCGCCGCGGAACACGAGCGCCGTGGCGCCTCGTGTGCGAAAAACGCCGGTGATCAACGGAACGCGCTCCAACTGCGCCACTCCCACAGCGTTAGCCTCAGCACGAGCCGGGTTGCAGAGTGGGCCGAGCATGTTGAAGACCGTCGGGACACCCAACTCGGCACGAACGGGCCCCGCATGCTTGAACCCTGGGTGGAAGGCGCCAGCCCAGGCAAATGTGATCCCCGTGCGATCAAGAATCGTCGCCACGTCTGCGGGGTTCAGCGACAGCTCGAGGCCGAGGGCACCAAGCACATCGGATGAGCCCGATGCTGAGCTCGCCGCACGGTTGCCATGCTTGACGACCGGCACGCCGGCTGCGCCGATGATGATGGCCGCCGTCGTCGACACATTGACGGTGCCAACGCGGTCGCCGCCAGTGCCCACGATGTCGAGCACGTTAGGAGAGACAGGCAACGGGACTGCTGCTTCGAGAATCGCATCGCGGAAGCCAACGACCTCATCAATCGTCTCGCCCTTTGCACGAAGCGCGAGAAGGAAGCCTCCTAGCTGTGCGTCAGTGACATTTCCTTGCATGATCTGGCGCATCGCCCAAGTCGATTCCCACACGCTGAGATCGCGCCGCTCCAAGAGCGAGGTGAGCACGTCAGACCAGGTAAGCGAATCAGGCATGTGTGCGATCCTATCGGCGCAAGGAAAACATGAAGTTCCTTCGAAGATTCTCGTGGAGCGGCCCGCGACCCCCGTTTCCCGCGGATTCACTAGGTATTCGCAGGGTTTTCTTAGGTTCACCTAAGTCACCAGCAGGCAAATCAAGAGGCGCGGGTGCGAGAATCACGCCCGAGGATCGGCCATAATGGAGGAGTGACGACCTCAGCGACGTATGCCCCGGCGGCGAGAACGATTAAGCGGCCCAACCCGGTAGCTGTCGGCACCATTGTGTGGCTCGGCAGTGAGGTGATGTTCTTCGCGGGACTCTTCGCGATCTACTTCACTCTCCGCAGCACCTCTCCGGAGCTGTGGGCAGACCGGACGGACCTGCTCAATGTTCCGTTCGCTGCAGCCAACACAGCCATCCTTGTTCTCTCCTCGTTCACGTGCCAGATGGGCGTGTTTGCGGCAGAAGACCTCCAGCCGTACAAGCTCAACAAGGGGCAGAAGAATGGCGCAGGGCGCCACCGCCTCTTCGGCTGGGGAATGGTTGAGTGGTTCTTCCTCACCTTCGCCCTCGGCGCGATCTTCGTATCCGGTCAGGTGTGGGAGTACGCCCAGCTCGTGGCTGAGGGAATGCCGATCGGTGCAGATTCTTACGCTTCCGCGTTCTACCTGACGACAGGCTTCCACGCCATCCACGTCACGGGCGGCTTGATCGCGTTCCTCCTCGTTATCGGCCGTGCATACGCCGTCAAGAACTTCCGACACAAAGAGGCAACGTCCTCGATTGTTGTGTCCTACTACTGGCACTTCGTCGACGTCGTCTGGGTCGTGCTGTTCTTCGTTATCTACTTCCTGAAATAAGAGCGGAGCTGATCCCCGAGATGGCACGAGAGAAGAAGCGCCGTTCCAACGGTCGTCGCAGCCCCCTGGCTGCGGTCGCCCTCATTGGCGCAGGCCTCATGATCACCGGTGCGGTGTACGCCGGTGCATCTGCCGCGTTCGCTGCATCCGACACACAGACCGCGGCGTCGCAACTGACGGTAGAAGACGGCGAAAAGCTGTTCACTGCTAACTGCGCGACATGCCACGGCTTGGACATGCAGGGAACACCCAACGGCCCCAGCCTCTACGGCGTAGGCGAGCTGGCAACAGAGTTCCAGCTGTCAACCGGTCGCATGCCTCTGCAGATGCAGGGCCCACAGGCCCCGCAGAAGGAGCCGCAGTTCACCGAGGACCAGATCCTCGCGATCTCGTCCTTCGTACAGTCAGAGGCCCCCGGCCCGACCTACCCGTCGGACGAAATCCTTGATGGCGAAGGTGACGTCTCGAACGGCGCCGAGCTTTTCCGAGTCAACTGCGCAATGTGCCACAACGTGGCCGCCGCCGGTGGAGCTCTCACCGAGGGCAAGTACGCCCCTGGACTCGGCGAAACCAGCGCACTCCACATGTACGCGGCCATGGTTACCGGCCCGCAGAACATGCCCGTCTTCGGCGACATGAACCTGTCAGACGACGACAAGCGCGACATCATCTCGGCGCTGCTTTACCAGCAGCAGTCCGTGCAGATCGGTGGGTTCTCCCTCGGTTCGCTCGGCCCGGTCTCCGAGGGCCTGTTCGTGTGGATCTTCGGTATCGGCGCGCTCGTCGCCGTCACCGTATGGATCACCGCGAAGTCCAACTGACGCTTATTCATCGAAGAGGAACGTACGAGGAGCACCATGGCACACGACGACGACTCGCAGGCTCTTGACAGGGCCTACCAGCCCTCTCCTGGGCTGGGTGTCGCAGTCAGCGATCCCGTGCAGAACCCCGGGCTTCCGCCGCATCGCGAGCGGATGACCGACAAGGACCCGCGCGCTGAGAAGGCTGCGGTTCGCACTGTCTACACGCTGTTCTACCTGTCGCTCGCTGGCAGCATCTGGGCGGTTGCCGCCTACATGCTGTTCCCGATCGAGAGCGGCGCGCTCATCGACATCCGGCAGAACAACCTCTTCATCGGTCTCGGCATCGCTCTCGCGCTGCTTGCTCTCGGCATTGGTGCAATCCACTGGTCCAAGGCGCTGATGTCGGACAAGGAGTTCATCGAGCACCGCCACCCCACGCGTGGCAAGGACGCAACTCGCGAAGCAGCTATCAAGACATTCGCTGACGCGAACGAGGAGTCCGGCTTCGGACGCCGCTCGATGATCCGCAACTCGCTGTTCGCCGCGATCGTTGCTTCGCTCATTCCCGGAGTGACGCTCTTCCGTGGCTTGGCACCGCACTCGACACCGGAGGACCCCACTGCCGGTGACCCGGTTGCACTCCTCAAGCACACGATGTGGGAAGACGGCAGCCGACTGGTGCGCGACCCCGATGGAACTCCCATCCGGGCTGCGGATGTGACTCTCGGCTCTGCATTCCACGTCATCCCGGAGGATCTTGCCTCGCTCAGCCATGAAGACGGCTACCTCGAGGAAAAGGCTAAGGCGATCGTTTTGATGATGCGTCTTCGCCCAGAGCAGCTCATCGAAGCCGAAGACCGCAAGGACTGGTCTTACGACGGCATCGTTGCTTACTCCAAGGTCTGCACTCACGTCGGTTGCCCTGTGGCACTGTACGAGCAGCAGACCCACCACCTGCTGTGCCCGTGCCACCAGTCGCAGTTCGACGTCACGGACCACGCAAAGGTCATCTTCGGCCCGGCAGCTCGTCCGCTGCCGCAGCTGCCTATCACTGTCGATGACGAGGGCTACCTGGTCGCACGCAGCGACTTCAAGGAACCCGTCGGCCCGAGCTTCTGGGAGCGCCATTGAGCACCGCAACGCTGTCCAAAGAGGACAACAAAGACACCAAGGCGCCCCTCGGCGGCCGCTTCGTCGCTGCCGCGTCGAACTACATCGATGAGCGCACCAGCCTCTCCGGCATGGTCAAAGAGCTCGGCCGGAAGATCTTCCCCGATCACTGGTCATTCATGCTCGGTGAGATCGCATTGTGGAGCTTCGTCGTTGTGTTCCTCTCCGGAACCTTCCTGACGTTCTTCTTCGATGCTTCGATGGTCGAGACCCACTACACCGGCGCCTACGCTCCGATGCGTGGCATCGCGATGTCCGCCGCTCTTGAATCCACCCTGAACATCTCGTTCGACCTCCGCGGTGGCCTTCTCGTGCGTCAGATTCACCACTGGGCTGCGCTCGTGTTCATCGCCGGTATCGGCGTGCACATGCTCCGGGTGTTCTTCACCGGCGCTTTCCGTAAGCCTCGCGAGCTGAACTGGGTGATCGGCTTCCTGCTCTTCGTGCTGGCAATGGCCGAGGGCTTCACCGGTTACTCGCTCCCTGATGACCTGCTTTCCGGTAACGGTCTGCGCATTATCGACGGCATGATCAAGGGTCTCCCCCTGATCGGCACCTGGACCTCGTTCCTCCTCTTCGGCGGTGAGTTCCCCGGAACCGACATCGTCGGACGTCTTTACACCCTGCATATTCTGTTGCTGCCAATGCTGGTGATCGCGTTCATTGCGGTGCACCTGATGTTGATGATCATCAACAAGCACACACAGTTCGCCGGCCCTGGCCGCACGAACGACAACGTCGTTGGCTTCCCGATGATGCCGGTGTACATGTCCAAGATGGGTGGATACCTCTTCATCGTCTTCGGCACCATCGTGCTGATCGCAACCTTCTTCCAGATCAACCCGATTTGGAACTACGGGCCGTACGACCCCTCCCCTGTCTCCGCCGGAACACAACCGGACTGGTACATCGGATTCGCCGACGGCGCGTTGCGTCTTGCTCCTTCCAATTGGGACATCGTCTTCCTCGACCACACCTGGTCGTTCGGAATCCTTGTACCGGTGGCCGTGCTCGGTCTGTTCATCGTCGCTGTCGCGATCTACCCCTTCCTTGAGGCGTGGATCACGGGCGACAAGCGCGAGCACCACATCGCACAGCGCCCTCGCAACGCGGCAACGCGTACCGCGATCGGTGCAGCGGGAGTTATCTTCTACGCAGTGCTTTGGGCTGCGGCATCCTCCGACCTCATCGCGACGCACTTCATGCTCACGATGGAAGGTGTGATCCACACGCTTCAGGCGCTGCTGTTCATCGGACCAATCCTTGGTTACTTCGTCACGAAGCGCATCTGCATCGCCCTGCAGAAGAAGGACCGCGAGATCGTCTTGCACGGTTTCGAGTCCGGTCGCATCGTTCGCCTCCCCGGCGGCGAGTTCATCGAGGTACACCAGCCGGTCGACAAGTACGACCGTTGGAAGCTGATCGATGTCGACGGCTACGAGCCGCTCGTTGTTCGCCCGAATGACAAGGGCCGGATCCCGTGGTCCGAGAACCTTCGTTCTTCGATCTCTCGCTGGTTCTTCGAAGATCGTCTGGCGCCTCTCACGCAGGCGGAGATCGACGAAGCTGACGCACACCAGAACCACGTCGCTGCGCACAACGACGAGGCTGAGACGGCAGAGATCCAAGGCGCTCACGAGCGTGCAGGGGTTCCAGACGCCGCGCTCACCGCCGACGAGACGCATGTAGACGAAACGGCAAACACGCCGAGCACGGTAATCGCTACCGAGCCGGTGAAGAAGCCTCGCAAGAAGCAGTCGGAAGACGAGAAGTAGTCGTCACTCCCCCGCAGATGAAGGCCCCGTCCGATTGGACGGGGCCTTCATCGTTTCCAGTGAGAGGATCTAGCCATGGCCTCCGTCGTTCGACTCATCCGCTCCGCAAGCCTTGCTCCAGCGCCATACGCACATGCCGCCACTGCTCCAGCGGGCTCTCGTCTGATCTTCTTCGCCGGCGCATGTCCCCTCAACGCAGATGGGACCACAGCCGCACCGGGAGACTATGCCGTTCAAGCAGAGCGCTGCGTAGAGACACTCATGATCGCTCTCGAAGCTGCCGAGGCCACACTTACGGACATCATCAGCACGCGGGTTCTTGTAGCGTCCAGCGAGCAAGCGGACCTCGTCACTGCCTGGGACGTTGTACACGCGGCGTTTGGCACTCACGACGTCCCGAGCACGCTCGTCGGTGTCACCGTGCTGGGCTACAACGACCAGCTCGTAGAGATCGAAGCGGTGGCAGCCGTGTCCTCTGAGCTGTCGACATGAGCCTCCGTATACGTCCGGCTTGGGTAGAAGACCAACCCGCAATCGAACAGATCGAGGAACTGGCGGACACGCTCTTGATCAACTACCTTGACGCGGTCGGCTGGCCTCCCCCGTCGTCTGCGAGCGAACGCGCATCGTTGTCAGGCTTTACTCGGGTAGCGGAGATGTCGAACAAGAAGCTCGAGACACCCAAGGTCGTCGGCTTCGTTCATGTGCTCGAGATCGACAATCGCGCCCATCTCGAGCAACTCTCCGTCCTCCCCGAGTTCGGGCGACGAGGGATCGGTCGGAAACTCGTTTCGACCGCGCTCAACGAATCGCTCCGTCGTGGGCACAAAGAACTCACGCTTCGCACCTACGCACATGTCCCCTGGAATGCCCCGTTCTATGCCTCGTGTGGGTTCGTGCAGAGTGAGCCCACGAACACGTTCCTCCGGGAGCTCGTGGAAGTGGAGGCGGCCCTCGGGCTCTTCGAGCACGGCCCACGGGTGCAGATGACCGCCGTGCTCCAGCAGCACCACGATGACTGCATTCCTACTTAGATCGACTGGATTCCGCTGGCTCGATCACGTTTCATCTACCTATGCTGAGGCCATGATCGATCGCACCGACTACTACGAGGCCAAACTTGCGTATGAGACAGACCCCAGCGACGTGTACGCCGCATTCAAAGCGGGCAACAGCGTCTTAGTCGTTGATGTCCGCTCCGACGAAGCGTGGGCCCAAGGCCGAGTAGCCGGCGCGGTGCACATGCACTACAGCGAAATTGTCCGTCGAGCACCCGCCGAGATTGCTCGCGACATCGAAGTCGTCGTGTACTGCTGGAGTCCTGGATGCAACGCTGGAGCGAAGGCCGCACTCGAGTTCGCCCGCCTCGGCTATGAAGTCCGCGAGATGATCGGCGGCTTCGAGTATTGGGTACGAGAGGGATACCCCGTGGAAGACGCGGATGGCGTTCATCATCGGCCTGTCGATGCTCTCACCGGTATCGCGCGCATTCGTACGCGCGCCTGATGACTGCACCACCAGCACACAGAGAAGGCCCCCGGAGCAATCCGGGGGCCTTCTTCAATGCTTCTACTCAGCGGGCAAAGTTCCCGCGGTAGTACTCGTACACCCATCCGATGATCGCCACGACGAAGATGGCGAGTCCAATCGGGAGCAGGAACTGCCCCACGGCAAGACCGACCACGAAGATTCCGGCCGATCCGGCCAGCACAATCGGCCACCAGGACCACGGGCTGAACTCACCGAGCTCAGGGTCACCGTCATCGATGTCTGAGGTGAGGATGTCTTCAGGCAACTCGCCGTTCTGAGCCTTGTGCGTGCGATCGAGGTAGAAGGCGATCATGGCACTCATCAACGCCACGAAGATCAGTGCAACAGTCCCGACCCACTCGATCTGATTTACGAGCGGCAGATCGGGGTGAGCCAGAATGTTCCACCCTGTGTAAACGACGCCGATGAAGGCAAAAAACGCCGTCAGGATCCACCAGAGAATAACGTTGTCGCGCATGACTTAGTGGGCCTCTCGCTCGCCTGGAGCCGTTGTAGCAAACTCGGCAGCTTCAGGGTGATTCAGATCGAACGCAGGACGCTCGCTACGGATACGCGGGATCGACGTGAAGTTGTGTCGCGGCGGCGGGCACGACGTCGCCCACTCGAGCGATGAACCGTAACCCCACGGGTCGTTCACGGTGACCTTAGGAGCCTTGCGTGCGGTGATCCAGACGTTCAAGAAGAACGGCAACATCGAAGCGCCGAGGATGATCGCACCGATAGTCGACACCTGGTTCTGCCAGGTCCAACCGTCAGCCTCAGAGTAGTCAGCGTAACGGCGAACCATGCCGTCAACACCGAGCCAGTGCTGGATGAGGAACGTCATGTGGAAGCCGATGAAAAGCAACCAGAAGTGCACGTAGCCCAGGCGCTCGTTGAGCATGCGCCCCGTCCACTTCGGCCACCAGAAGTAGAAGCCAGCGAACATCGCGAACACCACGGTGCCGAAGACGACGTAGTGGAAGTGAGCGACGACGAAGTAGGAGTCAGAGAGCGCGAAGTCCAGCGGCGGGGCCGCGAGGATCACACCAGTCAGACCACCGAAGACGAACGACACGAGGAAGCCAAGGGCGAACACCATCGGAGTCTCGAATGTTACCGACCCTCGCCAGAGCGTGCCGATCCAGTTGAAGATCTTCACACCAGTGGGAACCGCGATCAACATGGTCATCAGCGCGAAGAACGGCAACAGTACCGAACCAGTGACGTACATGTGGTGCGCCCAGACCGCGACGGAGAGTGCAGCGATCGCAATGGTCGCGTAGACGAGAGTCTTGTAACCGAAGATCGGCTTGCGGCTGAACACCGGGAAGATCTCCGAAACGATACCGAAGAACGGCAGCGCAATGATGTACACCTCGGGGTGACCGAAGAACCAGAAGAGGTGCTGCCAGAGCAGAACACCGCCGTTTGCCGGGTCATAGATGTGGGCACCGAGCACACGGTCTGCGGCTGCCGCGAAGATCGCCGCAGCGAGCACGGGGAACGCCATCAGAATCAGCAGGCTGGTGATGAGTGTGTTCCAGGTGAAGATCGGCATGCGCCACATCGTCATTCCCGGTGCGCGCATCGTGATGATCGTGGTGATGAAGTTCACCGCACCAAGAATTGTTCCGAATCCGGAGATACCAAGACCCAGCATCCAGAGGTTTCCGCCGGCACCTGGCGAGAACGATGCACCCGCCAGAGGTTGATAGGCAAACCAGCCGAAGGATGCGGCACCCTGCGGTGTGAGGAAGCCAGCAACCGCGATGGTCGAGCCGAAGAGGAAGAGCCAGAAGGCAAACGCGTTCAGACGCGGGAACGCGACGTCAGGCGCACCGATCTGCAGCGGAAGGATCGCGTTCGCAAAGCCAGCAAAGAGCGGCGTCGCGAACATGAGCAGCATGATCGTGCCGTGCATGGTGAACAGCTGGTTGTACTGCTCTTTCGTCGGAACGATCTGCATTCCAGGAGCGAACAGCTCGGCGCGGATGACAAGGGCCATCACACCACCGAGGAGGAAGAACATCACCGAGGCGATGAGGTACATGTACCCGATCGTCTTGTGGTCAGTCGAGGTGATCCACTTGACGACGATGTTGCCCTTTTGCTCAACGCGCGAGGAGCTCATAAGAGCGGCCTGACGTGCGGGCAGAGAGTTGGGACGCGACCCTGGAGTCTCGTCTGTACGGGGAGCTTCTGTGGTCGACATAACTTACTCCCCTCCTTCCTCGGTGTCGTTCTTCGCGGTCGTGCCCGGAAGGTTCGAGAGACGGTCGTAGGCGTCAGTGATGTCGCCTGTGTTGCCCTCTTCCTCGAGAGACGCGAGGTAATCGTTGTACTCGTCGTCGGAGACGACCTTGACGTTGAAGAGCATCATCGAGTGGTACTCACCGCAGAGCTCGGCGCACTTACCCGCGTACTCACCCTCGCGAGTCGGAATGAAGGACCAGGAGTTGTCCTTTCCGATGAACATGTCTTTCTTGTACAAGAAGTCGATGATCCAGAAGGAGTGGATAACGTCACGCGAGCGAAGATCGATTGTGACCTTCTTGTCGACAGGCAGGACCAGCGTCGGCAACTGCGACTGGTCGATGTTGCCCGCGGCATCCGGCTGAGCCTGGATACCCATACTCCAGACAGCGTCGGAGTTATCTTCCGCTTCGCCGTCGTACTGGAAGTCCCATGCCCACTGCTTTGCGATAGCCGTGATCTCGACATCTGGGTCGTCCCACTTGGCTTCGATCTCTGTCTGATCGCGAGCAGTGAAGAAGAACATGCCCAGCACAAGGATGAGCGGCACGATCGTGTAGAAAATCTCGATCGGCATGTTGTAGCGCATCTGCACTGGCAGACCCGTCTGACCCTTGCGGCGACGGTAGGCAATCGCCGCCCAGGCCATCAGACCCCAGGTGATGATGCCGACTGCGAGCAGAACGATCCAGGAGTTGACCCAGAGCGACGACACCCGCTCGGTCTGGTTTGTAGCTGCGGGACCATCGTCCACGAAGCCAGGAAGAAAACCATTCAGCTCGGTGGTGGTACATCCCGCCAGGGCCAAGGCTGCCGCAACTCCCACAGGGAGGGCGGCCCAACGAAGGCTGCGTTTCGAGGGCACGATGCACCTTTCAGATCGCGAACAGAGCACACCCAAGTCTAGGGCAACCTCACACCTGATTCATGCCAACCACGCAGGTTGGCGAGGTGGATTAGGCGCGTTCCCGGCCGAAAATGCCGGGAATTGCGCCGCACCTCAAAGAATCAGTGGAAGCTGTCACCACAGGCGCAGCTACCAGCAGCGTTCGGGTTGTCGATAGTGAATCCCTGTTCAGAGATGGTGTCTTTGAAATCGATGGATGCACCATCGAGGTACGGGATGCTCATATTGTCGACGATTACCTCTACGCCGTCGAAGTCGACGGTTTCATCTCCTTCGAGGTAACGCTCGTCGAAGTAGAGCTGATAGATCAGACCGGAGCATCCGCCAGGCTGAACCGCTACGCGCAGACGCAGGTCGTCGCGTCCTTCTTGCTCAAGGAGGTTCTTGACCTTGATGGCTGCAGCGCCAGTGAGGCTGATTCCGTGGGCGTTGGTCGTCTCTGTGGTCAGTGTGGTGTCGCTCATGTCGCTCCTTTTGACGGGCCGCGGGGGCACGGCTTCTCGCATAATTCTACCGCCGACGTGGCGGAAAGGCTCAGTGCTCGATCGCGTTCATCCGTGTCAGCAGCAGCGCCTCGGTGGCGACGGCGTGGCGGAAGGTGTCGAGGTGCAGGGATTCGTTCGGGCTGTGTGCACGCGAGTGAGGGTCCTCCACTCCGGTGACAAGAATTTGCGCCTCCGGAAACTCCCTCACGAGGTCGGCGATGAAGGGGATAGACCCTCCGACCCCCAGATCGAGCGGCGGTACGCCGTAGCCATCTCGCATCGCATCCCGCGTGAGTGCGACTGCCCATCCGCTGGTGTCGACCAAGAACCCGTTGCCCAAATCAACATCAGAGAACGTGAGTTCGGCTCCAAACGGTGCGTGCGCGCGAAGGTGGCTCTCTAGCGCTTCATAAGCGTCTTGGCCCGACTGCCCGGGGGCAACGCGGGCGCTGACGACCACCGTGACTTCAGGAAGAAGTGTGTTCGACGCAGAAGCGACACTCGTCGCATCGATGCCGATAACCGTGACAGATGGCTTGTTCCAAATCCGACTCAGAATGCTGCCATTGCCGATCGGGGTGGTTTCGGGAAGAAGTCCGGCTTCGTCGCGAAGCGTTGCCTCGGTGTACTCAGGCGTCGGCGCTTCCCGCACGCTCATTCCGTCTACGGCGACAGAACCGTCGGCGTTCCACAGCGTCGACAAAAGCGTGACGGTAGCCATCATCGCGTCGGGCACTGCTCCTCCGAACATTCCGGAGTGCGAGGCATGGTCCAGCGTGCGCACACGCATGGTGAAGCGGGCGTTCCCGCGAAGAGAGACCGTAAGGCCCGGCGTCACTGAATCCCAGTTTCCGGAGTCAGCGACGACGATCGCATCGGCTCGCAGATCTTCTTTGTTGTCGGCGAGGAATTGTGCGAACGAGCGCGAGCCGTACTCTTCCTCCCCCTCGATGAACATCGCGATGCCCAGGTCGAGATCGTCACCGAGCACCTCGCTCACCGCACGCACCGAGGCGATGTGCGCCATGATTCCTGCTTTGTCATCCGCGGCACCCCGCGCATAGAGCCGGCCATTTCGGACCGTCGGCTCGAACGGAGGGGTCTCCCACAGCGCGTCATCCCCCGGAGGCTGCACGTCGTGGTGAGCGTAAAGCAAGATCGTCGGTTTGCCGTTGCGCGCAGCGCGCGTAGCCAGCACCGCGGGCTGACCGTGTTCCCCGGTCCCTGGAATAGCGGCGCGCAGCACCTTCACTTCGTCGAAGACTCCGGTGCCAGATGCCAGTGCCGCTACCGCCTCTGCGCTGCGCTCTAGTTGCGTCTGGTCGAAGGCTGGCCAGGCCATTCCGGGGATACGCACAAGGTTTCCGAGGTCCGACAAAGCGGAAGGAATGCCGGTTGCCACAGCGTCAAGGACAAGCGCGTCGGACTCACTGGGAAGAACAGGAGAGGTCATGCGAGTAATCTTAAGGTGATCTCCCGTCAGCGACCTGAGGAACTCCGTGTCCACTACCCCCGTTTCCCCTTCGACGAACGATGACGCTCCCGAGACGCCAGGCGTCGGTAAGGGGCGCGCGACGCCGACCCGTGCGCAGCAGGAGGCGGCCCGTCGCCGTCCCCTGGTCGCCAACACCAAGGAAGCAAAGGCCGCGGCCAAGGCTGAACTGAACGAGCGACGCGCTCGCGCCCAGGCAGGAATGGCAGCCGGCGAAGAGAAGTACCTTCCCACGCGTGACAAGGGTCCCCAGCGACGGTGGGTACGTGACTATGTCGACGCCGGTTGGCACCCCGCCGAGTTCGTAATGGCCGTGATGGTGCTCGTTATTCTGGCGTCGCTGATTCCCGCGAATTCTCTGATCTCGTTCTACGCCTACCTCGGGATGATGGGCTTCTTGATCATTGCCATCGGTGGCATGGTGCTTCTGAGCATGCGGGTGAAGCGCAAGGCTGCGGCAAAGTTTGGCAAGGACCGGATGGAGCGTGGCCTTGGCTGGTACGCCGCCATGCGTGCCCTGCAGATGCGCTTCATGCGCCTGCCGAAGCCGCAGGTCAAGCGCGGTCAGTACCCGGAGTAACCAACCCTCTGTTGATCTCGCGGCCCCAAAAAGGTCCGCGGTACAGGAATGCGGTGTAGCCCTGCACAAGGGTGGCTCCGGCTGAAATTCGCTCCTGCACATCAGCGGGTGTCTCAACGCCGCCAACAGCGATGACGCAGAATTCTGCGGGAACGACCTCACGCACGAGGCGCAGAACTTCCAGCGAGCGTTGCTTCAGCGGGGCACCGGAAAGACCACCGGCTCCGAGCTTCTCTACCTCAGCAGCATCGGTGAGCAGGCCATCTCGGCTGATCGTCGTGTTGTGCGCGATGATTCCAGCAAGCCCCTCGTCTACCGCCATCCGCGCAATTGCCGTGATTTCTTCATCCGGAAGGTCCGGCGCAATCTTGACGAGCAGCGGCGTAGCGCCAGATGCTTCTCGCACGGCGCGCAACAGCGGTGCGAGCGTTTCTACTGCTTGCAGTCCACGCAGACCAGGAGTGTTCGGCGACGAAACATTCACGGCCAGGTAGTCCGCGAGTGGAGCTAGACGGGTGGCGGATGCCACATAGTCTGCCGTCGCGTTCTCGACCTCGACCACGCGGCTCTTACCGATGTTGACACCGATGATCGTGTCTGGCGCGCCGCGACGAAGACGAGCTAACCGGCGTGCAGCAGCATCGGCACCCGCGTTATTGAACCCCATCCGGTTGATCACCGCACGGTCAGCGACCAGACGAAACAGACGCGGCTTCGGGTTCCCCTCTTGCGGAATCGCCGTTACCGTTCCCACCTCGACATGCCCGAAGCCAAGCGCTGCCAGTCCGCGCACGCCCACTGCGTTCTTGTCGAAACCAGCCGCGACGCCGAAGGGCGACGGAAAGGTGAGTCCGAGGGCTTCAACCTGAAGCGACGGATCCGGGCGCGTAGCGGCGCGCGTCACCCAGGAGAACGGCGGTGTTCCGAGCACCCGAATCACCGCCATGCCTGCATGATGGGCGAATTCAGGGTCGAAGCGCGAGAGCACAGCGCGAAAAAGCAGCGGATACATCACTGCCAGATTACCGGTCTGCGGACTCTTTCTCCGTGTGATCTGCGCGCAGATCCGTGATTGCGGCTTCAAAATCTTCGAGCGAGTCGAAGGCTTGATAGACGCTAGCGAAACGCAGGAATGCGACCTCGTCGAGATCGCGGAGCGGGCCCAGGATGGCGAGACCAATCTCGTTTGTATCGAGCTGGGAAACGCCGGTCTGACGCACTGCTTCTTCTACCCGCTGCGCCAACACGGCCAGGTCACCTTCCGTTACCGGACGACCTTGACATGCCTTGCGAACACCGGAAATGACCTTCTCGCGGCTGAAGGGTTCCATCACGCCTGAGCGTTTGATCACGTTCAGGCTGGCGGTCTCTGTGGTCGTGAAACGGCCACCGCACTCGGGGCACTGACGACGGCGCCGGATAGAGAGGCCATCATCACTGGTACGCGAATCAATGACACGAGAATCAGGATGACGACAAAAGGGGCAGTGCATCTGACCGATCCTACGCGTTGAACCGTGCGTCGATTGCCTCACCGTGAGCAGGCAGCACCTCAGTGTCGGCGAGGGCAACAACTCCGGCTCGCACGGCCTCAAGCGCCGCACGGTCGTACGAAATTACCTGTTGAGGGCGCAAGAACGTATACGCTCCGAGACCCGGTGCGTATCGCGCCTGACCGCCGGTCGGCAACACGTGATTACTGCCTGCCATGTAATCGCCCAGGCTCACCGGGGTCTGATCACCGACGAATACGGCTCCGGCGCTAGTGAAAGTGGCTGCTGCCTCTTCCGCATCGACGAGGTGCAACTCGAGGTGCTCCGGCGCGTAGGCGTTGCTGAAGGCGGTCGCCATCGCACGGTCGTCCACAAGCACGATCGCCGACTGCGGCCCGGCAAGAGCAGCAGCCACGCGTTCGCTGTGGCGTGTGGCCGTCGCAAACTTTTCGACCTCTACGGCAACCTTCTCAGCGAGCTCGACCGCATCTGTCACCAGCACGGCGGAGGCCTGTTCGTCGTGTTCTGCTTGACTCACGAGATCGGCGGCGATCAGCCGCGGATCAGCTGACGCATCAGCCACGACGAGAATCTCGGTCGCGCCCGCCTCAGAATCAGTGCCGACGACGCCAGCCACAGCGCGTTTAGCCGACGCAACATAGTTGTTGCCAGGACCTGAGACGACATCAACAGGGTCAAGCCCGATAGACGGCACTCCGTGCGCAAACGCCCCGATGGCGCCAGCCCCACCCATCGCATACACCTCGGTGACGCCCAGCAACGCCGCAGCCGCCAGGATGGTGGGGTGAATCCGCCCGCCCTGGTCTGCTTGCGGGGGCGATGCCAGCGCGATCTGGGTAACGCCAGCGACCTGCGCTGGCACGACATTCATAATCACGCTGGAGGGATACACGGCCTTGCCGCCGGGAATGTACACACCTACGCGGTGCACTGGTTGCCACCGCTGAGTGATAACGGCCCCCGCGCCAATGCGAGTGATCTGCTCCGTCGGCACCTGAGCGGCGGAAGCGAGACGCACCCGCCGAATAGCCTCCTCCAGCGCCATTCTCACCTCGGGCGCAAGTGCTGCCAGAGCTTCCGTGATGTGCTCTTCTGGGACACGCACCGCGTGATCGGAGACCCTGTCGAACCGCTCAGCCTGTTCCCGAAGCGCTACTTCTCCCCTGTCGCGCACATCGTCGACGATGCGAACAGCCGTGTCGAGAGCTTCGGCACGGGCCTGGGCAGCGCGCGGCACTGCCGCAAGCATGTCTGCAGGCGAGAGCTCCCGGCCTCGTAGATCAATTGTGCGCATTTCAGCCTTTCGTGATGTCAGTAACTTCGTGGAGGTAGCCGATTCGCCCGTCGTCATGTCGCACGACATAGGCGCCCCCACGGTCTTCAATCACCAGCGCCCACGCGTCTGGGCCGATCCGGAAGATCGGCTCTCCACGCTCGTCGTGAACATCGCGCTCAGAGGGCGCGAGAATCCAGAAAGGCTGTGCTGCCTGTGCTGCCGTTTCCGCCTCGCGGTGGCTCGACGGTTCAGGCTGAGCTGCTCCGGGCTGCGTTGCTTCGCCGGTGGCTAGGACGCTCGCAAAGATGTCGTTCGTCTCCACACGCGCGGCGGTCCCCAGGAGGGATTCGATGCTCCCGGTGTCCGAGACGATCTCAGGCTCTTGACCGCGGGACCGACGCGAGTATGCCGGCGCGTATTGCTCCGTCGGGGACGTTTGCTCTGTACCCGTTCCCCCGCCCGAAGCGTGTGCGGTGAGCGGCACCTGCTCAGCCAGGTCGAGGCGGATGACTTCATCTGTCGCGTGCTGCTCTAGGCCCTCCCCCTCGGGGGGCGTGACGAGAGCAGCCGCCGTTTCCGGCTCTGCCGATGCGTCGTCCTCGCTGATGTCCGCTTCCGCTTCTTCTGCAACGACAGGACGCTCACGACGCGGACGGGCGATAACAGGACGCACGGGGTTGGCGTTGCGGTGAGCCAGCGTGACGAGTCGTCCGTGGAAGTCTTCCTTCAGGCCGGGAATCAATGGAGCAAACACCGTGAGAATGACAAGCGCAAACGACGCAATCGCCATCGCCACGCTGTTCCAGGGCACTCCCCAGCTACCAATGGAGACCACCGCAGCAACAGCGAGCCAAATCTTTCCCGCCCAGACCACCGCTGAGACGGAGAAAGCCACCGAGGCAAACTGATCGATCCCCAAGGATCCGACTCTGCGGATCCCCTCGGGAGAGAAGCGGCGCAGTACCAACAGGAAAACGGCGACTGTCGGAACAGCAATCGGCAGGATCCATTCGATGCCGATTGCCCAGAGCGAAAGCCCTCCCGCCACGGGGAAGAACGAGAAGATGAACGAGAGCAACCAGACTCCCAGAATGAGCAGCTCGCGCAGCGTGAAGCCGAGCACACCGATCTCCGGCGTCACCTGGTCGTCGTAGAGAACGCCGTCGTCGTCGAAAATCGCGTCCTCCTGGTCCGCTTCGGGAAGATCCGTGCTCATGGTTGTTCCTTTCGTCACAGTGCTCGACGGATGATTTCGTCGTGCTGCCGACGGCTCACGATCCTACCGGCTCACCCCAGACAGCTGGGTCCGAGAAGTGACTTAAGGTCACCGAAAAGGTCGGCGGAAACCTTTACGGGCATAGGAACTTCGAACACCTTCGCCGTGCCACCCCGATGAACTCGAAGCAGCACCTCTGTGTCGCCCTTATGCCGGCGAAGCACCTCAGCGAGCTCCATCATCACGCGCTCGGTGGCGCGCTGCTCCGCGAGCGCCAACGACAACGGCCCAGCGGCATCGAAAGAGCCGACATCAGGGGCGAAGGTCGACTGCGCGTGGAGATTCAGTCCATCATCACGCCGGGACACGCGTCCCCGCACAGCCAGAATCGCGTCCTGCTGCAGAGTGTGCTGGAACTCCGTGTAGGTCTTTCCCATAAACATCACAGTGACCTCACCGTTGAAATCTTCGACGGTGATCATGCCGTACGGATTTCCACTGGCTTTAGCGACACGATGCTGCACACTGGTGACAAGCCCAGCGACCGTCACCTGGTCGCCATCCTGCACGTCCTCCGAGTTGAGAAGGTCGTTGATCGAAATCGAGGCATGCTTCGCGAGTGGAACTTCGAGCCCAGCCAACGGGTGATCTGAAACGTAGAGTCCCAGCATCTCTCTTTCGAAAGCGAGCTTGTCTTTCTTCGTCCACTCAGGGCGAGGAGGCACCTTCGCTGGAGCAACCTCCTCCATGCCGTCATAAAGGCTATCGAAGTCGAAGCCGATAGCTCCCTGTGCTTCGTTGCGTTTACGATCGACGGCTGCTTCGACCGCATCTTCGTGCACCTCTAAGAGAGCGCGACGTGAGTCCCCCATCGAGTCAAAGGCGCCCGCTTTGATGAGCGATTCCACTGTGCGCTTATTCGACACGTGGAGCGGCACTTTATCGAGGAAGTGATGGAACGACGTGAAGCGCTCATCTTTGCGAGCCTGCACAATGCCATCTACGACGTTGCTACCGACGTTTCGCACAGCCCCGAGACCGAAGCGAATGTCATCATCAACGGCGGCAAAGAAATTGATGGAGTCTGAGACATCGGGCGGAAGCACTTTGATGCCCATACGCCGACACTCGTTGAGGTAGAGCGCCATCTTGTCTTTGGAGTCGCCAACACTCGTGAGCAAAGCCGCCATGTACTCCGCGGGGTAGTGCGCTTTGAGGTACGCGGTCCAGTAAGAGACCAGTCCGTATGCGGCCGAGTGCGCTTTGTTGAAGGCGTAGTCGGAGAAGGGCAGCAAGATATCCCACAGCGACTTAATGGCTGCTTCACCGTACCCTCGCTGCTTCATCCCTCCAGCGAAGCCTTCATACTGCTTGTCGAGTTCGGACTTCTTCTTCTTACCCATCGCCCGACGCAAAATGTCTGCTTGACCAAGGCTGAATCCGGCGACAGCCTGGGCGATCGCCATCACCTGCTCCTGATAGATGATCAACCCATACGACTCTTCGAGAATCTCTGCAAGCGGCTCTTCGAGCTCAGGATGAATGGGAGAAATCTCTTGCAGACCGTTCTTACGCAGCGCGTAATTGGTGTGCGAGTTTGCCCCCATCGGCCCCGGTCGATACAGCGCGATCAAGGCGGAAATGTCACCGAAGTTGTCCGGCTTCATCAGGCGCATCAGGGAGCGAAGCGGTGGGCTGTCCAGCTGGAAGACTCCGAGCGTGTCACCGCGAGCAAGCAGTTGATACACACCAGGGTCGTCGAGCCCGAGCTGTTCGAGGTCGAGCTCTTCTCCCCTGTTCGTACGGATGTTATCTAGCGCGTCGGAGATGATCGTGAGGTTACGGAGTCCGAGGAAGTCCATCTTGATCAGGCCAAGGGACTCGCACGACGGGTAGTCGAACTGCGTGACGATCTGACCATCTTGCTCACGGCGCATGATCGGAATGATGTCGAGCAACGGGTCAGACGACATGATCACACCGGCGGCGTGTACGCCCCACTGACGCTTCAGACCCTCCAGACCGATGGCACGATCAAAGACAGTCTTCGCCTCAGGATCGGTGTCGATCAGCGCCCGGAATTCGCTCGCCTCTTTGTACCGCGGGTGTGCCGAATCGAACATGCCGTCCAGCGGCATGTCTTTACCCATGACGGGCGGCGGCATCGCCTTGGTCAACCGCTCCCCCATGCTGAAGGGGAAACCCAGCACGCGCCCTGCATCTTTGAGCGCCTGCTTCGACTTGATAGTGCCGTACGTGACGATTTGCGCAACGCGCTCTGAACCGTACTTCTGGGTCACATAGTCGATGACCTCGCCGCGTCGCCGATCATCGAAGTCGACGTCGAAGTCGGGCATCGAGACACGATCGGGGTTGAGGAATCGCTCAAAGATCAGACCGTGCTCTAGTGGATCAAGGTCAGTGATTCGCATCGCGTAGGCGACCATCGAACCTGCACCGGAGCCACGGCCAGGGCCCACCCGGATGCCGTTGTCTTTCGCCCAGTTGATGAAGTCGGCGACCACAAGGAAGTAGCCGGGGAACCCCATCTGCAAAATGATGCCGGTCTCGTACTCGGCCTGCTTGCGTACCTTGTCTGGGATGCCGCCTGGGTACCGATAGTTCAGCCCGGTCTCGACCTCTTTGATGAGCCAGCTGTCTTCTGTTTCGCCGTCGGGCACCGGGAATCGAGGCATGTAGTTCGCCGCTGTGTTGAACTCCACCTCGCAACGCTCTGCGATGAGCAGCGTGTTGTCGCAGGCCTCGGGGTGATCGCGAAAAAGCGCACGCATCTCGGCCGCGGTCTTGATGTAGTAGCCGTCGCCGTTGAACTTGAACCGATTGGGATCGTCCATCGTCGAGCCGGACTGCACACACAGCAACGCCTCGTGCGCATCGGCTTCGTGCTGATGCGTGTAGTGCGAGTCATTCGTGGCGACCAGGGGGATCTTCAAGTCTTTCGACAGGCGCAGCAGATCAGTCATCACGCGTCGCTCGATCGACAGTCCGTGGTCCATGATCTCGGCAAAGTAATTCTCTTTGCCGAAGAGATCTTGCAGTTCCCCCGCGGCCTCTCGCGCAGCCTCATACTGTCCGAGACGAAGTCTGGTCTGAATTTCGCCGGAGGGGCATCCCGTCGTGGCGATCAGGCCCTTGGAGTAGGTCTGCAGTAGCTCGCGATCCATGCGCGGCTTGAAGTAGTAGCCCTCCATGCTGGAACGGGAGCTCAGTCGAAAGAGGTTGTGCATACCCTCTGTGCTCTGGCTCCACATCGTCATGTGTGTGTACGCACCTGAGCCAGAAACATCGTCGCTCTTCTGATCGGGTGATCCCCACTGCACGCGAGTCTTGTCGCTGCGATGTGTGCCGGGGGTGACGTAGGCCTCGAGCCCGATGATCGGTTTAACTCCAGCGGCATTGGCCGCCTTGTAGAACTCGAAGGCGGCAAAAGTGTTGCCATGGTCGGTCACCGCGATGGCCGGCATCTCGTAATCAGCGGCCGCCTGAGTCATCGCCGCGATCTTCGCAGCACCGTCCAGCATCGAGTACTCACTGTGCACGTGCAGGTGGACGAAAGAGTCGGATGCCATGGGTTCAATTCTACGGCGGACCTCGACACCGGAGCTCAGAGCCGGGGTCCGCCGTGAAAAGTGGTGTGTAGCTACGGAGCGGAGTCGACGACGCTCACGCTGATGCGTTCCCAAGAATCCGCGACATCCGATGGCACGATCCCGGTCCCCGAGTCATATCTGATCAGGGATCCGACTGCGAGGCCCGTCGTCGTGTCGATCGAGATCTCGTTAAACCCCCAACGGGATTCGTTCGCCGCAAACGCGATCGTAGTGATATTCCCGTCCACCCCTGCAATAGTGCTTTGCGGAAGCAAAGCCAGAGCCTCATACATCGATGCCTGAAGATCCGGAGGGGCCGTGTTGTATTGCAGCTCCTCGATCAGCACTTCCGCGGCAGTTCCGAGCGATTGTTCGGAACTGTCCACTGCCCCATTGCTCGCACGAACCCACTCCAAAAGCGCCTGCGGGTCGCGTGGAAACTCAGAGTAATAGGCCTCAGACGCCCTGGACGGTTCACCGGGTCCAGCTTCCCCCAGGCCACCTGTCGTCCGTAGATAGAACGGTTCTCGGTCGCCACCTAACCACTCTTGTGCGTGTGACTCGGCACCTTCACCGTAAAACGCCGTGAGCTGGTCCTGGTTCGGGAACTCTCTCACCCATTCACTCGAGCGGTCGGCCGGGACATAAACCGACCAATGCGAGCGCGCGATCCACGCCGCGCTCGCATCTGCCCGTGAGGCATCGAACAGCGATGGAGTATCGGACGGGCCGTAGAGCACGAGCGTGTTCACCTCCCGCTCGACCTTCAGATACTGCCCCTCCTGGAGGCTCGGCGTCGTGCTCGCACCGGAGGCCTTCGCAGCAGCACTCAACACAGAGGATGCTGTTACGGGCGTCGGCACGGGCGGCTCGGTCTCACGCGGCGTTGCTGTTGCAGTGGGCGGCGGTGTCTCGATTACCGGTGGCGCCGCTTCGATGCGCGGAGTAGGTGTGGGAGTCTGGTTGAGCATAACGACCCCCGCCGTCACCGCGGCCACTCCGGCCAATGCGCTGACGATCACGAATGACCAACGTAGAGCTCTCTTGCGATTCTGTGCCAAGCTCGCGTCGATGCCGTTCAAAAGCAGAGAACGGGCACTCCCGATTTCCGCCTCCGTCAGGCTCGCTTCAACGTTGACATTACGCACTCGCTCTAAAACGTCCATCGACCTCTCCTTCCTTCTCCGTCATGACTGGCTTGCGGCCCTTTCGACGGGCTGGGTTCAATCGTGTGCGCACACGATTTATGCGCGACCTCACCGTTCCCACTGGCACATTGAGCGCGATGGCAATCTGCTCATATGTAAGGTCTCCCCACGCGTAAAGCAGCAGCGTCTCGCGGTCTTTCGCCGAAAGCGAAGCGATCAACGGTGCAAGATCCCGTGTGGCGCGCTGAGCATCAAGGCGAGCGATGGTGGCATCGAGATCATCGTGGGAGAAATGCTCTTCCCTGGCCGCTGACGCAGCACTCGAACGGAGATGCTTCGCCTCGCGTGAACGATGCTTCTTGATGAGCTTGGACGCAATCCCGTATAGCCAGGGAAGCGCGGAGTCCCAGTCCGTATCAAACGACTTTCTCCGGGCAAACGCGACCAGGAATGTCTCGCTGAGAATGTCCTCGCCCGCGTGCACACCGGTACGCCGGGCAGCGTAGCCACCGATTGCACCGGCGTGCCTATCGAACAGTTCAGCGAAGGCTCGGGGCTGTCCGAACGACCGCTCAATAATCTCGCTGTCTGTGCTCACACTATCTATTGCCCCAGAACCCGAAAGTAGTTCAAAACTTCTGACGGCATTACAGCGATGAGCTACTCACGTAGCCACGCGCTACTCGCCGCGCAGAACATCCAAAGCGTGTCGGAAGTCCTCTGGATACGGCGACTCGAACTGCACCCAGTCCCCCGTGGCCGGGTGGGCGAAAGCGAGCCGATGCGCGTGCAGCCACTGACGTGTGAGACCAAGCCTGGCAGACAACGTGGGGTCAGCGCCGTACAGCGGATCACCTGCACACGGATGCCGGTGTGCCGCCATATGCACTCTGATCTGATGAGTGCGGCCTGTCTCGAGGTGAATCTCGAGCAGAGACGCTCCGGGGAAAGCCTCGAGCGTCTCGTAATGCGTCACTGATGGCTTTCCATCTGGGACGACAGCGAATTTCCACGAGTGGTTCGGGTGGCGACCGATAGGCGCCTCGATGGTGCCAACCAGCGGGTCAGGATGCCCCTGCACGACAGCATGATAGATCTTCTCGACGGTGCGCTCTTTAAACGCGTGCTTCAAGACTGTGTAAGCATGCTCGCTCTTCGCCACGACCATGAGACCGCTCGTGCCCACGTCGAGCCGATGAACGACGCCCTGACGCTCCGCTGCTCCGCTGGTCGAGACGCGAAAACCTGCCGCGGCAAGAGCTCCGACCACCGTCGGACCTTCCCACCCCACAGAAGGATGTGCAGCGACGCCCGTCGGCTTGTCGATCACGATGATGTCGTCGTCGTCGTACACCACGCCCAGCTCTGGCACTGCGATAGGGACGATCTTTGGCGCCTCTTTCGGCTGCCATTCGACATCGAGCCAACCGCCACCGCGCAGACGGTCCGACTTATCCAGCGTCACCCCGTCGAGACGGACGCCGCCAGCCGCCGCAACGTCGGCAGCGAATGTGCGGGAAAACCCCATCAGTTTTGCGAGGGCCGCGTCGACGCGCGATCCATCAAGCCCGTCTGGAACCGGAAGTGAGCGCGACTCCACCGTTAGCGCCCTTCGGATGCGGGGGCCGCATCATCAGAATCCACGCTGTCTGCGGTTGAAGAATCCGCAGCTGCCAGTGCGGCCGCCTCCGCTTCTTCCTCTGTCTCGACGACGACGTGATCGCGTTCCCGCGTGCCATCGAAACGCAATCCGAAGACGACAAGGAGCGCCACCGAGATCATCCCGGTCACGATGAAAATGTCGGCGATGTTGAAAATTGCCGGCATCATCCACGGCATTGAGATCATGTCGACAACATGCCCGACAGGAAAACCTGGCTCGCGGAAAAGACGATCGCTGAGATTGCCCAATACACCGCCGAGCAAGAGGCCCAGCACCACTGCCCACAGCCGTGATTGAAGGTTGAAAGCCTTCCAAACGATCACCCCGGCGACAACAGTGAGAGCGATCGTGAAGATCCACGTGACCTCAGAGCCGAGCGAAAAGGCTGCTCCAGGGTTACGGATGTAATACAGCTGAAAAAACTCACCGAGAACCGGAACGGGCTCCCCATACGGGAGGTTCTCGATCGTGAGGTGCTTTACAAACTGATCGGCGGCTAGCGCGAGCGCTGCGAGAATCGCAACGATCGCGCCAGCCGCCGACCGACGAAAGGGACGGCGTCCTGACAAGAGGGCGCCTTACAGACCGATCGCGGAAACGGGAGTCGAGTCCGTCGAAGTGGACTTCTCGTCGAGGTCGCGGAGCTGACCCTCGATGTATCCACGCAGCTGCGAGCGGTAATCGCGTTCGAAGTTCCGAAGCTCAGTGATGCGAGCCTCGAGGGTGTTGCGCTCGCGCTCCAGTCGTGCGGCCTCTTCGCGCTGCTTGGACTCAGCCTCGGTGCGAATGCGTGCAACCTCAGTTTCGGCCTCGGCAATAAGAGCGTTGCGCTTCGCCTCACCCTCAGCCACGTGCTCGTCGTGCAGGCGCTGTGCGAGCTCGATGATGCCAGCGGTCGCGGTCGCGGATCCGGTCGGCAACTCTTCTGCCGCGGGGGCGGGAGCGGCGACAGGCGCAGCGGGAGCAGCAGGTGCGGCGGCTTCTGGAGCAGCACCGGACTCGAATGCGGCAAGCTTGGCCTTCAGTTCGACGTTCTCTTCGAGCGCCTTGCGCCACTCAATAACGACCTCGTCGAGGAAGTCATCTACCTCGTCTGGGTCGAAGCCGTCCTTGAAGCGGACGTGCTGAAACTGCTTGGTGACGACGTCATCCGGGGTAAGTGCCATGAGCGGCTCCTCTTTCGATGAGTTCGATTGCCAGTATCGATATATGGCGTGGTCGTTATGTGGAGCGAACCCGGGGTGCGCACCTGGGTGCCAGCATAGTCCTCACTGATCCGAGTCGCGATGTCGCGACACTCAGAGTCATCGAAGTTGATGCACCGTCGCCGCAAAACGCTCCGGATTTAGCGAATAAAAAGCCCGACGATGTTCATCGAGATCAAGACGATGAGGAGCGTCAAAGAGAACCCGAAGTCGAGCGAGAGGGTCCCAATGCGCAGCGGGGGAATGATGCGCCGGAAAAACCGGATCGGCGGATCAGTGATCGTGTATACCGCCTCAGCCGCGACGACACCAAAGCCTTTGGGACGCCACTCGCGATTGAACAACGGAATGTAATCCAGGATCAAACGTGCAAAGAGCACGAAAACATAGAGCAGGAGCATCGAGTGCACGATGCTCGCCGCTATAGAGACCAGCTGCACGAGTTACGACTGATCGAAGCCCGCAGACTCAGCGTCTGCGTGTGCGATGCCCCCGTGACCCGAGACAGCAATGTTCTCCGGAGAGAGCAGGAAGACCTTCGACGTCACACGCTCAATACGTCCGTGCAACCCGAGCGAAAGTCCGCTCGCAAAGTCGATGAGTCGGCGCGCGTCTGCGTCGCTCATCTGAGAGAGGTTGATGATGACCGGGACGCCCTCACGGAAGCTCTCTGCGATCAACTGCGCGTCGCGGTACTGCTTCGGATGGACGGTGAGAATCTCGTTCACGGCTCCTGCAGACGGCTGGCGGACGGCAACGGGGCGGCGCAAAGGCGTAACGGGAGCCGGTGCAGGCTCGTCGCGGTCGCGGTCGCGGTGGGCACGAGCAGGTGCTTGCGCCTCTTCCTCGTAGACCTCTTCCTCGTCGGCGAGGCCGAGATACACCATGGTCTTCTTCAGCGGGTTACCCATCGTGTCCTCCGGTTCGAACGTTTGGGGCTGGTCTTTTCACAGGTTATCTCCGGTCGGGCCGAGGTCCGGTGATTGCGGAGCCGATCCGTAGGTGTGTCGCGCCTACGGCGATTGCCTCAGCGAAGTCACCGGTCATGCCGGCCGAAATCCAAGAGGCCGATGGCTCCACCACACGAACGTCGTCGGCCAAGCTACGCAGCCGCGCAAACGCGGCAGCTGGCTCCTCGTCCAGTGGCGCCACGGCCATGACGCCTCGGAGTCGGAGCGACGGGAGCGTGAGGATGTGCTCGGCAAGCGCAATCACCTCGCCGGGGGCAGCTCCCCCACGGCCAGGATCGTCCGTGAGGTTGATCTGCACGAGCACGTCGAGCCGATCGCTCGCCTCACCACCCGCTCTATGCAGGGCATCGGCAAAGCGCGTGCGATCGACGGAGTGCACCACGTCGGCGCTTCGACGAATCGATGCCGCCTTATTGGTTTGACCCTGGCCAATGAAATGCCAGCGAACGGAAAGATCCGCGAGCTCAGTTTCTTTGGCAGACAGTTCTTGCTGGCGGTTCTCACCGACGTCGCGCACGCCGAGAGCATCCAGCTCGCGGACGAGCTCTGCGGGGTGGAACTTCGTTACCACGATGCGAGTAATCTCTTCGGCATCGCGTCCCGCATCTTTCGCGGCATCGGCAATTCGCTCATCGATCGCCGCCAGCCGCGCGCCAATGCCAGACGGCATCGGCGCGTCGACCGAGACGCTCACTTCAGAAATTCGGGGATGTCAATGTCGTCATCAGCAAAAGCCGGCTCGATGCTCGTCGCAGGCGCACGGTGTTGTACTGGCTCCGGCTTCGGCTGCTCGCTCGCCTCTTCTGATTCCTCCGTGACATCGACCTCTGGCAGGCTCGCAGCAGAGGGACGCGACACCACCATCGGGTCAAGGCGCAGGGAGGGCTGGCCGCCATCGAAACCTGCGGCGATCACCGTTACCCGCACTTCATCACCCAGGGTGTCGTCGATGACGGTACCGAAGATGATGTTTGCTTCGGGGTGCGCCGCTTCCTTGACGAGGTCGGCAGCATCGTGGATCTCGAAGATTCCGAGGTTCGATCCACCCTGAATCGAGAGCAGCACGCCGTGCGCACCCTCGATACTTGCCTCCAGTAGCGGCGACTCCACCGCGAGCTCGGCGGCTTTGATGGCACGGTCGGCGCCGCGCGCCGAGCCAATGCCCATCAGTGCGGATCCCGCCCCCTGCATGACCGACTTCACATCGGCAAAGTCGAGGTTGATGAGACCGGGTGTCGTGATGAGGTCAGTAATTCCCTGCACACCAGCGAGAAGCACCTGGTCGGCGGTCGCGAAAGCTTCAATCATCGAGATGCCGCGGTCGCTGATCTCCAACAGGCGGTCATTCGGGACCACGATGAGCGTGTCGACCTCTTCCTTCAGCTTCGCCACGCCAGCTTCTGCCTGGCTCTGGCGGCGACGGCCTTCGAAGGAGAACGGCTTGGTGACAACGCCGATAGTGAGAGCGCCGATGGACTTCGCAATGCGAGCCACCACGGGCGCTCCACCGGTACCGGTACCGCCGCCCTCACCAGCGGTCACGAACACCATGTCTGCTCCGGTCAGAGCTTGCTCGATCTCTTCGGCGTGGTCTTCCGCCGCGCGGCGACCCACCTCCGGATCGGCTCCCGCTCCGAGACCGCGGGTGAGCTCACGGCCCACATCAAGCTTGACGTCTGCATCGCTCATGAGGAGCGCCTGCGCATCAGTGTTCACGGCAATGAACTCGACTCCGCGGAGACCGAGATCGATCATGCGGTTCACGGCATTGACGCCGCCACCGCCGACGCCGACGACCTTGATCACGGCGAGGTAGTTCTGGTTCTGGCTCATGGCCGGCCTCCGATTAGTCGAGCCTTAAGTGGGCAAACCTTAAACCTCAAGTAGAGGTGTAAAGTATTTCCCGGTATTGCGTTCTCTTTGATCGAAGGTATGCGCCGCTGGCCCTCCCGTGCGCAAAGCCGTGGGCGTGTCGCGCGTTTACTCGCGAAAGCTCTCAGCCGACGACGGCAACGTCAGGTGAAGTCACATCAATTGAGCGCGCGTCGGGGTTCGCCGCCATCATCTTCGACAGCGTGACGGCCTTCAGCGCCGACTCATCCGCACTCCCCCACACCACAACCAACCCGTTGTCGAGAGTGAGCGTGACATCGTCTGCGGTCGTCGCGCTCACTCCACTGAGCACAGAGCGCACCTCTGTCGGCAGAGATCGCACCACGAGTCCAGCACTGCGGAACGCAGGGGTATCGACGCCGCCGTCGACGTCGATCACTGGTTGGCCTGCGGGCGCGTCCTCGGTGGTCGAGAGCGCGACACCTGCCGCATCGACCAGGGTGAAGCCCGCTTCGGAGGCGATAACTCCCACCGGAGTGCGCTCCACGATGCGCACCGTGAGGTCGTGCGGCGGTCGCGCCTCGAGCGCATAAGTCTCGATCAGCGGAAACGCGAGCAGTGCGGCCTTCACCTCGCTGGTATCAACAAGTGCAAGCGGTGTACCGAGTTGATCGCTCAATGCCGCTTCGATCACGGCCGGATCGAGGTTGGTTGCGCCAGCGACCGAGATCTTCTCGACCGCGAACAGCGGACTGTATGCGGCAGCGATGCTTCCACCGATCAGCAGCACAATCGCTCCGATAGCACTCAGCCAGACGATCTTTCTGCGGCGAGACCGCTGGGTGAAGCGGCGAATCTCGGCCCGCAGTGCCTTGCGCCTGGCGCGTGCCGCACGCCAGACGTCCATCGACGAGGTCAGCTCAGCGGCATCCGCAGTCGGCTCGCTTTGTTCTACGATCGGTTCGCCGAGATCGGCCGCTGGCCCCTCGCTTGGCTCTTCCTCACCTCGACGGGGTGCGCGAGGGCGTACCTGTGCAGGCTCCTTCTCCGGGCGTTCCGGGGTGCTCGGAAGCTGTGCAGGCCGACGCATCGGCTATGCCTCGTCGGCCTGGCTCAACGATTCCAAGACCTGCGGAATGATCTGGTACACGTTGCCGCATCCCAGCGTCACGACAAAGTCACCGTCGCGTACGACGGTCGCGGTGTAGTCCGCCGCTTGCTGCCAATCTGCGACGTAGTGCACGCGCGAAGCATCACGGAAAGCGCCGCTCACAAGCTCACCCGTCACCCCAGGTACGGGATCTTCGCGCGCTCCGTAAACGTCGAGCATCACTGTGTGATCAGCGAACTCTTCAAGGACGTCTGCGAACTCCTGATACATGTGCTGCGTGCGGGAGTACGTGTGGGGCTGTTGGATGGCGATGACACGCCCGCCCCCAGCAATACTGCGCATCGCTTCCAGCGCCGCACGCACCTCAGTCGGGTGATGCGAATAGTCGTCGTACACCGTCACTCCGCGGGCAGCGCCATGCTGCTCAAGACGGCGGACAGTGCCAGCAAAACCCTCGACAGCCCGCACTGCATCTTCCAGCGGGTATCCGAGAGACAGCAGGACCGCGACAGCGCCGGCCGCGTTGATCGCATTATGGATGCCTGGCACGGCCAGCTGCATTCGGGCTTGCTCGTCGCCGCAGATCAACGTCGCGGCAACGGCGCCAGAGGAGACGATGTCGACAACTCGGAGGTCGGAGCCTTCCGCCTGTCCAAACGTCAGTACGTTGCGGTGTGAAAGCCCCGCGCTCACCCGCAGCGCGCCTGGATCGTCGCTGGAGATGACAACGGCCTCAGTAGCAGCGTCGGCGAAGCGGACGAATGCATCGTGAAACGCCTCGTCAGAGCCGTAGTGATCGAGGTGATCGGGGTCGACATTGGTGATGAGGGCGACCGCCGTGTTGTACAGCAAAAAAGTGCCGTCAGACTCGTCGGCCTCGACGACGAACAGGTCGCCATCGCCGGTAGCGCTCGATACGCCCAACTGCTCGATTACTCCGCCGTTGACGAAGTGAGGGTCGCTGCCGAGGGCGCGCATCGCCGTGACAATCATGCCGGTCGAGGTTGTCTTTCCGTGCGCACCGGCGACAGAAACCAGGCGACGAGATCCGATCAGCCAGTGCAAGGCCTGCGAGCGGTGGATCACATGAAGGCCGCGCTCTTTTGCTGTCACGAACTCGGGGTTCTCCGGCCAGATCGCCCCGGTGTGCACGACCGTGTCTGCGTCACCGAGGTAGTCAGCATCGTGTCCGATGTGCACGGTGGCTCCAGCTGCAGCCAGCGAACGCAGAGCGTCACTGTCTGCGCGGTCGCTGCCAGAGACGCGAATACCGGCGTCGAGGAACATCTTCGCGAGTCCGCTCATCCCGGATCCACCGATACCGATGAAGTGCGCGGAGGTGATCGTCTCGGGAATGGGGAGGGAAAGGTCAGGTCTGATCATGGCTTCTTCAGTCTACTTTTTCTCGTCTGCAGCAGCCGCGTCAGACCGCGTCGAGAGAGCGGTCGATCAGCGCAATGAGGTTCTCGGTACCGGTGCGGGTTCCGACGGCTTCAGCCGCCGCCGCCATGCGAGAGATCCGCTCGGGGTCCTCGAGGAGCGGAACAACAGCGCGCCGTACGGCATCTGCGTTGAAGCTTGCATCGTCGAGGAGCTCAGCTGCTCCGTGCTCTACCGCCGATGCGGCGTTCAGCCGTTGTTCGCCATTGCCGACGGAATACGGCACGTAAAGCGCGGGAATACCAAGCGCGCTGACTTCGCTCACCGTCGCCGCCCCTGAACGACAAAGCACCACGTCGGCCAGCGCGAAAGCGAGGTCCATGCGATCGACGTAACGACGGAAGGCGTAACCCGTCGCACCCGGATCGGTCTGCTCACTGCGTTCACCCGTGACGTGCAGCAGTTGCCAGCCCGTAGCGAGAACGTCGTTCCAGGAATCGGCGAGAGCCTCATTCAGACGCTGAGCGCCCAAGGATCCGCCGAAGACCAGCAGGACGGGTCGTTCCGCATCGAGCCCGAAGTATTCGGCAGCTTCCGCTCGGGTCCCTGCACGGTCGAGTGAGACGACTTCATGTCGCAACGGCATTCCTACGACCTCACCACCGCGAAGCGGCGTGCCTGCAAATGCCACACCGACAGCCGCGGCTTGACGGGCTCCGAGCCTGTTCGCCAGTCCTGGCTTCGCGTTTGCCTCATGCACCACGAACGGTATCCGCTCCCGGCGCGCTGCGATATACGCCGGCGCGGAGGCATAGCCTCCGAAGCCGACAACCACATCGACGCCGTTTCGACGGATATGTTCGCGCACCTGAGCGATCGCTTTGCGGAACCGACCGGGAAAGGCAAGCGCTTGACGGTTAGGACGCCGAGGGAAAGGCACCTTGTCGACGATGAGGAGGTCGTACCCTCGCTCTGGCACGAGTCGCGACTCGAGCCCTTCCGCTGTCCCGAGGACGAGCACGGCATCAGCGGCACTTCTTTCGCGGAGCGCGTCCGCGACGGCGAGCAGGGGGTTCACATGGCCGGCGGTGCCACCGCCGGCGAGGAGATACGAGGTCACCTGGAGACCCTACCCCGCTCAGCTGGTTGCTTTTCGGTAGCCGGAATCGTGCGCGCAAAGGCCAGGAGCACACCGCAAGCGATAAGCACGGCCAGTAGTGCAGTACCGCCCTGAGACATGAATGGGAGGGGAACTCCCATCACGGGGAAAACGCCGATCACAACGCCGATGTTCAGCACGGCCTGTCCCACAATCCATACCGTTATCCCGCCAGCCGCGACGCGGATGAAGGGATCAGGAGTCTTGCGGATGATGTGGAACGCCCCGACAGTGAAGAAAGTAAATAGCGAAAGCACCACAATGCAGCCGATGAGGCCGAGCTCTTCTCCGACGATCGCAAAAATGAAGTCGTTTCCTGCGGCGGGCAACCATCCGTACTTTTCCTGGGAGTTGCCCAGTCCCAGGCCGAAAACTCCCCCCGAAGCCATTCCCCAAATGCCGTGTATCGACTGGTAGCAGTCGGTGTAGTACAGCGCCATGTCATCGCAAGAGGCGGTAATTCGTCGCATGCGGTCTTCGCTCGACAGTGCATACGCAAGCACTGCAACCACACCGAACAGCACCGGGAGGATGAACAACCGCAGCTTGACACCGGAGAAAAACAAACATCCCAGCAGAATCAGCACCAGAACCATCGCGGTACCAAGGTCATGCCCGGCGAGAACAGTGCCGATCGCGAGAGCGCCGACCGGGATCACAGGGATGAACACGTGATGCCACGTCCCGAGCATCGCTTGCTTGCGCAAAAGCACCGCGGCGATCCACAGAGCAAGCGCGAGTTTGAGGAACTCCGAAGGCTGCATTGTGAAGCCTGCGATCTTGATCCAGTTTCGGTTTCCGCCGTCTTCGATACCGAGCGGCGTGAACACAAGCAGCTGGAGCGCCACAGCGCCGAAGAGCGCAGGCCACGCCATCTTCTTCAAGAAAGCGACGGGCAACCGGCTGACGAGGAACATCAGAGGAATGCCGAGCAACGCAAAGACGCCCTGACGCAGCACACCATCCATCGGGTTCACGCCTTGGGCGACCGCCGTCGCGCTCGTGGCTGAGAGCACCATGACAAGCCCGAAAAGAGTAAGCAGTAGGGCGGTGGACGCGATGAGAAGAAACTCGGTGGATACCGGAGTGAACCGGCGTCCCAGAGTCACCCTCGCGGCGAGACCGCCCGACTCAGAGCGCTGAGGGCGAGACACCTGCGTCATCGGCGTTCCCCCGCTCAATCCAGTCCTTTACCGCCTCGGCGAAGCGGTGGCCTCGATCCGCATAGCTGGAGAATTGGTCGAAGGAAGCCGCAGCCGGGGCCAGCAGAACCGTACCCTCGTCGCCGACGATCCCCGTCGCAATCTCCACGACACGGTTCATGACGTGTCCAGTCTCACCAGCAACGGCTTCGAAGACGGGCACCGCTGGCGCGTGTCGCTGGAATGCTGCCATTACGGCACGACGATCGACTCCAATAACGACGGCAGCGCGTGCCGTCGCACCGACCTCTGCGACCAGCTCTGAGATGTCGACGCCCTTGAGATCGCCACCGACTACCCACACCGCGCCGGGGAATGCCCGGAGCGAAGATGCCGCCGCATGCGGGTTGGTTGCCTTCGAGTCATCCACCCAGGTGATGCCAGCGTGCTGGGCGATCACCTGAATCCGATGCGCATCCAGATGAAAAGACTGCAGTGCACTGTGGATGGCCTCAGGCTCCACGCCCAAAGACCGCGCAAGCGCGCTGGCAGCCAGAATGTTCTGAACAATGTGCGGGGCGGCCAGACCAGAAGCCTGGAGGTCAGCGATGGTCGTCAGCTCGAGAGCACTGCGTGCACGATCGTCAAGGAACGCTCTGTCTACGAGCAGCCCCTCCACCACGCCGATGTCGCTGGGGCCGGGGACACCAAGGTCGAAGCCAATGGCGCGGGCCCCCTCGACGACCTCTGCGTCTTCGACCATCAGGCGCGTAGCTTCATCGGCCTTGTTGTATACGCACGCGACGCGGGTGTTCCGATAGACCGTGGCCTTCGCGTCGCGGTAGGCCTCTGCACTCCCGTGCCAGACGAGATGGTCGTCTGCGAGGTTCAAGCAGACAGCGGCGTACGGGAACAGTTCGCCCTCTGGCTGTGACTGTCCCAGGTACCAAAGTTGATGACTGGAGAGTTCGACAACCAGCACATCGAACCCCGCGGGGTCGCGAACGGCATCGAGCACTGGCACGCCGATATTGCCGCACGGCGCTGCCCGAAGACCGCCTTCGACGAGCAACGTAGCCGTCAGCTGCGTGGTGGTTGTCTTTCCGTTTGTTCCTGTGATGAGAACCCAGTCCGCCGGGGTTCCATCTGCGCGGACGACCTTGTCACGAACTCGCCACGCGAGTTCGACGTCGCCCCACACGGCGATACCCGAGTCCTGCGCCCAGCGAATAAGCGGGTGCGACGGCGAAAAGCCGGGAGAGGCCACGACAACATCCGGGGCGAAGTCGATCAGTGCACTCGGAACCTCCGTGAGCGCACCAACCTCGAGCCTGGCTCCGATCACGGGGAGCAGCTGTTCGTACTCCTCCGCAGCCGACTCTGTCAGCACGAGAACGTCGGCATCGAGCTCGGTGAGAGTGTCAGCCACCGAGAAGCCGGTCATCGAAAGACCCAGCACGGCGACACGAAGACCGCTCCAGTCGGCGTGCCAACTTGTGAGTGTGGCGAGACGATCAGTGGACACGGGTAAGCCATTCAACGTAGAAGAACCCGACAGCAGTCACTGCAAGCAGACCGGCAATGATCCACATGCGCACGACGATCGTGACCTCAGACCATCCGCGCATCTCGAGGTGATGATGGAACGGACTCATCAGGAACAGACGCTTGCCTCGCGTGACCTTGAAGTAGGCGCGCTGCAGAATAACCGAGCCGGAGGAGAGCACGAAGACACCGGCAATGACGAGAAGCAGCAGCTCAGTGCGGGTCAGGATTGCCATCGCGGTGATGACGCCACCGATAGCCATCGAACCGACGTCGCCCATGAAGACCTTCGCCTTCGGCGCATTCCACCAGAGGAAACCGATAAGGCCTGCAGCGAACGATGCGGAGATGATCGCCAGGTTAAACGGATCTCTGACCTCGTAGCACCCGCCCAAGGCGTCAGGGTCGCCACCGATGCACGGCTGCTTGAACTGCCAGAAAGCGATCAGGCTGTACGCGCCAACGACGAGCACGCCGGCACCTGCGGCGAGTCCATCGAGCCCATCTGTCAGGTTCACGCTGTTCGAGGTCGCGACACCGATAACAGCGATCCAGGCAAGGTAGAGAATCCAGCCGAGGACCACTCCAAAGGCGAACAGATTCAGCCACGTGATGTCACGGAACAGCGAGATCGACGCGCTCGCGGGCGTTTGACCCCACCTGTTGGGGAAGTTGAGGGCAACAACGCCGAAGGGGATGATGACCAAAAGCTGTCCGATGACCTTGCGCCAACCGGAGAGCCCGAGGCTGCGCTGGCTCTTGACCTTCATGTAGTCGTCGATGAATCCGACCGCGCCAAAACCGACCATCAACCAAATCACGAGGAGTGCAGAAAGAGCTGGCACCTCACCGCTCACCAGCACGCCGGTGAAGTACCCGACAATCGAACCGACAATGAAGATGACGCCACCCATTGTGGGTGTGCCACGCTTCGCCTCATGGCTCGGATTGTGCACCGACTCGGGGGTACGGATGACCTGCCCCCAGCCCCACTTGCGGAAAAGCCGCAAGAAGACGGGAGTCAGGAACAGAGTGAAGGCAAGCGAAATCGCCGCCGCCATGATGAGTGACCTCACGAGAACAATTCTCCCAGACGATCGCCGAGATGCCGGAGGCCCACGGAATTGGATGACTTCACAAGCACGCGGTCGCCGTCGCGAAGCTCGGTGCGGAGATACTCAAAGGCGGCGTCCTGGTCTGGTAGATGCACAGCCTCGCTGTCCCAGGACCCCTCCCCAACCGCCGAAAGATAGAGCCGTCGCGCTTCTGGTCCGACAACGACGATGCGTTGAATGTTGAGACGCACGGCGAGCAGACCAATTCGGTCGTGCTCCTCCCCCGCGCTTTCGCCGAGTTCACTCATGGCCCCGAGGACGGCGACAGTGCGCTCCTCTGGCGAGGTGATCTGGGCGAGCGTGCGTAGAGCAGCGGCCATCGAATCGGGACTGGCGTTATAGGCATCGTTGATGATCCGTACGCGGTCGCTGCCCATCGGCTGCATGCGCCAGCGCTCAGCGATCTCTACAGTCTCCAGTCGGGCCACCGCGTCCGTCGTGGTGACTCCGAGCTCTCGTGCGGCGGCGATCGCCGCCAGGGCGTTGGAGACGTGGTGAGCCCCGAGCACGCGCAACCGCAGGGTCAGCTGTTCGCCAGCGACCTCCAGGTGACAGATAGTGCCGGAGGCGTGAACCTCCACGTCAAGTGCGCGCACATCTGCATCTTGGCCCTGGCCGAAACGCATGATTTTCAGCCCACGCGCCGTCGCGATCTCTCCCATCGCGGCGACCCGAGAGTCATCCAGATTGAGAACGGCTGTGCCTGGAACCCTGGCCGCTTCTACAAGTTCCGCCTTGGCCTTGGCCGTGGCCTCGATCCCTCCGAAGCCGCCGGCATGTGCCATTCCCACCATCAGCACGACAGCGATATCCGGCTCTACGAGGCCAGCAAGATGCGCGATACTCCCCGGCGCCGCGGCGCCAAATTCGCTCACAAGGAACCGGGTGTCCTCCGTCACTCGCAGCATGGTCACCGGAGCGCCGACCTCGTTGTTGAACGACTTCACCGGCGCGACGGTTTCGCCCTCAGCTTCGAGGATGCGGGCGAGGAAGTTCTTGGTCGTGGTCTTGCCATTCGAGCCGGTGATACCGACGATGCGCAGGGACCCGTTGGCTCTGACACGCGCCACCACCTCGCGAGCAAGCGCGCCGAGTGCTGCGACGGCATCCGGCACAATAATTTGGCTCACCGGGGCGTCGACAGTGTGCTCCACGATGGCGAGCACAGCGCCAGCGTCAACGGCGGAAGCGACGAAGCGGTGTCCGTCTGTCTCCGCTCCCGGCTTCGCGACGAAAATCGCACCGGGAACCATCTCACGAGAGTCCGTGTCTACGAGTCCATCGACGACGGTCTCTGCCGTGTCTTCTCCGGCAACACGCAGATCTCCGCCGATTGCGGCGGTAATCTCAGCGAGCGTCAGGGCGATCATGTCATCTCCATGCGCGGCTCTCGCCGACTATCCGAACTTGGGAAGCAACTCGTCCATCGGGACAGAGGAAGGCATCACGCGATAAGTCTTCATCACCTGCGTCATCGCTTTTTGGAAGGCGGGTGCGGTGGCCGCGGACGATACAACCTTAGTCGGCTCATCCAGCGTGACGACCACGACGTACTGCGGATCATCCGCTGGAGCGAAGCCAACCATGCTGGTGTAGTACACGCCAGCCTTGTACCCGCCGTTGCCGTCAGAGACCTGTGCGGTACCCGTTTTGCTGGTCACGCGGTAGCCAGGCACTTGGATGCGCTCGGCGTTGCCACCCTGCACTGCGACGTTCTCCAGCATCTCGGTGAGGTCGGCCGCTGTCTGCTCGGTAACGATTTGCTCGCGATCAGGATCAGCCGGAGTTGTGACAGTGCCATCGGCACTCGTGCAGGACTCCACGAGGGACAAATCGATCTTCTCGCCGCCATTGGCGATGGCTTGATACGCACCGGCGAGTTGCGCGGCGGTGACCGTAAAGTACTGCCCGAAGGTCGTCGTATAGAGCGACTGACTGTCCCACTCGCTCACCGGGTGCAGAATGCCGCCAACCTCAGAGGGGAAGCCAAGAGTCGTCTCACCAACCCCGAACCTCTCCAGATAGTCGTACCGGACCTCTGGAGAGACCATCGTTCCGAACTTCGATAGCGCGACGTTGGAAGAGTCGATCAGCCCACCGGCCAACGTGTAGTTGTACGCGGGGTGAGTGAACGCGTCGTTGACAACAGCACCGTTGGGGAAAGTCTCGCGAGACGACGCGGTGACGGTGCTGAGCGGGGTGGCCCCTGCCGCCTCCATCACGGCAGCCGCGGTGACAGCTTTGAAGGTCGAGCCCGGCTCAAAGTCACGATAGAAAATCTGGCTCGCTCTCGTACTCGGAGTCGAAGCCGCGAGATCGTTGGGATCAAAAGCTGGCCACTCGGCAGCGGCCCGGATCTTTCCTGTGCCGACCTCGACAACCGTGACGGTGCCGCCCTTGGCCCCCTGTGCCTGTGCTTCTTCAGCGATCATCTGCTGCAGGTACCAGTTGAGGTCGCTGTTCAGCGTCAGCTGCGTCGAGCCACCATCTACTGCCTGAACCGTGCGCTCGCTACCGGGAATGACAACGCCGTCCTTGCCGACTCGGTAGCTTTCCTCGCCGTCAACCGGAGCAAGACACTCATCTGTCAGCTTCTCTACACCTGCCTGCGCAGTGCCTGAGCTGTCCAAGAATCCCAAGATGTTTCCCGCGACCGCGCCGTTCGGATAGACCCGAGTTTCACGCGATGGCATGCTCAAATACGACCCAATGCCGAGGTCTCGAAGCGCGATGTACTGCTCCGTGTCGAGACCGCGCTTGAGTTCCACGTATTGACTGTCTGGGTTCTCGGCAAGTGCGCCATCCACCAGCGCCCGCACCTCGTCGCCCGTCTGCCCAGTAATCGCCGCGATTTTCTCGGAGGCTTCGGCCCATGGCAACGCCGGATCATCTTCTTCCAGGAGCATGATCACCTGCGGGCTCAACTGCGCGTCATACACGAGCACGCTCGACGCGAGCGGCGTGCCGCTGGAGTCGACGATGGTTCCGCGCTGCCCGGCGATGATGTCGCCTTCGCCGAGCTTGGTGAGCGACTGCGAGACATGCTCGTTAGCGCTAACCACCTGAATATCCACCAGGCGCACCACGAATGCGGCCAGCACAGAAAGGATGACCGCCAATGCCACGAAGGTGCGTCGCCGCGGCCCGCGGGTAGCTCGTGTGGTCATGGGGTTTCTCCGTGGATCGCAGTGATTAGCGTGTGGTCGGGCTGGGGAGTCCGTCGGTGATGGCCGGCGGAAGATCCTGCGTCGGTTCTTCTGTCGTAGCTGAAGCGTCTACTGCAGGAGTGGGCGGTTCGACGATGAGCGCATTCCCTACGGCTCCGACGCCGGTGGGGTCTACCGTCGATGTCCCGCCAGCGCCGGCGCCAGTGCCGAAAACGGCTCCGTCACTGAGCCGCAGATAGGAAGGCGATCCCGCCACGATCATCCCGAGGTCGGCTGCGCCGCTGGCGAGGACCTGCGGCGAGCTCAGCCCGGTGAGCTCTTCCTGCAGCGCGTCTGTCTTCAAGTCCAGTTCTCGCTGTTGCGACGAAAGTCCTGCAAGCGTGAAGGAATCTTGAGTGATCGCAAGCGACAACGCGATCTGTGCTGCTCCGATTGCGAGAGCGCCAGCGAGCGCGACAAGGGCGTAGGCGAATTTTGGCTTGCGGCGCGCGGCCGGTCGAGTAACCGGTTGCAGTTTGCGTTTCGGCGGTTGCTCCGGTGCGAGTGGCAGCGCGGGCTTGCGGACCGCAGCGTTGGCGCTCATGCGCGCTCCCTCAGCTTTTCTGCAGCGCGCAGGCGCACGGGGATCGCACGCGGATTGCGAGCGCGTTCAGCCTCGTCGGCGAGTTCCGCTCCCTTTGTCAGGACGCGGAAGCGTGGAGCGTGCTCCGGCAGCTCGACCGGCAGTCCAGCGGGTGCGGTCGAGGCAGAAGCCGCGGCAAACGCCTGCTTGACAAGGCGATCCTCCAACGACTGATACGACATGACTGCGATCCGGCCGCCGATCTGCAGGGCGTCCATCGCAGCAGGAATTGCATCAGCAAGCACGCTGAGTTCGGTGTTCACTTCGATGCGAAGGGCCTGGAAGACGCGCTTGGCCGGGTGCCCAGCGCGCTGTGCCGCCGCTGGCGTCGCAGCGATCAGGATCTCCACCAGTTCACCGGAGCGAGTGATAGGGCTCTTCTGGCGCGCATCGATGATGAAACGCGCATAGCGCCCTGCAAGCTTCTCTTCGCCGTAGCGTTCAAAGATGCGACGCAGGTTGCCTTCGTTGTAAGTAGCGATCACATCGGCGGCGGTGATGCCGCTCGTCTGATCCATCCGCATGTCCAGCGGCGCGTCTTTCGAGTACGCAAAGCCGCGCTCCGCCTCGTCCAGCTGCAACGACGAAACACCGAGATCAAAGAGGATGCCCGCTGCGCCTTGCGCATGAAGGCCGATCTCGTCATAGACCGAGTGCACGAGAGTTACGCGATCGCGGAAGCGGTTGAGCCGCTCCCCCGCGATGCGAAGCGCGTCGGTGTCTCGGTCGAGGCCGATCAGTCTGATGTTGGGGAATCGCTCCAGCAGGGCCTCGGAGTGGCCCCCCATACCGAGGGTGGCATCGACAAGCACCGCTCCGTCCGCCTGAAGGGCTGGAGCGAGGAGCTCGACACAGCGGTCGAGCAGAACTGGGGTGTGAATGTCTCGGAGGTTCATGATCTTTCTCGGGTTGACCTTCGGCTCTGATCCCCCTCCGCTTCTCGACCCGGCACCGGGGAAGTGTGTCGGGGCGCAAGCGGCGGGGCATCACAGCCGTGGTCAGAAGAGTCCCGGAATCACCTCCTGCTCAAGATCGGAGTAGGTCTCCTCACCTGCGGCGAGGTAGCTGTTCCAGCTCTCGGCATCCCAGATCTCGGCGTGAGCGCCGACACCCGTGACGATGAGCTCCTTTTGTAGACCCGCGTACTGACGAAGGTGAACGGGAATTGTGATGCGGTTCTGGCTGTCTGGCATCTCCGCGCTCGCACCGGAGAGGAACAGTCGCATGAAGTCACGCGCCTGTTTGTTGGCGAGCGGAGCCTGACGGATTCGCTCATGCATGGTCTCGAACTCGGCCGTGCTGAACACGTAAAGGCAACGCTCCTGGCCTCGAGTGACGACGATGCCGCCACCGAGGTCTTCGCGAAACTTCGCAGGAAGGATGACCCGTCCTTTGTCGTCAAGCTTCGGGGAATGCGTACCCAGCAACATCGGCCACCACCCCCTCTGCGTCCGGCCAACTCGAGGTGCGCCCCACTTTACTCCACTTTCCTCCACATACCTACGACCAATCCGTCGATTCTCGGCTGCCGACGTCACGCGCGCATGAAAAAGCCCCGTAATTACGGGGCTAAATTGCGTGGAGCAAAGTGGAGCACGAGTGGAGGATCCTGACTCAAATGCTCCTTAACGCACAGAAGCCCGGATGCTGAGCATCCGGGCTTCTCGTGAAAATCGAGAGAAAGTTAGCGGCCGTCCTGACGGCGGTCCCAACGATCGTTCATCCGATCCATAAAGGATGCGGACTCTTTCTGCTTCGGGGCCGAGCGCTCTCGCGGCTCGACAGGTGTTGTGCGCCGCACCGGCGTGACGGCCACCATGACACCGGCCAGCATTGCCACGAACCCGACGACGCCGACGGCAATCCCCCACGTACCGCCAAGAATGACTCCTGCGACAAGGCCTCCGACACCCACGAGCAACAGAAGTGCTCCGTAGACCAGGTTGCGATAGCTCAACGCACGGTCGCCAGATGGCGCGGTTACTACATCGGCGTCATTGTGAAGGAGATGGCGTTCCATCTCATCGAGCAGACGCTGCTCCTGTTCGGAGAGTGGCATTTCGTCCCCCTCGGGTGTCGTGTTTTCTATCTTACGCGCGCTGAAGCCTCCGGTGCCAGCAGTTCGCCGCGTGCTTGCTTTACGTATGCTGGGAGTCGTGCCGTCATCCTCTCTCGTTCCCGACGCCGTCGTCGCACAGCTCGACCGTTTCTTCGCGCAGATGCGTGCGGAGAATTCGGAGTACGGGCAAGACGCCGAAGCTTTTCTCAATGCGGCCGCCGACACGCTTCATGGCGGCAAGCGGCTCCGCGCCCGGTTCTGTCATGCCGGCTGGCGGGCGGTGGCGCGGTTCAACGACCGCAACGCATCGGAGACCGACGCTCTCTGGGCTGTATGCACCGCACTGGAAATCTTCCAGTCGGCGGCTCTCGTTCACGACGACCTGATCGACAACTCTGACACCCGGCGTGGTCGCCCAGCCGCGCACCGCGCCCTGGAGGCATCACATCGCGCCGCAGGGTGGTCCGGAGACCCGGAGAGCTTCGGACGCGCCTCTGCGATCCTTCTCGGCGACCTCCTGGTGGCATGGAGTGACGATCTCTTGGAATCGGGCTTGGACGGCCAGCCGCATGCCAGAGCGGTGCGCGCGGAGTACGCGAAGATGCGCCGCGGTGTCACCACCGGACAGTTTCTCGATATTGCAGAGGAATCCGCCTGGAGTGTGAACGACGCGCAATCGCACGTCGAGCGTGCGCTCCGCGTCGCTTCGCTGAAGTCAGCGAAATACAGCATTGAGCAGCCGCTAGCTCTCGGTGGAGCTCTCTATGGAGCCGACGCAGATCAGATGTCAGCACTTCGCAGTTTCGGGCATCCGATCGGCATGGCGTTTCAGTTACGCGACGATGTCCTCGGCGTTTTTGGTGATGCCTCCGTCACGGGCAAGCCAGCAGGCGACGACCTCCGCGAAGGCAAGCGGACTGTGCTCATCGCGCTCACCAGGCAGACACTCGACCCGTCAGCCAGAAACCTCATGGACGAGATGCTGGGAGACGCGAGTCTCACACCGCAGCAAGTTTCTTTCCTGCAGGCGACGATTGCTGAATCGGGTGCGCTGGATCAGGTCGAGAAGATGATTGCCAATTACGCTCGCGATGCAGATCGTGCACTCAGCGGCGCCCGTCTGGAGAATGCGGCGGTTGGCGAGCTACGCGATCTCGCCAGAGCAGCAACTGTTCGCTCTTCGTGAGCGCTCTGCCTTAGGCCAGCGTGAGGGCGAGGCGACGAACGGCACTCTTGTGCCCCGCCAGAAGCGCGGCGATCGGCGAGCGTCCGAGCGTTTCGTCCTCTTCGAGCAACCAGTCGATGAGCTCATCATCCGAGAAGCCTGCATCCTGTAGCACGATCACAGTGCCGCGCAAGGAAGTCAGCGGCCGACCATCAACGATAAACACCGCAGGTACGGCGAAAGCGCCGTTGCGACGCGACCCCACCAGGTAGTGGTCGTCGATCATGCGGCGCACGCGACCGAGACCCTCATCGAGGACCTCGACGAGTTCGGGCATCGTCAGCCACTCGGTAGCGGTGGAGGCAGGTGTTCCAGCAACGTTCTCAGACACGTTGCAACTATCTCATTTCCGCACCCTGGGCGCATATCGACGCGCGAGTCACATTAGTCACATCCGTCACTCCTGTTGACTTCTGTTTACATCCGTGTCAGCGTGAAGTGCTCGAAAAGGGGGCCTACTTTGAGTACTGAAACAGCCGCGCATCGCACGCGACCCGTACCGTTCGGGGTGCCCGTCGCGGTGCTCGGCGTGTTTGCTGCCACCCTTTGCGCGCCGCCAGCGACGGCAACCGCATCCACCACAGATATTGCTCCGGTGGAGCGCCAACGCAGCGCTCCCGTGGGAGGTGCCTCAGCGGCAACCACCCCTTCGTCGTATGTTGTCCAGCCCGGCGACACTATCTCCGCTGTTGCGGCGCGGTTCAATCTACGCACAGAGGATGTTCTCGCATGGAACGGACTCTCCTGGCGTTCGGTGATCTATCCTGGGCACACTCTCAAGCTGCAGCCCTCATCCGCTCCAGCCAACCCTTCACCTGCGGTGGCTCCATCCGCACAAACGACTCACACTGTGGTGGCCGGGGACACTGTCTACGCCGTTGCTCAGAAATACTCAAGCTCTGTCGACAGCATCTTCGCGGCGAACGGTCTCACATCGTCGTCGGTGATTTTTCCTGGCCAGCGACTTGCTATCCCTGCCGAAACGGGATCCCAGGTGGTCGCCACCAGCGCTCCATCGGTTGCTGCACCGCAGACAACGACGGCAAGCACGGCGACTTCTCACACCGTGGTTGCCGGTGAAACCGTGTTCGGTATTGCCGAGCAATACGGCAGCACCCCACAGACGCTGTTGGGGCTCAATGGCCTGACCTCTTCGTCAATCATCTATCCAGGACAAAGCCTTGTTGTAAAGGGTTCCGAAGCGGCATCGTCCACCAGTAGCCAGAAGAGCGCATCGCTCACCGCGGAGCAAGCGGAAAACGCGTCACTCATCATTCGGGTGGGCCGCGAAGTCGGGGCCACCGACCGCGCTATCGCTCTCGCGCTCGCCACGGGCATGGTGGAGTCAGAACTGCGAAACCTCAGTTGGGGTGACCGCGACTCCCTCGGCATCTTCCAACAGCGCCCGAGCGCTGGTTGGGGATCCCCTGCCCAGATCATGGACGCCGAGCGCAGCACACAGGTCTTTTATGGTGGGCACCACGATCCAAACGGCCAGAGCACGCGCGGCCTCATGGATATCCCAGGGTGGGAAGATCTGCCGTTCACCGAAGCCGCACAGGCCGTTCAAATCTCCGCGTACCCGGATCGATATGGCCAATGGGAGACGCAAGCCTATAGCTGGCTCGCACTCTACGGCTGACATGATTCGCAAACGCAACGGGGCAGAGTGGCGAGCCGCTCCCCTGTCTCTCAGCCAATTCTCCATAGACTTCTGACGTGACGACCAATCAGCAGGCCGACCCCCTCATCGGGCGGCTTGTCGACGGCAGATACCGTGTGCGCGCCAGGATCGCCCGCGGTGGGATGGCTACCGTCTATGTCGCCACAGACCTGCGTCTTGAGCGACGCATCGCACTCAAGGTGATGCACGCGCATCTCAGCGATGATTCGTCGTTCCAGAGCCGCTTCATTCAGGAAGCTCGCTCCGCGGCACGGTTGGCAGATCCGCACGTGGTCAATGTGTTCGACCAGGGCCAGGACGGCGAGCTTGGTTACCTGGTGATGGAGTACCTGCCCGGCATCACCCTCCGCGAGCTCATCAAGGAACAAAAGCGCCTCACGCTCCCCCAGACCATCACAATCATGGATGCGATCCTGGCTGGGCTCTCCGCCGCGCACCGCGCTGGTATCGTCCATCGCGATGTGAAACCAGAAAATGTCTTGCTCGCCGAAGACGGTCGAATCAAGATTGGCGACTTCGGGCTGGCTCGCGCCACAACAGCGAACACCGCCACGGGCCAGCAGCTGCTCGGCACAATCGCCTATCTAGCCCCCGAGCTTGTCACCCGCGGCACCGCAGACGCCCGTAGTGACATCTACGCGCTCGGCATCATGCTTTACGAAATGCTGGTCGGCGAACAGCCGTATAAAGGCGAGCAACCGATGCAAATTGCTTTCCAGCACGCCACCGAGTCTGTGCCACGCCCCAGCGTGCGAAACCCCTCAGTACCGGAGCAGCTCGACGAACTCGTGTTGTGGGCCACCGAAAAGTCTCCGGACGAGCGGCCAGACGATGCGCAACAGATGCTTGAACGGTTGCGCGAAATCGAGCGGGACCTGGGGATCACCCCGACCGCCGCCAGGGCCACCGCATCGCAAAGCAGCAATGGCGACTCCGGCGACCTCACAAAAGTGATGCCCAGCACGATGGTGATCGCTGACCCGACCGCCCCTGTGCCCACAGCAGTAGACAACGCGACGCTGCTGCGCCGCCGAGCGTCGAAGAGACGAGCGCGCGGTGCCTTCCTCCTTTCGCTGGTGCTCTTACTCGCTGTCCTTGCCGGTGGAGCAGGCTGGTGGTTCGGATCTGGACCGGGCTCCCTTGTTGCCGTGCCCTCCGTCGCAGGAAGCACGTACGACGAAGCCGCTTCCGTCTTGACAGAAGCTGGCTTCACGCCGAGCCAAAAAGACAAGTTCTCTGTCGATATCGATAAGGGAACGGTCATTGAGACAGACCCAGGCGAAGGAACCCGACTGGACAAGGGCGATGCTGTCGCCGTGATCGTCTCCGCTGGACCGGAGAATCACGATATCGAAGCGCTGAACGGGCGAGCGGAGCAAGACGCTCGCGACTATCTCGACCAGCTCAACGTCAACGTGCAGGAAGACACCCTCCTCCTCTTTTCCGACGCAGCCGAAGGCATCGTCATCAACGCATACGTCACTCCCAGGGCAGGCGGAGACGCCTACGCGTGCGGCGATGGCTGCGAAGTTTTTGAAGATGACACCGTAAACCTCTACATTTCCGCCGGCGCGTTCCCCGATGTCGCCGGAATGTCGGTGGACGCGGCGAACACCACCCTCTCCGACAAGGGCCTCGTTCCCGCGAACGAGCCCCAGTACGTGTTCAGCGAAAGCGTGCAGAAGGACACCGTGATTGGCGTGGCTGACCGTGCAGAGAGCGGCAACTGGCGCCCCGGCGACACTGTGCAACTTATTGTCTCCAAAGGCCCAGAGCTCTTCCCGGTTCCCGACGTTTCAGGCAAAACCCTGAGCCAGGCAAAGCAAGCGCTCGCCGACCAGGGTTTTGAGGCCACATACGCCGCCTGGGGCGATCTGCCAGGCTTCTCTGAACTTGCCACCGTTACCGGCCAAGATCCAGGCTCTGACGCCTCTCTGCCGCGTGGTGGCACTGTGAAGCTGTCTATTCAGCTGACCGGCTAATCGCAGCAGAATCACAAAGAAGAAGCCGCCCTCCCGATCTGATCGGGAGGGCGGCTTCTTCTTTGCTCTGAAAGAGGTCAGCGCTTCTCGAGCTCCTCTGCCACCAAGAACGCAAGTTCCAGCGACTGCATGTGGTTCAGGCGAGGATCACACAGGCTCTCGTACCGAGTGGCCAGGGCCGCTTCATCGATGTGCTCTGATCCGCCGAGGCACTCGGTAACGTCGTCACCGGTGAGCTCCACGTGAATTCCGCCAGGGAACGTGCCGACTGCGCGATGCGCTTCGAAGAATCCGCGTACCTCGTCGACCACGTCATCGAAGCGACGCGTCTTGTATCCGGTCGGCGTCGTGATTCCGTTGCCGTGCATGGGGTCAGTGACCCACAGCGGCTGCGCACCTGAATCTTTGACTGCTTCGAGGAGCGGAGGCAACGCGTCGCGAATCTTGCCCGCACCCATGCGCGTGATGAACGTAAGCCGACCAGGCTCGCGCTCCGGATCAAGCTTGTCGATCAGCTCAAGCGCCGTCTCCGGGGTCGTCGTCGGCCCCAGCTTCACTCCGATGGGGTTACGAATCTTGGAGAAGTAGTCCACGTGCGCCCCATCAAGGTCGCGCGTGCGCTCGCCGATCCAGAGGAAGTGCGCCGAGGTGTTGTACGGAGTGTCGGTGCGGGAATCGATGCGCGTCATCGGACGCTCGTAATCCATCAGCAGACCCTCATGGCCCGTGAAGAACTCGACGCGCTTGAGCTCATCGAAGTCCGCGCCTGCGGCCTCCATGAAGTTGATTGCACGATCGATCTCGGCTGCCATGCGCTCGTAACGCTGGTTGGCAGGGTTTTGCGCGAATCCCTTGTTCCATGAGTGCACCTCGCGGAGGTCGGCAAAACCACCCTGGGTGAAGGCACGGATCAGGTTCAGCGTCGAAGCGGCCGTGTGGTATCCCTGCAACAGGCGGCCGGGGTCAGCGGTACGAGAACCTTCGGTGAAGTCGTAACCGTTGACGATATCGCCGCGGTAGGCGGGAAGAGTGACGTCGCCTCTGGTCTCGGAATCACTGGAGCGGGGCTTTGCAAATTGGCCAGCCATCCGCCCCATCTTCACGATAGGCATGGATGCGCCATAGGTGAGCACGACTGCCATCTGCAACACCGTCTTGATGCGGTTGCGGATCTGTTCGGCCGTAGCGCCAGCAAAGGTCTCAGCGCAATCGCCTCCCTGAAGAAGGAAGGCCTGGCCAGAAGCGGCACGAGCAAGACGATCGCGAAGATTATCGACTTCACCGGCAAAGACCAGCGGCGGAAGAGCTGCGATCTGCTGGGAGACGTCGGCGACGCGGTCCGCGTCAGGCCACTGTGGCTGCTGCTTAATGGGAAGCGAGCGCCATGCATCAAGGGCTTCGATGTGGTGCGGGAGCATGCGTTCCAGCCTAGTGGTCGCGGCTGTCTCTCAAATCCGCTCCAGGCTTATGTGACGCGGGGAGGGATCCGGTCTTTGGCGCTCGATGCGTAGATGTCTTCGTACTTCTGCTCGCCGAGCCGCTGCAGCGCAACCATGATCTCGTCTGTAACGGAACGCAGGATGTAGCGGTCGTTTTCCATCCCCGCGTAGCGAGAGAAGTCGAGAGGCTCGCCGATCACGATTCCCACTCGCACGACACGGGGCAACCGTCGACCAATCGGCATGGCCGTGTCCGTATCGACCATGATTACCGGCACCACAGGGACCTTCGCCTCAAGCGCCATCCTGGCGATGCCGGTGCGGCCTCGGTAGAGCTTGCCGTCAGGGCTTCTGGTTCCCTCAGGGTAGATCCCCAGCAGGTCTCCACCGCCGAGTACCTGCAACCCGGTGTTCAGCGAAGCCTCGGAGGCCTTGCCGCCTGATCTGTCGATCGGGATTTGCCCTGTCGCCTTCATGAAGAACTTTGTGGCCCAGCCTTTAAGTCCGCGGCCAGTGAAATAGTCACTCTTCGCGAGAAACGACATCGATCTGTCGATTACCAGGGGAAGAAAGATGGAGTCGGCGAAAGAGAGGTGATTGCTGGCCAAGATCGCCGCGCCGCTTGCGGGCACGTTCTTGCGCCCCACGATCCACGGACGAAAGACCGCTTTGACCACGGGGCCGATCACCACGTACTTCATCAGCCAGTAGAACATCGATGTGAAGTCTAGCCCGAGCTGGACGTTCGTCTCGGTCGACTTCTTGGACTCGGGGCGGTCGCGACTGAGTTTCACTTAGATCGCGACCCGGTTCCATGCCCTAGACTCGAACCAAATCCGTGCCCGACCGGTACCGAAGGAGCTGCCGTGGTCCAGTTTGAAGCCCCCGCGATCGTACCCGCCGATCCCGACGCAAACGTCGCCGACCTTCTGGTGAAGCGCGTAGAAGCGACGCCAGATCGTGCGCTTTTCTCCGTTCCGGAGGGCGACGGTTGGCGTGATATTTCCGCCGCCGACTTCGAAACAGCTGTCATCGCTCTGGCGAAGGGGCTGGCAGCTGCCGGTATCCGGCCAGGCGAGAAGGTGGGCTTCCTCGCCCGCACCACCTATGAGTGGACCCTCGTTGACTTTGCACTCTTCTATGCCGGCGCGGTGATGGTCCCGATCTACGAGACCAGCTCGCCGTCACAGATCCAGTGGATTCTCGAAGATTCCGGCGCGATCGCGCTCATCGTCGAGTCGCCGGAGCATTTCGCTCGCGTGGATGAGGTGCGTGGCGACCTCCCCCTCCTCCGCGAGGTGTGGCAGCTGCACCTGGGAGCGATTGACTCCCTGACCGCTCAGGGTTCCTCCGTGACGGATGCGGAAATTGAGCGTCGTCGCAACCTCGCCGTCGGGTCAGATATCGCGACTCTGATCTACACTTCCGGCTCCACAGGACGCCCCAAGGGATGCGTGCTGACGCACAGCAACTTCGTTGAGCTCTGCCGCAATTCTGCGAAGGCTCTCGATGAAGTGGTGCAGACGCCTGGTGCCTCCACTTTGCTGTTCATCACGACCGCACACGTGTTCGCGCGCTTTATCTCGATCCTGGATATCCACGCAGGCGTTCGTACCGGACATCAGCCGGATACTCGTCAGCTACTTCCTGCACTCGGGTCGTTTAAGCCCACCTTCCTTCTCGCGGTACCCCGCGTTTTCGAGAAGGTCTATAACTCAGCCGAGCAGAAGGCAGAAGCCGGCGGCAAGGGCAAGATCTTCCGCGCTGCAGCTGAGGTGGCGATCGAGCACTCCAAGCTCGTAGAAGCGGGCAAGAAGATTCCCGTCGGGATGAAGCTGAAGTTCGCTCTGTTCAACAAACTCGTCTACGGCAAGCTCCGCGACGCCATGGGTGGCAACGTGGTCTATGCCGTATCGGGTTCCGCCCCGCTCGGATCACGCCTCGGACACTTCTTCCACAGCCTTGGTGTCGTCATCCTTGAGGGATATGGCCTCACCGAGACGACGGCACCTGCCACGGTCAACCTGGCTGACAAGTCGAAGATCGGCACCGTTGGTCCTGCTCTTCCCGGTGTCGACGTTCGCCTCGGCGATGACGGCGAGATCCATGTGCGCGGCGTCAACGTGTTCAAGGAGTACTGGAACAACCCCGAAGCGACTGCCGAGGCTTTCAGCGACGGCGGATGGTTCCACACCGGCGACATCGGCAGCTTCGATGCCGAGGGTTTCCTCACAATCACCGGACGCAAGAAAGAGATCCTCGTCACCGCTGGCGGCAAGAACGTCGCCCCCGCTGCTCTCGAAGATCCGATCCGCGCGAACCCGATCATTGGGCAGGTCGTGGCGGTCGGCGATCAGCGCCCGTTCATTTCAGCTCTCGTGACGCTTGACCCTGAAATGCTGCCGACCTGGCTCACCAACAACGGGCTGGAGCCGACGATGTCACTCGCTGACGCGTCGAAGAACGAAGCCGTGCGCGCCGAGGTGCAGCGCGCGGTGGACACTGCGAACTCGCATGTTTCGCGTGCCGAGTCGATTCGTAAGTTCACAATTCTCGACTCCGAGTGGACGGAGGCCTCCGGCCACCTGACGCCGAAGCTCTCGATCAAGCGAAACGTCATCATGAATGACTTCGCTGACGAGATCGCGGCGATCTACGACGAGCCGGTCGCCACGACAAACGTCTCCATCGGAGGCTAAGTTTCCCCAAAATGAGGAAGGGCCCCGCTTTCGCGGGGCCCTTCCTCATTTTCTATCTATTCACACTCAGCGTTTCTTCGTGCGGATCACCGGGATCGCCTGCGTCTTCCAGTCTTCGTAGGCCGGATCACCCGCCATGAAGCGGTCAACTTCGGCTTTGCTTGCCCGCAGTTTGGGGTCGTTATCAAGGTACTTCTTGGTTTCTCGTGCAACCAAGCCAGACAACATGAGCAAACCGATGAGGTTTGGTAGCGCCATGAGGCCGTTCATGATGTCAGAGAACGCCCACACCAAGCTGAGTTGCACAGTGCATCCGACAAACACCACCAGCGAGAAGATCACCCGGAACGGCATCACCGCACGGCGTCCGAGCAGGCGTTCCACGTTGCGTTCGCCGTAATAAGACCAGCCGAGGATTGTCGAACCGGCGAAGAGCACCAGACCAATCGTGACGATGTAGTGGCCCCAATCACCTGGCAACCCCGTCGAGAACGCCTCTCCTGTCATGAGACCTGCGTTGAGCTGTTCGCCGGTCTCGGGATCGACAGCCTTCCACACTCCGGTAGAGATGATCACAAGTCCTGTGCAGGTCACCACGATGATCGTGTCGATAAAGGTCTGCGTCATTGACACAAGACCCTGACGCACAGGGTGACTCGTCTTCGCTGCGGCTGCCGCGATGGCTGCCGAGCCCATTCCCGACTCGTTCGAGAAAATCCCTCGGGCAACACCGAACTGTACGGCGATGATGATCACAGATCCGGCGAAACCGCCGACCGCACTCGTACCGGTAAAGGCCTGCGAAAAGATCTGCGCAAACGCGTCGGGCAGAGCCCCGACATTAGCGATCAAAATGTACAACGCACCGAGCACATAGAGGATGATCATTACGGGCACGAGACCTGCGGTCACCCGTCCGATCGACTTGATGCCCCCGATGAGAACAATGATCGTGAAAACAGTGAGCACGATTCCGGTCGTCCAGGTGGGAACAGCGAAACTCGCTTCAAGGTTCTGCGCAATGGCGTTGCCCTGGGTCATGTTGCCGATACCAAAGCATGCAATCACCGCGAACACGGCGAAGGAGAGGGCCAGCAGCTTTCCGAGCGGGCCTTTGATACCGCGCTCAAGGTAGTACTGAGGTCCACCAGACTTCTCGCCGGCTTCATCGGTTTTACGGAAGCGCACACCGAGGAATGACTCAGAGTACTTCGAGGCCATACCGAGCAGACCCGTGACCCACATCCAGAACAGCGCACCAGGACCACCGATTCCGATAGCCGTCGCAACACCGACAATGTTTCCTGTTCCTACGGTGGCTGCGAGTGCTGTTGTCAGAGCCTGAAACTGCGAGATATCACCATCAGAGCCCGGGTCTTTACGAGTAAAGAGCCCCAGACGAAGCGCGGCACCTAATCTGACAAACTGCAGACCGCCCAATCGAATGGTGAGGTACAAGCCCGTCCCCAGCAGCAAAGGGATGAGCAAGAACGGTCCCCAGATAAAGCTACTTATTGTGTCGAGCACCCCTTGTAAACCAGAAAGATCCATACTGATCGCTCCACTTCTTCATTGAATGTTTACGGCGTTCCGCCATAGAGCTATCTACGTCACACTTGCTCGTACCCTGGTCGCTCGCACTTCACACTACGCCGGTACAATCACTCCCACCGGTATTCTGCGTCGCAGCAACAGTCGTCGAGGCGAGAGGTCAGAACCAGGAGCTTTCCCGCACTTCGCGCATCGCGGTCTTGCGCGTTTCCGGATCAAGGCGCGTCAAGAAGAGGTTGCCGTCAAGGTGATCCGTTTCGTGCTGCAACGCCTGCGCCAGCAGCCCGCTACCTTCAAGCACCACGGCACGACCATCCAGGTCAATGCCTTCGACGCGAGCCCACGGATGCCTGCGTGCATCATGCCAAAGCCCAGGGACCGAAAGGCACCCCTCCCCTGTCAGTTCCGCTTCTCCGCGCACTTCTGCGAGGACGGGGTTGAGCACGTACCCGATGGAGCCATCGATGTTGTAGCTGAAAGCACGTAGAGCCACACCGATCTGGGGCGCGGCAACGCCAGCGCGCCCGGGGAGCTTTACGGTATCGATCAAGTCGTCAACCAGCGCTCGCACCCCGTCATCGATGTTCTCGATAGGAGCGCAGGTGGTGCGCAGTACGGGGTCGCCAAAGATCCGGATCTCACGAACTGCCATCATGCCGCCTTTGTGCGCAGGCCTTCGACCAGAAGCGCAGCCAACTCACGCGCGGCGACTCTTGTCTCAGGGCGGAGGTTTGCGAACACGATAGTTCCGCCACCTGCAATCTGCGGGTCGTATGGCACACGCACGACGCTGCGTACGCGAGTGGCAAAGTGGTTTTGCAATTCGTTCAAGCGCACGAGGGGGGCGCCTGGCGTGGACTGGTTGAGCACGACAATCGCGTCTCGCGCTTGCTCGGTGTAGCCATTGCTCTCGAGCCAGGTCAGCGTCTCGGATGCCAACCGCGCCTCATCGACGCTCAGCCCAGACACAATGACGATCTGGTCGGCAAGATCAAGCGTCGCTCCCATCACCGAGTGCACAATCCCCGTACCTGTGTCGGTGAGAACAAGCGAGTAGAAGTGCGCAGCGACCTCGGCGACATCGCGATAGTCGTTGCCACTGAAGGCTTCGGCGATGCGAGGATCAGAATCTGAAGAAAGCACATCGAGCCGGGTCGCATCACGCGCCACGATGGCGGAGATGTCGTGGTATCCCTTGACGTCATCGTGAATACGGACGAGATCACGCACCGATTTGCTGTGGTTCGGGCGCACGATGCGTTCGGCAAGCGTTCCCCTATCGGGGTTTGCGTCCACAGCGATCACACGATCTTCCCGTGCGTCAGCAAGAGCCATCCCGAGCAGCGCTGTGATCGTCGTCTTACCGACGCCACCCTTGCGCGAAAGCACAGGCACGAAGCGCGCACCCCCGGCAATTGGCGCGGAGATTCTTGCGGAGAGGGCCTTGCGATCGCGGGCACGCTTTCCGTCGCCGATGTTGATACGGCGACCCGAAATTGTGTAGAGGAAGTGGCTCCAGGCGCCTTCAGGCTCTGGCTTTACCAGTTGGTGCGGGTCGAGCAACCGGTCAGCGGTGAGGAGGTCGGCTGACTCACGTGCCGACTCGCCGATCTCACCGAGCCGCTTGGACGTCAAAGCGACCTCATCACGCGATGTTGCCCGCGTGGGCTTTGAAACAGCGGACCTTTGCTGCGGCGTAGACACAATACTGATCTCCTTCTCGGCGGACGCGCGCAAGGCAGAGGCGGGCGCCGGCTGGTCCGTTTTGATCTCGGCATGAGCTCTCGCAAGGAACTGCGCAGCTGCTTCTTCTTCGGCTTTGGCAGCTTTCGCTGCCGCGGCCGCTTCTTCCGCAGCTGCTTCTTCCGCTTGCGCGGCTGCTGCTGCTTCTTCTGCTTCTCTCGCTGCTGCTTCCCTCGCTGCCTCTGCCTTTGCTTCGGCTTCGGCTTTCGCTTCTGCTTCTGCCTTTGCTTCGGCTTCTGCTTCTGCCTTTGCTGCGGCTGCGGCTGCGGCTGCGGCTGCGCGCTGATCTTCGGCAGGCTCTTCGAGTTCGGCAACCTCGATGACGATGGCGTCGAGCGGTTCATCGTGCGGAATCTCTTCGATCACGCCCGTGATGACAGGAAGGTCGTCAAAGAGTTCCGACTCCGAGACCTCACCGTCCACAACACCGTCATCGGCGAAGTCATCGTCTTCGTCTTTAGGTAGCGTCACACTCACCTGGGCGGTCCTGCCAAGGATGCCGATGCCTGCCGTGTCGAGAGACGCGGCTTCATCGAGCACCCCCAGCGGGTTCTCCTCAGGTTCTGCAGAGTTCTTCGGTGTCACAATGTCGCTCCAAGCTTGCGCGGGCCGCTGGCGCACAGATGCGTGGCCTCGCCCGCATAAGGCTAGTGCGCTGGACGGATCACGACCAAAAGATCGCCGGCGTCCACCTGCTGTGTCGCGGCTATTGCGTGCCGTTCGATGACCCCGTCAACGGGGGCGGTGATGGCTGCCTCCATCTTCATCGCTTCGATCGACGCCACAGGTTCCCCCGCGCGCACGGCCGCGCCGACGTCAGCTTTCAGCGTGACAACCCCGGAGAACGGGGCCGCGACCTGGCCTGGCACAGAGGTGTCGGCCTTCTCGACCTCGAGCGTGTTGACTTCGATCGATCGATCGCGGACGAACACAGGACGCAGCTGCCCGTTGAGGGTGGTCATGACGGTGCGCATGCCCTTGTCGTCAGCGTCGCCGATCGCTTCAAGCCCCACGTACAAGCGCACGCCTCGATCGATCTCGACTTGGTGCTCTTGCCCGACGACAAGTCCGTAAAGGTAGTCGCTCGTGTCAAGAACCGAGAGGTCACCGAATAGCTCGCGCCGCTCAGCGAACTCGGCGGTCGGCCCGGGGAACAACAGGGTGTTGAGCCGAGACCGACGCTCATCACTGGTCCCCGCAAGCGCCTTCTCGTCATCCGCCGTGATGTCTGCAAGCCCCATCTTTACCGAACGCCCTGCGAGTACTTTTGTTCTGAACGGTTCAGGCCATCCGCCGGGCAGATCCCCGAGTTCTCCTGCCATGAACCCCACAACAGAGTCCGGCACGTCGTACTTCTCCGGGTTCGCCTCGAAGTCAGCCGGATCGGCTTTGACCGCGGCAAGGTGAAGGGCGAGATCGCCAACAACCTTGGAGGAGGGCGTCACCTTGGGCACCCGTCCGAGAATGCGGTCAGCGGCCGCATACATGTTCTCGATGAGTTCGAAGTCATCGGCGAGCCCCAGCGCCTTCGCCTGCTGCCGGAGGTTGGAGAGCTGTCCGCCGGGGATCTCGTGATGGTAAACGCGACCCGTCGGCCCTGGTAGCCCTGATTCGAACGGACCGTACTGCCGGCGCACCGCTTCCCAGTAGGGCTCAAGGTCGGAGACGCTGTCCAGCGAGATGCCACTGTCTCGCTCGGTGTGGGCAAGGGCAGCGACCAACGATGAGAGTGAGGGCTGGCTTGTGGTCCCGGAGAGCGGCGCCGACGCCGCGTCTACCGCGTCTACTCCCGCTGCGCTGGCCGCGAGAAGGGTCGCGAGTTGACCGCCAGGCGTGTCGTGCGTGTGCAGATGCACCGGCAGGTCAAAGCGGTCACGAAGAGCCGTCACAAGCTTTGCTGCGGCGGCAGGCCGCAGCAGCCCAGCCATGTCTTTGATGGCGATGATGTGGGCGCCTGCCGCAACGATCTGATCCGCGAGACGTAGGTAGTAGTCAAGGGTGTAAAGATCTTCGGCAGGGTCGAGCAGATCGCCGGTGTAGCAGAGCGCTACCTCAGCGACAGCGGTGCCAGTCCGGCGCACTGCTTCGATCGCCGGTCGCATCTGCTCCACGTCGTTGAGCGCATCGAAAATACGGAAGATATCGACGCCACTCGCCGCGGCTTCAGCGACGAATGCATCAGTGACAGCCGTCGGGTACGGCGTGTATCCGACGGTATTTCGTCCTCTCAGCAGCATCTGGATCGCCACATTCGGCAACGCAGCGCGCAACTTATCGAGTCGCTCCCACGGGTCCTCCCCCAAGAAGCGCAGAGCGACGTCGTATGTCGCGCCGCCCCATGCCTCTACAGAGAGCAGGCCGGGCGTGAGACGCGCGAGGTAGGGGGCGGCAGCCGCGAGGTCTTTCGTCCGCACACGCGTCGCCAGCAGAGACTGGTGCGCGTCGCGGAAGGTCGTGTCAGTGATGGCGAGTGCGCTTTGCTCGCGCAGGTTGCGGGCGAATCCTTCTGGCCCGAGTTCGAGCAGTCGCTGCCGCGAACCAGGCAGAGGCTCAGCCGACATATCGATAGCAGGCAACTTCGTCACCGCGTCAACGACGCCGGGGTGCTCACCGTTGGGCTTGTTAACAGTGACGTCTACCAGCCAGTTCAGGAGCTTCGTGCCGCGGTCTTTCGACGGACGACCGCGAAGAAGCTCCGGTCGCTCATCGATGAAAGAGGTACTGACGTCGCCCGCTGTGAAGGACTCATCGTCGAGGAGCGCCTGAAGGAACGGAATGTTTGTCGAAACGCCGCGAATGCGGAACTCTGCCAGAGCACGACGAGCTCGTCCGACAGCGGCGGGAAAATCACGTCCGCGGCAGGTCAGCTTCGCAAGCATCGAATCGAAGTGCGGGCTGATCTGCGCCCCTTGGTGAACCGTGCCTCCGTCGAGCCGGATACCGGCACCTCCGGGCGAACGGTATGTGGTGATCTTTCCCGTGTCGGGGCGGAAACCTTGAGTCGGGTCCTCCGTCGTGATCCGGCACTGCAACGCGGCCCCACGAAGATGCAGATTCTGCTGTTGCAAGCCCAGCTCTTCCAGAGTCTGTCCGGCCGCGATTCGCATCTGGCTCTGCACCAGGTCCACATCTGTCACCTCTTCGGTCACAGTGTGTTCGACCTGGATGCGCGGGTTCATCTCGATAAAGACAACCTCACCGGTGCGCTCCCCTGCCGTCTCCAGGAGGAACTCGACAGTGCCGGCGTTTTCATAACCGATAGACCGCGCAAACGCGACCGCGTATCCGTGCAGCGCCGTGCGGACGCTGTCGTCGAGGTTGGGTGCGGGCGCGATCTCCACGACCTTCTGGTGGCGGCGCTGCACAGAGCAGTCACGCTCAAACAGATGCACCGTCTCGCCAGACTTGTCGGCGAGGATCTGTACTTCGATGTGTCGAGGACGAACGACAGCCTGCTCCAAAAACATACGAGCATCGCCGAAGGCGCTGGAGGCCTCCCGCATTGCCTCTGCTAACGCCGGGGCAAGATCGCCAGCGGTCTCGACCCGCCGCATTCCCCGACCGCCTCCGCCAGCGACCGCCTTGGCGAACAACGGAAAACCAATCTCTTCCGCCTGCGCCACCAGCGCGTCTACATCGTCGGAGGCTTGCGTGGAACGAAGGACGGGAACACCCGCCTCGATCGCATGGCGTTTTGCCTCGACCTTGTTGCCTGCCATTTCGAGCACATGAGAGGGCGGTCCAATAAAGACGATGCCGTTGTCTGCGGCCTTCTCCGCCAGCTCCGGGTTCTCAGAAAGGAACCCATATCCGGGGTAGATGGCGTCTGCACCAGACTCAAGGGCCACCCGAATGATCTCGTCGACATTCAGGTACGCGCGCACTGGATGACCGCGTTCGCCGATTTCGTAGGCTTCGTCGGCCTTCAGCCGATGGACAGAGCCCCGGTCTTCATGGGGGAAAACTGCGACAGTGCGCGCCCCCACCTCGACAGCAGCTCGAAATGCGCGGATCGCGATCTCGCCACGGTTCGCCACAAGAATCTTCTGAAACATGAACACCTCTGGGAGCTCGATGCGCAACATTTTCGATGCACATGGGGCGGGGCTGAGTGTGTCCCCAGCCTAGGGGAAGGTAACGTGGTGTTTGTGCACGTACTCAGCGTCAGCTCTCTCAAGGGAGGCGTCGGCAAGACGACCGTGACACTCGGGCTGGCCTCTGCGGCTTTTGCCCGAGGGGTCCGGACTCTCGTCGTCGACCTCGACCCCCAGTCCGATGTCTCTACCGGGATGGATATCCAAGTAGCAGGACGACTCAACATCGCCGATGTTCTGGCGAACCCGAAGGAGAAGGTCGTCCGTCAGGCGATCACTTCCAGCGGCTGGGCGAAGGTCCACCCAGGGACAATTGACGTTCTTATCGGTAGCCCGTCTGCGATCAACTTCGATGGTCCACACCCGAGTGTGCGCGATGTCTGGAAGTTGGAAGAGGCGCTCGCATCGGTAGAAGCCGACTACGACCTCGTTCTGGTGGACTGCGCCCCGTCGCTCAACGCCTTGACCCGCACGGCCTGGGCCGCAAGCGACCGCGTGATGGTCGTCACAGAACCAGGTCTCTTCTCCGTCGCCGCGGCTGACCGCGCACTGCGTGCAATCGAAGAGATCCGTCGCGGGCTCTCCCCACGACTGCAGCCGCTCGGCATTGTCGTCAACCGCGTGCGCCCTCAGTCCATTGAGCACCAGTTCCGCATTAAGGAACTCCGTGACATGTTCGGCCCCCTGGTACTTTCGCCCCAGTTGCCTGAGCGCACCTCGCTGCAGCAGGCTCAGGGAGCCGCGAAGCCACTACACATCTGGCCGGGAGACTCCGCACAGGAGCTCGCGGCTGACTTCGACCAGTTGCTCGATCGCATTATTCGTACGGGACGCATTGCCGTTCCCGAAAACGGTCAACAGAACTGATGCGTTAGACCGCAACACAGCAAAACGGCCATCCTCGTTGAGGATGGCCGTTTTGCGTAAAGTCTGCGCCGTTTGCGAGGCGAGTCAGTTCGCGACGCGAAATCAGGCGGAGCGCTTGGTGCGACGCGCAGAAAGCTCGTCAACAGGGTCTGGTGCCGCCGCGTCGAAGGCGATGAGCGTCGATTCGACCTCTCTCAGCACCTTGCCGACAGCGATGCCAAACACACCCTGGCCACGGCTCACGAGATCGATGACCTCGTCATTAGAGGTGCAGAGGTACACAGACGCTCCGTCGCTCATAAGAGTGGTGCCGGCGAGATCACGGATGCCGGCACGACGAAGCTCGTCAACCGCCGTGCGGATCTGCTGCAAGGAGATGCCTGTGTCGAGCAAGCTCTTGACGAGCTTCAGAACGAGAATGTCGCGGAAGCCGTACAGTCGCTGCGAACCGGAGCCGGTCGCGCTCCGCACAGTAGGTTCTACGAGCTCGGTCCGTGCCCAGTAGTCCAGCTGACGGTAGGTGATCCCTGCGGCTCGAGCAGCAACTGCCCCGCGGTACCCGACCTCATCGTCCATGGCCGGAAGGCCGTCCGTGAAGAGGAGTTCTGGCACAAACCGCGGTTCGCCTGTGAGCTCATCCGCATTCATCTGAATTCCTCCCTGGAACGGTTATCTTCCACGGTAGAGCAGTGCCAGGGCACCAGCAATGACATCCGTAGGACGGCGAAGGTGTGTCGCAATCAGTTCGTTACGAAAGCGCTCGTGTGAGTGCTTCCTTGACGAAGAGCGCACGCACTTCATCAATTTTTGAAGCAAGCTCTGGTGCCAGCTCACTCGCTTTTGCGCGCGATGCGGCGTCTGGCCGCCGAAGGAGTGCCGAAAGAGCAGACTCGATGAGCGCTACTTCACGCTCCGCTCCCTGACGCAATGAGCGAAGGTGCCGAGGCTCGATGCCGTGGCGATCCAGCGCAACAAGACCACGCAACAGCGTTACCGTGACCTCTTGATAGCTCTCCTGAGCGATGATGACGCCGGTGCTGATCGCGTCATTCAAAAGCTGAGGCCCCGCTCCCGCTGCCGCGAGGAGTTCATCGCGGCGGTAGCGACGGGGCGTTTGCGTAATGGAGGGCGGCGGCGCAAATGTGGAGGCTTCCCCTCCAGCCTCCGCTTCATCCAATTGCTCACGGATGACGCTCAAGGGCAAGTAGTGGTCTCTCTGCAGCGTGAGCCCGAGTCGCAGGCGCTCGATATCGGCTGCAGAAAACTTTCGGTAGCCCGAGTCCGTTCGAGAGGGGCTCACTATCCCCTGCACCTCAAGAAAACGGAGCTTGCTGGAGGTGAGGTCAGGAAACTCCGGCGTGAGCCGTGCGAGCACCTGACCGATACTCAACAGCCCCGCGGACGCTGAGCGCTCGCGGGCGGGGGACGCCGCCATCAGGCTTTCGCCGCCACCCGGTCACGCGGCGAGGAAAAGAAGTTCAGGCGGAACTTGCCTACGCGGATCTCAGACCCATCGACGAGGGCGCTACGGTCGACGCGCTCACCGTTGACGTATGTTCCGTTGAGGGAACGCTGATCGATGATCTCGAACGTTGGCCCTGTGCGGGTGATCTCCGCGTGCCGACGCGACACCGTCACGTCGTCAAAGAAAATACCTGCTTCAGGGTGGCGCCCCACGGTTGTCACGTCGGTGTCAAGAAGATAACGCGCACCGGCAAGAGCACCGGAACGAACCAGCAAAAGTGCTGATCCCGCTGGCAAAGCAGAAATCGCGCTCTGCTCTACGTCGGTAAGTTCCACTCCGAACGGTACGAAGGAGAGGTCGGAATCGTGCCCGAACGTCTGCGTCGCGTCATGTCTTTGCTCACCGGAACGGTGAATTGCGGCTTCTCCGGCCGGTCGGCTGTCGCTGTCAGTCACTGTGCCCTCCTGGTTGTCAAGACTAACGGATACAGAGCCGCCATCGGGAAGCTGCTTGCACACTCAGCGATCACATACTGGATCTTCATAGGATGAGTATGTGAAGACTCAAGCTCTGCGCCGCCCTGCCGCCCCGATTGCCCTCGCCGCCACGTTACTCGCCGCATTCCTGGTGCTCGTTGCCCCGCTGTCTGCCTCCGCGCACGACGCGCTCGTTTCGTCCTCCCCCGCTGCCGATGAGTCTGTCGATGTCGTGCCAACGGAATTGACTCTGACGTTCAGCGCCAAGCTGATCGACGGAGAGGGTGCTACCGAGGTCGTCGTGACGGATCCGGAGGGCAACTCCGTCACGGACGGCGAGCCGACTGTCGACGGTGCCATCGCTACGCAGCCACTCACCGGCTCTGGCCCCGCTGGCGTCTACAACGTGACCTGGAAGGTTGTCTCCAGCGACGGCCACCCCACCTCTGGCGAGTACGTCTTCACCGTCACGGTCGGCGACGATGGTGCTGCAACGGCCGAGCCCACCGCAGCGCCGACAGCAGCCCCCACCTCCGAGGAGAGCGTCGCGCCTTCTGCTTCGCCCGAGCCAAGCGTCACCGCTGTCCCGATCTCGCAGACGGACACCGATGTTCCGGCATGGGTTTGGGTACTCGCCGTTGTCGGTGTCATCGTGGTCGCCGGTCTCGTCGCTTGGATCGTCGCGAGACGCCGTAAGACACCGACGTCCACCGATTCCGAAGCCCCCTCAGAGCGATAGGCTTAAGGCATGCCACATTACGACGTCGTCATCCTTGGTGCAGGTCCTGGCGGATACGTCGCTGCGGTTCGCAGCGCGCAGCTCGGTCTTTCCACCGCCGTCATCGAAGAGAAGTACTGGGGCGGTGTCTGCCTCAACGTGGGCTGCATCCCCTCGAAGGCTCTTCTGAAGAACGCGGAGCTTGCACACACCCTGAACCACAAGGCCGATTTCTTTGGAATCTCCGGTGAGTTCACGATCGACTTCGGTAAAGCTTTCGATCGCAGCCGCGAGGTAGCGGCCGGCCGCGTCAAGGGCATCCACTTCTTGATGAAGAAGAACAAGGTGACCGAGTACGACGGCCGTGGAACCTTCACCGGCCCCAAGGCAATCTCTGTCGCTAAGGCAGACGGAACGACCGAGGAAGTCACGTTCGACAACGTCATCGTGGCCACCGGGTCGAAGGTACGTCTCCTGCCAGGTGTGACGCTCAGCGAGAACGTCGTCACGTACGAAGAGCAGATCATGAGCCGTGAGCTGCCGGAGTCGATTGTGATCGTCGGCGCCGGTGCCATCGGCATGGAGTTCGCCTATGTTCTGACGAACTATGGCGTCAAGGTCACCATCATCGAGTTCCTCGACCGCGCGCTTCCCAACGAAGACGCCGATGTGTCGAAGGAGATCACCAAGCAGTACAAGAACTACGGCGTCGACATTCTCACCTCCACCAAGGTGGAGACGATCGTCGACAACGGTTCTTCCGTGACGGTCACCTACACAGGCAAGGACGGTAAGCAGAGCTCGATCGACGCGGGCAAGGTGCTCATGTCTGTCGGATTCGCTCCGAACATTGAAGGCTTCGGTCTCGACAAGACCGGCGTAAAGCTCACCGAGCGCGGCGCAATCGAGATTGACGACCACATGCGCACGAACGTCGAAGGCATCTACGCCATCGGCGATGTGACCGCCAAGCTGCAGCTCGCTCACGTTGCCGAGGCACAGGGTGTCGTCGCAGCCGAAACGATCGGTGGCGCAGAGACCCAGACGCTGGGTGACTACCGGATGATGCCGCGCGCTACCTTCTGCTCTCCTCAGGTTGCCTCGTTCGGACTCACCGAGCAGCAGGCAAAAGACGAGGGTCGCGAGATCAAGGTGTCGACCTTCCCGTTCATGGCAAACGGCAAGGCGCACGGCCTCGGCGAGCCTGTCGGGTTCGTCAAGCTGATCGCCGACGCAGAGCACCTCGAGCTCATCGGGGCGCACATGATCGGCCCCGATGTCTCCGAACTTCTGCCTGAGCTGACACTCGCTCAGAAGTGGGATCTCACTGCTTTGGAGCTTGCACGCAACGTGCACACCCACCCGACATTGTCCGAAGCCCTGCAGGAGGGCTTCCACGGACTCGCTGGGCACATGATCAACTTCTAAGCCACAGTGCTCGTGAAGGCCCGGTCTCGCTTCGGCGGACCGGGCCTTCACTTGTTTGCGACGCTCGTCTCGCTCAGCCGATCGGCGCCGGATCGCCGTTCCACCTCAGCTCGAGGCGAGCGGGGATGCTTCCACGAACGCTCCATCCTGGCGGTGCGAACTCTTGCAGCTCGGCAACCGTGTAGGAACGTCTGACGCTCATGAGACCGTCTTCTCGGATGAAAGAGTCGGCGAGAGCGGTGCGAGCGAGGGGCCAGGTCACCCCGGCGTACAGCAGGTAGGCCGCTCTGCTCCTAGCGATGTCTTGATGGGATATCAGGCCACTGGCTGCGACCAGCCGACGGGAATCGCCGATGACTGTGCGCAGTTGCGCCCTGTCGAGGTGGTGCAGAACATGATTCGACAAAACGACATCGTACGTCTCCCCCGCTGCCACGAGTTCAGTGGTCATCGCACAGCGATAGGTGACGCCTGCCCCGCGGTCGTGCGCTTGCGCCCAGCGAATAGCGCGCTCATCCGCATCTAACGCCGTGATCTCAGCATCGAATCCGTCTCGTCGCAGCCGCCAAGCGAGGAAACGACAGAGGTCTGCTCCGCCAGCGCCGATATCGAGGATTCGCAGCCTCTGTGTGTGCGCTGCTCTCGGACGAATATCCCGGCGGTAGAGCCGCCCCGGGTGAGAGAGGAGTGCATTCAGTAGACCAAACCGGCCGTACGTGCGCGCCAGCATGCGCGCATCCGCATGTGGGTCGTCCATCAACTCGATGGCGTCAACATCCCGCTCTCGAAAATCGAATTTCATGACTCTGGCTGGAAGATAATCGTCAACAGCGCGCTCTCTGCCGTCAAACCGGGCCCGAAAGCCATCGCCGAGACCCGGTCTCCGTCGCGACTTGCCTGGTCTTCGAGAATTCGCTTGAGGACGAACAGAACCGTCGCACTCGACATGTTGCCGTTCTCGCGGAGTACTTCTCGCGCCGGGTGTAGCTGCGCGTCGCTGAGGTTCATGCGCTCCTGCACCCGATCCAAGATGCTGCGCCCACCCGGGTGGATCGCCCAGTGCTTGACCTTCTCCCCGACCTGGCCAGCTTCGTATGCTTCGGCCAGTTCACTCTCGTGTGCGTACAGGGGGCGGAGCGCCTCGATGATGGTCTTGCCGATGATCTGTGGCACCGCGGTGGAGAGCACCATCTCAAACCCGGTGTCGCCAATGGTCCAGGCCATGTCTTTCTCGCCCTCTGGGGCGATCGCCGTATGAAAGCGATCTAGCTGCAAACCTGCCACAGCGGAGGGGAGCTCCCGCGCCGTAACGATGCCGGCGGCCGCCCCATCAGCAAACAGCGAAGTAGCGACAATCGTGTCCGGATCCTCTGACGAGCGAAGGTGCAATGTGCACAGCTCCACACTCACCACCAAGACGACGGCATCCTCATCTGCAGCACAAAACTGGCTTGCCGCTCTGAGGGCAGGCATGGATGCGTAGCAGCCCATGAACCCCAGGTGGTAGCGCTGCACCGCTGGGGAGAGTCCCAGAGCGCGCACGATCTCGTAATCCGGCCCCGGTGCGTGAAATCCCGTGCAGGAGACTGTAATGATGTGTGTCACATCCGCAGGCTGCAGATCAGGGTCCACATCGATGGCCCGACGTGCGGCCTCTACGAAGAGTCGGCCCGCTTCTCTGGCATAGATGTCGTTGCGCGCTTGAGTTCCGGGTTCGTGCAGTTTTCTGGAGTGCGCGTCGAGAAAAATCGAATCGGTGACATCGCTCTCCGGTGAGAGCTCATCAATCACTGTGTGTCGTCTATCGATGCCGGAAACGTTGAAAGACGTGGTGACGATGCGCTGAGCCAGCCGTCCGAGACCGGGTTGTTGCGCGAACAGATCGCGCACCTGCTCTTGCAAAAGGACAGTGTCGGGAACGATCGTCTGCAACGATCGCAGCACAGGCTTTCGGGTCATATTCCCACTCCAGCATGCATTGAGGTCACGGGGAATGGGGTTGCGCTTGACCCCACGTTCTGCCTAGAAACCCAGCGCGCGCCCCAGCTTGGAATCGGAAGACGATTCAGTCCCCCCGACGGCCTGCACTGCTTGGGATACAGCGTGGAAAAAAGCCGCGCGCTCGTCTGCCCCCGTCGGCGCGGCAGGGCCGAGTTCCATCTCCCACTCACGCCACTGTCGCTGTACGTTGTGGCGCAGGTCGGTAGCGCGCACATGATCGTCGACGAACTCGGCGATCACGCCAGCCGGACCGGAGAGAAGGTATGCCGTGCGGTTGTTCTCAATACGAGCCAACGGCGTCAGCGGAGCGGTTGTCCATCGGGAGATTGCCTCTTCGACGGCCGCAGGAAGAGCGTTGCCTTCGCTGAGGGGCCAACCAAGTTCGACTCTGCCATCGCCCTGGCGAGGCCCTTTGATGTGCCACCCCTCATCGGGGCCGCCAGTGCGTCGACGCACTGCCACGCCAGCACGCGAGAGGGTTCCCTCTTGCGTATCGAAGTACTGGGCATCGAGGATGCGCACTTCACCCGAAGTGACAGCGTCTACGCCAGGCACCTCGTGCCAGGCAGGTATCGGCGTTTCGATACCGACATCATATTTACGCTCGACCTCGACTGTATTAGTCGGTGCGGTCATCATCGATGGTGGTGAGATCGTCGAGAGACTCCTCGAAGAAGAAGTCGATCTCGGTGGGTCCATCAGACGAGCCAGTGTTCGCCGGCTCGCCGCGACGGTTGTACACCACCTGTGTCTCGCTGTAAGGAACGATCAACTTGTCGTCCGCATCGCCGAGGGGAAGGATCTGCCCGTCCAGCGGGCCGCCGTGAAGTCGTGCAAGTGCCATAGCTTCAGCGTAATACCGTCGTCGGTGGACCGGGGCGAAGCGCACGAATTATCCGAGTACGACCCCCAGCACTGCCCCCGCGATCATCCACGGACCAAATGCAATGCGGGTGGCCCCGTTTGCCTTTCTCAAAAGAATCAACACCAGCGCGTAGAGCGCACCGAGTACGAATGCTGACGCTGCTCCGATCGCGAGTGCAGTCCACCCGTGCCACCCCAGAACAAGGCCGATAACGGCGGCGAGTTTTACATCACCACCCCCCATTCCCGCGCTACTGATCGCCCGCAGCACCGCGTAGAAGCCGCCCAGAATTAGCATGCCAAGAAGAGCTCGAACCAGCGCTTCGCTCTCCCCTGTGACGAGGGCATCGAACGCGGCGAGCGCCGTAAGGCCGACGAGGGTGGGCAGCACAATTCTGTTTGGAAGACGGTGCGTGCGCACATCGATCACGATCAGCCACCCTCCGATACCGAGCAGTACGACATGCACGAGAGAGACGAGCACGAATCGGATGTCCATCTCCGCAGGTTAGGAGATCGGCTGACTCCACGCAGACCGCCTGTGGACAACCTGAGGCGATGTCTGATGTACGAATTAGCATCATCAAAACGACTTGCTTTATTAGTACATATATTCGAGGATGGATTCATGGTGATCGGGCTCGATGCGGTGGCCTCGCTCTCTCCGGCCAACGACTCCCGCGCGGGAGAAGTGCTGCGGTTGCGCCGTGAAATCAGCAAAATGCAGCGGAGGCGCAGCGAGCATGCGTTGCTTCCCCTCGACGCGGCATTTGCTGCGCTTCTTCCGGAGGAGGGACTGCAGACCGGAACTTCTTACACTGTTTCCCCGTCGCCCAGCCTTGTACTTGCACTGATCAGCGCGGCATCACAGAAGGGGCTGTGGTGTGCAGTTGTTGGTATGCCTACTCTTGGCGCCGAAGCGGCGGCAGCGTTCGGCATCAATCTCGACCGCCTTCTGCTCATCCCCGATCCTGGTGACCGCTGGCTCTCTGCGACCTCTGCCCTTGCCGAAGTCGTTCCTTTGATCGTGGTGTCTCCTGGCGCGCAAACACGAGATGCCGATGTTTCTCGTCTGAGTGCGCGGTTACGCGATCGTGGATGCACGCTCCTCGTCACTGAATCGCCCGGTACGGCACGGTGGCCCCAGAGCGAGGGGACGATACGCCTGCATAATCCGCAGTGGCACGGCCTCGGCGCGGGGTGGGGGTTGCTTTCCGAATGCACCGTGACGGTGACGGCGCAGACGCGGCATAGCCCGCGACCGTCCAGCGTGCGCGTGCTGCTGCCAGGAACGCACGGCACCATTGACATCGTCACACCCGAACTCGCTGCATTGCCAACGGTCTCCCCCACGAAGGCTTCGTCAGGAAAGCCCGTTCCCGGAGAGCTTTTGCGCTGGGCGGAAGCAGGATGAGCGGCCCGCTGCGTGTTCTCGTGATGTGGTTTCCCGATTGGCCCATGCGCGCAGCGCTCGGTAGCGCGCCTCCGCATCCGCCCACCGCTCTGGTGCATGCTGGCAAGATTGTGGCCTGCACTGCGTCTGCCAGAGAACACGGTGTGCGCTCTGGCCAACGCCGCCGAGTCGCCCAGGGACACCTCGCAACTCTGCGGGTACTCCCCCACGACCCAGACAAAGACGAGCGTGCCTTTCTGCCGGTGCTACAACTGCTGGAAAAGCATGCACCAGGGGTGACCCTCCTGCGCCCTGGACTCGCGATTCTTCGGGCCAGGGGCATCGCTCGCTATCACGGCGGGGAAGCATCAGCGGCTCAGGCACTCACCGCCATCCTCGCCGAGGCCGGACTACCCGAGGTACGTATCGGCGTCGCCGACGGTCCGTTTACCGCCGAGATCGCCGCACGAGGGCCCGCGCCCTGCACCGTTGTGCCGCAGGGAGGGTCGCAAGAGTTTTTGGCACCGTACCCCGTGCAAGTACTCAGAGACGAGCGGATCACCGATCTACTCGTCAAGCTCGGGGTACGGACCCTGGGTGAGTTCACCGCGCTTACTCCCCTCGATGTGCGCGACCGCTTCGGCGAACACGGTGCACGCCTGCAGGCGCTTGCGGCCGGTGCCGATTCACAGCCGCTGACTCCTCGTCCCCCTGATCCTGAGCTGGTACGGAGCGTCGAATTTGAATCGCCGCTGAGCGGAACAGACCAAGTTGCTTTTGCTGTGCGGCAGACAGCGGATGCAGTCATGCTCACTCTCGGGAATGCCTCCCTCGTCTGCACGGAGGTACGGATCGACCTGACCGACGACAACGGGCTGGTCTTCTCGCGTTCTTGGTTGCACCCCACCTGTTTCGACGCCTCTGAGTTGGTCGACAGGGTGCGTTGGCAATTGGAGTCGTTGGCCGCGCAATCCGCGAAAGCTCCGGTCGATGAGGCGCGCGCCTTTGGTGGCATCGTGGTGGTGCGCATTGCTCCGGTCGCTGTCGACGACGCAGCGCATCACCAGCCTGGACTCTTCGGCGCCGCCACCGATGAGCGTCTGCACCATGCCGTTTCGCGGGTGCAGACCATGTTGGGTCATCAGGGAGTTGTTACCGCGGCCGTCGCTGGTGGTCGCTGGTTAGCGGATCGTCAGGTGCTTACGCCGTGGGGAGAGCGCACAGTGCCCCCACGCGACCCGAAGTCCCCCTGGCCTGGGGCTCTTCCCGACCCGCTTCCCGCTGAAGTTTTTGTTCCTCCACGGCCCATCGGGGTGCTCGCCGCTGATCAGAGCACAATCAGCATCGATGAGCGAGGAGCTCTCTCGCATACGCCGATGTGGATCGATGGCTCTGATGTGCAGGCGTGGGCAGGACCATGGCCGGTGCACGAGCGGCGCTGGTCCCCAGAGGGTGGGAAACGGGGGCACCGGCTTCAGATCATCGATAGTCGCGATCGGGCCTGGCTGGTCTTTCACACCGGCGACCGCTGGTGGGCTGAGGGAAGGTACCGCTGATGGGCTGGCACAACCCTCCGCAGACCTGGCGTGAGTTGGAGCGTACGCTCAGCGGGGAGGACTCGGCACCAAAACCGCAAAGTGCTGAGCCTCGCGGTATGCGGCCAGACCCTGGCCCTGTGAGTCGGCGCCGCAAGCGCACCCCGCCTTCCGTTGTGCGGCCAGAAGACGCCGTGCCGTATGCCGAGCTGCATGCACACTCGTCGTACTCCTTTCTTGACGGCGCGTCTTCCCCGGAAGACCTCGTCGCTGAGGCTGAGCGCCTCGGCTTGACGGCGCTGGCCCTTACCGACCACGACGGTTTCTATGGCGCTGCCCGTTTCGCTGAGGTCGCGGAATTGATGGAGGCAAAGCTGCAGACAGTCTTTGGGGCTGAGCTCTCTCTCGACCTGCCTGCGTCTCCCCGCGGCGGCCCTGATCCGGAGGGAGAACATCTACTGGTTCTCGCTCGCGGCATGGAGGGGTACCACCGGCTTTCTGGAGCTATCACTGCCGCCCAGCTGCGTGGAGGAGAAAAAGGACGTCCTGTATACGACATCGATGATCTTGCCGCTCGTGCGGGTGGTCATTGGACCATACTGACAGGCTGCCGCAAAGGCGCAGTGCGGCGAGGACTCGCCCAGGGGGATGCGGCGACACCGCTACGGCGTCTCGTTGACCTGTTCGGCAAAGACAACGTTGCGGTGGAGCTGTTTGATCACGGCGATCCGCAAGACACACGTCGCAACGACGCTCTCGCAGAGCGCGCTCGGCGGATGCGCCTTCCCGTCGTTGCCACCAACAACGTGCACTATGCGAGCCCAGCGCAGGCACCACTCGCCGAAGCAGTAGCCGCCGTACGCGCAGTGCGCAGTATGGATGAACTCGACGGCTGGCTCCCCTCACACGACGGGGCACATCTGCGCAGTGGAGCGGAAATGTCGGCGCGGTTTCAGCGCTATCCCGGCGCAATTTCGTACGGCCTCGATCTCGCGGCTGCCGCTGCTTTTCCTTTGCGAAACGCACGTCCTGCACTGCCGCGGCAGGACGTACCAGAGGGGCACACGCCAATGAGCTGGCTGCGTCTTTTGGTGTGGGAGGCGGTGCCTGCACGGTATCCGCATCTCGATGACGCGGGGCGTCACCGCATCTCACGCGAGCTGGATGTGATCGAAGAGAAAGACTTCCCCGGGTACTTTCTCATCGTGCACGGCATCGTCAGCGAAGCGATGCGGCGTGGAATCCTCTGTCAGGGACGCGGTTCGGCTGCGGCGAGCGCCGTCTGTTATCTCTTGGGGATCACGGCGGTGGACCCCATCCTTTACCGGCTGCCGTTTGAACGCTTCCTCGCCACAACGCGACAGGAAGAGCCAGACATCGATGTGGATTTCGACTCAGATCGCCGCGAGGAGATCATTCAGTGGGTCTATCAAAAGTACGGCAGGGAACGTGCAGCACAGGTGGCGAATGTCATCCAGTACCGCCCGAAGAACGCCGTGCGCGATATGGCCAGAGCGCTGGGATATTCTCCCGGTCAGCAAGATTCCTGGTCGCGTCAGGTCGATGGCTGGGGTGCCGGTTTAGAACCTGCTGAGGGGCATGACATTCCCGAGAATGTGCTCTCCTATGCCAGCGCCTTGATGAAGGCTCCTCGACATCTCGGTATCCATTCGGGCGGCATGGTGCTCACCGCACGCCCTGTCGGGGAGGTGGTCCCTGTGGAGCACGCGCGGATGGAAGATCGCACTGTCATTCAGTGGGACAAAGAAGACTCAGCGTTCATGGGCTTGGTGAAGTTCGATCTCTTGGGGCTCGGGATGCTTGCCGCCCTCCGACACAGCTTCGACATCATTCAGGAGACCACCGGCGAGGAGTGGAAGCTGGAGACGATTCCCAAAGAAGAGCCGGCGGTGTACGACATGCTCTGTCGTGCTGACTCTATTGGGGTGTTCCAGGTGGAATCCCGCGCGCAGATTGGTCTGCTCCCTCGTTTGCAGCCGCGGTGTTTCTACGACCTCACTATTCAGATTGCGCTTATTCGTCCAGGGCCCATTCAAGGTGGTGCCGTGCACCCGTTCGTCAGGCGCAAGATGGCGAAAGACCGTATCGACGAGCAGAACAGGCGTCGGGCAGCGCGAGGAGAGGAACGGTTGCCGTTTACGATCCCGTATCCGCATCAGGATCTCGAAGACATCCTCGAGCGCACACTGGGGATCCCCATTTTCCAAGAGCAGCTCATTCAGATGGCCACAGCCATCGGTGACTGCACGGCCGATGAGGCCGACCTGCTGCGGAGGGCCATGGGCTCCAAGCGGGGGTTAGAGAAGATTGAGAAGGTCAAAGAAAAGCTCTATGCCGGCATGACCAGGCGCGGACTCGATGCAGATGCGGCTGATCGCATCTACGCACAAATCCAAGCCTTTTCGAATTTCGGATTCGCTGAGTCCCATTCCCTCTCTTTCGCTCTGCTCGTCTATGCAAGCTCCTGGGTGAAGTTGCACTATCCCGGCGCCTTTCTTGCGGGGCTCCTGCGCTCACAGCCCATGGGCTTCTACTCCGCCGCCACCCTTACTTCCGATGCGCGGCGTCATGGGGTGGAGGTGCGTCGTCCTGATCTGCATGCTTCTGGTGCGATGGAGACGTTGGAACCACTCCGTGAGGGGGTGCGAAGAGAGCCGACGGGCCTGGACGAGTGTCTGGCTGACCCGCAACCGCCCACTCTCCGCTTCGCTCGCGAGGCGAAAGATGAATCAGCCGCGCACCGAAGGGACGGAGGGTTTGCCGTACGACTCGGGCTCAGCGGCATCCGCGGTATCGGTGTACCTCTGGCAGAGAAGATCGTGGCAGAGCGAGAGGCGAATGGCCCGTACCGCGATCTGCATGATTTGGTGCGACGCACAGATGCGACAGCGGCACATTTGGAAGCTCTCGCGACAGCCGGCGCCTTCGAATCTCTGGGATTTGCGCGCAGAGAGGCCACCTGGCTCGCGGGCGCTGCTGCAACGGACCGTGCCCATTTCTTGCCAGGCACTGCCGTCGCTGTGCAACCGCCGCTCTTTGCCGATCAAACCAGCTACGAACGACTCTCAGCCGATCTGTGGGCGACGGGCGTATCGACCGATGATCATCCCATGGGACATTTTCGCGCGGCGCTACAAGAGCGTGGCGTACTTACCTCGGAGGATTTGCGGACGCATGAAGAGGGCAGGCGTGTGGAAGTCGCCGGTCTTGTAACCCACAGGCAGCGTCCGGCGACAGCCGCTGGCGTCACCTTTGTGAATCTGGAGGACGAGAAGGGTTTGGTGAACGTCGTATGCTCGGCCGGCGTGTGGAACCGTTATCGTCGCGTTGCCAGGGACTCACCGGCGCTGATCATCCGTGGCATCCTGGAACGCTCACCGGAGGGCGTGATCAACGTGATCGCCGACGGCTTTGACGATCTGCGCACCGGTCTTACCCACCACTCACGAGACTTTCGGTGATGCGGAGCCCTCACTTCACCAAAAGCGCGGGGCTTCTTCCCTCGGCGGACGGTCGGAGCCACCCCATCGATCAGCCTCTGCCTTCGCCGCCTCAGCGGCGGCATCCGCATCACGCAGGGCAACGCGTGCCTCGGTGACAGCAGGGCCAATCGGGTCGACGAGCAGTGCGGTGCGCGGGCTTGGCCCATCGATCGTCACGGTACATTCCAGTACTCGCCCAATCCACCGAGACGCGCCACCTCCCGGCAGCTCTCCCCGGCGGTACCGGATCCCGGTGTCGAGATCGAGCAGGCTGACGACAACAGGTTCGGTAGTAAGCGGATCGACGCTCTCTGTCACCTCCACGCGATGGCCAACAGCGATGGCGACCTGAGCGGAAAACACGAGCAATCTGTCCATGCCCCCACCCTAAACACCCTGCCAGGAAGACAACAGGGAGTTCGCGTCTAGCTCCGCAACGGGACCTTGACGTCTCCACCCGCTTCTTCGGTAATTCGCTCGCCCATCTGCACGAAGGTCGGCTCAGAAATGAACCCGCCTGCAAACAGCGCTTGTCCCTGTGTGAAATCCGATGAACGCCGGATGGCTTCTTCAGGGGCGAATCCGAAGACATCGGCAAGCTCCGCCAGGTCGCGCGGAGAATTGACGCGCATCAGCGCAAGATTGTCGCACTGCGAAAGAACGTTGGGGTGGATCTTGGTCGGGCGCTGCGTGGAAAGCAACAGCCAAAGGCCAAACTTGCGTCCCTCGGCCGCGATCTGCACCAGCTGCTCGGTGAGAGCCCGCTCGACGGCTGTTTCCGGATGCGGTGAGCACAAATTGTGTGCTTCGTCGATGACGATCAGTATGGGCTTGCGCTCTTCGCGCCGTGCCCAGAGGTGCTCCAGTACCGCGAGCGCTGCCACCTTCGGCTCTGCGCGATGCTTGAATCCGCCGAGGTCGAGCACGGAGGCTCTTGGACGCTCATCGATGACGTCGACAACGGCAGCGCTGCCACGAGACCACACATCCCAATCGAGCACCTGCAGGTTCTCGATCCGCTTGGCCAGCTTGACCTTGGCTGGTTCCCCTGTCGCAAGCAGACCGCTCACCATTCCAGTGGTGTCCAGTTTTTCGCTGTCGTTTTCCAGGTGAATCAGGGCGTTGTACTCATCTGCGTCGGCAATGGGATCCATCTGCAACACGGCTGCCTTTGAGGCAGGGGAAAGATCAACGAAGCGCACATGCAGATTCTCTTCGTCACTCGCGCTCACTCCACCCGCGGCACGAAAGACCTTCAGATCTGCCTCGGCGAGCCGGGCAGCGTCTTTCTCGCTTGCGGTAAGCCGCGTCTCACGAACCCGCGTGAAATCTCCATTGGGGTCGAGCACGAGCATCGGCAGCTCCGTCTCCAACAGCAACTGCTCAAGGATGACGCCGAGAGCGTAGGTCTTGCCGCTACCGCTCTGGCCTACCCAGAAAGTGTGCCGATTAAAGCGTCGCGCATCGAGTTCTACCGTGGACTGTGGATCGCCGAGAACTGTCCCGATCGTCAGGTGCGTCATGTTTTATTGAGGCCTTTCGTGCGCGTTCTTACTCCCATCCAACCGGATAGTATGCGTCTTCGTGTAACGAGCCACAAGACAGCTCCCGCTCCTAGCAGACTGATCCCACCAGCTACTAGCCACGCTGACGATGTGCCTCCCGTAATTCCCAAGAACGATCCATCATTGAAAGAGCCCGTCTGCGATGTTCGACAGGTCACGCCTGCAAGGACCGTGATGCGTTTGGTCTCCCCCTCGCGCAACACAAACGTTGCATCTTCTGGGGCGAGTGGATAGTCCACTGCGCTCGTGCCCTCGTCATTTTCAAGCGGATACGTGCACACAGTTTCAAAGGAAGATGAGCCCGACCCAGTGGTCGAGACAACCACCTGCTCGGTTTCAAAGGTGTTCGTAACAGTGATGGAAAGCTGACCAGTCATCCCGCCTGCGCTCGCTGTTACTGCTGCGCCAGACTCAAAGGTGGCGGCATCGACTGCGGAGGCTGCGGCGCCCTGCATAACAAGCTCTTCTGCAAAGCAGCGCGCTCCCAACGGCAACAGAAGCGCTTCCTTTACTCCGTCCTCCCCCGCGGCGACCACCGAGGCGACTACAGGCGTGTTTGGCTGAAGATCGATCAGTCCGGAGTACAGCTCGACGCGTGTCCCTTCCCGATCGATCTGACAGGTGAGTTGCGTGCGGAAGGACATAGCTTCAACGAAGCTATCGTTCGCCGCAGCCCCGTCGAGCGCCTTGGATAGCCAGACATTCGCCGCCGAGAACTCGTTCAGAAATCCCGCGGTTTGAGTTGTCGTGTCATCCCCGTCGATCACCAAATTCACCGCAGCTGGTGTGGCATCTGCTCCGCCATTCTCCGTTTCGACAATCACGCAGATCGCACCAACGGGGATCCCCTCCACAGCATCTGATGTGTAGGACCCAGCGCCATCAACTTCGAGCCGAACCTGATCGACAAAAGCAGCCTCCACTCCGCTGAACGAGCACGTCACCGAAAATTCAAAGGTGCTACCCGAGAATTCTGCCCCGGCGCCTGCGACCTCCTTGCGGATGCTGAGTGCTCCCAGATCGAACGTATTCGTCACCGTGATCGAGTCATCGATGTCTGGATCGCTGCTGACCGTGACGGCACTCGCTGGATTCACCGCAACGCTCGTTGCCGACCCCGTTTGCGTCTCAGACGCAGAGCAGGAGGCTCCATCGGGTGCTGTCAGGATTCTGTCACCTGCGGCGGCGAAAGAGACCTCCTGCGGGTAGCCAGGCACAGCCTCACCACCGATCAGGCATGTCACTTCAACGATGAAGGGTCCCGTCGCGAAATCAGAACCGTCGCCATCGATCACCTTGGCAAGGGTGAATTCTGCGGGACCCACTAACGCCATATCCAGTGTGAGGTTCGTGAAGTCGTCGCCGGTCAATGGTGCTACGCGCACGCCCCCCACGTTTTCCCCGACCGGCTCCAGACCCGAAATAGGCTCAGCGTCGACCTCCGCATCGAGACTTAGTAGGTTCGAAGTGCGTACGCCGCCGTCTGCAGTAGCGACGGTGTGGTGATCAACGTCCTCATTGAGGTCGGTGTTCGGATCTGTCTCAGCGCCGGGTGCGGCAAAGGCACCTTCCAGCAGTCCGCCCGTCTCAAACTCACTCGCTGGGATCACCGCGTAGTAGCGACCTCGGGGAATGTCGTTCAGGACCCAACGTCCGTTCGCGTCCGTCTCGACTTCTCCCATCTTGACGTCGTCTTCGTCATAGACCTCAACGTGCACCCCCTCTGGTACCGGCGTGTCGACGTCTTGGGTGAAGGTCCCGTCGCGGTCCGCGTCAAACCAGATGAGGTCACCCACACTGAACCCGAGGACCCGAACGGAAACCTGATTGGAGGCAAGGAGCTGGAGGCGTCCGGCGTTGATGAGGCTTTCGCTGAACGCGGAGAAACGGTTGGCATAGAGATCCCCGGCAACGTTTCCGACCTGTTCCGTCTCCACGATGATCTTCAGCGCAGCCGCAGAGCCCGACCCGACGGTTGCAAGCGGGTTGTCCGCCACGAACTTGAAAGCTGTCGCCTGTGCGGTAAACGTCGTAGACCAAATGCTCGGATCCGTGTCATCTGAAGCGTGCTGAGGCACATTCGCCGCTTCGACTGTCGTGTAGAAAAACGTCCCTGGCGCCGTCGTCTCGCCGTCGAGCTCAAAAGCGGTCGGGGCTCCCGACAGCGTATTTGCGCCTGAATACTCCGATCCAGGCGTACGGTTGATGCCGGATTCGTCCGTCTGATCTCCGTTGTACGACAAAACATCGATGACCGTGAAGGGCTGAATTGCGAGTGACTCACTAAAGTTCTGCACCTGAAGAGTGAAGATCTGGCGACCATCCTCCAGATCGAGCGCACGATCAACAGACTTCTTCAACTGCACTTCCCCGGTCTGTTGCGAGACAACGGTGTGGCTGTCGCTGTGTGACGCGGCCTCAGGGACGAAATCCCCGCGGATGTTCCCCACCGCGAGGAAAGACATCTGAGGTGGCGAGCGGATCCGTATAGGTCGCAATCCGCAAAACAGGAAGGCCCTGATTAGGAGTCCTGGTTCCAAAACTCCAAACGAGTGTTGTCGAGCCGTCGGCATTCGCAATTACCGAAGAAGGCGTTGTTCCGCCAACGACATCCGCCGTTGCCGCGGCATCATATGCAACTCCCTCGGGGAGTGTGTAGGTAACAGCCACGTTCTCCACCGGAGCCGGTGTTCCAGACGCTGCGGTCAATGTGGGAACGATCTCCCAGACGACAGGTGCGCCCGCTATCGCTGATCCGGTCACACCGAAGTCGGAGGCACCACTCGCTGCTATTCCTCCGACATCAGCATCCACCGTGCGCGTCGCAAGTCGTAGCGCAGCGCGCACGACCGTCCACCTATCCCCCTGGATACTGCCGTTCTCCGTGTTCGCGATCGCGCCACCTGCGGTGCCGGCGCCTGGAACGTAAGCGGCCTCCCCCCATCCGCTCCCCAGGTCAGCCTGAGCAAAATTAGCCGCCACAGTTCCCGCGGGGATAGGTTCACCGTCACGGCTACCTCCGTTGAACTCGTTGCGTTGCTCAAAGGTAAGGAACCAGTACACCGCGCCCCCAGGGGCGACCACATAGTCGCCGACGACCTGTGTCCAGACGACATTTACTGCGTCTATCCCGCCCGGTACGTCGTTCGGGTTATCGAACCACTCCACGTCGGGCGAGCCGCACACCGTGCTCTCTGCATCTGTCGCTGCACGCTGATTGGTCCAGTCTCCCTCGAAACGGTCAGTCGCCGCATCGAACACTCCCGTGTTGACATCGTCGCCCGAGAGGTCGATAGAGGCATACTTCGTCTGCCAATTCGCCTGATACGCCGCCCGAGCCGCCGCACCCGTCACCGCCTCCGGAATGATGACGGAATACATCGTGTCGGGGTAGCCAGCTGAGTTCGCACTCAACGGCGCTATGGACAGAGTGGTGTTATCAAACACATCGCACATGCGCGCAGCAATCGGCGCTCCTTTTGTGGCGATCGTTACCCTGGAGCTGAACGCTTGTCCGGGTTGCACCTGTCCCGCCCCATCGTGAGCCTGGCTGGCTTCAGGAAGTGGATTTATGTCACTCTCGACATATGCGCCAGGAGCGCGGTCGAAGAGGTATTTTCCCCAAGCTCCGGGTGAGATTGCTACGGGAAGAGGACCCGCCACGTTATTACTTCGTCCCCCATCAGCCATATTTATACATAGTGACGACTGATCAGAAGAGCTGCCCATCTCGCAGTACCCCGGCTCGTTCTCATCGCCGTAGTTACTGGCGCCAGAAAGCCCTTCGGGATCAAATCCGCCGATGCGATTGAAGACGCTCAGTCGCCCCGTCCCGTCATCCGGCTCCCCCTCCATCCGGTCAAGCTCGGTGTAAGGGATGAAGATACGCACCCGGTACGAAGCGACATAGAAGGGACCAGCCTCGAGCGAAACCTCGCCGTTGGCGCTCGTCGTCGGATAGGTAGCACCAGATGTGTCAATCCCGCTGAACTCAAAGGAATAGTTCCCCGTATCAGCAGTTGCACGCGAGTAGGTGCACGAACCGGAGTCGCGCACACTGTTTGTTTCGTTGGCTATCGAGCTCTCCTCGATCTTCCCGAACACCGTGTTGTCATAGTCCTGCCCGAGAGCAAGCCCGGCTGGACTCGCCCTGCACTGGTCGATGTACCACTTCAAGTCGGAGATGTGAGAGCCCACCGCTTCCCCGTTGGGCCCTTCGACAGTGCGAACTCCCCAGTAGCTGTCCTCAACCCGGATGGGTTGACTGAGGCCTTCTACTCCGACGACACGATCAGTTGATATTTGGATCGTGTAATACGAATACAGTCCGGCTACGTCAACGCCATCGATAGTGTGAGTGCCGTTGTAGTTATCCCGGCCGCTGAACTTCTCGATGTCGTAGCTAGGTGCTGCGGTGATCTCGATCGGACCGTTGCTTACAGTCGCCGATGGTTGCGCGATGGCAACGCCCTGCGTATTTGTCGCGTACGCACGCGCAGTAACCTCGAAGGTTGACCCGTTGGTCGAATTGGACGAGACCTGCACTGAAGTAGGCAACAGACGCACCGCCGTTGCGTCTCCCATCGCGCCGATGTTGCAGGTGAGCACGACCTGCGTCGTGCCGCTCGGCGGATCACCCTTGGGCAAGATGGACACCCCAGACGGATACGCCACGATCGTCCCGCCGGCGCATGCCGCGGGGACTGAGGCGAAGTTCGCTCGGGCGTCCGAACCGAGGCTAATCGTCTGCTCAAAAAATACATCAGAGAGCGTCCCACCCACAGACGCGCTCGCTGCGGCGGTCAATGACCAGTTGTAGCGCACGATATCTGCAGTACGCACTGTTCCGTCTGCCGCCGTGGAGTCGTTGCCAGGCTGCGAGCTGTCAGCGTCCCACGGAGCTGCGCCGGTGTATACCGAGAGCCCTTCGTAGCCCGCCGGATCTGCCGCTAAAGCAAGATCGAGCGACCACGCAGGGAAAACCAAGCCATCCAGCACGATATTGCCGCCACCAGCGAACGGCTCGGAGGATGCCGTGCTCAAGTTTCCTCCGCGCACGAATGAATTATCGTCTGACGCTGTAGGAAAGGTTGCGTAGACACCACCGTTCACCGCAGACACATCGAGTTCGACGATGTACGGGCCAGCAACCACGGTGTAGTCCTCCTCGGCGAAGGACCACGCCCCGTTGGAGTCTGTCGTCGTCGTAAGGCGTGGGGATGCGGGATCGGAACCTGTCAAAGCGACAGCGACGCCCGCCAACGGCAGGTCGTTCTCCCCGTCAACGCCAGTGCCGACAGCTCCGTCTCCATTTGCGTCTACGCGAAGCACCCCAGAGACGGTGTCTCCTGGTGCGGCATTCGCAACAGCAACCGGTATAAAGATGGACGCGAACAACGCCGTGACCACAGCAAACGCTTGCCATGAGATCTTCCGTGGCAGCGACGGGTCTCGATGGTGGACAATCGGCACGATGCGGACCTCCTCGGCCGCAACGCGGAACGCTACGGGCTGGCGCCCCCGCGGGGAATGCTGGTGCCGGTTCGGCGACAGCTCGGGTGCACCCTACGCCTCACAATAGGTGTCTGGGCACGGCAGAGTCCACTACATAGTGGATATGTTTAACCGAGCGCTGGGAGGCGAAGCACCACAGCGGCACGACTGGTGACTCGCAGAACTCGAAAGATTTCTTCCAGGTGCTTCTTCACTGTCGACTCCGATATTCCGAACTCCTGCGCGAGCTCGCTGTTCGCGCCGTCCGTCCGAGCGCGTGCGATCACGACCTCTGCTTGGCGATGCGTCAGCCCCTCCGCCATGAGCACGTCCGTATCTGCGTGCACATCTTGCTGTCGGTGTAAAAGCAGCACTGGGGAACCCAGTCGCACCGAATGCACGATGCAGTGCCAGAGATACGCCCCGATCGTCACCCGATGTCGCGACTCTGTTTCCGCCGATCAGCCGTCAAAACAGCAAGGAAGACGTTGGCGATCTCAACGATGGAGAGATCGTCACGATCAGCGGTATCGACAACGTCAAAGCTCACGAAGACAGCGCGATCAACTATGTCGCGCTCAACGACGAGTGCTTCACTCTGCGCGATCCCCTCGGCGCCGCTGGTGTGGGCAGCCCCTCCGCGAAAGGCGAGGTCACCAGCCCAACTGAGTTGGGTCCGCACACTGCAGAAGGAAGTCGCGACATCGTCGAAGTGCGCTTCGTCGGGTTGCTCGACGACGGCACCACGATAGACGCAGACATCGTCTGCGAGCTTCAGAACGCTTTCTAGCGCGGGCGCATCGAGGAATCTTGCCTCGATGCGTACACAGTGTGTAGCGATATACCGGAGAATCGACGAGTGAGTGAACATTTCACGTCTCCGCCTCAGCCGGACAGCTCAGCGCCTGCCGCCCCGCGCGTCGCGAGACTCCGCGCCCTTCGGTGGCCTTTGACGGTATCCGCTGGAGTGTTGGTGGTCATCCTCATCGCGGCCGCGGCGCTCTACTTCGTCAGCCGCAGCGTCGATTCAGACGGTGATGGGCTATCTGACTACGTTGAAGCGACCGGCTGGCGCACGACAGCCGGAGATATCTACATCACTGATCCTGGTGTGGCAGACACAGACGGCGATGGTCTCGACGATGGCTACGAGGCTGGCGATCCCGTGGAGGGGTCTGGTTCGGATCCGCTGTATCTGGGTGTTACCGACCCGACCGAAGGTGATTCAGACGACGACGGCCTTGGCGACGAAGTGGAAGTCGCAGCCTGGCGCAGTGACCAAGGTGCGGTGTATCGCACCGATCCATGGAATCCCGATACAGACGGTGATGGGCTAGGTGATGACGATGAAGCTGGCGCGCCTTCCTCCGACGCCAACGGAGATATTGAGTTTGAGGTGTTTTCCGATCCGACGGTGGGCGACACCGATCGCGATGGTTTGTCCGATGCTGTCGAGGCTGATCTCTCCCTCGACGCGTTCGCCCCTGACACCGACGGGGATCGCCTCGGAGATGCGGAAGAAGTCCTCGAAGTTGGCACGGCACCCGACCTTTCCGACACCGACGGAGATGGGTTCGACGACGGGTATGAAGTCGAGAATCAAGCCTCCCAAGGACTTGACCCCCTGTGGCCGGACGTCAAAGTGGATACCGCTGTCTATGCACGCGACTTCGCGGAGGGTGCCGTTCTCGGCGAGTTCGCGCCGGGTGACTCCCTCGCCTGGTTCGCCGGCAACCTCGCTTCTGGCAGCGCCAGTTTCATTCCCGGCATCGGATGGGTGATCGGCGGGGCTGCTGATCTACGAGACGCACTCGCGTCGACGATCCAAGCAGATTGGGTCGGAGCGGGCCTCAGCGTCGCTGGCCTCGTACCGATAGCTGGCGACATAGCGGCGGTTCCCGCCAAGACAGCCAAGTTCGTCGCACGCCACCCCGAGTTTGCTGCCACCGTGGGAACGACGATCGTGAGCCTCAAATGGGTGCCCGATTCCGTCAAAGTTTCTGCCCTTCGATCTGCATCGCCGGAGGATTGGGATTTTCTCGTGCATTCCGGTGTGAGCTCTTCCACATTGGCTCAACTGCAGAAAGGCAATGTCAGTGCCTCCACCCTGGCGGCGGCTGTGAGACGCGATGGTCATCGCAGCGGAGATACGACTGCTTTCTTCCGAACCCCGGACATGGGCGAGGAGTTCTTGGCTGAGCTTTATGGCGCAGATAACCCGGCAGTAGTGACACAGCTCGCCCTCCCGACTCGCGGTTGCATTGCGGTCTGCAATGCCACCACCCGACGAGTGGATGTCTTTGCCGACGGCGTCGCCCATGAGTCAAAAGTTGGTCGCGTGTACCTCACGGAGTCGATTCAGAAGCAGATACTCTCAGACGCGTATCTTGCCGAGACGGGCGCGATTGATAGCGCTCATTGGCACTTCTTTGCGAGCTCAGTGACGAACACACTGGGGCCGAGCGTTCCCGTGATGGACCTCCTCGACAGTCATGGCATTGCGTACACCATTCATCTCCCGAAGTAGCATTCAGCGCTGACACCTAGTTGGTTGAGCGCACCGACTCCGATTTCCCTGAACGCACAGACCGGCGAGCAGCATCGACGATAGCGAGCGTACGCACGCCCACACCGCCGTCAGTAACGGGCCTCTGACGGGTCTGGATCGCCTCGAGGAACTCATCGATCAATAGCTGATCAAGATCCGCGCCGAATGCGTTCCACACGGCGCCGTCTGCGTCGTATCCAGAAATATGCGCGGCGAAAGGGTCGATGCGCATCGACCCCTCGGTGCCGTGCACTTCAAGGGTGAGTCCACCCCACGTCGATGCGGAATCAGGTTGGCTCCAGGAACAATCGATCGTTGCGATGACGCCAGATGGGTAGCCGATAGACACGACTCCCCCTGTCTCTACCTGCACGCCCCGATCAGCGTGCAGGATGTGGTTGACCGTCGCGTATACATCGTGCGCGCTCTCGCCGAGCAGTTCATCGATAAGGTCGGCGCAGTGCACGACATGGTCGATGAGCGCACCACCGCCCGCTGCCTGCGCATTGGTAAACCAGCTGCGGTCTCCCAGCGGAATCTTCCCGTTGTTTGTCCCTGAGATCGCAACAATGTCGCCGAGTTGGCCCGCACGCACGCATGTCACCAACTCACCAAACGATGGTGCGAATCGCACAGGGTACGCAGTCATCAGCAAAACTCCCGCTTCCTCCGCCGCCGCGACCATCGCGCGCGCATCGTCGATCTCTGTCGCGAGGGGTTTCTCGCAGAGGACATCAGCGCCTACTGCTATTGCCTGCATAGTGAGTTCGTAATGACGCGCATTCTCAGCGGCGATGACGACAGCGTGTGGAGCGTATTCGAGCACCTCGTCAACGCTTTCTACGTAGTCGATGCCGAGCTTCTGCGCGAGGTTCGCACCCCGCACACTCCCCGAATCGTACGGGGGAAGATCTGTGCCGATCACCTGCACTCCTCGCTCGACGAGCGAACGCGCGTATGCCTCGACATGGGGGTGCGCAAACGAAAGGATGCCGACGCGAAACGGCGCAGTCACGCGGGTCATACTCGCTCCCCAATGAAGCTCTTATTGGTGATTTCTACGGCCGAACCACTCGAGATCGACTCGAGTGCTGCCTCGGCGACCAGGACAGCACGAACGCCATCTGCACCGCCGACTCTCGCGGGCTCCCCCGAGTGAATGGCGTGCACGAAGTCTGCGATTTCGGCGGCGTAAGGGCTTGAGACACCACTTGCCTCCGGTACATAACCACCATGCCCACGCGCGGGAAGCGCAACACGCACGCTGTCGTCGCGGGTCGAGTCGAACCGCAACACCCCCGCATCTCCCGCGAGATCGAAAGAGTAGGAAAACGGCAAAGCCGGGTTGCCCCATGTTCCTTGCACATGACTGATCAATCCCGACTCGTGGTCGAGGATGACGTGGGCAGCTACGACCTCCGAGTTCGCGGTGCCACCGCGGCGTAGCCGGGCAAATACGCGCCGCACAGGTCCACCAAGCCACTCAGCTTGATCAAGGTCGTGGATCATCTGATCCATCACGATTCCGCCAGAAACTGTCTCATCGAAGAACCACGCCTCTGTGGGCGCGGCGCTCTGCCGCCGGAACCGAAACACCGCAGGGCGCCCGATCCGATTCCGCTCGATGGCCCGCTGCGCCTCGAAGAACTCAGGAAAATACCGCACAACGTGTGCAGGAAAGAGGCGCACTCCCGCGTGTGCTGCAGCATCGACAACAGACCTCGCCTCGTCTGCCGTGCGGGCAAGTGGCTTCTCACACACCACGTGTACCCCCTTCTCGATGGCAGCCAGCGCCAGGCCTGCATGAGTCGACGTCGGCGTCACGATATCGACGATGTCAACTGCCGACCAGAGTTCATCGAGGGAAGCAGCCACCTCAAGCCCGTACTGCGATGCGAGTGCTTCCGCACCGACGTGGGAGTACACAGTGATGCGTGCACCAAGTGCGAGCCAGCCAGGAACATGCGCGTGCGAAATTGCACCGGCCCCGATGAGGCCGACACGAAGGGGCGGATCAGGTCGTTTCATAAGGTGGCTCATTTCAGTCCGGAGAACGCGATGCCGTCGATCACACGACGTTGCATGATGAGGAACAGAATGAGCACTGGTGCCATCGCCATCATCGACGCTGCGAGAAGCATCGGGTAGTCGGTAATAGTGCGGCCACTCGTGAGAGTCGCGATGCCCGCTGACAGCGGCATACTTTCGGCGCTCGTTGCAACGATCAGCGGCCAAAGAAGGTCGTTCCACGACCAGAGCACTGTGATGATGGCGAGCGCGGACAGGCCCGGCTTCGCGAGCGGCAACATGATCTTCCAAAAGATCTGGAACTGGTTCGCACCATCGAGCCGGGCAGCCTCTTCTAGTTCAACAGGCAAACTCATGAAGAACTGTCGCATCATGAATGTGCCGAAGGCGCTGAAGATACCGGGGGCAGCGATGCCGATAATGGTGTTCAGCCAGCCGAGGCCCTGGATGATTTGGTACTGCGGCAACAGGTAGACCTGCGGCGGCACCATCAAGATCGCGAGGATGAGCCCCAGCACCACGCCTTTGAACGGGAAGTACATGCGCGCAAACGCATATCCAGCCATCGAGCAGAGCAACAGCTGTCCGACTGTGCGGAGAACCGTAATGCCAACCGAGACTCCGAACTGGCTCAGGAACGGAACGCGATCAAACACATTGGCATAGTTCTCTGGTTTGAACTCGGATGGCCAGAACGACGGCGGAATCGAAATCACGTCGGCGTTCGTACCGAGAGACATGATGAGTTGCCAGACGAACGGGAACACCATCACAAGTGCGCCCACCGTCAGTACGACATACGCACCGGCATTGGAGTCGTGCACCACAGCGCGACGCTTAGACATAGGTGACCCATTTCTTCTGAAGCTGGAACTGCAGCACGGTGAAGATGCCTACGAGCAGCAAAATCACGACACCGATCGCCGCGGCGTAGCCGTTGTCACCCGTCTTGATGTTTGTGAAGAAGTAGTAGACGACCGACTGCGTCTTATCGATCGCAGGGTTTGTGGTGCCCATGAGCGCGTACAGAAGATCGAAAACTTGGAAACCAGTGATCACCGTCATCACCGAGACAAAGAAGATCGATGGTGTCAATAGCGGCACCGTGATGGTCGTGAATTGCGTCCATCGCTTAGCACCGTCGAGCGACGCCGCCTCGTAAAGCTCCGGTGGGATGCCCTTCATGCCTGCCGAAAGGATGATCAGGTTGAATCCGATCGAGATCCACACGCCCACAAGCGCGACGGCAACAAGCGCGACGCCCTCCGTAGACAACCAGCTCGGACCATCGATTCCGATGAGCGAGAGTGCGTAGTTCAAGATCCCAAAATCGCCGTTGTAGATGATGCGCCACACCATGGAGATGGCGGCGGGCATAGCCACATACGGCAGAAAGAATGCTGTACGAAACACATTGGCGAAGCGGAGGCCTGGCCGGTTCAGCAGGCTCGCAAAGTAGAGCGCGATGGGTATGCCGCAGAGCAGAATCGCGGTGTATCCGAGGGTGTTCAGGATCGCGCGCCCCATCGTGGCGTCAGTGATGAGCTCGGCGTAGTTTGCGAACCCCACCCACTCCGATCCGCCAAATGGTCCCCACTCCGTAAAGCTGAACCAGAAGTTACGAATGATCGGCCACAGGTAAAAGAGCGCGACTCCTGAAAACAGTGGCAAGACGAAGACGAGTGCCCAGCCGAGGTCGTTTCGCTCGCGGCTGGCCGGCGGGGCCGGCGTTGCAGTGTTACCTGCAACGCCGACCTCGCTGTTGGCTGTCGATGTCATTATTTTTCTTCAGCGAGAGATGCGTTCATCTTCTCCGCGAGTTCCTTAGCCACATCGGCGACAGGACGCTCACCCGAGAATGCGGCAGGAAGCAATTCGTTCTCCAGCTGATTCCACGCGGCAGTGTTCTTCGATACGGGGTACGGGAACGAGTAGTTCTCCGCCTCGTCTAAGAACACCTGCAGGTTGTACGGTGCCGACGCAATGAAGGCGTCCTGCGTGCCTTCGTAGGCAGGAAGCGCAGCGCCAGCCTCTGCTTGGATGACGGCTGCCCGGTCGGAGCCGAGGAAAGCTTGGAAGGCCAACGCGGCTGCCTTGTTCTCTGAAGACTTCGCGACGACGTTGGCGAGGCCGTGGATGACCGTGGCCTCCTGCTTACCCTTGGGGAGCGGAGCGACCTCGATATCGTCAACGATCGCCGACTCACGGAGCTCCGCGTTAGACCAGGTGCCCGACCAGAACATGGCCGACTTTCCGTTCACAAACCACACGTTCTGCGGAGTGTCCGACAGCTGCTGCAGAGTCGGAGCGGAGCCGTCAGCGATGAGGTCGGCGACAAGTTGCAAACCAGCAATGGACTCTGGACTGTCGTAGCCAGACGTCTTCCCATCGGCCGAGATGACCTCTCCGCCAGCCTGAAGGATGGTGTTGTAGTACACCTCCTGGCCGCCCGTGAGTCCATTCACTGTTCCGTACACGCCGTCAGCCTTGAGCGCATCGGAAATGGCATTGGCCTTTTCTTGGAACTCCTCCCACGTCCACCCCTCGGTGGGATACGCGACTCCGGCTTGGTCAAAGAGAGCCTTGTTGTAGTACACGGCGACCGTGTCGAAGTCTTTGGGCACGCCATACTGGGTGCCATCGAAGGAGTAGAGGTCGTTCAGCGCCTGCGGATAGTTCTCCGGGTCGATCGCGTCAGGTATCGGTTCGAATTTATCGTTCGAGGCATAGAGCTGGAAGTTCGGCCCATTCATCCAAAACACGTCGGGCAAGGTGTCAGATGAAGCCTGGGTTTGCAGCTTTCCGAAGTACTCGGAATAGGGAGTCACGTCTGACTTCACCGTGATGTTTGGATATTCCTTGTTGAACTCTTCGATGATTTTCTTCATCGCGGCCTCTTGAGTGGCATCCCAGTAGGCGTAGTTAATCTCTGCCTTCGTATCGGCGTTTGCGGTCGACGTCGACGAAGTGTCAGCAGTAGATGAACAGGCAGCAAGCAGGAGTGCTGAGGCGGCGATTCCAGCCAAGAGCGCTGTGCGGCGCATGGTATTCTCCTTCGGTTGAAACGGGCGACATTGCCCAAATTGCGGATATTTGTGGCGACTCGTGTCACCACCCGTCCATCGAGGTGTGCGCCTCGGTGGACGGGCTCCCGGCTCCGTCAAAATATGCGATCGTCTCTTCAGCGAGCGACGGTATTTCACGGGGTACCGATGAGTTTCTGAGCGAATCTGTCGCGGCGACGGCGGTCGCGACAGCGTTTCGGCCGGCGATAGGCGAAGTCTCCGTTGGCGTGTCATCGATGACGAAGCGGAGGAACTCGGTCACCGTGCGCAGGTCGGCATCATCATGGCCAAACTCGTCTCCGTTGATCGGAAACTCCAGATCCCCCTCTGGACGATAGATACGACGCTCGTTCCACACTCGTACTACTCCGCCGTCGGTATCACCAAAGTTCTCGAGTCGTCCCTTGGTGCCGATAACCGTGTAATTGCGCCAATAGTCCGGCGTGTAGTGGCACTGTTCGTATGAGGCGTAGACCCCGTTGTCGAGCCGCATCAACACCATCGACAGATCCTCAACGTCGATCACGGGGTTGAGTTCTCGCTGTTCCGTCGGAGGCCAGTTATCGAGGCTGAACCAGTCCGACATCGTGCGGTCTGAGTTATCGCGACGATCAGTGAGCGCGCCGTATAGCGTGTCTCCGCCCATCCCGACAACGCGCTTTGTGTATCCACCGGCGAGCCAGTGGATGATGTCGATGTCGTGCGCTCCCTTCTGAAGAAGGAGACCGTTTGAGCTCGCGCGCTCGGCGTGCCAGTCCTTGAAGTAGTAGTCGCCGCCGTTGCCCACGAAGTGCCGGCACCACACTGCTTTTACTTCGCCGATCTCGCCGCGCGCGATAATGTCGCGCATCGTCCGGACGACCGCCATATGCCGCATGTTGTGACCGACATAGAGCTTCGCTTCCGCCGTAATTGCGGCCTGAAGCACGGCGTCAGCATCGCTGGTGGTCGTAGCGAGAGGTTTCTCGAGGAAGACTGCGAGGCCAGCGGCCAGCAGCTCGATAGCGATCTCGGCGTGCGTGTGATCAGGGGTGAGCACAAAAGCAGCGTCGATCAGAATGTCGTCAGCGAGCATTTCCGCCGCGGAGGCAAAAGCAGGTAGTTCCTCCCCGAAACGCGCGCGGCCGCGCTGAATCGCTACCGGGTCAGGGTCGATGAGCGCAACGATCTCACCGAGGCCAGAAGCGGCGGCCTGCCGGGCAAGGTCAGACCGCGCTCCGCAACCGATAACGGCGAGTCGCACCAACGCATTGGACTCAGCGGAGTTCACCATTCGAAGTTCTCGCCATCAGCGTCGACCGCGTCGCCGCCGTCGAGTCGGCGAAGAAGCGGCATCGGTACGTCGTCTACGCCGTAGACACTTTCGGCGCAGAGGTCGAAAGCTCGCGACAGGGCTCCAAACGCGATTGAGTCGACGCCGAGCCTGGAAGCACGAACCATCGGCGCGAACGGCAGGGACGCGAGGTGAGCAACAGCCTCATTGAGAGGGTCGATGAGCTGGTCGCCAGCGCGAGACAACGGGCCGCCAATAACAATGAGATCAGGATCGATTGCCTGAGAGAGAACAATCACCGTATCGGCGACCCCCTCGACGAAGGTCTGTACTTCAGCCGTAGCATCTGCATCACCGTCAGCGGCACGTGCGAAAGCTTCACGCGCACTCGACGCCGAATGCCAAAGGATGTGTCCGCGTTCGTCCAACGGAACGCGGATGCTCGACTGCCCGAGTTCGCCAGCCGCATTGTGACTGCCACGACGCAGCTTGCCGTCGAGCACGAGCCCTGCGGAGATCTGGCTGCCGATGAGGAAGAAGATCATGTCGTCGACCAACCGGGCAGCCCCCAACCGCTGTTCAGCAAGCGCGGCCAGTTTCACGTCGTTGTCGAGGGTGACCGGGCATCCGAGAAGTGCGGCGAGCTTGCCGCCCACATCGACGCCTTCCCAGTCGGCGAATGTGTGTGAGACCCAGAGTCGACCGTCATCACGGACGAGACCGGATACCCCGATGTGTGCAAACAGCAGGCGACGCGGTGGAACATCGGCGAGACGAAGCGCTTCAGAAATGGCTGCGCGCACGGCCTCGATTCGTGCGCTCGCGTCTGCGGGCAGTTCTCCGCGTTGCTCGATCCTGGCAGAGACGGTTCCTGCGAGGTCCGCGAGGATCACGCGAATGCCGCCCAACCCGACATCGACGCCAGCGACATAGCCCGCGCTGCCCACAAAGCGAGCGACCCGCGCCGGGCGTCCTGCGCCACGGTGTCCATTGGACTCATTCGTTGCGACGAGGCCGTTGGCGGCGAGATCGGAGAGCGCAGCCTCTACCGTCGGCCGTGACAGGCCCGTCGCTTGCACGAGCTCTGCGACGGAGGCAGCCCCATGATCTCGGAGGCGCAGGGCGCAGCGTGCGGTGTTCGCCTTACGGAGCGCACTGACTCGGTGCTCGTGTGTGCCGGACTCCATGCTGCTCCTTCGGGGGCGACCAACACCGAGGGAATGCCGCGGTGCATTTGTATTTCGCAAGTAGGTTGCGTAATAGCTTGGGATTGATCTAAGCACAGCAGCGCGCGAGCGGTCAAGCATCAGAATTTCGGCGGACAGCACCGATCCGCAAGACCACGGGGGAATCGCAGTATGGTTACAAAATCGACGAGGAGAATGCTCACCTTCGCCAAGTCGCGCTAGTGGTCGTGGTCGAAGTCTGAAGCACGTATGTGCGCGCGTTGGCCTTGCCGGCCGACGAGGCTGAGGTATTCGGCCGGTCCGGCGCTGGTCGCTCCAAACCAGTGGGGTGTGCGGGTGTCGAACTCGACAGCCTCCCCTGCCTGCAGGAGCAGATCTTGGTCGCCGAGCACTACGCGAAGGGTTCCGTTAAGCACGTAGGCCCAGTCGAAGCCTTCGTGGGAGCGCAGGTCGGGGGTCGCATCGTCGTCGCCGGCAGGGAGCACGAACTTGTAAGCCTGAATGCCTCCGGGACGGCGAGTCAGCGGGATGATGATCGATCCGTCAGCGCATGACATGGGCCGGAGATCGATGCGAGGGTTTGCCGTGCGGGGGGCATCGACCAACGAGTCGAGGGTGACGCCGTAATAGCGAGCCAAGGGAAGCAGCTGTTCCAGCGTCGGCCGCCGCAACCCTGCCTCCAGCCGGGAGAGGGTACTCGTGGAGATCCCGGTTTCTTCCGCCAGCGTCGTGAGGGTGATGTCACGACGCAGTCGGAGATGTTTCAGGCGCGGCCCCACGGTGTCGAGGGTCTGATCGGCATGCTCACTCATGCTCCGATTTTGCCATTTGGCAAGAATGATTGCCACATGCGCCTGCGTGGGTGATCCTGAGACACACACCACGATGCAAGGAGAAGACAGAGCCATGGGCAGAGCGCTGCGGAGAGCCGATGACTGAGTTCGACAAGGGGTACTGGGAAAACCATTGGTTCACCCTCGAGGCTTCGATGCGAGGGCACCACCTCCCCGTCAACCCCTATCTGACAACCGAGACCGCAAATCTGCCTGCGGGAACTGCGCTCGACGCGGGTTGCGGGACGGGAACCGAAGCGCTCTGGCTCGCCGAACAGGGGTGGAGCGTAACGGCGGCCGACATCTCCGCGACCGCCCTAGCAACCGCGCAGACCCGTGCTGCCGCCACTGGTGTCGGCGACCGCATCAACTGGGTACAGACCGACATCTCCCAATGGGCACCGAAGCAGACGTGGGATCTTGTGGTCACCAACTACGCACACGCGCAGGGCGGGCAGCTCGCGTTCTACCGGCGCATCTCCTCCTGGGTGGCCCAGGGCGGGACCGTTCTCATCGTGGGACATCTGCACGGCAATCACGACGACGATCATGCAGGGCACGACCATCCAGCGCACGACCACCCAGAGGAAGCGACAGCGACATTGGAGGCGATCGTCAGGCTGTTCAGCCCCGCGGATTGGCGCGTCGAGGCCGGCTACGAGCACAACCGTACGGTGCACCCCGGCGAGTCTCCGGTGCAGCTGCGTGACGTGATCGTCCGCGCTCGCCGATCGGTATCAGGTACAGACCGGTAGTCGTCGTCGGATGCGCCGCTAACCGCCGTCCAAACGGACGATGAAACCAACGAAGCCCAGGTGAGAAAATTCTCACCTGGGCTTTTCTGTCGGGCTGACAGGATTTGAACCTGCGACCCCTTGACCCCCAGGCGTCCCAACTTCTCGATCCGGCGCCTCTTCCGCGTAATTTTGCGGCTCAGGTCATGCAGAGCACATCATGGCGTGCGTGGTTTCCATGATTCTGGTCCCCTTTTGGTCCCCTACGTCAACAGCATTAAACCTCGGTGATCGGCGTGATCTGCGGCGAGACCGACGTCCGAAGATCGATATACAGTTCCGGCGCTTCGGTAACAATCACCGCTCCAATCCAGTTTCGGGCGGTTCTTCTACCAACGCAGGCCCAGACAGGCGGCAACAGCTCCTTTGCTCGCAAGATCGACCGCTGGCTCTCTCCGAATATTGGCATGGAATGATCAGGTGCTGCGTCCTGCGTGTTCGAGATAGCGATGGCGAGAATCCCTTCGGCATGCAACCTCGGTCGGAGATTCCGAGCGTCGCAAGAGTTCTTCGCCGGTGTCGACGCTCAAACATCCGTCGCCGGTCCTTGCGCTATGGGCGGTATAGAACCGCACCTGGCGACAGCGGATTTCCAGGCCCTCTCACCTCACTCTTCTCGGGTCGGTCGAACGCTCGAGCGGAGCAACGCATTGCGCCCAAGCAACTGATGCGAGGCCAACAGCGCGCGCACGCGATCCTCGTTCTTCCACCCGCCGTTCATGGCGACTTCTCGTGAAAATGCTCTGACTCGATCCTTCAGCTGCTCGATGCCCTCAGGGGTGAGGATGCGAGTACCAGGCGCCGGTGTCCCATCGGCACGGTGAACTGAACTCGGATGCACCAGCACGGGAACGTTGTCATAACCGGAGCCGTAGTTCTCCGCGTGCCAGTTGACGTGCCCCGAAAGCTGATCGAGTTCAGTCTTGATGATGCGAAGATCCTGCCGCGCAACACCTGTCTTCAGTTCGATGACAAGTTGCAGATCCTCGCGAACCGACCACAATGCGTCAGGTCCGGTCTTGTAGATCTTGTCGGGGCGCTCCGACGGGAACCCAAGATGTCGCCCAAGCCGCTCGAACGCCTCCTCCGCCTCCGGTACGCGCGCCGGGTCAAACACCATTCCGCCTAGCATCGCCTGGATTCCGAGCTCCAGCTCCACACCTGTCGAATAGTGCGCCGCAAGGAAGTCCGAGGCAGCGCGCGCTTGCTCTGCGGCCGGCCGAGATCGCGTCACCGGCGGCACTGCAAGGGGCGTCATAACGTTCAGGTTCGCGATGCTCGCATGCCGAAGCGTCCCTTGGGCTCCGTCCCTATCTACGAAGTGCTGATAGCGCGCAGCCTCTTCCTCGTACCAGCCCGCTTCATAGGGGCTCGCGATACTCGTCAACGCATGCTTGATCTCGCTAGATGCCTCCGCCATTTGATTCGCCCTGGCAAGATCGAACCCCCGTCGACGCGCAGCGGCGATGTCCGAAACCTGCCCCGCGTGGTCGTACTCGATACCGGCGATCGCTTCGCTGCTCGCTGCAAGCCACCCAGGATCCCTCGACAGGAACAACGCCACTACTTCGCGGATCGACTCGAGCCCTTGATTTTTGATCTGGGCCGCGATGTCTGCACTGAGATCGATCTGCCTGCGGGTGGCCGGTGAATAGTGGCGCAAGTAAGCCGGAGCGCGGAGCGTCATCGCGAGATCCGCGCCAAGCACCAACACCGCGCAGTAGTCCTCGGCGTCTCGGATCCCACGCCCCATACCCTGCTCTATCTTTTGCACCTGACGCGCCGCGAAGGTATCGGTGCCTCGGAGCGCACTCGCTTCCCGGCTCTCACTTGGGCTTAGCGGAAAAGGCACACCATCAATCACAAGCAGACGACATGCATCACCCGGAAGATCCACGCCGTCGTACTTGTTTACGAGCACGACGAGTCCGAGGTGCTCACCGCTCTTCAGCTTCGCCACGACCTCATGAAGATCGTCAACATGACAGGTATGGTTCGCAAAGGGTTGCCATGCCGCTGCCCGCGCATCGGAAGGAACGAGCACGATCACGTTGATCGGTTCGCTCTCCGTTGTACCGTCGCTTGCCCAGTCTCCGTCAGAGATCTCCTTCACCATCTCGCGCACGACACCCTCGTCTGCCGAAGGGTTCAGCGCCAGCGGCGCCAGGATCAGCCGATCACCAAGATCAGCCGCGCGTTCGGGTGTTACGGGCGCCGCCACATCGGCAGCCCCGGCTCCAAGCTCAGTGACCAGCACCGAGTCATCTGCGAGCGTCGCGGTCAAGTAAATGCGCCGCTTAGCCTGCGCGAAGGCCGGAATTAGGTCGATCGGAGTGCAGAGCGGCTTGATCTCGAATTGTTCTGCCGTCACGGTGGCAGAACACAAGGAAAGCACCTGCGACAGCGCCGGCCACGCGAAATAGATCCACTTCTCGTCGTCATCGCTCGCGAACGGCTGCAGGATAGCGCGCACCCGCTCGACCCGAGAACTCCAGTCCCAGAACGGCACCGCCACAGGAGTTGAGGGAACGCCGCCGTCGATGGCCGTCCACCCGGACGGGCTCTGCTGCTCGAAGCTGTCTTGGAAGAGGCTAACCAAGGAGTTGTATGCCGGGTGCGATCGAGCGACGGTTACGGTGAACTGCCGCTCAGCGAGCGCGAGTGCCGCATGTGCGTCGTCAACGATGACAGTGCCGATTGAAGTGATCGATCGTCCGGTGCCAATGACGCCGAAACTGCTCCGCCCGTTGACGAGCTTCTGAAATGTGGTGACGAGTATCGCCTCACTCGAGACGAATCGCTCATCATACCGGTCGCCAGTGACCGCGATGCCGAGCCGTTCTGCTTCCTTCTTCGCCTGCGCGGCGAGGTAGGTGTCGGGCGTGAGGTAGATCGCGGGCCCGACACCATCATTGATGCTGGACTGGGCAATCAGGAGTCCGACAACGGTCTTACCACCGCCGGTGTTCTGCTTAATGACGACATCACGCGCGTCCTTCCTGCCAAACCACCCCTTCAGCACTTCGCCCTGTTCAAGACGAAGCCGCGGCCAGGGCTTCGTTGGGAGGGCTCGAAAGATGTCGCGTGGATCAATGAGAACCGGGCGACGGCTCCCGCCCACTCTCAAAAAGTCGATCGCCACAGTTACTCCTTATGCGCAGAGGAAGACGTTCTCCGCTCACCAATCGAACAAGCGGCTCGTCAGATCCATCATGTCAGTCGGACGACGACAACCCCGGCGACGGTATCTGGCAATTCGGCCGACAGCCGATTAGCGTCGATGCGGTCGGTAAGGATCATTCCTCGGCAGGAACGGCTTGCCAGGTCCCGCGGTCGTCAACGATGCGGATGCGATACGCATCGAAGCGTTACTTGATGTCCCAGAGTTCCGATCCTTCTCGATATCGACCCAGCAGCTCATCTGCCTGTCCAGTGAGGTGCACTGCAAGGAGCCGGACCACGAGCTCGTTCACGTCGCCGATGAGAAACGTCTCCGCGTGGTCAGGAAACGGGCCACGGTCGGCGTGCTTAACCGAGTTGTAGTTGCTTGCGATCGCTTTGGCGAGCCCCACTTGGCTGTGAATATCGTCGCCCCACCGAATGCCCAGAAATTCCAGGCAGCGGTAGACATAAGTGGACGTCGTAGGTCGAGTACGGTGGTGGGTGGGCTCTTCGCCCGGACGTTCGCCAAGTAGCTGTCCCGCCGCTTCAAGACTCATCGAGGTCGACATGACGACGTCCTCAGCAAAGCGATGCCGACGTCCGATGATCGCGACCGCCGGCAGAATGAACCGTTCCCAACCCTCGTAGTTCGACGCCCATGCGGCGAGCCCGTCTGCGCCGAGCTCTTCGAGTACGAGCAGGGGACGTCCGAGCTCCTTCTTCGACGGGATGGGCTGCGCACGTTCCCGAATGGTGCGGGCGCTGATGACCTCAGCGAACGGATGATCGAACACCTCGCCGCTCATGAGATGCACTGCGATAGCCTCATCGCGCACCCGATGCTCACGGAACGAGAGGGCCGTTCCGAAGAGGAACACCAAGAGATGCATGACCCTGCGTTGCTCGACGAGGTGGTCAGCGAAGACACGAGGGTCGTCCCATTCACTCTCCAGCACGACGTAGTCCTCAAGCTCGTGGACACGCTCGTACCCGTCTTCTCGCGCTGTAAACCGCCATGTCCCCCTTACTCGGAGCGTGGCGTCACCTTGGCGCCATTCGATCGACTCCGGGCTCTTGACCTGGATGGCGAGTGCGTTCGTTCGCTGCTCCTCGTCGCGGGTACTTTCCGATCTCACAGTTGTGATGCGTGACCACCGGTTGAGGCCGTCGGCGCTGCTTTGGCAAAGCTCGACGGTCAGTGGGTCAGCCAAGCGGTGATCTCGTGAGTGGAGCAATGTCTCAGTAGCTGTGAAGCGCCCGCTTCCGACTCGCGAACCGGTCGCGTCGGAGTGCCCGCTCCAGCGGCAGCCGTACACGAGGATGTTGCCTTCGCGAGTATGCACTAAGACGTTCTCGGGCGGCGTCATTCTACGAAACCACTGGTCAAAGCGCTCGAGCTGCGGCACCGCGAACCCCGGCATGTACGGCACCTCGACCTCAACGCCTGTCTCTGTCATCCGCAAGGTCGCGCCGACGTAGGGTGTCTCTTCGACCCCATCGACCAGCAGCACGGCCATGCTGTCTCCGAAGTTCAGTACAACCCTCATGTCGCCTCAATCTGTGGTTACGCGGGATCGCACACCGGGAATCTATGGCCAACGTATCGCGATGAGCGCATCCTGATTCTGGGCAACCTTCTCCTTAGCCACCGTCGAAAGCGCGGTGTTTCAGTTGCCCCCATTTGCGCTGCCGGGCTCGCTCGAGTGGTGCAGCACGCGGGCGTTGACGCGACCCTCGGAATCGCGCGGCTCACAGCCGCGGACACCCAGGCTTGTGCGCCAGCAGATTTTCGGATGGACGCCCACTCGGATACGCATCTCGAAGCCGAGGTTATTTCCGAGCCACGTCTGCGCGGGGTCGAGCGGGGCGATGCCGATTAATGAGTTGCGCACATGATCCAGCTTTTCGCTGTACCGGAAGACACGATCCAGATGGCAACTCGTGGATGGTGGAACCACCCGTTGAGTATCGATTTGCGTGACTGACCGCACTGGTAAACGATGAGGGCATGACTGCCCGGAAAGAACTCCGTAAGCCTGCTGCCGAGAAGCCCACGGGAGTTCCCGTCGCGACGATCTATCAGAACTCGGATCAGGTTGCTGGGGTGCTTCAACAGCTGTTTGGCCAGCCTCTCATCGTTGAAGAGACGCGCGACCACACGTCCACGGCGGGCGACGATGCTTCGGTATCATCGTCCGGTTGCGTGACGGGCGGGGGCGAAGCCAAGGTCCCTTTTCTGGGCGCGCTGAGCGTGAAGGCTACTGGCGATCTCGCCGCGGCGGGCAGCTGGACTTCCAGTACTGGTACGGCCGCCCGCCAGCAGTACGTCTACTCTCAGGCCTACTACCTCCACCTGGTGCGCCGTCACCTCGCCGAGGTCGGGCAACTGCATCAGCTGACATCAACGGAGGATGCAGCGTGGGTATCGCCTGGAGCGTTCGTTGAGTACACGACATCATTCGATCCCGTGGAACTCACTTTGGCTCTTGAGGTCATCAGCCCGGAGCTCGTTGACGCAATCGCGCAATGGTCAGTCCGCAAGGAGTACAAGGATTCTTTCCCGGAGACTGGCGGTATCGACGCCGTCCGCGCGCACGCGGAGAAGATGCGCGTCGACGCAGAAGGCAAGGGGGCCTTCGCTCGTGCGGTGGCGTCGGCTGTCCATGCGGATGCACGGCAGGGAAGCACTCGCGAGTACTACGGGCGCATCGCCCGCGACCCGGCGTTGACAGCGATCACCATCTGCGAACGGGAGCACTTCATCACAGGCGACCCGGATCGTCTCCTCGACGGGACCTTCACCGTGTTCGGCAAGGTCATATCTGAAATCGAAGAAGACGTTCCCACGTTCGCACGGAACAAGCTCCTGCGGAACTTCTCCGCAGACGCGTTCGACCAGCTGGTGGGTCAGCTCCGCTCGTCGCTCGCCGACGCGGATCCGATGCTTGGCCTCAATCCAGAAGAGTTCCTCGACCTCAAACTAGATTCCCGCGTGCGCGGGAAGTCGCTAAGGGTATTGCCGCTGGCGATCTTCAGCTAGCAGTGGCTCCGGGCTCCCCATAGGCCTTGTCAGACAAACGCGCGGCGTTCCTCGCCCACATCATTGGCACCACCGCAACGACGCACCCGTCCGACAGAACGCCACACAGAGATGATGGATTCGGCTCTGGTGCCGGCGTGACTCGAAATTACACGGACGCCGTTTGCGGTTGTCTTTTTGTGGATCTGTCCGTCGACGC